>NZ_JBVJGQ010000003.1:0-645293 GCF_055587245.1 Micromonospora sp. NPDC047756
TAAATCATAATTGGCACTGGCTTTACAAGCACCCTGTTGAGTTCTCAAAGAACAACCACACACCGATCAAAGCACCACACTCAATGGCACCCATCACGGGGCTTCCTTACCGTTCCGCACCCCGCGCTTTCAGCGCCAGGCACTTTTACTACGTTACCCGCTCGTTTCCACCCTGTCAAACCGATATTTCGCGGTTCGTCATGCTTCATCCGATAACGCGGGCACCATGTCGCGACCGGCTTGCGCCGCTCTTGTCATGGGTTCGGCAGGCCGGCCGTCGCGATCTCTCGCGACCCGCCCGGTGCCCTGCCGGTTGGTAACCATACCCGGTCGGTTTCGCAGCGCCAAATCCACCTCGCGGCGTTTCTGGCGGCACCTCCCGGTTGGGACTCCGGTGGGCGTGCCCACCCGACCCCCAGGCCGTTGGCCTGCGCTCCGGCCGCTTCAGGCTTTCGCCTGTTTCGTCCGTTCCGCGCTGACAGAGAGAAAGTTACGCGTCCGGCGGGATGATCGTCAAATCCGCCGGACGCGTCCCCCGTCACACCGTCGACAGGTGGCTATTCACCCAGCTCAACGCCCGCGAACGAACGCTTTCCCCGGCGCAGCACCAGGTATCGCCCATGCAGCAGGTCGCCCGGCGACACCCCGGCGTCCACAGCGGTCACCCGGTTGTTGTTGACGTAGGCGCCGCCCTCGGCGATCACCCGTCGAGCCTCCTTGAGGCCACTGACCAGACCGGAGTCCCGCAGCAGACCCGCCACATCCGGCAATTCGCCGCTGAGGCGTACGAGGCCCGCCTCGGTCAGGGCCGCGCGCAGGGTCTCCGGCGACAGCTCGTCCAACGAGCCGCGGCCGAAGAGCGCCTGACTGGCGGCGATCGCCTGTCGGGTCTCGTCGGCACCGTGCACCAGGGTGGTCAGCTCCTCGGCGAGCGCCCGCTGCGCCAGGCGGGCCGCCGGCCGCTCGGCGGTCGCCTTGGCCAGCTCCTCCAGCTCGTCGCGGTTACGGAAGCTGAAGTACCGCAGGTAGCGGTCGACCTCCTGGTCCTCCACGTTGAGCCAGAACTGGTAGAAGGAGTACGGGCTGGTCATCGTCGGGTCGAGCCAGACGGCACCGCCCTCGCTCTTACCGAACTTCGTGCCGTCGGACTTGGTGACCAACGGTGTGGTGAAGGCCTGCACCGGCCCCGCCCCCCGCCGGCGTACGTAGTCGACGCCAGCGGTGATGTTGCCCCACTGGTCGGAGCCACCGAACTGGAGCTGACAGCCGTGCCGGCGGTGCAGCTCGAAGAAGTCGTTGGCCTGGAGCAGTTGATAGCTGAACTCGGTGTAGCTGATGCCGGTCTCCAGCCGGGCCCGCACCACCTCCCGCGCCAGCATCTTGTTCACCGGGAAGTGCTTGCCCACGTCGCGCAGGAACTCGACGATCGACATCTCGCCGGTCCAGTCCAGGTTGTTGACCAGCTGTGCCGCGTTCTCGCCGGAGTACGACACGAACGGCGCGAGCTGGTCGCGGATCCGCTCGACCCAGCCGGCGATCACCTCGGTCGGGTTGAGCGCCCGCTCGGCGCTTTCCTTCGGGTCACCGATCTGCCCGGTAGCGCCGCCGACCAGCAGCAACGGGCGATGGCCGGCGAGTTGCAGCCGGCGGGCCATGAGGACCTGCATGAGGTTGCCGACGTGCAGGCTCGGCGCGGTGGGGTCGAAGCCCACGTAGTACGTGGCGGCGCTCCCACCGTCGAGCAGCTCGCGCAGCTCGTCGAGGCCGGTCGAGTCCTGTATCAGGCCACGCCAGAGCAGGTCGTCGGTCAGGGAGTCCCGCCCGGGCGGCGGAGGGCTGCTGTCGGTCACGGTCACCGATTCTCCCCCATCGCCGGCACCAACCCGTACCGGGTTTGGCGCGACCCGCCCCGGCTAGGCTTGCGCCCGTTGATCGAGGAGGGCCTTGACATGGAGATTCCGGACCTGACGGGCGGTTTCGTCGCCCTGCTCGGCCTCAAGTTCGAGGAGGCCAGCGCCGACCGGGTGGTCATCAGCTGGCAGGTCGGCCCGCAGCTGCACCAGCCGTTCGGCATCCAGCATGGCGGGGTGTACTGCTCGGTCGTGGAGACCGCGGCCAGCGTGGGTGGCGCCCTCTGGCTGGCCGGCCGCGGCACCGTGGTCGGGGTGTCGAACCAGACCGACTTCCTGCGGGCCGTCCGGGACGGCGAGCTGAGGGCGATCGGCACCCCGGTGCACCGGGGCCGCAGCCAGCAGCTCTGGCAGGTGGAGATCACCGACGCCGACGAGCAGCTGGTCGCCCGCGGTCAGGTCCGGCTGCAGAACCTCTCGCCCGCCTGAGCGAGGGCCTTCACCGCACGGGTCAACTACGGGCCTCGTCCAGCACCGGCTCCGCGGGCTGGTCGGTGTCGGCGTCGCCGTCGGCGTCATCGGGTACGCGGCTGAGCCGTACCTCGGTGATCGCCCGGTGGTCGATGCCGGCCACCACCAGCACCCAACCGTCCAGCGTGACGTCCTCCCCGGCGACGGTGGGGATGTGCCCGAGCCGGGCCAGCACCAGCCCGGCGACTGTCGTGTAGTCACCGGCCGGGCGCGACGGCAGCTCCACGCCGATGTCCGGCAGGTCGTGCACCGGGAAGGTGCCGGGCAGCAGCAGCGCACCGTCGGGGTCACGCCGCACCGAGCGCACGTCCCGGTCGGTCTCGTCGTAGATCTCGCCGACGATCTCCTCCAGGATGTCCTCCAGCGTCACGATGCCGTCGACCGCGCCGCGCTCGTCCACGACGAGCGCGATGTGCTGACGCTCGGCCTTGAACTGGCGAAGGGCGTCCACCACCGGCAGCGAGTCGGGCAGCAGCATCGGCGGTCGGGCGATCTCGTCGACCGGGCGGTCGTCGGGCACCCCCACCAGGTCACGCAGGTGGATCACTCCGGCCGTGTCGTCCAGGCCACCGTGGCGCACGACCGGAGCCCGGGAGTGCCCGGTGGCGGCCAGCACGAGCCGCGCGGCCTCCGCCGTGGTCCCGCTGTCGAGCGTGAAGACCTGCAACCGGGGTACGAGGACAGCCCGCAACCGCCGGTCGGCGATCTCCACGGCACCGGCGATGATGGTGCGCTGCTCCTTGGTGAAGCCGTGGTTGCCGGCGACGATGTCGCGCAGCTCGTCCGGGCCGATCTCCTCCGGCTCGTGTTTGGGGTTGAGCCCGACGAGCCGGACCACCACGTCGCTGGTGGCGCCGAGCGCCCAGACGGCGGGGCGGGTGAAGGAGGCAAGCAGGTCGAGCGGGCGGGCCACCAGCAGCGCCCACCGTTCGGCGGACTGCATGGCGATCCGCTTGGGCGCCAGCTCGCCGAAGACCAGGGTGACGAAGGTCAGCACGAGGGTGACCGCCACGATCGCCACCGTCTCGGCGGCGCCGCCGAACACCCCGAGCAGCGGCACCAGGGGCTTGGCCAGCGAGACCGCCGCGGCGGCGGAGGCCAGGAAGCCGGCGAGGGTGATGCCGATCTGGATGGTGGCGAGGAAGCGGTTCGGGTCCTTGGCGAGCCGGGCCAGCACCCGCCCTGCGCGGCTGGTGCGCTCCAGCCGCTGGATCTGGCTGTCCCGCAGTGACACCAACGCCATCTCGCTGCCGGCGAAGAGCGCGTTGATCACGATCAGGACTCCGACCAGGGCCAGTTGGCTCCCGTAGCTCTGCACGCCCGGTTCGCTCCCTCTACGGTGATGGCACCGGCCGGTGGCGGTGCCCGCCGGTCGGCGAGCCCGCCCGGCGTAGGCGTGTCTTTGCCCCGTCCCGCGCCGGCCGAATCCTGCTCCGGCGAGGCTACGCCGAATCGGACGGCGGTGACGCTACGCCGACTGGGGCATCGGTGAGTCAGGCCGACTGGGGCGTCGGCGACGTCGGCAGGTCGAGGACGTACGAGTCGCCCTCGGGGCGGAACCCGAGCCGGTGGTAGTAGGGGGCGACCATCCGGGGCGGGCTGACCACCCGGTGGAAGCCCCGTTCGGTGAAGAGGTGGCTGCGCCGGTAGACGAACTCGCCCGGGGTGAAGTCCCGGAATTTCGGGGTCACGTAGTCCAGGTCGATCTGGGCGACACCGGGCGTCTCGGCGTGCAACAGCACCACGCCGACCACCTCGTCGGCGGTGACCACGAGGAACGCCGAGCGCCCCGACGCGTCCGGGTCCCAGTGGAAGCCGGGGTTGAACCGGGTGATGTCGGCGGCGTGCACCCGCAGCGTGTGCGCGAGGAACTGGTCGCCGACGCCGACCTCCACCACCTGGTAGGTCTTCTCGTCGTGCCGGGTGGCGAGCATCCCGCGCAGATACCAGATGTTGATCACCGCGAGTACGACGTTGAGCCCGACGCCGGGCCAGACCTCGATCGCGGCGTTGTAGCCGATCAGCACGAAGCAGCCGACGAGGTTGAGCGCCCGCAGCCGCAGGATGCGCGACTGCAGCAGCGACCAGACCAGCACCGCGGAGCCGGCCCAGCCGACGAGATCCAACCAGTTCACGCTGCGAGACTAGTGCCCGCCCAGGTCAGAGGCGTCGGCGGGCAGCTCCAACAGCCACTCCTCGACGTCTTCGCCGCGGCCGTTGGCGTACCCCGAGTCGTCACCGACCACCACGAACCCGCACTTGCGCAGCACCGCGAGGGAGGCGGCGTTGTCCTTGGCGGCGCGTGCGTGCACCGGCCGGGGCAGCTCGCGCAGCAGGGCGGCCAGGGCGGACGTGGCGTGGCCCCGACCCCAACGGGCCGGGTCGATCCAGTAGCTGACCTCGGTCTGGTCGCCGACCGGGAAGGCGCTGACGTAGCCGACCACCTCGCCGTCGACTTCGGCGGTGCGGACCAGGTTCTGCGGGTTGGTGAGCACCCGGGCCCAGTGCGCGGCGAACTCCCGACGGTCCGACGGGTCCTTCGGCCCGAACGCGGCCATCCGGTTGGCCTCCGGGTCCTGCTGGTGCAGGAAGAACTCGACGAGGTCGTCCTCACGGACCGGGCGGATCAGCAGATCGGAGGTCATCGGCCGAGGGTACGCACCGCCGGTGACGACGCACCGCGGCGCGGCGTCAGCCGACGACGGCCACGACCGCCAGCACGGCGGCGCCCAGGGAACTCGCCACCGACAGCAGTCGACGCCACGGCACCCGCGCGTCGACCACCGGCAGTGTGCGCCACCGGGTCGCCGCCAGGGCCACCGCCCCTGCCGACAGGCCCGCGCCGAGCGGCCACAGCCAGGCCGGCACCATCGACCAGTCCCCCATCCGGTGCCCCAGGCCGAGATAGGCGAACGCCCAGACCGCCGCCGCCAGCAGCGTCACCTGGTCCAGTTGGCGACGGCGGGCGGTGCCGAGCAGGGAGAGGCCGCCGAGGAAGGTGAAGGCGACCGCGAGGCCGGCGCCGATCCACGGCAGCACCATCGACGTCGCCGAGTCGGCCTGCTTCGGTGGCACCCCGAGCAGTCGCAGCCCGATCGGCTCGACGCCCTTGTCGGTGTTGCCGAGGACCACCACCGCCCTCCCGGTCGCCCGTTCGAGGCCGACATAGGACCGGAACCCACCGGTGGCGCCGTTGTGCCAGACGATCTCGCGGTCGCCGTGCCGGGTGGTGAACCAGCCGTACCCGATGCGGGTGTCGTCGTCCTCGCGGAAACGGGCGGTGGTGGCGTCGGCACCGGGTGCGGTGCCGGCGAGGATCGCGGTGAGCAACCTGCCCAGATCCTCGGCCGTCGACCAGGGGCCGGCGCCGGCCGGGGCGTAGCCGGCTCCTGCCCACGGGTCGAGCGGCCGGCCGCCGGCCCGGCCGCCGTGGGCGCGATCGGCGGGCAGATCGTCGATGCGGGTGGCGACAGTGGTGGCCATCATGTCGAGCGGCCGCAGCAGCCGGTCGTGCAGCAGTTCCGGGTACGTGACGCCGGCCTTCGCGGCGAGCGCGTGGCCGAGCACGGACGGCCCGAGGTTGGAGTAGTGGACCTCGCCGCGCTCGTCGTCGTCGGGGTCGACCCGGTCGGTGGCGCCGCGGACGGCGTCGACGCCCTGCCCGGCGTAGGGGTTGGCGCCGGAGACGTTGGACCAGAGGATGCGGGCCCAGCCCAGTGGGGAGCCGGGGGCGAGCCGGGGCAGGCCGGCGCGGTGGCTGGCGAGTTCGGCGAGCGTGGCGTCGCGGGCGGGGCCGGTGATCTCGGGCCAGGTGGCGCCGAGCTGGTCGTCCGGGCCGACGACACCGGCGGCGACCTGGTCGGCGAGGAGCATGCCGGTGAACGCCTTGGTGACCGAGCCGATCTCGAACGGGGTGCCTGGTTCCACGGGTCGACCGGTGCGGTCCCGGTCACCGAGGCCGGCGGTGCGGATCCGGCCGTTCTCGACCAGGGCGACGGCGAGCCCGCGCAGCCCCGACGGGTCGGGCGTGGCCGAACGGACGGCGGCGGCCAGGTCGCGGTCGCCGGTGCTCTGCCCGCCGAGTCGGGGCGCTCGGGGCATCAACGCCACCCCGACCAGGCCGGCGATCAGCGCGACGGCGAGGACGGTCACGGTCGTACGGCGCATGGTGGTTCCTCCGTGGGGGTCGTCGGATGGGCGGTCGAGCCGCGTCTGGTCAGCGGCCGGCGGCGGTGAGGATGGCCAACAGCGGCACCATGCGTTCGGCGGGGACCGTGTACCGGCCGCGACCGGCGCTGCGCAGCCAACCGGCGGCGGTGATCTGGCGCAGGTGGTGGTGCAGTTGTCCGGTGGTGCCCAACTCCTCGATCTCGGCCAGTTCGCTGGTGCTCTGCCGGCCGCCGAGGATCTCCCGCAGCAGCCGCAGCCGTACCGGGTGGGCCAACGCGGAGAGGATGCTGGGCAGCTCCGTCCAGTCGGCCGCGAGCAGGTCGTCGACGGTGCGGCCGTACTGCCAGTCGTAGTGCTGCCCGGCGACGCGGACGGTGCCGGTGTAGAGCACCGCGCCCGACCCGTCGGGTGGCAGGCGCTGCTTGAGGCCGTCGAGCGCCCAGAAGGTGCCCTCCGGCGCGGGCGGTGGTGCGGCGGTGTGTCGCTCGCTCAACGCCGCAACCTGTGCCTCCAGCGCGGCGAGCCGATCTTCCACGGAGTCCATGCGTCGATACTACGAACATACGTAATTACGTGCAAGCTTGGATCGGCGCGAGTCCGCAACCGGCGCGTCCGTACCGTGCGGCGCGGCCGATCGGTCGACAATGACCAGACCGACCCAGGGAGCGCCGATGAACCGACCTGTCGTGGTGGGCGTGGACGGATCGCCGTCCAGCCTCGTCGCCGCCGAACACGCGGCGCGGGCCGCCGTGCTCCGGTCTCGACCGCTGCTCCTGGTGCACGGATACCTGCACCCGTCCGGCTACGGCGTGCCGCTCAACCCGTACGACATCGGGGTGCCCGCGCCCTCCGCCCAGGCGCAGCGGATGCTGGAGCGCACGGCGGCCGAGCTGACCGACCGGTGGCCCGGCCTCGCCACCGAGGTGCGTCAGGTCCTCGGCGGCCCGGGGGCCACCATGATCGAGGAGTCCCGCCGGGCGGACCTGGTCGTGGTGGGCAGCCGTGGTCTGGGCGGGTTCACCGGGCTGCTGCTCGGCTCGGTCGGCGCGCAGGTGACCGCGCACGCCCACTGCCCAGTGCTGGTGATCCGCCCGGACGAGCAGCCGATCCCGGTGGACGGCCCGGTGCTGGTCGGCGTGGACGGGTCCGAGTCGTCCCGGCTCGCGGTCGGCCTGGGGGCCGACGAGGCGGCGCTGCGGGACGTGCCGCTGGTGCTGGTGCACGTCGGCCCTCCGGACGGGGACCGGACGGTGCCGGAGGAGATCGAGGAGTCGCAGGCCGCGTACCAGGCCGACGTGGTGCGACTCCTGGCCGACGCCTCCGCCGTGGTGCGCGCCGAGCACCCCGACCTGGTGGTGCGCGAGCATCCGGTCCGGGCGGCCGGCGCGGCCCAGGGGCTCATCGAGGCCAGCGGCACGGCGTCGCTACTGGTCGTGGGCACCCGGGGCCGGGCCGGTTTCACCGGTCTGCTGCTCGGGTCGGTCAGTCAGGCGGCGATCCAGCACGCGCATTGCCCGGTGCTGGTCGCCCACCCGGTCAGCTGACCGGCGCGCCGTCGCCTCGGCCGAGCATCTGCAGGAAGTCGGTGGTGAGGGCGAACGGGTCGGCCGGCCCGGTGGCCGGCGGCCGCCGCTCGATCTGGTCGGCCAACTCCCCGGCGGCGCGGCGGATCCGGGCCCGCAACGCGCCGTCGGCGGTGCCGTCGGACCAGTCCTCCGGGGCCGCGAAGACCGCCGTCGGGACGACCACCGACCGAAGGTAGGCGAACATCGGGCGGACGGCGTGCTCCAACGCCAGCGAGTGCCGGGCGGTGCCGCCGGTCGCGCCGATCAGCACCGGCCGATCGACCAGCGACTCGGAATCCAACACGTCGAAGAAGGACTTGAACAGCCCGTTGTACGAGGCGCTGAAGATCGGGGTGACGGCGATGAGCCCGTCCGCTCCGGTCACCGTGTCGACGACCTCGCGCAGTGCTGCCGGCGCGAACCCGGTGAGCATGTTGTTCACCACGTCGTGCGCGTACTCCCGCAGGTCGACGACGTGCAGCTCCACCTCGTGGCCGCGCCGGACCAACTCGTCGCGGGTGGCCGCGGCGAGCTGATCGGCGAGCAGCCGGGTCGACGAGGGCTGACTCAGCCCCGCCGAGATCACGGCCAGGGTGCGGCGGGTCATCGGGTCGCCCCCTCCGGAGCCTTGCCCGTCACGTCGTCGACGGCGTGCACGGTGCTGTCCTTGGCGCCGCCCGCCGCGGCGACCAGCGAGGCGTGCGTCGGCGCCGCCGGGAGGTGCGCGGGGCGCAGCGCGTCGAACTCCTTGCGCAGCACCGGCACGACCTCCTCGCCGAGCAGGTCGAGCTGCTCCAGTACGGTCTTCAGCGGCAACCCCGCGTGGTCCATCAGGAACAGCTGCCGCTGGTAGTCACCGACGTACTCCCGGAAGCCGAGCGTGCGGTCGATGACCTGCTGCGGGCTGCCGACGGTCAGCGGGGTCTCCCGGGTGAACTCCTCCAACGACGGCCCGTGCCCGTAGACCGGGGCGTTGTCGAAGTAGGGCCGGAACTCCCGCACCGCGTCCTGCGAGTTGCGGCGCATGAACACCTGCCCACCGAGGCCGACGATGGCCTGGTCGGCGGAGCCGTGGCCGTAGTGCGCGTACCGCTGGCGGTAGAGCCCGATCATCCGCTGGGTGTGCTCCTTGGGCCAGAAGATGTGGTTGGCGAAGAAGCCGTCACCGTAGTAGGCGGCCTGCTCGGCGATCTCCGGGCTGCGGATCGAGCCGTGCCAGACGAACGGGGGCACGCCGTCGAGCGGGCGCGGCGTCGAGGTGAACGACTGCAGCGGGGTGCGGTACTTGCCCTTCCAGTCGACCACGTCCTCGCGCCAGAGCCGGTGCAGCAGGTCGTAGTTCTCGATGGCCAGGGGGATGCCGGCGCGGATGTCCTTGCCGAACCAGGGATAGACCGGGCCGGTGTTGCCGCGGCCCATCATGAGGTCCACCCGACCGTCGGCGAGGTGCTGGAGCATCGCGTAGTCCTCGGCGATCTTCACCGGGTCGTTGGTGGTGATCAGCGTGGTGGAGGTGGACAGCAGCAGCCGCTCGGTACGCGCCGCGATGTAGCCGAGCATGGTGGTCGGCGACGACGGCACGAACGGCGGGTTGTGGTGCTCGCCGGTGGCGAAGACGTCCAGGCCGACCTCCTCGGCCTTCAACGCGATGGCGACCATCGCCTTGATCCGCTCACGCTCGGTCGGCTCCCGACCGGTGGTCGGATCGACCGTGACGTCACCGACGGTGAAGATTCCGAACTGCATGACCAGCTCCTCGCGTGTCAACCGGGTGCCGTCGTGGTACCCGGACGCAGCTCACAACTTATTTGACGACGCAACTATTCCGTCGGCGGTGCACCCCGCAGTGGCGCCGGTCACGCCCGTGACCGGACATCGGGTCGAAGACCCTCCCCCGGCGCCGGCCCGGTCAGCCGCCCGCCACCGACGGCAGCACCTGCACCTCCGCGCCGTCGCTGACCGGGGCGGCCAGGCCACCGGAGTGCCGGCAGTCCTCCCCGTCGACGAAGACGTTGACGTAGCGGCGCAGCTCGCCACGCTCGTCGCGGATGCGCCGGGCCAGCCGGGGGTGCGCGACGGCCATCTCGTCCAGGACCGCCCGCAACGTCCCGGCGGCGGTGACGGTGAGCCGACTCGCGCCCCCGGCCTCGCCGCGCAGCGGGCCGGGCAGCAACACGGTGACCACGCTCAGACCTCCGCGGCGCGGACGCAGAGCACGTCGGGCAGGTGCGCCGCGATCAGGGACCAGGAGTCGCCCTCGTCGCGGCTGGCGAAGACCGAGCCGGAGCGGGTGCCGAAGTAGACCCCACCGGGGCTGGCGTCGTCGGCGCACATCGCGTCGCGCAGCACCGCCGGATAGAACGGCCCCTCGGGCAGCCCCACCGACAGCGGCTCCCACTTGCCGCCGGCGTCGACGGAACGGAACACCCGACAGCGGTGGTCGGTCGGGAACCGCTCGCCGTCGGCCACCAAGGGGAAGGTCCACACCGTGTCGCCGCGCCCCGGGTGGGCCACCATCGGGAAGCCGAAGTCGCTGGGCAGCCCGTCGGCGATGGAGGACCAGGTGCGCCCGTCGTCGTCGGAACGGTAGACGCCGTGGTGGTTCTGCGCGTACAGCCGCTCGGGGTTGGCCGCGTCCCGGGCGACCTTGTGCACGCACTGGCCGAACTCCGGCCACTCGTCGGGCATGAAATAGGCGCGGATGCCGGTGTTGCCCGGCGCCCAGCTCGCGCCGGCGTCCTCCGAGCGGTAGACCCCACCGGTGGACATGGCGACCAGCAGCCGAGCGGGGTCACGTGGGTGCGGCAGCACGGTGTGCACGGCCTGGCCACCGAAGCCGGCCTCCCACTGGGGACGGTGCGGGTGGTCCCAGAGGGAACGGACCAGCTCGAAGCTGCGGCCCCCGTCGGTGGACCTGAACAACGCCGAGGGCTCGGTGCCGGCCCAGACCACGTCCGGCTCGTCGGGGCCGGCCGGCATCAACTGCCAGACCCGCCCGAGGGAGACCTCGGTGTCGGCCGGAAAGGCGACCGGCGCCTGGTCGGGCTCGTCCCAGGAAGCGCCGAGGTCGTCGCTGGTGGCGACGCTGGGGCCGAAGTGGGAGCTGGTGATGCCGGCCAGCAGCCGCGGGGTGGACCGACGGGTGTCCACGGCGACCGCGTAGACACCCGTCATCGGAAAGTGCGGACCGGTGATCTCCCACCGGCGTCGCTCATCGGTGCTGGTGGCGAGAAACAATCCCTTGGCTGTGCCGATCGCGAGCAGTGTCGCCATGACGTCCTCCGAACCGTCGGTGAGCAGGTCCGGTGATTATGGCCACACCCTCCGACAACCCCGGCCGACCACACGCCGCAGGTCACTCACCGTCGGACCCGCGGCACGTGCCGGCGGTACGCGCTGACCGTCGGGTCGCCGTCCAGCCAGAACCGCCAGGGCAGGTCGTGCGCGCCGGTCACTCCGACCCGGGGACCCGCCACGACCGTCTCCGGCGGCACCGGTTCGGTCGGCGGACGCAGCCGGACCGGGCCGTCGCCGAGCAGGTCCGCCCCGTACGCCTCGCGGTCGATGCCGAGCGCGGAGCACAGCCGGGCGGGCCCGCGGGCGAGGTCCACGTCCCGGCGGACGGCCGGTCGGCGCTCCCGTGCCGTGGCCAGCCCGTCGACCACCTCGCCGGCGCGCAGCAGCACGGCGGCGGCCTCCCCCTCGACCCCGGTGACCACGTTCACGCACCAGTGCATCCCGTAGGTGAAGTAGACGTAGGCGTGTCCGGCGGGGCCGAACATCACGGCGTTGCGCGGGGTGCGGCCCCGATGGGCGTGCGAGGCGGGATCGCCGCCACTGCCCGCGTACGCCTCGACCTCGGTGATCCGGACGGTGACCCCGCCGGCGTACAGGCGGCAGCCCAGCAGCCCACGCGCCGCCGGCAGCACCGGACCGGCGAGCAGGTCCGCCAGCGCCGCCAGGTCGGTGTGGGTGCTGCGGTCACCGGACGACAGGGCCATGTCTCCGACGGTACCCATCCCGGTTTCCCCGGCACCGGGCCGGGGACGCGGGCCGCTGCGCGCCGGCCCGCGCAAGACTCCGGTCGCAAACCAGACAGTCGGCCGAACAGCGAAACCGGACCGTCGGCTCGGGAGTGTTCCGGATGTCGTCGCAGGGAGCGACGGCATCACGGGAGGAATTCACCATGACCGTACGGAGCATCCGGCTACCACTGATCGCCACCGGCCTGATCGCGGCAGCCGCGACCCTGGCCTTCACCCCGTCGGCCAGCGCGAGCGTCCCGCTGCGGGCCGCGGCGCAGGCCGACAACGCGGCGCTGCCCACGATCGCGGTCGGCGCAACGGGCACGATCGAGGCGAACGGCGCGGCGGCGATCGTGCCGGTCACCGTGACCTGCTCGAAGGCCTTCGAGTTCGACGTCACGGTCAAGGTCGCGCAGGCCGTCGGCCAGACGATGCGAGCGGGCACGACGGTTCGCAGGGTCACCTGCGCGGAGGGCACCCAGGAGGTGCGGGTCGCGGTGATCCCGGTCGAGCGTCCGTTCGCAGCGGGCGTCGCGTTCGGTGTGGTGACCGCGAGCCCCTGTGACCCGTACTGCACACCCATCTTCGGCGAGCGCCAGTTCAACCTGGTGCGCTGAGGCGTCGCCGGGCGGCACGGGCACGCCAGGCGTGCCGCCCGGCTTCAACAATCTGTTGACAATCATGCGTTCATACGGTGTGCTCGGGGTATGACGACCGAGGACATCTTCACCGCGCCGCACCCGGGTCGGGCCCGCGCCCACCGCACCCACGAGGCGTTACAGCGGATCAGCGAGCGGCACGCCGGCACCGACACGCGGCGCGGCCGCTGGGCGCACCCGTACGTGCTCGACCCGTGGGAGGCGGTCGCCCTGGTCACCGCGCTGGCCGCCGGCGGGGCCGAGCGCGAACCCAGCGAAGAGCCGATCGACGCCGCCGACCTGACCGCCGCGCTGACCCTGCTCCCCCACGTCCGCGCCGAACTGGACGCACTGGAGGCCGGCCTGCTGACGCTGGCCCGCGACCGGGGGCTGACCTGGCAGGCGATCGCGTACGGGCTGGGCCTGGGCAGCGCGCAGGCGGCCCGGCAGCGCTACGAGCGGGTCGCCGCCCGCTCGGCCGAGCAGACCTCCTGACGAGCGCGCCCGGACGCGCACGACCGGGGGCCGACCTGGAAACAGTGGACCCCTCCTCGGCGCAGGCCACTGGATCCCGGATCGGGCGCGGTCGCATCGGACCGGCACGGCACGTGTGTGACAGCAGTCGGACGGGCAGACTGTGCGCGACGAGGAGGCACCCATGGAGCGCGCGGAGATGCTCACGTACTGCCTGGCCAAGCCGGGAGCGTGGCTGGACCAGCCGTGGGAGGGCGACGAGGTGGTGAAGGTGGGCAGCCGGATCTTCGCGTTCCTCGGCAGCGACAGCGGCAAGCCGACGATCGGCATCAAGTGCGGAGCTACCCGGGAGGTGGCCGACGAGTGGCTGCACCGGCACCCCGACGACGCCGCCGTGATGGCCTACATCGGCCGGTCCGGGTGGAACACTCTGCGCCTGGACGGCGGGATCGACGACGACGAGCTGACCGAGGCTGTCGACTCGTCGTACGACATGGTGGTGGCCAAGCTCCCCAAGCGGGAGCGTCCGACGGCCTGAACCGCCGCGGCGCCGGCGGCAGGCGCCGACGCCACGGCACGGCTCAGCGCGGGACGACCCGCTCGGTGGCCCACTCCCGCCAACCGGCCAGCCGGTCCGCCGCGGCGGCGAGCTGGTCGGCGACCGGGCCGGGGCCGGTGGACCCGGGGGTGGTCCGGGCCGCGAGCGCCGACCGGACCGAGAGCACGTCGCGCACCGACGGGTCGAGGTGCCCGCTGATCGCGGCCAGGTCCTCGTCGGAGACGTCGTTGAGCTCGCACTCCCGAGCAGCGCACAGCGCCACCAACTGGCCGGTGATCTCGTGCGCGTCGCGGAACGGCACATTGCGTCGGACCAGCCAGTCGGCGACCTCGGTGGCGAGGGAGAAGCCGACCGGGGCGGCGGCGACGAGTCGGTCCACCCGGACCGTCATCGTGGAGATCATTCCCGCCAGGGCCGGCAGCAGCAGCTCCAGGGTGTCGACCGCGTCGAAGGCCGGCTCCTTGTCCTCCTGCATGTCCCGGTCGTAGGTCATCGGCAGGCCCTTGAGCATGGTGAGCACTGTCATCAGGCCGCCGACCAGCCGCCCGGACTTGCCCCGGGCCAGCTCGGCGATGTCCGCGTTCTTCTTCTGCGGCATGATCGACGAGCCGGTGGCGAAGGAGTCGTCCAGCTCCACCCAGCCGAACTCGTGCGAGGTCCAGAGCACCACCTCCTCGCCGAGCCGGGACAGGTGCACCCCGATCAGGGCGGTGGTGAAGAGGAACTCGGCCACGAAGTCCCGGTCGGCGACGGCGTCCATCGAGTTGGCGAACGAGGTCCGGAAACCCAGCTCCTTGGCCACCGCCACCGGGTCCAGCGGGAGCCCGGAACCGGCCAGGGCGCCCGCGCCGAGCGGGCTGATCGCCGCGCGGTGGTCCCAGTCGCGCAACCGTTCGAGGTCGCGCAGCAGCGGCTGCACGTGGGCGAGCAGCCAGTGCCCGAAGGTGACCGGCTGGGCGTGCTGGAGGTGAGTCATGCCCGGCGCGGCGGTGTCGATGTGCCGCTCGGCCTGCTCGACCAGCGCCTCCGCCAACTCGACCAGGCGGCTGGCCACGCCCCGGGCGTGGTCGCGCAGGTAGAGCCGCAGGTCGGTGGCGACCTGGTCGTTGCGGGACCGGCCGGCGCGCAGCTTGCCACCGAGGCTGCCGAGACGCTCCAGCAGACCGCGCTCGAGCGCGGTGTGCACGTCCTCGTCGTCGATGGTGGGGCGGAACGTTCCGGAGGCGCAGGCGGCCTCCAGGTCGTCCAGCGCCGCCAGCATCCGGCCCAGCTCCTCCGGATCGAGCAGGCCGGCGCCGGCCAGGACCCGGGCGTGCGCCCGGGAACCGGCGATGTCGTACGGGGCCAGGCGCCAGTCGAACTGCACGCTCACCGACAGTCGGGCGAGCGCCTCGGCGGGGCCGCCCGCGAACCGGCCACCCCAGAGGCTCGTCCGGTTGGTGGCGGCGCTGTTCTCGGTCAGGCTCTTGTCGTCCACGTCGCCCATCATCGCGTTGGTTGCCTTTCGCTCGCGACCGCGGGGCCCGCTTGCCGCGCTTGATCAGTCTTCGCGCTCACACGTGTCACTGTCCGCCACCGCCCAAGCGCGCGTCGCGCGCCGCGGCCATCCGGCTCGGCAGCCCCCACAACTGCACGAAGCCCTTCGCCAGGGACTGGTCGAAGGTGTCGCCGGTGTCGTAGGTGGCCATCCGGAAGTCGTAGAGGCTCGCCTCGGAGCGCCGGCCGGTCACCGTGGCCCGGCCGCCGTGCAGGACCATCCGCACCTCGCCGCTCACGTACCGCTGCGCGTCGTCGATGAACGCGTCCAGCGACGCCTTCAGCGGCGAGAACCACAGCCCGTCGTAGACGAGTTCGCCCCAGCGCTGGTCGACGCCCTTCTTGAACCGGGCCAGGTCCCGCTCGACGGTCACCGCCTCCAGCTCCTGATGGGCGGTGATCAGGGCGATCGCGCCGGGTGCCTCGTACACCTCGCGGCTCTTGATGCCGACCAGGCGATCCTCGACCATGTCGAGGCGGCCCACGCCCTGAGCGCCGGCGCGCCGGTTGAGCTCCAGGATCGCCTGGTACGGGGTGACCGTCTCACCGTCGATCGCCACCGGCACGCCGCCGTCGAAGGTGATCACGACCTCGTCGGGGTCGCGCTCCTGCGTCGGGTCGGAGGTGTACGAGTAGAGGTCCTCGACGGGGGCGTTCCAGATGTCCTCCAGGAAGCCGGTCTCCACCGCGCGACCCCACAGGTTCTGGTCGATCGAGTACGGCGACCTGGCCGACACGTCGATCGGCAGCCCCTTCTCCTCGGCGAAGGCGATCGCCTTGTCCCGGGTCCAGGCGAAGTCCCGGGCCGGCGCGATGATCTTCAGGTCGGGGGCGAGCGCGTTCAGGCCCACCTCGAACCGGACCTGGTCGTTGCCCTTGCCGGTGCAGCCGTGCGACACGATCGTGCCGCCGTGCGCGCGTGCCGCCGCCACCAGGTGCCGGACGATCAGCGGCCGGGACAGCGCCGACACCAGGGGATAACGGTCCATGTAGAGCGCGTTGGCCCGGATCGCCGGCAGACAGTAGTCGGCGGCGAACTCGTCACGCGCGTCCACCACCTCGGACTCGACGGCGCCGCAGTCCAGGGCACGCTGCCGGATGGCGTCGAGATCCTCACCGCCCTGACCGACGTCGACCGCGACCGCGATCACCTCGGCGCCGGTCTGCTCCGACAGGTACGGAATGGCCACGGAGGTGTCCAACCCACCGGAGTACGCGAGCACGACCCGCTCGGTCATGACGTGGTGGTCCCTTCCACGGTGTCATCCCGGCGGGCCCAACCGGCGAGCTTGTCGCCGAGCGCGGCCCCACCGACGGACTCCCGGGCCACGACGAGGATGGTGTCGTCCCCGGCGATGGTGCCCACGATCTCGGGCAACCCCGCCCGGTCCAACGCGCTGGCCAGGTACTGGGCTGCGCCCGGCGGTGTCCGCAGCACGGCGATGTTGCCGCTGGAGTCGACCCCGTTGAGCAGTTCGCGCAGCAGCCGTACCAACCGGGCCGGCGCGGCCTCGGCGTCGCGCAGCGGCCGCTGCCCGTCCTCCGGGATCAGGTAGACGGCCGGACCGTCGCCCCCGCGCACCTTGACCGCGCCCAACTCCTCCAGGTCCCGCGAGAGGGTGGCCTGGGTGACGCCGACGCCGTCGGCGGCCAGCAGATCCGCCAGCTCGGTCTGCGACCGGATCGACCGATCGCGGATCAGCTCCACGATCCGGGCGTGCCGGGCCGCGCGGGTCAGCGGCGCGGTCATCGCGGCCCTCCGGCGGCGGCATCGCCGGTCGCGGCTTCCAGCAGGAACGTCAGCAGCGCCTTCTGGGCGTGCAACCGGTTCTCCGCCTGGTCGAAGACCGCGCTCTGCGGGCCGTCGAGCACCTCGTCGGTGATCTCCTCACCGCGGTGCGCGGGCAGGCAGTGCAGCACGATCGCGTCCGGTGCGGCGTGACCGAGCAACTCCTTGTTCACCTGGTACGGCAGGAACGGGGTGATCCGGTCCAACCCGTCGGACTCCTGCCCCATCGACGTCCAGGTGTCGGTGGCCAGCACGTCGGCGTCGCGTACCGCCTGGGCCGGGTCGGTCAGCACCCGCACCGACCCGCCGGTCTCCGCGGCGATCTCAGCGGCCCGTCGCACCACCGCCTCGTCCGGCGCGAACCCGACCGGGCCGGCGATCCGCACGTGCATCCCCGCCGTCGCACCGGCCAGCAGGTACGACTGCGCCATGTTGTTCGCGCCGTCCCCCACGTACGCCAGGGTTCGCCCGGCCGTGCCACCGCACCGCTCCCGGATGGTGAGCAGGTCGGCCAGCAGCTGGCACGGGTGGAAACCGTCGGTGAGCGCGTTGACCACCGGCACCGTCGCGCCCGCCGCCACCTCGGCGATCCGCTCGTCACCATGGGTCCGCAGCACGATCGCCGCGACGTAGCGGGACAGCACCCGCCCGGCGTCGGCGAGCGACTCACCGCGACCGAAGTGGGTGACCTGGGTGTCCACCACCAGGGGGTGCCCGCCCAGCTCGGCGATCCCGGCATCGAACGAGATCCTGGTCCGCAGGCTCTGCTTGTCGAAGAGCACAGCCACCGAGCGGGGGCCGACCAGCGGCCGGTGGCCGAACCGGTCCGTCTTCATGCCGGCCGCCAGGTCGAGGACAGCGGACTGTTCGGCCGGCGAGAGGTCGTCGTCGCGCAGGAAGTGCCGGGTCATCGAGTCGTCCCCGTCGTGGTGGTCAGCGTGGCTGGTGCGGTCTGCGCGCCGGCAGCGGCCGGGGCGGTCGCGTCCAGTGCGGCGGGCAGCGCCGCGAGGAAGGTGTCCGCCTGGGCGGCGGTGAGGATCAGCGGTGGGGCCAGCCGGATCACACCCGGCTGCACCGGGTTGACCAGGAAGCCGGCTTCCCGCAGCGCCTCGGCCAACACCGACGACACCGGCGCGGTGAGCGCCACACCGAGCAGCAGCCCCGACCCGCGTACCTCGCCGATCAGCGGGTGGCCCAGCGCCTCGATGCCGCGCCGCAACCGCTCGCCGACCCGCTTGACGTTGTCGAGCAGGCCCTCGTTGGCGATGGTCGCCACCACGGCGAGCGCCGCCGCGCAACTGACCGGGTTGCCGCCGAACGTGGTGCCGTGCGAGCCGGGCGTGAGCAGGTCCGCGGCGGGGCCGAAGGCCAGCGTCGCACCGATGGGCAGACCGCCACCCAGCCCCTTGGCCAGGGTGACCACGTCCGGCTCCACACCCTCGGCCTGGTGCGCGAACCAGTGCCCGGTACGCCCGACACCCGTCTGCACCTCGTCGAGGACCAGCAGGGCGCCGTGCCGGGCGGTGATCCGCCGGGCCTCGACGAGGTAACCGGCCGGCGGGACCAGCACGCCGTTCTCCCCCTGGACGGGCTCCAGGATCACCATGGCGGTCGCCTCGGAGACGGCCGCTTCGAGAGCGGCGACATCGCCGTAGTCGACGTGCGTCACCTCGCCCGGCAGCGGCCGGAACGGGTCGGCCTTGGCCGGTTGACCGGTCAGCGCGAGGGCGCCCATCGTGCGGCCGTGGAAGCCGCCCCTGGTGGCCACCACCTGGGTGCGGCCGGTGCGCCGGGAGAGCTTGAACGCCGCCTCGTTCGCCTCCGCGCCCGAGTTGGCGAAGAACACCCGACCCGGTCGACCGGCGAGCGCCAACAGCAGTTCGGCGAGGGCCACCGGCGGCTCGGCCACATAGAGGTTGGAGACATGCCCGAGGGTCGCGACCTGCTTCGACACCGCCGCCACCACCGCCGGGTGGGCGTGACCGAGGGCGTTGACCGCTATGCCACCCACCAGGTCCAGGTACTCCCGGCCGGCGTCGTCGACCACGACCGCGCCGTGACCGGAGACCAACGCCATCGGCGGTGTGCCGTAGTTGTCCATCATGGACTGCTTCCACCGCTGCGCCAACGTGCTCATGTCGCGTCCGTCCCGTCTCCCGGCACCACCATCGTTCCGAACCCTTCCGAGGTGAACACCTCAAGCAACGTGGAGTGCGCCACCCGGCCGTCGACGACGTGCGCGGCGGGCACTCCCCCACGCACCGCCCGCAGGCACGCCTCCATCTTCGGCACCATGCCCGACTCCAGGCTGGGCAGCAGCTTCGCCAGATCGTCCGCGGCGATCTCGGAGACCAGGCTGCTGGTGTCCGGCCAGTCCGCGTACAGACCGGCCACGTCGGTAAGCACGACCAGCTTGCGGGCCCGCAACGCGATGGCCAGCGCGGCGGCCGCGGTGTCCGCGTTGAGGTTGTGCAGCACCCCCTCCACGTCCGGCGCCACCGTGGAGATCACCGGAATCCGACCCGCCTCGATCAGGTCGGTCACCGCGGACACGTCGACCGACTCGACGTCCCCGACCTGACCGACGTCGACCGGCACGCCGTCCACGTACGCCGGACGCCGCACCGCGGTGAACAGCCGGGCGTCCTCGCCGGAGAGTCCGACGGCGTACGGGCCGTGCGAGTTGATCAGACCTACCAGCTCCCGGCCCACCTGACCGACCAGCACCATCCGGACCACGTCCATCGCCTCGGCGGTGGTCACCCGCAGACCACCCCGGAACTCGCTGGCGATGCCGAGGCGACCCAGCATGGCGGAGATCTGCGGACCGCCGCCGTGCACCACCACGGGCTTCAGGCCGGCGTAGCGCAGGAAGACCATGTCGGCCGCGAACGCCCGCTGCAACTCCGGCTCCGTCATCGCGTTGCCGCCGTACTTGACCACGACAGTCGAGCCGGTGAAGCGCGCCAACCAGGGCAACGCCTCGATCAACGTCTCGGCCTTGACCTGGGCACGAGCCAAATCGCTGCTGAGACTCACCGCACCGGCCCTCCGTTCACGACTGCGGGACTCCGCTGCGCTGCGTTCCTCGCGCTCACCGCGCCCGCCTTCCGTTCGCGACTGCGGGACTCCGCTGCGCTGCGTTCCTCGCGCTCACGTCGAGTACGCCGAGTTCTCGTGCACGTACGCGTGGGACAGGTCGTTGGTCCAGATCGTGGCGGCCGACGTACCCGCGTGCAGGTCGATCCGGATGGTCACGTCCCGCCCGGTCAGGTCGACCTTCGAGCGGCCCTCGGCGGCGGCGCCGCCCCGGCACACCCACACCCCGTTCACCGCCACGTCCACCTCGTCCGGCTCGAACGCGGCAGTGGTGGTGCCGACGGCGGCGAGGATCCGGCCCCAGTTCGGGTCGTTGCCGAACAGCGCCGTCTTGACCAGGTTGTTGCGGGCCACCGCACGGCCCACCTCGACCGCCTCGTCCTCGTCCGCCGCGCCGACCACGTCGATGGCGACCTGCTTGGTGGCGCCCTCGGCGTCGGCCACCAACTGCTGGGCCAGGTCGTGACAGGCCGCGGTGACGGCGGCGGCCAGCTCGGCCGGCGTCGGCTCGATGCCGCTGGCGCCGCTGGCCAGCAACAGCACCGTGTCGTTCGTGGACATGCAGCCGTCGGAGTCGACCCGGTCGAAGCTGACCCGGGTGGCCGCCCGCAACGCGGTGTCCAGCGTCGCCGGTCCGGCCACCGCGTCGGTGGTCAACACGCAGAGCATGGTGGCCATCCCGGGCGCGAGCATCCCAGCGCCCTTGGCCATGCCGCCGACCGTCCAGCCGCTCCCCCGCGCCACAGTGGTCTTCGGCCGGGTGTCCGTGGTCATGATCGCCTCGGCGGCGGCCGGGCCACCGTCGCGGGACAGCCCTCGGATCGCCGAGCGCACACCCGGCAGCAGCTTCGACATCGGCAGCCGCTCACCGATGAGGCCGGTCGAGCAGACCGCGACATCACCCGCGCCGAGAATCAACCGGGGGCTGACCGAGGTCAGCGCGGCGGCGGTGTGCTCGGCGGTGGCGTGCGTGTCCTGGAAGCCGGCCGGACCGGTGCAGGCGTTGGCGCCACCGGAGTTGAGCACCACGGCGCGGACCACACCGCCCTGCACGACCTGCTGGGTCCAGCGCACCGGCGCGGCCCTGACCCGGTTGGTGGTGAAGACACCGGCGACACCGGCGTCCGGGCCGTCGTTGACCACCAGGGCCACGTCCGCGCCGCCGCCGGTCTTGAGCCCGGCGGCCACACCGGCCGCCCGGAACCCCCGGGGGGCGGTGACGCTCAAGGGGTGACCCCCCAGACCGACAGGCCCGTCGTCTCCGGCAGGCCGAGCATCAGGTTGGCGTTCTGCACGGCCTGACCGGCCGCACCCTTGCCCAGGTTGTCCAACGCGCTGAGCACGATCAGACGACCCGAGTCGACGTCGACGGTGGCCTGCAGGTGACACGAGTTGGAGCCGAGGGTCGCGGCCGTGTGCGGCCAGCGGCCCTCCGGCAGCACGTGCACGAACGACGCGTCCGCGTACGCCCGGGCCAGCACCTCCTGCGGGTCGACGCCCCGCGCCGGCACCGCGGTGACGGTGGCCAGGATGCCGCGCGGCATCGGCGCCAGAACCGGGGTGAACGACAGCCCGGTCGCGCCGGTGGCCTGCTTGATCTCCGGGACGTGCTGGTGGGTGCCCACCCGGTACGGCGACAGGTCGCCCATCACCTCACTGGCCAACAGGTGCGCCTTGGCCGCCCGGCCGGCGCCGGAGGTGCCGGAGGCGGCGACCACCACCACGTCGGCGGGATTGGCCGCGCCGTCGGCGATCAGCGGCGCGAGCGCCAGGGTGATCGCGGCGGCGTAGCAGCCGGTGTTGGCCACCCGGGTGGAGCCGGCGATCAGCTCCCGCTGACCGGGCAACTCGGGCAGGCCGTAGGTCCACTGCCCGGCGTGCGTGCCACCGTAGTACTGCGCCCAGGCGTACGGGTCGGCCAGCCGGTGGTCGGCACCCAGGTCGACGATGCGTACCTCGGCCGGGAGCTGGGCCGCGAGAGCCGCCGACTGGCCGTGCGGCAGGGCCAGGAAGACCAGGTCCGCATCGGCCAGGACCGCCGGCTCGGTCTCGCCGAGCACCAGGTCGAGCCCGGTGAGCTGCGGGTGCACCACGTCGACGCGGTGCCCGGCCTGGCTGTGCGCGGTGGCGGCGACCAGGTCGAACTCCGGGTGCCCGGCGATCAGGCGCAGCAGTTCGCCCCCGGCGTACCCGCTCGCTCCGGCAACCGCGACTCGAATCCCCATACCCACCTCCGCATGACTATGCAGCGAAGATTAACAAGGACGACTCACGAGTGCAAGTTCATGCAGTGCAGTGCATGGTAATGAACAGATGAATCACGCCGATCAACGCCCTGGGCGTCCTCTGCCAGACGATCCTGGCAGAGGACACCGCGTGTCAGTTCACCCGCTCGGACAGCCCGTGCTGACGCTCGTACGTCCTCAGGGCCGCATCCCATGCTTCCGTGTACTCGCTCGGTCCCATGCCGAGATCACCATGTCCACGCACCGCCTCACGGAGCAGTTTGACGAGCTCGGGAACAGTCTCTCGACGTTCCTCCACATATCGGCGGAACACCTCGGCGAACTGCTCCCCGGTCAACCGCGCCGCATGCGAGGTCACCGGATCGTCCTCAAGATTCTGCAACACCGCACACCAGCGGCGAGTCAGCTCGTCCGCCTGGGTCGCCCTGATCTTCTGCAACTCATGATCACACTCGAGCCTGATCCGATCCTCCCAGTACGGCCGGAGCCTCTCCCGGACCCGCTCGTCCGGGCTGACGCGGACGAGCACGCCGAAGTGCGGCGTCACACCCTCACGCGGCCAGCGCTGACCGGCGAAATGGCCGTTCAGGACGCGTTCCAGATCATGCGAACGGTGCGGCTCGTGTGCACGCGCCAGATCGACCGCCTGTTCCCGGACGATCCCGGCGGCCCAACCCAGGTAACGCTCGGCGCGGAGCCGAAGCTCCTCGGACGCCATGTTCTGCGCGGTCCAGGTGTAGACCACGTGCAGCCGGAAGTCGAACGCGTCCCCCTTCGCCGGTACCAGGATCGGCCCCGGGACGTCCTGCCGAAACGTCGCGGTGGTGGGCACGACCGGCGGCAGCGGAGGCGGCGGCACCGGAAGCTCGGCTGGCGGAAAGAACGCGTGCCACCACCGGCGACCCTGCACCTGCGTCGGGATGGGTGGCCTCGTGCCCGGGCCGCCAGGCGGATTCATCGTCATCGGATCTCCTCATCGATAAGTCGTCGTACCTCGTCGAGCAGGTCGTTGTGGGGCAGCACGGGACGCCACACGTGGCGGAGCTGATGGTCCAGGCGATGACGCAACGCCGGCTGCCCAGCGATCACGTGACGCACCAGTTCGAGGCAGTGGACGGCGACGGCCGGCTGCCGGTCCGCCCGGTCCAGCCAGAATCCGAGGGTCCGCCACGAGCGGTACGCGGTCCACGGCAGGCTCAGGGCGGTCGCCCAGAGCACGGCCAGGTCGGCCAGCCGGATCGTGCCCTGGTCGACCAGGTGCAGCAGTTCGGGCCAGTGCTCTCTCGGCGGCTCCGTCCAGCGGTCCGCGAGCACCCGTAGGGTCCGCGCGGCGTGCAGCCGCACCTCGGGGTCGGCGGACGCGGTCCAGTCCACGAGCGCCGGTACGACGCTCGCCGCGTGCCCGTTGCGGTACACCTCGACGAGCCCGCGGACGACCGAGTTGTTCCATCGCTGCATCCGCGCGTGCGCCACCTGGCGCAACTGCACCAGCGCCGCGTCCGGCCAGAGCTGGGCCAGCCCGAGGCTGTAAGCGCGTGCCACGGTGTCGCGTAGGTGAGCTGCCGGACCGGCGGCCCACCGGTCGACCTCGGTGCGGACCCGATGGTGCAGCGTCGGCTGCATCGCCATGGCCACGAGCACGATCGCGGCGGCCTGCCGGACCCCGGCCCGCCGTTCCCGGGCCAGCACTCCCACCGTGTCGAGGGCTGCCTGCACGTCGCGGGTCGCCGACCACCCGATCGCCCCGGCGGCGGCCTGTCGGACCGCCGGAACGTCACCGCGGATCAGATCCGCCAGCCAGTGGAGGAGTTGTTCGGGAGCCCACCAATCGGTCCAGGCGACCTCCAGCAACGCGGACCTGAGGGGCTCGGTGCCCGCCGGGAACTCGATCCGGCACCCGCCCGGCACGCGTACCTCGTACAGCCGGGTGACGGCCTGGCTCAGTGTCGACCCCAGAAGGGCGTCGATCGCCGACCCACGAAGTGGTGCATCAGTGGACGTCACGTCGTCGAAGCCCAGGCGGGCCAGACGTTGGGCAGCCTGGTGCATCTCTGCCACGGGCTGTCCGGCGAGTACGGCACACGAGAGGCGGAACGCGCGCACCTCCTCGTGCGTGAAGCCGTCGACCTCCTCGCCGTTGGACTGCACGTCGAGGATCTCGACGGCCCGCTCGCGAAGCTGGAGTGGCAACAACTGCTCCAACCGCTCGGTCAGGGTGACAGCCCTGGGAACGGTGCGAGCGATCATCTCGACGATCTTCAGGACCTCGCCGGGTCGAGGCTCACCGGCCAGGTACGCCGAGAGCAGTGGATGTCCGACGCAGTCCACATCCACGTACCGCTCCAGACAACTCCCGTCGCAGGCGGCCTCGCACCACCCGACACACCGCCCGCGGAGTTGGTGGCGGAGTTGCGCCCGGAACACCTCGACGGACGAGGCCGGCCGGTGCTCCACGACGTGACCCACGAAGTCGTGCCTCCGCTGGAAGAAGTCCCCGACCAGGACCACCGTCATGCCCGCCGTCGCGGCCTTGGCGGCGAGTGCGACGAGTGTGAAACCGTCGACCTCGCGGAGAACCACCTCGCTCAGGCGGAGCACGTAGCCGTGCCCGCCGGGCAACGACTCCCCCGCCCCGAGGAGGTCGGACAACTGCTCGACACCGAGGGCGCACACCCGGCCGGATCCGTGCTTGCGGGCAACGGCCAGGGTCGCCGAGGTGGACAGTCCACTCCCGACCGTGCCGGACAGGCAGACCAGGTGGTGGCGCTGGAGGTGGTGGTCGAGTCGCTGGTCACTCGCTGCGTGGGCGTACCCGTTGGCGATCTCGCGCACGGTGTCGCCGGCGATCGGTTCGAACCAGACGCGCCCGGCGCCGTCGGACCGCGCGGTGGTGACGTTCACCGTGCCGATGGCGACCGCGCCCTGGCCTGTGGCGTTCTGCCCCTGGACCCGGACGTGGCCGACATCGATGCTTGGTGCGCCCAGCAGACCGGCGAGCCGACGCAGCACGTCCCTGGGGTCAGGAATGTCCTCGGGCTCGTCCGCCTCCTCCCCCTCTGGTGGCTCCTCCGGCTGCGTCTCGGCCGAGCCCGGCTCCTGCACACCATCAGACGATGCCGGGACTGTCGATCCGTTCGGCGTCCCGTCGGCCACGGCGTCACCGAGCGGGTCGCCGCCGGGCGGCTCCTCCGGCCCGTCGTGCCAGAGGTCGTCCAGGTCCCGATCGGTGCCGGGGGCCGTGGAGGGGTGTCGCCCGATCATCGGGACCCGCCCCGCCTCGGGGCGGAGTTCACGTCGCGGCCAACCGAGCCGATCGCCGTCGCACCCTGGCCTATCGCGTTCTGCCCCCGCACGTGGACGTCCCCGGTACGAATGCTCTGTCCAGATGCGTCGGCCGGGCCGGCTGACCGGGGCCCGTGCTCCGTCGCGCCGTCGCCGGTCTTCTCCTCGGCGGGCTCCACCTGCCGTTCCGTGGCCGGGTCGGCACGCTCCCCCGCGGCGGCCGCAACGCCGGGGACCGCTGCCGCGGTGAGATCCTCGTCCACCACACAGAGCCAGGCGTACTCACGGAACTCCTTGTCCGGATGGTCCACCTCGATCCGCACGAAACGCTCGGGTCGCATCTCCTCCGGATACTCGCTGACCACGTCCCGGAAGATCTCGGTCGAGACGACAAGCGCCACCCCGGCCCCGGGAAAGGCAGCCAGGGCCTTCTTGACGGGGTCGGCCTCGCACAGCCGACACACGAAGACGACGGCGTTGCCGGGGAAGCCGTTCGCGCCGTCGAGGTGCACGAGCCCCTGGTGCACAGCCACCCGCAACCGGATGCGGGCGGCCGGGACGCGGCTGCTGTTGTGGTTACGCAGCCGCCGGTTCAGCTCCGGCACGAACCGGCCGATGACCCGGGACTCGGACACCTCGCGTGGCACGACCGCCAACTCGCCGTCGCCCGCCTGCTGCGTGACCCAGGCCACGCGGTCCAGGCCGACCGCGTCAGCCGCCTCGTGCAGCAGTTCCCGAAAGTGCAGCTGCGCCTCGTACTGCTGCAGGTTGCTGCGTCGGCTGTAGCGCTCCATATCGACGGAAATCAACAGTCGTCGCTCAGGATGTCGCATCGAACGTCCCGCCCTTCATCACCCGGCTCGCCCAGCGGCGAGCACCGCAGGAGCCATCGAACCGTCGGGGACCGGTCGGGATCCCGTAGAAGTACGGCATCGCCTGGGACTGTCGAAAAACGGTCATCCCATCCTGTGCGGGTGTCGGCTGTGCACCGCGGCGGTGTCCTTGTCGCATGAGGACAGATGTTTTCGAGCTGCTGCTTACCCTCGAATGGTCACCGCTGGCCGTGCTTGCGCTGATTGCCGTCCGCCTCCTGGTCGACATCGCCACCGAAACGGGGGCATCGCGCTGCGCGCAGGAACGGCTACGCTACGGCACCTGTCGGTGGACGAGGAGGTTGATGCCACAGATGCGACGACCACGCGCGATATCCGGCGGCGAGTGGCCCTACGGCACGTTTCTGCAACGGCTCACACCGCAGGTGCGGACGGCGCTCCTGGGGTTGGGCGTCCGCCGTCAGGTGCCCGCCGGGCAGATCGTGATCCACGAGGGCACCCACGAATCACACCTGGTGCTCCTCGAAGAGGGCCTTACCAAGGTCACCGCGACGTTGCCGGACGGTCGGCCGGCCCTGCTGTCGCTCCGGGTTGGGGGTGATCTCGTTGGCGAGATGTCCGCGCTCAACGACGCACCGCGCTCCGCGACCGTCACGACATGTGGGCCAGCACGCTACAGCGTGATCCAGCCGGACCGGTTCAAGCGGTTCCTCACCGACCATCCCGACGCCGCTCTCGAACTCGCCGCGATGGTGTCCGACCGGCTGCGCTGGTCCAACCGACGCCGGATCGACTTCACCTCCTACCCGGTGAAACTGCGTGTCGCCCGGGTGATCGCCGAGCTGTGCCGCACCCACGGCCGGCAGGGGCTGGACGGCATCGTCATCGACGTACGACTCACCCAGCCCGACCTCGCCACCATCTGTGGCGCGTCCGAGACGGCGATCCAGAAGGCGCTTCGCGAGCTGCGAAACGACGGGTTGGTCGACACCGACTACCGACGGATCACCGTCCGCGATCTGTCGAGCCTACGGAAGCTCGGCAACCTGGAATCCAGCGACGATTGAGGGTCTCCTCCGGCGTCCCGTACGAGGAGACCGGTCGAAATCCGTCAGGCGTCGCACCCGGTGACGCCGAGGCGCTCAGCCGCGACAGCGAACGACGCGTTTCCGTACCGCGACCGTCTCCTCGGCGGTGAGCGCCCGGTCCGATGCCCGGCCTGGCTGTCCGGTCGCGGCGACAAGTCACACTCCGGGTGCACGGCCATCAGGCCCAGCAGGTCGCCCCCGGCGTACCCGCTCGCTTCGAAGCGCTGGGATGACGGTCGAAGAAGTACGGCAACCAACGCCGACAGAACGCCCCGAACGGCCGGACCGCCGGACAGACCCGCCGACTCAGGCCGGACAGGGACACCATGTCCCCCCGGTCGGCCTGGTGGAACAGGCCGATGGTGACGTCGAAGACGCCTCGTTGTACGGCTGCCTGGACACCCGCCGCCAGGATGTCCGCATCCACCTCGTCGACGGCGACGTCCCGCCGCAGCAACTCACCGGCCACGGCCGGTAACAGGTTGTTGCTGATGACGGTGATCAGTTTCGGGTTCGGCGCGAGATCGACGACGGACGACGAGTAGCCGGAGACGTTGACGAAGGCCTCGGTGAAGGGCAGCAGGATCTTCGCGGTGCCCCAGCCGTCGACGAGTGCCGCCGCCGACCGCGACACCTCGGAGACCAGGTACAGATGGGTGGCGAGGACGGCGTACCGGACCCGTGGATCACCGGCCAACAGCTGTGCGACCCGGAACTCCTCAGCGCTGAAGCAGAGCCGGGCGAGCATGTAGACGCGGGCCAACTCCCGCGCCTCGGCGGTCGTCAACAACACCTCGGCCGACCCCGCCCCGGGCCCGCCGACGCCCGGCGACGACCGCCGCGGGCGCCGGCCCTCCTGGCCGGCGACGCCGATCGCATCGTCAAGCGCCGCGAGGATGCCCTCGGCCGGCAGCGGTGCGGCATCCGGGCCGCCCCGACACCGTCGGGCGAGGTCCGGCCAGTGCGCCGACAATCGGCTCATGACGTCCCGGCACGCCTCGGCGTGTGACTGGCCCCGTCGTGACGCGAGCCGCTCGATGCCGCGGAGCAGGTGCGCGGCCGGCGAGCCCGGGGTGGTCTCCTCGCGTAGCCGAGCGACAGTGTCCGGCAGGCTCCGGCCGGCCGTCGGCCCGAAGTAGCCGTCGAGGGTGTCGAGATCGGCAGCGCCGAAGCGCACGGCCACCGACTTCCCGGCCAGGACCCGCTCCCAGTAGTACGCGCCCAGCGCGGCGGGATCCGCCAGCAGCGCGCCGAGATCGCCGGACTCCGGCGACGGTCGCCCCGGCGGCAGCACACGCCGCAGCAGCGTGCGAACGAAGTCGTCGTTGCGCGCGGTCACCTCGGCGGAGGCGGCCTGAAACCAGACCTCGGACGCCAGCTTGGCGGTCTGCCTCTCCTCGTTCACGGATTTGAGATAGGTGTCCAGCTTGTCCTTCTCCGGGTGCGCCGGGCACCGTTCGCCCAGTGAGGGGGCCGCCAACCGAAGGTAGATCCCGAACAACTCGGCGGTGACCTCGCGGCCCGCAGCGCCCAGGTCGAAGAGGTCGTCGGCCAGCACGGAGCCGAGGGCGCCGAACACACACCCGGTGGCCAGCGACGCGTCGTCGGCGATGTCGGCGGCCGCGACGCACAGGTCGACGATGAAGCGCCGCAGGGACAGCGCGGCCGCGCTCCCGTCGGTCGAACCCCAGACCGGGCCGGCGGGCCGGGACGCGAGGTCCGTCGACAGGAGCCGACGCAGAGCGACCAGCGCGCCGCGCAGCTCCTCGGCGAGTTCGCTGACCGGCCGGGGCGGCGCCACGGACTCCGTGCGCAGGACCGCACCGAGGTCGTGCCGCATGACGATGTCGCGGATGTGCTCCGGCGTCATCTCCCGGATCACGATCCGCGCCCGCTTCCGCACCTCCTCCCGCAGGTCGGTGTAGAGCGGCATGTTGAGGGCGCCCTGCAGGTCGTACTGCATGCGCAGAACGAGGCGCTGCACGATGGGCGTGTCGGCGGCGGCGGCCGAGGCCAGCGTGGCGCGGCGCAGCCGGTCGAGGGAGACACCGGCGCTCTGCCGCTCGTACCAGGCGCGGAAGCCCTCGTCGCGCAGGAGATGCCGGTCCGGTTCGACGACGAAACCGGGCCGGGACGCGGCGGCCGCGAGCGCCGCGACGATCCGCGGCATCTCGTCGGCGAGAAGCTCCAGAAAGGGGCGCCCGTCCCCGGTCGCCAACAGGAACCGGTCGAGAGCCGACCCCGCAAGGTCATCGGCGCCGAGGAAGCCGGTGCCCTCGTCGGTCCGGTGGAACGCTGCCATGATTGCGCTGCGCGGCCCGCCGGCGGACGTACGGTACCGGTGGTGGACCAGCCGACTCGCGGCGAAGATCGTGTGACACGGTGCCGCGATGTCCTGAAGATGGACGACCCGCGGAAGGCCGTCGTCGAAGAAACGGGCCTGGGCGGCGAGCGCCTCGTCCACCCGGGCCCGAGAGGGAAAGATGCAGCTGTCCTCGTCGCTCCACACGGTGCCGTCGTCGTCCACGAAGCACTGCCGCAGGAGCCGATTGGTGCGGGGCAGGTAGGTGAGCCCCTGCCCCGAGGGCCCTCGACCGGTGCCCGTCGTCCAGGTGACGATCACCTTGAACTCGTCCATGAAGGGACTGTTGTCGACGTGCAGGGTGTTGTCCCGCGCCACGACGTCCAGTGGCTGCGTGTCCTTGGCCCGCAAGTCGATGATCTTGACGGGCCCGCCGAGGGCGTGCGCGACGAGCGCGACCAGCAGGGGATGAGAGAACGCCTCCCGGAAGTCGGGGTGCGCGACCAGGGAGCCCGCGTCGGCGACGTTCAGGTAGCTGTGCAGCGAGCCTCGGCTGCCCCTGGTGTCGATCGCCGAGTCGTACGCCCGCCGCGCGCTGCCGAAACGCTCCGGTGGAACGAGCCCGGCGAAGCTGAGAGCACCCTCGGCCGCGAGGTTCCCGCTCAGCGACGTGAAGGTGCTCCGCAGAAGCGGGCCGTCCGCCTCCGCCCGGCAGGCACCGTCGACCACCGCTTCGATCTCGCGGCGGAACCTCGCGGCCTCCCGCTCCCGCCGCAGTTGTCGATAGGACGCAGGGCTGGCCAGCTCATCAGCCGGGACGAGCGGCGCGTACCGAGGGCTCATGTCGCCGGACTCCCGACCACCAACGTCGACTGGGTGAGATCCGGGTAGTGCTCCAGGCGGGCCAGTGCCCGTCGGACCTCTTCCACGGCGCTCACGTTCCCGCACTGACCGTACGCCTGCTCGAGCTGGCCCAGGATCGTCCGCACGGAACGGAAGTTGCCGAGGGACTCCTCCACCCGCCAGGCCCGCTCCAACCAGGTGCAGCCCTCCTCGACCTCGCCCGAGCGCAGGCCGGTCGCGCCGAGCAGACGCAGGGCCAGAGCCCGGCCGTAGTCGTTGCCGCGCTCCTCGCACATGGCGAGACTGCGCAGGCCGAGCCCCCGGGCCCACGAATGGTGACCCGTCTCGTTCAGGGCTCGGGCCGCGTCGTACAGACCCCGGGCCTCACGGACGACGTTGTTGCCGCTCCTGGATTCCCGGGCCGCCCGCAACCCCCAGCGCAGCGCCTCCCGGTGGTCACCCGACCGGAGGCAGAGCTCGGCCATGGCGTGGTACGACGACGCCCGACCCGAGTCGTCGCCGGACGCCGCGTCCAGCGCCATGGAGGCGCGCAACTGCTCCTTCGCCGGCTCAAGCTCGCCGATGTCCGCGAGGGCCCGTCCCAGCGCGCGTCGGGACAACGCCTCCATCGCCGGGTCACCGGCGGCCGCCGCGTCGACCGCCTCCCGCTGGACGGACACCGTTCTGGTGACGTCCTGTCGCCAGTAGAGGAACGTGTTGACCGCCCGCGCGAACCGGGTGATGAAGGCGAAGTCCTCATCGGCGCGCGCCGCCTTGATGAGGTAGGACATGGACGCGGTGATCGACTCGAACCAGGAGAGGGCCTGCGCCACGGTGAAGCTGACCGACCCGACGACCGCCAGCAGCTCGCGGTCCACCGGCAGGGAATCCCGGTGTGGGTCGATGGCGCGATCGGCGACGTAGCTCAACGCCAGGTACACGGTGCGGATGCGGCGCGCGGTCAGCTCCTGTTCGGCGGGGTCCAGCGCCTGCCCGAGGGTCTCCGCGAGATAGGCCTTCATCAGGTCGTGGAAGCGGTATCGGCCAGGGCTGATCTCGTCGATGAGGGAGGCCAGGCACAGGGCTTGGAGACTGCGGTCGCACACCCGCCGAGACTGGTCGAGGACGAGGCACAGCACCGCGACCGAGCATTCGTTGCTGGGCAGCATGGATGCGACGTACAGAACCTTCGTCGTCGCCGCGTCGAGGTCGTCCAGTGACCAGGAGATGACGCGTCCGACCTCGATGCCCAGACCGGCGTCATCGAGGAACCGAAGTGGGCTCTGCTCCTCCTCGATCCCCCTCGCGGCGTCGTCGATCGTCCAGGTGGTCTGGATGGCGAGCTTCGCCGAGACGATGGCCAGCGCCAACGGATGCCCCTCCAGAAGCCGCACGATGCGCCGGGCGGCGGCCTGCTCCCGTTCGACGCGGACGAACCCGACACGTTCGGCGATGAGCTCCACCCCCTCGTCGAGGGTCAGCAACGGAAGTTTGATGACCCGGGCGTCGTGACGAACGCTCATCTCGGGGATCGCCCGGCGGCTGGTTACGACCAACACCGACCCGAAGCCCGGCACCAGGTCCCGAACCTGCTCGTAGGAACCCACGTTGTCCACGATGACGAGGCACCGCCGGCCGGCGGTGACGGCCCGGAAGACGCCGCCCCACTCCGCCTCGTCGTCCGGCAGGTCGGACCGGTTGATCCCCAGCGTGGCCAGGAAGCTCCGCAGGGCGTCCCGGGCCTCGATGCGCGGTGTGCCGGAGTACGCGCGCATGTCGACGAAGAACTGCCCGTCGGGATACTCGGCGATGCGCGAGCTGGCCCAGGCCACCGCGAGGGTGGTCTTCCCCGAGCCGGCCAACCCCCAGAGCATGCAGCAGCGCGAGCCCGGCGCGGTCATCGCCTCGTCCATCTCGTGCAGCAGGTGGTGCCTGCCGACGATCCTCCCGATGCCGCCCGGGAGCATGTGCGGTGGCTCGGGCGCGCGCGGGGCCGTGCGCGGCTGTTCGACGTAGATCGCGCCGGAGGTGCCCACCTGGACGACCTGGTGCGCCACCAGGCCCTCGGCGACGTTGCGCGACGAGCTTCCGGAGGCGGGCTCCATGTCGGTCACCTTCCGGCTACATCGTGATGTCGCCGACGCGCTGGGCCTGCACCAGCTTGCCCACGTTGCTGGAGGCAACCACGTTCGTGCTGCCAGCCGGCGTCGCCGGATGCCGGAGCTCCCGCAGGAACTCGGGATCCTCGGCCGCGACTCGGGCCAGAAGCGTACGGAGTTGAGCCACGTCGTCCGCCGAGGCGTCGCCCCGCGCGACCCGGTCCAGGGATTCGAGCATTCCGGCCGGCTCGTCCCTGCCGACGAACCGCCGCCGGATCATGTCGACGAGAGCCGCCCCGGACCCCTCGGCGATCTTGACGAGCGCTCCGGCGACGATTGCCTCGATCATGCGCTGCTCCTTGACCTGAAGGCCTGCGACAGGCGTCGGCGCTCACCCCTTCGCCAGCCAAGGCTACCGATTCGTGTCGATCTCGGAAAGGCTCGTGAGACGGTCGGCGACGTCGACGCCGAGCCCTCGCCCGGCCACCCGAACGCCACCTCGCATCGACGTCGAAGCATGCCAGTGAGGACGGATGCCTGGTGCCCGGCCATCGCGACCTGCCGGGGGACGCCGCGGCGGGCGACGAAGGTCGGCGTTGCCTGTCGGAAGCCCGACACGCCGGAGCCGGCGGCGACACGACGACGGCCCCGGTACCCGCTGCGGGGTACCGGGGCCGTCGTGGCCGCGTCAGGCGCCGCGCAGGGTAGCGCCGAGCCGCTCCGCCGCGACGGCGACCGCCGCGTCCCGTGCCGCGACCGCCTCCTCGACGGTGAGCGTCCGGTCCGGTGCCCGGAACGTCAGCTTGTACGCCAGCGACCGGCGACCCTCGCCGAGCTGCGCGCCCGAGTACACGTCGAACAGCCGCACGTCCTCCAACAGCTCACCGGCACCCGCCTCCAGCGCCCGGCGCACCTGCTCCGCCGGCACCGACTCGTCCACCACCAGAGCCACGTCGATCAACGCCGGCGGGAACCCGGAAACCGTCGGCGCCGGCGTCACCGGCGTCGGCGGCAGCGTGTCGAGGTTCAGCTCCATCGCGCTGGTGCGGCGGGGCAGCTCCAGCGTCGCCACCACCACCGGGTGCAACTCCCCGGCGTGTCCGACCACCGAGCCGTCGACCCGCAGTTCGGCGCAGCGACCCGGGTGCCACGGCGCGTACTCGGCGGCACGCACCTCGACCCGCTCGTCGGGGATCCCGGCGGCGGCCAGCACGTCCCGGGCCGCCTCGATCGCGTCCGCCCAGCCGGCCGGTCGACCCGCACCCCACCAGCCGGCCGGGTCCAGGTCACCGGAGAGCACCACCGCGACGTGCACCGGTTGCGCCGGCACCACCGCGTCGGCGGCGGCGAACTCCTCGTCGGTGGGGCGACGGTCCACGCCCATAGCCGGCGGGCTGCCGGCGCCGACGCGCGGGTGGAAGACCGCACCGATCTCGTAGAGGGCCAGGTCGCGGTGACCCCGGCCGAGGTTGCGCTTGAGGATGCCGAGCAGTGGGCCGAGCAGCGTGGTACGCAGCAGCGGCTCCTCCTCGGACAGCGGGTTGGCCAACCGCACCGCGGGCCGACGACTGTCGTCGGCCGGCAGGCCGAGCTGGTCGGCCAGCTCCGGCGACACGAACGGGTGCGCGAGCACCTCCACGTACCCCCGCTCGGCCAGCGACCCCGCGACCGCCCGGCGGCGACGCTGCCGCGGGGTCAATCCGCTCCCCGGGGGCGCGGTCGGCAGCACCGACGGCACCCGGTCGTACCCGTCGAGGCGGACCACCTCCTCGACCAGGTCGGCCGGGTCGGTCAGGTCGGGCCGCCAGGTCGGCGGGGTGACGCTCAGCACCGTCCCGACGCCGCTGGCCACGCCGACCGTGCCCGGGTCCTCGGACAACCGGTCAGCGCCCTGCGCGACGGTGCAGCCCACCTGCTCCAGCAGGGCGACCACCCGCGCCGGCGGGTACTCGACACCGACCCGCCGGGTCGGCAGGTCCGCCGGAAGACTGATCGGGGTACGCGGCCGGACGTGGTCGATGTCGAGGATCTCCGCGCTCGGGGTGCCACCGCCGTGCTCGGTCAGCAGCCGCACGGCACGCTCCAGCGCGACCAGCGGCACGGCCGGGTCGACGCCCCGCTCCCAGCGCTTCGCGGCCTCGCTGAACAGCTTGTGCCGACGAGCCGTGCGCCCGACCATCGCCGGGTCCCAGTGGGCGGCCTCGAAGAGCACATTGGTGGTCGTTCCGGTGTCGACCTCGCTGGTCTCGCCGCCCATCACCGCGGCGAGCGAGATCGGGCCGGTGTCGTCACAGATGACCATGTCGTCGGCGGTGAGCACCCGGTTGACGCCGTCCAGGGTGGTCAGCTTCTCCCCCGCCTCGGCGCGACGGACCACCAGCGGCCCGGCGATCCGGTCGGCGTCGAAGGCGTGCATCGGCTGGCCCAGCTCCAACATCACGTAGTTGGTGATGTCGACCGGCAGCGAGATGCTGCGGATGCCGGCCGTGACGAGCCGCTGGGCCATCCACGACGGCGTGGGCGCGCCCGGGTCGACGCCCCGCACCAGGCGGGCGGTGAACCGGTCGCAGCCGACCGTGTCGCGGACCTCCACCGGGTACGCCGGCGTCTCGGTGCCGGTCGGGGCGGGCACCAGGGCGGGATCGCGCAGCGGCACGTCGAACGCGTGCGACAGCTCCCGGGCCAGGCCGCGCAGGCTCAGCGCGTACCCCCGGTCCGGGGTGATCTCCAGCTCGAACACGACGTCGTCGAGGCCGACGACGGGCCGCGCGTCGTCACCCGGCTTGGCCGCGCCGTCCGGCCGCAGCACGATGATGCCCGAGTGGTCGTCGCCCAGGCCCAGCTCCTTCGCCGAGCAGATCATGCCGGCCGAGTTGTGCCCGTACGTCTTACGGGCGCCGATCGCGAACCCGCCGGGCAGCACACCACCGGGCAGGATCACCACCACCCGGTCACCGACGGCGAAGTTCCGCGCCCCGCAGACGATCTCCTGCGGCTCGCCGGTGCCGTTGGCGGCACCCACGTCCACCCGGCAGAACCGGATCGGCTTCTTGAAGCCGGTCAGCTCCTCGATCTCGCGCACCTCGCCGACGACGAGCTGCCCGGTGACGTTCTCGCGCAGGTCCACCACGGACTCGACCTCGATACCGAGGTCGACAAGGGCCTGCTCCAGATCACCGGTGGGCAGGTCGGCGGGGAGGTCGACATACTCCCGCAGCCAACTGACAGAAACTCGCATGACTTCAGACCACCGTTCCCGTGTCTCGTACCCGCATCGCCTACGCCCCGGTCCCGAGCGCGCGGCTGAACCGCACGTCGCCCTCGAAGAGATGGCGGATGTCGCTGACCCCGTGCCGGACCATCAGGGTCCGGTCGATGCCCATGCCGAAGGCGAATCCGGAGTAGACCTCCGGGTCGACGCCGCAGGCACGCAGCACCCGCGGGTTGACCATGCCGCAGCCACCCCACTCGACCCACTGCGGGCCGTCGCGGTGCTCCGGGAACCACACGTCGAACTCCGCCGACGGCTCCGTGAACGGGAAGTAGTGCGGCCGCCACCGGGTCTTCGCCTCCGGGCCGAACATCGCCCGGGCGAAGTGGTCCAGCGTGCCCCGCAGGTGGGCCATCGTGATGCCCTTGTCGACCACCAGACCCTCGGCCTGGTGGAACACCGGGCTGTGGGTGGCGTCGATCTCGTCCGTGCGGTAGACGCGACCCGGCACGATCACGTAGATCGGCGGCTTGCGACTGAGCATCGTGCGGGTCTGCACCGTCGAGGTGTGCGTACGCAGCACCAGGCCGGAGCCCTCCGGTGCGATGTGGAAGGTGTCCATCAACCCGCGCGCCGGATGGTCGGCGGGGATGTTCAACGCGTCGAAGTTGACCCACTCCAGGTCGACCTCGGGCCCCTCGGCCACCTCGTAGCCCATCCCGACGAAGAGATCGCTGATCGACTCCATCAGGGTGCTCAACGGGTGCCGGGCACCCCGCGGACGCCGGTCGTAGGGCAGGGTGACGTCCACCCGCTCCTCGACCAGCACCCGCTCGGCCTGCTCGCGCTCCACCACCTCGGCACGGTCGGCGTAGGCGGTCTCGATCGCCCGGCGGGCCTCGTTGACCCGCTTGCCGGCGTCGGACTTCGCGGCCGGCGGCAACGCGCCGATCTCCCGGCGGGCCAGGGAGACCGGTGACCGGTCACCCAGGTGCGCCGAGCGCAGCGCGGTCAGCGCGTCCGGGTCGGTCGCCGCCGTGAACGCCTTCGTGGCGTCCGCGACGGCCTCGTCCAGGGCGGCGGGGTCGAGCAGGGCGACCTGCTTCGGGTCGTACGGATCGTTGCGGTAGCTCATGGCGTACGGGCACTCCCTCACGGCGGCGCCAGCCCTCACCGGGGCGGCTAGGCGAGTCTACGGACGCGCGGCTGTGCCGCAGCCCGCCGGTAGGAGTTGCGCAGGGAGCAGGTCAGGCCCGCCGCCCGCCGACACCGGCGGGCTGGCTAAACGAACGCCGTGGCGCGTTCATGGACGGACGCTCTCCCCTGCTGTCAGTCACGCCGAGGCGTTCACCCTCAGCGCTGTGCTCTCGCTGAAGCGTACAGGCAGACCGCGGCGGCCGCAGCCAGGTTGAGGCTCTCCGCGCGCCCGTACAGCGGCACCCGCACCGTGGTGTCGGCAGCGGTCGTCAACTCCTCGGGCAGCCCGTGCGCCTCGGAACCGAACAGCCAGGCGGTGGGCCCGACGAGCCGACCGTAATCGGTCAGGTCATCCAGGTCGTTGTCGCCGTACCCGGTGGTGGCGAAGATCGACAGCCCGGCGGCACGCAGCGCGTCGACCACCGCGACCGGGTCGGGGGCGCGCACCACGTCGACGTGGAAGAGGCTGCCGGCCGAGGCCCGCACACACTTGCCGTTGTACGGGTCGACGGCGTCCCCGGCGAAGACCACCACACCCGCACCGGCCGCGTCAGCGGTGCGCAGCACCGTGCCGGCGTTGCCCGGGTCACGGACATCGGCCAGCACCGCCACCAGCCGGGGCGCACCCGCGAGGGCCTGTTCCAGTGAGACGTCCAGGTGCCGGCAGACGGCCACCAGCCCCTGCGGGGCGACGGTCTCGGTCAGCGCCGCGAGGGCATCGTCGGTCACCTCGGAGACCGGCACGTCGGCGCGGGCCGCCGTGGCGGCCAACTCCGGGTACCGGTCGAGCGCGGTGGTCGTACCGAACAGTTCGGTGACCACCTCCGGCCGCGCGAGGGCCTCGCGGACCGCCTGCGGGCCCTCGGCCAGGAAACGGCCGGTGGCGTCGCGGTCCCGGCGGCGTTGCAGGCGACGGGCGGCGACAACCCTCGGGGTACGCGGGGTGAAAGCCATGGTGTGCGCTCCTCGGGCACGATTGAGGCGCCCCCCGAACGGCGGTGCCGAAACGGGAGACGCCTCGCTCTGGTGCGTGGGGATCAGGCGGCCTGAGCCGCCGCGCCGCCGGTGCCCTCGGCCGTGACCGCGGCCCGGGCCAGCTCGACGATCGCCGCGAAGGAGGCGGCGTCGTTGACAGCCATGTCGGCCAGGATCTTGCGGTCGACCTCGATGCCGGCCAGACGCAGGCCCTGGATCAGACGGTTGTAGGTCATCCCGTTGGCCCGGGCGCCCGCGTTGATCCGCTGAATCCACAGCTGCCGGAAGTCGCCCTTGCGGTCGCGACGGTCCCGGTAGGCGTACTGCATCGAGTGCAGCACCTGCTCCTTGGCCTTGCGGTACAGGCGGGAGCGCTGACCGCGGTAACCACTCGCGGTCTCCAGCAGGGTACGACGCTTCTTCTGGGCGTTTACAGCCCGCTTGACGCGTGCCATCTCAACTCCTAATTACGTTAGGTGGCGCGCGTCAGCGGCCGAGCAGCTTCTTGATGCGCTTGACGTCGGCCTTGGCCAGCACGACCGTGCCGGTCAGCCGGCGGGTCTGGGTGGAGGGCTTCTTCTCCAGGTTGTGGCGAAGGCCGGCCTGCTGGGCAACGATCTTGCCCTTGCCGGTCACCCTGACCCGCTTACCCATACCCGTGTGGCTCTTCATCTTCGGCATGTGGAACGTCTTCTCCCCTGTTACTCGCCGCTGGTGGCGGCGGTGCCGGTGTCACCGGCTGCTGCGGTCTCGCCGACCGCCGCGGTGTCATCGGCTGCCGGAGCGGCGGACTCGTCCGCGGCCCGGTCCCGAGGGCCACCGCGAGACGCCGTGGCGGCGACCGCGGAAGCCTTGACGGCCCGGTGCGGAGCGAGAACCATGATCATGTTTCGGCCGTCCTGCTTCGGAGCGGCCTCGACGTATCCCAGTTCCGTGATCTCGGATTCGAGCCGGCGCAGGAGCCGGTAACCCAGCTCCGGGCGGCTCTGCTCGCGACCGCGGAACATGATCGTCACCTTGACCTTGTCGCCCGCCTTGAGGAACCGCACCACGTGACCCTTCTTGGTCTCGTAGTCGTGCGGGTCGATCTTCGGCCGAAGCTTCATTTCCTTGATGACGGTCTGCTGCTGATTACGCCGCGCTTCGCGCGCCTTGAGTGCGCTCTCGTACTTGAACTTGCCGAAGTCCATGAGCTTGCACACCGGCGGGCGCGCCATCGGCGCAACCTCGACCAGGTCCAGATCGACGTCCGCGGCCAGCTGAAGAGCGCGCTCCAGCGGGACGATGCCCACCTGCTCACCCTCTGGGCCGACCAGTCGGACCTCACGTGCCCGGATCTGCTCGTTCACGCGTGGTTCGACGCTGATGGGGCCTCCTCGAGTCGTTTCTGCTCTGTCGCCGACCCCTGCGGCTCCCGGGAGGGAACCGACCCGAAAAGCAGAAGGCCCCGGCGTATGCCAGGGCCCGCTCGACCGGTCAGCACGACCACAAGGATCGCGCATCCAGCACCAGGACATGCCCGGAACCGGTGACCGGACCCGGCCACCGTAGCGGCGACTCGGGTGGGAGCAGGCGCTCCGCTTCAAAAGGCTGCCTGCTCGCACGCGGAGACAGCCTGGTCGACTCGACAACACTACACCGGCGCCCCGACGACCCCCAAACCGGGCACGACCTGGGCCAGGCACAACCGGGGACCGGCCCGTACGTTCCGCGCCGCCCCGCTTGGGTGCGCCCTGGCACCCCGCTTCAAGATCCGCGCACTATCCCTGAAACTGCTCCCTGCCGGCGGCCCTGAGGCAGCAGTTTCAGGGAAGTTGTCCAGATCTTGGCGAGGGGCGCACGGCGGGCCCGGCCGCTGCGCGGTTCCGGCCGCGAGCCGACGGTAGGCGGGTTCCGGGCGCACGGCGGGCCCGGCCGCTGCACGGTTCCGGCCGCGAGCCGGCGTGGGCGGTTCGGCCGCGAACCGGCGTGGGCGGTTCGGCCGCGAACCGGCGTGGGCGGTTCGGCCGCGAACCGGCGTGGGCGGTTCGGCCGCGAACCGGCGTGGGCGGTGCCGCCGCGAACCGACGTGGGCGGGTGCCGCCGCGAACCGACGTGGGCGGGTGCCGCCGCGAACCGACGTGGGCGGGTGCCGCCGCCGGGTCAGCGGCCGACGGCGCGTTCGGCGAGACGGACCTGGTGGGCCTCGTGCAGCCGGCGCAGCGCGCGGACCCCGTCGACGGCCAATTCCTTGTCGGCGGCCTGCAACGCGACCATCGGCAGCAGGTCGTCGTCGTGCAGCTCCAAGCTGGCCCACGGCGCGCCCCGATCGAAGCGGACGCCCCGGACAACCTCCCAGGGCAGCTCGTAGGAGCTGACGACGTTACGGACCCGGATGCTGCGGGCATCGGCCTCCACCCGGGGACGGGTGAACAGCAGGAAGCCGAGCGCACCGAAGACGCCCAGGCCGATCATGGCGATCTGGTCACCGCGCTGGAAGCTGCCGTAACCATCGCCGGTCGGGCCACTCAGCGAGGTCGCGACCAGACCGAACACCACCACCAGGGCGACCGCCGCAGACCAGCAGACCACGCGGATGCGGCGGGGCTTCAGGCGGACCAGTTCGGTTTCACTCACCCCACCAGTCTGCCATCCGCGCTCGGTCATCGAACGCACCACCCGCCGAGCCACCACCCCGACCCGAGGGCGACCAGCACGCTCAAGATCGTGCTAGATCCAGGATCCAGTGGCCTCAGTCGAGATCGAGGCCACTACTTCAATGATCGAGCACGATCTTCCGCTCCCAGCAGCCACCAGGTCACCCGCCGCCCCGTCGATCATGGAGTTTTGGTGGTGGACGTAAGGGGCAAATGCGGCTGAATCGGCCACCACCACTCCATGATCGACGCGGGCGGGGTGGGGTGGGGCGGGGTGGCGGGGGCGGGGGCGGGGGCGGGGCGGTGGGGGCGGGGTGGTGGGGGTGGGCGGGTGGGGGTGGGCGGGTGGGGGTGGGGCGGGTGGGGTGGGGTTGGGAGTTAGAGGCGGCAGGCGTGGATGTTGGTGACGAGGATGGCGCGGGCGCCCAACTCGTACAGCTCGTCCATGATGCGGTGCACGTCGTCGCGGAGCACCATCGCCTGCACCGCCACCCAGCCCTCGCGGTGCAGCGGCGACACGGTGGGCGACTCGATGCCCGGGGTGAGCCCGCTGGCCCGGTCCAGCAGACCGGCCGGCACGTCGTAGGCGAGCATCACGTAGCGGCGGGCCACCAGCACACCGTGCAGGCGGCGCAGCAACTGCTCGGCCTGCGGTTGCGCGGGCGCGCCGGCACGCCGGACCAGCACCGCCGACGAGCGCAGCAGCGGCTCGCCGAAGACCACCAGGCCCGCCTGGCGCAGGGTCGCGCCGGTCTCCACCACGTCCGCGATCACGTCGGCGACGCCGAGGCGTACGGCGTTCTCCACCGCGCCGTCGAGGCGGATCACGTCGGCCTTGACGCCCACCTCGCCGAGGTGCCGCTCGACCAGCCCCGGGTACGCGGTGGCGATGCGGTGACCACCCAGCTCCTGCACGGAGGCGATGTCGTCGGGGCGGGCGGCGAAGCGGAAGGTGGCCCGACCGAAGGCGAGATCGACGACCTCCTCGGCCGGCGCGGCCGAGTCGATCAGCAGGTCCCGGCCGGTGATCCCGAGGTCGAGGTCACCGGAGCCGACGTAGGTGGCGATGTCCTTCGGGCGCAGGTAGAAGAATTCGACGTCGTTGGCCTCGTCCCGGCAGACGAGGTCCTTGGGGTCGGTGCGCTGGCGGTAGCCCGCCTCGCGCAGCATCTGGGCGGCCGGTTCGGCCAGGGTGCCCTTGTTGGGAATGGCGACACGCAGCATGACGGAGTGCTCCTTCGATCCGGTTGGCGATCAACAGGGGTGGGGGCACTCACAGATGTCGGTAGACGTCCTTGAGCTCGAGACCGCTGGCAAGCATCAGCACCTGGACCTGGTAGAGCAGCTGGGAAATCTCCTCGGCGGTACGCTCCGGCCCCTCGTGCTCGGCGGCCATCCACGACTCGGCCGCCTCCTCGACGACCTTCTTGCCGATGAAGTGCACGCCCTTGTCCAGCGCGGCGACGGTGCCCGAGCCCGGGGTGCCGGCGGCGGCCTTGGCCTGCAGCTCGGCGAACAACTCCTCGAACGTCTTCACGGGGAACGATTCTTCCAGCCACCCCGGCGGCACCCCGCGTCCGGGTCTGCCGGAATCCAGCCAGCGGACAATTCCCTACCAAGATGGTGGGACAATTGTCGATCGATGCCCATGGAGCTCTACGCTGTCCGCCATGGCCAGCCGCTCACGTCTTATCGCGCTCACCCTCGCCGGTGCCGTCGTCGTAGCCACCGCCGGATGCGCGCCACAGGACGAAGAACCCACCCCCACTGTCACCGCAGGCCCGTCCTGCGCGAAGGACAGCCTGCCCACGCGTACGCCGGGCAAGCTGACCATCGCCACCGACCAGCCCGCGTACGAGCCGTGGTTCGCCAAGGACAAGCCGGACAGCGGTGAGGGCTTCGAATCCGCTGTCGCGTACGCGGTGGCCGAGAAGCTCGGCTACGCCCGCGCCGACGTCACCTGGACCCGGGTCAAGTTCGACACCGCCATCGCGCCGGGGCCGAAGGACTTCGACTTCGACATCAACCAGTTCTCCATCACCGACGAACGCAAGCAGGCTGTCGATTTCTCCGCGCCGTACTACCTGGTGCGGCAGACCGTCATCGCGTTGAAGTCCTCGAAGATCGCCGGCCGGACGTCGCTGGCCGAACTGCGGGACGCTCGGCTCGGCGCGCAGGTCGGCACCACCAGCTACCAGGCGATCACCGACGTGATCAAGCCGGCCGCCAAGCCGCAGGTCTTCAACAGCAACGACGACGCCAAGAAGGCCCTTCAGAACGGGCAGCTCGACGGTCTCGTGGTCGATCTTCCGACCGCCTTCTACATCACCGGCGCGGAGATCACCGACGCCGTGATCGTCGGACAGGTGCCGCAGGTCGGTGCGCCCGAGGCGTTCGGGTTGCTGCTGGACAAGAACTCCCCGCTGACCTCCTGCGTGAGCGGGGCGGTCGGTCAACTCACCACCGCGGGCACGTTGAAGGAGCTGGAACAGAAGTGGCTCGCCCAGGTGGCGGGGGCGGCCGAGCTGCGGTGACCCTCCTGGATCGGGTGCCCTCGGAGGCGCAGCTGCGGCGGTCGGCGTACCGGCGTCGGCAGACCGTCTACAGCGTGCTCGTCGCGGCGTCCTCGACGGCGGCGCTCGGCACGCTGCTGGTGCTCGCGGTGACCGGTGCGCCGGGCTGGGACCGGGTCCGGCGCTCGTTCCTGGATCCGGAGATCGCCCGCGACGCGCTGCCGACGGTGCTGAGCGGGCTCTGGCTCAACGTACGGCTGCTGGTCTGCTGTGCGGTCGGCGCGCTACTGCTCGGGCTGGTGCTCGCCGTGCTGCGGACGCTGCGCGGGCCGGTCTTCTTCCCGGTCCGCGCGCTGGCCGCCGGCTACACCTACACCTTCCGCGGCCTACCGCTGATCATCGTGCTGTACCTGCTCACCCTCGGCGTGCCGGGGCTGCGGTTGCAGGGAATGCCGCCGGTGTTGGTGCTGGGTGGGATCGCCTTGGTCCTCACCTACGGCGGATACCTCGCCGAGGTGTTCCGGGCCGGCATCGAGTCGGTGCACTCCAGCCAACTCGCCGCGGCCCGCTCGTTGGGCCTGACCCACCGGCAGACGATGCGGCACGTGGTCCTGCCGCAGGCCGTCCGCCGGGTGGCGCCACCACTGCTCAACGACGTGGTGGCGTTGCAGAAGGACGTCGGGCTGGTCTCGCTGGCCGGGCCGATCGACGCGGTCCGCGCCGCGCAGATCGCCACCGCCCAGACCTTCAACTACACGCCGTACATCGTGGCGGGGGTGCTCTTCGTGCTGCTGGCGATCCCACTGATCGCCGTCACCGACTGGGTGACGCTACGCGCGGCCCGCCGACAGTCGGGAGGCTGATCCATGGCGTTGCTGCGCTGTCGCGGCCTGCGCAAGGAGTTCGGCGGGCACGCCGTGCTCGACCACCTCGACCTGACCGTCGCCGAGCATCAGGTGGTGGCCCTGATCGGCGCGTCCGGGTCCGGCAAATCGACCCTGCTGCGCTGCGTCAACCTGCTCGACGAACTCGACGACGGCACCATCGAGTTGGACGGGGAGGACATCTCCGATCCCCGGGTGGACCCGGACCGGGTCCGGCGGCGGATCGGCATGGTGTTCCAGGCGTACAACCTCTTTCCGCACCTGAGCGTGTTGGACAACATCACCCTCGCGCCGCGTCGCGTACACGGGCGGGGCCGGGCGGAGGCCGAGGCGCAGGCCCGGGAGCTGCTCGACCGGGTGGGGCTCGCCGCCAAGGCGGACGCCTACCCGGACCGGCTCTCCGGCGGGCAGCAGCAGCGGGTGGCGATCGTCCGGGCGCTGGCCAACGCACCTCGACTGATGCTGCTCGACGAGGTGACCTCCGCGCTCGACCCGGAGCTGGTCGGTGAGGTGCTGACCATGATCCGCGACCTGAAGGCCGACGGCATGACGATGGTGCTGGCCACCCACGAGATGGGCTTCGCCCGGGAGGTCGCCGACGAGGTGTGCTTCCTCGACGCCGGCCGGGTGGTCGAGAGCGGCCCGCCCGAGCAGGTGCTCGGCGAGCCGACGCAGCCGCGTACCCGGCAGTTCCTGCGCCGGATCATCGAGGCCGGCCGTCTCTGACGGCGGGCCTTCAGAGACGGCCCGGGGCGTCAGCCGCCGAAGCCGACCCGTTGGGCGTTGCCCGCCGCCACCGTCCGCACGGCCAGCGCCGCGTCGAGCGCCGCCACCGTGGCGGCCCAGCCCTTGTCCTCCGCCGAGCCGGGCAGACCGGCACGGTCGCGGGCCTGCTCGATGGTCTCCACTGTCAGCACGCCGTGCGCCACCGGCTTGCCCTCGTCCAGCGCCACCCGGGTCAGCCCGTCGGTGACCGAACGGCATACGTAGTCGAAGTGGGCGGTGGCCCCACGGACCACCACGCCGAGGGCGACCACCACGTCACAGCGGCGGGCGAGGGCCTGCGCGACCACCGGCAACTCGACCGAGCCGGCGACCCGGGCGACCACGGAACGCGCTCCGCACGCCTCGGCGGCGGCCACCGCACGCTCCAACATGTGGTCGGTCAGCTCGCCGTGCCAACGGGCGGCAACGACCCCGACGGTCAGCCCCGCGGCGTCGACCGCCTCGACTCCCGGCTCACCGAAACCCGCCATCGTCATGCTCCGATCTCGTCGTCGGCGACCGGACGCCCCAGCGGCGCCTCGGAGACCTCGTCCAACTCGTCCAGCAGGTGACCCATCCGGTCCCGCTTGGTGCGCAGGTAGCGCATGTTCTCCGGGTGCGCGCCGGCCGGCAGTCCCTCGCGGCCGGTGATGGTCAACCCGTACCCCTCCAGGCCGGCCCGCTTGGCCGGGTTGTTGGTCAGCAGCCGCATCGACCGCACGCCCAGGTCGTAGAGGATCTGCGCGCCGGTGCCGTAGTCGCGGGCGTCGGCCGGCAGGCCCAGGTCGAGGTTGGCGTCGACGGTGTCGCGGCCCTGGTCCTGCAACTGGTACGCCTGCAGCTTGTGCAGCAACCCGATGCCGCGCCCCTCGTGCCCGCGGACGTAGAGCACCACGCCCCGGCCCTCCCGCCCGACCCGAGCCAGTGCGGCGTCCAGCTGCGGCCCACAGTCGCAGCGCAGCGAGCCGAACACGTCCCCGGTCAGGCACTCGGAGTGGACCCGGACCAGCACGTCCTGGCCGTCACCGAGGTCACCCAGCACCATCGCGACATGTTCGGCCGGGTCGTGCTCGGCGCGGTAGCCCAGCGCCCGGAACACCCCGTGCTTCGTCGGCATCCGGGCGTCGGCGACCAGCTCGACCTGCTTTTCGGTACGCCGACGGTAGGCGATCAGGTCGGCGATGGTGACGAGCGTGAGGCCGTGCTCGGCGGAGAACTTCTCCAGGTCCGGCAGGCGCATCATGCTGCCGTCGTCGTTGACCAGCTCGCAGAGCACGCCGGCCGGACGCAGCCCGGCCAGCCGGGTCAGGTCGATCCCCGCCTCGGTGTGCCCCGGCCGGCGCAGCACCCCGCCCTCGCGAGCGCGCAGCGGCACCACGTGTCCGGGGCGGGCCAGGTCGGTCGGGTCGGTCGCCGCGTCGGCCAGCAGCCGGGTGGTGTGGGCGCGGTCGGCCGCCGAGATACCGGTGCTGACGCCCTCGCGGGCGTCCACTGTCACCGTGTACGCGGTGCCGCGCCGGTCCTGGTTGGTGTGGTGCATCGGCGGCAGGTCGAGCCGGTCGGCTTCGCTCTCGGTCAGCGCGACGCAGACGTAGCCGGAGGTGTAGCGCACCATGAACGCCATCAGCTCCGGCGTCGCCAACTCGGCCGCGAAGATCAGGTCGCCCTCGTTCTCCCGGTCGGCGTCGTCGACCACGACGACCGGCCGGCCGGCCGCGATGTCCGCGATCGCCTGCCCAATATCCCCAAAGCTGGTCATGCCGCCACTCCACTTCGTTCCATGGCGTCATGACCCACCACGGTGCTGAACCTGCTGATTCGCTCGCCGCGCTCGCTCATGCCGCCACTCCGCTTCGCTCCATGACGCCACGAGGCACCTTCGCCCTGAACCTGCTGATTCGCTCGCCGCGCTCGCTCATGCCGCCACTCCGCTTCGCTCCATGACGCCACGAGGCACCTTCGCCCTGAACCTGCTGATTCGCTCGCCGCGCTCGCTCATGCGACGGCCTCCCGGTAGATGGGCTTACGAACGGTGGCCGTGGCGCGGGAGGTGCGCCACCAGGCGGCGAAGCCCCAGACGCAGAGAGCGCCGTAGATCAGGTACATGACGGCCGAGGGGTAGAACCCGCCGCGCAGCAGCAGCGGCACCCCGACCGCGTCCACGGCGATCCAGAGCAGCCAGAACTCGACCCAGCCACGGGCCATGCCGTACGTGGCCAGCAGGCTGCCGGTGAGGATCCAGGCGTCGGGCAGCGGGCCCCACGAGCCGAGGGCCTTGAGCAGCGGGTACGCCGCGGCGGTGCCGACCACGGCGGCCACCAGCAGCATCAGTCGCTCCCGTCCGGTGGCCCAGCGCGGAACGACGGCGGCCTGCCCGGAGTCGGCGCGGCGGTTGCGCTGCCAGCGCCACCAGCCGTAGACGCTGACCGCGAAGAAGAACACCTGCCGGCCGGCCTGCCCGTACAGGTCGTGCTCCTGCGGGGTGGCGAACACCCCGCCGAGGAAGACGGTGAGCAGGAGCGCGTTGCCGATCATGCCGACCGGCCACGCCCAGACCAGCCGGCGCAACCCGAGCAACGCCGAGACCAGCCCGAACGCGTTGCCGACGATCTCCCTGGCCAGCACCGGCGACCCGGCGACGTGCACCTGGGCGTCCAGCAGCCAGCTGAGCGGGCCCATCAGGCCACCCCGCCCGGGTACGAGGCCAGCCCGCGGGCGTCGGCGTGGGTGAGCCGGTCGCCGAGCAGCCGCTCGACGTACTTGGCCACCACGTCGACCTCCAGGTTGACCGGGTCGCCGACGCCCTTCGCGCCGAGCGTGGTCAGCTTGAGCGTGGTCGGGATCAGCCCGACGGCGAACTCGTCCGTGCCGACGGCGGCGACCGTCAACGAGACACCGTCGATGGTGATCGAGCCCTTCTCCACCACGTACCGGGACAGGGCGGCGGGCAGCCGGAACCGGAGCGTCTCCCACTGCTCGGCCGGTTCCCGGGAGATCAGTTCACCGACGCCGTCGACGTGGCCCTGCACGAGGTGCCCGCCGAGCCGGCTACCGAGGGCGGCGGCCCGCTCCAGGTTGACCGGGTCGCCGGGGCGCAGCGCGCCCAGGGCGGAGCGACGCAGCGTCTCCCCCATCACGTCGGCGGTGAAGACACCGTCGGCCACGTCCACGACGGTCAGGCAGACACCGTTGACGGCGATCGAGTCGCCGTGGCGGGCGTCGGACGTGACCAGTGGGCCGCGTACGCCCAGCAGCGCCGAATCGCCTGCCGTCGGCGCCACCCGGACGATCTCGCCCAATTCCTCAATAATGCCGGTGAACATCTCAGCCCTCCCTTTTCCGGGGCAAAGCAGTGATCCGGAGATCCGGACCGATCTGCGTAACGTCGACGAACTCCAGATCGATGGCCTCAGCGATGGTGGTCACTCCCGCGTCGACCAGAGCCGTCGGGCCGGCGCCGAGCAACCGCGGCGCGACGTACCCGACGATCTTGTCGACCAGGCCGGCCTCCAGGAACGCGCCAGCCAGCCGGGGGCCGCCCTCCAGGAGCACCGCGCGGACCCCGCGCTGGTGCAGCGCCGCCAGCAGCGCCGACAGGTCGACCCGGCCGTCCGGGTCGGCGCCGACCTCGTCGGCGGTCGCGATCCAGGTGCGGGCCGCGCCGTCGCGGACCTTGGCGTCAGCCGGGGTACGCCCCGAGCTGTCCACCACCACCCGCAGCGGCTGCCGGATGGCCAGGCTGCCGTCGCGCAGGTTGCGGGCGGTCAACCGGGGGTCGTCGGCGAGCACGGTGCCCACCCCGGCGATGACCGCGTCGACGGTGCCGCGCAGCGCGTGCACGTCGATCCGGGCCGCCTCCGAGGTGATCCACATGCTGGTGCCGTCCGCCGCGGCGGAGCGACCGTCGAGCGTGGCGGCGTACTTCCAGATGACGTACGGCCAGCCTCGACGCATCGAGGTCAACCACGCGACGTTGCCGGCCTCGGCCTCCTCGCCGCGTACCCCCAGATCGACCCGGACCCCGGCGGCGCGCAACGTGGCGCCGCCCCCGGAAGCGACCGGGTTCGGGTCGGGCACGGCGATGACCACCCGGCTCACGCCGGCCTGGACGAGCGCGGAACTACAGGGGCCGGTGCGGCCGGTGTGGTCGCAGGGCTCCAGTGTGACGATCGCGGTGCCGCCCTTGGCCCGCCGCCCGGCCTGCGCCAGGGCGACGATCTCGGCGTGCGGCCCCCCGGCGTACGCGTGGAAGCCCTCGCCCACGACCTCGCCGTCGGAGTCGAGAAGCACGCACCCGACCACCGGGTTGGGGCTGGTGGTGCCGAGCCCGCGCGCTGCCAACTCGATCGCACGCCGCATCGCCTCATCAACGGAGACGCTGGCCATCGCGCTGCCCCTGCCCTCTCACTCGCCGTCCGCGCGCTGGCGGTCAGGGAGGCGGTGGCCATGGGGCCACGGGCAGGCGGTGGCGGATTCCGGGAACGGCACAGCCGCCCCCGGGGGGTCGGCACGGCACGCTGAAGCCAGCGGCCGGCTCGGACCCGTCCGTCCCGCGCGCTGTCTCCCATCCGGACTTTCTGGGCGCGGACGAACCGCCCCCAACCGTCGGCCCCGGATTTTCACCAGGTCCACCGGACGGCAGAGCCGTCCGGGTCGCGGGCTGACCACGGTCGGACCGTGGATCACCGCCGGTTCGGAATTTCACCGAGTCCCGCCAGCGCGTGGTGGGTACCCGGAAAGTCTTACACGCCGATCCGCTTCCGTCGCCTCCTAGGCGAGCTACTTCACAGCGGTATCACGCTCAGGTGACGCCGCGACGCCGGTCCACCGCCACGTACGAGCCCGGTTGACTCTTGGCCACCGTCTTCATCTCCGAGGCCACCGCGATCGCCTCGAGCGGGTCGGTGAACCGCTTGCCGGCGTCGGAGAGGGACACCCCGATGGAGAGCGTGACCAGGGCCGCCCGCCGGATGTTGCCGCGTCGATCCTTCAACTCGACGAAGCCGCGCTCCCGGTCGGTCTGGTCGTAGAGCGTGTCGGCGGCGTTCTCGAAGTCGACAACCGCCCGGGACGTCAGTGGGCGCACCTGGTCCGGCGCGCAGACGATCACGAAGTCGTCCCCGCCGACGTGACCGAGGAAGGCCGGTGGCAGGCCGACGCCCACCACCGCCCGGTGCAGGCTGCGGGCCAGCGCGGAGATGAAGTCGTCGCCGCGCACGAAGCCGTACCTGTCGTTCACGCTCTTGAACCGGTCGATGTCGACGTAACCGACGGCGTAGTCGACCCCGTTGCGGACCCGATCGCTGATCTCCCGACGGATCCGGCTGTTGCCGGGCAGCCCGGTCAGCGGGGAAACCTCCCGGAACTCCTTGTTGCGACGCAGCGTGGACGAGACCCGGGCCACCAACTCGGCGGTGTCGAACGGCTTGACCAGGTAGTCGTCAGCGCCGGCGCTGAGCCCGTGCACCTTGTCGACGGTCATCCCCTTGGCGGTCAGCATGATCACCGGAAGGGCGGACGTCATCGGGTCGGCGCGCAACCGGCGGGTCAGCTCCAACCCGTCGATCCGGGGCATCATGAGGTCGACCACCGCCAGGTCCGGCCGTTGGCGCTCGATGACCTCCAGGGCCTCCTGGCCGTCGCTGGCGTGGATCACCTCGAAGCCGTGCAGCCGCAGGTTGAACTCGACGAACCGAGCGATGTCCTCGTCGTCGTCCACGACGAGAATGATGTCCTTGCGGTCGGCGTCGGGCTCCACCTCAGGCCCCGGGCGCCGCGCGTTCCGCCAGTGCCCGCAGGTGCCGTACCGCCTCCGCCGGGTCGGCGGCCCCGTACACGGCGGTGCCGGCCACGAACGCGTCGGCGCCGGCCGCCGCCGCCTGCTCGATGGTGTCGGCCGCGATGCCGCCGTCCACCTCGATGCGCAGCTCCAGGTGCCCGGCCGACGCGTGCCGCCGGGCCGTCCGCACCTTCTCCAGGAGCTGCGGAATGAACCGCTGCCCACCGAAGCCCGCCTTGATCGTCATGATCAGCAGGGTGTCGAAGCTGGGCAGCAGGTCCAGGTAGGGCTCGATCGGGGTGTCCCGGTCGATGGCCAGGCCCGCCTTCGCGCCTGCCGAGCGCAGGTCCTTGGCGAGCGCCACCGGGTCGTCGGACGCCTCCGCGTGGAAGGTGACGTTGTACGCCCCGGCATCGGCGTACCCGGGGGCCCACCGGCGCGGGTCCTCGATCATCAGGTGCACGTCGAAGGGCATCGCCGTGACAGCCCGCAGGCTCTGCACCACGGGCAGCCCAATGGTCAGGTTCGGCACGAAATGGTTGTCCATCACGTCGACGTGCAACCAGTCCGCGGCGTCCTCGACGGCACGGACCTCTTCGGCGAGACGGGCGAAATCGGCGGCCAGGATGCTCGGCGCGACGATCGGCGGCGGTACGGTCACGGGGCCAGTGTACGAACGTGGCCACCCGCCACCCGCATCGCGGCACCTTCGGGGACGCCCTGTGACCCAGCAGTGACCATTGGTGCAGAATTGGACGCGCTGGACCCCCGAATTCGGACGAACAGACATCAGCCACTGGCCGATCGACGGAAACGCGACGACACTCCAACCGGGACGGTGCCGTAAGCTGCACGCCCGCCGGGGTCTCGCCGCGGGGCGCGGCGACCGGCCGCCAGCTCACGGGAGGGCGGACGATGCGACGGTGGCTTCCAGCGCTGGCGCTGGCCAGCGTCACGACGATGCTGCTGGCCGGCTGCGCGCCGACGCGAGGCGCGGACGGTGATCTCACCGACGACTGGCCGACGCTGCGAGTTCCGAAGCCCTTCACCCCCGCCACCGACACCTGCCTGCCGCGGATCGCCACGGTGGTGCAGGCCAGCACGTACGAGACTGTGGACTGCGCGCGCAACCACCTGGCCGAGACCATCCACGTCGGCACCTTCGTCGGGCCCGACGCGCTGACCGAGGCCCGACCCGAACCCGGATCGTCGGCGCTGCGCACGGCTCGCGCCGAGTGTGACCAGCGGGCCCGGGAGGTGCTCGGCGGCGACTGGCACACGGCCCGACTCGCGCTGTCCCTCGCGTTGCCGTCCGCGCCCGCCTGGGCCGGCGGCGCCCGCTGGTTCCGCTGCGACCTCAGCGAGACCGGCAGCATCGACAACACCCGCGCGGTCAACCGCACCGGCAGCCTGCGCGGCGCGTTGATCGGCGACACGCCCCTGACGCACCGCTGCTTCGATCCCAAACTGATCGGCGACAACCTCAACTACATGGCGCCGGTCCTCTGCACCGAGCCGCACCGCGCCGAGTTCGTGGGCGTCTACGAGGAGCGGGACATCAGCTGGGCAGAGTTCGCGAAGTCCGCCGAGCAGGCGCACCGGCGCTGCATGGCGCTGATCGCCGAGTACGCGGCGGTACCGAACAACAGCGAGCTGCCGTACCGGGCCGGGTCCATCTACTATCCGCCGTCCGAGCGGGAGTGGGAGGAGGGCGACCGTGGGGTGCGCTGTTTCCTCTGGAGCGACGACCGCAAACTCACCCGCTCGATGCGCGACGTCGGCCCGGAGGGACTGCCCGCGATCTGAGCATCGGTGCCGTATGCTGCTGCGCCGTGGCGCAATCGACCGGCTGGGTCCGGTCGGGGGCCAGCAGCGGCGGGAGGTCGGGATGCGACGGTGGTTGGCGGCGTTCGCCGGTGGGGCGCTGGCCCTGGCGCTGGCCGGGTGCGGCACACCCGCCGGAGTCGACCGTGACCTCACCGACGACTGGCCCGCGCCCGTCGCGGCGCAGCAGTTCGTCCCCGCCGCCGACGTCTGCCACCAGAGCTCCCAGCAGGTCGGCTTCCTGACCGGCTACAACCCGACGGCGTGCACCGAGGCGCACCGGGTGGAGACCATGCACGTGGGCACCCTCACCGGTCCGGGCGCCGAGGCCGGCACGCCCCCGCAGCCCGGCTCGGCCGGCATGCGGGCCGCGCAGACCGGGTGCGACACGGCGGTCAACAAGGCGGTGGGGGCCGACTGGCGTTCCGGGCGGCTCGGCCTGACCGTCGTCCTGCCGTCCCCGCAGGCCTGGTCGGGCGGGGCCCGCTGGTACCGCTGCGACGTCACCGAGATCGCCAGCATCGACGACACCGCCGTCGACCTGCGCACCGGCAGCCTGCGGGGCGCGCTGTCCGGAGCGGCCCCGCTGGCCTACCGCTGCTTCAACCCGAAACTGGTCAAGGACGACATCGACGAGATGGTGCCGGTCTCCTGCACGGCCAAGCACCACGCCGAGTTCGTCGGGGTGTGGCAGGCGCCGGACACCAGCTACGCCGAGTTCACCCGCGGCACCAAGCGGACCCACCGGGCCTGTCAGACGATGATCGCCAAGTACGCCAAGGTCCCGGACAACTCCCAGCTCGACTTCCGCGCCGGCACGATCTACTACCAGCCGTACGAGGAGGAGTGGCGCAACGGCAACCGGGGCGTGCAGTGCTTCCTCTGGATCTCCGACCGGAACCTGACCCGCTCGATGAAGAACGCCGGCACCAAGGGCCTCCCGGTCACCTGAGGCCCGTTTCGTAACGGCGGTCGGGCAGGGCGTGAACGCCCGCGTCCGGCCGGTCGGCTGACCGGCCGGACGCGGGGAACGGATCAGCCCCGGCGCAGGACAGCGAGGAACATCGCGTCGGTGCCGTGGCGGTGTGGCCAGAGCTGCACTGTCGGCCCGTCACCGAGACCGGGCATGCCGGCCGGCAGCAACGGGCGGGCGTCCACGAAGTCCACCGGAACCCCGCTACGGCGGGCCGCCTCGGTCACCGTCACGTGCGTCTCGACCGTGTGCGGCGAGCAGGTCACATAGGCGACCAGGCCACCCGGGCGGACCGCCCGCAGCGCCGCGCCGAGCAGTTCCCGTTGCAGCCTAGTCAGCGGCGGCAGGTCGGACGGTTGCCGACGCCAGCGCGACTCCGGCCGACGACGCAGCGATCCCAGCCCGGTGCACGGTGCGTCGACCAGCACCCGGTCGAAGTGCTGCTCCGGCAGTTTCGGGTCGCCGCCGACGTCACGGCCGTCCATGGTCAGCACGGCCACCGGCAGGTCCCGGGTCGCCAGGGAGACCAGCCGAGCGCGGTGCTCGGCCACCTCCACAGCCGTCACCCGGGCACCCCGCTGCGCGGCCAGCGCGCCGAGCAACCCGGCCTTGCCACCCGGGCCGGCGCACAGGTCCAGCCACCGTCCGTCCGGGCCGTCGAGCGGTGCGGCGGCGAGCGCGGCGGCCACCAATTGGGAGCCCTCGTCCTGGACGTGGGCCCGGCCGTCGACCACCGCCGGAATGTCGCCCGGCGAGCCACCGGGAAGATAGACGGCGTACGGCGAGAACGCACCGGGCGCACCGTCGACCTGGTCGGCCAGCTCGATCGGGTCGATCAGGCCGGGCCGGGCAGCCAGGTGCACCGGCGGGCGCTCATTGTCCTCGATCAGGAGGCGCTCCGTCTCACCCAGATCGCCACCGAGCGCCTCGGAGAAGGCCCGCACGATCCACTGCGGGTGGCTGTACGCCAACGCGAGGTGCCCGACCGGGTCGGTCTCCATGGACGGTGCGAGCTTCGCCACCCAGGCGTCCGCGTCACGACTGGACACCTCGCGCAGCACCGCGTTGGCGAAACCGGTGGCGCCCGGCGCGACCGAACGGACCAGGTCCACCGTCGACGAGACCGCGGCGTGCGGCGGCACCCGGGTGTGCAGGAGCTGGTACGCCCCGAGCCGCAGCGCGTCGCGTACCGGCGGGTCGATCCGGGCCACGTCCCGGCCGGCCGCGTCGGTGAGGATCGCGTCCAACGTGCCCAGGTGGCGCAGGGTGCCGTAGGTCAGCTCGGTGGCGAAGGCCGCGTCCCGACCGAACAGCCCCTCCTCCCGCAGGATGATGGGCAGCACCAGGTTGGCGAACGCGTCGTCCCGGTGCACCGCCGCCACCGCCTCGTACGCGGCGCGGCGCGGTCGGTCCATCGGTGGCCGGACCGGACGGCGGTCGCCGCCACGGCCGGTCGGCGGGCCGGAGCGCGTCGGTCGGGTTCCCTCCGGTGCCGTCACGCGAAGTCCTCTCCAGTGCCGACCCGGACGCCGCGCGCCCAGTCGGTCGCGTTCATCGCCCGCTTTCCCGCGGCACGGACCTCACCGAGACGTACCGGCACCGTCGCCGTGCCGGCCAGCACCCGGGACTTCTCCACCAGCAACTCCCCCGGCTTGAGCTCGGGGCCGTCGGGCACCGGGACGACCGGGCCGAGCTTCACCCGCTCGTCGCGGAACGTGGTCCAGCCGCCCGGCGCGGGTGTGCAGGCCCGGATTCGCCGGTCCACGGCGAAGGCCGGGTCGCCCCAGCGCACCCGCGCGTCGTCCACTGTCAGCTTCGGTGCCAGCGACACCCCGTCGGCCGGCTGCGGCTCGGCGCGGGCGGTGCCGTCGTCGATCGCGTCGAGCACCGCCACCAGCAGCCCGGCGCCGGAGTCGGCGAGCCGTCCCAGCAGGTCGCCGGAGGTGTCGGTGGCGCGGATCTCGTCGGTCAGCGTGCCGTAGACCGGGCCGGTGTCCAGGCCCTCCTCCAGCTGGAAGACGCTGGCCCCGGTCAGCTCGTCACCGTGCAGCACGGCGTGCTGCACGGGCGCGGCGCCACGCCAGGCGGGCAACAGGGAGAAGTGCAGGTTGATCCAGCCGTGCCGGGGGATCTCCAGGGCCGCCGGGGGCACCAGCGCGCCGTAGGCGACCACCGGAACGCAGGCCGGCTCCAGCTCGCGAAGGCGATCGAGGAACTCCGGGTCACGGGGACGGGCCGGGGTGAGCACCTCGACCCCGTGCTCGTCGGCCCACGCGCCCACCGATGAGCGGGACAGGCCCCGGCCACGCCCGGCGGGCGCGTCGGGCCGGGTGACAACGGCCACCAGCTCGTGTCGGGAGGCGGCGACGGCGGCCAGGGCGGGAACGGCGACGGCCGGCGTGCCGGCGAAGATCACGCGCATCCGGGTCAGCGCCCCAGACCGAAGGGGTTGCCGACGTGCGGGCTGAGCTTGACCGTGGGCGGGGCCGCCGCGTCGTACCACTCGGCCTGGCGGATCGCCTTCATGGCGTCCTTGCGCCCCTCCGGGTCCAGCCGGTCCAGGAACAGCACCCCGTCGAGGTGGTCGGTCTCGTGCTGCACGCAGCGCGCCATCAGGCCGGTGCCGACGATCTGCATCGGGTCGCCGAACGAGTTGAAACCCTTGGCGATGACGTTCTGCCGACGCTTGGTGTCGAAGTAGAGCCCGGGGATGGACAGGCAGCCCTCCGGGCCGTCCTGCTCCTCCTCGTCGGGGAACTCCAGCACCGGGTTGATCAGGTGCCCGAGGACGTCGTCGACGTCGAAGGTGAACACCCGCAGGCTCACACCGAGCTGCGGCGCGGCGAGGCCGGCGCCGTTCTGCTCACGCATCGTGTCGGTGAGGTCGGCGACGAGCCGACGTAGCTCGGCGTCGAAGTCGACCACCGGATCGGCCGGCGTGCGCAGCACCGGATCCCCAAACAGACGGATGGGCTGGACGGTCACGCGGGACGGCTCCTTCTTCGGGTGGACGAGCGGTGCCGTACCAGTCTACGGAGTGCACGGCCGGGCGCTGGGCGGCGCACCTCGCTCCACCACCGCCGGTGTGCCCAGCGTCACCGGCGGGCTACCCGGCCAACAGCTCCCGGACCCGCTCGGCGCCCGGATGACCGAGATCGTCGAGGATGACCAGGGCCCGCCGCCAGGTACGCGCGGCGCCGGCCGCGTCTCCCACCGCCTGCCGGCTCTCGCCGAGCCGGGTCAGAGTGTCCGCCTCGTCGTAACGGTCGCTGACCCGCCGGTACAGCCCGATGGCCCGCTGGAAACAGCGGATCGCCGCCGGGTGGTCGGCCAGTCGGGCGTGGATGAAGCCGAGGCTGTCCCAGGTGTTGGCCTCGCCGTGCCGGTCCCCTGTCGTCCGCAGCAGCGCCAACGCCTCCCGGCAGTGCCCGAGCGCCGGCTCGTACCGGCCGAGCTGGGCGTACGCCCACCCCACCGCGTTGCGGGCGCTGGCCTCCCCGGCGACGTGCCCGGCGGCCCGGTACAGCGCCAGGGCCCGCTCGCTCTGTTCCAGGGACTCGGCGTGCCGGCCGAGCCCGTCGAGCATCGCGCCGAACGCCCGGTGGGTGCGCGCCTGCCCGGTGTGGTCGGCCAGCTCCGCGAAGATCACCAAGGCTTGCCGGTAGTTCCTCGCCGCCTCGTTCACCCGGCCCAGCCGGTACAGCACCCTGGCGAGGTCGCGGTGGGCGTTCGCCTGCCCGGGTCGGTCGCCGGCCCGCTGCGCCCCGGCCAGGGCGTTGCGCTGGGCCACGGCCAGGTCCGGCCACCGCCCCCGGCGTTGCAGGAAGTCCACCAACGTCCAGGCCAGCTGCCACGCGTGACCGTCGAACCCGGCCCGCCTCGCGTGGGCGACCGCCGCCAGCAGCACCGGATACTCGACGGTGAACCAGGCCAGCGCCTGGTCGAGGTCGGTGATCTCCTCGGGCAGCACACCCGGCGCGGCGGCGGTGAGGGTGACCGGGTCCCGACCCGGTTGCAGCAGCAGTGCCGCCGCGTGCGCGGTGTGCAGGTAGTGGTCCAGCCCACGACGGATCGCGGCCCGCCGGGCCTGCTCCGGTTCGAGCCGTTCGACCTGCTCGGCCGCGTACGCCCGGAGCAGGTCGTGCGCGCCGAACCGACCGGGGGCGTGCTCGGTGACGAGGTGCGCGTGGGCCAGTTCGGCCAGCAGTCGGGGCACCTGGGCCGGGGGCAGCCCGGCCAGACTGGCCGCCGCGGCGAACCCGATGTCCGGTCCGGGATGGCAGCCGAAGAGCCGGAACAGGCGGGCCGCCGCCGGGGTCAGGCTCCGGTACGACCAGGAGAAGACGGCCTGCACGTCGGTGCCGGCGTCCCCTCCGTCGAACGAGTCGAGTGGTCGCGGCGCCGCCCGCAGTTCGGCGGCGAGGGTGGCCAGCGGGAACGTCGCCTTCTCCGCGCCTCTCGCGGCGAGCACGGCCAGCGCCAGCGGCAGCCGGGCACACCGCTCGATGATCTCGTCGACCGCCTGCGGCTCGGCCGCCAACCGGTCCGTGCCGAGCCGGCGGGCCAACAGTTGCCAGGCCTCGGCGGTGCTGAGCAGGTCGACGCCGATCGGCCTTGCGCCCTCGGCCGCGATCAGCCCGGCGAGCCGGTTGCGGCTTGTCACCAGGACCAGGCAGGTCGGGCTGCCGACCAGCAGTGGTCGGATCTGCTCGGCGTCGCGGGCGTTGTCCAGCAGCACCAGCATCCGGCGGCCGGCGAGCAGGCTGCGGTAGAGGCCCACCTGGGCGGGCAGGTGGGTGGGGATGCGTTCGGGCGGCACCTCGAGGGCCTCCAGGAAACCTCGGACCGCCTCGACGGCCGTCACCACCGTTCCGGTGGCGTCGAACCCGCGCAGGTCGACGTAGAGCTGGCCGTCCGGGAAGCGGTCGGCGACCCGGTGCGCGAAGTGGACGGCGAGGGTCGTCTTGCCGACCCCGGCCGTACCGGACAACGTCATGACGGTGACCGCCGCCGTGCCGTCGTTCCCGGGTGCCACGGCGCGGGCGCAGTCGGCCTCGAGCGTGGCGAGTTGGGTAGCCCGCCCGACGAACCCGGGCAGCGCCGGGGGCAGCTGGCGGGGTGTCGGGAACCGGGGGGACGTGACGCCGGCGCGCGGGCCGCCGACCCCGGCCCGCGCGACCGCCCGCCCGGTGCTCGCGTGCTCCCGGCTCGGGCGTCGGCGTCGCTCCTCGACCCGGTCCCGTGCGGTGGCCAGCACCCCCTGTTCGGCGGGGCTGGCCCCGAGCAGTCGGATCAGGACGTCGAACCGCTCCGGTGGCGGCAGGATGTTGCCGGCGAAGTACTCCCCGATGATCCCGCGCGACCAGCCGGTCTTCGCGGCCAACTGTCGGTACGTCAGCAGCGTCTCGCCCTGCTGCCGGGCTTCGCGGCGGCGCAGCTGGCGCAGCAATCCGGCCAGCTCGGGCAGTGTCTGCGTCTCGGCGCCGAGGCGGACCAGCTCGGCTGACCCGTGTGACGTCTGATGAGTGCCGGACGGTATCCACTGCTCAGACATGCGACCCCCACCCCGGTCATCCGGCCCCCCGGACGCGCACGGGCAGGGTAATTCCGGCTCCACGCCGCTCGATAGACGGTTGCCAATGTATGACAGTTCCACTGCGGACCGTTATCCCGTCCGACGGTGTCCAGCGGTGTCCAGTCCCGTCCAGGATCCGCCCCATGGCGTCGACGCCCCTGCCACCGTCCTGGTGCGGGCACGGCCCGCTCCACGACCCCTGGGGGAAGAGGTACCCGATGATCCGTCCACACCCGACCACCCGGCGCCCCGCGGCGATGCTGCGTCGCGTCGCCGTCACCGCGGTCAGCCTCGCGCTGCTCGCCGCCGGCATGACCGCCACACCCGCCACCGCCGCACTGGGCGGCAAGGCGGCCGCCGCCACCGGATCCTTCGTCGACAGCACGCCGGTGCCCGGCGGCTTCGCCTCCTGGTCGGAACTGCTCCGGCTGCAGCAGCGCATGAACAGCGCCGCCGACCGGATCACGAAGGTGGCCGAGCGCAACCCGAACTCCGGCTTCGCCGGCATCGTCGCCGACCCCACCACCCGCCACCTCCAGGTCTACTGGAAGGGCGAGCCGCCGGCGAGCCTGGTGGCCACCGCCCGGGCCACCGTCGCCACCCAGGTGCTGCCCGCCGCGTACTCGCAGCGGGAACTGCTCGCCGCAGCCGACCGCCTGCGCGCCAAGGCGGGCGACGAGATCACCACTGTCGGGCCGCGCGCCGACGGTGCCGGCCTGCTCGTCGGCACGCAGGACGGGCTGCTCGGCGCGTCGGCCATGGCCGGCGTGCCGGTGACCGTACAGACCAAGGTCGCCGCCGCGCCCGCGACCCGGTGGGACGACACCGCGCCGTGGTGGGGTGGTGCCGCCTGGCGCAACGCCACCACCGGCGGTGGCTGCTCGACCGGCTTCGGGGTCTTCAAGAACGGGAACGCGCGGATCCTCTCCGCCGCGCACTGCGGCAACCTCAACAACGTCGCGACCGACCCGACCGGGCAGTCGATGGGCACCGTCAGCACCCGCAACACCGGCACCGACACCCTGCTGTTGTCGGCCGGCTCCGGCGGCCGGGTCTTCAACAACAGCACCGACGCGAACGGCAACGTGGTCAGTGAGTTCAGCAACCAGGTGATCGGCGCTTCGGCCAGCCAGGTCGGCAACTGGGTGTGCACCTCCGGCGCGTACTCCGGCACCCGCTGCTCGATCCAGGTGAAGGCCCGCAACCTGTGCATCAACGTGCGCGACTTCGGCCAGGTCTGCGGGCAGGTCCAGGCGGAGCACACCGCCCAACTCAACGCCGTCGGTCAGGGCGACAGCGGCGGCCCGGTGGAGATCGTGAACGCGGCGAACACCCTCCAGGTCTGGGCGACCGGCACCAACACCGCCATCGACGACACCTTCACGTCGACGGACTGCACCGGCTACCGCCCCACCGGGCGGATCTGCGCCTGGCGCTTCTACTACGAGGACATCTTCTCCGGCATGGCCGGCGTCGGCGCCACGGGTGTCGTCCTCGGCTGAGCCGTACCAGCTATCCGCCGTACGACTCGGTGGCCGGGCCGGCGCGCGTACCCCGCGCGTCGGCCCGGCCTCGCTCAGACGCCGGCGGCCGGGTCCCCCGCGAGCACCGCGTCGCCGCGGAGCAGCGCCGGCTCGGGCAGCGGCAGTTGGATCTTGTGAGCCGCCTCCCAGTCGTAGATCAGGCCGGGGCGCACCTGGGCGGCGAAGTAGTCGATCGCCGTCATCCCGCCCACCACCGGCTCGTCGACCTCGGCGACCAGCTGTGCGGGGACCAGGGAGAAGCCGTTCTGCAGAGCGGCGCTGAGGCGGCGGTGGCCGTCGACGACGAAGAAGTACTCGCCGGTGAACCCGATCTTCAGCGGTTCGAGGGCCTCGTCGCCGGCCTCGGCCACCCCACCGACGAAGTCGGTGTCCCACAGACCACGCAGGGTGGCGATGTCCTCGGTCGGGTAGACCCGGGCCGGGTCCAGCAGCAGCAATGGGGGCCCGTCGCGCAGCACCTCGGCGCCGAGCGTCCCCTCGTACGCGGCCACGATGTGCTCGATCACCTCGGCGGCGGACGCCCGGGTGGTGTCGCAGATCAGGTCATAGTTGCGCAGCCGGGCCTTGTCGACCCCGTAACGGATGATGAACCGACTGCGCTCGCTGGCGCTGCGCTCCCGGAGCTTGGCCTTGGCCTCCTCCAGCGAGGCGTAGCTCTCGGCCGGCCCGGAGGGGCGGGCGAGCACCCGGCGGGCCGCCTCACCCGGCTCGGTGATCATGTGCACCTTGAGCGCGTCGGTGAAGAAGTGCCACGCCAGCCGGGAGTCCATGATGAGGCGCTCACCGGAGGCGGCGATGTCCCGCTGGAGCTGGTCCACGTAGCCGTCGACGGCCTGATCCAGCTCAGCGTGCAGATTGAGCTGCAGCGCGGTCATCTGCCGCTGCTGCGCCATCTCCCGGTAGAGGTCCCCCACGCTGACCCGGCGCATGCCGAGCCGCTTGGCGATCTCGACCGACACGGTGCTCTTGCCGCTGCCGAGGTCGCCGTTGAAGACGATCGATTGTCCAACGGTCACGACTGGTCCACCCCTGATCACCGGCTCATTGACATCATCGACCTCGCGCCCGACCGACGCGTTCCCGCCATCGTCGCGCCATCCCGCGACGGCGCCAACTGGGCGCGGCTGACGCTCCCTCGCGACCTGGAGCCCGTCGAACGCCTTGGCATGACGGGCGATGCTACCACTCGGGCGCCATCGCTTTGCCGGACGAGGTGTGCGAGAGCCACCGGCAGCGGGTGAGGTCCGCGACCGTCAGTACCGGCCGAAACACCTCAGAACAGGCTCAGCGGATCGACCTGGAGACGAACCGGATCGGCGGCCTTGCGAGCGGCCCGGACGCCGGCGGCCGAGTGCAACGCCTCGGCGAGCGCGGCGGCCCGAGCCCGGGGCACCCGGACCAACATCCGCTCCCGGCCCTCCTCGGCCGGCACCGGGCCGAGCACCTCGGCGTCCTGCGGCAGGCGGGCCGCCGCCAGCAGGTCCGCCACCGCCTCGGCCGCCCCGGTGACGCTCGCCATCCGCACGGCCGGCGGGAAGCCCAGCTCGCGGCGCTCGGCAAGCTCCCGACCGGCGAACCAGCCGGCGTCCCAGCGCAGCAGCGCCTGCACGGGGGCGAGCGCACCGTCGGCGACCACCACCACCCGACCGGCCGGTGCCGGGCGGGCCAGCGCCGCCGCCGCCAACCAGCGGCGTAGCGACTCCTCGCCGGCGCGCAGGTCGGCCCGGGTCAGCAGGGCCCACGAGTCGAGCAGCAGCACCGCGCCGTAGCCGCCCTCGGCGACCGGCTCGGCGCCCGGGGTGGCCACCACCAGGGCCGCGCCGCCCGGCACGTCGGTCAGCACCTCCTCGCGCCCCGAGGTGCGCACCGGCACGTCGGGGAACGCCCGGCCCAGCTCCTCGGCGGTCCGCCGGGCGCCGGTCACCGCGGCCCGCAGCCGCCGCCCACCGCACTCCGGGCAGGCGTACGCGGCCGCCACCCGTGCGCACCACCGGCAGGCCGGGGTGCCACCGGCCGAGGGCAGCGCGAGCGGGCCGGCGCAGTGCGCGCAGCGGGCCGGGGTGCGGCACTCGGCGCAGGAGATCGACGGGACGTAGCCGCGGCGGGGCACCTGCACCAGCACCGGCAGGTCCTGGCGGAGCGCGTCGCGGGCAGCCGTCCAGGCCAGGCTGGGCAGCCGGGCGGTGGCGGCCCCGGGGTCGCGGGCCAGTTGCGGGTCGTCGCCGGTCGGCGCGATGGCCGGGATCCGCGCCCGCACGGTGGCCCGGTCGGCGATGACCTCCGGGGCCCAACCGGTCTCCACCAGCAACTGCGCCTCGGCCGTCCGGGCGTAACCGCCGACCAGCGCGCCGGCCTCCGCGAGGTGGGCGCGGGTGAGCAGCACGTCGCGGGCGTGCGGGTAGGGCGCCCGGGGCTCGGAGTGCAGGTCGTCACCGTCGTCCCAGACGGCGACGAGGCCGAGCCGGGCCACCGGGGCGAACATCGCCGCCCGGGTGCCGATCACCACCGGCACCCGGCCGCGGCGAGCGGCGAGGAACGCCCGGTACCGCCGGGCCGGGCCGAGCGCGGCGGAGAGGCTCACGTGCCGCCCCGGGCCGAGGACGCCGGTGAGCGCCGCGTCGAGACGGTCGAGGTCACGCGCGTCGGGCACCACGACCACCGCGCCGCGCCCACCGGCGACGGTGGCCGCCACCGCGTCGGCGTACCGGGCCGCCCAGTCCTCACCGGGCAGCGCCGACCAGACCGCGCGGGGCGTCCGGCCGTCGGTGAGCGCCCGCAGCAGAGCCGGCCCGGCCGGATAGTCGCGCCACCCGCGCGGGTCGACCGCCTCGGTGGGGGCCGCCGGGGTGGGCGGCTCGTCGTGTGGCTCCTTCTCCACCCGCGCGTGCCGGGGCGGCACGGCGAGCCGGAGCACATCGGCGAGGCTGCCCGCGTACCGGTCGGCGACCGCCCGGGCCAACCGGGCGACCTCCGGGGCCAGCACCGGCTCCGGGGAGACCACCTTCTCCAGGTACGCGAGACGGCCGGTGTGCCCGGAGTCGTCGGCGCGTGACAGCAGCCACCCGTCGACGAGTTGCCCGGCGAAGCGCACCTTGACCCGGGTACCGGGCACGGCCACCTCGTCCAGCTCCGCCGGCACCAGGTAGTCGAACGGCCGGTCCAGGTGCGCCAGTCCGACGTCCACGCAGACGCGTGCGACCGGCGACCCGTCCGCGGGTCGCCGGTCGCTGCGCTTGGTGGCGGTCAGGCTCCCGCGGCCGACTTGAGGTCGGCGGCCCGGTCGGTGCTCTCCCAGGTCAGGTCCGGCAGCTCCCGGCCGAAGTGGCCGTACGCGGCGGTCTGCTGGTAGATCGGGCGGAGCAGGTTGAGGTCCCGGATGATCGCGGCGGGACGCAGGTCGAACACCTCGGTGACGGCCTTCTCGATCGACGAGACGGGCACGGTCTCGGTGCCGAACGTCTCGATGAACAGGCTCACCGGGTGCGCCTTGCCGATGGCGTACGCCACCTGCGCCTCGCACCGCTCGGCCAGACCGGCGGCTACCACGTTCTTGGCCACCCAGCGCATCGCGTACGCCGCCGAACGGTCCACCTTGGACGGGTCCTTGCCGGAGAACGCGCCGCCACCGTGACGGGCGTACCCGCCGTAGGTGTCGACGATGATCTTGCGGCCGGTCAGCCCGGCGTCACCCATCGGGCCGCCGATCTCGAACCGGCCGGTCGGGTTGACCAGCAGCCGGTAGCCGTCGGTGTCCAGACCGAGGCTCTCCAGCTCCGGGGCGATCACGTGGTCGCGCACGTCCGGGGTGAGCAGCGAGTCCAGCGAGATGTCGGCGGCGTGCTGGCTGGACACCACGACGGTGTTCAACCGGACCGGACGCAGCCCCTCGTACTCGATGGTGACCTGGGTCTTGCCGTCCGGCCGCAGGTACGGGATCGTGCCGTCCTTGCGCACCGCCGAGAGACGGCGGGCCAGCCGGTGCGCGAGCGCGATCGGCAGCGGCATCAGCTCGGGCGTCTCCGAGCAGGCGAAGCCGAACATCATGCCCTGGTCGCCAGCGCCCTGCGCGTCCAGCGCGCTCTCCGACGCCCCGGTGCGCAACTCGAAAGCGTTGTCCACACCCTGCGCGATGTCCTCGGACTGCGCGCCGATGGAGACGCTCACCCCGCAGGAGGCCCCGTCGAAGCCCTTCTTCGACGAGTCGTAGCCGATGTCGAGGATGGTCCGGCGGACGATCGTCGGGATGTCGGCGTACGCCTTGGTGGTCACCTCACCGGCGATGTGCACCTGACCGGTGGTGATCATGGTTTCCACGGCCACGCGGCTGTGGGGGTCCTCGGTCAGCAGCGCGTCGAGGATGCCATCGCTGATCTGGTCAGCGATCTTGTCCGGGTGGCCTTCCGTGACCGATTCGGACGTGAAGAGACGGCGTGTCACGGCACTCCTAAGCGTATGAAGTCGTTCCGCGGAAGTTTAATCACCACTGCGGCCGCTGTCGGGTTCGGTTGTGCTCTGTTCCACCCGTCAGGAGCGGCCAGGCAGCCGCGCCACGACGAGATCCCAGACGGAATCGGCCACCGCTTCCTTGGCCTGCTCGGGCAGCCGGCTCACCGAGCCGTCCGCGCCGATGACCGTCACCGTGTTGGTGTCGGCGCCGAAGACCAGGTCCGGACCGACCTCGTTGACCACGATCAGGTCGGCCCGCTTGCGGGCGAGTTTCGCCCGACCGTTGGCCTCGGCGTCGCCGGTCTCGGCGGCGAACACCACCAGCACCTGCCCCGGCCGTTTGCGCTGGCCGAGCTCCGCCGCGATGTCCGGGTTCGTGACGAGCTCGATGGTGGGTGCGACACCGTCGTCCGACTTCTTGATTTTGCCAGTCGCGTACGTCGCGGGCCGGAAATCGGCCGGCGCCGCCGCCATCACCACCGCGTCGGCCTCGACGGCGGCCTTGACGGTCGCCTCCCGCAACTCGGCGGTGGTGCCCACCCGGATCAGGTCGACCCCGGCGGGGTCGGCAAGGCCGACGTTGGCCGAGATCAGGGTGACCCGGGCACCCCGGGCGACGGCCGCGCGGGCGAACGCGTACCCCTGTTTGCCGGACGAGCGGTTGCCCAGGAAACGCACCGGGTCGAGCGGCTCGCGGGTGCCGCCGGCGGTCACCACCACCCGGCGACCGGCCAGGTCGGCGGGGGCGGAGTCGCCGCGGGCCAGCAACCGACCGGCGACGGCGAAGATCTCCGCCGGGTCGGGCAGTCGACCCTTGCCGGTGTCGGCGCCGGTGAGCCGGCCGACGGCGGGCTCGATGACCCGCACCCCGCGGGAGCGCAGCGTGGCCACGTTGGCCACGGTGGCGGGGTGCTCCCACATCTCGGTGTGCATGGCCGGGGCCAGCAGGACCGGGCAGCGGGCGGTCAGCAGGGTGTTGGTCAGCAGGTCGTCGGCGAGACCGTGGGCGGCCTTGGCCAGCAGGTCGGTGGTGGTCGGCGCGACGACCACCAGGTCGGCCTGCTTACCGAGCCGGACGTGCGGCACCTCGTGGACGTCGGTCCAGACGTCGTCGGCGACCGGTTGACCGGAGAGCGCGGCCCAGGTCGGCGCTCCAACGAAGCGGAGCGCCGACGCGGTTGGCACCACCCGAACCCGGTGACCCGATTCGGTGAAGAGTCGCAGCAGCTCGCACGCCTTGTAGGCGGCGATGCCGCCCCCGACCCCGAGGACGATCGAGGCGGACATCGGCCAGCGGGGGCTTACGGCTGGTCGGTCGGCTCGGCGGTGAGCAGGCCCGAGTTGATCTCGCGCATGGCGATGGAGAGGGGCTTCTCCTGCGGGGTGGTCTCGACGAGCGGGCCGACGTACTCCAGCAGACCCTCACCGAGCTGGCTGTAGTAGGCGTTGACCTGGCGCGCGCGCTTGGCGGCGAAGATGACCAGCGCGTACTTCGACGTCGTCTTCTCGAGGAGCTCGTCGATCGGCGGGTTGGTGATGCCTTCGGGGTTGGCGATGGATCCCACGAATTAACCTCTGCGTCTTTCGAGCCGCGCGGACGCGGTGCTGAGTCTCAACGGCGGCCGACCGTCAGCCACGCACGCGTGACCAGGCCGGATCCGGATAAGAAGAACCGAGTAAGCCTACCAGCTCCGCAACCACCCGTTCGGTGTGGTCGTGAGTCAGCGCGTACGCGACGGTGGCGGCCACCGTGACGTCGGGCGCGTACCCGGGTGGGCTCAGCAACACCAGCCGGGCATCGGGCAGGCGCGCCCGGACCAGTGGGACGCCCCGCAGGTCGAGCGGGAGCAGCACCGGCTGCCCGGCATCGAGCCGGGCGCGCAGCGGTGGAAAGGGGGTGCCCCGGCGGTGCGGACCGATCCGGGACCACTCCAGCAGCTCGCCGTCGACGATCCGTCGATCGAACTCGGCGGGGGCGAGGAAGACGCGGTCCACCCCGTCGATCTCCGACTCCCGGCGCGGCCTGGTGGTTGCCGCGACCGGGATCCACACGGACGGAGAACGCGCCCGGACAAGCTCGACGACACTCTCCCTGCCGGAGCCCGAAGGTCCAGCCAGGACAGTGAGCCGAGCCGCCGGGCGCGCCTCGTCATCCGTGCTCACTGCTTGTTTCTACACGCTGCCAGGTTCAGTTGGCGGCGAACTCTCCAAGCAGTGCCTTGCGCTGCTGCTCGCCGAGGCCACGCAGGCGACGGCTGTCGGCGATCTTGAGCTTCTCCATGATCTGGGTCGCCCGGATCTTGCCGATACCCGGCATGGCCTGCAGGACGGCCGACACCTTGAGCTTGCCGACGACGTCGTCGCTCTCGGCCCGCTCGAGGACAGCACCGAGGGTGGTCTTGCCCTGCTTGAGCTGCTCCTTCAGCTGAGCACGGGCCTTGCGGATCTCCGCGGCCTTCTCGAGCGCGGCAGCGCGTTGTTCGGGGGTCAGTGACGGGAGCGGCACCAGTTCTCCTCAGGTCCCTATCGCGGCGGGCGGGGCGCACCGCCGCATCTGTGAAACGTGGTGTCGCTGTGAACCAAGGGGTCCATGGTTCCCAGCGCGGGGAAAACTAGCGGCCAACGGAGCTTTCGGCAACGTGGGGGCCGCATGATCACCGTAGAGTGACCGACCCGTCAGTCAGTCACCGGGCAGGCAGAACGGCCCGGCAGTCGACCAGAACACGGTCCGCGGCGGCCCGCAGCGCGGCCACGTCAGGGCCCGCCGAGAGCACTTCCCGGGAGTACGACGGGAGCACCGAGGCGAGGCTCGAACCGAAGACGGTCCGCAGATCGGCCGCACCGGCACCCTGCGCGCCGAGCCCCGGAGCGAGCAGTGGGCCGCCCACACCGGAGAGGTCGTGACCGGTGTCACCGATGGTCGCGCCGACCACCAGACCGAAGCTCCCGAGCGGGGACGCACCCCTGTTGAGCTGGGAAATCTCATCAATCACGGTTTGCGCCACGGTGCGACCGTCGGCCGTGACGGCCCGCTGCACGGCGGCACCCTCGGGGTTGGAGGTGAGGGCCAGCACGAAAACCCCGCCGCCGTGCTGGGCGGCCAGTTCGAACATCGGCGCCAGCGAACCGACCCCGAGGTACGGGCTCGCGGTGACCGCGTCGACATACACAGGGCTGGATGGATCAAGGTACGCGGCGGCGTACGCGCTCACCGTCGAGCCGATGTCGCCGCGCTTGACGTCGAGCAGAACGAGCGAGCCGGCATCTCGTAACTGTCGGATAGTTGACTCAAGAATCGCCACACCTCGGGACCCGAACCGCTCGAAAAAGGCCGACTGAGGCTTGACTACCGCAACCCGGTCACCGAGGGCTTCCACCACGGTTCGGCTGAACCGGTCGAGCCCGTCGACGTCGTCCGGGAGGCCCCACTGAGCCAGCAGACCCGGATGCGGGTCGATGCCCACACAGAGTGGGCCCCGCTCGGTGATCGCCCGGTGCAGCCGGGTACCGAAGCTCTCCATCGGAGTGTTCCCCTCTTCTCGTCCGGGCGGTCGACCCGCCCGGGTAACCCGTCGACCCGGTCACCGGGCCGACTCAGCCAGCCGCCACCGCCGCCGCCACCCCGGTCGCGATCCGGGCCACGTCGGCATCGTCGGTGACGTACGGCGGCATCGTGTAGATCAGGTCGCGGAACGGGCGCAGCCACACCCCCTGCGCGACCGCGGCGGCGGTCGCCGCCCCGAGGTCGACCTCGTGATCGAGCTGGACCACGCCGATCGCGCCGAGGACCCGTACGTCGGCCACGCCCGGCATGGCGCGCAAGGGCTCCAGACCGGCGCGCAGGCCGGCACCGACCCTGGCGACCTGCCCGGCCCAGTCTCCGGCCCGCAGCAGCCCGATGGAGGCGTTCGCCACCGCGCAGGCCAACGGGTTGCCCATGAACGTGGGCCCGTGCGCCAGCACACCGGTCGCCGAGATCCCCCGGGCGACCTCCGCGGTGCACAGGGTGGCCGCGAGCGTGAGGTACCCGCCGGTCAGGGCCTTGCCCACACAGAGCACGTCCGGTGTCACCCCGGCGTGCCCGGCGGCGAACATCTCGCCGGTACGGCCGAACCCGGTGGCGATCTCGTCGAAGATCAGCAGAATTCCGTGCGCGCGGGTCACCTCGCGCAGCACCCGCAGGTAACCCGGGTGGTGGAAACGCATCCCGCCGGCGCCCTGGACGACGGGCTCGACGATCACGGCGGCCAACTCGTCGGCGTGCCGCTCGACCGTCTCCACCAGCGCCGCCACGTACCCGTCGTCGGGCGGATCGGTGAACCCACCCGGCGGCACCGGGGCGAACACCTGCCGGGGCAGCACGTCGCCCCACAGGTGGTGCATCCCGCCCTCCGGGTCGCAGACGCTCATCGGATGGAAGGTGTCGCCGTGGTAGCCACCCCGCCAGGTCGCCAGCCGGCGCCGCTGGGGCCGCCCGACGGCCCGCTGGTACTGCAGGCACATCTTCACCGCCACCTCGACACTGACCGAGCCGGAGTCGGCCAGGAACACGTGCTCCAGGCCGTCCGGGGTCAGCTCGACCAGGGTTCGGGCCAGCCGCACCGCCGGCTCGTGGGTGAGCCCGCCGAACATCACGTGGCTCATCCGGCCGAGCTGGTCGGTCACCGCCGCGTCCAGCACCGGGTGCCGGTAACCGTGGATCGCCGCCCACCAGGACGACATCCCGTCCACCAGCTCCCGCCCGTCGGCCAGGCTGAGCCGCACCCCCTCGGCGGCGCGCACCACGTACGGCGGGTTGGCCGGCGGCAGCGCGGCGTACGGGTGCCAGACGTGCGCCCGGTCAGCGGCCAGGATCTCCTCGGGTGTCACGCGTACTCCTCTGCGCATCAAGCGGTCCGGACGGCGGGCGTCCTGCGGCCGGGTCGGGCCTCGCCGCCGCCCCCGCCGCCGCTTCCCATGTCCGCCGCCTTTGCTCTGCACCCGCGGACGCGACACCCGGTGGCCGGGTGGCGCCCACCGAATGGCACCCACCGAATGGCACCCACCGAATGGCGCCCACCGGGTGGCGCACCCGCGGGTGCAGAGCAAAGGGGCATCAACGGGCGTGTGGTCCTCGGCGCGGAGCGGGCCCGGCACCGCCGGGGCCAGCACCGCATCAGGGCGGTCACCGACCGGCGACCGCCCCCGGTGCCGCCGTCGCGGCCGCCGCGCGGGCGGCGGCGCGGACCAGGGCCGGTCCGCGGTAGATGAAGCCGGTGTAGAGCTGCACCAGGGCGGCACCGGCATCGAACATCCGCGCCGCGTCGTCCGGATCCAGCACACCCCCGACGCCGACGATCGGCAGCCGGCCGCCGGTCTCGGAGTGGACGAAGGCGACCACGTCGCGGGCCCGCCCGGTGAGCGGCCGGCCGGAGAGTCCGCCGGCCTGCCCGCCACGCTCGACGTCGACGCCGGCCAGCCCGTCCCGGGACAGCGTGGTGTTGGTGGCGATCACCCCGGCGGCGCCCCGGGCCAGACACACCTCCAACAGCTCGGCGATCGCCGCCTCGGTCAGGTCGGGCGCGATCTTGACCAGCACCGGCTTCTCCCCCACCAACGCGCCGAGCAGCGCGTCCAGGTGGGCGCGGTCCTGCAACGACCGCAGCCCCGGGGTGTTCGGTGAGGACACGTTCACCGCGAAGTAGTCGCCGTGCCCGCGCAGCGCCCGGTACGAGGCGAGGTAGTCCTCGACCGCCTCGTCCAACGCTGTCACCTTGGACTTGCCCAGCGAGATGCCCAACGGCACCCCGAGCGGGCGCGGCAGTGCCGCCAGCCGGGCGGCCAGCGCGGCGGCCCCGGCGTTGTTGAAGCCCATCCGATTGACCACCGCCTCGCTGGCCGGCAGCCGGAACAGCCGCGGCCGGGGATTGCCCGGTTGGGCGTGCGCGGTGACCGTACCGACCTCCACGAAACCGAAGCCGAGCGCCGGCCAGGCCGGCAGCGCCGCGCCGTCCTTGTCCATCCCGGCGGCCAACCCGACCGGATTGGGGAACCGCACCCCGAACACGGTGCGCGGCGCGTCGACCGCGTAGCGGGCCCGCAGCGCGGCGAGCGCGGCAGGCCGCCGCGACAGCGCCGCCAACCGCCGCAGCGTCCACTCGTGCGCCGCCTCGGCGTCCCCGCCGCCGATCCGGAACAACCCAGGTCGTACGACCTGCTCGAACAGTGTCACTGGGCCGCCCGCAGGGTGACGTGCAGGTCCTGCAAGGGGCGGACCTGCATGTCGCCGCGAATCCGCGCCTCGATGCCCATCACCGCCGCGGCGGCGCCGGGAACCGTGGTGATGCACGGGATGTCCGCCGTGACGGCCGCGCTGCGGATCTCGTAGCCGTCGGAGCGGGCGCTGGCACCCGAGCCCTGCGGCGTGTTGATCACCAGCGCCACGTGGCCGCCGCCGATCAGCGACACCGCGTCGTCGCCCGCACCGGCCTGGTAGTGCTTACGGATCTGCTCACAGGCGATGCCGTGCCGGCGCAGCACCTCGGCCGTGCCGGCGGTGGCGACGATCTCGAAACCCAGATCGGCCAGCCGCTTGATCGGGAAGATCATGCCGCGCTTGTCCCGGTTGGCCACCGAGACGAAGATCTTCCCAGCGGTCGGCAGCGACCCGTACGCGGCCGACTGGCTCTTGGCGAAGGCGTGCCCGAAGTTGGTGTCGATGCCCATCACCTCGCCGGTCGACTTCATCTCCGGCCCGAGCAGCGAGTCGATCCCCTTGCCCGCGCGGGTCCGGAAACGCTTGAACGGCAGCACCGCCTCCTTGACCGCGACCGGCGCGTCGGCCGGCATCGTGCCCCCGTCCCCCGTCGCCGGCAGCAGGCCCTCGGCACGCAGGTCGGCGATGCTCGCGCCGAGCGCGATCCGGGCCGCCGCCTTGGCCAGCGGCACCGCCGTCGCCTTGGAGACGAACGGGACGGTCCGCGACGCGCGCGGGTTGGCCTCCAGCACGTACAGCACGTCGTCCTTGAGGGCGTACTGCACGTTGAGCAGGCCACGGACCCCGACGCCACGCGCGATGGCCTCGGTGTAGCGGCGGACCTCGGCCAGGTGCGAGCCCGCGAGGGTGATCGGCGGGAGCGCGCAGGACGAGTCGCCGGAGTGGATGCCCGCCTCCTCGATGTGCTCCATCACGCCGCCGATGTAGACCTCGCCGTCGGCGTCGCACAGCGCGTCCACGTCGATCTCGATGGCGTCGTCGAGGAACCGGTCCACCAGCACCGGGTGGTCCGGGGAGATGTCGGTGGCCCGGCCGATGTAGTCGCGCAGCGTCGGGTCGTCGTAGACGATCTCCATGCCCCGCCCGCCCAGCACGTACGACGGCCGGACCAGCACCGGGTAGCCGATCTCGTCGGCGATCGTCTTGGCCTCGTCGTACGAGGTGGCCATGCCGTGCGCCGGGGCGCGCAGGCCGGCGCGGGCCAGCACCGCACCGAACGCGCCCCGCTCCTCGGCCAGGTGGATCGACTCCGGGGAGGTGCCGACGATCGGCACGCCGGCGTTCTTGAGCCGCTGCGCCAGCCCCAGCGGGGTCTGCCCACCGAGCTGGACGACCACCCCGACCACGCCCGGCCCGCCGGCCGCCCGGCCGGACGAGTCCTCGGCGTGCCAGACCTCCAGGACGTCCTCGAAGGTCAACGGCTCGAAGTAAAGCCGGTCGGCGGTGTCGTAGTCGGTGGAGACGGTCTCCGGGTTGCAGTTGACCATGACCGTCTCGTAGCCGGCCGACCGCAGAGCCTGGACGGCGTGCACGCAGGAGTAGTCGAACTCGATGCCCTGCCCGATCCGGTTCGGGCCCGAGCCCAGGATCAGCACCTTCGGCCGGTCCGACGGCACGACCTCGGTCTCCAGGTCGTACGTCGAGTAGTGGTACGGCGTGGTCGCCTCGAACTCGGCCGCACAGGTGTCCACGGTCTTGTAGACCGGGCGTACGTCCAGGCGGTGGCGCAGGGTCCGCACGCCGTCCTCGGCGGCCAGCTCCGGGCGCAGCGCGGCGAGCTGCCGGTCGGACAGACCGGCCCGCTTGGCACGGCGCAGCAGATCGGCGTCGAGCACCGGCGCGTCGACGATCTCGGCGCGCAGCTCGATCAGCGCGGCGATCTGGTCCAGGAACCACGGGTCGATCCCGCCGGACGCCTCGGCCACCTCGGCGATCGACGCCCCGAGCCGCAGCGCCCGCTCCACCGTGTAGAGCCGGCCGTCGTGCGGGATCCGCAGCGCCGCGAGGGTGTCGGCCAGGGTGACCCCGGCCGGATCCGGCACGCTCCAGAAACCGGCCGACTTGGTTTCCATCGAACGCATCGCCTTGTTCAGCGCCTCGGTGAAGTTGCGCCCGAGGCTCATCGCCTCGCCCACCGACTTCATCGTGGTGGTCAGCTCCGGGTCCGCGCCGGGGAACTTCTCGAACGCGAACCGGGGGATCTTCACCACCACGTAGTCCAGGGTCGGCTCGAACGCCGCCGGGGTCTTCAGGGTGATGTCGTTGGGGATCTCGTCGAGGGTGTAGCCGATGGCCAGCTTCGCGGCGATCTTCGCGATGGGGAAACCGGTCGCCTTGGAGGCCAGCGCCGAGGACCGGGACACCCGGGGGTTCATCTCGATGACGACGATCCGGCCGTCGACCGGGTTGACCGCGAACTGGATGTTGCAGCCGCCGGTGTCCACGCCGACCTCGCGCAGCACGGCGATGCCGAGGTCGCGCAGGTGCTGGTACTCCCGGTCGGTGAGCGTCATGGCCGGGGCCACCGTGACGCTGTCGCCGGTGTGCACGCCCATCGGGTCGATGTTCTCGATCGAGCAGACCACCACCACGTTGTCGTGCCGGTCGCGCATCAGTTCGAGCTCGTACTCCTTCCAGCCGAGCACGCTCTCCTCGATGAGCACCTCGTGCACCGGGCTGGCGGACAGGCCGTCGCCGGCGATGCGGGCCAGGTCCTCCGGGGTGTGCGCCATGCCGGAACCCAGGCCACCCATGGTGAACGACGGCCGGATCACCACCGGCAGGCCCAGCTCGGCGACGGTCGCCTCGACCTCTTCCATCGAGTGGCAGACCCGCGAGCGGGGCACCAGGGCGGTCGGGTCGTCGACGCCCAGCCGTACGCCGGCCTTCGCCACGATCTCCTTGAACAGCTGCCGGTCCTCGCCCCGGTTGATGGCGTCGATGTTCGCGCCGATCAGCTCCACGCCGTACTTGTCCAGGACGCCGGCCTCGTGCAGGGCGACGGCCGTGTTCAGCGCGGTCTGCCCGCCCAGGGTCGCGAGAATCGCGTCGGGGCGCTCCTTGGCGATGACCAGCTCGACGAACTCCGGGGTGATCGGCTCGACGTACGTGGCGTCGGCGAACTCCGGGTCCGTCATGATCGTCGCCGGGTTGGAGTTGACCAGGCTGACCCGGATCCCCTCGCTGCGCAGCACCCGGCACGCCTGGGTGCCCGAGTAGTCGAACTCGCAGGCCTGCCCGATGACGATCGGCCCGGAGCCGATCACGAGGATGTGCTGGAGATCGGTCCGCTTAGGCATTGCTGCGCCCCTTGCTGTGGTTCCGACCTTCGATCAGGTCGGCGAAACGGTCGAAGAGGTAGTCGGCGTCGTGCGGGCCGGCCGCCGCCTCCGGGTGGTACTGCACCGTGAACGCGGGCACGTCCATCGCCCGCAGCCCCTCGACCACGTTGTCATTGAGGCAGACATGGGACACCTGGACGCCCCCGAAGTCGGTGTCGATCACCTGGTCGGGGACGACGGCGCCGACGCCGACGCCGGGCACCTGGACCGCGCCGAGCCGCTGTTCGCGGCCCGACACGTCGACCGCGAAGCCGTGGTTGTGGCTGGTCACCTCGACCTTGCCGGTGACCCGGTCGAGCACCGGCTGGTTGATCCCCCGGTGGCCGTAGCCCAGCTTGTAGGTGCCGAAGCCGAGCGCCCGACCGAGGATCTGACTGCCGAAGCAGATGCCGAACAGCGGCACCTCGCGGCGCAGCGCCTCCCGGGCCAGCTCCACCGGGACGTCGGCGGTGGCCGGGTCGCCCGGACCGGGCGACAGGAAGACCGCGTCGGCGCCGGTGGCGAGCATCTGCTCGATGCTCGACGACGCCGGCAGCACGTGGGTGGTCACCCCCCGGGTGGCCAGCCGCCGCGGCACGTTGCGCTTGATGCCCAGATCCAGCGCGGCCACCGTGAACCGGTGCTCGCCCAGGGCCTCGACGACGTACGGCTCGGCGGTGCTCACCTCGGCGGACAGGTCCGCGCCGACCATCTGCGGCGCCTGACGCACCCGGGCCAGCAGGCTCTGCGGGTCGCTGTCGATGCTGGAGATACCCACCCGCATCGCGCCCCGCTCGCGCAGGTGCCGGGTCAGTGCCCGGGTGTCCACGCCACTGATGCCCACCACACCCTCGGTGGCGAGACGGTCTTCGAGACCACCGGTGGCCCGCCAGTTCGAGCCGATCCGGGCCGGGTCGCGCACGACGTAGCCGGCCACCCAGATCCGACCGGACTCGTCGTCCTCGCCGTTGACGCCGGTGTTGCCGATGTGCGGCGCGGTCTGCACCACCACCTGACGGTGGTACGACGGGTCGGTGAGAGTCTCCTGGTAACCGGTCATGCCGGTGTTGAAGACCGCCTCGCCGAAGGTCTCTCCGACGCTGCCGTACGCCTCGCCGGGGAACGTGCGCCCGTCCTCGAGTACGAGGATCGCGGAACGTCTACGGGTCACTTGACTGCCTTTCCGTCCAGGACCGTCGGCTCGCCACGCAGGAAGGTCGCCACGATGCGACCTGGCAGCGTCATGCGGGCGTACGGGGTGTTGCGACTGCGACTGGCCAGCTCCGCCGGCTCGATGGTGCGGTGGGCGGCCGGGTCGATCAGGGTCAGGTTGGCCGGCGCACCCGGCGCGGGGTCGACGCCGTGCCCGGTGAGGCCGGCGATCCGTGCGGGGGTGCGGGACATCCGCTCGGCGATCAGGTCCCACTCGGGGCCGAGCACGTCCAGCGCGATGGAGAGGGCGGTCTCCAGACCGAGCATCCCCGGTCGGGCGTACGCCCACTCGCACTCCTTGTCCTCCACGGCGTGCGGGGCGTGGTCGGTGGCGATCACGTCGATCACCCCGTCGGCGAGGGCGGCGCGCAGCGCGGCGATGTCCGCGGCGGTGCGCAGCGGCGGGTTCACCTTGTAGACCGGGTCGTAGGTCTCCGCCCGTTCGTCGGTGAGCAGCAGGTGGTGCGGGGTCACCTCGGCGGTCACGCGTACCCCGCGGGCCTTGGCCTGGCGCAGCACCTCGACGCTGCCGGCGGTGGAGACGTGGCAGACGTGCAGTCGGCTGCCCACGTGCTCGGCGAGCAGCACGTCCCGGGCGATGATCGCCTCCTCGGCGACCGCCGGCCAGCCGATCAGGCCGAGCCGGGTGGAGACCTCGCCCTCGTGCATCTGGGCGCCCTCGGTGAGCCGGGGCTCCTCGGCGTGCTGGGCGATGATCCCGTCGAACGCCTTGACGTACTCCAGGGCTCGGCGCATCAACTTCGGGTCGGCGACGCAGTGCCCGTCGTCGGAGAAGATCCGCACCCGGGCCGCCGAGTCGGCCATCGCGCCCAGCTCGGCCAGTCGCTCGCCGGCCAGCCCGACGGTGACCGCGCCGATCGGCTGCACGTCGACCAGGCCGGCCTCCCGGCCGAGGCGCCAGACCTGCTCGACCACGCCGGCGGTGTCCGCCACCGGGGACGTGTTGGCCATCGCGCAGACCGCCGTGTAGCCGCCCAGCGCGGCCGCCCGGGAACCGGACTCGACGGTCTCGGCGTCCTCCCGGCCGGGCTCGCGCAGGTGGGTGTGCAGGTCGACGAGGCCGGGCAGGGCCACCAGGCCGGTGCCGTCGACGACTGTGGCGTCCGGCGCGGTCAGGCCGGGGCCGACCTCGGCGATCACGCCGTCGCGGATCAGCAGGTCGGTCGGCGCAGCGCCGACGACACTCACGCTGGTGATCAGGTACGCGCTCACCGGTTGTTCCCTCCGAGCAGCAGGTAAAGGACAGCCATCCGCACGGAGACCCCGTTGGTGACCTGTTCGACGATGGTGGAGCGGGGTGAGTCGGCGACCTCGGGGGTGATCTCCATCCCCCGGTTCATCGGGCCGGGGTGCATGACGATCGCGTGCTCGGGCAGCCGGCGCATTCGCGGCCCGTCCAGGCCGTAGCGGCGGGCGTACTCGCGCGCGGAGGGGAAGTAGGAGTCGTTCATCCGCTCCCGCTGCACGCGCAGCATCATCACCACGTCCACGTTCGGCAGGACGGAGTCGAGGTCGTAGGAGACGTCGGTGCCGGGCGCGAGGGCGCCCGCGATGTCGACCGGGATGAGGGTCGGCGGACCGACCAGGGTGACCTTGGCGCCGAGGGTGGAGAGCAGCAGCACGTTGGAGCGGGCCACTCGGGAGTGCAGCACGTCCCCGACCACCGCGACCGACAGGCCGGCGAGTCGGCCCAGCCGGGCCCGCATGGTGTACGCGTCCAGCAGCGCCTGGGTGGGGTGCTCGTGGGTGCCGTCGCCGGCGTTGACGACCGACCCGTCCACCCAGTTGGCCAGGCGGTGCGGCGCGCCGGAGGCGGGGTGTCGGACGACGACGGCGTCCGCGCCCATGGCCTGCAGGGTCAACGCGGTGTCCTTCAGGCTCTCACCCTTGGTGACGCTGGATCCCTTCGCGGAAAAGTTGATCACGTCGGCGCTGAGCCGCTTCGCCGCCGCCTCGAAGGAGATCCGGGTACGCGTGGAGTCCTCGTAGAAGAGGTTCACCACGGTCCGTCCGCGCAGCGCGGGAAGCTTCTTGATCTCCCGGCCGGCGACGGTGGCCATCTCGGCGGCGGTGTCCAGGATCTCGGTGGCGGTGTCGGCGTCCAGGTCCCCGCCGGAGAGCAGGTGCTTGATCATGAGGCGGTTCCCCCGTACAGCTTGACCTCGTCCGTCCCGTCGATCTCGGCGAGCGTCACCTTGACGCTCTCGGCGAGCGAGGTCGGGATGTTCTTGCCGACGTAGTCGGCGCGGATCGGCAACTCCCGGTGGCCCCGGTCGACCAGGACGGCGAGCTGGACCGAGGCCGGGCGGCCCACGTCGTTGAGCGCGTCGAGCGCGGCCCGGACGGTGCGGCCGGAGAAGAGCACGTCGTCGACCAGGATGACCCGCTTGCCGTCGATCCCGCCGGGGGGCAGCTCGGTCGGACCCACCGCGCGGGTGGCGTGCCGACGGAGGTCGTCGCGGTACAGGGTGATGTCGAGCACACCGACGCCGACGGCGACGTCCTCGAAGGTGCTGATCCGGTCGGCGAGCCGCCGGGCGAGGGGGGTGCCCCGGGTGGGAATCCCGAGCAGCACCGTGTTGGCGGCGCCCTGGGTCTTCTCCAGGATCTGGTGGGCGATGCGATCGACCACGCGTTGTACGTCGGCGCTGGCGAGGATCACCTTCACCGAGGGTTGTCGCGGTGGTGACGAGCGGGCAGCCGGTGGGTACGCCACGGCGGACCTCCTTCCCCGCCTCACGGGACGGGTCGTTAAAGGATGTCGGGCACCTCCGGCCGGACCGCTCAGCGGACCTGGGCCGGGGCTTCCGCCACGTTACCAGTGGTCACCGGGGTGATGGCCGGCGGCCACTGACCACCGGGTCAGGTACCGGAAAAGGGGAAAACTCCCCGGACGGCCCGCAACGGTAGGGGCACGACCACTTGACCACGTGTCGCATTCCCCGTACCGTCACGCTCCGTAGCGATCGACGGGAGAACCCCGAGCAGCACTGGGAGTGTCCGAATGCCCTCTGAATACGCCAAGTCGCTGGGCGCCCGCCTGCGCTCCATCCGCCAGCAGCAGGGTCTCTCCCTGCAGGGTGTGGAGGAAAAGTCGAACGGGCGGTGGAAGGCCGTGGTGGTCGGCTCTTACGAGCGTGGCGACCGGGCCGTGACGGTATCCCGTCTGGCCGAGTTGGCCGAGTTCTACCGCGTACCCGTCTCGGAGCTGCTGCCTGACGGCAGTGGCGTCCGTCACGAGCCCACCAGCAAGATTGTCCTGGACCTGGAGCGGCTCTACGACGAGGCCTCCGAGGACCTGGCCTACGTCGCCCGCTACGCCCGCGCCATCCAGCAGCAGCGCGGCGACTACAACGGCCGGGTGCTCTCCATCCGCGCCGACGACCTGCGGGCGCTCGCGATCGTCTACGACGCCTCACCGTCGGGCCTGATCGAGCGGCTCACCGAGCACGGCGTGCTGGTGGCCGACCCCCGGGCGTTCTTCGCCTCCTGATCTGCCGCTCCACCTGATCTGCCGCTCCACCGAAAGGGCCCGTGCCGGTTGGCACGGGCCCTTTCCGATTCGCGGTGTCCGGTGCGGACGCTCAGCGGGTGGCGTACTCGGCGATCCGGCCGAGCACCCCGTTGAGGAAGCGCGGCGAATCGTCCGTCGACATCTGCCGAGCCAGCTCGACGGCCTCGCTGATCGCCACCGCGTCGTCGATCTCGTCGACGTAGAGCAACTCGTAGACGGCGATCCGGGCCAGATTACGGTCGACGACCGGCATCCGCTCCAGCGTCCACCCCTCGGCGTAGCTGGCGATCAGCTCGTCGATCCGGTTGAGGTGCTCGGCAACCCCCTCGACCAGGCCCACCGCGTAGCCGAGATGCTCCGGCCGGGGCTGCTCGATCCGCTGCACGTAGCCGGCGAGCACCTCCACCGGCGGCTTGTCCCGCAGGTCGGCCTCGTAGAGGACATCCAGCGCCCGCTTGCGCGCCTTACGGCGCGCCGGCATCTGCTGCTTGGAACCCTCAGCCATCAGGCGCGGCCGAGGTAACGGCCGTCGCGGGTGTCGACCTTGATCTTCTCGCCGGTGGTGATGAACAGCGGAACCGGCACGGTGGCGCCGGTCTCCACGGTCGCCGGCTTGGTGCCGCCGGTCGAACGGTCGCCCTGCAGGCCGGGCTCGGTGTAGGTGACCTCCAGCACGACGCTGGTGGGCAGCTCGATGTAGAGCGGCACACCCTCGTGCTGGGCGACGGTCGCCTCCGCCTCGGGCAGCAGGTAGTTGGCTGCCTCACCGACGGTGCCACCGGGCACGGTGATCTGGTCGAAGGTCTCCAGATCCATGAAGACGAAGTCTTCACCGTCGGCGTACAGGTACTGCATCGTGCGCTTGTCAACGGTCGCGGTTTCGACCTTGGTGCCCGCGTTGAAGGTCTTGTCGACCACCTTCCCGGACAGCACGTTCTTCAGCGTGGTGCGCACGAAGGCACCACCCTTACCGGGCTTGACGTGCTGGAACTCGACGACGGCCCAGAGCTCGCCGTCAAGGTTGAGTACCAGGCCGTTTTTGAGGTCGTTGGTGGAGGCCATTTCCTGCCTTGATCATCAATTGGCGGACAGACCTGGCAAGTCTACAAGCTGCGTCGAATCGGACGGCCCCCCGTTCGGAGCGCCCAGTCGGTGGGCCCTCAGCGGGTGGCCAGATGGTGCAGAGCCAGACGATATCCGTCGATCCCGAGACCGCAGATCACCCCGGTCGCCACCGCCGAGACCACCGAGTGGTGCCGGAACTCCTCACGGGTGTGGATGTTGGAGATGTGCACCTCCACCAGCGGCCCGCGCAGCATGGCGCAGGCGTCCCGCACCGCGTACGAGTAGTGCGACCAGGCGGCCGGGTTGAGCACCACCGCGGCGCCCTCGTCGGCCGCCGTGTGCAGCCAGCCGAGCAGCTCGTGCTCCGCGTCGGTCTGCCGGACCGTCACCGCCAGCCCCAGCTCCCGACCCGTGCTCTCGCAGAGCGCCACCAGGTCCGCGTAGCTGGTCGCGCCGTACACGTCGGGTTCGCGGGTGCCCAGCCGGCCCAGGTTCGGGCCGTTCAGAACGTAGACCTTCTCCGTCGCTCGCGTCTGCGGCGCTGGCCGGCCCGCCTCACTCGCGCTCACGGGGTTGCCACCTCCCGGTAGGCGGCCTCCAGCAACGCGTCGTCGGGGCCCTCCAACATCGCCGGGCGGGCCAGCCCGTCGAGCACCACGAAGCGCAGTCGACTGCCCCGGGCCTTCTTGTCCACCCGCATCGTGGGCAACAGCTTCGGCCAGGCCTCGGCCGGGTAGCTCACCGGCAGGCCCAGCGCGCTCAGCGTGACCCGGTGCCGGTCGGCGGTCGGGGCGTCCAACCGCCCGGCGAGCCGGGCAAGGGTGGCCGCGTACACCAGGCCGACGGCGACGGCGTGGCCGTGCCGCCAGCGGTAGCCCTCGTTCTGCTCGATGGCGTGGGCCAGGGTGTGACCGTAGTTGAGCACCTCTCGCAGGCCCGACTCGCGCAGGTCGCCGGCGACCACGTCGGCCTTGACCCGGATGGCCCGCTCGATCAGCTCCCGGCTCACCGGGCCACGGGGGTCGGTGGCGGCCTCCGGGTCGTTCTCGATGAGATCCAGGATCGTCGGGTCGGCGATGAACCCGCACTTGACGACCTCGGCCAACCCGGCCACCAGGTCGACCGCGGGCAGGCTGTCCAGAGTGGCCAGGTCCGCCAACACCCCGACCGGCGGGTGGAACGCGCCCACCAGGTTCTTGCCGGCAGCCGTGTTGATGCCCGTCTTGCCGCCCACCGCGGCATCCACCATGCCCAGCAGCGAGGTCGCCACCGGCACCCAGCGCACTCCCCGCAACCAGCAGGCCGCGACGAAGCCGGCCAGGTCGGTCACCGCGCCGCCGCCCACCCCGACCACCGCGTCGGTACGGGTGAAGCCCGCCGCCCCGAGCCGGTCCCAACAGGCGGCGGCCACCTCGATGTGCTTTCCCGACTCGGCGTCGGGCACCTCGATCGGCAGTGGCTCGACGCCGGCGGCGCGCAGTCGCTCGCCCAGCGCGTCCGCGAGGGCCTTGAGCGGAGGCGCGTGCAACACCGCCACCCGGGTCGCGCCGGGCAGCAGGCCGGGCAGCGCGCCCAGCAGGTCACGTCCCACCAAGACGTCGTACGGCCGCTCGCCGCCGACCGGAATTCGGGTCACCTCGTCCATCGCCGGCAGCCTAGTCCAGCGGGCGGCGCGGGGAGGGCGGCTGTCCACCTGCTGGCCGAGCGGCCCAGTCCGCCAACCGGCGGGCGTGCTCGGCCACCGCGGCGCGCAGCGCGTCCGGCTGCCGCACGGTGAACGGACAGCCCAGCCCGGCGAGCAGCGCCGCCATCCCGGGCAGGCTCTCCGCTCGGGCCCGCAGCAGCACCCCGTCGGCGGTGGCGGTCACCTCGGCCACGCTGGGCGGGATGCGGCGGCGGGCGGCGACCAGGTCGGTCTCCAGCACGACCTCCACCTCGTGCCGGTACGGCACACCGGCCAGCGACCGGGTCACCCAGGCCACCGCCTCGAAGCCGTCGGGCACCGTGAACGTCGCCACTCCGGGCGTCACCGCGCCGATCCGGTCCAGTCGGAAGGTTCGGATCTCCCCGCGCCGGTGGTCGTGGCCGGTGACATACCAGCGGCCGGCGTGGAAGACGAGCCCGTACGGGTCGAGTTCGCGGTGCGACCGCTCGCCCCGCCAGGAGCGGTAGTCCAGCGCCACCCGCTGCCGGTGCCGGGCGGCCGAGGCCAGCGCGAGCAGGGTGCCGGACGCCGGCCCGCGCTCGGCCTCCGGACGGCGCAGGGTGAAGCCCAGGTGCTCCTGGACGGCGGCGAGCCGGTCGGCGAGCGCGGCCGGCAACACCCGGCGGATCTTCGCCAGCGCGGCGGCGGTGGCGGGCTGCTCGGTGGCGAGCCCGACCCGGTCGGCGACGACGAGGCCGAGCAGCACGGCCACCGCCTCGTCGTCGGTGAGCATCAGCGGCGGCAGCTTGTAACCGGGGTGCAGCCGGTAGCCGCCGTGGCGGCCCCGGTCGGCGGTGACGGGAATGCCCAGCTCGACGAGGGTGGCCGCGTACCGGCGCACGGTCCGCTCGTCCACCCCGAGGTGGCCGGCGAGTTCGGCGGCCGTCGACCGGTGCCGGGTCTGCAGCAGTTCGAGCAGGGTCAGCACCCGCCCCGCGGGATGTGACACGGGCCACTCCTTCAAACCGGGCGGATCCTGTCCGGAATAGATCGTACGGTCTGTCGGTAACCGAGAGAAGGAGCCACAGATGGCGACATTCGTGCTGGTGCCGGGATTCTGGTTGGGTGCCTGGGCGTGGCGGGACGTGACCACCGCGCTGCGGTCGCAGGGGCACGAGGTCCATCCGATGACGCTGACCGGGGTGGCCGAACGCGACCACCTCGCCGGGCCGGAGGTCAACCTGGACACCCACACCACCGACATCGTCCGACTGATCGAGGTCGAGGACCTGCACGACGTCCTGCTGGTCGGGCACTCCGGCGGCGGGATGCCGGTCGCCCAGGCGGCGGACCGCATCCCGGACCGGATCGCCCGGGTCGTCTACGTGGAGAGTGGGCCGTTGCCGGATGGCACGGCACAGTTCGACACGCTGCCGCCGGAGGAGCAGCAGCGGCTACGCGAAGCGATCGGCACCGGGCACCTGCTGCCGCCGCCGGCCTGGGATCCGGCCGCCGACCCGACGAACCTGGCCGGCCTGGACGAGCCGACGCTCGCGCTGCTGCGTACCCGGGCGACCCCGCACCCGCTGCGGGCCGCCACCGACCCGGTCCGACGCACCGGTGGGCAGCCCGTCGCGACCGCGCTGGTCGCCAGCACCTTCCCGCTCGGTGTGGTGCGTCAGATGATCCAACAGGAGCACCCGTTCTTCACCGGCCTGGCCGACGGCCAACTGCACGAGTTGCCCACCGGCCACTGGCCGATGCTCAGCGAGCCGAAGGCCCTCTCCGACGTCCTGGACCTGATAGCCCGAACCTGACCCCGCCCTCCGCGGCCCACCCCGGGCCTCCTTGCGCCGATCTTGCACTTTCGGTTGCCGAGATGCGGTGAATGCCCCTTGCGTCCCCGCAGCAAGTGCAAGATCGGCGCAGGAGGGGCGGCGCGGGGGCGACGAGGGGCGTGGGGGTGGGGTTGGGGTCAGCGTGGGAGGAGGGCGGCGACGTCCGCGACGACCTGCGCCGGGGCTCGACCGTCGGTGACCACCGTCTCGGTGGCGACCTCGGCGTAGAGCGGCCGACGCTGGTCCAGCAGGTGCTTGAGGGTGGCCCGCGGGTTGATCGCCAGCAGCGGCCGGCCGGCACCGAGCCCGACCCGCTTGACCGCGTCGGGCAACTCGACCGACAGGTGCACCACCCGGTGCCCGATCAGGGCCGCTCGGGTCTCCTCGGCCAGCACCGCGCCGCCACCGAGCGCGAGCACGCCGGTGCCGCCGGCCAGCGCCGCGGCCACGGCGGCCCGTTCCAGAGTACGGAAGTGCGCCTCACCCTCGTCGATGAAGATCTCCGGGATCGGCTTCCCGGCCATCTGCTCGATGTCGGTGTCGGTGTCGCGGAACTCCACGCCGAGGGTGGCGGCGAGCGCCCGGCCGACCGTGGTCTTGCCGCAGCCGGGGGCACCGACCAGCACGACGACCGGCGCCATCAGCGGATGACCAGCGCGTCGAGGTACCCGGCCAGGTTGCGGCGGATCTCGGCGATCGAGTCTCCGCCGAACTTCTCGGTGGCCGCCTCGGCCAGCACCAGCGCCACCATCGCCTCGGCGACCACCGCCGCAGCGGGCACCGCACAGACGTCGGAACGCTGGTTGATCGCGGTGGCCGGCTCACCGGTGGTGACGTCCACCGTGGAGAGGGCCCGGTTCAGCGAGGAGATCGGCTTCATCGCGGCGCGGACCCGCAGCGGCTCGCCGGTGGTGATGCCACCCTCCAGCCCGCCGGCCCGATCGGTGACCCGCCGGACGCCGGTGGCCGACGGAATGATCTCGTCGTGCGCCTCCGAGCCGCGGGAGCGGGCCTGCTGCCAGCCGTCGCCGATCTCCACGCCCTTGATCGCCTGAATGGACATCAGCGCGGTGGCCAGCCGGGCGTCAAGCTTGCGGTCCCACTGCACGTGGCTGCCCAGCCCCGGTGGCACCCCGTACGCCAGCACCTCGACCACGCCGCCGAGGGTGTCGGCGGCCTTCTTCGCGGCGTCGACCTCGGCGACCATCAGGGCGCTGGCCTCCGGGTCGAGGCAGCGCAGCGGGTCGGCGTCGATCCGCGCGGCGTCGGACGGCGTGGGCCGCAGCCCGGGCTTCGCGGCCACCGGTCCCAGCTCGACGACGTGCGAGACGATCTCGATGCCGAGCGCCTGCCGGATCAGCGCCTTGGCCACCGTGCCGACGGCCACCCGGGCGGCGGTCTCCCGTGCGCTGGCGCGCTCCAGGATCGGCCGGGCGTCGGTGTGGCCGTACTTCTGCATGCCGGCCAGGTCGGCGTGGCCCGGCCGGGGGCGGGTCAGCGGGGCGTTGCGGGCCTGCCGGGCCAGCTCGTCGGGGTCGACCGGGTCGGCGGCCATCACGGTCTGCCACTTCGGCCACTCGGAGTTGCCGACCCTGATCGCCACCGGGCTGCCCAGGGTCACGCCGTGCCGCAGGCCGCCGAGTAGCTCGACCTCGTCCCGCTCGAACGACATACGGGCACCCCGCCCGTAGCCCAGCCGTCGACGGGCCAGTTCGTCGGCGATCTCGGTGGTGGTCACCTCGATGCCGGCCGGCACCCCCTCCAGCATCGCGACGAGGGCGGGACCGTGCGATTCACCTGCAGTCAGCCAGCGCAACACAGCGGTCAGTCTGTCACGGCGGGCCACCGACACGGCGCGCTCCCCGGGGCGTCCCGCCCAGCGGACGCCGCCGCCCGCTGAACTGGACGTCCTTTGCTCTGCACCCGCCCACGCGACAACCAGTGACGCGACCACCGGACGGCCTTTGCTCTGCACCCGCCAACGCGACGCGACGCGAGGCAAGGCGACCACCGGACGGCCTTTGCTCTGCACCCGCCAACGCGACGCGACGCGAGGCAAGGCGACCACCGGACGGCCTTTGCTCTGCACCCGCCGACGCGACGCGACGCGCGGCGACGCTGGCTCAGATCCCCCGACCGCGCTTGTGCAGGGTGCGCAGCACCGCGTCGGCCCGGACCACCCGACCTGCGACGGCGAGGGCCAGGTAGGCGCGTGGCTCGCGGGGGTTGCTCCGCAGGGTGCGCCGGGCCCAGCGCAGCGCGCCCCGGCGGTCGCCGGAGGCGGCCTGGGCGAACGCGATCTGCCCGGCGACACGGGCCTCGCCGGCCGGTTGACTGGCGAACTCCGGGTAGCGCTGGAGCAACCACTGCAACGCCTCGGAGATGGTGTCCCACCGCTGCGCGAAGTACGAGCGCTTGTGCCAGCGGACCAGCACCGACGGCGTCCGCAGGTTGATCAGTGGCGCGCTGCGCGCGGCCCGCAGCAGGAACTCGTAGTCCTCCGCGTAGCTGCCCGGGATCTCCTCGTCGACCAGCCCGAACCCGTCGCGTAGCGCGCTGGCGCGGATCAGAAAGGTCGACGGGTGCAGCTCCGTCATCCGATCGCGCAGCAGGTCGTCCAGGGTGATCCGGTCCTTGTCGAGCACCCGGTCGACGGTGTGCCCGTCGTAGTTGACCCGGATGCCGCAGCAGACGAACTCGGCGGCCGGCTCGCCGGCCAGGGCATCGACCTGGGCGGCCAGTTTGCCGGGCAGCCACTCGTCGTCGTCGTCGCAGAACGCGACAAGCTCGCCCTCGGCGGCGAGGGTGCCGCTGTTGCGCGCACCGGCCAACCCGGGGGTACGGGTGTTGCCGATCACCCGCACCACGCGGGCCGGGCCGCTCGCCAGCTCGGTCAGCGACTCGTCCGGGGCGGACTGGTCGAACACCACGACGACCTCGATCAGGGCCGGGTGGTCCTGTGCCAGGATCGCGCGCACCGCGGCCCGCAGCAGCTCGGGGCGGTCCCGGGTGGGCACCACGACGCTGACGGTCGGCTGCTGGGTCATCGAATCTCCTCCGTACCCGGGCGCGGCCGGGACCAGGCCCGCCACCGGGGTGGGCGCGGGGTCGAACGGGCCACCAGGTCGTCGACGATCTGCCCGACCCGGGCCACCGCCGCCCGGCGTGCCTCGTGTGCCTCCGGGTCGGCGGCCACCGCGTACCGGGACGGGTCGGCCAGCCCGGCGGCCAACGCGTCGTGCAGGGCCTCCCGGGTCTCGCAGAGCGCCACCAGCCCGGCGGCGCCGAGCCGGCGGGCGAAGAGGAGCTGGTGGTTGTCGACGTGTTCACCGCGAGCCGGGTCGCGGGGCACCACGATGGGCAGGTGGCCGTGCCGGCGGGCCTCCAGGATGGTCGCCGGGCCACCGTGGCAGACCACCAGATCCGCGTCGATCATCGCCTGTTGCAACGCGTCGTGGCCGAGGAACGGCACCGCGCCGCTGAGCTGGGGCGCGGTGGTGTGCCCGTGCTGCATGGTCAGCCCGATCGGGCCGGCGGCCTGCGCGTGCCACTGCGCCAACCAGTCGACGAGCCGGTCGAAGGGGTGCTTGTCGGTGCCCACCGCGACCAGCAGTCGGAGCTGGGCGACCGCCGAGCTGTCGCGCTGGCGCGGCAGGCGGGCCGCCTCGGTGCCCGGGCGGGGTTGCGAACGCCGGGCGGTGCCCGTCTCCCCGGTCACAGCAGCGTCCCGACGACTGTCGCCTCGGGATACTGCCGGCGCTGCTCGTCCCACTGCACGAGCATCGCGGACAGGAACGGCCGGCACAGCCGAGCGGTCAACGTCGGGGTGTCGATCCGGTCGTACACCTCGATGTAGACGGTCGGGATGCGTCGCAGCCGGGCCAGCACCACGAACGGCACCGCGACCCCGGCGCCGGTGGTGACCACGGCGGCGACCCGCCGGGCCCGCAGCACCCGCCAGGCCAGCAGCGCGTTGCGCAGCAGGTTCGGCACGTTGCGGGTGGTCGGGTGGTGCGCCGGCACCAGGTCCTCGCCGGCCAGCAGCGACACCGCCTCCGGGGTGTCGAAGGTGACCCAGCAGCGTCGCCACTGTTCGTACCAGGGCCGCAGGGCCAGTAGTTGGGCCAGATGGCCACCGCTGGAGCCGACCAGCAGCAGCACCGGTGCCCCACTGTCGTCGTTGTTCGTGTCCACGCGACTCCCCACAAGTTCGCTTGGAATTTCAGTTCACGCCAGGCAGAAGCAGATCACACGATTCCCGGTCGTTGAATAGCGCGACCGGCCGAGATGGCGATCTCCACAGCGGGCGGTGCGGTGCACCGAACGTCCGAGGTCCATCGATCGTCATCACCACCTGCGATTATGTCGTCACTCTGCGGCGTACCGTCGTCGCCGCGATTCCTCCAGATCAGCCGCTATGTCTTTTCTCGATGACGTCCAGGAGTGCGGGATGCAGAGCGGCGTTCCAGCCCGCCCCCGCGTCGGCCAGCCGCCACGTCCGCAACCACATCTCCACCAGGTACGCGTCGGCGACGAGCCGGCGCTGCGCGGCGTCGAGACCGAGCCGCTCGCCGTGCCGGCTCAAATGTCCGTCCACGGCCGAGGCGGCGGCGTCGGCCGGCTCCCCGCGCAGCACGAGGGCCCGCTGGAACGCGTCGTGCGCCAGGTCGAAGCCGACCGGCACGTCCGGCCCGCTGTGCTCCCAGTCCCAGGCGACCAGCCGGCCGGCGTGCCAGCCCAGGTTCCACGGCACCCAGTCACCATGCCAGTGACCGAACTCGACGCTGGTGTCGCCGTGCCGGCGGGCCAACGCCGAGACCGCGGCGACCGCCCGCGCACCGGCCGGCTCGGTCGCGGCGGCCCGGCCGGCCTGATCGGCCAGCCGGCGCAGGAAGGTCGAGTCGACCAGCGGTCGAGGTGTGCCCGCCGGGCCACCCCGCCGGGCGACCGCGAGCAGCGCCGCGATCCGGGGCGGGTCGTCCACCGGCACCCCGCGTACCGCCGGAGGCAGCGGTTCGATCACCGCGACCACCTGACCCGCCCAGGACGTCTCGGTGAGCAGCCGCGGCGGCGTCGGATGGTCGGCGACGCCGACCACCTCGCGGAGCGCCCGCAGCGCCGCCGCCTCCGCGCTGACCAGCGCGCGGGTCGCGTCGTTCCAACCGATCTTCGCGTAGCCGCGCGCCCGCCCGTCGGCGCTGAAGAGTTGCAGGGTGGGCTTGCCGTTCGGGTCGGGTGGGCGGACCCCGAACGCGGCCAGCAGCGGCGTGTCACCCAGGTCGGCGGAGAGCCGCTCGCTCAGCAGCAGCTCCGCGGCCGGCACCCCGGCCGGCACCGAGACGGTCAACGTGGGAAAGGGCGCGAGCCCCGCCCGACCGAACCGGGCCAGCCCACCCAGCACCGCCCGCAGCGCGCGCACCTTCGGTGGCCGCAGGGCGTTGTAGGCCAACAGGGACGCCGCCCCGGCCCGGGGCGCGCCCAACGGCACCAGGAACCGGGCCCGGGCGACCGAGGGCACCACCGCGTACCGGGCCACCGTCCGGTGACCGGCCGGCGGGACACCGGCCACGGTCAGGCCGACCCGGTCGTCCGGGAAGACCGCGCGGCTCACCCAACCCAGGCCGTCCACCCGCGAACGCGGGTCGGTGGCCGGGTCCACTCCTGTCGTCACGCCGCCCGGTCCGCCCAGTCGAGGTCCAGCCCGAGCCGTTGCCGCAACGCGTCGTTGTACGGCCGGTAGTACTCGGTCAGCTCGGCGCGCACGTCCGGCTCCAGCGGTGCCGAGCGCCGATCGTTGTAGACCTTGAAGTTGGGCAGGTCGTACGCCGGCAGACCGAGGAAGTCCAGGGTCCGTCGGTAGGTCGCCCGCGAGTCGCGGTACAGGTCCTCGCTGGGCAGGAAGAGGATCTGCCCGGCGTCGAAGCGCTCCAGCCACGGCTCCAGGTGCTCTAGGTAACGCCCCCGGGCCCGGTACGTGTACCAGTCGTACGGCTCGCTGAACGACTCCGGCTCGGCTATCAACCGTTCCCGCTCCCCCGCCGTGCGTTCCGGCTCGGCGGCGAGGGCGGCGGCGAAGTCCAGGGGTTCGATGCCGTGGGTGCGGCGTTCCTTCCAGTGCGAGTACGCCCGCTCCACCGGGTCCCGCAGCAGCACGATGAGCTTCACCGACGGCATCAGCGCGGAGACCCGCTGCGCGGCGAGCGGGTGGAACATGTACAGCGGGGCGGCCTCACCGACCCGGACCGGCCCGCCGTGCCGCTTGGCCAGGGCCTCGCGCTGCCGCTCGGTCGGGAAGTGCGAGCGGTACCAGGCTTCGCCGCGGCCCCAGTGCTCCTCGAAGTAGTGCGCCGACTTGGTGTTCCACGCGGGGAAGAGCCGGGGCACCAACGGGTGCTGGATGAGGTAGTTCCACAGGGAGGTGGTGCCACCCCGTTTGGTCCCGATGATCAGGAAGTCCGGCAGCGGCCGGCGGTCGCTGGTGCGAACGCCGTAGTCGACGAGCGACTCCTTCACCCGGGTGGTCACCTGGGTCGGAACCAACTGCTTGACCCGGTCACGGATGGACACCACGACGAACCTCACCTGCCTCTCGTCGATGCCGAGGTGGGTGCGGCCGCGGCCGCGTTGCCCCCTCCACGGATCTGCCTCATGGTCCCCCGGATGCCGGCGCGCACCCGGGGCAACGTCAACATGCCGACGCAGCCGGTCAGCAGCACCGCCAACGCCACCGCGAGGCCGGGCAGGCCGCGACCGCCCACCAGCACGCCGGCCCCGGCGGCCAGGCCCACACCGGCGATCGTGGCCGCCGCGGCACGCACCATCGCGGCGTCGAACAGCGGCTCCCGAACCACCGACCGGGCGAACCCGGCGGCGGTGAGGTTCTCGGTGGCGATGCCGGCCGCCCAGGCCACGGCCGCGCCCGTCGCGCCGTAGCGGGGGATCAGCCAGAGGCCCAGCGAGACGGTCACCGTCAACCCGGCGACGGTGGCGACCAGGTGCAGCCCGCTGCGCCCGCCCATCAGCAGCAGGCTCTGCACGTTGCCCACTCCGGTGTTGACCAGCATCGCCAGCGCGAGCACCGTCATCGCCGGCACACCGGCGGTGAATTCCGGCCCGAACAGTTGAAGGAAGGCCAGCGCGAAGACCGCCAGCAGCAGGTACACCGGCCAGGACAGCACCAGGCCCCAGGTGGTCAACTGCCGGTGCACGGCCGCCGCAGCGGCCCGCTCACCCCGCCCGAGCAGCCGGGACAGCTGCGGCGACACCGCCACCCGCAGCCCCTGCATGGCCAACTGACCGGCCAGCACGTACCGCCCGACGGCGCCGAAGACACCGGCGTCCGACGGCCCGGCCAGCACCGAGGTGAGCAGCACACCGATCCACATGTTGCCGGCGTCGATCGCCGCCGAGGCGGCCCGGGGCAGCGCGAAGCGCCAGAACGTGGACCAGTCGGCGCGGTGCGGTCGCAGCGCCGCACCCCGGCCCAGCCCGAGCGGGCCGGCGACCAGGGTGAGACAGGCCAGCAGCGCCAACGCCGCCGGCACCAACCAGCCGGTCATGCCGGCCAGCAGACCACCACCGGCCAGGGCGGCGGCACCGACCAGCACCGGGCGGGCGACCGGCAGCAGCAGGAACTGCACCCCGACGTACGCCCGGATGGGCCGTACGCAGCGCAGCGCGGCGAGCAGCAGGGTCATCGCGACCACCACCGGCACCGCGGCGAACGTGGCGGTGAGCAGCGCCTCGCCGTTGGTGAGGGAGTCGCCGAGCAGTCGGGGCGCGAGCGCGTCGGCGGCGAGCACACCCGCGCCGGCGACCACGAGCGCGGTCAGCAGCGGCGGGATCAGCGCCACCGGGAGCACCCGGGCCGCGTCGCCGCGTGCCCCCGCAGTGCGCCGGGGCAGCGCCCACATCAGGCCGGTCTCCGCGCCGAGGGTGCAGATCGCGGTCGCCACGGTGACGACCCCGATCGCGGCGAAGAACGCGCCCGAGCCGGTCGTGCCGTACCCCCGGGTGATCACGACGGCCAGGACGAACCCGAACAAGCCGCTGGTGGCGGCGCCGAGCAACCCCGCGACTCCGCTACGGGCGCTGCGGCGGGTCTCGGCCGAGCCGGTGTCCCCGGTGGGCGAAGCGGCCTGATCCTCGATCGGGGTGTGCGTGGGCCGGCCCTCGTCGGCACCGGCCGACGGTCGGGTCGCGGCGGTCACGCGGGCACCGGCGCGGTTCGCGCGGACGTCGGCGACGGCCCGGACGGCCGGATCAGCCGTTCACGTTCGGTCAGCGCCATCGCGAAGGCCACGGCGAAGAACGCGACGGCCAGGTTCTGGTTCGCCATGCCGTAGAACGGGACCTGCACGAGGCAGACCACCGGCACCACCGCCAGCCACTGCCCGGCCGCCGACGTCGCCCGCGCGCAGATCACCGCCGCGGCGACGAACCACGCCAGGAAGCAGATCAGCGCGGGTACGCCGTGGCTGAACAGCACCATCCACAACTGCCCCTGGGTGCCGATCGGCGCGGCCGCCGACACCGTGTCGACGTTCACCGGAGCCCCGTAACCCAACCAGGGCGACTCCTGCACCCGGCGGATCACCTCGGTGTAGAGCGAGAGCCGGTCGGTGTTCGTGTCGCTGGAGTCGACCCGCTTGCTGATCAGCTCGGTGATCGGGATGAACAGGGTGGCCAACCCACCGATCACCACGACCCCGACGATGGAGGCGGCCACCCGGACGTTGCCGCGCAGGCTGGCCCGCACCCCGAGCACCGCCAGCCCGGCGCCGAGGCTGAGGAACATCGCCCGGTTGAGGGTGAGGAACGCCGGCGCCAGCGACAGCGGCAGCGACGCCAGCAGCGCCCAGCGCAGCAGCCCCTGCCGGCGCAGCATCGCGAAGGCCACCACGCAGGGCAGGGTCATCGCGTACGCGCTGCCGTAGTTGTTGGTGTACGCGAACGGCGCGGCCGGTCGAAAGATCGGGTTGAGCGAACGGGCGCTGTATTCAGCGGTGGTGAGGTGCACCATGTCCTGGATGAACGGGGTGCCGGCCACCCCGCCGGGCAGCAGCACCTCCATCGGGGTCGTCATGGCCAACCGGGGCACGAGCACCCCGAGCCAGCCCAGCGCCACCAGCCCGAACCAGAACGCGCAGAGCGGGGTGAGCACCGCCACCAGGCTGGCGCGTTCCCGGGCGGCAGCGTAGACGTAGACGCCGACCACCAGCGCGGTCAGGTAGAAGGCCAGCCGCAGGGCGAACGTGAGCAGCGAGGCGGGCGACGACAACTGGGTGGCGCTGACCACCACGATGGCGAGGAAGAGCAGCCAGATGCCGACCGCCGGCGGCAGCGGCACGCGCCCCCGGGTCAGCAGCAACGCCAACAGCAGCGCGCCCAGCAGCGGCCAGCCGAGGTAGAACGCGCCGAGCAGCCACCAGAGCGGCACCAGGCCGAACATCATCGACAGCGGCCAGAGCGGCAGTAGCGGCGGCGCGGCCGGCGGCACCGGCGCGGGCTCCCGCGGAGCGCCTCCGGGTGGTGGTTCGGTCGCCGGGGCGCGGGTCACCGACACGCTCAGGCCCGGCCGTTTCTGGTGAGCACGAAGCCCAGCGGGGTGACCCCGGCGGCCCTCAGCCGCTCCACCAGGCGCCGCAGGTCGCCCTGCCGGGTGCGGTCACGCTCCACGACCACCACCGCGCTGCCCTGCCGGGCCACGGCCACGCCACGCTCGTCGGATTCGGCCGGCGGGGCGTTGAACAGGACCAGGCCGTGGTCCGCGCCCTGCCGCCAGGTGCCGAACCGGACGCTGCCCACACCCACGACAACCTCGTCGGGAGTGACGACGCGGCTGTTCTCCGGGCGGGCGGACGCCACCCTCGGCAGCGTCAGGGTGGCGTCGGGGTCGGTGGACGGGCGGGCGCCGGGCGGGTGCGGGGAGGGCCGACGGGCCGGCGTGCTCTCCGTGGCGGCAGCGGCGGCCGGTGTGCTGCCGGCCGGCCGGGGCTTGGGCACCAGCGGCCGGGACGGGTCGATGGGCAGCCGCCCCCGGTCGGCGAGAACGCTGGCTCGTAGCCGTTCGATCCGCCCGCTGTCGTCGGCGACGAAGACCTCCCGGCCGTCCACCGCCAGCGCCACGGCGAGACCGGCGGTGAGCCCGGTGGCGTCCTCCCGGGCGGTGACCAGCGCCACCCGGGCCGGCTGCCGGACCCGCTCGGCGACCGCCATCGCCACGTACCGGATGTCCGCGTCGACGGCCCGGGGGCTGCCCCGGAACGCCGGCCGGCGCACCGTGCCGAGCAGCGGCAGGCCGGAGGCCTCCCGGCCGTCGGCGACCGAGCGGACCCGCCGGTCGGTCGACTCCCAGAGGTACGCCAGCACGATGCCGACCAGCGCGCCACCGAGCAGGCCGGCGACCAGGTAGAGCGGCCGGTGCCCGGCGGAGGTGACCAGCGCCTTCTCGGCGGTCTGGGTGACCCATCCGGGGTTGACGTCGACCGCCGCGATCTCGGTACGGGCGGCGTTGAGCTGGGTGAGCTGGTTGTTGATCCCGGCCAGCTCGGCCACCAACGCGTCACCGGCGGCGGTGTCCTTGGCGGTGTTCGCCCGCTTCTGCAAAGCGGTCTGCTGGGCGGCGACCTTGGTGATGCTGGCGTCGTAGGAGCGCAGCATCTCGGCGCGCTGCTGCTCGTACATGCTCCGGCGGACGCTCAGGTACGCCTCGGCGGCCCTGTTGGCGCTCTGCACGGCCTGGTGCGCCTCGCGCGCCTGGTAGGTGAAGCGCAGGATCTGCCCACCGGTGGGCACCTCGACCTCGAGCGCGTTACGGATGTCACGCGGGTCGCCGCCGGCCGTTTCGGCGAGGCGCTGCACCACCTCGGTGCCGGTGGCGATGCCGCTCTCCACGTTCATGTTGACCGCGCGGTCGGCGCCCGCGCCGCTGGGGGTGAAGGCGTCTGTCACGACCGGCCGGACCGCGACCACCGCGCTCGCGGACAGCGCCGCCGGCACCAGCAGCACGTAGCCGAGCGCGGCGAGCAGACCGACCATGGCGACCGCCCCGACCAACCGCAACCGGTGCATCGGCACCCGCAGCAGGTCGGTCAGTGTCACGGAACGCGAGGTGCCGGAGGACGGGCCGTCCGTGGTCCAGGGGGCGGGCGCTGCATCAGTCATGGAACTTCTTCACCGTCTGTTGAGGATTGCCGACGACCACGACGCCGGGCGGTACGTCCGTGCGGACCACAGTCGCCGCGCCGACGACGCTGTCCCGGCCGACCCGCACGCCCTTCAGGACCAGAGCGTGCGCGCCGACCCAGACGTTGTCCTCGAGAACGATCGGGGCACGGGTGAGCGGGCCGGGCGGCGCGTGCCGCTGCTCGGGGGGCAGGTTGTGGAAGTCGTTGTCGAGCAGTTCGCAGTCCGACAGGAGGCACCGGTCCCCCACGGTCACCGACGTCCAGGTGCCGATCCAGGTGGCGTTGAGCAGACAGTCCGCGCCGACGCGTACCTCGCCGGGGCCGGCGAAGCGGACGAGTTTGTTCAACCGGGTGCGGTCACCGATGGTCACCCGCACACCGCGGCGCAGCCGGATGCGGCCGCGGATCTCCACGTCCCGACCGAGCGTCAAACGTCGGTAACGGAGCTGATACCAGCCGCGTTTGACCGCGAAGACCAGACGCACCGCGCGTCTCGTTCGGATGCCACCGGCGCCGAGCAACGACCCTCCCCCACCGTCGCGGGCCGGCGGCGGTGCGTACCCGCCACCGGCCCAACGTGAACAATCTACCGATGCTCCGTTACGAACGGTTGACCCTTACTGTACGGAGAAGAATGTCGATGGGGTAGACCAGGACAACTCGGGCGTTGCGCTGCTGATGACCGTCGCCGTGGTGCCGTTGACCACCGCGCTCGGCGCCGCCGTCGGGTCGAACGGCAGGCTCCGCAGCGCGCCGTCAGTGGAGCCGTAGACGATCCGGCCGCCGACCCAGGCCATCCCCCGCACCGTGGACCAGGTCACACCGGTGGTCGGCAGGGCGAACTCGGTGGCGCCCAGGTAGTTGCCGTCGATCTCGAAGTAGCGGTAGTAGAGGTTGTTCGCCCCGGTACGGGTGTAGTAGAGCCGGCCGTCGAGGAAGAAGGCACCGGTCAGCAACGCCGGGTTGTACCAGTCGTTGTAGCCGGATGCCTCCCACGGCGAGCCGATCGCGCCCCCGTTGAAGAGCGAGATGTCGATCCGACTGCCGGTGGGCGTGCCGGCCACCGTGTGCGACCAGTAGATCCGGTCGTCCACCCGCCACGTCGCGCCGGCCGCCGTGTACGCGGGCTGGCTGACGCTGGTCGCGGTGCCCAGCTCGGTGCCGTTGAACGGCACCTTCGCCAGGGTGCCGGAGGCGGTGCCGAGGTAGAGGTTGCCGGTGGTGGCCGACGGCGGGTTCTTCGGGGTGAAGGTGCGTCCGCCGGCGAGCGGGAACATACCGAGCCGGCCGTGGTACTCCTCGCCCATGCCGTCGGAGTTGTGCCCGAAGTAGAGGCCGTCCGAGCCGCGCCAGAGCACCGGCACCGACGAACCCCAGTTGCTGGTGCCCGACGGCATCGAGGCGCTGCCGCTACGGCGCGGGTTCCAGTTCACCGGCATGCCGGTCGCCGGAGTGACGGCGGCGATGCCGAGCCGGTCGATCGCGCCCGAACCCGCGTTGTCACTGGCGTTCGGGTTGTTCAGCCAACGGAAGTGCCCACCCAGGTAGATGACGTTGTCCGCCACCTCGACCGAGGTGATGGTGTCGTTGCCGGTGTAGTCGACCCAGGTGGCGAGCTGGCCGCTGCCCCGCGCGGCGGTCTCGAAGCGCACCAGGGCGTCGCAGTACGCGGCCGGCCAGCCGGCGCCGCCGTTGGTGCCGATCACGAACCAGCTGCCGTCGCCACCGAACTTCACGTCCTGCACATAGTGCACGAAGGTCGTCGGCGAGGCGCACGGCGCCACGAACTTCTCGCTGCTCCAGTCGATCAGCGCGGGGGTCGCGGAGACGTCCACCAACGCGATCTGGTTGCGCGGCAGGTCGTTGACGAGGGTGAAGTTACCGCCGACGACGAGCGTGTCGCCGTCGGGCGCGACGTCGATGGTCCAGACGTACGACGTGGTGCCGTGCCGCCCGACGGTGGCGTCGATGCTGAAGCTCGGGTCGATCGCGCCGGTGGTCGCGTTGAGCCGGCCGAGCCCGGAGTGCGCGGTGCCGTTGAGCCAGTTGAACGCGCCGGCCACGTACAGCCAGTTGCCGTGCAGCGCCAGGTCACGGACGGTGCCGCCGTCCGAGCGCCCGACCCAGCTGTCGACGATCGCGCCGGTGGACGGGTTGAGCGCCACCAGGTTCTTCCGGGAGACGCCATTGACGTTCTTGAAGGCGCCGCCGACGATCAGCGTGCCGCCGGGGCCGGCGAGCAGGGTGTTGACCGCGCCGTCGAGCACCGGCAGGAAGGTGGTCGACATGGTGCCGGTGGTCCGGTCGTACGCGAAGAGGTAGCGCTGCGTCACCCACGCGGAACTGGCGGTCTGCCGGAGCTGGGTGAAGCTGCCGCCGACGAAGACCGAGTTGCCCACCTGCGCGAAGGCACGGGTCTCACCGTCGCGGGCGTGCGGGGTCGCGTCGGCGGGGTTCGCCGACACCAGAGTCGCCGTGGCCGGGGCCGGCACCACCGCGGCCGACGCGGTCGTGGGCACGCCCAGAGCTGCGGCGATGATCGCCAACGCGACCATCCCCGCCCGAGTACGACGTCGTCCTGCAAAACGCCACAAGTGCGAGAGTTTGGGCACGCTGCGCCTCCAGATTGGATGAGAACCCGAGGTAGCGTGCCTCGTCCAGCCTGGTAAACAAAATCCGCCGATTGGGCGGTGCATGAATCCGCAAGCCGACAGAACGCCGGAGGATCGGCTGCGCGACCCCCGGCGAACGTCGTCCGGTCAGCCCGTTTCGAACGTCAGCGGTTACCTCCGGTGGGTTGCCGCAGGTAGGGGTCCTGGCCGGCCTTCGCGAAACCGGCCACCGCCGCGGCGTCGTGGTTCATCGTCATGTCGCAGGTCGACGTGCGGCTGGTCATGCCGGCCGAGTTGAAGTAGATGGCCGCCTTGATCTTCGGGTGCTCCTTCAGCGCCGCCGGGAACTCCTGGAACCAGCGCTGCTTGGCGCCCAGGTCGGCGGAGTTGAAGTTGGTGCCGAACTCGGCGAGCATCCGGGGCTTGCCCGCGCCGATGCCGTTGTCGTCCAGCCACCGGTAGAAGCCACCGACCGTCGTGCTCGGGCTCTTCCACACCGTGCTGCCGTTGCAGACGTGGAAGTTGTACGGGTCGTACGCCACCCAGTCGACGTACCGGTCACCCGGGTACAGGCCGGCGTACCGGGAGTAGTGCCCGGACCAGCCCATCATCGTCCAGACCCAGACCGCGTTGGTCGCGCCGGCGTCGGCGAACCGCTCGTGGACGTAGCGCCAGGCCCGCACGAAATCGGCGTCGCTGCCCTTGTTCGGCTCGTCCTCCGGCTCGTGGTCGAAACCGATAAAGACCGGCACACCGGCGGCCTTGATCCGGCCCGCGACCGCGTCGATGGTGCCGTCCTGCTTGCCGCCGTAGACGTCCGACCACTTCAGGGTGGTGCCGGCGGAGAAGTCCCGGGACTCCCAGGCGAAGAACATCAACCGGCCTTCGCGCATCTGCTGCTGCTCGTACATGTCGGGGAAGGCGCCGTTGCTGCCGGCGTTGGAGAAGTCGTGGTAGCGGTGCACGATGTCGAACTTGCGCCCGACCTGAGCCTCCACATCGGAGACGGCCTTGCCGTGGTCCCAGCCGCCGGACGCGCCGGCGGGCGAGTACATGCCCCACCAGGCGCCACAGGACGGGACGAGCTTGTCCGAGACGGAACCACACTTGCCGGACGGCAGGGTGCCACTGGCGCTCGGGGTCGCCGTCCGGGTCGGCGCGATGGTCGGCGACGGCTTCGGCGCGGCGGTGGTCGGCGACGCGCTCGGCGACGGCGGCGGCGCCGGCCGGGTGGGCGTCACCGGCGACGGTGGGGACCCGAGGTCGTAACTGATCAGCAGGCTGGGTCGCAGGTCCGGGTTGCGGTTCTCGACCGACGCCCAGTAGATCCGGCTCTCCAGGCCGCTCTGCGCCAACGAGACCGTCCAGGTGCCGTTGCCGGTGACCAGTTTGGAGACGTCCCACTCGTTGAAGCCCTTGGACACGCTGGTCACGCTGTCCAGTGCGGCACCGGCCGGCGTCAGCGGCGGCCGCGACTCGCGGGCGCTCAGCGGCGAGGCGTGCGCCGTCACCGTGGCGGCGAACTGCTGCCAGGCGTGCACCCGCAGCGTCGCCCGGATGTTGACCGCGGTGGACGGCACGGTGGTCACCGCGAACTCGATGACCGCCTCGCGGCCGCCGCGCGGGTTGCCGTCGCAGCGTGCCGCGCAGGTGGCCAGCGTCGACTTGGCCGCGTTGTCACCGTCCTGCGACACCGCGGTGGCGGTGGTGTCGGCCGCCGCCCGGATCGACAGGTCGTCGCTGGCGAGCAGCGGCATCATCGTCGCCACGATGCCGGCCACCACCGAACCGCCGACCACGCCGATGGCAATCGCCTTACGCCGGGGCCCGGAGCGGAACCGGGTGATGCGGTGCAGTCCGTGCCTGGTCAAGGAAACTCCCTGTGTCTGCGTCCGTAACGGTGAGCAGCGTATCGATGACCAGGACATGTGGCAGGTAGGACAGTTTTCCGTAAGCGCGTCTTAACCGTCAGCTAAGAAACCGCCACAGGCGCGACCGGAGCCCGCCCCACACCTTGCCCGTGTGGCACGCGCGGAGTCAACGGATCCGTGGGAAGCCACCAGCCGCCGGGACGTCGGGGCTGCCTGTCCGGGCCGTCAGCCGGCGCGGGCGGCGGTCAGCGCGGCGGCCATCGCCGCCGTCGGCGCGGTCACGCCGGTGAACTGCTCGAACTGCCCGACCGCCTGAGCCAGCAGCAGATCCAGACCGGAGACGATCCGGCAACCGGCCGCGTCGGCGGCCGTCGCCAACGGCGTCGGCCACGGATCGTAGAGCGCGTCGAAGACCACCGCGCCCGACCGCCAGGCCACCATGGCGGCCAGTGGGTCGGCCACCCCCTTCGGCACCGTGGACACGACCACGTCGGCAGTGCCCAGCCGCCGGGGCGCATCCGCCCACGAAGCGGGCGTCAGCGCGACACCCACCGCGTCCGCCACCGGGCGCAACTCGTCGACCGCCTCGGGTCGGCGGGCCACCACCGTCACCGACAAGCAGGCCAGTTGAGCGGCAGCGGCGAGCGCGGCGCGGGCCGTCCCGCCGGCGCCGAGCACCGTCACCGCGGCACCGGCCGTCACACCGGCGTCGGTGAGCACCCGCACCATGCCGGCGACGTCGGTGTTGTCCGCGTACCAGGAGCGGTCCGGACGGCGTACCAACGTGTTGGCCGCGCCGACGGCGGCGGCGACCGGCGACGCGGCGGCGGCCACGGCGAGCGCCGCCTCCTTGCCCGGCATGGTCACCGACAGCCCGGCCCACTCCGGGCCCAGGCCGGCGACCAGATCCGGCAGCTCCGCCGCCGCACACTCGATCCGGGTGTACGACCACCCGGTCAGCCCGGCGGCGACGTAACCCGCGGTGTGGATCACCGGGGAGAGGGAGTGCGCGATCGGCTTGCCCAGCACCGCGGCCCTACGGGTCGACACGGTCACCGCCGGTCGCGGCCGATGGCCCGGTCACTGTCGACATCACTTCCCCGCTCTCGGCCGCACGTCGGGATCGACCCTACCCAGCACCCTCGCCCGGGCACCAGGCAACGGGCTCACCGATCGCCCCGCACGACCGGGTTATTACTTGACCCCCATCGACGTTGGTGAAAGCATCCCCGAGGAGGCAAGCGCCGATCGAATAAGGGGAAACCTTGAACAAAAGCATTCTCCGCGCCCTCATCGCCATTGCTGCGGCTTTCAGCCTTTCGCTGATGGCCGCCGCACCGGCGCGGGCGGACGCCGCAGCGGGCAGCTGGTCGGACAACCACCAGCTGTGCAATTCCAGCTCCTGCGTGCGCGGCGGCAACATCGTGCGGCTCTGGCAGGCCATCATCTGGGCCGACGACCTGAGCGGCACCGTCGGCACCAGTTTCATCGACGGGGAGTTCGGCTCCAACACCGCTGCCAAGACCAGGACCTGGCAGGACGTGATGAACATCGGCATCGACGGCTCCGTCGGGCCGCAGACCTGGGGCAAGGCGTACGGCGCGGTCAACCGCAACACCGGGTTCGACACGAGCACCCAGACCGGTTACTTCTACTACGGCTACAACCGCACGTTCGGTCTGCGCAAGCAGAACAGCAACGGCGTGTGGACGTTCCTCAACCCGCGCACCGGCACGTGGACCGGCACCAGTCACTGACAATGACGCAGTAATTGCACGTCAGAACTAAAAGCGTAAAGGCTCCCTTCCCGGCAGCGACCACAATTGTGGGCGCAATGGGGAGGGAGCCTTTACGGCGTGAACCGGTCGGTCAGATGATGCCGGCCTCCCGAGCCTTGTTCTCGTTGCGCCGGTGCTGCTCGTACGTCTCGGCGAACTCCGAGTGGCCTTCCCTGTCGATGGCCACGAAATAGAGCCACTTGCCGGTCGGCGTGTCCATCGCCCCTTCCAGGGCCTGCTTGCCCGGGTTGTTGATCGGGGTGGGGATCATGCCCGGCAGCTTGCGGTTGTACGGGTTCTTCGGGTCGTCCAGCTCGGCCGCCGTCATCTGCTTGGACGACTTGGTCGGCTTGCCGATCGACTCCAGGTAGTAGTTGACGGTGACGTCCATCTCCAGGCAGTTGCACGGGAACTCGCCGTACGCGCGGTTGTAGGCGACCCGGGCGACCTTCCCGAGGTCGTCCTTGTTGCCCGCCTCGGCCTGCGCCAGCGATGCCACGATCAGCGCCTCGTACGGGCTGACCTTGCGTTCCTCCTGCACCCGGTCGGCGAACTTCATCTCACCGGTCACCGAGAGGAAACGGTTCACCATCAGCTTGAGGATGCTGTCGGCGGTGGACTTCGGCGGGATCTCGTAGGTGTCCGGGAACAGGAAACCCTCGATGGACTTGACGCTCTTCTTGCCGTCGCCGCGCGTGTACCACCAGTCCGGGACGCCGAGCCCTTCCGGGTCCTTCGCGGCGGCCTGGAAGTTCTTGACCGGGATCTTGGTCTTCTCGGAGAGCAGCTTGTAGATGTTGAAGCTGGTGCGGCCCTCGGGGATGGTCAACCCGTTGACGATCTTGTTCTTCAGGTCGAGCATCGCGGTCACCGCGTTCGCGCCGCTCATCTGCTTGCGCAGCTTGTACGTGCCCGGCTGGATGTTCTTGCTGCGCGAGTTGGCCTCGGCCGCCTCGATGAACGCCTTCTGGCTCTTCACCACGTCGGCCGCCACGAGGGCGTCGGCCATGTCGGCGAGCAGCGCGCCGGCCTTGATCTCGACGGTGATCTCACCGGCCCCGCTGCCGTCGTAGTCGGGGGTGACGAAGTAGTTCTGGATACGGTCGAAGCCGTAGAACGCGCCACCGCCGATGCCGCCCAACAGGAGCAGGGCCATCAGCAGAGCCAGGAAGGTCTTGCCCCGGCCGCCCCCGGACCCGCTCTTGCGCTTGCGGAAGCCGCGCCGGTGCCGACCCTTCTCCCCCCGCTCCGCATCGTCGAACCCAAGATCCAGATCGTCGATCATTACGTCCGCCTCCGCTGCGCGTCCAGCCAGCTCTGCAGGATCTCCACCGCGGCCGCCTGATCGACAACCGCACGTTGACGTTTACCTCGGACGCCACGCTCGGCAAGCCTACGAGAAGCGACCACGGTCGACATCCTCTCGTCAGTGAGCGTTACCGGGACAGGCGCTATCACATCGACCAGTCGGTCAGCGTACGCCTTCACATGGGCGGCCGCAGGACCGTGCTTGCCGGCGAGATTGACCGGAAGACCGACGACAACCCCGACCGCCTCATGTTCGGCCACCAACGCGGCCAACTCGGCGAGGTCGCTCGGCACCGCATCCGGCGCCGCTGTGAGATCGCGGGCCAGCGTGACCAGCGGCGTTGCCAAGATCCCGTCCGGATCCGAGCGGGACACGCCCACCCGCACCTGACCGACATCCACACCGATCCGCACACCGCGCGTCAACTCAGCCACCGACGGTCACCACCGGCCGGGTACGAACCAGGGCGGACCAATCGGCCCGCCCTGACTCACAGTGATGATCCGTCACGCTTCGGTGATCGCCTTCTCGACGGTGAGCAGCAGGTTCGGCGCCTCGGCCGCAGGCAGACCGCCGCCCTGGGCCAGATCGGGGCTGCCACCGCCGCGCCCGGAGAACGCCGCCTTCACCAGATCCGACGCGGCCAGGCCCCGGCTACGCGCCGCCGCGTTGACCGCGACCACCAGGGACGCCTTGCCGTTCGACCGCGCCGCCACCGCGACGACCGCCGGCCGCGCCGGGTCGATCTTGCCGCGAATCTCCTGGGCCAGGGTGCGCACATCGTTACCAGCCGCACCCTCCGGCGCCTCGGTGCCCACGTACGCGACCCCGCGCACATCCTTGGCCTGCGCCGCGAGCGCCGCCGCGCCACCCAGCACCAACTGGGCGCGCAGCTTCTCCAGCTCCTTCTCGGCGTCCCGAAGCTGGGTGACGGTCTGCTCCACCCGGTCGGCGACCTGATCGTTGGGCACCCGGTACAGCTCGGCCAACCGCGAGACCAACAGGTGCTCCTTGGCCAGGAAGCCGAAGGCGTCCATGCCGACCAGCGCCTCCACCCGGCGGACACCGGAGCCGATCGACGACTCGGAGAGGATCTTCACGAGGCCGAGTTGGGCCGAGCGGGCCACGTGCGTGCCGCCGCACAACTCCCGGGCGTAGTCACCCACCTCGACGACCCGCACCTCCTCGCCGTACTTCTCGCCGAAGAGCGCCATCGCGCCGATGCGCCGCGCCTCCTCCAACGAGGTGATGAAGGCGTGCACCTCCAGGTCGGCCAGCAGCACCTCGTTGACCTGCTGCTCCACGTCACGCAGGACGCTCGGCGACACCCCGGTCGGGGTGTTGAAGTCGAACCGGAGCCGACCCGGAGCGTTCAGCGACCCGGCCTGCGTGGCCGACTCTCCGAGGAAGTTGCGCATGGTCTGGTGCACCAGGTGCGTGGCGGTGTGCGACCGGGAGATCGCCCGACGCCGCGTCGTGTCGATCTCGGCGAAGCCGGCCTCACCGGCGCGTACCTCACCCCGGATCACCCGGGCGCGGTGCACGATCAGGCCGGGCACCGGCTGCTGGACGTCGAGCACCTCGACCTGCCCGCCGCCAACGGTGATCATGCCCTGGTCGGGCTGCTGACCACCGCCCTCGGCGTAGAACGGGGTCGTGTCGAGGACCAGCTCGATGGTGTCGCCCTCGGTCGCCGCCTGACGCGGGCCATCGGCGCCGAGCAGCGCCCGCACCGTCGACTCGCGGGACACCTCGCCGTAGCCGGTGAACGTCACGGGGCCACCCGCGTCGAGCACCGACCGGTACGCCGACAGGTCGACGTGGCCGGTCTTGCGGGCCTGCGCGTCGGCCTTCGCCCGGGTGCGCTGATCGGCCATCAGCCGCCGGAACCCCTCGTCGTCGACGCTGAGGCCCTGCTCCGCGGCGATCTCCAGGGTCAGGTCGATCGGGAAACCGTACGTGTCGTGCAACTGGAACGCCTTCGCCCCGGACAACGCCGAGCCGCCCGCCGTGCGGGTCTCCGCGATCGCCGTGTCCAGGATCGTCGTCCCCGCCCGCAGCGTGGACAGGAACGCCTCCTCCTCCGCGTACGCGTAATCCGCGATCCGGTCGAAGTCGGTCGCCAACTCGGGGTACGACGGGGCCATGCAGTCCCGCGCCACCGGCAGCAGTTCGGGCAGCGCCCGCTCCTGCCAGCCCAGCAGCCGGATCGACCGGATCGCCCGACGCATGATCCGGCGCAGCACGTACCCGCGGCCCTCGTTCGACGGGGTGACCCCGTCACCGATCAGCATCAACGCCGTGCGCACGTGGTCCGCGATCACCCGCAGCCGCACGTCGTCCGGGTGCGACTCACTCGCCACGTGCCCGGAGTGCGCCCCGTAGCGCTTACCGGTCAGCTCCGCCGCGCGGGCCAGGATCGGCCGGACCTCGTCGATCTCGTAGAGGTTGTCGACACCCTGCAGGATCGACGCCATCCGCTCCAGGCCCATGCCCGTGTCGATGTTCTTCGCCGGCAGGTCACCCAGGATCGGGTAGTCCTCCTTGTTGGTGCCCGGCCCCCGCTCGAACTGCATGAACACGAGGTTCCAGTACTCCATGTACCGGTCCTCGTCGACCGCCGGGCCGCCCTCGCGGCCGTACTCCGGGCCCCGGTCGTAGAACAGCTCCGACGACGGACCGCACGGCCCGGGAATGCCCATCGACCAGAAGTTGTCCGCCTTGCCCCGACGCACGATCCGCTCCGCCGGCACACCCACCGACCGCCAGATCTCGTACGCCTCGTCGTCGTCGAGGTAGATCGTCGGCCAGATCCGCTCCGGATCGAGCCCGTAACCACCCTCGGCGATCGGCTTCGTGGACAACTCCCACGCCAGCGGAATCGCACCGGCCTTGAAGTAGTCACCGAAGGAGAAGTTGCCGTTCATCTGGAAGAACGTGCCGTGCCGGCTCGTCTTGCCGACCTCGTCGATGTCCGGGGTACGGATGCACTTCTGCACACTCACCGCCCGCTGGTACGCGGGCGTCTGCTGACCCAGGAAGTACGGCACGAACTGCACCATGCCGGCGTTGACGAACAGCAGGTTCGGATCGCTGATGGCGGGCAGCGGAGCGGACGGCACCACGGCGTGCCCATTCGCCTCGAAATGCGCGAGGTACCGCCGCTTGATCTCCGCCGTCTTCATCGCTCGTGTTCCTCCGGAAAGATTTCTCGATCGCCGATTCGCGGGTCTTCCCGCAGGTCGGCGAACTTGTCGTCGAACGCCTCGCCCTGGGCGAACGCGTGGTGGATCTCCTGCTCGCGTTCGGCCATCCCGACCCGGACGTCCTCCACGAAGTTACGCAGCGACTCGACGAGCCCGCCAGCGGATTCCGTCAGTGAGCTGGCGATGCCCGCCGGCGTGTACGCCTGCGCGGTCCGGGTCGCCTTGCGGACCACGATCACACCGACGGCCACCCCGATGCCGAGCCAGAACAAGCGCCTCATGTCCCGCTACCTCCTGGTGCGCCGGGCCGGTCAGCTGTTGCCGCGTCGCGCGGCCCGACGCTGCTGCTTGATGGTGTCGCGCACCTCGCGCTCGGTCTCGGCATGCCGGCGGCCGGCGGCGGCCTTGCGCACGCCGTAGCCGAAGGCGGCCACCTTGACCAGGGGGTTCGCGGCCGCGGCGGAGACGACGGTGGCCAGGTTCGCGACGTTGGCGGTGACGTTCTGCGCGTGGCTGGTCATGGTGTCGACCTTCGCCAGCTGGAGGTTCACGCCGTCGAGCGAGATCTGCACCTGCTCCAGCGCGGTGTTGACGTTCTTCACCGTGGTATTCACGTCACCGAGCAGCGGTGCGGTCCGGTCGTTCAGGTCGTTGATCATGCGGGTGGTGGCGTCAACCGTGTGCCGCAGCCGCAGGATGGGCAGCGTCAGGATGAGCACCAGCACCGCGAACGCGGATGCCGCGATCAGCGCCGCTATCGCTCCAATGTCGCCCACGCCTGTCCTCCTCAAGCAGAGTTCCGCAGGACCCGACGTCCCCGGAACGCACAACCATGCCACCCGTACCGGCCGCCGAGCCGTCGACGCTCACCGGTAGCGGGCGTGCCCGCCAGCCCCAGACCCTACCGTCCGTGATGGAGACCGGCTCAGGACGGTGAGGGTGTCTGCTCACCCAGCGGATCCGCACTGACCGTCGGGAACGGATCCTCACCGGTCAGTGACGGGTCGGTGGTCGGCTGCGGCCTGGTTCGCTCGTCGTCGATCGCATTGCGCACCTTCACCGACACCAACGAGCCGGTGCACTCGGTCGCAGCGGCCGACGGGTCGCCGGACGGAACGATCGCCGGCTCGCCGTCCACCGGCGGCGGCACACAGGTCGGCTCGCGTACCCACAGGTCGAGGGTCAACTCGTCGCGACGCCAGCAGGTGTAGCTGCCCTTCGTCTCCTGCTCTGGGCAGCGGGTCACCTTCCACGGCTGCCACCCGTCCCGGCGCAGCGCGTCCTCGTAGACCTGTGCCGTCTCCTTGGGCGCCTTCTCCGAGGTCACCGTGCGCTCACGCAGCCGGCAGTCGAGCAGGCACCAGCGGCTGCCGCTGACGTCGTCGACCGTCTTCGCGGCCGCCCAGCCGGGCACGCCGAGCTGGTCCAGGTTGTCGAAGACCGGGTCACGGCTCAGCGTCCGGAGCCCGAAGAAGAGCGGAACCGCGCCGAGCAGCACGACGCTGACCAGCACCAACGCCGCCGCGCGCAGGCGACGACGTTCCCGGGTCTGCCGGCGTTCCTCGGAACGGGCACCCGGTGCGGCGTCGTCGTCCGGCGCGTCCTGACCGGCCGAGCGCAGCGCCGGCCCGTCGGCGGGCTCCGGTTCCGGCCGGTCCACCGGACCGGCCGCGGCGGGCACCGCGGCGGCGGCGCGGGCCACCCCGACGGGCTCGCCGGCGCGTCCGGACGGCGGCACGGGCGCGACACCGCTCGGCTCGGCACGGCCGGGCTCCCGATTCGGCGGCAGGGCACGGCCGGCGGCGCGGTCGGCCGGCAGTGGTCGTCCGGCCGGCACCGCACCACGGGCCGGGCCGGGCTCACCGGTCCGGTCGTCGGCTGGCGGTTGCCCACCGGGTGGGCGGACAGCGGCACGAGCCGGACCGTCCGGACGGGTGCGCGGCGGACCGTCGACACCCGGCGGCACGGCGGCACGGGCCGGACCGTCCGGACGGGTACGCGGCGGACCGTCCGGACCCGGCGGCACGGCCCCACGAGCCGGACCATCCGGACGGGTCGCATCCGGGGGTGCCGCATCGCCACCCGGGCCGGGACGCAGTGGGCCGTCAGCGCCACGTCGCCCGGTGCCGGGCGCCGGCGCGTCGCCCGGAACGGGGCGGGCCCGCCCGGGTGCGACGGATCGGGCAGCGCCACGAACAGCGGGACCTGCGCCGGGTCGACCGCCGGCGTAGGGGTCGTCGCCGTTGTCGCCCGCTGTCCCCGGTCGACCGGGGACAGCCGTACCGTCGGGGCCCGGCTCGGCCGGTCCACGCCGTCGTCGGCCGATCGGATCCGGGGCGGGCGGTGCGTCCGGGCCAGGCCCTGCCACGGCACGGCCGCGCCGAACGGTGGGGTCCGGAGTGGGGGGCACCGCAGCGGCGCCCCGCCCACGGGCGGGCCGGTCACCGGGCTGCGGGGGGTAGGTCAGGGGCTGCTCTCCGGTGGATCCCGACCCGTCAGGCCGGGCGGCGCGACGACCGGGCGGCGCGTCCGCGCCAGGGTCGACCGGCGGGCCGGCGGGCCGGCGGGCGGCGGTGCGCTCCGCTGCCGGGTCGGGCACGGCGAGCCGACCGGACGCCTGGTCGGTCAGGTCTACCGGCCCGGTGGGCGGCGCCGGGCGGCGACTCCCGGCCGGCGGACTGCCGTCTCGACGGTTGACCACCGCCAGGCCGGGGTCGGTGTGTGGCAGGCGGCCGGCCTGGCGCAGCCAGTCCGCTGGCCGCTCCGGCCGGTCCGGCCGAGGTTCGCCGCCGGGCGGCGTTCGGCGTTCCGTTTCATCGGAGACGACCCGGCGGCGACCGGTGCCGTCGGCGGGGCCGGTGGTGGGCAGGGCGCCACTGTGCGCGCCGGTCGCCTCGGGCACCGACGACGCGTTGCCCGAGCGCGGCACGGCTGGCGCGTTACCCGAGCGCGGCACGGCTGGCGCGTTACCCGAGCGGGGCACGACCGGCTCGTCGGGTTCCGCGGCGCGGCGACGCCCGCCGGCTGGCGGACGGGGACCCTCGGACGCGCGCCCGGCGGGTTCGGGTGCTCCGGGGTCGGCCGGGCCCGGACGACGCCGGGCCGTACGCGGGTCACGGTCGATGGCGGGGTCGGGCCGCGGGCCGTCCGCTGCCGACGGCACGACGCCAACCGGCGCGCCGTCGAAGCGGGCCGGGCCGGGGGCGGCGGGTGCTCCGACAGCCCGCGGATCGGGTGTCGAGCCGGCGGCGCGGCGACCGGCCGGGGGGCCGTCGGCGGGAGGCCGGGCACGGCCGGGTTCGACCGGTTGCTCCGGGCCGGGTCGGCGGACCGGCGGGCCGGCGTCGGGCCGACGCGGCATGGAGTCGGGTTGACCGCCGGGTGCGGCGGGGTCCTGATGACGGCCCGGCGGAACAACGGCGTCCGGGCGGCGGGCCGGCGAAGCGGCGGCGTCCGGGCGACGACCGGCCGGGGGGCCCGAGGTCGGTGGGCCCACGGGTGGGCCGGGAGGGGCGGCCGCACCGCGCGGACGGGCCAGGCCGCCGGGCGCGTCGGGTGCCGGACGAGGCCCCGCAGGGCCGGCCGGGTCACCCCCGCCCGGGCGAGCGGGGGGCGGCGACTGTGGTACGGCACCGCGGGCGCCGGGCACCGGCTGAACGCCGCGGCGCGGCGGCTGCCCGGGTACGGGAGGGGCCGCGGGTGGCCGGTTGTCCGGGCGACGACCCGCCGGCGGCGTCTCCCCGGGCCAGGGCCCGTCGACCGGCCGACGGGCGGCGGCACCGCCCGATTCACTCTGACGCGGAGCCGGCGGGGCCGAGGGCTCCGGCGCGCTGCCGCGCGCACCGGCCGGCTCTCCCGCCGTACGCGGGGTGGGTGGCGCCGGGTCTGCCGGCGGCATCCCCCCGCGGGGCCGGTTCGGCTCCGCCGGTGCGCCGTCCGGGCCCAGCTCGGTGCGTTGCTGCTTGGCCGAGCGCAGATCGTCGATCCAACCGAACTCCTCGCCGGCCACCGGCTCCTCCGGCTCGGGCTCAGCCGCCCGGCCGCGACCCCAACGGCGGGTCTTGGCGCGGGGATCGCGCCGCTCGTCCGGGCCCTCGTCCGGGCGGTCCCCACCACGCGATCTCACTGTTGACCCTCTCCTGCGGCGTCGGTGCCGCTGTCCTGCATCGTGCCGGGGGCATCCGTGCCCGTCGTCGGACGGGCGGCCCCCGGGGATAGCGCTGGCGCGGTCTGCGCCGTTACGGACGGCGCGGATGTCGGCGTCTGCGGGCGCGCGGCCGGAGCCGGCAGGCCACGCACGATCCGGCGCAGCAGCGGCAACCTGCCGGCCACCGACCGCTCCGCGCCGTGCGGGCTGGGCTGGTAGTAGTCGGTGCCCACCAGGTCGTCCGGAACGTACTGCTGGGTGACCACGCCGCGCTGGTCGTCGTGCGGGTATCGGTAGCCGGTCCCGTGGCCCAACCCTCGGGCGCCGGCATAGTGCGCGTCGCGCAGCCCCCGCGGCACCGGGCCACCGCGACCGGCCCGGACGTCGGCGATGGCGGCGCCGATGGCGGTGGTGGCCGAGTTCGACTTCGGCGCGGTGGCCAGGTGGATCACCGCCTGGGCCAGGTTGAGCTGCGCCTCGGGCAGCCCGACGTACTCGACCGCGTGCGCCGCCGCGGTCGCCACGCTCAGCGCCGAGGGGTCGGCCATGCCCACGTCCTCGCTGGCGAAGATGACCAGACGACGGGCGATGAACCGGGCGTCCTCACCGGCGACCAGCATGCGGGCCAGCCAGTGCACCGCGGCGTCCACGTCCGAGCCGCGCATGCTCTTGATGAAGGCGCTGACCACGTCGTAGTGGGCGTCGCCGTCCCGGTCGTAGCGCACCGCCGCCACGTCGACGGCCTGCTCGGCGGTGGCGAGGTCGATCCGGCCGCCGCCGAGGGCCGTCGCGGAGGCGGCCGCCGCCTCCAGGGCGGTGAGTGCCTTACGGACGTCACCGGCGGCCAACCGGACCAGGTGATCCTCGGCCTCGGTGGTCAGGACCAGCGCGTCGTCCAGGCCACGCTTGTCCGCGACCGCGCGGCGCAGCAGGCCCCGCACCGCCTCGTCGTCCAATGGTTGCAGGGTGAGCAGCACGCACCGCGACAGCAGCGGGGAGATGACCGAGAAGTACGGGTTCTCGGTGGTCGCCGCCAGCAGGGTGACCGTGCGGTCCTCGACGGCGGCCAGCAGCGAATCCTGTTGGGTCTTGCTGAAGCGGTGCACCTCGTCGATGAAGAGCACCGTCTGCGGGCCACCGGAGCGACGCTGGCGGCGAGCCGCCTCGATCACCGCCCGGACGTCCTTCACGCCGGCGGAGAGCGCCGACATGGCGACGAAGCGGCGGTCGGTGGCCCCGGCCACCAGGTGCGCGATCGTGGTCTTGCCGCTGCCCGGCGGGCCCCAGAGGATCACCGACATCGGAGCCCCGCCGGAGACCAGCTGCCGCAGGGGTGCGCCGGGAGCGAGCAGATGCTCCTGCCCGACGAGCTCGTCGAGGGTCACCGGGCGCATCCGGACGGGCAGGGGCGAATCGTCGGCCACCGCGGTGAAGCCGTCGACACCGGCGGGACCGTCGGGCGCGCTGCGCGACCCGGCGGGTTCACCGAGGGAGAAGAGGGCGTCGGACTCCATCACGAAGACAGTACCGGGCCGGGCCCACGACGCCGGAATCGCGCCGCGGGCCCGCCACCGGTGATCGGTTCCGGTCAGCCACGCCCGGGGCGACGGCCCCGGTACCAGCGGCCGCCGCCACCGCCGCGCGGGCCGCTGCCCACGCCGGCCAGGTAGAGCGAGAGCAGGAGCAGCCCGATGAGTACGAGGGTGTTCCAGTTGAACAGGTCCGGCGCGCCGAAGTCGGTGCCGAGCAGGTCAAGCAAGAGAGCGAAGCCAAAGACGATGGCCGCGAGAATGGCGAGCATGTCGTTCCTCCGGTGGGGGTTCCCAGTAGGTCGGCGCGTGATGTACCCAATCGGTCGACTCGCCAATCTCCACCGTGGAGGTGGCTACGCCGCGACGGCCCGGCGGAGGCGTTCGACCCCCGACTCCTAGGCTGAACGCATGATCATCGACGACGAGGTGCTCCAGGACCGGAGCGCCGTTCTGGCCGCCGTCGGGCACCACCCGTTCGCCCGGCACGCGCTCGGCCGGGCCGGGCCGGTGCGCGCCTACCAGCGTGATGGTGCCGTGCTGTGGGTGGTGCCGCCGGAACACGGGCCGGCCGGCTGCGCGATCGGCCCGACCGAACCGGTGCTGGAGATCTGCGTCGCGCGGGCCGCCGACGGGATGTTCCAGTCCGGACAGCGCCTGCACCTGCCCCGACACGATCGCGGTCTGATGGTCGACCGGCTGGCGGTGACCGAGCACAGCGACTGGGACTTCCACTGGACCGACACGGCGCCGCCGGCGCCGCCGGACGAACAGCCGGTGGTGCGCCTCACCGCCGCCGACCAGCCGGCGCTGGCGGCCCTTGTCGAAGAATCGTTCCCGACCAGCACCTCCCGGCCGGGCGACCCAAGGGTGGTCGACTGGTACGGCATCTGGGCCGGCAACCGGTTGGTGGCGTGCGGCGCGGACCGCAGCCAGGGTGACATCGGCTTCCTGGCCGGCCTGACCGTCGCCCCCGACCAACGCGGTCGAGGGCTCGGCGCGTCCCTGACCGCCGGGATGACCCGGACGCTGCTGGCACGTCACGACCTGGTCGGGCTCGGCGTCTACACGCACAACGTCGGCGCGGCGCGGCTCTACCGTCGGCTCGGCTACACCTCCACCCTCCCGCTCAGCTCGATCCGCCTCGCCTGACCGGCCTGCCGTCCGGTCAGGCGAGGGGTTTTCGCTAACGGTCGGTGGCGGGCACCGGGACCGCGGTCGGCTCGACGGCCGGGGCGGCCCGACGGCCGGCCAGCCAGGCGGGCAGGTAGAGCGGGGCGGCGACGGCCAACACCACAGCGCCGACCACCATCGCGGTGCCGACGCTGGTGGCGGCGGCGAGCGCGGTGAGCACCACCCCGCCGAGCGCGCCGGCCGGTTGCGCCATCATCGAGTTCAGCGAGAGCACGCTGGTCCGGTACGGGCCGTCGACCTGCCGGTGCAGCAGCCCACTGTGCAACGGGTTGGACGCGCCGTGCACCGCGTAGCAGGCCAGGTAGGCCACCAGCACGCCGACCGGCCCGGCGAACAACCCCATCCCGACCACGGTCACGCCCTGCAGGACGCGCAGCAGGGCCGCACCCGGAGCGGCGCCGAACCAGCGCAGCAGCAGTGGGGTCAGTGCCGCACCGGCGGCCGACGCGAGCCAGGCGGCCGAGTTCGCCGGCCCCAGCAGCACCGCGGCGCGTTCCGGATCACCGATCACCTCGGCGAGCCGGACCGGCAGCAGCGACTCGAAGGTGACCATGCCGAAGCCCCAGAACAGCTCGACGGCCACCAACGCCAGCAACACCCGGGAACGACGCAGCAACCCGACGGCCTGACCGATCATCCGGGGCGCCTGGACCACCGAGGCCCGCAGCGCCGCGACCCCCGTGGCCGGCCGCTCCTCGACCAGCAGCACCACGAGCGCGACGAGCGCCACCACCTGCGCCACGAGGGCGGCCAACACGGGCACCGTGAGCGCGCTGACCGGCCCGATCGGGCCGAGCGCGATGAGGCCACCGCTGAGCAGCGCGCCTCCGCCGATGGCGCCGCCGATGACGGTGCCGGCGTAGCCGAGGCCACGCTCGTACTCGGCCTGCGGGTCGGCGGCCAGGGTGGCGTCGACGTACCAGGACTCCAACGGGCCGCTGTCCAACGCCCGGTAGATGCCCTGCAGAGCCCAGACCACGAAGAACAGCGCGAACGAGTCGGCCACCGCGAACAGCGCGAGGGAGACAAGGTTGAGCACCCCGGCGGCGAGCAGCACCGGTCGACGACCGAGAGCGTCGGCGAACCCGCCAGTGGGCAACTCCAACGCCAGCACCAGCAGCCCCTGCGCCGTGCCGACCAGGCCGATCTGCGGCAGCGACAGACCGCGCTCCTGCATCAGCAGGATCATCACGGGGATCATCAGACCCGTCGGCAGCCAGCGCAGACCATAGAGCGTGAGGTAACGACGCCGAACCTGACGTACGGTCAACGCGCTCACGCCGCCACCTCCGTTCGCGACCGCGGGGCTCGCAAACCCGGCTCACTCCTCGCGCTCACCAGGCCGTCTTTCGTTCGCGACTGCGGGGCTCGCAAACCCGGCTCACTCCTCGCGCTCACCAGGCCGTCTTTCGTTCGCGACTGTGGGGCTCGCAAACCCGGCTCACTCCTCGCGCTCACCAGCGCTCGTCCAGCCGTGGGAAGCCGGCCAGGAACAGGTGCACGGGCTTCACGTCAGCGCCCTCGACCACAGGCTCGTCGCGGTAGCGCATCAGCACCGCCCACAACTCGTCGCTGAGGGCCCGCAGCCGCGTCGGGTCGAGCGGCAGCACCAGGTCACTCATGCCGACCGCGTCGCGCCAGTCGCGGGGTTGATGGTGCTCGACGGCCAGCCAGCGCTGGGCCAGGTCCGCCATCACGCGCACCTGGTCCGCCTGGATCCACTGCACGGCGGCACGGGCGTCCGGGTCGTCGTCGAAGTCGGTGGGCTCGAAGTCGCTGACGTCGTGTGCCGACTGCCACCAGCGCTGCCGGCTGGTGCCCCGGGCGGGGTCCTCGGTCACGAGCCCCACCTCGGCGAGTTGCCGCAGGTGGTAGCTCGTCGCACCGGTGTTGGTGCCGAGCTTCTCGGCCAGGGCCGTGGCGGTCGCCGGGCCGTCGACGCGAAGCGAGCCGAGCAGCCTCATCCGCAGCGGATGGGCCAGCGTGCGGACCTGTCGGTTGTCCAGATGGACGCGGCGCGGCTCGGCCGGGCCGTCGGCGGAAGGACTCTCCATGCATGCACACTATCTCTGCACAGCTTCCGTGCACAAGAGTTGTGCATAGAAGCTGTGCATCTGGTTCCGCCGGATCCGGCCGCTCAGGGAGTCAGGAGTTCACGCACCCCACGCAGCCGGGTCCGCAGCAGGGCCGTCGCCCGCCCGCAGTCCAGGCGTACGTCAAGAGGGCGGATCAGACCGGTGGCCGCGCTGGTGGTGGTCTTCAGTGCGGCCGGGTCCAGGCCGTAGCGCTCGGCGACCAGCAGGCCCAGCTCGGCTCGGCTGACCGCGTCCGGGCCGGCCACGTTGAGCACACCGGCGTACGTCGAGCCGACCAGCTCCAGCACCGCGTCGGCCAGGTCGACGACGTCGATCGGGCAACGCAGCTCGTCGCTGAACAGGGTGGCCCGACCGGCGAGCGCGTCCCGGCAGAGCTGGATCTGCTTGCTGCCCTCCCCCACGATCAGGGAGGTTCGCACCAGCGCCGCGCCCGGGTCGATCGCCCGTACGGCGGTCTCGGCCGCGGCCTTCGCAGCCCCGTACGGGTGCACCGGCGTTGGTGGTTCGTCGTCGGCGTACGGCACGGGTCGTCCGGCGTGCAGCGCGTCGCTGGACACGTGCACCAGCCGGGCACCCACCTCCGCGGCGGCGAGCGCCACGTGCGCGGCCCCGTCGGCGGTGACCGCCCAGTCGCCGTACCGATAGGGGGTCCCGACCACGGCGTCCGGCCGCACCCGCGCGACCAGCGCGCGCACGGCGGACCGGTCGGTCACGTCCAACCGCCGGGCCGCGACCCCCGGCACCGCGATCTCACCGGAGTGAAACGTCCCGACAACGGAGAACCCGGCGCTCACGCCCCGCCGACAGACCTCCCGCCCGAGAAGCCCACTACCCCCGACAACAAGCACTCGCACCTGAGCCCACTCCCCCGCCAACGATCAAGAGGTTTGCGTCATCTCGCCGGGCGATGATGACGCAAACCTCTTGATCAACCAAGCAGGGGCGGGGTGGGGGGTGGGGTCAGACCGGGTCTGCCACCGGGGCCGCGGGGCCGGCCGTGCCGGTGTGGGCGGTTGCGGCGGGCTTGGGCTTGGCGTCGATGCCGGCCTCGGCGCGCTGCTGCGCGGTGATCGGGGTGGGCGCACTGGTCAGCGGGTCGAAGCCACCGCGGGTCTTCGGGAACGCGATGACCTCACGGATGGAGTCGGCACCGGCGAGCAGCATGCAGACCCGGTCCCAGCCGAAGGCGATACCGCCGTGCGGCGGGGCGCCGTACTTGAACGCCTCCAGCAGGAAGCCGAACTTGTCCTGCGCCTCCTCGGCGGTGATGCCGAGCAGGTCGAAGACCCGCTTCTGCACGTCACCGCGGTGGATACGGATCGACCCGCCGCCGATCTCGTTGCCGTTGCAGACGATGTCGTACGCGTACGCCAGGGCCCGGTCCGGAGCCTCCTCGAACCGGTCGACCCACTCCGAGTTCGGCGAGGTGAACGGGTGGTGCACGGCCGTCCAACCGCCCTCGTCCGTGCGCTCGAACATCGGCGCGTCGACCACCCAGCAGAACGCCCAGGCGCTCTCGTCGATCAGGCCGGACCGCTTGGCGATCTCGACGCGGGCCGCCCCGAGCAGCTCCTGCGCCTCCCGCGTGGTGGCGCTCGCGGCGAAGAAGACCGCGTCACCCGGCTTCGCGCCGACCGCGTCGGCCAGCCCACCCAGGTGCTCGGCGGACAGGTTCTTCGCCACCGGGCCGCGTGCCTCGCCGGTCTCCGCGTCCAGCACCACGTACGCCAGGCCGCGCGCGCCGCGCGCCTTCGCCCAGTCCTGCCAGCCGTCCAGCTCCTTGCGGCTCTGCGCCGCGCCGCCCGGCATCACCACCGCGCCGACGTAACCGCCCGCGTCGATGGCTCCGGCGAAGACCCGGAACTCGGTGCCGCGCAGGTAGTCGGTCAGCTCGGTCAGCTCGACGCCGTAGCGCAGGTCCGGCTTGTCCGAGCCGTACCGCGCCATCGCGTCGTGCCAGGTGATCCGCGGGATCGGCCGGCTGATCTCGTGCCCGGCCAGGTCCTTCCACAGCGCCGAGACGATCGCCTCACCAAGGTCGATCACGTCGTCCTCGGTCACGAACGACATCTCGATGTCGAGCTGGGTGAACTCCGGCTGCCGGTCGGCGCGGAAGTCCTCGTCGCGGTAGCAGCGGGCGATCTGGTAGTACCGCTCCATGCCGCCGACCATCAGCAGCTGCTTGAACAGCTGCGGCGACTGCGGCAACGCGTACCAGCTGCCAGGCTGCAGGCGCACCGGCACCAGGAAGTCGCGGGCGCCCTCCGGCGTCGAGCGGGTCAGCGTCGGCGTCTCGATCTCCAGGAAGTCCCGCTCGTGCAGCACGCCCCGGGCCAGCTGGCTGGCGCGCGAGCGCAGCCGCAGCGCGTTCGCCGGACCGCTGCGGCGCAGGTCCAGGTAGCGGTACCGGAGTCGGATGTCGTCGCCGGCCTCGATCTGGTCGTCCACCGGCAGCGGCAGCGGCGCCGCCTCGGAGAGCACCTCCAGCTCGACGACGGTCACCTCGACCTCGCCGGTGGGCAGCTCCGGGTTCTCGTTGCCGGCCGGGCGGCGGGTCACCTCGCCGACGACCTTCACGCAGAACTCGTTGCGCAGCGCGTGCGCGTCTTCCTCGCGGAACACCACCTGGACAACACCGGAACCGTCGCGCAGGTCGACGAAGATGACCCCGCCGTGGTCGCGGCGGCGGGCCACCCAGCCGGCGAGCGTCACCGTCGAGCCGGCGTCCGCGGCGCGCAGGCTTCCGGCATTGTGGGTACGGATCACGGCTGGCAACTCCTCATCGTGGAACAGTCCTCACCCGCATTCTGTCAGGGGTGGCCGCCCCGTCTCCGGGCACCCGTCGGGTCGGCCGCACTGGGCGAACCCGCAGCAACCGGTTGTCTCGCCGGTTAACGTGGCGAAATGCGGCCCGTACCGAACTGGGCCGTCGCCACGGCGGCGGCGGCACCCGTGCTGCTGGTGGCCGGTTGGACGGTTGCGGAGGCCCGACAGCCCGTCGGGTACGACCCGGTCCGGGACACCATCAGCGAGCTGGCAGGACAGGACGCCACCGACGCCTGGATCATGGTGGTGGCCCTGGTGCTGCTCGGCTGCTGTTACCTGTCGGTCGCCGCCGTCCTGCACGCGGCCGGGTTGCCCAGCCGTTTCCTGCTCGCGATCGGTGGGGTGGCCACCATCGCGCTCGTCGCCTTTCCCCGGCCGCCGGTCGGCGGTTCGCTCAGCCACGGCGTCGCGGCGACGGTGGCCGTCCTCGCCCTGGTGCTCTGGCCGGCCGGGTCGGCACTGCGGCTGCCGCGCGGCCACGACACCGATCGCTCCGCCCGACCGGAGCCGCCCTGGGCGTTCCGCCGGGCGGTCGGGCTGAGCGCCACGCTCGTGCTGCTCGCGCTCTTCGGCTGGTGCGCGTTCGAGGTGACCAGCGGCTCCCGTACGGGGTTGGCCGAGCGGGTGACCGCGCTGGCGGTCTCCCTCTGGCCGCTGCTGGCGGTTCTCTCCGCCCGGCGGGCGCACCTCGTCTGGTCGACCGGCGGCACCGTGAGCGTCGGCCCGGACCTGCCGAGCATCGGCGTCGTACCCCCGGATCCTCTCGGGCCACCGAGCGGGCCCACCCCCGGCCGGCCCGACCTGCTGCCGTGAGTCGCCCTCCGGCCGACCCGGCGTACGCGACGCGGGCCGCCGGAGAGTTCCGGCGGCCCGCGAGCGGTGCGTGGATCAGAAGACGCTGACGCCGTAGCGGCTCAGCGCCTCGGTGACGGGCTGGAAGAAGGTCGTGCCGCCGGTGCGGCAGTTGCCACTGCCGCCGGAGGTCAGGCCCAGGGCGGTGGTGTTGGCGAACAGCGAGCCGCCGCTGTCGCCCGGCTCGGCGCAGACGTTGGTGCGGATCAGACCGGAGACCGAGCCCTCGGCGTAGTTCACCGTGGCGTTGGTCGCGGTCACCGAGCCGCTGCGCAGGCCCGTGGTGCTGCCGGAGCGCTGCACCGCCTGGCCGACGGAGGCGTTGCCGGCGCCGGTGATGTCGCGGAAGCTGCCGTTGTAGAGGGAGACGTTGCCGGCGGCGTTGGCCGAGTTGTTGTGCCGCACGATGCCGTAGTCGTTGCCCGGGAAGCTGGTGCCGGTACGGCTGCCGAGCAGCGCGGTCTGAGCGGAGTTCGAGTACCAGCTGGCCGAGATGTTGGTGCAGTGCCCGGCCGTCAGGAAGGAGTAGGTGCTGCCACTGCGCACGTTGAAGCCGAGCGAGCAACGCCCGCCCCCGCCGGCGTAGATGGCCTGGCCGCCGGAGATCCGGGTGCTCAGCACGCCTGCCTCGGCTTCGACCCGGACCGCGCCGTTGGCCCGCGCGGCGGCGGCCTTGACCCGCTCCAGCTTGGCACCGGTGACGGTGCTGTCGACGGAGACGACGACCTGGTTGGTGACCGGGTCACTCCACCAGGCGGTGCCCGGGATCTTGGCGGAGCGCTCCAGCTCGGCCGTGGCCCGGTTGAGCTCGGCGGCGCCGCGGGTGACGTAGCGGACGACGGCGCCGGCCTTGCTGGCCTTGCTGGCGGCGGCGGCATCGGTCACCGTGACGACGGACTTGCCGCTGGCGTCGATGTACGAGCCGGCGGAGCTGTCGCCGAGTTCCGCGGAGATCGCGGCGGCGGCGTCGGGCGACGCGGCGGGAGCGGCCTGGGCGGGCGCGCCGATGAGCGAGCCGACGACCAGGGTTCCGGAAACGGCGACTGTGGCCGCAACACGGAATGAGGACCTCGTGGGTCGCATGTAACAAACCTCCTGGGCGGGGGAGCGGGTCCGCCGGGGGCGGCTGACCCGAGGGCAACCCGGCCGATCTGGGGAAACCGGCCGGATGAGACTGAAGTATTCACATACTTAAGATCATTAACAAGGCTTGGATTCGCCCGAATTCGTCGACCCCGGCCGGCCGCACGGCCGCAACACCCCCGACACGCTGGCGAACAGCCACCGTCACACCCAATCAACGACCACCGCACTTTCGGCGCGTACGGTCATCAATGTCTGATCCACGTCGCCGCCCAGCGCGGGACGCGGCGGGCGTCGGGTCAGGGGGTACGGCGTCGGGCGCCGGGCCCCGGGCTGGGGACCACGTCACGTGGCCGACCCACCTCGTGGCCGTCGGCGCAGCGCAGGTCGGCGCGCACCTCGGCGCCACAGTCGCGGTGCGTGACGCGCAGCGGCGAGCCCTCCGCGTCGGCCAGGTACCGGTCGCCCCACGCGAGGACGGCGACCAGCACCGGCCACAGATCCAGACCCTTGTCCGTGAGCCGGTACTCGTGGCGCAGTCGACTGCCGGGCTCCCGGTACGGCTCGCGACTGAGCACGCCCTGCTCCACCAGGGTGGCGAGCCGGTTGGTCAGCACCTGGCGCGGAATGCCGGTGCGTACCCGCATGTCGTCGAAGCGACGTACGCCGGTGAACACCTCACGCAGGACCACCAACGTCCACCGCTCACCGAGGACCTCCATCGCGCGGGCGATGGTGCAGTTCTCCACTGACCAGTCCAGAGCCCCGGGTCGCATCCGACCAGGCTAGATCTCGTTGACAGACTCAGCAACCGACTGCCAGGCTGCGTCCATGACGCAGACGCAGGAACCAGTGCGCAGCCGTACCTTCACCTGGGCGGACCCGGCGACCAACGCCGCCCAGGTCGGTCGGCGAAGCGGCCTCGACATGCTCCGGGCGATGATCGCCGGCGAGTTGGCCGCGCCGCCGGTGATGCACCTTCTCGACATGAGCAGGATGGAAGCCGACGAGGGCCGTGTCGTCGTCGAGCTGACTCCGCAGGAGTTCCACTACAACCCGCTGGGCAGCGTCCACGGTGGCGTGCTCTCGACCCTGCTGGACACCGCCGCGGCGTGCGCCGTGCACACCACCCTGCCCGCCGGCGTCGGCTACACCTCGCTGGACCTCAACGTGAAGTTCCTCCGCGCGGTCACCGTCGACAGCGGCACCCTGCGCTGCGAGGGCACCGTGCTGCAACGCGGCCGCCGTACGGCCCTGGCCGAGGCCCGCATCACCGACGCCACCGACCGCCTGGTAGCCCACGCCACCAGCACCTGCCTCCTCCTCCCCCTCCCCCACCCCTAACCCCACCCCGTTCGGGTTGATCATGAAGTTATTGCCCCGACACGCCGACGGGAGTGGCAATAACTTCATGATCGACAAGCCCAGAGGCCCAGGCCCAGGGGGACAGGGTGGGGGTGGGTTTTAGCGGGAGGCTAGGCGGGCGGCTCGGGCGTCGCGCTTCTCCTCGAAGCGGCTCGCGGCGCGGTCCAGGCTCTCCAGCTGGGCGGCGAGCTGCTCGCGGGCGGCCTCGCCGTCGGCGTCTAGGCCGGTCACGTTGAAGACGTCCCACTGCCGCAGGACCGGCTGCAACACCTCGTCACGGTGCTGGCGCAGGTCGTAGATGCCGGCCAGGGCGATCGCCACCGACTTACGGGCGAATCCGTCGATGCCGCTGCCCGGCATCTGGAAGTCGGCCACCACGTCGGCGACGGCCCGCATGGCCTGGCTCGGGGCCAGCTCGAACGCGGCAGCGAGCAGGTTGCGGTAGAAGACCATGTGCAGGTTCTCGTCGGCGGCCACCCGGGCCAGCAGCGCCTCGCAGGTGGGGTCGCCGGTGGCCTTACCGGTGTTGCGGTGCGAGATCCGGGTGGCCAGCTCCTGGAACGAGACGTACGCCAGCGAGTGCAGCACCTCGTCGCCGTGGGCGTTGGTGTAGCCCTCCGACATGTGCGTCATCCGGGCCCGCTCCAACGCCACCGGGTCGACCGCCCGGCTGACGGTCAGGTAGTCGCGGATCGCGACGCCGTGCCGGCCCTCCTCGGCGGTCCACCGGTGCACCCAGGTGCCCCACGCGCCGTCGCGTCCGAACAGGGTGGCGATCTCGTGGTGGTACGAGGGCAGGTTGTCCTCGGTCAGCAGGTTCACGATCAGCGCGGTGCGGGCCACGTCCGGGATGGTGGAGTCGGTCGGCGACCACGCCTCGCCGCCGAGCGGCCCGTCGAAGGTCCGCCCCTCGCTCCACGGCACGTACTCGTGCGGGAACCACTCCTTGGCGAGCGAGAGGTGGCGGTCCAGGTTGCGTGCGACAACCGGCTCCAACTCGACGAGCAGCGCGGTCTGGCTCAGTGTGGTGCTGACGGTCACGAGAGACTCCCTACGGTGGCGTAACTTACGCTACCGTAGGTCCCCGCGGCCGTCAGCGCCAGTGGGGGCACTCAACCGACAGTCGGTTTGAGGTCTCCCGGGGGTGGCGTCCACTCCCCCGCACCGGCCGTGACCTGCTCACCGGAGCGGATGTCCTTCACCTCGTCGGGCGCTCCCTGCGCACCGGGGAACCACACGTAGGGGATACCGCGCCGCTCGGCGTAACGGATCTGCTTGCCGAACTTCGCCGCGCTCGGCGACACCTCGGTCGGCACCCCGCGCCGCCGCAGCGCCTCGGCCACCCGGTTGCTGGCCGTACGGTGCTCCTCGCTGGTCACCGCGACGAGCACGGCGGTCGGCACCTCCCGCGAGACCGACAGCTCCCCCGCGCCGAAGAGCAGACCGAGCAGGCGGGTCACCCCGATCGAGATCCCCACCCCCGGGTACGAGACAGCGCCGGCGCTGGCCAGATTGTCGTACCGGCCGCCGGAGCAGATGGAGCCGAAGCGCTCGTAGCCGCGCAGCTGGGTCTCGTAGACGGTGCCCGTGTAGTAATCCAGCCCACGGGCGATGCGCAGGTCCGCCACGCAGAGGCCGGGCGAGTGCTCGGCAGCGGTGTCCACCACCCGGACCAGCTCTTCGATGCCCTCGTCGAGCAGCGGGTCGCTCACCCCGAGCGCCCGGACCGCGTCGGCGAACGACGAGTCCGGGGCGGAGATCTCGGCCAGCGCCAGGCACGCCTTGGCCTGCGCCTCGCTCGCCCCGGCGGTCTGGGCCAGCAGCTCGGCCACCTTCGCCGGGCCGATCTTGTCGAGCTTGTCCACGGCTCGCAGCGCCGCCTCCGGGTCGGTCAGCCCGATGCCCCGGTAGAAGCCTTCGCAGATCTTGCGGTTGTTGACCTGGATCGTCACCGGTGGGATCGGCAACGAGCGCAGCGCGTCCCCGATGACCAGCGGCATCTCCGCCTCGTGGTGCGGAGCCAGGGTGTCCCGGTCGACGATGTCGATGTCGGCCTGGACGAACTCCCGGTAGCGGCCCTCCTGCGGCCGCTCGCCCCGCCACACCTTCTGGATCTGGTAGCGGCGGAACGGGAAGCTCAGCTTGCCGGCGTTCTCCAACACGTACCGGGCGAACGGCACGGTCAGGTCGAAGTGCAGGCCGAGCTGGTCGTCACCACCGGCACCCTCGGCGTCGGCGTGCAGCCGCCGGATCACGTAGACCTCCTTCGAGGTCTCGCCCTTGCGCAGCAGCTGGTCCAGCGGCTCCACGGCGCGGGTCTCCAGCGGCGCGAAGCCGTACAGCTCGAAGGTGGCCCGGATCCGGTCGAGCACGAACTGCTCGATCATCCGCTGGCCGGGAGTCCACTCCGGGAAGCCGGAGATGGGCGTGGGCTTGCTCATCGGCGTACTCCTTGCGGTTCCGCGCCGGTGGCGCGGTGGTGTCGTGGGTCCGCGCGCGGCGCGGACAGAAGATCTAGAGGCCCCGGGTGGGAGCGGCCGGCGACGTGCCAGCCACCTCGATGAGGTACGGGTTGCTGGCGCGCTCGCGACCGATGGTGGTGCTGGGGCCGTGGCCGGGCAGCACGACGGTGTCGTCGGCCAGCGGAAGGATCTTGTCGCGCAGGCTGGTGAGCATGGCCGGCATGCTCCCGCCCGGCAGGTCGGTGCGGCCGATCGACCCGGCGAAGAGGACGTCACCGGAGAGGCACAGCTCGTCAGCCTCCCAGCCCGACCCGGCGCCCGGCAGCCGGAACAGCACCGACCCGCCGGTATGGCCCGGGGCGTGGTCGACAGCGATCTCCAGGCCGGCGAGGGTGAGGGTGGCGCCGTCGGTCAACTCCGCCACGTCCTCCGGCTCGGTGTAGCTCAGCCGGCCGCCGAACAGCGACGTCAGGTCGGTCGAGAGGCCCTTGGACGGGTCGGCCAGCATCTCCCGGTCACCGGGGTGCACGTACGCGGTGATGCCGCGCGCGCCACAGACCGGCGCGACCGAGAAGGTGTGGTCCAGGTGGCCGTGGGTGAGCAGCACGGCGGCCGGATGCAGGCGGTGCTCGGCGAGCAGCGCGTCGAGCTGGTCGAGCACCCCGATGCCCGGGTCGACCACCACGCACTGCTCCCCCGGCGCGGTGGCAACCACGTAGCAGTTGGTGCCGAAGGCGTCCGCGGGAAAGCCGGCCACGAGCACAGGCGCTGTCCTTTCCGTCGAGCAGCTGTCGTCCTGCACAGCAGCCTATCGGGCGGGCCGAGCGAGTTTGGCGCGTCCGTCCCACCCGCCCCGTCAGGCACAGTGACAACCTCCGATAAGCGCTGCTCGGGATGGGGTGGACCTCGTACACCACATTCCCAGTCACTAGCCGTACACTCTGGCGGGCGTGTGGCGCGGCACACGTGACGCCCGGACGGGCCGGGGCGACCGGCCGCCGGCGACGACCAGGTAGAGGAAAGGGGAGCACCGGTGGCTTCCAGCAGGGACCGGCAGCGCAAACTGGCGCGGGCCAAGCTCGACCGGCAGTTGGCCCGCCGGGCCGCCTCGACGCGGCGGCGACGGCAGATCCAGGCCGGAGTTGGCGCCGCTCTGATCCTCGTGCTGGTCGTGGCCGGCTCAGCCTGGGCGCTCGGGGCCTTCGACTCCGACCCGGAGCAGACCACGGCCGCGGCGGACACCTGCCTCTGGACGCCGCAGGACGCGACGGCCAACACCAACCTCAAGGACGTCGGCACGCCGGCCACCAAGGATCTGCCGACCGACGGCACCCGGGCGATGACCGTGACCACCAACCAGGGCGCGCCGATCACCGCGGAACTGAACCTGACCAACTCTCCGTGCGCGGCGGCGAGCATCGCCCACCTGGCGAGCCGGTCGTTCTACGACAACACCACGTGCCACGAGATCACCGCCGAGGGCGCGCTGCGCTGCGGCGACCCCAGCGGCACGGGTCTCGGTGGGCCGACCTACTCGTTCTACGACGAGGAGGTCCCGACCGTGCCGTCGGCGTCGCCGTCGGCCAGTCCGGCCCCCGGCCAGCCGCCGACGTACCCGAAGGGCACGGTGACGATGGTCTCCAACCCGCCGGGCAGCAACGGCAGCCAGTTCCTGATCTTCTTCAAGGACTTCACCACCGCCGACCCGAAGTACCCGGTCATCGGCCGGGTGACCGGCGGGCTCGACGTGGTGGAGAAGATCGGCGCCCTCCCGACCGTGGACAATGGGACCGGGGCGAAGGTCAAGCCCAACACCGATGTGACGATCCAGAGCCTCACGGTCGGTGAGCCGGCCACCGGTGCGGCACCGGCGCCGTCGGCCTCCGGCACCCCGGCCAGCAGCCCGAGCGCCGGCTGACCGGTCGCCCCACCCAATCACTCGGCACCCAGCAGCAGATAGCCAGGAGGATCCAGGCGTGACGTCCACCAGAGAGCGGCAGCGCGCGGCGGCACGCGCCCGGCTCGAGAAGGAGATGGCCGAGCGCGCGGCCAAGGCCCGCAAGCGCCGGCAGACGACGGCGATCGTCAGCGCGGCTGCCGCGCTGGTGCTCGTGGTCGCCGGCACCGTCTGGCTGGCGGTCAGCCTCGGCGGCGACGACGACAAGAGCGACACCGCCGCGCCGGCGGCCGGCGCGGCCGAGTGCGCGTACAACGCGCTGCCCACCGACCAGCGGCCCCCGCAGATCAAGGACGTGGGGGTGCCGAGCAACGAGCAGTCCGCCCAGGGCGTGCAGACCATGACGATCGACACCAACCTCGGCCCGATCACGGCCAAGGTCGACCGGTCGCTGGTGCCGTGCACGGCGGGCAGCTTCACCTACCTCGCGGAGAAGAACTTCTTCGACAACACCAAGTGCCACCGAATGGTGACCGAGGGCATCAAGGTGTTGCAGTGCGGTGACCCCAGCGCCACCGGCAACGGCTGGCGCCCCACCGACGGGCAGGGCGGCCCGAGCTACCGCCTGCCCGAGGAGAACCTGCCCACCGACAAGCGCCCGCCGTACCCGGAGGGTGTCATCGCGATGGCCAACTCCGGCCAGCCGGGCAGCACCGGCAGCCAGTTCTTCATCGTCTACGGCGACTCGCCGCTGGACGCGACGTACACGGTACTCGGCACCGTCACCGGCGGTCTGGACATCGTCAAGGACGTGGCCAAGGCCGGCGACGACGGTGCCTTCGCCCCGCAGCCCGGTGGTGGGCACCCGAAGAAGGAGCTCATCATCAAGGACCTCACGATGAGCAACCCGCAGGGCTGACCCCCGCGCGCACGACGAAGCGCCCGCCGGCTGAGCCGGCGGGCGCTGTCGTGTTCTCGGGGTACGCGTCGGACCCCGGAACTGATCCGGCGGGTGTTGAGAAGGCAACTCCAGCATCGGGGCGGCCTTTCGGTGGCCCCGATGCCATCTCCACCTAAGGCGTGTTTCATAAGCCGGGTCAGAGCCATTCGCAGATGATGGTGATGGTCAGGATGGCCTGGAACCGGACGGCCAACTTGTCGTAGCGGGTGGCCACGCCGCGGTGGCGCTTGAGCCTGTTGATGCCGTTTTCGACGGCGTGTCGCATCCGGTAGAGGTCTCGGTCGAACTTCGGTGGGCGACCGCCGCGGCTGCCCTTGGCCTTGCGGTGGGCGTCCTGATCCTTCTTGCTCGGGATGCACGTCTTGATTCCCCGCTTGCGCAGGTAGGCGCGGTTACCGCGGCTGGTGTAGGCCTTGTCGGCCAGGACGAGGTCGGGGCAGGTGCGGGGCCGGCCTACTCCGAGACGGGTCACCTTGATACGGCGCAGGACCGGGATGAACTGCGGGCTGTCACCACGATGCCCGGCGGTCACGACCATCGATAGGACCTTCTGTCCCTGCTCGCAGGCCAGATGCGTCTTGGTGGTCAGACCGCCGCGAGATCGTCCGAGGCCGTGATCGGCGGGTTCGTCGTGCACGCCGCCGGGTGGCTCTTTCTGCAGGTGGCCGTCTCTGCGGGCGCCGGCGGCGTGTTGGTGGGCGCGGCTGGTCATCGAGTCCACGCTGATCGTCCAGGTGATCCGGTCTTGCGCGTCTGCGGTGGCCTGTGACGCGGCCAGGATCTTGTCCCAGGTTCCATCGCGCTGCCAACGACGGAACAGGCCGTAGACGACGACACAATTTCAAGGAAACACACAAGAAGCCCTGAACTTGCCGCTACGGCGTTCAGGGCTTCTTGTGCGGAGACTGCCAAATTTCGTTCAGAATAGCTTCAGCTACCGGCTTGGTCGCCGGAAAACCGTCTCACCTAGCCGGAGAATTGTGTCTAGTTGAAAATCGAAACCCTCGTCACGCTCACCCCGGGAAGCGGCCACCGTAAACTTTGGCCCGGCATGAGGCCATAACTAGACCCGTTTGAGAGCGTGACCGAAGCATCGTTGCTCCCAGCCTTGAAAACTACGAGGTTACCGCTGAGGGCAGTATTCCCGTTGCCCGAGTAGCACGAGCGGATATTAAGAGCGTTGATCAATTCAACGGTCGAACTAGTGCACGGCACCTTCGCGATGGCGAATGCTGGCGTGCTGGGCAGAACCAGCGTAGTGAGCCCCATCGCAACTGAAGCAATGAGAGCCCGCTTGACTCCTCTTCGCATTGGAACACCTTTCTCGCAGCCTGGATTTAGCAGGGTGCAAAGCCCCCGTTGAGGATCACTCCCCGAGATGAAGCTATCACGGATTTGCATACGGCAATGCCCCTGATCGCGATCTCGCTACGGTGGCCCGCCGACGTCGGCCGGACGGTGTGGTGCTGCTTGTCGAGTCGGGGTAGCCATGGTGTGCACCGTCGACCATGAGCGGCCGTCCATCGGGATCACGTCACCGCCGCCCTCGGCGAGCAGCCTGACGAACTCGCGGATCTGGGCGGGCTACAGCCCAGTGAACGGAAAGATCCACTCCGAGCGGGCCGCCGAGATCACCCGCAACTTTGCGTCAGCAATCGATGCGTCAGAACCCACGTTCAGGCGCCGGAGGTGACCCGGTAGGCGTCGAAGACGCCGTCGACCTTGCGCACCGTGGCCAGCAGGTGGCCCAGGTGCTTCGGGTCGGCCATCTCGAAGCTGAACCGGCTCACCGCCACCCGGTCGCGGGTCGTGGTGACGGTGGCGGAGAGGATGTTGACCCGCTCGTCGGAGAGCACCCGGGTGACGTCGGCCAGCAGCTTGTGCCGGTCCAGGGCCTCGACCTGGATGGCGACCAGGAACGTCGACGCGGAGGTGAGCTTCCAACTCACCTCGACGACCCGCTCGCTCTGCGCGCGCAGGTCCTCGGCGTTGGCGCAGTCGTCGCGGTGCACGCTCACCCCGCCGGAGCGGGTGACGAAGCCGAACACCGAGTCCGGTGGGACCGGTGTGCAGCAGCGGGCCAGCTTGATCCAGACGTCGCTGACGCCCCGGACCACCACGCCCGGGTCGCTGCTGCTCTGCCGGCTGCGCGGCGGCCGGGTGGCGACGGCGGTCTCGGCGATGTCCTCCGCCGCGCCCTCCTCGCCGCCGTACGCGGCCATCAGCTTCTGCACCACCGACTGCGCGGAGACCTGACTGTCGCCGACCGCCGCGTAGAGCGACGCCACATCGGCCAGGTGCAGATCCCGGGCGATCGACATCAGCGCGTCGGAGGTGAGCATCCGCTGCAACGGCATGCCCTGCTTGCGCATCGCCTTGACGATCGCGTCCTTGCCGGCCTCGATCGCCTCCTCGCGCCGCTCCTTGTTGAAGTACTGGCGGATCTTCGTCCGGGCGCGCGGGCTCTTGACGAAGCCCAACCAGTCCTGCGTCGGGCCGGCCGTCTCGGACTTCGACGTGAAGATCTCGATCACGTCGCCGTTGGACAGCGTCGACTCCAACGGCACCAGCTTGCCGTTGACCCGCGCGCCGATGCACTTGTGCCCCACCTCGGTGTGCACCGCGTACGCGAAGTCCACTGGCGTCGACCCGGTCGGCAGCGGGATGACGTCACCCTTCGGGGTGAAGACGTACACCTCCTGGCTGGACAGGTCGAAGCGCAGCGCGTCCAGGAACTCGCTCGGGTCGGCCGCCTCCCGCTGCCAGTCGAGCAGCTGCCGAAGCCAGGTCATCTCGTCGATGTGCGCGGGCGGGCCGACGATCTGGGTGCCCTTGTGCTCCTTGTACTTCCAGTGCGCGGCGATGCCGAACTCCGCGGTGCGGTGCATCGCGTACGTGCGGATCTGCATCTCCACCGGCTTGCCGGTGGGCCCGATGACCGTCGTGTGCAACGACTGGTACATGTTGAACTTGGGCATCGCGATGTAGTCCTTGAACCGGCCCGGAACCGGCTGCCAGTTGGCGTGGATGACCCCCAGCGCCGCGTAGCAGTCGCGCACCGTGTCGACCAGGATTCGTACACCGACCAGGTCGTAGATGTCGTTGAAGTCGCGACCCCGCACGATCATCTTCTGGTAGATCGAGTAGAGGTGCTTCGGCCGCCCGGTGGTCTCCGCCTTGATCTTGGCGGCCTTCAGGTCGGTCTGCACCTTCTGCGTCACCTGCCGCAGCAGCGCCTCGCGCTGCGGCTGGTGCTCCCCGATCAGCCGGTTGATCTCCTCGTAACGCTTCGGGAAGAGCGTGCCGAAGGAGAGGTCCTCCAGCTCCCACTTGATCGTGTTCATACCGAGCCGGTGCGCCAGCGGCGCCAGGATCTCCAGCGTCTCCTTGGCCTTCTGCTCCTGCTTGGGGCGGGGCAGGAAGGTGAGGGTGCGCATGTTGTGCAGCCGGTCGGCCAGCTTGATCACCAGCACCCGCGGGTCCTTGGCCATGGCCACGACCATCTTGCGGATCGTCTCGGCCTTGGCCGCGTCGCCCAGCTTGACCTTGTCGAGCTTGGTGACGCCGTCGACCAGCAGGGCGACCTCGCCACCGAAGTCGGCGCGCATCTGGTCGAGGGTGTACTCGGTGTCCTCGATGGTGTCGTGCAGCAGCGCGGCGACCAGCGTGGTGGTGTCCATCCCCAGGTTGCCGAGGATCGTCGCCACGGCGAGGGGGTGGGTGATGTAGGGGTCACCGGACTTGCGGTACTGCCCGGAGTGCCACCGAGCGGCCGTGTCGAACGCGCGCTGGAGCAGCCGGGCGTCCGCCTTGGGGTGGTTGTCCCGGTGGCTGGCGATGAGCGGCTCCAGCACCTCGCTGACCTGGGAGGTCTGCCAGGGCGCGTTGAACCGGGCCAGCCGGGCCCGGACCCGCCGACCGGTGGGCGCGTTGGACAGCCCGAACCCGCCGCTGGGCGACGGGTCGATGCCGGCGTCGGTCGGGAACGGGACCACCACGCCATCGGCGCCGGGGGACGCCTCGACGCTCGGTGGGCCGCTGGTCGGACGCGCCGCGTTCTCGCCGGGAGTCCGGCCGGAGCCGTTGCCGGTGCCCGTCACCCGGGCCGGCGCGTCGCCTGTCCGGTCGGTCACCGAGCCGTCAGCGTCGCCTGTCGGGTGCACCGTGCCCTCCGCCGGAGGGACGACATCGTGGGACACCGGCCTCCTCACCGCTCGCCGGAAACACGCCGGCCGAAGATCGGCCGACCTGGTCTCGCCCGCCGGACGGGATACCGCCGGCGTCAGCAAAGGGCAATGCTACCCGCACGGACGGCCCCCTGCCGCTCCGCCGGACGGTCGGCGCCGGGTCCAACCGACCGGGCGGGACCAAACGGTCAGCAGAGCACCGACCGGCTCAAACGGTCAACAGGGCGTGGACCGGACGCGGTGCCAGTCGCTCGCGCCCACCCAGGAAGCCGAGCTCCAGCAGCACCGTGAAGCCGCTGACGGTGCCCCCGGCCCGCTCGACCAGGTCCAGGGTCGCCTCGGCGGTACCACCGGTGGCCAGCACGTCGTCGACCACCAGCACCCGGTGCCCGGCGGTGAAGGCGTCCTCGTGCACTTCGAGGGTGGCCTCGCCGTACTCCAGCTCGTAGGAGACCGAGTGCGCGGGGCGCGGCAGCTTGCCGGCCTTGCGCACCGGCACCACGCCCACCCCGGTCGCGTACGCGATGGCCGCCGCGACGACGAACCCGCGCGCCTCGATGCCGACCACCACGTCGAAGGTGTCCCGCCCGTGGTACGCGACGATCCCGTCGATCACCTCACGGAAGACCGTGCCGTCGGCGAACAGTGGCATCAGGTCCTTGAACATGACGCCGGGCTTGGGGAAGTCGGGCACGTCCAGCACCCGACTGGCGACCAGTCGGGCGACCTCCGGGCCACTGTCCCCGTGCGCTACGGCGCTGTGGGTCTCCGTCACGGCTGCTTCGCTCTCCTTCGACGACGAACGGCGTCCGGCAACAGCATGCCGGACGCCGTTCGGGCGTTTCCTGTCGGGTCAGCGCCGCTTGGCGCCACCCGGTCGACTGCCGCCACCACCCGGGCGACCGCCCCGGGCACCGGTGGACCGCTTGCCCGCCGGCCGAGCACCCACCTTGGGGGCGGCACCGGCCAGCGCTGCGGCGTCCTGGTCGACCGGCTCGCCGGTCGCGTCGGCCTGGGCCACCGGGCTCGCGGCGGCACCCTTACCGGTGACCTCGCCGCGGCCGATCGCGCCCCGCCGGGTCAGGACGCGCTTGTTGTGCGCCTGGATCCGCGGGTCGTAGTTCTTCAACAGCGCCAGCAGCGGGGTGGCCACCAGGATGGAGGTCAGGAACGCCACCGCCATACCGACGAACAGCACCAGACCCAGGTCCTTCAGCGTGCCGGCACCGAGCAGGCCGGCACCGATGAAGAGCAGACCACCGACCGGTAGCAGGGCGACCACCGAGGTGTTCAACGACCGCATCAGGCTCTGGTTGACGGCCAGGTTGGACGCCTCGGCGTACGTCTGGTTGTTGTTGGCGGTGATGCCCCGGGTGTTCTCCTGGACCTTGTCGAAGACCACCACCACGTCGTAGAGCGCGAAGCCCAGGATGGTGAGGAAGCCGATGATCGTCGACGGGGTGACCTCGAAGCCGACCAGCGAGTAGATGCCGGCGGTGAGGATCAGGTTCGTGATCAGCGAGGCGACCGCGGCCACGGCCATCCGCCACTCGAAGCGCAGGATCAGGTAGACCATCACCAGCGCGATGAAGATGACCAGACCGAGCACGGCCCGCTCGGTCACCTGGCTGCCCCAGGCCTCACTGACCTGGTTGCTGCTGATCTGGTCGGCGCTGATGCCGAGGTCCTCGGCGATCTGGGCCTTGACCGAGTTGGCCTGCTCCACGGTGAGCTGCGGCGTGCGCAGCTCGTAGGAGTCGCCGCCCGGGCCGCCAACCTTCTGCGTGGTGGCCACCGTGACGCCGGTGTTCTCGGCGGCGAGGGCCGAGTTGACCTCCCGCTCGGCGTCGTCCAGGGTGCCGACGCTGGCCGGCACCTGGAACGAGTTGCCGCCGGCGAACTCGATGCCCAGGCTGAACCCACGGATCGAGAAGCTGAGGATCGCGATCAGGATCAGGAGCCCGGCGACGCCGAACCAGAGCTTGCGTCGACCGACGATGTTGAGACCGGCCTCGCCGTTGTAGAGGCGGCTCGCCAAACCGTTTTCAGCCATCTCAGGCCTCCTTGGCGCGCGGGTTGCGGGGCTGAGTCGGCTGGTTGCGAGCCGGCAGTGCTCGGCCCAGACCGCTGACCCGCGGGGACAGGAACGCCTGGGTCCGGGCGAACATGGTCATGATCGGGTGCCGGAAGAGGAAGACCACGACCAGGTCCAGCACGGTGGCGAGGCCGAGCGCGAACGCGAAGCCCTTGACGGTGCCGACCGAGACCACGTAGAGCACCACGGCGGAGAGCAGGGTGATCGCGTTGGCCGAGATGATCGTCCGGCGGGCCCGGATCCAGGCGCGCGGCACCGCGCTACGCGGGCTGCGCCCCTCCCGGATCTCGTCTTTCAGTCGTTCGAAGTAGATGACGAACGAGTCCGCCGCCACGCCGAGCGAGACGATCATTCCGGCGATGCCGGCGAGGGTGAGCGTGAAGCCGATCTGCCGGCCGAGCACCACCAGCGCACCGAAGACCAGCAGCGCGGAGAGGATGAGGCTCAGGAAGATCACCGAGCCGAGCAGCCGGTAGTAGAAGAACGCGTAGATGATGACCAGCAGCATGCCGATGCCGGCAGCCAGCAGACCCGCTCGCAGGTGGCTGGCACCCAGCGTGGCGGTGACGTTCTGCGCCTCCTGCTGCTCGAAGGTCACCGGCAGCGCGCCGTAGCGGAGCTGACCGGCAAGGGTGCTGGCGTCCTTCTGGGTGAAGGTGCCGGTGATCTGGGAGTTGCCGGTCAGCACGCCCTGGATCTCCGGGGAGGAGACGATCTCGTTGTCCAGCACGACGGCCACCCGGCACTTGCCGTCCTGGCCCAGCGCGGTCGCGTCGCAGGCCTGACCCTCGTTCTGGAACGCCTCACGGGTCAGCGAGGTCCACTTGCCCTGACCGTCCTTGGTGAAGTCCAGGCTGACCACCCAGGCGTTGGTCTGGTCGAGCACCGCGTCGGCGTCGGACACGTCGGTGCCCAGTACCTTTGCCTGGTCGAGCAGGTACTTCGACGCGCCGTCCTCGCAGGAGACCACCTGCTGCTTCGCATCGGAGATCGACGCCGGGGGGCGCTGGTCGAGCTGCACGCAGCCGATCGTCGGCACGTTGAACTGCATCTGCGCCGGCAGCACCGCGACCTCCTGCGGAGACAGCGTGCCGAACGGCTTGAGCTTCTCGGCCAGCGACGGGTCGGCGCTCAGGTCCGCCGGGGCCTGCAGCCCGTTGGCAGCCTGCCACGCGGCGGCGCCGACCTTCTGCTCGACGACCTTGCGCTGCTCCTCGATGCTGGCCGGCACTGGCTCCGCGCTGGCGCTGGCGCTGGGCGCGGCGGCGCTCGGCGAGGCCGTGGCGGACGCGGAGGGGGTCGGCGTGGCGCTGGGCGACGCCGGGGCCATGCCGCCCTGACCGCCGCTGGGCGACGAGGTCACCTTCGGCGAGGCGCTGCCCGTCGGGGTCCCGGCGCCGGTCGGGGTCGCGCTGCCGGTCGGGGCGGCGCTGCCGGACGGAACTGGCGTGGCGGCGGGTGGCGCCTCGGCCACCCCGCTGCCGGAGGCGGCCTTGAGCACCTTGCGGAAGCGCAGCTCGGCCGCGCTGCCCACGTCGGTGAGGTCCCGGTTCTCACCGGGCAGGGAGATGACGATGTTGCGATTGCCCTCGGTGACCACCTCGGCCTCGGCCACGCCGAACGCGTTGACCCGGCTCTCGATGATCTCCCGGGCCTCTTCGAGGTTCTCCGCCGTCGGGGGCTTGCCGTCGACGCTGTTGGTCGCTTCCAGTGTCACCCGCGTGCCGCCGATGAGGTCCAGGCCGAGCTTGGGCTCGAGCCGGTCCTTCCAGCTGCCGCTGGCGCCAGCGAAGAACACCAGAAGATAGAGGACCACGAAGATGAACCCGAGCACGGCGAGCTGCCGCCCGGGGCGCATCTGTCCCTGAGGTGGTGCCACGGCTGTCCTGTCTCCCTGTACGGTCGCGCCGCTGTCGCAGCGGCGGCGGTGTCGGGCCGGGGGTCCCGCCCGACGGGGTCTGCCTTGAGCCGACGGAATGCCGACACGAGGACCGGGCACCCCGGCGCGGAACGCCGACGGTCACGGGAACGTGCCGACGCCCGGCGTCGACCCAACTATCCAGTTTTCACGTCTCGCCCGCTGCCCCGTTCGGGCGCGACGACCCGGAAGCCGGCCACCGGCCGTACGCCGGACTCGCCGCTCCCGAGGGGAGGGGTCAGTCCTTGGCGGTGTCCGCGTCCTCGGTGACCGGCTCGCTCGGCAGCTCCGCGCGAGTGACCACCCGCGCGATGGCCGGGCGGGCGTAGCGAGTCTGCACGCCCGGTGCGACCTCGATCAGGACCGTGTCGTCCTCGATGCCGGTGACGGTGCCGTAGAGCCCACCGATGGTCACGACCTCGTCGCCGGGGCCGAGGTTGGACTGCATCGCCTCCGCCTCTTTGCGGCGCTTCTGCTGGGGCCGGATCATCATGAAGTACATGACGCCAAAGAGCAGAGCGATCATCAGGATCGGCGTGAAACCGCCGGCCCCGCCATTCGGTGCTGCCAAATGCACGGTTACTGACCTTCCCATTGGCCACCTCCCCGGCACCGCGGGTGCCGGAGCGGAGGCGGATTCTCACGTCCTGTACAGACCGCGGCGAAGTCTAAACCCTGCACCTGGGAACGCCGAATGCGGCACAGATCACGTTCGCATCACGGCTGATCGACATCCAAGGAGAACAAGTCGGGCATAGGTGGACTGTCCGCACCAAATGTACCATTGGGTGGTGTGCGTCCCAGATGCCGCCAAGCGGCCTCGGTCGCCACCCGCCCCCTGGGCGTACGGGCCAACAGCCCAGCCCGCACCAGGAACGGCTCGCACACCTCCTCGACCGTGTCCGGCTGCTCCCCCACCGCCACGGCGAGGGTGGACAACCCGACCGGGCCGCCCCGGAACGAGTCGACCAACGCGGTCAACACCGCACGGTCCAGCCGGTCCAGGCCGAGCGCGTCCACGTCGTACACGATCAGGGCCGCACGGGCGGTGTCGAGATCGACCACCCCGTCCGCCCGCACCTCGGCGTAGTCGCGGACCCGGCGCAGCAGCCGGTTGGCGATCCGCGGCGTGCCCCGGGACCGACCAGCGATCTCGGTCGCGCCCTCCGGCGTGATCGGCACCCCCAGGATCCGCGCCGAACGGTGCAGCAACGTCTCCAGATCCGCCGGGGCGTAGAAGTCCAGGTGCGCGACGAAGCCGAACCGGTCCCGCATCGGGCCGGTCAACAGGCCCGAACGCGTCGTAGCGCCGACCAGGGTGAACGGCTCGACGTCCAGCGGGATCGCCGTCGCACCGGGCCCCTTGCCCACCACCACGTCGACCCGGAAGTCCTCCATCGCGCTGTAGAGCAACTCCTCGGCCGGCCGCGCGATCCGATGGATCTCGTCGATGAAGAGCACGTCGCCCTCGGCGAGGCTGGTCAGGATCGCCGCCAGATCACCGGAACGCTCGATCGCCGGGCCGCTGGTCACCCGGATGCCCGCGCCCAGCTCGGCGGCGACGATGTTGGCCAGACTCGTCTTGCCCAACCCGGGTGGGCCGGACAGCAGGATGTGATCCGGCGGCGACCCGCGCCGCATCGCGCCCTGCAGCAACAGGTCGAGCTGGTCGCGCACCCGGTCCTGGGCGATGAACTCGGCCAGCCGCCTCGGCCGTACCGTGGCCTCCGCGTCGCGATCGGCGTCGCTGACGTACGCCGAGACGAGCCCCTCGGTCTCGCTCATCGTGCCGCCTTCATTCGCGACTGCGGGGCTCGCAAACCCGGCTCACTCCTCACGCTCATCGTGCCGCCCGGGCGGTCATCGGGTACGGCCCAGCAGTCGGATGGCCTGCTTGAGCAGGACCGGCACCGGCGGGGTCTCACCCTCGATCGACTCCGCCACCGCGGCCACCGCCTGATCGGCCTGCCCGGCCGTCCAACCCAGCCCGACCAGCGCCTGCCGGACCTGGTCGGGCCAGCTGCCGCGGGTCACCCCGCCCGCCCCGTCGGCGCCGATCGGCACCGGGCCGATCCGGTCCCGTAGCTCCAGCACCAGGCGCTCCGCACCCTTCTTGCCGATACCGGGTACGCGGGTCAGGGCGGCCGTGTCGGCGTTCGCGATCGCCTTGCGCACCGCGTCCGGGGTGTGCACCGCCAGCACCGCCTGGGCCAGTCGCGGACCGACGCCACTGGCGGTCTGGAGCAGCTCGAACAGGGACTTGGCGTCGTCGTCGGCGAAGCCGTAGAGAGTCAGCGAGTCTTCCCGCACGATCAAACTGGTGGCGAGCCGGGCGACCTGGCCGACCCGCAGCTCCGCGAGGGTCCCCGGGGCGCAGTGCACGGCGAGCCCGACACCGCCGACCTCGATCACCGCCTGGTCCGGACCCGTCGCGGTCACCGTGCCGCGCACGCTCGCGATCATCGTGCTCCTCCTCGTCGTGCCCGGTCCGCCGCGGCGGCCAGCTTGGAGCGGGTCCCACCGCGCCACACGTGGCAGATGGCCAGGGCCAGCGCGTCGGCGGCGTCCGCCGGCTTCGGCGGCTCGGCCAGCCGCAACAGCCGGGTCACCATCGCGGTCATCTGCGCCTTGTCGGCCTGACCGGAGCCGGTCACGGCGGCCTTCACCTCGCTCGGGGTGTACGTCTGCACCGGCAGCCCGGCCCGCGCCCCGGCCAGCACGGCGATGCCACTGGCCTGCGCGGTACCCATCACGGTCCGAACGTTGTGCTGACTGAACACCCGCTCGACGGCAACGCTCTCCGGTTGATGTTCGGCGACCAGCTTGTTCAGCGACCGGTCCAGGTGCAACAGGCGCAACGCCAGGTCATCGGCCGGGTCGGTGTAGACCACGTAGTAGGCGACCAGGGTGCAGGGCCGGCCGGGCACACCCTCGACCACACCCACCCCGCACCGGGTCAACCCCGGGTCCACACCGAGCACGCGCACGCCGCCCCCTCCCCAGCCGTCAGCAGTACGTGTGTTCGACACCCTAACCGGCGCTCTTCCCACCAGCCCCACGGGACACGCCCTCCGTACCCCGCACGCCGCCACGCGCCCAATGCCGTTTCCCCGCACGCGCCGCGAGCCCGCAGTCCCACGCAACGCAACGCGGCCCGCGCGCCCCCCGCACCTCGCGTGCCACGCCCGCACATCCGCAATTGCCTCGCACCCTCGCCCCAAGATCTGCGCAACGTGCCGGATGTTGCTGCCTCCAACGCGCGAGAGACAGCACCATCCCTGATCTTGCGCGGATCTTGACGACGAGCACCATGCCGACCGGCTGGGGGCGTTCTGGAGGAGCCCAGCGCCGTCAAGGTCACGCTCGATCCTGGATGTAGTGGCCACCACGCGCCCGGATGCCACTACATCCAGGATGTTGCGCGATCTTGCCGCGAGCGCCGGGGCGGGACGGCCGGGACGGGACGGCGTGGCGAGACGGGACGGGACGGCGTGGCGAGACGGGGCGGGACGGCATGGCGGGACGGGCGGCCGGGACGGGGTGGGATGGTGAAAGGGGGCGGGTGTGGCCACACAGCTTTGGTGCGGAGTATGTGTCGCTGGCCCATGTGCCGGGGAGCACACAGCTCGTAACTTCTTGCGCCATGACGGCAGAACCCGTGGTGGTCCCCCACGTCGTACAGGTCGACCTCACCGGTCGGACCGCCCTGGTCACCGGGGGCGGCGGCGGCATCGGGCGGGCGTGCGCCCTGCGGCTGGGCGCGGCCGGCGCCAAGGTGCTCGTGCTGGACCGCAACCTGGAGGCGGCCAGGGCGGTGGCCGCCGAGGTCGGTGGCCGGGCCGAGGGCGTGGACCTGTCCGACGCCGCGGCGGTTGATTCGCTCGACGTGGACGTGGACATCGTGGTGAACAACGCCGGCCTCCAGCACGTCGCGCCGTTGCAGGACTTTCCCGTCGAGCGGTTCGAGTACATCCAGCGGGTGATGGTGGAGGCGCCGTTCCTGCTGATCCGCCGGGCGCTGCCGCACATGTACGCGCGGGGCTGGGGGCGGATCGTCAACATCTCCTCGGTGCACGGCTTGCGTGCCTCGCCGTACAAGGCGGCCTACGTCTCGGCCAAGCACGCCCTGGAGGGGCTGTCGAAGGTGGTCGCGTTGGAGGGCGCCGCGCACGGCGTCACCGCCAACTGCATCAACCCGGCGTACGTGCGTACCGCGCTGGTGGAGAGCCAGATCGCCGACCAGGCGGCCAGTCACGGCATCGACGAGGCCGAGGTGATCGGGAAGATCATGCTGGCCCGGGCCGCGGTCAAACGGTTGATCGAGCCGGAGGAGGTGGCCGAGCTGCTGGTGTACCTCTGCTCGCCGCCCGCGGCGTTCATCACCGGGGCGTCGATCCCCCTCGACGGGGGCTGGACGGCCAACTAGTGGGGTTGAGCACAATGTCGACCATGTCTTCGCCGGTGGAGTTCCTGGAGCTGCTCGCCCGAGAGGCCGCGGCGGTCGAGTTCGAGGGACCGTTGGTGGCCGCGCGGGCCGCCGGCCTACCGCCGGACCGACTGGCCGAGCTGGAACAGGCCAAGTCGGTGGCGTTGCGGGTCCGTGCGCTGCTGGAGCGCCGCCGCCGCCGGGAGAGCGAGCTGTCCGGCCTGTACGACACGGTCAGTGACCTGGCGGGACTGCGCGATCTGGACGACGTGCTGCGGGCGATCGTGCACCGGGCCCGTCATCTGCTGGGCGCGGACGTGGCGTACATGACGCTCAACGACGACGAACGTGGCGACACCTACATGCGGGTGACCGACGGGTCGGTCTCGGCCCGCTTCCAGCGGCTGCGCCTGCCGATGGGTGCCGGTCTCGGTGGCCTGGTGGCCCAGTCCGGCGCCCCGTACGTCACCGCGAACTATGGGGAGGACGCGCGCTTCCACCACACCGGCGAGATCGACGCCGGGGTGGGCGAGGAGGGTCTGGTGGCGATCCTGGGGGTGCCGCTGCGGCTCGGCTCGACCTCGATCGGGGTGCTCTACGCGGCCAACCGATCGGCCCGGCCGTTCGTCCGGGAGGAGGTGGCGCTGCTGGTGTCGCTGGCCGCGCACGCCGCGGTGGCGATCGACACCGCCCGACTGCTGACCGAGACCCGTTCGGCGTTGGCCGAGTTGTCCGCGGCGAACACCACCATCCGGGCGCACAGCAGCTCGGTGGAGCGGGCCGCCGCGGCGCACGACCGGATGACCGCGCTGGTGCTGCGCGGTGGCGGCGTGGAGGACGTGGCCGCCGCGGTGACCGAGGTGCTGGGCGGCGCGCTGCTGGCGCTGGACGCCGAGGGCCGCCTGCTGGCCCGGGTGGGTGAAATCGAGGAGCCGGACCGCGCGGACATCGTCGAGGCGGTGGCCGCGTCCCGGACCGAGGGGCGCAGCGTGCGCCGCAGCCCGCTCTGGTACGCGGCGGTGGTGGCCGGCACGGAGAACCTGGGGGCCCTGGTGCTGCGCCCCGACGACGAGTTGGTCGACGCCGACCAGCGCATCCTGGAGCGGGCCGCGTTGGTGACCGCGCTGCTGCTGCTGTTCCGCCGGACGGTCGCGGAGGCGGAGGGGCGGGTGCGTGGCGAGTTGCTGGACGACCTGATCGCCCGACCGCTGCGCGACACCGACGCGCTGCGCAGTCGGGCCCGTCGGCTCGGGGTGGACCTGGACGCGCCGCACGTGCTGGTGGCGGTGGGCGACGACGCGATAGCCGCGACCGGCTCGGCTCGGCAGCGGGTGCTCTCCTGGGCCACCACGTACGCGTCGGCGCGCGGCGGGCTGGCCGCGGCGCGCGACGGCCGGGTGGTGCTGATGCTGCCGGGGTTGGACGCGGGCGGCAGCGCCCGCGCGGTGGCCCGGGACCTGTCCCGGGTGACCGGTCGGCCGGTGACCGCCGGGGCGAGCGGCCCGTCGAACACGCCGACGGCGCTGGCCGGGACGTTCCAGGAGGCGGACCGGTGCCTGACGGCGCTGGGCGCGCTGGGCCGCGCCGGGCAGGGCGCGAGCACCGTGGAGTTGGGCTTCGTCGGGTTGTTGCTGGGCACGGTCGGGGACCGGGGTGAGAAGGACGTGTCCCAGTTCCTCACGGCCACCGTCGGGCCGGTGCTCGACTACGACGCCCGGCGCGGCACGGCTCTGGTGAAGACGCTGGAGGCGTACTTCGGGGTGGGTGGCAGCCTGGCCCGGGCCGCCGAGCAACTGCACGTGCACGTCAACACGGTGACCCAGCGGTTGGAGCGGGTCGGGCAGTTGCTCGGCGTCGACTGGCAGCGGCCCGAGCGGGCGCTGGAGGTGCAGCTCGCGCTGCGCCTGCACCGACTGCGCGCACCAGCGGGCTGACCGCCGCCGGCCGACGGACCCGACCGCCGGCCGACGGACCGAACGCCGAGGGATCCGACGCCGGCCGGCGGACAATGAGGACCGCCGACCGGGCACCTCGACGTCGCAGGGCAGAGCCGCCGACCGGGCAGGGCACGGCAGGGCAACCGGCGACCGAGCGCCCGGCGTCAGCGGGCCCGGATGCCCTCCAGCACGGCGTCGACGACCCGATCGGGCAGGGACTGCTCGTCCAGATCCGGGTTCCACTGGAGCACCCGCTGGATGAGCATCGGCCCGGTGAGCAGCGCCATCGTCACCTCGACGTCGATGTCGGCGCGCAGCACCCCCTCGTCGATGCCGCGCCGCAGCACCTCACGCATCAGCTGCCGTCGGGGCGAGATGATGTTCTGGTAGAGCTGGAACTGGTCGGCGCTGCGGTTCACCGCGGGTGCCAGGCAGGGCATGATCTTGGCCGCTCGCGGGTCGACGTTCTTGCCGATCGCGCCGACCAGCAGCACCAGATCGTCACGGACGGAGTGACCCGCCGGCTGGGCCATGACGCCCTTGAGGCGGCGCAACGCGTCCAGCAGCAACGCGTCCTTGCCGGCCCAGCGACGGTAGATGGTGGCCTTGCCGACCCCGGCGCGGGCGGCGATCGCCTCGATCGAGAGCGCCTCGATGGTGCTGCCCTCGGCCAGCAGATCGAGGGTGGCCTCGATGATCGCCTCGTCGGCGCGGATGCTCCGCGGTCGACCGGGCGACCGCGGAGCATCGGCGGTGGACGTCATGTCCGTCATTCTTCCCGAACCTATGCCGTGCCGGCCAATTCGGGCTCGGCGACCGGGGCCGCCGGGGCGACGCTCGCGTCCTCCTTGCCCGGCATCCAGCGCAGCACCACGATCATCCCGAGTGCGGCGATCACCGCGGAGAGCCCGGCCGCCCAGTGCATGGCGGTGACGAAGGCGTCGTTGGCCGCCGAGATCAGCCCCGGCGCCGCCGGGCCGAGCTGGCCCGCCGCCGCGTACGCCCCGGAGATCGACTCGTTGGCCGCGTCCCTGGCCTGGGTGGGCAGGCCGGTCAGGGCGTCACCGATGTCGCTGCGGTAGACCGCTGAGAGCACCGAGCCGAGGACGGCCACGCCGAGCGCGCCGGCCACCTGGCGGATGGTGTTGCTGACCGCGGAGCCCACACCGGCCTTCTCCCGGGGCAGCGCCGACATGATCGACTCGGTGGCCGGCGGCATGATGTTGGCCATTCCGGCGCCCTGGATGAGGAAGACCAGCAGCACGATCCAGATCGGGGTGGAGGCGCCGATGAAGACGAAGGCGGCGAGGGACACCACCGTCAACCCCAACCCGACGGCGGCGACGGCCTTGCCGCCGTAGCGGCGGACCATCGCGGCGCTGCGCGGCGCGAAGACCAGCTGGGCGCCGGCGAAGGGCAGGAAGAGCAGGCCGGTCTGCAACGGGCTGTAGTCGCGGACGAGTTGCAGGTAGAACGAGCCGAAGAACATCGAGCCCATCGCGGCGAAGAAGACCAGGCCGACGATGGCGACCGGCGCGGCGAAGCGGGGCACCTTGAACAGTCGGACGTCCAGCGACGGGTGGTCGCTGCGCCGCTCGTGCTGCACGAACCAGGCCAGCACCGCGATGCCCACCAGGATCGAGCCCCAGGCGACCGGGCGGTCGAAGCCGTGCTCGCCGCCGTCGATGATGCCGTAGGAGAGAGCGACCAGGCCGACCACGGAGAGCAGCACGCCGAGCACGTCGATCCGGCCGGGCCGCGGGTCACGCGACTCGGGGACCAGCAGCGCCACCAGGATCACGCCGGCGGCGACCACCGGCACGTTGATCAGGAAGACCGAGCCCCACCAGAAGTGCTCCAGCAGCGCGCCGCCGAGGATCGGGCCGATCGCCACGGCGAGACCGACCGCGCCGGCCCAGACGCCGATGGCCCGACCACGCTCGCGCGGGTCGAAGACATTGGAGATGATCGACAGTGTCACCGGCATGATGGCCGCGCCGCCGACCCCCATCAGGGCGCGGGCCGCGATGAGCTGTCCGGGGCTCTGGGCGTACGCGGAGAGCAGCGACGCCAGGCCGAACAGCACCAGACCGATCATCAGGAAGCGCTTGCGGCCGGCGCGGTCGCCGAGCACCCCGAAGGTGAACAGCAGCCCGGCGAAGACGAGCGTGTAGGAGTTGATGGACCACTCCAGCTCGCCCTGGCTGGCGCCGAGACCGTGCACCGGGTCGGCCAGGGTGCGCAGGGCGACGTTGAGGATCGTGTTGTCGAGGACGACCACGAGGAGGCTGATCACCAGCACCCCCAGGATCGCCCACCGCCTCGGGTGTCCGGTGTTGTTGTGCAGCTCCATGCCTGGCTTTCCCCCCACGCTTGTCACCCGAGACGCAATACGATACGGGTCAGACTCGTAACGCGGATCAGCCTACGGCGCGCATTAACGATACGGCACCGATCCGTATCGTATGTGGTCGGCATCACGCCCGGGAGCGACCGCCAGGCAGGCGTCGACGGCCTCCGACAACGTGCCGAGACGGACCGCCGGACCGCGGAGCGGCTCGATCCAGCCCGGCCCCGCGCCGTACACCCGAAGGAGCGGGAAGTCCCGGGCGAAGCGCACCAGGCGGTACGCGCGGCCGGTGAGCGGCGTCTGCGACCAGAGCACGACGGTGCGCGGGCGGGCCCGGTACACCGCGCTGGTGAGCGCGGACCAGGGCAGCGCGGGGCCCAGGTTCAGACAGCCCCGGCCCTGCTCGCGCAACGCGGCGGCGAGCGCCAGCAGACCCAGGCTGTGCGCCTCCTTCTCGGCACCGGCCAGCAACAACCCGCCGGTGGGCAGCGACCGGCCCGGCTCCCGGCGGTACGCGTCCAACCCGACCCGCACGCCCTCGAAGAGGGCGTGCTCGACGGCGATGTCGGCGGCGGTACGCCCCGACAGCCGGGCCAGCAGCGGACGACAGACCTGCTCCCAGAGCGCCGGCACGCCCCACGCCTGGACCAACTCCAGCACCAGCGTCGCGACGCCGTTGGCGTCCAGGTCCTCGGCCGCCAACAGCACCTGCTTGTGCGCGATCTCCACGGCCTCCGCCGGCATCGGATCGGTCAGCACCAGACGTACCCCCGGGTAGACGTTCTCTACCCGGGGGTTCGCTCGGAGGGCGCGCGGCGGATGCGCCGTCGCCCAATTTCACCGACTTGACCGGACCGCCTAGGTTGATGATCCACACCGCCCACCGGAAGGTCAGTACCCCATGCCCGTCGGCTTCACCATGGCGATCGTCTTCGCCGTCGCCCTGGCGGTCAGCGCCGTCGTCGCCCTCGTCGCTCCCGCACGGCCGCTCAAGCGGATGGCCGCCCTCGCGGCGCTCGGCTTCCTCGCCCTCACGCTGGTGGTCGGCGTCGCCTCCAGCGCCCACTCGGTGCCCATCCGCTCGGTCGGCATCGTCACCAGCTTCGGCAAGCCCACCGGGAAGGTGACCGGCTCGGGCCTGAAGTGGGTGGCGCCCTGGCAGAAGGTCGGCGAGTGGGACGCGGGCCGCCAGAAGTACGACCACATCGGTGGCAACAACTGCGTACGCGTGCGCACCGGCACCCTCGCCGACGCCTGCGTCGAGGTGCTGGTCGAATGGCAGGTCAAGCCGGAGAACGCGCCGAAGCAGTTCATGGACTACAAGGGCGACTTCGGCAGCTTCCGGGGTCAGCGGGTGGGTGTGCAGCTCGACAGCGCGGTCAACGACGCCTTCGCCGCGTACAACCCGCTGGAGAAGATCGACGCCCGGACCGGCGACCTCAACGTCGACCTGAAGCCGTTCGCCGCGAACATCAAGACCAGCGCGGAGGCCCGCCTCGCCACCGACGTGGACATCCTCTCGGTGACCATCACCCGGGTGAACCACGACGACAAGACCGAGGGCAACATCAAGGCGTTCCAGGACAAACTGGCGCAGACCCGCAACCTGGAGCAGGACCGCAAGAACGCCGAGATCTCCAAGCAGATCACCGAGACCAACGCGAAGGTCGACAAGGTGACCCGTTGTCTGGAGATCGCGGAGAAGAACGGCGCGAACCCGGGGCTCTGCATCAACCCGGGCATCGTCACCGGCAAGTGATCCGCACCCCGGGCCGTGACCGGCGTCAGTCCAGCGTGACCACCCAGCGAGCGCCCTCGCCCCGCGCCAACCGGTCGAACGCCGCGGGCGCCTCGTCCAACGGGATCGTCCCGCTGACCAGCACACCCAGATCCAGTGCGTGGTCGGCCAGCTCGGCGGCCAGCACCGGCACCTCCCGGTCCGGGTCGGACGAGCCGTACACCGAGGACCGTAGGGTGCGCGCGGAGTGGAAGATGTCCAGCGCGCCCAGGCTGACCATGTCGTCCTTTGCGCCCATGCCGACCACTGTCACCGCTCCCCCGCGCCGGGTCAGCCGCCAGGCGGCGCGGATGGTGGCGGCCCGACCGACGCACTCGAAGGCGTGGTCGACGCCCCGGCTCTCGGTGCGCGCCCGTACCTCCTTGGAGAGCCGGTCGTCGGAGAGCAGGAAGTCGGTCGCCCCGGCTGCGAGCGCCAGGTCCCGTTTCGCCTCGGCGACGTCGATGGCCAGGATCGTGGTGGCACCGGCCCGGCGGGCCGCGCTGAGCACGGCGAGCCCGACCCCACCGAGCCCGACGACCGCGACCGACTCGCCGGGGGTCACCCGGGCGGTGTTGCGGACCGCACCGACGCCGGTGAGCACCGCGCAGCCGAGCAGGGCGGCCTGCTCCGGCGGCAGCCCGGCGGGGATCGGAATGACGGCACGCTCGGGGACCACCACGGCCTCGGCGAGCGCGCCGAGACCCAGGGTCAGGTGCAGCGGGACGCCGTCGTCGGTCTCGCCGCGCGGCACGGTCGGGGCCGTGGTGTCGGCGCAGAGCCACGGCTCGCCACGCCGACACCACCAGCAGGCCCGGCAGGCCGGTGCCCAGTTCAGCACCACCGGTGTGCCGACGGTCAGCTGACCGCCCGGCCCGACCCCGGCCACCACACCGGTCGCCTCGTGCCCGAGCACCAGCGGGAACCTCGCGGCGAGGGTGCCGTTGACCATGGACAGGTCGGAGTGGCAGACACCGGCTGCCCTGATCGTCACCCGCACCTCGCCGGGGCCGGGCGCGGGCAGGCGTACCCGCTCGACCCGCAGGTCGGCGCCGGACCCGCGCGCGACCAGCGCGCGAACGACGACCGGCGCGGACGCCGGCTCGGTGCCGCCAGCCGGCGCTGCCGGGGTCAGCTCGGGCCGGCCTACGGGCGCGGCCGGGGTCAGCTCGGGCCGGCCCGCGGGCGCGGCCGGGGTCAGCTCGGGCCGGCCCGCGGGCGCGGCCGGGGTCAGCTCGGGATCGGTCATCGTTGGATCGCCTTCAGCTCGCAGAACTCGGCCAGCCCGTGCACGCCCAACTCCCGGCCCAGGCCGGACTGCTTGTAGCCACCGAACGGGGCGAGCGGGTTGAAGGGGGCACCGTTGATGTCGACAGCGCCGGTACGCAGCCGTCGGGCCACCGCGAGCGCCGCGTCGGTGTCGGCGGACCAGACCGCGCCGGCCAGCCCGTACTTCGAGTTGTTGGCGATGGCGACCGCCTCGTCGGTGTCGTCGAACGGGATGACGGCGAGCACCGGGCCGAAGACCTCCTCCTGGGCGAGCGCGCTGTCGGGGCGCACGTCGGCGAAGACGGTCGGAGCGACGAAGTGCCCCCGGGTCGGCACCGGGGCGTCGGGCCCGCCGGCGACCAGCCGGGCACCGTCGGCGAGGGCCCGGTCGATGTGGCCACGCACCCGCTCGGCCTGGGCGGCGGAGACCAGCGGGCCGAGCCGGGTCGCCGAGTCGAACGGATCGCCGAGTCGGTAGCCGGCCACCGCCGCGGCGATCAGGTCGAGGGCCTCGTCGTACCGGTCGCGGTGCACCAGCATCCTGGTCCAGGCGGTACAGGTCTGACCGGAGTTGATCAGGGCGTTGCCGACGCCCACCTTGACGGCGGTGGCGAGGTCGGCGTCGGGGAGGATCACGTTGGCGGACTTGCCGCCCAACTCCAGCGCGACCCGGGCGATCCGGTCGGCGGCGAGCCGCATGATTCGCCCGCCGGTCGCGGTGGAGCCGGTGAAGGAGAGCATGTCGACGTCGGGGTGCCCGGCGAGCGCCTCACCCACCACCGGCCCGGTGCCGGGGACCAGGTTGAGCACGCCCGGCGGCAGGCCGGCCTCGGTGACCGCGTCGAAGAGCAGGTACGCCGTCAACGGGGTCAGCTCGCTAGGTTTGAGCACCACGGTGCAGCCGACGGCCAGGGCGGGTGCGAGCTTCGCCATCACCTGGTGCAGCGGGTAGTTCCACGGGGTGATCGCGCCGACCACGCCGATCGGCTCCCGGACGACCAGGGAGTTGCCGATGCTCTCCTCGACCGGCTCGCGGGCCGCGAGCGCGACGTGGTCGCGCAGCACGGCCAGGGGGAGTCCGACCTGCACCCGGGTGGCGAGCTTGAGCGGCGCGCCCAGCTCCACGGTGATGGTGCGGGCGAGGTCGACGGCGCGGGCGGTGAGCGCCGCGTACAGCCGGTCGAGGTGGGCGGAGCGCTCGGCGGGGGTGGCGGCCGACCAGCCGGGAAACGCGGACCGGGCGGCGGCCACGGCGCGATCCACATCGGCTGCGGTGCCGGCCGGCACCTGCCCGAACAGCTCCCCGGTGCTGGGGTTCTCCACGTCGATGAGGCTGGCGTCGGCGGGAGGGGTCCACTCCCCGCCGACGTGCAGGTGGCGCCGCAGGCGCAGGGAGTCGGGCAACAGCGGCGGGGCGGCGAGGTCCATGTCGTCCCTTCGAGGGTGGGCGATGGGGGTCGCGACGGGCGATGAAACTAGCGCTGGGAGTTTGGACGCTACCCGTTGGGTCGGGCGGACTCCACCGGGTCGACGGTGCGGGCGTACTCGGCGGCCAGACCGTGCAGCAGGGCGTCCAGGCCGAGGGCGAAGGCTCCCTCGTCCACGCTCTGCTGGTGCTCGGCGAGCCGGTGCGCCTGGCGCAGGTGCGGGTAGTGCGCGGCGTACAACTCGGGGTCCTCGACGAAACCGCGGGCGAACGAGCCGAGCGCCGACCCGGCCACGAAGTACCGCAGCGCCGCGCCGATGTGGGTGGCGCGGGCCGGCGGCCAACCGGCCCGGACCAGCCCTCCGTAGACCGCGTCGGCCATGGCGAGGGCCGCCGGTCGACGACCCGGGCCCTGCGCCAGGTACGGCACGACGTTCGGGTGCGCGGTGAGCGCCCGCCGGTACGACCACGCCCATTCCCGCAGCGCGGCGAGCCAGTCCCGACTGGCGAAGCCGCTGGTGTCGACGGCACCGGTGACCGTGTCGGCGACCGCGTCGAGGATCTCGTCCTTGGTGGCGAAGTGGTTGTAGAGCGAGGGACCCTGTACGCCGAGCGCGGCGGCGAGTCGGCGGGTGGAGAGCGCGTCGAGCCCGTCGGCGTCGATCAGCGCGAGCGCCGTCTCGACGATCCGGTCGCGGGTGAGCAGAGGCCGTCGGGGTCGGGGCACGTCGGAACTCCTCGGTCTGCGGTGTCCCTCCCCGTGGGAACCACCTGTTCACGCACCCTATCGGGGACCGCCGGCGGGTGGGCGTCAGCACGTCGGCCGGACCGGGGGTCTGGACGAATGAAAACTTACACCGCTAGTTTATGAAGGACCGCTACGGCCCGTGGCGGCGCACCACCACGCCGACCGAGGGGGAACCGTGGACTTCGCACTGTCCGACGAGGAACGCGCCGTCCGAGACACCGTGCGCGCGTTCATCACCCGCGAGGTGATGCCCCTGGAGGCGGAGGTGCTCCGCCGGGAACGGGCACACCAGCCGGGCCTCGACCACTCCGAGGTGCGCGAACTGCAACTCAAGGCGCGCAAGTTCGGCTTCTGGGGCCTGGCCACCCCGGAGGAGTACGGCGGAATGAACCTGCCGGCCGTCCTCCAGTCGTTGATCTGGACCGAGCTGGGGCGCACCTTCGTGCCGTTCCGCTTCGGCGGCGAGGCGGACAACATCCTGTTCCACGCCACCGAGGAGCAGAAGCGGGAATTCCTCATCCCGACCATCGAGGGCGAACGACGCTCCTGCTTCGCGATCACCGAGCCGGGTGCCGGATCCGACGCGGCCAACATCCGGCTGTCCGCCCGCCGCGACGGCGACGACTGGATCCTCGACGGCGAGAAGACCTTCATCACCGGCGGTCACGACGCCGACTTCGCCATCGTGGTCGCCGTGACCGACCGGGAGAAGGGCGCCCGCAACGGCGGCGCCACCGCGTTCCTGGTGGACCGGTCGATGGGCTGGCGCTCGGAGTTCATCCAGACGATGGGCGAGGGCGGGCCCGCGTCACTCATCTTCGACGGCGTACGCGTGCCGCACCGCAACATCCTCGGTGAGATCGGGCAGGGCTTCACGCTCGGCATGGAGTGGATCGGCAAGGGGCGTTACACCATCCCGTCGCACGCCATCGGCATCGCCGAGCGGGTGTTGCAGATGGCCATCGAGTACGCCAACACCCGGGAGACCTTCGGCACGAAGATCGGCACCAACCAGGCCATCCAGTGGATGATCGCCGACTCCGAGACGGAGCTGGAGGCCGCCCGCTGGCTGGTGCTGCGCTCGGCGTGGACGGTCGACGCCGGCCTGGACCCTCGGCACGCCTCGTCGATGGGCAAGCTCTACGGCGCCGGCATGGTCAACCGGGTGGTCGACCGGGTGCTCCAGATCCACGGCGGCATGGGCTACACCCGGGAGCTGCCGATCGAACGCTGGTACCGGCAGGTCCGGCTCTACCGGATCTTCGAGGGCACCGACGAGATGCAGCGGCTGATCATCTCGCGGGATCTGCTGCGCGGCTACACGAAGATCGGCGGCCACCTGGCCTGACGTCGAATGTCCGCCCGTCGTGAACAAAGTGGGTCCGCCGGCCATCTACCCCCATGACAGCTGCCATTCAGCCAAAGGGGGATGTTCCATGTACCTACGAATCAGGGCCGTGGCGACGGCGATCGTCGTCGCCGCAGTCGGCGCCATCGCCATCGCCGTCCCGGCCGCGCCGGCGTCGGCCAGCGTCAGCCAGGGGTACGTCGCGGGCTCGGGCACCTGGACCGACGACTGGAACGACGAGGGACCCATCTCCGCGTCGACCCGCTCGTACAACAACGTCGTCGCGATGTGGCAGTTGATCCTCTGGGCCGACGGTTACCTCGCCCGCTCGGGCGTCGACTGCCGGTTCGGGCCGGTGACGACCGCCGCCACCAAGAAGTGGCAGACCGCTCGGGGCCTCGTCGGTGACGGCGTCGTCGGCCCCCGGACGCTGGCCAGGGCGGCGACCCGACTCGCCGTCTACGAGGGCGAGGGGTGGTACTACTACGACGGAGCCGGCAGCAACATCCTTCACTTCGGTCGCCTCGAAGACGGCACGTGGGACATGAGCCTCGGGATCGACCTGGAGTGGCGACGCCTCTCGTACACCGCGGCGACCTTCAGCGTCTGCTCCTGATGCCGCTGAGGACGGCCGGTCACGCGCCCGGCCGTCCTCGGCGCCAGGTTCAGGCGGTCAACGCCGTCAGCGCGGCGTCCACGTCGGCCTCGGTGGAGTAGATGTGAAACGAGGCCCGGACCCGTCCGGCGCGCACCGCCGCCCGGATGCCGGCCGCCGCCAGACGCTGCTCCGCGTCCGGCACGTCCACGCTGACGATGGCGCTCTCCCCCGGCGCTCGGCCCAGCCCGGTCAGGAACCGGTTGGCCAGCGCCACGTTGTGCGCGCCGATCGCCGGCACACCGATCTCGGCGACCACCTCCAGGGCGGGTGCCGCACCGACCCAGCTGAACCAGGCCGGCGAGATGTCGAACCGGCGGGCGTCGTCGGCCAGCCGCAGCGGGGGGCCGTAGTAGGAGGCGTGCGGATCGCGGCCCGCGTACCAGCCGGCCGCGTCCGGGCGCAGCCGCTCGCGCAACCCGGGGGCCAGATAGGCGTACGCGGTCCCGCGCGGATTCATCAGCCACTTGTAGCCGCCCACCGCGACCACGTCGGCCCGGCTGCCGTCGAAGGGCAGCCAGCCGCACGCCTGGGTCGCGTCCACCGCCACCAGCGCGTCGTGCGCGCGGGCCGCGGCCACGATCTCGTCGTACGGCGCGACCGCCCCGTCGGCCGACTGCACCAGGCTGAACGCCACCAGATCGGTGTCCGCGTCGATGGCGTCGACCAGAGACCCCAGCGGCACCGTGCGGACCGTGACACCACGCTCCTCCTGCACCAGCCAGGGGAAGAGATTCGAGGTGAACTCGACCTCGGGGACCACCACCGTGGCACCGGCGGGCAGCGCCGCCGCGACCGGCGCGAGGAGCTGGGACACCGCCACGCCGACCGCCACGTCGGCGGCCGGCACCCCGATGAGGCCGGCGAAGGTGGCCCGAGCCCGGGTCGTCGACTCGCCCCAGCCCTCCCAGGACGTACGACCGACCCGCCAGACCGCGAGAGCCTCCTGCACCGCCGTCCACGCCGGCTCCGGCGGCAACCCGTAGCTGGCGGTGTTCAACCAGCCCGGTTCCGGCTCCCACAGCTTCTGCGCCTGCTCGATCTCCATGCCCTCGACGCTAGGCCGAACGCCGCGCGACGGGCACGGCCAATCGGCGATCGGCGGCCCGTCCGGCCGCGGGCCGGGACGTGAGTCGCTCGCGGGCACCGTGCCGACCCCCGTCTGCGCCGAAACTCACCCGCCAGGTCGGCCCTCGTCGCTGCGGCCGGCCGGCTCGACGGCGGCGGGCGGACGGGCGCGGGCGAGAGTGTCGGCGAGGCCGGCCAGCCACCGGTCGACCTCCACCAGGTGCCGGACCGACCGATGGTCGGCCCCGCCGAGGAGCGGACGGATCCGGTCCACCTGGTCGACGCAGGCCGTCGAGACGGACGCCCGGTCCGAGGTCCGGCCGTGGGCGACCTCGTCGGCGACGGCGTCGTACGCCGATCGCAGGCGCCCGGCGGAGTCCCGCAGCAGCGCCGCCGCACCGGGCCAGCCGGCGAGGCAGCCGGGCGGGTTGCGCCGCAGCAACGACTCCGCTCCGGGTACGACGTGGTGCCCGGCGCTCAGCACGGCGTCCCAGTTCACCTGTTGACGGTGCGGATCGTGCCGCTCCGAGTGGTACTGGCAGTACGACGAGTCGATGAGGATTATCCGGCGACGGACCCGGTCGAGGGCGCCCGTGGGCGGCGGAGCGTCACCGAGGATCGCCTGGACCGTCTGCTCGACAGCGTCCGCGCTGGCCGCCAGGTAACGGGTGGCGTTGCGCCGCAGGTCGTGGCCCGCGCCGCGCGGCCAGATCGCCACCCCGGCGAGCACGCCGATCACCGCGCCGAGCAGCACGTCGACGAGGCGCGCCTCGGCGAGCTGCCAACCTGCCGGGCTGAGCTGGGCGAAGACGACGGTCAGCAGCACTGTGAACAGCGCCTGCTGCCACACCGGGCCGAGCAGCCGGCCGACGCCGAAAGCCAACAGCAGGGTGACCGGCAGGACGACGGCGTACACGATCGGCTCGTCGACGACGAGCATCACCCCGCCGCTGACGGCCACACCGACGATGGTGCCCAGCACGGCCGGTCGCAGCGCCGTACGGGTGTCGGCGGCGGACGTGCGCAGGACCGTGAGGGTGGCCAGCAGCACCCAGAAACCGTGGGTCAGCTGCAACACCCCGGCGGCCACCCGGGCGATGGCGAGCGCCACGGCCAGCCGCAGCGAGCTGTGCAGGTGGGCCGAGCGCGGTGCCAGGTGGGAGCGGAACTGCCACCAGTACAGCGTCCACGGACTGCGCCGGGCGTACGCGAACAGCTCCGAGGAGGCATCGCCGCCGCCGAGCCGCGCCCCGGTCGCCACCTGAGAACCGACGGCGAAGACCCGCACCTGGTCCGCGAGGGCCAGCGCTGTCGCGTCCCGGCACAACCGGGGGACGTCCGGCTCGTCGCGGACCTGACCGGAACCCACCGGGTACGCCGCCTCGGCTCGCCCGACCGCCACGTCCAGGTCGGCCGGGGGCACCGCCGGGGCGCCCGGTGACAGGCTCCGGCCGGCCGCGCGGGTGGTGTCCGCGCACGAGCGCAGCAGACGCGCCGCTGCCAGGTCCGGGATCCGCCGCGGTGGGGCGTCCGCCGCCAACCGGTCCGCGTCGGCGAGCACCTCCCGTAAGGCCGCCCCGCAGATCCGCAACGCCCGGTCCTGGGCGCCCGCCGCGGTGGGCGCCCACGCCGGGGGGCGGCGGTTCAGCGCGATCGCCGCCACCACGTCGTACGCCCGCTCGCGTCGCGGACCCACGGCGGCGTGCGGGTCGGTCAGCCGCTCGGCGGTGGCGTCGAGGAAGGCGGCGATACCGTCGGCCGCCTCGGCCAGGCGCTGCCGGTAGGAGACCGGCACCGGGTCGGGCCAGAGGACCACCTCGGCCGCGGCCAGCAGCACGACGGCGAGGGTCACCCCACCGAGTCGCTCCGGCAGGGTGTCCGGTTGGTACGGCGGGAACGACGCCAGGATGTAGAAGAGCTGGAACGCGCTGGCCAACCCCACCAGGCGCGGGTTGCCGACCCCGGCGAACGCCACCACGAACCCGACGACCAGCATGCCACCGGCGGCCGCCCAGGTGCTCCACGCCAACAGCGAGCCCACCGCGATCAGCGCCCACGCCACCGGCAGCGACAGCACGAGGATCCGCGCCCGTTGCGGTGCCGGACCGGGTAGCTGCGCGAACGACCCGGCCGCGATCGTGCCGAACAACCCGTACGTGGCGAGCGTCGAGTTGCCCGCTCCGTACCGGCAGCCGTAGAAGACGACGGACGCGACGAGCGTCAGCCGGGCCGCGCGTCGCAGGACGGCGTCACCCGGGTCACGGCGGCGAAGCCGGCCAAGGAGGCTGGTTGCGAGCACGACCGCTCCCCCGGTTCGTCGCGGCACCCCTCCCCGGTCCACCATTCTTCACCGCGGCTCCCGACCGGCGGCGGGTTTGGCGACGAATCACCGCCGGGAGCCGCCGAGCAGGGCGAGCCGGAGGGCCCGGAACGGGTGCGCGGGCGCTGCCGTCAGCGCTCAGCTGGCCCGCCATTTCTGGTTGGCGTTGCCGTTGCACTGCCAGATCTGCAGTCGGGCACCGTTGTCCGGGTTCGAGTCGCGCACGTCGACGCACCTGTCCGCCCTGGTGTTCACCAGGTCGTACGCCTTGTTGAGGGTGAACCTCTGCGATGCCGCCCCGGAGCACTCGGCGAGTTGAACGGCGGCGCCGTCCTCGGTGGAGTGGCCCGCCACATCCAGGCACTTGCCCATCGAACGGACCGTGCCGTCCGCCGGGAAGGTCCACAGCTGCTTCGCGGTCCGCCGACAGTCCCAGATCTGCAGCCGCGCACCGGCGACGGCGTTGCCGTCCGGGATGTCGATGCAGCGGTCACTGACGAAGCTGGAGATCTGCTGGCCGGCGGGTGTGCTGCGCTGGGTGGGCGACGGCGGTGGTGGAGCAGCCGCCTGCTGCGACGGATTTCCCGGGGCGGTCGTCGTGCCACTGCCCGCACCGGGCGACGGCGGGCCCACGCTCGCCGACGGTGGCGGCCCGGCGGGTCGGGACGGCGGGACACCGGCGACCGGCAGGCCTTGGAAACCATCCGTGATCAGCGCGAAGACGGCCGCGCTCGCGGACCATTCAGCCGCGGTGGTGGTCCAGTCGATCGAGTACGCGTGCCCGTTGTGGCCGACGAAGAGACGGCTCAACGCGTGCATCGGCGTGCCGTCCCCGTCGGTGTAGGCCCACTCCCATTCGGCGGCGCGCAGTTGGTAGCGCAGCGCGTCGAGTCGCGTCTGCCGGTAGTCGGCGTACCGCCCGCGTTGCGCCCCCTCCCGTTTTCGCAACTCGGCGAGGAGGTCCGCCGGGATCGACCGAAGCTCGTCGACGACGAGCACGCGGCTGCCGTCCGGCTCGCGGAACGCGGCGCGCTCACCGTCGCGTCGCGCCTGCCAGCCGTCCGGCACCGGTACGAGGAAGCGGGGGTCGTCGCGGTAGTAGCGCCAACCCGCGGGCGCCGGTGGCAGCACCCTGGACACCGGCGTCTCGGCGATCGGCGACGGGGTCACCGCCGGCGCCGCCCCTGTGCGGTCACCCGCGCCACCGAACAGGCCGCCGTTCAGCAGGGACGCGGCGACCAACAGGACGACCAGCAGCGCGGCGGCCCCGATCGACCCGATCAGCCGTGCCCGACGCCGACGGCCCGCCCCGAACCCGGGCCCGGCGGGAACAGCCGGCGACGTGGGCGGATCGGACTCGACGGTGACGAACTCGGGCACGATCGTCGGACGAAGCTCGTCGCCGGCGGTGGTCGTGGTCGCGATCCGGGTCAGCGGCCGAACGCCGGTGGGGCTCGCTGCGGCGGCTGGCCCGTCCGGCATGGTGGCCTGCCGCAGGAGCCGATCCGCCTCATCGGCGCTGATCCGCTGATCCGGCTCGCGGCGCAGCAGTCCCTGCAGGAGCGGGGTCAGCCGACCCGCTCGCTGCGGCGGCGGTGGCGGCTCGGTGGCGAGGGCTGCCAGCGTGGCGATCGGAGACGAGCGGTGGTACGGGGTGCGTCCCTCGACCGCCGCGTAGAGGGTGGCGCCGAGCGACCACAGGTCGGCCGCCGGTCCCACGTCGCCGTCGGTGGCCCGCTCGGGCGCGAGGAACGCCGGCGAACCGAGCACCATCCCGGTCTGGGTCATCCGTGGGTCGCCGGGAAGAGTGGCCAGACCGAAGTCGGTCAGCACCACCCTGCCGTCGTCGCCGAGCAGCACGTTCGCCGGCTTGACGTCCCGGTGCAGCACGCCGGCCCGGTGCGCGGCGCGCAGCGCGCCCAGAATGCCGAGCCCGATCCGCGCGGCGTGGTCCACCGGCATCGACCCCTCGGCTTCGAGCACCTGTTGCAGGGACCGGGACGGCACGAGTTCCATCACGATCCATGGATCGCCGCCCGCGTGCAGCACGTCGAAGACGCGTACGACATTGGGGTGGCCCAGGCGGGCGACGGCCCGCGCCTCGCGCATGGACCGTTCGCGCATCTCCTGGCGTTCGTCGTCACGCAGGCCGGGCGGCGCCACCAACTCCTTGACGGCGACGTCACGCTGGAGCATCTCGTCGCGGGCCTGCCACACGCGGCCCATCCCGCCCTGACCGAGCGGACGAACCAGCCGATAGCGATCGGCAACCAACTGTCGAGAGGCGTCTGGCACGCCAGGAAGGTACCCGGCGAGGTTTACCAGCCCAATTTCCAAGGCGGTTGAATAAGCGGCAGTTGGAAATGTCACATGCAAGATCGACTGCTGACCGATCGTTCATCACGACATAACTCCACTATTGCCACGCGCTGTCGCCCACCGCAACGTTACCAACGCGTATATCGGTAATCTGCTATCAATATCGAATGAATTCGAATTCCGTCGAACGCCGGACCGACCCGGGCGCGGCCCGGTGGGGCTCCCTGTGCCTGGTGGCGCTCCTGACCGCCTGCACGCCGGCCGGCGACCCGGGCCGGCACACCACACCGCCGACCAACCGCGCGGCGCCGTCGACGAGCGCAGGCGTTGGTGGGCCGCCGTGCACGCCATCGGTCGACACGCTGCCAGCCCCGCCGGAGGGCTACCGGTTGGTGGGCGACGACGTGGCGGTGCCCGACGCCCCCGTGATGTCGGCGGAAGATTCTCAGAAAACCGGTCCGGCGGCGCGACTCTTCGCCAAATGGGGGCTCGTCGTCCGCGCCGGCACAGTTGTCGACCTGCGGGTGGCACCGGGCTGGCAGGGCAAGGCCCGGATCGGCTGGGGCGGCACCGGCACGCCCGCCGCGGCCGTCACCGTGCACGCCTGCGCGCCGGAGGGTGGGCAGGCTCGGTGGATGGCCTTCGTCGGCGGCACCTGGGTCGCGCAGGCCGCCTGTGTACCGCTCATCGTGACGTCGAACGGCCGAACCAACCACGTCAACCTCGGCATCGGCGTCCCCTGCACCACCAACCCCTAGCCCCCACCCCTCCCACCCACCCACCCCGGTTGATCAAGAGCTTTGCGTCATCCACACCGGGGTGTCGTGACGCAAACCTCTTGATCAACGGGGACAGGGGGCGGTAAGGCTGTTGTGCAGTTCTTTTCCGCAGCAGTCGCCCCTGTGAACGGCCGGTCGGCCGTGCAGGGCATTCTCCGAATCAGTCGGGTCGATCACGTGGTGATTTCCGATCGCGACCCTTTTCCTCTACCGCATCGCGATTAGGAGTGCGGAGAAATCATCCGGCTGCCGGGCCTGGCCGAGGCGTGTCGGCTGCCTCGGCGGCGGCTGGGCGACGCTCGCGGTGCGGGGGCGACCGTCGAGGTGGCGCCACCGGCTGGGCGGCTCGTGCTGATCGATGTGACCGCGGAACCAACCGAGGGTGAAGCGGTGCGCGGCACCGTCGACCAGACCAAGGGGCAGGCCACCCCCTTCCGGGTGATGGCGCGGTGCCTGGACGCCTGGCGGGCCTGAGCACGGCGAGCATCCGCCTCGACCGACGACGGCCAGCGCGATCCGGGCGGCGGCGTTGATCCCGTCTCCCACTGGCCGGGCGGGGGTCACGGCGGCGCTGCGTCGCCCGCGACCCCCGTGCCGTGACTCAGACCGGGACTCCGGCAGGCGCGGCCTCCTTCCCGTCGGGGCGGGACGCCGCCTCGTCGTCGTGCTCGTCGACCATGGTGGCCTCGTCGAACGGGTCGTCGCCGCTCAGCACCGCCGTCGCCCGCTCCCGGTCGAACTCGCCGGTCCAGGTTCCCACCAGGACCGTCGCCACCGCGTTACCGGCGAAGTTGGTCAGCGCCCGAGCCTCCGACATGAACCGGTCGATGCCGACGATCAGGCCGACCCCGTCGACGAGATCCGGGCGGTGCGACTGGAGGCCGCCGGCCAACGTGGCCAGCCCGGCGCCGGTGACTCCGGCGGCGCCCTTCGACGCGATGATCATGAACAACAGCAGCGAGATCTGCTCGCCGACGGCCAACGGCTTGCCCAGCGCGTCGGCGATGAACAGCGACGCCATGGTCAGGTAGATCGCCGTACCGTCCAGGTTGAACGAGTAGCCGGTCGGCACCGTGATGCCGACGACCGGCTTGCTCACACCGAAGTGCTCCATCTTGGCGATCAGCCTCGGCAACGCCGACTCCGACGACGAGGTCGACAGGATCAGCAGGAACTCGCGGCCCAGGTACCGCAGCAGCGAGAAGATCGAGATCCGGGCCACGAACCACAGCAGCGCGCCCAGGAACACCAGCACGAAGATCAGACAGGTGGCGTAGAAGCCCACCATGATCTGGGCGAGGCTCTTGAGGGCGTCCACGCCGGTCGCGCCGACCACGGCGGCCATCGCGCCGAACGCGCCGATCGGCGCCAGCCACATGATCATGGCGAGGACCTTGAAGACGACCCGCTGGATGACGGTGATGGCGCTGAGCACCGGCTCGCCCCGCCGGCCCATGGCCTGCACGGCGAAGCCGACCAGCAGGGCGACCAGCAGCGTCTGGAGCACCTTGCCCTCGGTGAGCGAGGAGAGCAGCGTCGTCGGGATGATCCCGAGCAGGAAGTCGGCCGTACCGGCGGCCTCGTCACCGGCGGCGGCCTTGCCGGAGCCGACCAGGTCCGGGCCGAGGTTCAGGCCCGAACCGGGGTGGATGAGGTTGCCGACGACCAGACCGATGGCGAGCGCGACCGTCGACATGGTCAGGAAGTAGCCGAGGGCCAGGCCGCCGACCTTGCCGACCTTCGCGGCCTGCCGGACGGAGCCGACGCCGAGCACGATGGTGCAGAAGATGACCGGGCTGATCATCATCTTGATCAGGTTGACGAAGCCGGTGCCGATCGGCTTGAGTTCCTTGCCGAAATCGGGGGCGACCAGGCCGACCACGATGCCGGCGACCACGGCCACGATGACGGCCAGATACAGGTAACGGGTACGGTCCCGGCGGACCGCCGGTGCCGGGGTGGTGGCGGATGCGGTGGTGTCCATGTCGACAATGTGAAGCGCGTCTCACCCGTTGACAGCCTTGCGGTCATTCTGTTCACCGCGTCGGCAGAAGCGGTGGCGCGACGAGGAGGGGTGGTGGAGGTGGCCCGACGCCAGTGGAGCATCGCCGGGCAACTCTTCGCCCTCCAGGCGATGGTGGTGACGCTGCTCGTGCTGGCCGGCGCGGCGGGCGCCGTCTGGCTGGCCCGCAGCGACTCCCGCCAGGCCGCGCAGGAGGAGGTGCTCGCGGTGGCGCAGACCGTGGCCGGCTCCCCCGACGTCCGCGCGGCCCTCACCACCGCCGACCCCGCGAGCGTCCTTCAGCCGTACGCCGAATCGACCAGGCAGGCCACGGGCACCGACTTCGTGGTGGTGATGGCCCCCGACCGCACCCGTTTCTCGCACCCGACCAGGGACCGGATCGGCGAGCCGTTCGTCGGCGAGATCGGGCCCGCTCTGGCGGGCCGCGCGTTCACCACCACCAACGTCGGCACGCTCGGCGAGTCGGTGCGCGCTGTCGTTCCGGTGTACGACGAGCAACGACGCCTCGTCGGTCTGGTCTCGGTGGGCATAACCACCCGCGCGATCGACAAGAAGCTGCTCGGCCAGTTGCCGGTGCTGTTCGGTGTGGTCGCGCCCGCTCTGGCCCTCGCCGCGACGGGCTCCTGGCTGCTCAGCCGTCGACTCCGCCGCCAGACGCACGGTCTGGGGCCGGCCCAGATGACCCGGATGTACGAGTACTACGACGCCGTCCTGCACTCGGTGCGGGAAGGTCTCGTCGTGCTCACCACCGATCGTCGGGTGGCGCTCGTCAACGACGAGGGCCGCCGGCTGCTGGGGCTCGACCCGGACGCGCCAGTGATCGACCAACCGGTGGCCGGGATCGACCTGCCGCCCGCGGCGGCGGAGCTGCTCGACTCCGGCCGCGACGCCCGGGACGAGCCGGTCGTCGCCGGTGACCGGGTGCTCGTCGCCAACCAGCGGACCACCCGCTTCGAGGGCGCGGTGCTCGGCACCGTGCTGACCCTGCGCGACCAGACCGAGCTGCGCACCCTGGCCAGCGAGTTGGATTCGGTGCGCGCGCTGACCGAGGCGTTGCAGGCGCAGACCCACGAGTCGGCCAACCGGCTGCACACCGTGCTGACGCTGGTGGAGCTGGGTCGCGCCGACGAGGCCGTCCGGCTCGGGACCCGGGACCTGGCCCTCGCCCAACAGCTGACCGACCGGGTGGTCGGCGCGGTGACCGAGCCGGCGTTGGCGGCGCTGTTGCTCGGCAAGTCCGCGCAGGCTGGCGAGCGCGGCGTGGATCTGGTCATCGAGCCGGACTGCCGCCTGGACGACAGCCCCCTGCCCACCGGAGATCTCCTCACCGTTGTCGGCAACCTGGTCGACAACGCCCTAGAGGCGGTGGCCGGTACGCCGGCGCCGCGCCGGGTGCGGGTCTTCGTCGGCGCGACCGACGACGAGCTGGTGGTCCGGGTAGCCGACAGCGGCCCCGGTCTGGCACCTGAGCGGGTCGCCGACGCGTTCCGGCGCGGATGGTCCACCAAGAGCACCGGACGAGGTCTCGGCCTGGCGCTGGTCGGGCAGGTGGTACGCCGGCACGGCGGTAGCGCCGAGGTGGGCCGCTCCGACGACGGCGGCAGCCTGTTCACCGTACGGCTGCCGGGCAGAATCGAGCGGTCATGAACGCCATCCGGGTCCTGGTCGTCGAGGACGAGCCGCTGCTCGCCGAGGCGCACAGCGCGTACACCGAGCGGGTTCCGGGTTTCGTGGTGGTCGGGGTGGCGCACAGCGCGCGGGCGGCGATGGCGGCCCTGCGCGCGGGCGGCGGCGGCGACGTGGACCTCGTACTCCTGGATTTTCGGCTGCCCGACCTGCACGGCCTGGACGTCTGCCGGGCCCTGCGCGCGGCCGGCAGCAGCGTCGACGTGCTCGCGGTGACATCCGCGCGGGACCTCGCGGTGGTCCGCACCGCGGTGTCCCTCGGGGTGACCCACTACCTGCTCAAGCCGTTCACGTTCGCCGCGTTCCGCGACAAGCTGGAGCGGTACGCCGACTACCGCGCCCAGGCGCTCGCCGACGGCGAGGTCGCCGCCCAGCACGAGGTGGACCAGATGTTCGCCACCCTGCGCGGCACCGCCGGGCACAGCCTGCCCAAGGGGCTCGACGCGCAGACCCTCGATCGGGTACGCGCCGCGCTCACCGACGGCACCCGCGCGGAGGGCGGGCTGTCCGCGACCGAGGTGAGCGCGCTGACCGGCATCTCCCGGGTGACCGCCCGCCGCTACCTGGAGTACCTGGTCACGGTGGACCGGGCCGCCCGCACCCCCCGCTACGGCACTCCCGGCCGCCCCGAGGTCGAGTACCGACCCCGCTGACACCTCGCCGATCTTGCGTTTCCTGCTGGGACTGTTGCCCGCAGAAGCGACATTTCTACGACAGCAAGTGCAAGATCGACCGGGGTGGGCCGTAACCGGTGGCGGGGGGAAGATCCGTTGTTAGACTCGGCGGAGTTGGGTCAGTGACACGACCAGGGAGACCAGACATGGCGGGTGACGACGACATCTCCGGGTGAGACCGGATGTGTTCGGCCATCGGTTCGGCGCGCGTTCCGCGCAGCCGCCGGGGCCATGTCGTCGTTCCACCGGTTCCCGTTGTCGCCGGGCGGCTGAGGCACGCCCACCCACCCTTTGAGGTCACTCGCATGTCTGATGCGTTCATTGTCTGCTCGAACCTTTCCTTCTCCTGGCCGGATGACACCCCGGTCTTCTCGGAGCTGTCCTTCACCGTTCCAGGCGGGCGCACCGGCCTGGTCGCGCCCAACGGCGCCGGAAAGAGCACCCTGCTGCGGCTGATCGCCGGGGAGTTGCCGCCCAGCGGCGGCAGCGTCACCGTCGACGGCGTGCTCGGCTACCTCCCGCAGACGTTGCCGCTGGTCGGCGACCTGAGCGTGGCGCAGGTGCTGGGCGTCGCCGAGCGGATCACGGCGCTGCACGCCATCGAGGCCGGCGACGCCGCCGAGGAGCACTTCGCCACCATCGGCGACGACTGGGACATCGAGGAGCGCACCCGCTCGGAGCTGGACCGCCTCGGCCTGGGTGAGTTGTCGCTCGACCGCCGGCTGCACACCCTCAGCGGGGGCCAGGTGGTCTCCCTCGGCCTGGCGGCGCAACTGCTGCGCCGTCCGGACGTGCTGCTGCTCGACGAGCCGACGAACAACCTGGACCTGGAGGCCCGGTACAGGCTCTACGACGTCCTCAGCGATTGGTCCGGGTGCCTGCTGCTGGTCAGCCACGACCGGGAACTGCTGGACCGGATGGACCGCATCGCCGAGCTGGACCAGGGCGAGATCCGCTGGTACGGGGGCAACTTCACCGCGTACACGGAGGCGGTGCAGGCGGCGCGGGAGGTGGCTGAGAGCAACCTGCGCAACGCCGAGCAGGAGGTGAAGCGGGAGAAGCGGGAGATGCAGCAGGCCCGCGAACGGGCCGACCGGCGGGCCAGCAACGCCTCCAAGAACCTGAAGAACGCCGGCCTGGCCCGGATCGTCGCCGGTGGGCTCAAACGCAGCGCGCAGGAGTCGGCGGGCAAGGCGCAGGAGACGCACTCGTCCCGGCTCGGTCAGGCCAAGGCGCGACTCGACGAGGCGGGTCGGGCGGTACGCGACGAGGACCGGATCGTCGTGGACCTGCCGGACACCACCGTCCCGGGCGGGCGCACCGTCTTCTCCGGCCAGGGGATGCGGGCCCACTTCGACGACCGGGAGTTGTTCGGCGGCGACGGCGCCGACCTGGTGATCCGGGGGCCGGAACGGATCGCGTTGACCGGGGCGAACGGCGTCGGCAAGTCGACCCTGCTGCGCCTGGTCAACGGTGACCTCCAACCGTCCGGCGGTGAGCTGAAGCGCGGCGAGGGGCGGATCGCGTACCTGTCGCAGCGGCTGGACCTGCTGGACCTCGACCGCACGGTGGCGGAGAACTTCGCCGCGTACGCGCCGAGCCTGCCGGACGCCAAGCGGATGAACCTGCTCGCCCGGTTCCTGTTCCGGGGCGCCCGGGTGAACCTGCCGGTCGGGGTGCTCTCCGGTGGTGAACGGCTGCGCGCCACCCTCGCCTGTGTGCTCTGCGCCGAGCCGGCGCCGCAACTGCTGCTGCTCGACGAGCCGACGAACAACCTGGACCTGGTCAGCGTGGGTCAGCTGGAGAGCGCGCTGTCGGCGTACCAGGGGGCGTTCGTGGTGGTCAGCCACGACGAACGGTTCCTCGCCGAGATCGGCGTGCAGCGGTGGTTGCGGTTGGCCGACGGCCAGCTGCGGGAGATCAGCGCCCCCGAGCGGGTCTGAGCCCCGGCGGTCCGGCCGGCGTGGGCCGGCCGGACCGATGCGGGCTCAGCTCACGTTGGCCGGGCCGAGGACGCTCTTCAGGTCACCCATCAGCGCGGTCGTCGCCGCCACCCGGAACGGACCCAGCCGCAGGGTGGTGGTGCGCCCGCCGTTCTGGAGTTTGACGTGCACCTCGGTGTCGCCGGGGTGCAGCACCAGGGTCTCCTTGAGCTTCTCCACCAGCGGTGGGGTGCAGCGGTGCACCGGGATGGTGAGGGTGACCGGCTTGTTCGTGGCGCTGGTGCTGACGTCGGGCATGGACATGTCCATCGCCATGATCCGTGGAGTGTCGTCGCGGCGGTCCACCCGACCCTTGACCACCACGATGGCGTCCTCGGCGATGTACTGCCCGATCACCTCGTAGGTGTTGGGGAAGAACAGCGCCTCCACCCCACCGGCCAGGTCCTCCAGCGTGGCAGACGCCCAGGCACGACCCTGCTTGGTGACCCGGCGCTGCACCCCGGAGAGGATGCCGGCGAGGGTGACGACCGCCCCGTCGGGCACCCCGCCCTCCTCGGCCAGGGAGGCGATGGTGGTGTCGGCGGCCGCGTTGAGGATGTGCTCCAGACCGAACAGCGGGTGGTCGGAGACGTACAGGCCGAGCATCTCCCGCTCGAAGGCCAGCTTGTCGCGCTTGTCCCACTCGCTGTCGCCGATGGTCGGCATCACCGTGGTGCTGCCGGTGTCCGCGTCGCCGAACCCGGCGCCGAACAGGTCGTACTGGCCGACGGCCTCCTTGCGCTTGACGTCGGCGTACGCGTCGATCGCGTCGGCGTGCACCGCGAGCAGGCCCTTGCGGGGATGGTCGAGGGAGTCGAACGCACCCGCCTTGATCAGCGATTCGATCGTCTTCTTGTTGCAGACCACCGCATCCACCTTGGACAGGAAGTCGTAGAAGTCGGCGTACTCGCCCTTCTCGTCGCGGCAGCGCATGATCGAGGCGACGACGTTCGCCCCGACGTTGCGAACCGCCGCCAAGCCGAAGCGGATGTCCTTGCCGACCGGGGTGAACGGCCCGGCCGAGGTGTTCACGTCCGGCGGCAGCACCTGGATGCGCATCCGGCGACACTCGGCCAGGTAGAGCGCCATCTTGTCCTTGTCATCGCCGACGCTGGTCAGCAACCCGGCCATGTACTCGGCCGGGTAGTGCGCCTTGAGGTACGCGGTCCAGTAGGAGACCAGGCCGTACGCTGCGGAGTGCGCCTTGTTGAAGGCGTACCCGGCGAACGGCACCAGGACGTCCCACACCGCCTGGATCGCCTCGTCGGAGTAGCCGCGCTCGCGGCAACCGTCCCGGAACGGGATGAACTCCTTGTCGAGGATCTCCTTCTTCTTCTTACCCATGGCCCGCCGTAGCAGGTCCGCCTGACCGAGGGTGTAGCCGGCGAGGATCTGCGCGGCGCGCTGCACCTGCTCCTGGTAGACGATCAGGCCGTGGGTGGGCGCCAGGATCTCCCGCAGCGGCTCCTCCAGCTCCGGGTGGATCGGCGTGATCTCCTGGAGGCCGTTCTTGCGCAGCGCGTAGTTGGTGTGCGAGTCGACGCCCATCGGGCCGGGCCGGTACAGGGCCAGGACGGCGGAGATGTCCTCGAAGTTGTCCGGCTTCATCAACCGCAGCAGCGACCGCATCGGCCCGCCGTCGAGCTGGAACACGCCCAGGGTGTCACCGCGGGCCAGCAGCTCGTACGCGGCCTTGTCGTCGAGCGGCAGCGCCAGCAGGTCGAGTTTCAAGCCGTGGTTCAGCTCGATGTTCTTGACCGCGTCGTCGATGATCGTCAGGTTGCGCAGGCCGAGGAAGTCCATCTTCAGCAGCCCGAGCGACTCACACGTCGGGTAGTCGAACTGCGTGATGATCGCCCCGTCGGCGTCGCGGCGCGTCAACGGGATGTGCTCGATGATCGGCTCGGCGGACATGATGACGCCGGCGGCGTGCACGCCGGTCTGCCGGATCAGCCCCTCGATGCCCTTGGCCGTGTCGATCACCTTGCGAACGTCCGGGTCGGAGTCGTACAGGCCGCGGATCTCGCCCGCCTCGGCGTAACGGGGGTGCTTGTTGTCGAAGATGCCGGTGAGCGGGATGTCCTTGCCCATCACCGCCGGCGGCATCGCCTTGGTGATCCGGTCGCCGACCGCGTACGGGAAACCGAGGACCCGGGCCGAGTCCTTGATCGCGGCCTTCGCCTTGATCGTGCCGAAGGTGGCGATCTGGGCGACCTTGTCCTCACCCCACTTGTCGGTGACGTACTTGATCACCTCACCGCGCCGACGCTCGTCGAAGTCGATGTCGACATCCGGCATCGAGACCCGCTCGGGGTTGAGGAACCGCTCGAAGATCAGGCCGTGCTGGATCGGGTCCAGGTCGGTGATGCCCAGCGCGTACGCGACGAGCGAGCCGGCGGCCGAGCCACGGCCCGGCCCCACCGCGATGCCCTGGTTCTTCGCCCACTGGATGAAGTCGGCGACCACCAGGAAGTAGGACGGAAAGCCCATCTGGTTGATGACGCCCAGCTCGTACTCCGCCTGGACGACGTGCCCCTCGGGGATGCCGTTCGGGTAGCGGCGGCCCAGGCCGGCGAAGGTCTCCTTGCGGAACCACGACTCCTCGGTCTCCCCCTCGGGCACCGGGAAGCGCGGCATCAGGTTGTGGAACTCGAACATGCCCTTCGGGTCGACCTTCTCGGCGACCAGCAGGGTGTTGCGGCAGCCCTCCTGCCACAACTCGGACGAGTCCACCGCGCGCATCTGGTCGGCGCTCTTGATGAAGTAGCCGCCACCCTCGAACCGGAACCGGTTGGGGTCGTCGATGTTGCTGCCGGTCTGCACGCAGAGCAGCACGTCGTGGGCGGTGGCCTGCGCCTCGTGGGTGTAGTGGGAGTCGTTGGTGACCACCGGCGGGATGTCCAGCTTGCGGGCGATCTCGGTGAGCCCCTCGCGGACCCGGCTCTCGATCGAGAGGCCGTGATCCATGATCTCCAGGAAGTAGTTGTCCTTGCCGAAGATGTCCTGGTAGCTGGCCGCGACCTTGAGCGCCTCGTCGAACTGGCCCAGCCGCAGCCGGGTCTGCACCGCGCCGGACGGGCAGCCGGTGGTGGCCATGATCCCCTCGGCGTGCTCGGCGATCAGCTCCATGTCCATCCGGGGCCACTTGACGTAGTGCCCCTCCATGGAGGCGCGCGAGTTGAGGGTGAAGAGGTTCTTCAGGCCCTGCGCGTTCTTCGCCCACATGGTCTTGTGGGTGATCGCGCCGTTACCGGAGATGTCGTCGCTCTTCTGCTCCGGGCGACCCCACTTGACCCGCGCCTTGTGATAGCGCGACTCCGGCGCCACGTACGCCTCGACGCCCAGGATCGGGGTGACCCCGGCGGCCATCGCCTGGTTGTAGAAGTCGTTCGCGCCGTGCATGTTGCCGTGGTCGGTGATCGCCACAGCGGACATGCCCAGCCGCTTGGCCTCGGCGAACAGGTCCTTCAGTCGGGCCGCTCCGTCGAGCATCGAGTACTCGGTGTGCACGTGCAGATGCGCGAACGAATCAGCCATGCGTGGCGCCCCCCGGCGGTGTGGATCTTGTTGGTCGGAGCCGACCGGGACCTACCCTACCGAGGTGATCTCGGCGGCTCCACCGTCCGCGCCGAGGGTGGCCCTCGTCTCCTGATCCTCCCCTCGTGCGCCTAGTCTCGGAGGATGGCGAGGTACTACGACGTGCACCCGGACAACCCCCAGCCCCGGGTCGTCGGCCAGGTCGCCGACCTGATCCGCGGTGGTGGGCTGGTCGCTTACCCGACGGACTCCTGCTACGCGCTCGGCATCCAGCTGGGCAACCAGGACGGGCTGGACCGGATCCGGCAGATCCGGCACCTCGACGATCGGCACCACTTCACGCTGGTCTGCCACGACTTCGCGCAGCTCGGTCAGTTCGTCCAGATCAGCAACGCGGTCTTCCGCCTGGTGAAGGCGTCCACGCCGGGCAGCTACACCTTCATCCTGCCGGCCACCCGCGAGGTGCCCCGCCGGATGCTGCACCCGAAGAAGCGGACCGTCGGCGTGCGGGTCCCCCGACACACCGTCACCCAGGCCCTGCTGGCCGAGCTGGGCGAGCCGTTGGTGTCCAGCACCCTGCTCCTGCCCGGCGACGACGAGCCGATGACCCAGGGTTGGGAGATCAAGGAACGGCTCGACCACCAGCTCGACGCGGTGCTCGACGGTGGCGACTGCGGCAGTGAGCCGACGAGCGTGATCGACCTGTCGGGGCCCGAGCCGGAGGTCCTGCGCCGGGGAGCCGGGGACGTGTCCCGCTTCGAATAGCCGTCGGGTGCCGGACCGTACGGGGGCGCTGCGGCACTGCCCGCCGTACGCTCAGGGATCGGCACCGGCGAGCATTGGACACCCGGCATGCCCGACGCGGACGACATCGACGCCCTGGCCCGGTCCGCCGCGCACGGCGACCCGGCCGCGCTGGACGCCCTGCTGCTCGCGGTACGCCCCGAGGCGCTGCGGTTGTGCGCCCGGTTCCTGCCGAACCGGGAGGACGCCGAGGAAGCCTGCCAGGACACGCTGTTGGCCCTGGCCAACGGCATCACGCGGTTCGAGGGACGCTCCTCGTTCCGCACCTGGCTGCACCGGCTGGCGGCCAATCGGGCCCGCTCCACGTACCGCACGCTGCGCCGCCGCTGCCGGTTGGAGGCCGGCGGGGTGCCGCTGCCCGACCGGCCCGACCCCCGACGGACGAGCGTGGTCGCCGGCACCCGCCTCGACCTGCTCGACGCCTTCGACGCCGTCCGCCCCGACCTCGCCGAGGTGGTGGCCCTGCGCGACATACTCGGGCTCAGCTATCCCGAGATCGCCGAGTTGCTCGACGTGCCGGTGGGCACTGTGAAGTCCCGGTTGCACCTGGCCCGCCACCAGGTCCGACAACAGCTCGGCGCCGAATCGGGCTGACTCTGCGTCGGCGATGGCATCGACGATCGGGGAAGGGGGTCGGGTGGTTCCGCTCCGCCGGGCCGTCGGCCGCGTCGTCACCGCTCTCACGGCCGCCGCGGCGGTCGCCGCCTGCGGCAGCGACGCGGTCTCGCCGCTGCCCGTACAGCCGCGTGGGCCGTCCCCGTCGGCGTCGACGCTGCCGTCACCGCCGCCCACGCCGTCGGTGGCGCCGGGCACCAGCCGGTCGCCGTCCCGGCCGCCGTCGGCCGCCGGACGGCCCGTGCCGGTGCCGCCCGCACCGACCAGGACCCGGGGTACGCCCCAGCGGCCGACCCCGCCGCCGACCACGCTGACGAGCAGTTGTCAGGGCGCGGTCCGCTACGACCTGCCGGTGGCCGACACCGAGCTGGAACTGCTGCGGTCGCTCTGCTTCGCCACCGGCGCGGTGCTGCGGATCCAGGGCATCGGGCCCGGCCTGGTCACCGTGGACCGGCCGGAACTGGTCTCGCAGCACTACGAGGTCGGGGTGGTGGACATCCGCTTCGTCCGACCCGGCACCGTCGCCGTCACGATCCCCAAGGACGACCGCGCGCACACCATCACCGTGGTGGTCCGCTAGCCCACCGCCGACCTGCGCGGCCGGATCGTGGCGCACCTACCTGACCCGGACCCCGGCGAGCAGGGTGTCCACGAACTCGGGGGTGTCCTCCGGGGGCGTGATCTGCACGTACACCAGGGTTGCCCGGCCGGGATGCAGGCCCGCGGACTCGACGATCCGCGGCCGACCCTGGTCGCAGCGGTACGCCACCACCGTCCACTCGACGCCCGCCTGGCGGGTGGTGCGAGGCGGGGCGGCCGGGCAATCTCCGTGCGAACGCTCGGCCAGGAATCCGGCCGGTGTGGTGCGGGCGGCCGTGGCGGCGGAGAGGCCGACGAACGCGCCGGGCAGCCGGGGGTCGGCGGCCCAGCGGCGGGGTTGCGGCGACATCACCAGCGCCGGTTCCGGTTCGCCGCCGGCATCGAACTGACCGGCCCAACTGGTTCCCGTGGCCGCCCAGCCGGCCGGCAACACCACGGTGAGCGGCCCGGTGGTGTACGTGCCGCCGACCTGCCAAGCCGGCCCGGTGGCGCGTGGTTCGGCGCCGACCGCGGCCACGACGGCGACGGCCACGACCGCTGTCGCGGCCCGCCGGATCCGGTGCGGGCGGCTCGGCCGGGGTGACGGCTTTCGTCGTTCCGAACCGGACGATGCGAACGACCTCGCTGGACCGCCCGCGACGGTCGACTCCATCGGCCGTCCCACCGGGGTGCTCGCGCGGGTCAACGCGGCGTGCATCGTCGAGGCGTCGGGGTAGCGGTCGGCCGGGTGGTGGGCGGTGGCCCGGGCGAGCACCGCCGCGACCGCCGGAGGCACGTCCTCCCGTAGTCGGATCTCCGGGGCGCAGCCAGCCGATTCAGGTCCGGACGGGTTCACGTGCGGCGGGTCGACGGCCAGCAGTCGGATACCGAGCCGCCCGAGCCCGTACACGTCGGCGCGGGTGTCGACCACCGCGCTCGGGTCGTCCTGCTCCGGGGCCATGTACCCGGGGGTGCCGGCGCGGGCGGTCAGGCCGGAGGCGGCGGCGAGCGCCTTGGCGAGGCCGAGGTCGGCGATCAGCACCTGCTCGCTGTCGTCGGGTCCGGTGCGGCGGAACAGGATGTTGCCCGGAGTGAGGTCACGGTGCACGACTCCATGCCGGTGCAGCACGGCGACCCCGGCGCAGACCTCACCGAGCAGCCGCAGCGCCGCCGGCACCGGGATCTCCGCAACGGCCAGCCGGTCCCGCAGGCTGCCCCCGTTCGCCCAGGCCAGGACCGCGTACGGGCGACCGTCGGGCAGCTCACCGACGGTGTGCACCCGGATCAACCGCTCGTGCTCCAGTCGGCGCAGCAACCGGGCCTCGTCCAGGAAGCGTTCCCGAACCCGCAGGTCGTGGCTCCAGTTCTCGGCCAGCACCTTGATCGCCACGTGCGCGTCGAGCGCCGGATCGTGGCCCAGCCAGACCGTCGCGAACGAACCGACGCCGAGCAGTCGCTCGATGGCGTAGGGCCCGATCCGCAGTGGAGCCGTCACCGTGTCACCTCCGGCGGGCGTCTCTCTGCACCGTAGACCGGGCCGAGCCGGAAGGTGACGAACCGTTGGCCCCGACGCGGTGACTAACAGGGCAGGAGTCCCATCACCGAAGGAGCCACCATGAAACGTCCCTCGATCCTCGTCACCACCGCCGTGCTGGCGCTCGGCACGCTCGCCCCGGCCACGGCCGCCGGTCCGGTCGCGGCTGCTCCGGTCCGCGCCGCTGCGAACGCCGGGCACCACCACCCGCAGGTGCTCAGCGTCGGTGGTGCCGGGGTGTACCGGATCGGCGCCAGCCTGGCGGCGCTCACCGCGAACGGGCACATCGACTGGACCGCGCCGGGCTGCGGCGCGGTGGTGCACGCCGGCGCGACCGGTTCCTGGGCCGGCGTGCTGCTCCTGGCCTTCCGCGACGATCGGCTGGTCGAGGTCGGTACGGCCACCGCACCGCCCTACTCCTCCGCCGGAGCGGCGGTCGGCATGTCCTTCGCCGAGCTGGAGGACATCTACGGGCGCCGGGGCTCGCTGATCCGCAACGACGCGGGAGACGCCGAGGCGTACCTGGTGCGGGTGGGCTCGCGGGTCGAGCTGTTCAGCGGGCACCCGATCCGGCCGGGCGTGGGTTACTTCCAGGTCGGGCCGGCCAGCTTCGTCGAGCGGAACTTCCGGCAGGGCGCGACCTGCTGAGCGGGCCCGTCGCGGGGCGTCCGGTGTTGGCCGGGCGCCCCGTGCGCGCTTCCTTTGCTCTGCTGCCCTGGAGGCACCACCCGGCGGCACCACCCGGCCGCATCGTCCTGGCGCATCCGCGGGAGCAGAGCAAAGGGGGGTGAACAACCCCTGCGGCCTGGCGAAACACGCGCGGGTAGGCGAGCCGCGCCCAACACCCCACGCAGACGCGACGTTATCTCCGTAGACAACAGTGTGTGGCACACAGTATGGTGTGACACATGGTTAGCGAGGACGTTCTACGGACGCACCTACAGGAGTTGCGTCGAGGCACCGTCGTGGTGGCCAGCCTGGTCGCGCTGCGTCGACCGGACTACGGCTACGCACTGCTGCAACGGCTCAGCGACCACGGCTTTCCGGTGGACGCCAACACGCTCTACCCGCTGCTGCGTCGCCTGGAGGACCAGGGGCTGCTGACCAGCGAGTGGAACACCGAGGAGAGCCGACCGCGCAAGTTCTACCGGACCAGCGACGAGGGCGAGTCGATGCTGAGCCGGCTCCTCGACGACCTCGCCGCCGTGCAGACCTCCATCACCGGGCTGATCCAAGGAGCGCAACGATGAACACCCTGACCGACCGCTACCTCGCCGCCACCCTGCGATCGGTGCCCGCCCAGCGCCGCGACGAGATCGCCAACGAGCTGCGGGCCTCCATCGACGACATGATCGAGGGCCGGACCGACGGCGGGCAGGACGCCACCACCGCCGAGCGGGAGGTGCTCACCGAGCTGGGCAACCCGGACGTGCTGGCCGCCCGGTACGCCGACCGCCGGTTGCAGCTCATCGGCCCGACCTACTACCTGCTCTGGCTGCGGCTGCTGAAGCTGCTGCTCAGCTTCATCCCGGCGCTCGTCGGCACGATCGTCACGGTGGTCGAGGCGGCGGAAGGAAAAGGGTTCGGCGCCATCGGGCCCGGCATCGTCACGGCGATGCAGGTGGCGGTGCAGATCGCCTTCTGGCTCACCCTGACCTTCGCCATCATCGAGCGCACCCAGACGGCCGTGGACCTGCCGGAGTGGACGGTCGACCAGTTGCCCGACGCGCCGGTACGACGAGGCATCCCCCTCGCCGACACCATCGCATCCGTGATCATGCTGGTGCTGACCATCGCGTACCTGCCGCTGCAGCACTACCACTCCTGGGTGAACGGCACCGACGGCGAGAACATCGCGATCCTCGACCCGGCTCTGTGGTCGTTCTGGCTGCCGGCGCTGATCGGCGTGCTGGCACTCAGTGTGGTCTTCGAGATCGTGAAGTACCGGATCGACCGCTGGACCTGGGCCCTGTTCGGCACGAAGGTGCTGCTCGACCTGGCGTTCGCGGTGCCGCTGGCCTGGCTCGCGCTCTCCGACCGACTGCTCAACCCGGCCCTGGCCGAGCGCCTGACCTGGGTGGCGGAGGCCGACAACCGGGACGGCATCGGCCTGGCCATCGCCGTGGGCGCGGCCGCGATCGTGGTCTGGGACCTGATCGACACGGCCCGGAAGACCCGCGAACAGACGACCGCGTGAGCGACACCGCGGGCGGCGGCCCGGCGCGTACCCCGCGCCGGGCCGCCGCCCGTCGGCGCGACCGGACCCACACGAGCCCGCCCGGTCGGCGGGCCTGGTGGGCGGCGTGGCATCGTTCCCGGATGAGCGTGGCACCGCGAGAGGAATGGCGTCGTCCGGGCCCGACGGCGGAGCAGCGCCGAAACGACCTCTGGATCGGCCTGGGGATGACCGGGCTGGCGTTGGTCAGCCTGACCCTGGCCCGCAGCACCGGCGCGTTCCTGCTGGGCCCACCGCCGTCCGGGCCGGAGCAGCTGTTCTGGACCGTCGCGGTGACCCTCCCGCTGATCTGGCGACGACGCTGGCCGACCGCGACCCTGCTGGTCGTCGCGGTGGCGTTCATCGCCGCCCAGGCCCGCTCGGCCCCGGAGACGCAGTTCTCCGCGTGGGCCCTGTTCTGCACGCTCTACACCGTCGGCGCGTGGGGCCGGGACCGCCGGCGGTCCCGCCGCCTCCGGGTCGGCGTGATCGCGGCGATGTTCGCCTGGCTGGGGATCTACTACGCGGTGCTGCTCGACCACATCCCGGCGAGCGCCTTCGCCGACGCGGTCGGTCCGGTGCCACCGAGGCTCGCCATGGTGGTCACCGGCGTGCTGCTCAACGTTCTGGTCCTGGGGTTCGCGTACTTCTTCGGCGAGACCGCGTGGGTGGCCGCGCGCCGCGAGCACGAGCTGCGCGCCCAGGCCGAGGACCTGCGCCGGTCGCAGGCCGAGGCCCGGGAGCGGGCGGTGCTCGGCGAACGGGTGCGGATCGCCCGCGAGCTGCACGACGTGGTCGCCCACCACGTGTCGGTGATGGGAGTGCAGGCATCCGCCTGCCGCCGGGTGTTCGACCGCGACCCGGGTAAGGCCCGCACCGCGCTGACCGCCATCGAGCAGAGCGCCCGCACCGCCGTCGACGAGCTGCGTCGGATGCTCGGCGTCCTGCGGACCTCCGCCGGCACCGACGCCGCGACGCCGCCGGCCGGCGGCGTCGAACGGATCGACGAGCTGGTCGAGCGGGCTCGGGCCGCCGGGCTGACGGCCACCCTCGGGGTGTACGGCGACCCGGTCGCGCTGCCCGAATCGGTCTCCCAGACGGCGTACCGGGTGACGCAGGAGGCGGTGACCAACACCCTCAAGCACGCCGAGGCGGCCCTGCTCGACGTGCGGGTCCGGTACCTGGCCCGGGAGGTGGAGGTCGACGTGACCGACGACGGGCGGGGCGGCGGGCGGGCCGACACCGACGGATTGGGGCTGATCGGCATGCGCGAACGGGTCACCGCCCACGACGGCGACCTGGAGGCCGGGCCCCGGTCCGGCGGTGGCTGGCGGGTCCGCGCCCGCTTCCCCCTCGCCGCCCCGGTCGCTCCGCAGCGGGAGCCGAGCGACAGGCAGCAGACCCCAGCGGGCGCGGAGCCGTCGGCATGAGCGCGGCAACCGAGCACACGCCCGACACCAACCCGACGGTCCGGGTGCTGCTCGCCGACGACCAGCACCTCGTCCGTACCGGCTTCCGGGTCATCCTCGAGGTGGAGGACGACATCGAGGTGGTGGGTGAGGCCGCCGACGGCGAACGGGCCGTCAGCATGACCCGAGCCACCCGCCCGGACGTCGTACTCATGGATGTGGAGATGCCCGGGATGGACGGCCTGGAGGCCACCCGGCAGATCGTCGCCGACGGCCCCGGGGCGCCGGCGGTGCTGATCCTCACCACCTTCGACCGCGACGACTATCTGTTCGCCGCGCTGCGGGCCGGAGCCAGCGGCTTCCTGCTCAAGAACGGCACGCCGGAGGAGCTGGTCGAGGCGATCCGGGTGCTGGCCAGGGGCGACGGTCTGCTCGCCCCGGAGATCACCCGCCGGGTGATCTCCACCTTCGCCCGACCCGGCGACCCGGCGGGCACCGCCCACCGGGGCCCGGACGCCGAGGCCGCGCTGGCCGGGCTGACCCCGCGCGAACGGGAGGTGCTGATGCTGCTCGCGGCCGGTTCCAGCAACGCGGAGATCGCCGCGGCCATCCACCTGGGCGAGGCGACGGTGAAGACGCACGTGAGTCGGGTACTGGCCAAGCTCGGCCTGCGCGACCGGGTGCAGGCCGTGGTGTTCGCGTACGAGAACCGGGTGGTCCGGCCCGGAGGGTGACCGGCGTCCGCCGTGCGGCGGACCCGCCCGCTCAGCCGCCGGGCGGACGGCGCGGCGACGGATTCGATCTAGCGTCTGTGCGTGACCAGAACGCTCCGCCTCGACGGCGTCGACCGCAGCTTCGGCGACCGGCAGGTGCTCAGAAACGTGTCCTTCGAGGTGTCCGCCGGCCGGATGACCGGTTTCGTGGGCGCCAACGGCGCCGGCAAGACCACCACCATGCGGATCATCCTGGGTGTGCTCGCCCCCGACGCCGGCGAGGTGAGCTGGGGCGGCACCACGCTGACCCGGCAGGACCGTCGGCGCTTCGGCTACATGCCGGAGGAGCGGGGCCTCTACCCCAAGATGACCACCCGCGAGCAGGTGACGTACCTGGGCCGGCTGCACGGACTGGACGCCGCCGCGGCACGACGGTCCACCGACGCGCTGCTGGACCGGGTCGGGCTCGGCGAGCGCGGCGACGACCTGCTGGAGACGCTGTCGCTGGGCAACCAGCAGCGGGCCCAGATCGCCGCCGCGCTGGTGCACGACCCCGAGGTGCTGGTGCTCGACGAGCCGTTCTCCGGCCTGGACCCGCTGGCCGTGGAGACCGTCGTGGCCGTACTGCGGGAACGGGCCTCGGCCGGCGTGCCGGTGCTCTTCTCCAGTCACCAGCTCGACGTGGTGGAGCGCCTCTGCGACGACCTGGTGATCATCGGGGACGGGGTGATCCGGGCCGCCGGCAGCCGGCAGCAACTGCGCGACTCGTACACGATGCCCCGGTTCGAGTTGGTCGTGGAGCACGACGCCGGCTGGGTACGCGACCACCCCGGTGTGACGGTGGTCGAGTTGGACGGCGCGCGGGTGGTCTTCGACCTGCCGGCCGGCACCGACGAACAGCCCGTGCTGCGGGCTGCCCTCGCGCGCGGCCCGGTCCGCGCCTTCCGCCCGGTCAGCCCCTCGCTCACCGAGATCTTCCGAGAGGTCACCCAGTGAACGTCACCCAGGCCACCCGGCTGGTCGCCGAACGCGAGATCCGGGTCAAGCTGCGCGACCGCACCTTCCTGTTCGGCACGCTGTTCTTCCTGTTGATCGCCGCGGCCGGCACCATCCTGCCGCCGCTGTTCTCCGGCGGGCCGTCCACGGTGGCGGTGACCGAGAGCCTGGCCGCGCCGCTGCGCGCCGCCGGGCTGGAGGTCCGGGTCGTCCCCGATGACCGGGCAGCCGAGCAGGCCGTCCGCGACGACGACGTGGACGCCGCGGTGGTCAGCGGACCGGCCGTCCTGGCCATGGACGACGCCCCCGACGACGTGGTGAGGGCCCTGAGCACCCAGCCGACCGTTCGCCTGCTGGACCCGGACGCGGTCGATCCGGTGGTGGCGTTCCTGGTGCCGTTCGTCTTCGCGTTCGTCTTCTTCATCACCTCGCAGACGTTCGGTGTGCAGATCGCGCAGAGCGTCATCGAGGAGAAGCAGACCCGGATCGTGGAGATCCTGGTCGCCGCCGTGCCGGTGCGGGCCCTGCTGGCCGGGAAGGTGGTGGCCGGGGCCATCCTGGCGTTCGCCCAGATCGCCCTGATCGCGCTGGTGGCGGTGCTCGGGCTGCAGATCGGCGACAGCGGAGGTCTGCTCAGCCTGCTCGCCCCGGCGATCGGCTGGTTCGTGCCGTTCTTCCTGATCGGTTTCGTGCTGCTCGCCGCCATGTGGGCCGCAGCCGGCGCGCTGGCCAACCGGCAGGAGGACATCGCCGCCGTCTCGACGCCGGTGCAGCTCGCCGTCATGCTGCCGTTCTTCGCGGTGATCTTCCTGAACGACAACGCCACAGCGATGCGCGTGCTGTCCTACCTGCCGTTCTCGTCGCCCACGGCCATGCCGCTGCGGCTCTTCACCGGCGACGCGGCCGGCTGGGAGCCGATCGTCTCACTGGTCCTCCTGGTGCTCGCCGCCGGCGCGTTCCTCCTCGCCGGGGCCCGGGTGTACGAGGGGTCACTGCTGCGCACCAACGGCCGGACCTCGCTGCGCACCGCCTGGCGGGAGCGGGAGACGATCGGCTGAGCGCCGGTCGGCCCCGCCCGGGCGTCGGTGTCCTGACCGGATGCCGGCGAGCGCTGCCGGGAGCGTCCCGCCGGACAGCTACGCCGCGCAGGTCCAGTGGCCGAAGTCGCCGGTACGAGACCAGACCTCCCGTGCCGCCCTGATGTTCCACGCCGCGTCCAGCGCCATCTGGCGGTCGACGCCGAACCGGGACACCTCCGTGTCGCTGAACTGGAACAACCCCCAGCGGCGCGACCCGTCCTGTCCGACCTCCACCCGGTACGGGTCCAGGCCGGACAGGCAGCGCGCCACCTGCACCGCCCCGGACGGGTCCTCCGGGAACGTCCGCCGAAGGTGTTTGCCGATCCGGTCCTCCGACCAGGTGGCGGGCACCGTGCGATCGCCCGCCAACTCGTCGAACAACCGCTCGTCCGCCGTGCCACTGACGGGCAGGCCGCCGAACGCCTGGAACACCATCACCCGGCTGGTGGTGTCCGGGCCGAACCAGCCGTCGACCGGGACAGTGAGTCCGTCAGCCACCAGATGTTCCTGGAGGCTCAGCACGCAGGGGCCGTACATGCCCTGGCGCAGCACCTCCGGGCAGCCGATGGTCGACGAGCTGTCGACCATGGGAGGGGTGAGGGGTCGCAGCGCCCCGGTCGCCCCGACCGTCAGGACGCCGAGCACCGCCAGCAGCGCCAGCCGGAGCCAGCGACGGGCCGGCCAGGGCGCTTGGGGTCGCGGCGGAACCGAGCCGACGCTCGGGCGGATGTCCTCCGCGACGGCAGGGGACGGGCCGGCAGGGCTCCGTTGCGCGTCGCTCTCCCCTCGACCCTGCTCGCCGAGGCGAGCTTCGAGGTCCCGCCGTGTCTCCACCCACCTGTCGACCTCGGCCGCAGGGGTGCCGCAGGCGGCCAGCAGCGCGACGACGGTGCGTTCCCGGGGCAGCGTCGTCCGCCCCAGCATCGTCGCGAGGGTGCTCGGCGGCAGCCAGTGCCCGGCCGCCGAGGCTTGCCGGGCCAGTTCCCGATAGGTCAGACCGGAACGCCGCCGCACCTCCCGGAGCAACGCCACGTACTCCCCCGCCGTGGCCGCCTGCGGCACCGGATCCCGGACAGCGTCATCCATCGAATCTCCCCCGTGTCGTTGCGGTGGTTCAGCTCGAACCCGTGCCGGCGCGAGCCGGTCGGCCGTACGCCGGTCAGCGGCGCGGCCATCGACCAAGACGCTAGGAAACCCGGCCGGTCGGGACAATCCCCTGGTCGCCGCGCTGGGCTGTCCGGGCAGCTCACAGCGGCTTGTCCGGATCTTGTCCGGATCCTGTCCGACCATGTCGGACAGTCACCGGGACCTGATTTGCCCTCGCGTCCGCGGTGTCTGGAGAATCGGGCGATGACCACGGGGGAGCTACGCCCGGATGACGCGTCCGACCCGGCCGAATTCGTCGAGATGCTGCGCCAGCTCAAGGACCGGTCGGGCCTCACCTACCGACAACTGGAACAGCGCGCCGCGTCGACGGGCGACGTACTGGCCCGCAGCACCGCGGCGGACATCCTGCGACGGTCCACACTGCCACGCTCCGAGGTGGTGGCCGCATTCGTGCGCGCGTGCGGGGCGGGAGAGCAGGTCGAGACGTGGCTACGGGCCTGGCACCGCATCGCGGCAGGTCAGTTGGCCCCCCCCGTCCCCGGCGGCAGACCCGCCACCGGTCGACGCGGGCACGACGGTGGCCCCGGAGCACTCCGGCCCGGCCCGCCCACGCTGGTTCACGCGGCCCGCACCGGTGGCGCTGCTCGTCGTCGCCCTGCTGGCCACGCTCGGCGTGGGCTTCTGGATCGAACGACGCGACGACGAACAGGGAAAGTCCGCCCGAACGACCGATCCGACCGCGTCGGCGGCTGACGGTGCCCGTTCGCCGAACGCGGGGCTCAGTCAGATCAGCCCCGCCCGCAGCCCGCATCTCTGCCTCACCGAGGGCCGCGATCGCAACGGCCAGTACACGAAGGAGATCGCGGTTCAGCGGCCCTGCACGGAGGCCACCCCACCGGACACCTCGCTGGAACCGGTGGCCGACGGAATGTTCTTCATCCACTGGATCCACCCGGTGCTCGGGAAGGGCTGCCTCACCATCCGGGAGGAGGATCCCGGCCGGAACTTCCTCGAACCCTGGAACGCGAAGGACTGCGACGCGAACAGGCCGAAGCAGGTGTTCCACTTCGAACCGACCGGAGCGACGCCCGACGCGTACCGGATCCGGCCCGACCGCAGCGAGTTGTGCGTCGGCCTGCGCGCCGACGACAACGACGTGGCGGACGCGGCACTGGTCGAGCCGTGCACCGGAGGCCTGGATCAGGTGTTCGTGGTCAGATCGCTGCCTGGGAACTGACGTCGCCGCCGCTCACCGCGCGGGTGGCACCTGATCCCAGCCGGCGGGCAGCGGGGGCGCCGTCCAGGCCGGGTCCGGTTGCCAGGTGGCCCACGACCGGTCCCACCAGCGCTCACCGGCGTCGAGGAGGGCAGCGATCCGGTCACCTTCGGCCTGGATGGCGTCCGCCATGCCCGGGTAGCGCCCCTCGACGAGGCGCTCGGCGAACAACTCCACGTCCTTCCAGACGTACCGGTCGGCGTCCGCGGCCCACCACAGGTCCAGCTCGTGGTCCAGGGTGTCCACCCCGATCGGGGTACGCCGCAGCGGGTCCTGGAGGTTGAAGTACCAGCCGGCGAACTCGCGTGCCGGCCCGGCCCAGAACACGTCGATCGAGTGCGCCTCACCGGGGCGTTGCAGCATCAGCTTGCCGTGCCCGGACCAGGAGCGGTGCCCAGCGGCCTCCCACGGGTGCCGCCCGCAGGGGAAGACGCCGGTGTCCGGGAAGCCGAACTCGGCCCCCGGTGGGAGGTAGAGGGCGAGCAGGTCGGGCGAATCCTCGACGCAGATGGTCGGGCAGCCGAACCAGACCTCGCCCCGCAGCACCTCACGCCGTACCACGGTGTCACCAGGCGCAAACCGCACTGCCCCCACCGCGCAACACCCCCGCATCCCCGCATCCCGCCCGCGATCTTGCGCTTTCTGTTGGCGATATGCCAGGTGTTGCCCGGTGTGTCGGGTCAGAAAGTGCAAGATCGCGGCGGGGTGGGGCGGGCGCGGGGGGGGTTGGGTTAGGCGTCTACTGCTGCCATCACGTCGTCGCTGACGTCGAAGTTGGCGTAGACGTTCTGGACGTCGTCGCAGTCCTCCAGGACGTCGATCAGCTTGAAGATCTTGCGCGCGCCCTCTTCGTCCAACGGCACGTTGACGCTGGGGATCAGGGAGGACTCGGCCGACTCGTACTCGATGCCGGCGTCCTGCAACGCCGTGCGCACCGGGATCAGGTCGGTCGGCTCGGAGACCACCTCGTACGCCTCACCGAGGTCGTTGACCTCCTCGGCGCCGGCGTCCAGGACGGCAAGCATCACGTCGTCCTCGCTGGTGCCCTCCTTGGGGACGATCACCACGCCCTTGCGGGAGAACATGTACGACACCGAGCCGGCGTCGGCGAGCGAGCCGCCGTTGCGGGTCAGCGCGGTCCGTACCTCGGTCGCCGCGCGGTTGCGGTTGTCGGTGAGGCACTCGATGAGCATGGCGACGCCGCTCGGGCCGTACCCCTCATACATGATCGTCTGCCAGTCGGCACCGCCGGCCTCCAGGCCGGAGCCGCGCTTGACGGCGCGATCGATGTTGTCGTTCGGGACCGAGCTCTTCTTCGCCTTCTGGATGGCGTCGAAGAGCGTCGGATTGCCGGAAGGGTCACCGCCGCCGGTCCGCGCGGCCACCTCGACGTTCTTGATCAGCTTGGCGAACATCTTGCCGCGCTTGGCGTCGATGACGGCCTTCTTGTGCTTGGTCGTCGCCCACTTTGAGTGGCCGGACATCTTCTACCTCCGTTGCTACCCGCCGTCTGCATCGACCGCACCGCTCACGCCCCGCTCCCACCGGCGCACGCGGAGGTGCCGGTCAGCTCTGGTGGAAGCCGCGGCGGGCAGATGGCCCTGCCGAATCTCCGCAATCCTACCGACGTCCCTCGGGTCGCTGTCACGCACCGCGCGTGGCGGCCTCCCCGCGCCTGCCCAAATCGGGCAGACGTTGGGAAAGTGGATTCACATCGTCAGGGGGTCTTCATCTCAGCTCACCGGCTCCGCCTGTCGGCCGACCGCAGCGGCTGGTGGTGCGGTTGCCCGCCGACGCCGCCACAGCGACCGCGCTCGACGAGGTGGCGGGCCGCCGCCCGGGGCGCCGGCGTGCCGTCGCCGGCTGAGCGACGGGCACCCCGTCATCCGGCAGCGCGGACCAGGTCCACGAAGTACGCGTGCACGCGCAGGTCACCGGTGAGCTCCGGGTGGAACGAGGTAGCCAGCAGGTTGCCCTGTCGCACCGCGACGATCCGGTCGACGGCCGGCCCGTCGGACACCGCCCCGATGACCTCGACGCCGGCACCGACCCGCTCAACCCACGGCGCCCGGATGAACACCGCGTGGAACGGCGCACCCGGCACCCCGGTGACGGTCACCGGCGCCTCGAACGAGTCGACCTGCCGGCCGAACGCGTTACGCCGGACGGTCATGTCGATGCCGGCGAAACCCCGCTGATCGGGTCGACCGTCGAGCACCTCGGTCGCCAACATGATCATGCCGGCGCAGGAGCCGTAGACCGGCATACCGTCGGCGATCCGCTTGTCGATCGGCTCCCGCATCTCGAAGATGTCGGCGAGCTTGCTCATGGTGGTGGACTCGCCGCCCGGGATGACCAGGCCGTCGACCGCGTCCAGCTCCGCCGGACGGCGGACCGGGCGGGCGTCCGCACCCGCCGCGGCCAGCGCCGCCACGTGCTCCCGGACATCACCCTGAAGCGCGAGCACACCGATGGTGGGTGCGCCCATGCCTACCAACCCCGCTCGGCCAGACGGTGCGGCTGCGGGATCTCGTCGACGTTGATACCGACCATGGCCTCGCCCAGACCGCGGGAGACCTTCGCCAGCACGTCCGGGTCGTCGTGGAAGGTGGTCGCCTTGACGATCGCGGCGGCCCGCTGAGCCGGGTTGCCCGCCTTGAAGATGCCGGAGCCGACGAACACGCCCTCCGCGCCGAGCTGCATCATCATCGCCGCGTCGGCCGGCGTGGCGATCCCGCCCGCGGTGAACAGCACCACGGGCAACTTGCCGCTCTCGGCGACCTCCTTGACCAGCTCGTACGGGGCCTGCAACTCCTTGGCCGCGACGTACAGCTCGTCGGCCGGCAGCGAGGCCAGCCGGCGGATCTCCTGGCGAATCTTCCGCATGTGGGTGGTGGCGTTGGAGACGTCGCCGGTGCCCGCCTCGCCCTTGGAGCGGATCATCGCCGCGCCCTCGGTGATCCGGCGCAACGCCTCGCCCAGGTTCGTCGCCCCGCAGACGAAGGGCACCGTGAACGCCCACTTGTCGATGTGGTTCGCGTAGTCGGCCGGGGTCAGCACCTCGGACTCGTCGACGTAGTCCACGCCGAGCGACTGGAGGATCTGCGCCTCCACGAAGTGGCCGATGCGGGCCTTGGCCATCACCGGGATGGAGACCCCCTCGATGATCCCGTCGATCATGTCGGGGTCGCTCATCCGGGACACCCCACCCTGCGCGCGGATATCGGCGGGCACCCGCTCCAGGGCCATCACCGCGACCGCGCCGGCGTCCTCAGCGATCTTGGCCTGCTCGGCGTTGACGACATCCATGATCACGCCACCCTTGAGCATCTCGGCCATCCCACGCTTCACGCGGGCGGTGCCGACGACGGGGGCGCTACCGGTGTTCGAGGCGGTGTTTTCGGGCACGGGTCATCGCTCCTTGGACATGCTCTGGGGGGTGGCCAGCGAAAATGCTACGCGCGGTACAACGCCGCACCGACAGCCAATCAGACCCCCGGTGGCCTGCCCTGTGGCAGCGGTCACCCCAGGCCGTCGGGCAACGGGGGTCAGGCGGCGGGGACGTCCGCCGGCACGACGAGGGTCGGGTCGTCGATGTCGAAGTAACGCGGCCACTCCCGGCCCCGCCCCATCCGCAACAGGCGCACCAGCGGCCGGCTGCGCGCCGATCGGGCGTCCCTCACCAGGTCGGTGTGCACCTGCCGGGACAACGCGAGCCGACGGCTCGCGGCGATGACCGCCCCGCAGTCCGGGTCGCCCGGATCCAACTGGACACCGCGCAACTGCCGGGTGAGGTCGTTCTCCGCCGCCTCCCGCTCGTCCGGGCCGGCGTCCAGGGCGATCCGGGCCGCCGCGTACAGCTCGACGCCGAAACGCCGCTCAGCCAGGACCGCGGCTGCCGCCGCGCGGCGCAGCAGGTGGGCGTCGAGGGCCCGGGCCGCCAGCTCCGCGCGGCCCTGCAGCCGCTCCACCCGGCCGGCGGTCCAGATGAGGTACGCCGCGACCAGCCCCACGACCACGCTCGCGGCCACCACCCACCACATGTGCGGCATCGTAGTGCTGCTCCGTTTCGTCCGATTGGGCGCGGCCCGAGCGGTCCCGCCGGTCACCACCGCACCATCCGTCACACCGGCTCAGCCCAGCCCCACCCACTCCTGGTCGATGACCCGCCCGTCGGTTGCCTCGATCGCCGCTGCGTATACCTCCAGAACGCGGCGAGCAACCACCGGCCAGTCGAAATTCGCGACCACCAGATCGCCGCAGGCACTGAGCGTGGCCCGCGCGGCCGGGTCGTCCAGCAGCTCGGCCAGCACGTCACGCAGCCCCACCGGGTCACCCGTGGGGAAGAGGCGCCCGGCCCGCCCACCGTCGAGCACCCGCCGGAACGCGTCCAGATCACTGGCGACGACCGTCGTGCCCGCCGCCAGCGCCTCGGTGAGGATCATGCCGAACGACTCGCCGCCGGTGTTCGGCGCGACGTAGAGGTGCACACTGCGCAACATGCGCGCCTTGTCCGCTTCGCTGACCAGGCCGAGGAACGTGATCTGCTCGTGCAGCTCGGCCGGGAACTGGTCGTACAGGTCGTCGGGGTCACCCGGGCCGGCGACGAGCAACCGCAGACCGGGCCGGGTGGCGGCCAGCGCCACGAACGCGTCGCGCAGCACCGGGAAGCCCTTGCGCGCCTCGGTGAACCGGCCCAGGAAGCCGAGCGTGCCGCCGGTACCGGCCGCGCACTCCCCCGGCCAACCCGGCAGCGGCTCGGCGTCGGCGAACTTGGCCACCGCCACCCCGTTGGGGATCTCCACCGCCCCGCCGTCCATGTGCTCGACCTGCACCTTGCGGGCCAGCGCGCTCACCGCGATCCGGGCCGTGATCCGCTCCAACACGATCTGGAGCACACCCTGCGCGGCGGCGAGCACCCGCGAACGGGTCATCGCGGTGTGGAACGTGGCCACCACCGGACCACGGGCGGAGAGCACGGCCAGCAGCGACAAACTCAGCGTGAGCGGCTCGTGCACGTGCAGCACGTCGAAGTCACCGTTGGTGATCCACCGCCGCACCCGGGCGGTCGACACCGGGCCGAACGCGATCCGGGCCACCGAACCGTTGTACGGCAGCGGAACGGCCCGCCCGGCCGACACCACATACTCCGGCAGCGGCGAATCCTCGTCGGCCGGTGCGAGCACGCTGACCTCGTGGCCCAGCGCGATCAGCGCCTCGGCCAGGTCCATGACGTGGTTCTGCACCCCACCGGGCACATCGAAGGAGTACGGGCACACGATGCCGATCCGCATCCGTCAGCCCACCTCCTCAGGCCGGGCCGGAGGCCGACGAGGGCAGCGCCGCGCCCTCCCCCGACCTCGCCTGGTCCAGCCACATCCGCTGCAACATGTGCCAGTCTTCCGGATGCCGGGCGATACCCGCCGCCAGACGGTCGGCGATCAGCTGGGTCAGCGACCGGACCCGCTGGTCCAACGGCCCCACCTCGGGCCCCGGCACCGGCAACGGACCGACCAGCGACGCGCAGGCGGCGTCCGGTTCGTACCACATCGAGGCCACGTAGAGCGGCGCGCCGGTGTGCAGCGCGAGCAGGGCCGGCCCGGCGGGCATCCGGGTCTTCGCACCGAAGAAGTCCACCTCCACCCCCCGGGCGGAGAGGTCCCGGTCGGCCAGCAACGGCACCACCGCACCGGCCCGCAGGCGGTCCAGCAGCACGTCGAACGCCGGACGCGGGCCCCCGTGGGTCGGCAGGATCTCCATCCCGAGGACCTCGCGGAACGCCAGGAAACGTTTGTACACGCCCTCCGGCTTGAGCCGCTCCATGACAGTGGTGATCGGCCAGCCGGTGGCCGCCACCCAGGCGCCGGCGGCGTCCCAGTTGCCGGCGTGCGGCAGCGCCACCACCGCGCCCCGGCCGGCGGCCACATCGGCGGCGAGCAGGTCCGCGCCGTCCAGCCGGAAGGCGGACAGGATCTGCGACCGGCTCAGACCGGGCAGCCGGAACGCCTCCATCCAATACCGGGCGTACGAACGCAACCCGCGCTTGACGAGTTCGTCCAACTCGGCGTCCGGCAGCTCCGGCCCGACCACCCGGCGCAGGTTCGCGCGCAGTCGGGCCGTACCCCCGCCACCGGCGCGGTGCGCGCGGTCCGCGCCCGCCCGGAACGCCGCCGCCACCAACGGCCGGGGAAGCGCGCGGACCACCCGCCACCCGGCGATGTAGCCCAGCTCGGTGAGGTTCACGCGACCCGGCCGCAGTTCTTCCGACGCCGGGTCGCGCGCCCGCCACTCATGCCTGGCCGTCCGGCTGGAGCTGCCGGGCCTGGCGGTAGACGTGCGTCATCCGCTGTCCCACCGTGAAGATCGACACGGCGGCGAGCAGCCAGAGCGCGATCTCCAGGGCCGGATCGACACCGACACCGGTGAGGATCCCGCCGACCCCGACGATGAGCAGTCGCTCGGTGCGTTCGGCGATGCCCACGTTGCAGGTCATGCCGAGCCCCTCGGCGCGGGCCTTGACGTAGGAGACGAGGCTGCCGGCGGCCAGGCAGACCAACGCGGCGGCCACACCGGAGTGGTCGCCCTCGGTGGCCAGCCAGTACGCGACCGCGCCGAAGACGGCGCTGTCGGCTACCCGGTCCATGCTTGAGTCGAGGAACGCGCCGAACCTGGTGGAGCCGCCACTCATCCGGGCCATCGTCCCGTCGAGCAGGTCGGTGAGCGCGAACAGGGTGACGATCAACGCGCCCGCGACCAGGTGGCCGCGAGCACCGAAGCCGAGCGCGCCGACGAGCACACCAACGGTGCCCGCGACGGTGACGGCATTGGGGGTGACGCCCGCGCGCAGCAGGGCGCGGGCAATCGGCTCGACGACGCGGGTCATCCCCGCGCGGGCCGACACTTGGAAGATCTTCGCCATGGCGGTCCCCACGATAACGGTCCGCCCAGCTCCGGCGATACGGACGGTACCGCCGACGCGCCTGGGGGAGGCTTGTGCCTACCCGGCAACGGGTGTGAGATCGAGCCGGGAGGTGAGCCAGCTCACCCGTCCACCCGTCCCGTTCCCGCTGTGCGGCAGACCACCGGAGGATATCGCCGCGCACTCGCCCCGGGCCGCTTCCACCTCGCGCGGCGGTCGCCACCACCACCGGCTGAGGGAGGTGCGCCCCATGGCGCAGAAGAGTCACGAGAAGGGTTCCACCGGCGGCACGCCGGTGGTGACCGAGCCCGAGCGGGTCCGCAACGTGGTGCTCGTCGGGCACTCCGGGGCGGGCAAGACCACACTGGTCGAGGCCCTGCTCGCGGCGACCGGCACGATCGGCCGCGCCGGCACCGTGGTCGACGGCACCACCGTCGGCGACCACGACCCCGCCGCCGTACGCCAGCAGCGCTCGGTCAGCCTCTCCTGCGCGCCGCTGCTGCACAACGGCATCAAGGTCAACCTGCTGGACACCCCCGGGTACGCCGACTTCGTCGGTGAGTTGCGCGCCGGGCTGCGGGCCGCCGACGCCGCGCTCTTCGTGGTCTCCGCCGCGGGCGGCATGGACGCGGCCACCGTCGCGCTCTGGGAGGAGTGCGCCGCCGTCGACATGCCGCGCGCTGTCGCGGTGGCCCGACTGGACCAACCCCGCGCCGACGTCGACGAGACGGTGGCGCTCTGCCAGCGCCTCTTCGGTGACAACGTGATGCCGCTCTACCTGCCGATGCTCGGCGACGACGGGGTGTCCACCGAAGGTCTGCTCGGCCTGATCACCCGTCGGGTCTTCGACTACAGCGCCGGGCTGCCCGCCGACGTCCGCGACCCCGACCCGGAGCACCAGCGGGCCATCGACGAGTCCCGCGACGAGCTGATCGAGGGGATCATCGCCGAGAGCGAGGACGAGACCCTGATGGACCGCTACCTCGACGGCGAGGAGATCGGCGACGAGGTGCTCATCGACGACCTGGAGAAGGCCGTCGCCCGGGGTCACTTCTACCCGGTGGTACCGGTCTGCGCCCACACCGGCGTCGGGCTCGACGTGCTGCTGGAGGTGCTGACCGCCGCGTTCCCGTCGCCGCTGGAGCACGAACTGCCCGCGGTGACCGACGTGGACGGCTCGCCGCGTCCGCCGCTGAGCTGCGACCCCGCCGGGCCGCTGGTCGCCGAGGTCGTCAAGACCACCATCGACCGCCACGTCGGTCGGGTCTCACTGGTCCGGGTCTTTTCCGGCACCCTGCGCCCCGACCAGACCGTCCACGTCTCCGGGCACGGCATGGCCGAACGCGGGCACCCCGACCACGACGCCGACGAGCGGGTCGGGCACATCTACACCCCGCTGGGCGCCACCCTGCGGGAGGTGTCGCTCTGCGTGGCCGGTGACATCTGCGCGATCACCAAGTCGGGCAGCGCCGAGACCGGCGACACCATCTCGACCAAGGACGAGCCGCTGCTGATCGCCCCCTGGGAGATGCCGGAGCCGCTGCTGCCGGTGGCGATCGCCGCCCGGAGCCGCGCCGACGAGGACGCCCTGGCCCGCAACCTCGCCCGCCTGATCGCCGGCGACCCCACGCTGCGGCTGGAGCGCAACCCGGAGACCCACCAACTGGTGCTCTGGTGCATGGGCGAGGCACACGCGGACGTGGTGCTCGACCGACTGCGCGCCGGCGGCGTCGAGCTGGACACCGAGCCGGTCAAGGTGTCGCTGCGCGAGACGCTGACCGTTCCCGCGAAGGGGCACGGTCGCCACGTCAAGCAGTCCGGCGGCCACGGCCAGTACGCGGTCTGCGACATCGAGGTCGAGCCGCTGCCCCGCGGCAGTGGCTTCGAGTTCGTCGACCGGGTGGTCGGCGGGGCGGTGCCGCACAACTACATCCCATCGGTGGAGAAGGGCGTCCGCGCCCAACTGGAGCGCGGCCTGGTCGCCGGGCACCCCGTGGTGGACCTGCGGGTGACCCTGGTCGACGGCAAGTCGCACAGCGTCGACTCCTCCGACGCGGCCTTCCAGACCGCCGGCGCGCTGGCGCTGCGCGACGCCGCCGAGCGGGGCCAGCCGACCCTGCTGGAGCCCATCGACGAGGTCACCATCCGCATCCCGGACGGCTCGGTCGGCACGGTGATGGGCGACCTGTCCGGCCGACGAGGCCGGGTGCTCGGCACCGAACCGGACCCGGACACCGAGGGCCGCACCCTCGTCCGCGCCGAAGTGCCCGCCACCGAGCTGCTTCGGTACGCCGTCGAGCTGCGCTCCATGACGGCCGGCACCGGCACCTTCCGCCGCCACTTCGTCCGCCACGACCCCATGCCCGCCCACCTGGCCGACCAGACCCGCAAGGAACAACTCCCCTAGCCCCCTGCCCTGCCCTGCCCTGCCCTGCCCTGCCCCAGCGATCTTGCACTTCCTGTTGCCGCTATGTCGCTGTTGCGGCATAAGTAACCGCAGAAACTGCAAGATCGACGGAAGCTGATGAGGTCTCCCGGTCGATCATGGAGTTGTGGTGGGCGAAAGGTTGATTGATGCCCTTTTTGTGAGGCACCACAACTCCATGATCGACGCGGGCAGGGCGGGAAGGGCGGGGCAGCGCTCGGCGGCACGGCGCGGGGCCACTCGGGGCAGCCGACGCGGAGCGGGGCGGGGCGACATCAGGCGGACGCCCCCGCGCCGTGGGTGAGGCCGGGGGTGTTTTGTGCGGCCGGGTTACGGATGGACTGTGGGGTGGATGGGGCGGGGCCAGTGGGGGCGGTCGGCGTCGCGCAGGGCTGCGGTGCGGACGGCGGCGAGCTGACGCTCCACCTCGACGAACTGGTCCGCCGGCAGTGGGCCCCGGTGCAGTGCGGCGGCGTTCTCCTCGACCTGGGCGACCGTACGGCAGCCCGGGATCGGGATGGTGCGACCGCTGCGCGCCCAGATCCAGCCCAAGGCGCCCTGGGCGAGGGTGCGCCCGTCGGCGGTGAGCGCGGCACGGACCGCGCCGACCCGCCGCAGCCACTCCGGTGCCGGCCGGCCACCCCGGAACCACTCCAACCAGCCCGGAGCCAGTCCGCGTACGTCGTCGCGGGGCAGCGTCGACGCGGCCGTGTACTTGCCGGTGAGCAGCCCCATCCCGAGCGGGCCCCGGTTGACGCTGGCCAGGTCGTACTTGTCGCAGACGGCCAGCAGCTCGGGGGCGTCGCGCAGCACCGACAGGGCGTGTTGCACCGCGGTGGCACCGGCGGCGGCGTGCCCGAACGCGGCAGCCCGGTCGGTGCGGTCGGTGCTCCACCCGTACGCGCGGATCAGACCCTCGGCCACCAGGTCCTCGCAGGTCCCGATCAGCGCCTGCGCCCTCGGCACCGACAGATCGGCCAGGTGCAGTTGATAGAGGTCGATCCGGTCGGTGCCCAACCGGCGCAGTGAGGCGGTCACGGCAGTGCGCAGGTACCCGGGCGACGCATCCTCGCCGGTGGCCTGTCGGCCGGCCTCGTCGAAGGTGTAACCCCACTTGGTGGCGATCACGGCGTCGTCGCGACGACCGGCGAGCGCGCGGCCGAGCACCCGCTCACTGTGCCCGGCTCCGTACGTGTCGGCGGTGTCGAAGAGGGTGATGCCCAGTTCGAGTGCCCGGCGTACCGCCCGCACCGACTCGTCGTCGTCGACAGCGCCCCAGCCCAGCGGCTGGGTCCCCTCCGCCCAGGGACCGCCGATCGCCCAGCACCCCATGCCGAGGGCGCTGACCTCGATGCCGCTGCGCCCCAACACCCGTGTCGTGACTGCCATCGGCCGATCGTGCCACCTTCGGCGGATCGGGGCGTAGCAGATCGGTGGGCGGACACGCGGGCCCCGCGTACACCGGGTGGAGGGCTGGTTGGAGCTGACCCCGCTGCTGCGCGCCGACCGGCCGGACCGGCGCGGAGGTCGCGCGACCGGCGCGGCGCGGCCGGCGGCGGTCAGGACGGCCAGGCGCGGGCGAACAGGTCGCGGGTGTCGCCGAGCAGCTGCGGCAGGACCTTGGTACGGCCGATCACCGGCATGAAGTTCGCGTCACCACCCCAGCGCGGCACGACATGCTGGTGCAGGTGGGCGGCGATGCCGGCACCGGCCACCCCACCCTGGTTCATGCCCAGGTTGAAGCCGTGGGCGTTGCTGACCTTGCGGATCACCCGCATCGCGGTCTGGGTGTACGACGCCAGCTCGGTGGTCTCCGCCACGTCCAGGTCCGTGTAGTCGGCCACGTGACGGTAGGGGCAGACCAGCAGGTGCCCCGGGTTGTACGGGTAGAGGTTGAGCACCGCGAACACATGCTCACCCCGGGCCACCACCAGGCTCTCCTCCGGCGGCAGCTTCGGCCCTCGGCAGAAGGGACAGCCGGCGGGCTTCTCGTAGCCCTCGGCCGGGCGGTCCTCGCCGGAGATGTAGGTCATGCGGTGCGGCGTCCAGAGCCGCTCCAGACCGTCCGCCATGCCGTCACTGTCCGTGTGCCGTTCCACCCCTGTCACGAGCCGATCCTACGGAGCCCCGCCGGCCTGCCGCGACACCCGCCGGGGGAAACCCGGCATTGCAAGTTCTTGACGGATCAGAGCGGAGGCATGAAACTTCCATTCATCCATGTACTTCCATGCATGATGGAGGGTTCCATGTACCGACGGCTCGGCAGATTCCTCGCGGCACTGGCGATGACCGCCGCCACCACAGTGGCCGGCGTCACCCTCACCGCCGGCGCGGCCCAGGCGGACGGCTGCTACACCTGGGGACGCACCCTGTCCCAGGGGGCGTCCGGCGAGGATGTCCGGCAACTCCAGATCCGGGTCGCCGGCTACCCCGGCTACGGCGCGGTGCTCACCCTCGACGGCGCGTACGGCCCGGCCACCCGGTCGGCGGTGATCCGCTTCCAGCAGGCGTACGGGCTGCCCGCCGACGGCATCGCCGGCCCTCAGACGTTCAACCGGCTCTACGCCCTCCAGGACGACGACTGCACCCCGGCCAACTTCAGCTACCCCGAGCTGAACAAGTGCAACAGCGACTGGTCCGGCGGCGCGGTCTCGGCGAGCACCGCCCGGTTCAACGCGCTCGTCTCGATGTGGAAGCTCCAGGCCATGCGGCACGCCCTCGGCGACGTAGCCATCTCGATCAGCAGCAGCTTCCGCAGCTACGCCTGCAACAGCGCCGTCGGCGGAGCGTCGAACAGCCGACACCTGTACGGCGACGGGGTGGACCTGGTCGGCTCCCCGTCGTTCTGCCGGCTGGCGCAGCAGGCCCGCAACCACGGCTTCGGGCAGATCCTCGGCCCCGGCTACCCCGATCACAACGACCACACCCACGTGGCGGCGGTCGGAGGCTGGTCAGCGCCGAACTGCGGCATCTGACCCGAGGGCCGCACCCCGCCCCACCCCCGCCGCGAACGGCGGGCGAAGGTCGCGGACGGCGAGCGAAGATCGCGCTCCTGCCCGACCGCGCTCGGCGAGCGAAGGTCGCGGACGGCGGGCGAAGATCGCGCACGTACCAGATCGCCCGCCCGCAGAGGAAGATCGCGCTCGCGCCATCGCCCGCTGAGGGCGAAGATCGCGCTCGAACATGGAAGTAGTGGCCTCCGACCTCGCGGAGGCCACTACTTCCTGGATCGAGCACGATCATGCGGTGAGCGAGCGTGCGGGGCACGCCGCACACGCGGGACACGTCGAGGCACGCCGCACACGCGCGGGGCAGGCCGCACACGCGCGGGGCACGCCGCACACGCGCGGGGCACGCCGCACACGCGCGGGGCACGCCGCACACGCGCGGGGCACGCCGCACACGCGGGGCAACGAGCGCGCCCCCGCGAGGCGTGCGGGTTACTCCGCAGCGGCGGAGGGGCCGATGTTGGTCCGTGAGCTGACCACGTCCAGCACGTGGGTCACCGCTTCGGCGACCGGCACCCCGTTGCGCTGGGAGCCGTCGCGGTAGCGGAAGGAGACCGTGCCGGCGGCCACGTCGTCGTCACCGGCGATCACCATGAACGGGATCTTCTGCTGCTGTGCCGTCCGGATCTTCTTCTGCATCCGGTCGTCACCGGCGTCCACCTGGGCCCGGATGCCCTCGGCACGCAGCGCCGCGACGAAGCCGTGCAGGTAGTCGGTGTGATCCTCGCGGATCGGGATGCCCACCACCTGCACCGGCGCGAGCCAGGCCGGGAAGGCGCCCGCGTAGTGCTCGGTGAGCACTCCGAAGAACCGCTCGATCGACCCGAACAGCGCACGGTGGATCATCACGGGACGCTGGCGGCTGCCGTCGGCGGCCTGGTACTCCAACGCGAACCGTTCCGGCTGGTTGAAGTCGACCTGGATGGTGGACATCTGCCAGGTCCGGCCGATGGCGTCGCGGGCCTGCACGGAGATCTTCGGCCCGTAGAACGCCGCGCCACCCGGGTCGGGCACCAGGTCCAGGCCGGAGGTCGCGGCGGCGGTGCGCAGCGCCTCGGTGGCCTCCTCCCAGTCCTCGTCCGCGCCGATGAACTTGGGTGAGTCGTCCCGGGTCGACAGCTCCAGGTAGAAGTCGTCCAGGCCGTAGTCGCGCAGCAGGTCGAGCACGAAGCTGAGCAGCGTGGACAGCTCGCCGGCCATCTGCTCACGGGTGCAGTAGATGTGCGAGTCGTCCTGGGTCAGGCCGCGGACCCGGGTGAGACCGTGCACGACACCGGACTTCTCGTACCGGTAGACGGTGCCGAACTCGAACATCCGCAGCGGCAGCTCCCGGTACGACCGCCCGCGCGACCTGAAGATCAGGTTGTGCATCGGGCAGTTCATCGCCTTGAGGTAGTAGTCCGCGCCCTCCAGCTGCATGGGCGGGAACATGGTGTCCGCGTAGTACGGCAGGTGACCGGAGGTCTGGAACAGCTGCGCCTTGGTGATGTGCGGGGTGTTGACGAACTCGTACCCCGCCTCCTCGTGCCGCCGCCGCGAGTAGTGCTCCATCTCGCGACGGATGATGCCGCCCTTGGGGTGGAAGACCGCCAGGCCGGAGCCGATCTCGTCGGGGAAGCTGAACAGGTCGAGGTCCGCGCCGAGCTTGCGGTGGTCGCGCCGGGCGGCCTCCTCCAACAGCTTCAGGTACGCCTTGAGCTCGTCGCGGGTCGGCCACGCGGTGCCGTACACCCGCTGTAGTTGGGGGTTCTTCTCCGACCCCCGCCAGTAGGCGGCGGCGGAGCGCATCAGCTTGAACGCGCCGATCAGTCGGGTGGTCGGCAGGTGCGGGCCCCGGCACAGGTCCGACCAGCAGACCTTGTCCTCCTTGGCGTCGAGGTTGTCGTAGATGGTCAGCTCGCCGCCGCCCACCTCCATCACCTCGGCGGTGTCCAGGCCCTCGCCCTTGACCTCGATCAACTCCAGCTTGAACGGCTCGTCGGCCAGCTCGGAGCGCGCCTCGTCCAGGCTGCCGAAGCGGCGGCGACGGAACCGCTGCCCGGACTTGATGATCTCCTGCATACGCTTCTCGAGCTTGCTGAGGTCATCGGGCTGGAACGGCTTCTCGACGTCGAAGTCGTAGTAGAAGCCGTTCTCGATGGGCGGGCCGATGCCCAGCTTCGCCTCGGGGAAGATGTCCTGTACGGCCTGGGCGAGGACGTGCGCGGTGGAGTGGCGCAGCACGTTGAGCCCGTCGGGCGAATCCAGGGTGACCGGCTCGACGACGGTCTCCTCGGCCGGCGTCCAGTCCAGGTCGCGCAGTTGGCCCTGCGGGTCGCGAACCACGACGATGGCCTTGGGACCGTTCGCGGGCAGTCCGGCTGCGGCCACCGCGTCGGCCGCCGTGGTCCCGGCGGCGACGACGACGGGGTCGGCCACGGCGGGGGTACGGGGTGCGGACACGGTGACTCCTCCAAGCGGTACGAAACGGTGCCGATCCTCGGCTCCTGCCGATGCTATCGGTCCCCCCGCCCCCGCCCGGGAACGGCACCTCCTTACCGCCGACGTTGAACCTTTCGCGCCTCGCAGCCGAACTAGAAGGTGTGGCCGGAAACCGGTACCGGCCACGCCGACACGGATGGGGGCACGACATGGCGAGCACGTACGGCGGTGGCCGTCGGCGGAGGATCGCGGCGGCGACCGCGGTGACCGCCGCCGGGCTGCTGCTCTGGCCTGGCACGGCGTACGCGGCAGACGTGACGACCACCCCGACCGAGGCCCGGCAGGGCGAGGCGGTGCGGCTGGAGTTCAGCGTCCCGGAGGAGCGGGCCGGCACGAAGACCAAGCAGATCGAGGTACGGCTGCCGGCCGACGCGCCGATCGCCGAGGTCTACCCCATGTCGGTGGACGGCTGGGCGCCCCGGCTCAGCTCCCGCACCCTGGACAAGCCGCTGCCCGGCATCCACTCCTCCGGGGTGAGCACTGTGACGACCGCGGTGACCTGGGTCCGGGTCGGTGCCAGCGACCCGGGGCCGGCTCGGTTGGCGCTCTCCATGGGGCCGATGCCGCAGGCCGAGCGGCTCACCTTCGAGGTCGTCCAGACGTACGCCGACGGCACTGTGGTCCGGTGGGCGGACGCCACCGGTCCGCACCGGGCCCCGGCGCTGACCCTGCTGCCGGCGGCCCCCGGAGCGGCGGGTCCGGCCGCGCACGGCGGCGGCCACGGCGGCCCGGCGGCCGGTGTGCCCGATGCTGCCGGTGTGCCTGGGGCTCCGGACAACGGTGCGGACGCGGCACCGCCGGCCCCATCGGACGATGCCGACGGGGGCAGTGCCGACGGGTTGCTGGCCGCCGGCCTGCTCGCCGGCCTGGGCGGCGGCGCGGCGATCGGCTGGCTGCTCAGCCGGTGGCGCCGACGCGACCCGGCCGAGGCCACCGCGCTCGCCGAGGTGACCGGCGACCCGGACGAGGCCGCGACGCCCGCGACCCTGGCCGAGATAACCGGCCGCGCGGACAGGACCGCGAAGCCCTCCACGGCGGGTGGCCGCGCGAGCGACGCCACGACCCCCACGGAGACGGCCGGCTACGCGGACGGGACCGCGAAGACCGCCGACCGGACGCCGACCGGCCCGACGCCCGCAGCACCGACGCCCGCCGACCCGCAGCCGGCCGACCCGACGCCGGCCGACCCGACGCCGGCTGTCTCGGCGGCATCGCGCTGATCCTTGATCCACTCGGGTTCCCGGAAACCGTGGCATCCCCGCCGCCCGGACAGCCCGATTCAACGGTGATCCACTCGACCTTCAGGAAATCGCGGCATCCCCGCCGCGCGGACAGCCCGACTTGCAGGAAGCCGAGTTGATCGCGGGCAGCCCAGGCTCAGGGGCAGACCGCGCAGGGGCAGACCGCGCAGGGGCAGACCGCGCAGGGGCAGACCGCGCAGGGGCAGACCGCGCAGGGGCAGGACCCGGTCGTCCAGGGCAGGCCACAGGTGCTCAGGGCAGCCAGGTAGGTAGCGGTTCGCGGGCGGCCAGCCACTGCGCGGGCACCCCGCCCGGGGTGCCGACGCCGGTGTGCGCCGCCACCACCGCTCCGGCGATGGCCGCCGTGGTGTCCACGTCACCACCGGCCCGTACGCACGTCTCGATCGCCGCCGGATAGTCGTCGAGGTGGGTGGCGGCCACCCAGAGGGTGAACCCGACGGTGTCCTGGGCGGTGACCCGGGAGCCGTTGCCGAGCGCCGCCACCACCCGGGGCAACGGACGGCCGAGCAGCCCGACCGCCCGGTGTACGCCCCGATGCACCTCGGTGCCCGGGTCGAGCGCGGCGGCGATGCCGGCCAGCAGCCGCTCCGGGGCCGGCCGGTGTCCGTCGAGGCGGGCCCGGGCGGCCAGCGCGGCGGCGACGGCGACGGCGACCGCCCCGGCGATCCCCTCCGGGTGCGAGTGCGTCACCTCGGCGGACGCGCGCGCCTGTGCCGCGGCGCGCGCCGTCGAGTCGGCGAAGTACGCGCCCAGCGGGCCGACCCGCATCGCCGCGCCGTTGCCGCAGGAGCCCTGCCCGTCGAAGGCGGAGGCGGCGGCCAACGGCCACGGGGTGCCGGAGCGGATCAGCCCCAGGATGAGCATCGCGCCCGCGCCGTAGCCCCGCCGCTCGGTGCATCGCTGCGCGAAGGAGAGGGCCAGCCGGTCCCGGTCGATGCCGGCGGAGTCGGCCAACTGGGCGTAGACCGAGCAGGCCATCTCGGTGTCGTCGGTCCATTCCCAGGGCGCTGGCGGCAGCGCGTCGGCGGTGAGATCCACCGGCGCCGGCACCGGCGGGAAGTACCGCGCGCCGAGCGCGTCGCCGGTGGAGAGACCGGCGAGGCTGTCCCGGGCTAGCGCCAGGCGGGCATCGGCGAACAGGGTGAACGACATCGTCGTACCAGCTTGCCCGGTCGCCAGGCACGCCGCAACGCGATCAACTTGCCAGGCCAAGTACGGTCTTGTCGTGGCCTCCGTGCTCCTGGTCGAAGACGATCACGTCGTACGCGGCGCGATGCTGCGGTCCCTCACCGACCGGGGGCATGCCGTGCACGCCGTGGGTACGGCGTTGGACGCTCTGCGTCGAGTGGCCGCAGAGACACCCGACCTGGTGGTGCTCGACCTCGGCCTACCCGACCTGGACGGCTCGGACGCGCTGCGGATGTTGCGCGGCATCACCGATGTTCCGATCATCATCGCCACCGCCCGCGACGACGAGCAGTCGGTGGTCAAGCTGCTGCGTGCCGGTGCCGACGACTACATGGTCAAGCCGTTCACCGGCGCGCACCTGGATGCCCGGATCACCACCGTGCTGCGCCGGGCCGGGCGGGCCAGTCGGTCCGTGCAGCCCGCGGTGCACAGCGTCGGCGGGCTGCGGGTGGACGTGGGCGAGCGCAGCGCCCAGCTCGACGGGGAGCCACTGGCGCTGACCCGTAAGGAATTCGACCTGTTGGCGTATCTCGCCGCACGACCTGGGCGGGTAGTGTCCCGCCGGGAACTCTTGGAGGAGGTATGGCGGCAGCCATCGGTCGGCGAGGATCAGACCATCGACGTTCACCTGTACTGGCTCCGCAGAAAGATGGGCGAGTCCGCGGCGAAGCCGCGCTACCTGCGCACCGTGCGGGGGGTCGGGTTCCGGCTGGTGGCACCGGACTGAGGACGGCGCTGGCCCTGCTCACGGCCGGCATGTGCAGTCTCGTCGCGCTCGCGTTCCTGATCCCGCTCGGGCTCAGCCTGCGCGAGCAGAGCCGCGACGAGGCGATCGCCGAAGCGGCCCGGCGCAGCGCGCTGGTGACCGGCGCGCTGGCGGTCAGCACCGACCCGGCGGTCGTCGAGCGTGCCGTGGTGGCCAGCGCCGAGGGCGCACCCACCCGGCCCGTGGTGCACGGGTTGGGGTTGGACGAATCCGCCGGTCGGGCCAGCGGCAGCGACCTGGACCGGGCCCGCGCCGAGCGCCAGTCGGTCGTCGTCGACGTCGACGGGGGTGTGGCCCGGCTCGACCCGGTCGTGCTCGGTGACCGGACGGCCGTGGTCGAGGTGTTCCTTCCGGAGTCGACGCTGGGCGAGGGCGCCGGCGGCACCTGGTTGCTGCTGTTCGCTGTCGGCGCGGCGATGGCCGGCGCGGCGGTGCTGGTGGTCGACCGGGTCGCTGCCCGCGCGGTGGACGCCACCCGCGGTCTGGTCAAAGCCGCGCTCTCCATCGGCGACGGCGACCTCGGCGTACGCGTCGAGCCGACCGGTCCGCGCGAGCTGGCCGAGGCCGGGTACGCCTTCAACCGGATGGCGGACCGCCTGGACGCCGCCCGCACCGACGAGCGGGAGTTGGTGGCCGACCTGTCGCATCGCCTGCGTACCCCGTTGACGGTGCTGCGGTTGGACGCGGAGGCGTTGGAGTCCGACGACACCAGCGTGGGTTCGTTCAGCCCGGCGGAGTTGGACCGGCTGCGCGGGATCCGGCGGATACGGCAGGCGATCGTCACCCTGGAGGGTGAGATCGACGTGCTGATCAAGACCACCCGCAAGACGGTGGCGCTCGAGGCCGGTCCGGCGATGTGCGACGTCAGCGAGGTGGTCCGGGACCGGATGGTGTTCTGGGCGGCGTTGGCGGGCGACCAGAACCGGCCGCACCGGGTCACCGGCGCCCAGCTGCGCATCCCGGCGCCGGTGCCGCGGGCCGAACTGGCCGCCGCGCTGGACGCGGTCATCGGCAACGTCTTCCGATATACCCCGCAGGGCACCGCGTTCGAGGTGGCGGTGTCCCGGCGCGACGGTTACGTGGCGATCCGGATCGACGACGCCGGCCCCGGCATCGCCAACCCGGACCGCGCGCTGCGCCGGGGCGCCAGTGACCAGGGCTCGACCGGGCTCGGGCTGGACATCGCCAAGCGGGTCGCGTTGCAGGCCAACGGCTCGGTGAGCATCGACCGTGCCCGGCTGGGCGGAGCCAGTGTGGTGATGCTGCTGGCCGACCCGGAGGCGACGCCCCGGCAGGTCAGCCGCTTCGGTCTGGTCGGTCGGATGGCCCGCGACGCCCGGGACACGAAGGCCACCGGCCGCCGCTGGCCCCGCCAGCGCCCCACCGACGACTGACCCGGCCCGGACCGGGGCTGTGCGCCGGCGCAAGTCTTCCTTAGATCCCGGTTAACGACGCCGTCGGGTCGGCCGTGGGCTGACAGGATTCAGGGCACGAACCCACCAGTTCCACCGGCCGAGCGCACCACGCACCGACGGCCGGTGGAGCCGCGCGCGCGGCGGGAGTCACAGGTCCCCCCACACCAACGCTCCCGCCGCGCGCCCCGCTCGACCAACCAGCCCCGCTCGACCAACCGCCCGGCCGGCACCCGTGCGGCCGACCGGCTCAGCCGGCGCTGGCGAGGTACGCGTCGATCTCGGTGAGGATCCGTTGCTGGCCGGCGGCGTCCAGGAAGGACGCGGTCACCGCGTTGCGGGCCAGCCCGGCCAGTCCCTCGGCACCGACTCCGAGCAGGCGGGCGGCCACCGCGTACTCGTCGTTGAGGGTGGTGCCGAACATCGGCGGGTCGTCGGAGTTGATGGTGACCAGCAGCCCGGCGTCGACGAGCTGACGCAGCGGGTGCTCGTCGAGGGTGGCGACCGCCCGGGTCCGCACGTTGGACGTCGGGCAGACCTCCATCGCGATCTGCCGCTCGGCCAGGTACGCGAGCAACCGCGGGTCCTGCGCGGCGGAGATGCCGTGCCCGATCCGCTCGGCACCCAACTCGTTCAGCGCGTCCCAGACGGTCTGCGGCCCGGTGGTCTCCCCGGCGTGCGGCACCGAGCGCAGCCCGGCGGCACGGGCCTGGTCGAAGTAGGGCCGGAACTGCGGTCGGGGTACGCCGATCTCCGGGCCGCCCAGTCCGAAACTGACCAGCCCGTCCGGGCGCTCGTCCAGTGCGATCCGCAGCGTCTCCTCGGCTGCCGGCAGGCCGGCCTCGCCGGGGATGTCGAAGCACCAGCGCAGCTCGATGCCGAAGTCGGTCAGGGCGCGCTTGCGGGCGTCCTCGATGGCCTCGCAGAACGCCGGAGCGGGGATGCCCCGTCGGACGTGCGAGTACGGCGTGATGGTCAGCTCCGCGTACCGGACCTGTTGGCGGGCCAGCTCGCGGGCCACCTCGTGGGTGAGGATCCAGACGTCCTCCGGGTCGCGGATGAGATCCACGACGCTCAGGTAGACCTCGACGAAGTGCGCGAAGTCGCGGAACTCGAAGTAGCTGGCGAGCGCGTCCGGGTCGGCCGGCACGGGGGTGCGCCCCTCGTGGCGCGTCGCCAACTCGGCGACGGTCCGGGGCAGGGCGGAGCCGACGTGGTGCACGTGCAGCTCCACCTTGGGCAGGCCGGCGATGAAGGTGGACAGGTCGGTCACGGATTCTCCTGGGCATGGGCGGCGGTGCGGGCGACGACGAAGACGCGGCGGAACGGGAAGTACACCTGACCCTGCCGCACCGGGTACGCCGCGGTGAGCCGTACTCCCAGCTCGGCCCGGAAGGCGGACCAGCCGGCGGCGTCCAGTGCGGCCCGGACCGGGCGCAGCGCGGTGCCCTCCATCCAGGTCAGCACCGGGTGCTCGGCGGCGGGTCGAGCCGGCAGCAGGTGCACGTAGGTAGTCTCCCAGGCGTCCACGGCGCAGCCGACGGCGGTCAGCAGCGCCGCGTAGTCGGCCGGGTCGTCGACCGGGTCCGCGCGCAGCAGCGGGGCGACCTCGGCCCGCCAGGTCGGCCGGTCGGCGACCTCCCGCAGGGCGCGGTGCGAGTCGGCGGCGAAGTTTCCGGGGACCTGCATGGCGAGCCAGGCGCCGGCGGGCAGATCGGTGGCCCATCGGCGCAGCAGCTCCTGGTGACCGGGAACCCACTGCAGGGCGGCGTTGCTGACCACCACGTCGTCGTCGCCGGTCGGACGCCAGTCGCGCAGGTCGGCGACCGCGAAGTCGACCGGCGCGCCGAGGGACTCGGCCCGCTCGATCATCTCGGCTGAGGAGTCGAGGCCGCGTACCCGGCTGGCCGGCCACCGTTCGGCGAGGACGGCGGTGAGCTGGCCGGGGCCGCAGCCGAGGTCGACCACCGCCCGGGGGCGCTCGGCCGGGATCCGGGCGAGGAGGTCGTGAAACGGCCGCGATCGCTCGTCGCCGAAGCGCAGGTAGGTCGCCGGGTCCCACATGACCGCCCCCTTAACCGTACGTCCGTACTGCTGACGGTACGGCTCGCCTGGCAGGGTGGCAACCCGATCACTAGGCTCGGGGCATGGAACAGCGCAGCTTCAACCGGCTCGGCCGGACCGTTGGCGCGGTCGGCCTGGGCGCGTGGCAACTCGGCGCCGACTGGGGCACCGTCAGCGAGGACGACGCGATGGCGGTGCTCGCCGCCGCCGTGGACGCCGGGGTCACCTTCCTCGACACCGCCGACGTGTACGGCGACGGCCGCAGCGAACAACTCATCGGCCGCTTCCTGCGCACCCGACCCGATGCCGGGCTGACCGTCGCCACCAAGATGGGCCGCCGCGTCGAGCAGCGGCCGGAGGCGTACACCCTGGCCAACTTCCGGCAGTGGACCGACCGCTCCCGGGCCAACCTGGGCATGGACACCCTGGACCTGGTCCAGTTGCACTGCCCGCCCACCGAGGTCTTCTCCTCCGACGAGGTCTTCGACGGTCTGGACACCCTCGTCGCCGAGAAGGCCATCGCCGGGTACGGAGTCAGCGTCGAGACCTGCGACCAGGCCCTCACCGCGATCGCCCGACCGGGGGTGGCGAGCGTCCAGATCATCCTCAACGCGGTCCGCCACAAGCCCCTGGAGCAGGTGCTGCCGGCCGCGGCGGCAGCCGGCGTCGGCATCATCGCCCGCGTGCCGCTCGCCAGTGGCCTGCTCTCCGGCCGCTACGACGAGCACACCGAGTTCCCCGCCGACGACCACCGCAACTACAACCGGCACGGCGCCGCCTTCGACGTCGGCGAGACGTTCTCCGGAGTCGACTTCGATCGAGGGCTGGCCGCCGTACGCCGGCTGGCCCCGCTCGTCGACGCGGACCGCACGATGGCGCAGTTCGCCCTGCGCTGGGTGTTGGACCAGGCGGGCGTCACAGTGGTCATTCCCGGTGCCCGCGACGCCGACCAGGCCCGACGCAACGCCGCCGCGGCGGACCTGTCCCCGCTCACCGACGAGCAGTTGGCAGCCGTCCGCGACACCTACGACGAGCTGATCCGCCCGCAGGTGCACGACCGGTGGTGACCCGCGTGCCCGGGGTGCTCGCGTCACGCCGTCCGGCCGGCGATGCTGGACGGCGGCGCGCCGCCCCGGGCGGCGGAGAGGGGACGCGATGAGAGGTTGGCTTCCGCTCACCCTCGGCCTGCTGGCCGTGGTGATCGGTGCGGTGTGGACGGTCCAGGGCCTCGGCTACGTCAGCGGCAGCGTGATGACCGACGAGAAGATCTGGGCGGTGATCGGCCCGATCGTGACGGTGGCCGGGCTGGTGGTGCTCTGGCTCGGTCTGCGCTCGCGTCGACGCTGACCGCCCGCCGCGGCGGCGAGCCCGATCAGGCGAAAGCCCCGCATCCCAACCGGGATGCGGGGCTTCACCGTGACCCGTGAGCCGGGTCGTCCCACTGGCCGGCGGGGGCCGGCCGTCCTACTCAGATGGGACGAACCTGCTCAGCCTGCGGGCCCTTCTGACCCTGAGCAATCTCGAACTCCACCCGCTGGTTCTCCTCCAGCGAGCGGTAGCCGCTGGTCTGGATGGCCGAGAAGTGGACGAACACGTCAGCACCCCCACCATCGACGGTGATGAAGCCGAAGCCCTTGTCAGCGTTGAACCACTTCACGGTTCCCTGAGCCATGTGTATCTCCCTCGAAAAACTGGCGGCCGTGCACGCCGTCCGGCCGATTGGCCGTTTTTGAGCAGCGGTGCCTGAGGCGGCCCCACGAAGGAGACTTCTCTCAACCCACGCCATCTCGCAACAGCGGGGACCAGCAAATCACGGAGGTAAAAAGTCTGTCACGACCTCTCCGACGAATTTCTCCGACATGTGACCTGACGGATGCCTCAGGCGCGCTGGGCGGCGTGCGATGCCATGCGAAAGCCCCCTTCCCATCGATGCGGGAAGGGGGCTGAAGTCGCTGCTGGTCAGTCCGGCCAACTGCCGGTCATCCGGCGTACGCCGACCGCGCCGCCCCGGTCGACGGCGGCCCGGACGACCGCGAAGATGGCGCCCTGCAACGCCGCGGCGGCCAGGATCTCGCCCCAGCCGCGATCCTCGTCGGTCGCGTTGGGCGCCTCACCGTCGCCCGCGGTGACCTTCCAGACCTGCCGGAAGATCGCCCCGGCCACCGTGCCCGCGGCGATACCCAACAACACGCCGACCGGCCGGTACGCGACCCTGCCGATTTTCTTGCTCACCTACGCCTCCCCCGCACGATCATCAGCACCACCACGGTGGCCACCGCGCCGGCCGCGATGGCCGCCCACGGCACCGGGTTACGGCGCACCAACTCGCTCTTGTCGTACGCCTGTGCGCGTACCAACTCGCCCTTTTCGTATGCCTGCGCCCGCGCCATTCCGGCGCCACGCGCGGCCTGCCCGCGGACCCGGGCGACGGTCTGCGCCGCCTGTTCCCGCATCCGCTCCTTCGCCTGCTCGGCGGACTCCTTGAGACGTGCCTTCACGTCGGCCTTGGCGGCCAACGCCTCCATCGTCTCGCCCAACTCGACCCGGGTGCGACGGATCTCCTCGCGGAGCGCTTCCGTGTCACCGGTCCCGTTACCGGTCATTGCCGCCCCCTGTCCTTCACCGCGGCGGTGACGGTGTCCATGTCTGCCCGGAGGCTACGGACCGTGGCCGCCGGCACCGGTGGGACAGCACGGCTGACCTGCTTCTTGCCCACCAGGGCGAGGATGCCGGCCACCAGGAAACAGGCCACCGCCACGATCAGCGCCGCCGCCCAGGCGGGCAACACCAGGTCGAGCAACAGGATCGCCGTGGCGACCAGCGCACCCAGACCGAAGAACGCGAGCGCGCCACCGCCGCCGAACAGGCCGATCCCAATGCCCGCGTGCTTACCCTTCTGGGTCAACTCCGCTCGGGCCAGCGTCAGTTCGTCCCGTACGAGGCGGGAGATCTGCTCGGTGGCCCGCTGCACCAACTCGGCGGTGGAGGGCTCGCTCCCATTCTGGGATGTGCGGGCTTTCGCCACGTCAGCCATGCTGTCCTCCTTTCCTCATCACCGCGCTGTATGCCCGAAGTCGCCGCTCGTCAATCCTAAAGCGCGGCAGGCGGCTCACCGTCCCGGTTGTCCGGACGCCGCGCCGCTGATACGCGGCCAGCCGCCACGATCGCGCCAGAGACGTCAGGCAGCACATCCCCCACCCAAGCCCAACCAAACCTCCGAAACCAACCCCCACCCCCGCACGCCCCTCTCCCGGCCCTCATCCCCTCCGCCCGCCCCTCCCGCCCGCCCGCCCGCCCGCCCGCCGGTGATCATGAGGTTGACCGGGACGAAATAGGCATACGGACCCGCCAAGTTCATGATCGTCGAGGTTCATAGCGCAAGATCCTGCTCAATCCTGGTTGTAGTGGCCTCGATCCCCGTCGAGGCCACTACAACCAGGAAGTTGCACGATCTTGCGGGCGGGGCAGGGCCGGGCCGGAGGGGACGGGCGGGCGAGGCCGGACGCAGGACGCGGGACGGGCGGGCGAGGTCGGGCGCGGGACGCGGGCCGGGCGCGGGCGGGTCCGGCAGGCCCGGCCCGGCAGGGCAGCCCCGCCCGGGCGGGGCGGGTCGCCAGATGGACGCGGGCCGGGGATGTCAGGGGCGGGTTTCTTCGGGGCCTACGAAGGCTTCGCTTCGGGCGTCGCCGTCGTCGCTGCCGCCGAAGACACGGGCGTCGTCGGGCGCCTCGGTGTCGGACAGGCGGCGGGCCGGCCGCCTCGGCTGCACCCACTGCCAGGAGAGGTTGCTGGTGGAGTCGCCCAGCTCGGTGCGGAGCCGGGGCATCGCCGTCGGGCGGTTGTCCCGGATCCAGGCGACCAGGTGTTCCCGGACGAGACAACGCAGGTCCCACAGGCTGCCCGCGTCGGCGGCGCTGACCAGCGCGCGCAACCGGACCGTCCCGCCGGTGGCGTCGGTGACCTGCAGGACGCAGACCCGCCCGTCCCACAGTTCGGTGCCCTCGACGAGGCGGCGTAGCTCCTCGCGCATGGTCTGCACGGGGACCGCCCAGTCGACGTCGAACTCGGCGGTGCCGAGCACCGCCGCCTCCGTGCGGGTCCAGTTCTGGAACGGTTTGCTGGTGAAGTACGAGGTGGGCAGGATCAACCGACGGTCGTCCCAGATCTGCACCACGACATAGCTGAGGGTCAGCTCCTCGATGCGGCCCCACTCCCCCTCGACGACGACGACGTCGTCGAGCCGGACGGCGTCGCTGAAGGCGAGCTGGAGGCCGGCGAAGACGTTGCCGAGCAGGCTCTGTGCGGCGAGCGCGGCCACCACACCGACCACACCGGCGGAGGTCAGCACGCCGGCGCCGATGCCGCGCACGCTGGGGAACGTCATCAGCATCACGCCGACGGCCAGGATGACGATCACCGCGATGGTCAGTCGGCGCAGCATCACCACCTGGGTCCGCACCCGTCGGGCGTGCCGGTTGTCCGGCACGTCGACCCGGAACCGGGCCAGCGCGGTGTCCTCCACGACGACCAGCAGGCAGGCGACCAGCCAGGCCAGGGTGGCGATGACGCCGAGGATGAGCAGGTGCAGCAGGACCCGCCGCCAGCTCTCGCCGACCGCGTAGCCGGTGCTGAAGCGGACGGCGAACTGCACGGCCAGGACCGTCGCGGCGACCTGGAACGGGCGGTGCGCGTGGTCGGTCAACTCGGTCAACAGCAGTGACCGGCGGCCGAACCGCCGGGTCAACCGGTGGACGACCTCGACCAGGAACAGGGCGACCGCCGCCGCGGCGAGCGCGGCGACGGCCGTTTCGAGATAGTTCTGCACGGCTTCGGTGCTTCCCTTCGATCAAACGACGGGCACTCCGGGCAAAAGCCCAAGAGTGCCCGTCATCTTCAGAATCGACCAGCTCAGACCTTGCGGTACCGGGACTGGAGGAAGCAGTAGACGCCGAAGGCGGCGATGCCGAGGGCGACCAGGGTCAGCAGGAACATGCCGTACGACTGCTCACGCAGGGTGTGCAGCGCGGCGTCCAGACCACGGGCCTTCTCGGGGTCGTAGTTCACCGCCGCCACGATCACCAGCAGACCGGCGATGCCGTAGGCGACGCCCTTGGCGATGTATCCGGCCATGCCCAGCCGGCGGGCGAGCTGGCGGGTCTTCGGGCTCATCTCGCCGGTCTTGAGGTGCTTCTCGAACTTCTTCCGGGCGCCGTAGATCACCAGGCCGATGCCGATCGCGGCGACGACCAGCCCGGCCAGGCCGACCAGCCAGCGGCCACCGCTGGAGGTCATCAGCTTGCCGGTCAACGCCTCCTGCTGGTCGGCGCTGTTCGACGAGGCGTCGCTGAAGACCTTGAAGGCGGTCCAGGCGAAGTAGAGGTAGACGATGGTCCGGGCCGCCGAGGCGACCCGTTCCATGACCCGCTCCTTGCCGCGCTCGGCGCGGTGCCCGACCGCCGCCTCCAGCGCCTGCCAGATCGCCATCGCGAGCAGGCCGACCGCGACGGCGATGACCAGGAACTTGCCGAGGGGCTGTGCGGAGAGAGTACGCAGCGCGCCGGACTGGTCGCCGTCGTCGGACGACGTACCGAACGCGATCTGCAACGCCAACCAGGCGAAGAGGAGGTGGACGATGCCGTAGCCGATGAAGCCGGCCCGGGCGAGGAGTTCCAGCCACCGGCTGTCCGCCGTACGGGAGGCGGTGGCTTCGGCGCTACGGGTGAGTGACATGGCGTCACAATCTCCGATTCTGAAGATTCCCAAACGTCGGCCACCGCCGCCCGCGAGATCAGCTGCCCGGGTTACGCGATACGCGAACCTTGACCTGCTGGTCGGTCACGCTGTCCAGGGTGACCGCGAAGCCCCCGGCCTCGGCGGCCTGCTGGCCGGTGGTGAGGGTGAGCTGCTCACCGGCGACCTCGACGGTCACCTGGTCACCCTCGGCACCGACCAACTTGGCCTCGACGCCCAGGATGGTCGTCCTCGCGTCGACACCCCGCTCGAAGGTGACGGTGCAGGCGTCCAGCGCGCAGTCTGTGGAGGCGCCCTGGGAGCTGCACCCGGCGAGCACGGCGAGGCCGAGCGCCAGACCGGCGAAGAGACCGGCGGCGCGGCGGACGGGGGGAATGGGCAAGGTGGCGGGTCTGTTCGTCACCTCGCCAAGAGTACGAGACGCTCGCGACGCCAGGCGACAGCGAGCGCGGGGAGCGCCCCGGCTAGGGTCCGGGACATGCCGTTCGACATCGCCCGCACCCGGGCCGCGTACCCCGCCCTGACCGAGGGCTTCGTCCACCTCGACGGTGCCGGTGGCACCCAGACCGCGGCCGGTGTGATCGACGCGGTCACCGATGCCATGCGGTCGGCGGTCGGCAACCGCAGCGCCGCCAACGTCGCGGGCCGCCGGTCGTTGGCGCTGGTGGCCGAGGCCCGCTCGGCGGTGTCCGATCTGCTCGGCGCGGATCCGGCCGGGGTGGTGCTCGGCCCGAGCGCGACCGCGCTGACGTACACCCTGGCCCGCACGCTCGGCGCGACCTGGCGGCCGGGCGACGAGGTGGTGGTGTCCCGGCTCGACCACGACGCGAACGTGCGGCCGTGGGTGCAGGCCGCCGAGGCGGCCGGCGCGACCGTGCGCTGGGCGGAGGTCGACCGGCACACCGGTGAGCTGCCCGCGGCCCAGTACCCGGACCTGGTGGGTGAGCGGACCCGGTTGGTCGCGGTGACCGCCGGCAGCAACGCCATCGGCACCATGCCGGACGTGTCGGCGATCGCCAAGACCGCGCACGCGGTCGGCGCGCTGGTCTGTGTCGACGGGGTGCACTCGGTGCCGCACGGCCCGACCGACCTGGCCTCGCTCGGCGCCGACGTGCTGGTCACCAGCGCGTACAAGTGGTCCGGACCGCACCTGGCGGCGATGGTGGCGGACCCGGCCCGGTGGGCGGCGTTGCGCCCGGCGAAGCTGGTGCCGTCCTCCGACGCGGTGCCGGACCGGTTCGAGTACGGCACGCCGAGCTTCCCGCTGCTGGCCGGCGTGGCCGCGGCGGTGGATCACCTGGCGGGGCTGGACCCGGACGCGGTCGGAAACCGGCGCGACCGGCTGCGGGCCGGGCTGGCCGCCGCCCAGGCGCACGAGGAGGCGCTCCTGGACCGGCTGCTCGCCGGGCTGGCGGAGCGGCCGGCGATCACCGTGTACGGCTCGCCGGCGCGGCGCTGCCCGACCGTCTCGTTCCGGGTCGCCGGAATGTCCCCGGCGGCCACCCAGGAGGCGCTGGGTGCCGCCGGGTTCTGCCTCTCCGTCGGCGACTACTACGCCTACGAGTACTTCCAGCTGATGGGTCTGCGCGACAGCGGCGGCGCGGTGCGAGCCAGCATCTACCACTACAACACCGCCGAGGAGGTGGACCGTTTGCTCGGCGAACTCGACGCGCTGGCCGAGCCGACGGGGAGAATGGCCGGATGAGCACCCTGGTGGAGGACAATCCGGCGAAGCACCGCTTCGAGATCCTGGTCGACGACGCGCTGGCCGGCTTCACCGCGTACCTGCCGCGCGGTGAGGTGCTGGTCTTCACCCACACCGAGGTGGATCGGGGCTTTCAGGGCAAGGGGGTGGGCGGCGCGTTGGTCCGCGGCACCCTGGACCAGCTCCGGGCACGCGGCACGAAGATCGTGCCGCAGTGCCCCTTCATGGCCGCGTTCATCGACAAGCACCCCGAGTACGCCGACCTGGTCGCCGACCTCCCGTAGCGCGGGCGGTCAGCGGGCGCCGGTGAGCACCTCGGCGGCGGCCTGTCCACTGGCCCGGGTGGCGCCGTGGGTGGCCAGGTGCACCGCCCCGGTGACCAGCTCGGGCACACCCAACTCGACCACGACGGCGTCCGGCCGGACGGCCAACGCGCGGTGCACGGCGGCGCGCATCCAGTCGTGCCGGTGCTGGTCACGCACGACCAGGACCAGGGGACGGCTGCCCGCCCCGGCGCCCGGGTCCGCCGGCACGTCGCGTTCGGCGTAACGGACGGTGCTGGTGCCGGGCAGCAGCTCGGTCAGTGGTCCGCCGATGCCCCACGGGGTCTCGGCGCCGATGGCGATGTTGCGCAGCGGCTCGAACTCGACGACGTGTGCCGCGCGGGTCAGGGGCAGCGCGACCGTCGTACCCGGGGCGGCGGTGACGCGGACGGCCCGGCGGGCGGCGACCAGCCCGACGCCGGCGTCGGCGCGCGCCGCGGCCGAGCCGGAGCTGCGGGCGGCCACCGTCCAGGCGGCGAGTTGGCCCACGCGCTTGGCGGCCTCGGCGAGACGTTCCTCGGGCAGCTCACCGGAGACGACGGCGGCCACGATGGCGTCGCGCAGCTCGCGGGCGGCCTGCTCGTCGGCCCGTTCACCGCCGATGCAGATGGCGTCGGCCCCGGCGGCGAGGGCGCGGACCGTGGCCCCGGCGAAGCCGTACCGGTCGGCGACCGCGCGCATCTCCATCGCGTCGGTCACCACCACACCGGAGAAGCCCAGCTCGTCGCGGAGCACCCCTCCCAGGATGCGCTGACTCAGCGTCGCCGGCAGGTCCGGGTCGAGCGCGGGCACCAGCAGGTGACCGGTCATCACCGCCTGCACCCCCGCGGCCACGGCGGCGCGGAACGGGGCCAGTTCACAGGTGTCCAGCCGGTCCCGGTCGGCGGTGATCCGGGGCAGGTCGTGGTGTGAGTCGACCCGGGTGTCGCCGTGCCCGGGGAAGTGTTTGGCGCAGGCCGCGACGCCGCCGGCCTGGAGCCCACGGACCCAGGCGGCGGTGTGCCGGGCGACGAGCGCCGGGTCGTCGCCGAACGAACGGACGCCGATCACCGGGTTCCCCGGGTTGGAGTTGACGTCGGCGTCCGGCGCGTAGTTGAGGGTGATCCCGGCTGCGGCCAGCTCGGCGCCGAGGTCCCGGGCGACGGCCTCGGTCAGCTCCGGGTCGTCGACCGCGCCGAGGGCGAAGTTGCCGGGCCGGGAGCTGCCGTGCACCGACTCCAGCCGGGTGACGTCGCCGGCCTCCTCGTCGATCGCCACGATGACGTCGGGCCGTTCCGCGCGCAGCGTCGCGGTGAGGGCGGCCACCTGCTCGGTGTCGACGACGTTGCGGGCGAAGAGCACCACCGAGCCGAGACCCTCGCCGAGCCAGCGGCACACCCAGGGTGGTGGGGTGGTGCCGACGAAGCCGGGTTGCAGGACGGCGGCGGCGAGCGCCGGGAGGTGCCCGTTGGTAGTGGTCACGCCACGCCCTCGCACTGATCGGTGTCGATCACCGGCGACGGTGCGCCCCCGTCGATCCGCTGGTTGCGCTCGCTCATGCGGCCCCCGTACCCCATCTCTCGCGCGCCCTCGGCGCACCGCCACCGGCAGGCGGTTCTGCCATGGTCACACTGAGCGATTCAATAGTCAATAAACCTTACAGTTGCCTGGCGGCCCGCTCCCCGGGGAGAGTGCGGGGATGGATACCGTCCTGCTGGCCGACGCGACGAGCCCGGCCGACATCCCCGGCGTACGCCTGCTCGGCCTGGTGGTCGGGGCCCTGTTGCTCCTCGCCGCGATCCGGGCGATGTTCGGACGCCGCTGACCCACCCGCACCGATAACCGGTGTGACCTGGCGCCGCCGGGGTACGGCTCTCCCCATCAGCAGGTCCGCGTGCCGAAGGGGTAAGCCATGAAGATCGGATATTTTCTGTCCAGTGAGGAGTTCACGCCAGCCGAGTTGCTGGAGCAGGCGCGCGGTGCCGAACGGGCCGGCTTCGAGGCGCTGTGGATCTCGGATCACTACCACCCGTGGGTGGACGCACAGGGCCAGAGCGCGTTCGTCTGGTCGATGATCGGCGCGCTCAGCCAGGTCTCGTCGCTGCCGGTGACCACGGCGGTGACCTGCCCGACCGTGCGGATCCACCCGGCGGTGATCGCACAGGCGGCGGCGACCAGCGCGGTGCTGCACGGTGGACGGTTCGTGCTCGGCGTCGGCACCGGCGAGGCCCTCAACGAGCACATCTTCGGCGACGCGTGGCCGCAGGCGGACGTCCGGCTGGAGATGCTGGAGGAGGCCGTCGGGGTGCTGCGCGAGCTGTGGAAGGGCGGTTTCGTCAACCACCACGGAAAGCACTACACGGTGGAGCATGCCCGGATCTACACGCTGCCCGACACTCCGCCGCCGATCTACGTCTCCGGCTTCGGACCGAAGGCCATCGACCTGGCCGCCCGGATCGGCGACGGCTACGTGAGCACCATGCCCGACGGCGAGATGGTCCGCCGCTTCCGCGAGAACGGCGGCGGAGACAAGCCGTGCCAGGCCGGCTTCAAGGCGGCGTACGCGGACAGCGAGGACGAGGGGTTGCGGATCGCGTACGAGCGCTGGCCCAACGCGGGCGTGCCGGGTGAGCTGTCCCAGGTGCTCCCCTCGCCGCGGCACTTCGAGCAGGCCGCCGAGCTGGTCGAGCCGGAGATGCTCAAGGAGGCGTTCGTCTGCGGCAACAGCGCCGACGCGCACCTGGAGATGATCGACAAGTACGCCAAGGCGGGCTTCGACGAGGTCTACGTGGCTAACACCGGCCCGCACCACCAGGGTCTGTTCGACCTGTACCAGCGCGAGGTCCTGCCCCGGCTGCGCTGAGCCCCTGGCACCCGAGCCCATGATCTTCCGAATGCGTTTCGGTTGTCCTGGGCTCGGGTACCTCCGGCCCTCGATGAAACTGTCCACGCATTCGATGACGTTGCGCCGCGCCGCCCGCAGCCTGTTCGGCTGGAAGGCACTCCGGCCCAACCAGTTGGCCGCCATGCGCGCGGTCATGAAGCGACGCGACGCCCTGGTGGTGCTGCCCACCGGCGCCGGCAAGTCGGCGATCTACCAGATCCCGGCCAGTCTGATCCCCGGCCCCACCGTGGTGATCTCTCCGCTGCTCGCCCTCCAGCAGGACCAGATCGCCTCCCTCAACGAGCGGCAACGCCCGGAGCTGCGGGCGGTGCGGATCAGCTCGAACGAGTCCGCCACCCAGCAGGCCGAGGCGCTCGCCGACGTCCGCGAGGGCCGGGCGGAGTTCCTCTTCATCACCCCGGAACAACTCAGCAACCCCGAGCGGATGGCCGAGGTCGCGAGCCTGAAGCCGGCCCTGGTGGCGATCGACGAGGCGCACTGCATCTCGGCGTGGGGGCACGACTTCCGCCCCGACTACCTGGCGCTCGGGCACCTCATCGAGGGCATCGGTCGGCCGCCGGTGGTGGCGCTGACCGCCACCGCCTCCCCGCCGGTACGCGACGACATCATCGCCCGGCTGCGGCTGCGCGACCCGGACGTGGTGGTCTCCGGGCTGGACCGGCCCAACCTCTTCCTCGAGGTGGCCCACTGTCCGGACGAGGACTACCGCTGGCGACGCCTGATGACGCTGCTGCGCGACGAGGGGCGGCCGGGAATCATCTACGTGCCGACCCGCCGTGCCGCCGAGGAGCTGGCCACCCGGTTGACCGACGCCGGCTACCCGGCGCAGTTCTACCACGGTGGGATGCCGATGGGCGCCCGCGCGGAGCTGCACGAGGCGTTCCTCGCCGACCAGGTCCCGATCATGGTGGCGACCTCGGCGTTCGGCATGGGCATCGACAAGCCGAACATCGCCTGGGTGGTGCACATGGCGCTGCCCGACTCGCCGGACAGCTACTTCCAGGAGATCGGCCGGGCCGGGCGCGACGGGCAACCGGCCCGGGTGCTGCTGCTGTGGCGGGCCGAGGACGTGAGCCTGCAGCGGTTCTTCAGCGGCGGCCTGCCCGACGAGAACGAGCTGCGCGACCTGGCCGCTCTGCTGCGCAAGAAGGCAGCCACCAAGACCGAACTGCGCGAGACCACCGGCCTGGGGCCGCGCAAGCTGGGCCAGTACCTCTCCCTGCTGGAGCAGGTCGGCGCGGCCGAGCCGCGCGCCCGGCAGCGCATCGGCGCCCCGCGCTACTCCCCCACCGCGGTGGACGCCGCCGCGGCGGCCCTCGCCGAGGCGGAACGCCAGCAGACGGTGACCCGGTCCCGTACCGACATGATGCGGGCCTTCGCCGAGACCAGGGCCTGCCGGGGGCAGACCCTGCTGGCCTACTTCGGCGAGCAGATGAGCGACGTCTGCGGGCACTGCGACAACTGCCACAGCGGCACCAGCGTGGCCGACCAGGGCGCGGTCGGGCCGTTCCCGGTGCACAGTCAGGTGCGTCACCCCGAGTGGGGGCCGGGCATGGTGCTCTCGTACGAGGACGACAAGATGACCGTCCTCTTCGAGGAGGTCGGGTACAAGACGTTGTCGGTGCGCGTGGTGTCCGAACAGGGCCTGCTGACCCTGGACTAGCCTGACCCGGGCGCGGTTGCGGGCCCGGTGGATCGACAGAGCAGAACACCGATTGACCACGAAGAGCAGGGCGGAAGGGGCGTTGTCGTGATCGAGCAGCCGGCGTACACCGGGTTCGGTTTCTCCGACGAGGAGTGGGGGCTGCTGGTCGGCCTGCCACAGTCGGTGTTGACCGCGGCGAGCGCCGCCGAGTCCGACGGCACCCGCCGGACCATGGCGGAGAACGCGGCCGGACTGGAGACCATCGCCGCCGGCCGGGAGTCGGCCAGCCCGCTGGTGGTCGCCGTGGCCGGCGAGATCGTCACCCGGGTCGGTGACCCGGAGACCGGCGAGGAGCTGCCGGTCATCGCGCCCGCCGACCCCGGGGCGTACATCGACGACGTGCTGCTGCGGGCCGGCGAGGCCAACGCCCTGCTGGCCGCGCGGGTCGACGAGGGTGAGGCCGGCGCGTACAAGCACTGGCTCGTGAAGATCGCCGAGCAGGTGGTGGGCGCCGCGTCCAGCGGCGGGCTGCTGGGCATCGGCGGCGAGTCGGTCAGCGACTCCGAGCGGCGTTTCCGCGACCGGCTCGCGCACGTGCTCATCGACTGACCGACGACAACGACGTGTCGGCCGGACCGGTCGGCTCGGCGGCCAGCGCCGCGGGGTCGGCCGGCCGGACGCCGCGCAGCGTGACGAGCGCGGTGAGCGCGCCCAGCAGCATCACCGCCATGGCGGCGTACGCCGCCAGGTGCAGCCCGTCGGTGAACGCCACACCGGCGGCGTGCCGCACCGCGTCGGCCAGCTCCGCCGGCAGTCCCTGGGCGACCGCGAGCGCACCGCCCAGGGTCTCCTGGGCCGCCGCCCCGGCGTCGGCGGGCAGCCCGGCCGGAAGACCGTCGACGATCTCGCGGCGGTAGACCGCCGCACCCACGCTGCCCAGGATCGCCATCCCCAGCGCACCGCCCAGCTCGCTGCTGGACTCGGTCAGCGCCGAGGCGACACCTGCCTGCTCGGGTGGCGCCGCGCCGATGACCAGCTCGGTGACGAGAGACATCACCATCACCAGGCCGGCGGCGTAGACACTGGCGCCGCCAAGCAGCAGCCACAGCGGCGTCTCCGGGGTGACCCGGGTCAACACCACGAAGCCGACGACGGCGATCCCGAACCCCGTGGCGATCAGGTACGCCCGTTCGACGCGCTGGGCGAGAGCGGCGGCGGCCGGCGCGATTGCGCCCACGGCGAGGGACGGCACGAGGCTCCACAGTGCCGCCCGCAGCGGGCTCAGGCCGAGCACCAGTTGGAGGTGCTGGGTGGTGAAGATGGCGAAACCGACGATGGCGAACATCGCCAGCAGGTTGACAGCGAGTGATCCGGCGAAGCCGCGACGGCGGAACAGGCCGAGGTCGACCATCGGGTACGCCCGGGTCCGCTGCCGGTGCAGGAAGAGCGTCGCCACCAGCAGACCGCCGACGATGGCGAGGATTCGCGCCGGGCTGAGGCCGTCCCGGGCCATCTCCTTGATGCCGTAGATCACCGGCAGCAGCGCCCCGAGCGACAGTGCCGCGCTGACCAGGTCGAACCGCCCGGCCGCCGGGTTGCGGAACTCGGGCACCAGGAACGGGACGAGCAGGAGCAGGAGCAGCATCGCCGGGATGTTGATCAGGAAGATCGAGCCCCACCAGAAGTGCTCCAGCAGGACGCCGCTGAGCACCGGCCCGATCGCGATGCCGCCGGTGAGGGTTGCGGTCCAGACGGCGATGGCGGTGCCGCGCTGCGTGGCGTCGTGGAACATGTTGCGCACCAGAGCGAGCGTCGAGGGCATCAGGGTGGCCCCACCGACGCCGAGCACGGCACGCGCGGCGATGAGCGTCGCGGTGCTGTCGGCGTACGCGGCCAGCAGCGACGCGGCGCCGAACGCGACGGCGCCGATCAGCAGGAGTCGGCGTCGGCCGATCCGGTCCCCCAGAGCGCCCATGGTGATGAGCAGCCCGGCCAGCACGAAGCCGTAGATGTCGAAGATCCAGAGCTGCTCGGTGGCGGTGGGGCGCAACTCCGTGCTGATGAACGGGACGGCGAAGTAGAGCACCGACACGTCCATCGAGACCAGGAGCAGCGGCAGCATCAGCACGGTGAGCCCGATCCACTCCCGCCGGCCCGCCCGGGGTGCCGGTGTGGTGGTGATCGTCATGATCAGTTCTCCTTCTGCGTATGACGTACGCTGTAATGCGTAGACCATACGCAGAACTAGGATGGCGGGGCAAGGAGGAAATGTGGCGGCGAAGACAGACGACGACGGCGGACTCGTACTCCCGCCGGCCATCGAGAGCGCGTGGGGCCTACGGGAGCGGCCACCCAAGGGCCCCCGGCCGGGATTGAGCGTGCCCACCATCGTGGACGCCGCCGTACGCGTGGCCGACGCCGACGGCCTGACGGCCGTCTCGATGAGCCGGGTGGCCAAGGAGTTGGGCGCCGCGACCATGGCCCTCTACCGGTACGTCGGCTCGAAGGACGAGCTGCTCATGCTCATGGTGGACACCGGGTACGGCCCGTCCCCCGGCCCACCCGAGCCGGAGAACCACTGGCGCGCCGGCCTCACCCGGTGGGCCCGGGCCGAGCACGAGGTGCTGCGGCGACGGTCCTGGCTGCTGCAGGTGCCGATCAGCGGCCCACCGGTCACCCCGCTGCAGCTCGGCTGGCTGGAGGACGGGTTGCGCTGCCTCGACGGCACCACGCTCGGCGAGGGCGAGAAGATGTCGGTGCTCCTGCTGATCACCGGGTACGTCCGCAACGAGGCCACCCTCGCCTGGCAGATCGCCGAGGGCAGCCGGGCGGCCGGCGTCGAGCCCAGCGAGATGATGCCGGCGTACGGTCGGCTGGTGGCCCGACTCATCGACCCGGCCCGTTTCCCCGCGCTGCACCGGGTGCTGAGCGCCGGTGTGCTCTACCAGGACGACGACCCCGACGACGAGTTCGCCTTCGGCCTGGACCGGATCCTCGACGGCGTCGAGGCCCTGATCCAGCGCCGAGCGGGCTGAGGGGCCCGGATGCTGCCGAGAGAAACCCTCGACACGACCGTCCTGCCACCCGGTGAACGATTCGGGATGTGGCTGGAACTCGTCGCACGCACCTCGACGCCGATGCAGGTCCGGTCCGCCCACAGCGACGACTTCGCCGCCCACGCCAGCTTCATCGACCTCGGCCCGATCCAGCTGGCGCAGTACGAGTACCCCTCCCTGCACGCCGCCCGGACCCGGAAAATGGTCCGTCAGTCCGACCCGGAGCTGTACATCCTCGCCCTCACCACCGGCGGCGTCGGCACCTCCAGCCAGGACGGTCGCCGCAGCGAGATCCTGGCCGGTGAGTTCACCTTCTACAACGCGTCCCTGCCGCACGACCTCGGTCACCACGCGACGGAGCCGGAGCGGGAGCGGGCCACCTCGATCACCACGATGATCCCGCACGCCGCGCTGCCCCTACCGCCGCAGCGGATGGCAGCGCTCTACGGCGGCCGGATGTCCGGCAGCGAGGGGATCGGGGCGTTGCTGGCGCAGTTCCTGATCCAGATCACCGGGCGTCCCGAGCAGTACCATGCCGCCGACGCCAGCCGGCTCGGCGCGGTGGGGCTCGACCTGGCCACCACCATGCTCGGCCGGCACCTCGTCGCCGAGGACGCCGTGCCGACCGAGGTCCGCCGCCGGGCGCTGCTCACCCAGGTGCAGTCGTACATCCACCGCCACCTCGGCGACGCGGCCCTCGGCCCGCAGGTGGTCGCCGACGCCCACCACATCTCGGTGCGGTCCCTGCACCGGTTGTTCGAGGCCGAGGACACCACAGTGGCGTCGTACATCCGGGATCTGCGGCTGGCCCGGTGCTGGCGCGACCTGACCGACCCGGCGCTGCGCAACCAGCCGGTGCAGACCGTCGCGGCGAGATGGGGCTTCTCCGACAAGGCCCACTTCAGCCGAGCTTTCCGGGGCGCGTACGGCACCACCCCGCAGGAACACCGCGACAGCCGCTCGGATTTGGCGCGGATCGTCAACCGCCGGGCGTCCACGGTCAACTCGCTGCCGGCAGACTGACACCAACGCGGCCGGTCATCACCTGGCGGGTCGCCAACGGGGGCCGTGGCGAGGCGCCCGCCGCGCGAGCGGCGGGCGGCCGCCCGGTGGCACCCCGCGCAGGCCCGAGGCTCCGGCTCCGTCGCGCTTCCCCCCAGAATCGCCGGCGGGGCCGGTCAGGCCCCGTCCAGCAGCTTCAAAACCACCCGCTCCGCCTCCTCGCGCGGTGCCCGCGGATCCACCGCCGCCACCACTCCGTCGTGGTAGAGGTCGACCACCCGAGGGTCCACGTAGGACGCCCGAGCCACCGTCGGCGTGTTGCCCAGCAGCTCCGCCACCGCACGCATCACGGCGACCACCGCCTTACGCCGGGCGGTCACCGAACGGGCCGGGCCGGCGGTGGCCAACTCGGTGGCCGCGAGCACCGTGGCGTGCCAGGTGCGGAAGTCCTTCGCCGTCATCTCCCCACCGCTGGCGTCGCGCAGGTAGCCGTTGACCTCGTCGCTGCGCACATCGCGCCACTCCCTGCCGTCCCAGTACCCGAACAGCCGCTCCGCCCGTCGCCGACGACGGCGCAGGTTGGCCAACACCTGGCACAGCTCCGGGTCGTCGATCCGGCGTACCTGCTCGATGCCCCCCTTCGCGGGAAACACGAGCACCACGCAGTCACCGCGGGACCGGGCATGCTCGGGGCGCAGGGTGGCGACCCCGTAGGTCGGGTCGTCGCCGGCGGCGTACTGGTCGCTGCCGACCCGGAACATCCCCATGTCCAGCAGCCGGGCCACGGTGGCCAGCACCCGGTCCCGCCCCAGTCCACGCCCGTCCAGGTCGCGCCCCACCCGCTCACGCAGCGTCGGCAGCCGCCGGGCCACCTCCAGCACGCGGTCGAACTTCGCCTCGTCCTGCTTCTCCCGCCACTGCGGGTGGTAGACGTACTGCTTGCGTCCGGCCGCGTCGATCCCGATCGCCTGGATGTGCCCGTTCGGGTGCGGCGCGATCCACACGTCCCGCCAGGCCGGTGGGATGACCAACTCCCGCAGCCGGGCCAGGACGTCCGGATCCCGCACCGGCGCTCCGGACGGGTCGACGAAGAGCCAGCCCCGACCGCGCCGACGCCGTCCGTACCCCGGTCGACCCGGGTCGCTACGCCGCAACCGCACCGGAGACCCGCACCACCCTCTCCACCTCGGCCACGGCGGCCAGCACCTCCTCGAGGCGCAGAGCCGCCATCGTCGGGTGGCTTCCTACCCCATCCCACCTGGGCCAATCCCGCTCGCCGGCCCAGAGCACCCGATGCCGTGGCCGATCCGGTGGCGGCCCCCACCGCGCCGGTGGCACCGGCCCGAAGAGGACGACCGACGGAGTGCCGTACCCGGTGGCCAGGTGGGCGACGCCGGTGTCCGCGCTGACCACCAGCCGGGCATCGGCCACCAGCGCGGCGAGCACGCCGAGGTCGGTCCGGCCGGCCAGCACGGCGTCCGGGCCCAGGCCCGCCGCCTCGGCCACCCGGGCCGCCAGCGCCCGTTCGTCGGCCGAGCCGGTGAGCAGCACCCGGTGCCCCTGCTCGGTCAACGCCCGGGCCAGGCCGGCGAACCGCTCGGCGGGCCACCGCTTGGCCGCGATCTTGCTGCCCGGGTGCAGCACCGTGACACCGCCGGGCAGCCCCGCCGCGGCGGGCCGACGCAGGGTCAGGTCGGCGCGGTCGGCCGGGATGTCGTACCAGGACAGCAGCCGGCACCACCGGTCCACCTCGTGCTCGTCGACGGCCCAGCGCGGGCCGTCGACGCAGCCGGCGTCCGGGCTGGCGAAGGCGAGAAGCCGACCGGGCCGGGTGGCCGCGAGCAGCCGGTGCGACTGCGGGCCGCGCCCGTGCAGGTTGACAGCGATCCACGGGGCCGACCCCGCCCGGAGCGGGCGATCCAGCCCCGCGGTGTCCACCAGCCGGTCGACGCCACCGACCAGGTCGACCAACGGGGCCAGCCAGCCGGGCGCGGCGAGCACCAGCTCCCGCGACGGGTACGCGGCCCGCAGCGCCCGCAGCGCGGGCACCGCGGTCACCAGATCGCCGACGCCGAGGGCGCGCAGCACGAGGATCACGGGTACGACGTCTCCTGCTCGGCGCAGACCACCATCTCGCGCACCGCGCAACCGGGCGGCTGATTGAGCGCGAACATGATCGCGGCGGCGGTGTCGGCGGGCTCGTTGAGGTTCGCGTCCGGGCCCGGCTTGTACTGCGGGTCCCGTTCGTCGAAGAACGCGGTGCGCATCCCACCCGGGATGAGCAGGGTGACGCCGACCTGACCGGCCAGCTCGGCGGCGAGGGCTCGGGTGAACCCCACCACGCCGAACTTCGCCGCGCAGTACGCGGTGGCGTCGCTGACCGCCTTGACGCCCAGGGTCGAGGCGACGGTGACGATGCGGCCGCGGGAGGTGAGCAGGAACGGCAGCGCGGCCCGGATCACCGCCGCGGTGGCCAGCAGGTCGACGGCGACGATCCGGTCCCAGGTCTCCCCCGGCAGGTCGGCGAGTCGACCCGGCACGTCCGTGCCGGCGGCGGTCACCACGGCGTCCAGGCCACCGGCCTGCTCGGCGAGGTGCCGGGTGGCCACCTCGGCGGCTCGCGTGTCGGCCAGGTCGCACTCGGTCCAGGACACCCCGTCGGCCGGCGGCTGCCGGTCCAGCACGACCGGACGGCCACCGAAGGCGGCCACCGCGGTGACCACCGCGGCGCCGAGGCCGCTGGCGCCCCCGGTGACCAGGACGGTGGGCCCGGCACCGGGCCGTGTGGCGGTCATCGGGTCCGCTCCGCGAGCGTGCGAACGATCAGGTCGGTGGTGGAACGACCGTCCAGGTAGGGCACCACCACCGTGTTCCCACCCCAACGGCGGAGAACCTCCGCCTCCGGCAGTGCGGCGCCGGCGTCCCCACCACCGGTGGCGTAGTCGCCGCCCTTGACCCAGACGTCGGGGCGTACCCAGGACAGCGCCGTCTGCGGGGTCGGCTCGTCGAAGACGAGGACCGCGTCGACACAGCTCAGCGCGGCCAGCAGTCGGCTGCGGTCACCTTCGGACTGCACCGGTCGGTCCGGCCCCTTCAACCCGGCCACGCTGGCGTCGGAGTTCAGGCAGACGATCAGGCAGTCGCCGAGCTGCCGGGCCGCCTCCAGGGTGGCCACGTGCCCGGCGTGCAGCAGGTCGAAGCAACCGCCGGTCGCCACCACCGTGCCACCCGCGGCGCGTACCTCACCCAGGAGTGTGGCGACAGCGGCCACTCCCACCCGGTCGGCCACCGCACCACCCCGTGGTCCCGGCTGGAGGGCTCGCGGCCCCGGCGCGCTCCGGGTCGGCACCGCCGGCGCCGACGGAGGCAGCGCCGTGGCCACTCCCCCACCGGCCACGTACGCGGACGCCTCGGCGACCGCCACCTGCACCGCCTCGCTGACCAGCGCGCCCTGGGCCAGTGCGACGCTGGCCGCCGCCGCGAACCGGTCGCCGGCACCGCAGGTGTCCCCCTCCGCGCTACCCGGCGTCGGCACCACCAGCGGCGTCGAACCGGCGTGGCAGAGCAACGCGCCGTCGCCGCCCAGCGTCACCGCGACCGCGCCCGCCCGCCAACGCCGCCGTAGTCCCTGGGCACCCCGCGACGCGGTGGCCAGTCGGGAGGCACCGGGTAGCGCGGGGACCAGGTCACGCACCTCGGACTCGTTCGGGGTGGCCAGGTGTACGCCGGGCACGGCCGCCGGGCCGCGCGGATGCGGGTCCCACACCACCGGGGCGCGGGTGGCGGCCAACGCGGCACGCAGCGCGGGCTCCCGCGCCACCCCCCGGCCGTAGTCACTCACCAGCACCGCGGACGCCTCGGCGATCACCCGGAGCACCTCGTCGGAGGGCTGACCCGGCTCCCCGGACACGCCGCCCCGGTCGTGGCGCAGCAGCACCCGCCCCCGGGCCCGCAGCCGGATCTTCTCCGGCGTCGCGCCGGAGAGGGCCAGTGGGTACACCTGCACGCCGGCGGCGGCCAGCAGCGCACTCAGTCGGGCCCCACCGGCGTCGTCGGCGAGCGCCGTCACCAGCACCACCTCGGCGCCCTGCGCGGCGGCGAACACCGCCGCCAGGCCGGCGCCCCCCGGCCGGTCGGTGGCCACCGTCTCGTCGAGCACCGGCACCGGGGAGTCCGGGCAGAGCCGGTTCACCACACCTTCCACGTCCCGGTCGAGCAGGGTGTCCCCGAGCACCACCACCGGTCCCCTCACGCTTGCCTCCTCATCCTCACGCGTCGACCCGCTGTCCGACTCACGTGTCGACCTGCCGTCCGGGCCCGCCGTCGAGCACCACCTCGACCCCGGTGCGTACCGGCGCGGCAGGCAGCCGACCGGCCGGGGCGGGCTCCCCGGCCACGGGGTGGACGACCCCCGGACCGGCGGCTGCCGCCAGCGCGGCGGGCAACTCCTGTTCGAGGTACTCGCAGAGCAGATGACTGGTCACCAGGTGCAGCTCCTGGACGACCTGGGTGTCCGGGGACGCGACGGCCAACACGTCGTCGCAGGCCTCGGCGAGCGGATTGGGGGCGACTCCGGTGAGCGCCCAGGTGCTCACCCCGACCTCGCGGGCCGCCCGCGCGGCGGCGACCAGGTTGGGGCTGGTTCCGCTGGTGCTCAGCAACAGCAGGATGTCGCCCGGGCGGCCGTGGGCGCGCACCTGGCGGGCGTACACCTCGGTGTAGCCGTAGTCGTTGGCGATGGCGGTGAGCGCGCTCGTCTCGGCGTGCAGCGCGATCGCGGACAGCGGCTGACGGTCGCCGTGCAGCTTGCCGACCAACTCGGCGGTGAGGTGCTGGGCCTCGGCGGCACTGCCGCCGTTGCCGGCCACCAGCAGGCGACCTCCGGCGACCAGCCGGTGGGCCAGGTCCGCGCCCCAGCGCGCCAACTGTCGCTCACACCGTCGGTACGGCACCAGTGCCGCGGCGAGGTTCGTCAGATGCGTGTCGAGCAGGCTGCCCGTCGGCATCAGGCCACCACCCGGGTCGGCCGGCGCACGGCGGCCACCTCGCTGTAGACCTCGACCAGCCGCTCGGCGGTGGCCGCCCACGAGTACCGCTCCCGGGCCCGCTCCCGCGCCGCCGTCGCGTACGCGAAGCGCCGGATCCGGTCGTCGAGCAACCCCTTCATCGCGGTGGCCAGCGCGTGCGGGTCCCGGGCCGGCACGAGGTCACCGGTCGTCCCGTCGACCACGGTGTCCCGGATGCCGCCCACGGCTGTGCCGACGACCGGCACCCCACAGGCCATCGCCTCCAGCGGGGTCAACCCGAACGGCTCGTACCAGGGCGCCGCGACCAGCAGGTCCGCCGAGCGGTACCAGCGGCCCATCTCCTCCCGGGGCACCGCGCCGACCAGGTGCACCCGGTCGGCCACCCCGCACGACTCCGCGAGTGCCCGCAACCGGCGGGCGTACGGGTCGGTCTCCAACAGCCCCTCGGGTGGGCCGCCGACGACCACGCACTCGGCGTCCGGCACCAACTCCATCGCGCGGATCACGGTCTGGAAGCCCTTGCGCTCGACCAGCCGCCCCACGGTGAGGATGCGGGCCCGTCCCGGTTCCCGGTCGGCGGCCGGCCCGAGTGGGGCGAAGGTGGCGAGGTTGACCCCGGAGGGCACCACCGTCATCCGGGAGCGGGGCACGCCCATGCGGACCAGCTCGCCCACCTCGTCACGGCACTGCGCGACGACCCGGTCCACCGAGCGGCCCAGCTCCCGCTCGTAGGAGATCCGGCGGGCCGGGCTGGTGTCCTGCACTCCCTGGTAGCGGCGCTTCACAGTGCCCAACGCGTGGTACGTCTGCACCACCGGCACCCCGCTCTGCCGACCGGCGGTCAGCGCCGCCAGGCCACTCATCCAGAAGTGCGCGTGGATCACCTCGGGCACCCAGTCGCCGCCGCGCCAACGCTCGATCAGCCAGCGGCTGAACTCCCGCATGTGCGGCAGCAACGCGTCCTTGGCCACCGGCTCGGCCGGGCCGGCCGGCACGTGGACCACGTCGTACCCGTCCGGGCTGCGGACGGTCACCGGCAGGTCGGGCGCGTCGCGGCGGGTGTAGACCCGCACCTCGTGCCCGGCGGCGGCGAGCGCGGCGGACAGCTCCGCGACGTGCGTGTTCTGGCCGCCGGCATCCTCCCCTCCGAGGACGGCGAGCGGGCTGGCGTGCTCCGAGATCATCGCGATCCGCATACTTCCTCCTCCAGCAGCCGGTCCCAGTCAGCGAGGAAACGGTCGAGGCCGTACCGGTCGCGCGCGGCGGTTCGCGCCGCCGATCCGGCCTGCCGCGCGGTGTCCGGTTCGGCGATGAACCGGCGGGCGGCGTCGAGCAGGGTGTCGGTCCGGGTGGCGAGCGCCCCCGCCTCCGGGGGCACCGCCATCACCGCCTCGGTGGTGGCGAGCGCGACGACCGGCATGCCGATCGACATCGCCTCGATGAGGCTGAGCCCGAGGGAGGTCCACCGGCACAGGTGCAGGTACGCCCGCCGCCGGGCCAACTCGGTGTGCATCCGTTCCTGGGGCACGTCGTCGTGGCTGGTCAGCCGGTCAGCGGGCAGCCCGAGGTGGTCGGCCAGGCCGGCGACGCCCATGCCGAAGACGTCCAGCGGCGCGATCTCGGCGAACTGGGGCAGCAGATCGGTGCCGGTGACCCGACCTCGCCGCACCGGTTCGTTGATCACCACGGCGAGCCGGTCCAGCTCCCCCGTGTAGGACGCGGAGGGGGCGACGATGCCGTGGTCGACCACCGTGGTGCGGGTGGCACCGGTGTCCCAGAAGATCTGGTTGAACCCGGTGACGTGGGCGATGAGCAGGTCGTCGCGGTCGGCCATCGGATGACGGGTGTTCGGCACGTCCCCCTTGGGGGTGTTGTGCTCGACGTAGATCGCGGGAAGGTCGCGGCCGGGGCGGCGACGCAGCCACTGCTCGGCCCGGTCGATCTCCTCGGGCCGTTGCAGGATGACCAGGTCGACGTCCGCGCTCGGCAACTCCTCCGGGCTGACCTCGACCGCGCTGTCCGGCCACGGGTAGGTGCGGGCCCGGCCGAGGCCGTACGGGCCACGGTCGGGTGTGGTGGGAATCAGGTAGCGGTGGCTGCCGTGCACGAACGACGTGGTCCAGGAGCCGTGCACGTGCCAGAGCAGGATGTTCATCGGCCGCCACCACCGCCGGCGGTGAGGGTCCGGACCGCGTCGACCACGTCGATCGGGTCGACGCCGCTGAGGCAGGGATGCCCGGGGACGGGGCAACTGGCCGCCCGGGTGTCCCGGCAGGGCGCGGCGGCGTCGCCGAGCCGGACGGTGGGCACCCGGTAGGGCCCCCACTGGCCGAACGGGACGGTCGGCGCGAAGAGACTCACCACCGGTACACCGGCGGCTGCCGCCAGGTGCGCGGGCCCGGTGTTACCGACCACCACCGCGCTGGCGTCCGCGACGATCGCGGCCAGCCCGGCCAGGTCGGTGCGGCCGCCCAGGTCGGTCCCGCCGGCCGCGGCGACCTGGGCGGTGACGGCCCGCTCGTCCGGGCCGCCGGTGACCACCACCCGGTGCCCGGCGTCGGCCAGCGCCCCGGCGATCCGGGTGGCGACGTCGGGCGGGCAGGCCCGGCTCGACGCGGCCGACCCGGGGTGCAGCACCACGTACCCCGGATCGCCCAGGTCGGCCGGGCGGGCTGGAACGGCGTCCCGACGCAGCCGCAGGACCGGTTCGTCTCCGTCGGGCAGCCGATGGCCGGCGGCGGCGGCCAGGGAGAGGGCACGCTCGGGTTCGGGAACGCCCACCGGCACCCGGTGCCGGATGTCCAGCAGCGAGCCCGGATAGTCGTCGCTGATCGCCGCGATCCGGCCGACCCCCGCCATCCGCAACAGCAGCGCCAGTGGCAGGGCGGACTGGTGGAACGAGGTGAACACCACCGCCTGGTCCGCGCCGACCGCGCCCAACCGCGCGGTCAGGCTCCGCATGGCCGCCGGGTCGACCTGCCCCGGCGTGGGATCGATCCACGGCAGCGGATGTTCGATGATCTCGTCGACGCCGGGCAACAGGTTGGCGGCGGCCCGACCGCGCGGACCGCACAGCAGCACCACCCGCTGCGCCCCGGCCGCGACGGCGCGGATCGCCGGGCCGGTGACCAGCACGTCCCCGGCCGAGTCCGAGCGGACCACCAGCGCCGTCCGTACCGGTTCGGTGGGCGGGGTCGCGGGCTGCACGGCGTGTTGGCGGCGCAGGATCTCCGCCACCGCGGCCGGTAGGTCGTTGGCCACCCACCCGGCGGCGGCGACCTCCTCCGGCCGGGTCACCGGGGTGGGCACCAGCACCCCCGCGGCCCCGGCGGCGAGGGCGGCGGCGACGTCCCGGCCGATGTCGCCCACGAGTACGCAGCGGGACGGCGTCGTGCCCAGCTCGCGGGCGGCGGCATACACCAGGCCCGGCGCCGGCTTGCGGCAGTCACAGCCGTCGGCGTCGTCATGTGGGCAGACCAGCCACGCGTCGAACCGGCCCAGCAGCTCCTCGACGCGGGCGTGCACCGCCCGCATCTGCTCAGCGGTGAAGTACCCCCGGGCCAGGCCCGACTGGTTGGTGACGACCGCCAGCCGCAGCCCGGACGCGCGCAGCCGGTCCAGCGCCGCCCGCGCGCCGGGCACCGGCCGTACCTTCTCCGGGTCGCCGTTGTACGGCACGTCCTCGATCAGGGTGCCGTCGCGGTCCAGCAGCACCGCGTCGTAGAGCACCGCTCGGGGGCTTGCGACAGATCCGGAGCCGGCGCGGTCAGCGGCGGCGTACACCGGGGCTGACCTGCGCTGATACGGATCCTCCTGGTCCTGTCGCACAGCCGGCGGGTTCCCTGCGCCCCGAGGAGTAAACGTCGCCGTCGAAGGGGTGGGCCAGCGCCGAAGGCGTTGCCCCGCGCAGGCCTTACCCGCCGCCCCGGAGAAGCTAACCCCGCCGGTCGTTAGCCGGTGCGTGGCGTGGGTATGAAAGCCCAGTGGCAATTGTGGAGAAAGTGATCGACGCTCCCCCGCAGCAGGTGTTCGACGTGCTCTCCGACGGCTGGACGTACAGCGACTGGGTGGTGGGCACCGCACACATGCGGGACGTGGACGAGGCCTGGCCCCGGGTGGGCAGCCAACTGCATCACCGGGCCGGGCCGTGGCCGATCTCGTTGCAGGACGCGTCGACGGTGCTGGTCTGCGAACCGCCGCACCGGCTCGTGCTCAAGGCCGGTCTCTGGCCGGCTGGCGAGGCGATCGTGGCCTTCACCCTCGAACCGGTCGGCGACGGTGCCACCCGGGTGCGTCTCGGGGAGGATTTCGCGGCCGGACCGCTCCGCTGGGTCCACAACAAGATCAACGATCTCGTCCTGCACCGGCGTAACCGGGAGACGCTGGCCCGGCTCTCCGACATCGCCACCCGGCAGAAGGGGTGACAGTGACACGGACCGTGGTGGTGACCGGGGCGAGCGCCGGCGTCGGCCGGGCCGTGGCCCACGCGTACGCGGCTCGCGGCGCCCGGTTGGCGCTGCTGGCTCGGGGCGAGGCCGGTCTGGTCGCCGCCGAGCGGGAGTGCCGACTGCGCGGCGCGACGGACGTACGCGTGTACCGGGTCGACGTGGCCGACGCGGGCGCGGTGCAGCAGGCCGCCGACGACGTGGTGCACCACTGGGGCGGCATCGACGTGTGGGTCAACAACGCGATGGCCTCGGTGTTCGCGCCGGCCTGGGAGATCCCGGCGCGCGAGTTCCGTCGGGTCACCGAGGTCACCTACCTGGGCACCGTGCACGGCACCCTCGCCGCGCTGCGGCACATGCGGGCGCGCGGGCGGGGCACGATCGTCCAGGTGGGATCGGCGTTGGCCTACCGGGGGATCCCGCTGCAGTCCGCGTACTGCGCCAGCAAACACGCCGTCCAGGGGTTCAACGACTCGCTGCGCGCCGAACTGCTGCACGACTGCCCGGGGGTGAAGTTGTCGATGGTGCAGCTACCCGCGGTCAACACGCCGCAGTTCTCCTGGGTCCGCACCCGGCTGCCCCGGCATCCGCAGCCGGTGCCGCCGATCTTCACTCCGGAGCTGGCCGCCCGCGCCGTCGTCTGGGCCGCCGACCGCGGCACCAGGGAGCTGAACGTCGGTGGCCCGACCTGGCAGGCGCGGGTGGGTGACGCCCTGTTCCCCGGCCTGCTGGACCGCAAGCTGGCCCGCGACGGCTACGACAGCCAGCAGACCGGCGAGAAGATCGATCCGGCGACCTGGCGTGACAATCTGGATCAGCCGGGCGATGCGGACGCGGACCGGGGCACGGCGGGCGTGTTCCGTGAACAGGCGCGGGACCGTTCGGCGGCGCTCTGGGTCGGCACGCACAAACCGGCGCTCTCGGGTGTGGCGCTCGCCGTCGCGGCGCTCGCACTCAGCGCGGTCGCTCGCCGTCGGCGCTGACCCTTATAAAGCTCTGACCAGGGGTTCGACGCCCCCGCGCGGTGGGCGGCGAGGGCCCGCGACACCCGGGAGGGGTGCCTCCCTCCGACCGAATGCGGGAACTAGATACCCTTTCCATGACCCTTGTCCGCAAACCGAGGATGACCGACATGATCAAGCCGGTGCAGTTGCCGTCGCCGTGGCGGGACGCACGCCTGACCGTCGTCGTGCCCACCTACAACGAGGCGGGCAACCTTCCGACGCTGGTCGAGCGACTGCTCGCGCTGCCGCTGCCAGGGCTGCGCATCCTCGTCGCCGACGACAACTCCCCCGACGGCACCGGGGAGGTGGCCGACAAGTTGGCCATCGAGAACCCCGACCGGATCGAGGTCGTGCACCGCGCCGGCAAGGAGGGCCTCGGCCGGGCGTACGTGGACGGGATGACCCGGGCGATCGAGGGCGGCGCCGAGTACGTCGCGCAGATGGACGCCGACCTCTCGCACCCACCCGAGGCGCTGCCAGGGATGCTCGGCGCGCTGCTCTCCACCCAGGCCAGTGTGGTGATCGGTTCCCGCTACGTGCCCGGCGGCGAGCTGGACGAGAACTGGCCGCTCTACCGCAGGGCGCTCAGCGGCTGGGCCAACCTCTACGTGCACACCCTGCTGCGGGTCCGCATCCGGGACCTCACCGCCGGGTTCAAGATCTGGCGGGCCGAAGCCCTGCGCGACATCGACCTGGAGCGGGTGCAGTCCAACGGCTACAGCTTCCAGGTGGAGATGCACTACCTCGCCACCAAGCTGGGGCACACCATCCTGGAGGTGCCGATCCGCTTCGAGGAGCGGCGCGACGGCGTCTCCAAGATGACCACCGCGACCAAGGTGGAGAGCGCCCTGATGCCCTTCCGCCTCCGCAGCAAACACCGCAACATAACCCGCTGAACCACCACACACCCAAGCGCCCGCCCCGCCCCGCCCCGGCCCCACCCGCCACGGTCGATCATGGAGTTGTGGTGCCGGTTCAACACCCGGTTGAGCACTTTGCCACCCACCACAACTCCTTGATCGACGGCGCGGGGGTGCGGGGGTGCGGGGGGCGACGGCGCGGGGTGCGGGGGCGGTATCGGGTGCGGGGGGAGTTACACGGGGTAGATGGCTTTGTGGGCGGTGGCGATGGCTGCGGCGTACGCGCGGCCGGTGAGCGCTCGGTCGCGGGCCAGGGCCGCCCGGGCGGCGTTCGCGCCGGGCGCGCCGTGCACACCGCCGCCGGGGTGCGCCGACGCGCTGGCCAGGAAGAGCCGGTCCACCGGGGTGTCCGCCCGGCCCAGGCCCGGGATCGGGCGCAGGAAGAGCTGCTGGTACGCGGCGGCCGTCCCGCCGCCGAGCGTGCCACCGACCAGGCTCGGGTTGCCCTTCTCCAGATCGGCCGGCCCGGCCACGTGTCGGCCCACGATCAGGCTGCGGAAACCCGGGGCCGCGGCCTCCAGCACGTCCTCCATCCGCTGCACGTGCCCGGCGACCTCCTCGGCCCGCCAGTCCCGCCGGAACGGCAGATGGGTGTACGACCACAGCGACTCGGTGCCCGGCGGTGAGTGACTCGGGTCCGCCACCGACATCTGCCCGACCAGCAGGAACGGGTCGCGGGGCAGCTCGCCACGGGCCAGTTCGCTGGCGTAGTGGGTGAGCCCGTTCAGGTCGGCCCCGAGGTGGACGGTGCCGGCGCCGGCCAACTGCCGGTTGGTCCACGGCATCGGCGCGGAGAGCGCCCAGTCCACCTTCAGCGTGGAGCCGTCCCACCGGAAGTGCGCCAGGTCCTCCACCAGCCGGGACGGCAGTGCCGCGGCGCCGACCAGGTCGAGGTAGAGCGCCGGTGCCGGCACGTCGGCGAGCACCGCCCGGCGGGCTCTCCACAGCGCGCCGCCGACGGTCCGGACCCCCATCGCCCGGCCTCGGGCGGTGAGCACCCGGTCGACCGGAGCGCCGTAGAGGATCGTCCCGCCGCGCGCCTGGAGCCGATCCACCAGCGCGTTGGTGATCTGCTGCGCGCCGCCGTCGGGCACCGGCCAGCCAATCTGCTGGCCGAGCATGGCCAGCAGCCAGCCGTACACCCCGGAGCCGGCCTCCTCCGGGGACAGGTCGGTGTGCAGGGCACAACCGGCCAGCAGTGCCGGCCCGCCGGGACCGTCGAAGAGTTCGCTGCCAAGTTTGCGGACCGGTACGACGAGTCGGCGCGCGAGTCGCAGCGCCCCGGCGACGCGCAACCGACGCAGCAGGCCCACCCCGCCGCGGACCGGCGGGAACGGCGAGGTGATCGCCTCCAGCATCGGCTCGGCCACGTCGAGCCAGTCGGTGTACGCGTTGAGCCAGCGCTTACCGTCCCCGGGAGCGAACTGCTCCAGCGACGCGGCGGTGACGTCCGGATCCCGATTGATCACCGCGGCTCGACCGTCGGGCAGCAGGTGCGCCAGCACGTCCGGCGAGTGCCGCCAGGACAGGCCGTGCCGGCCCAGGTCCAGGCCGCCCAGCACCGGCGAGGCGTACCCGAGGGGGTAGAACGAGCTGTAGAGGTCGCTCAGGTAGCCGGGCGCGGTGACCTCGGCGGAGCGGACCGCGCCGCCGGGCACCGCGGTCGCCTCCAGCACCACCACGTCCCAGCCGGCGTCGGCCAGCAGGTTGGCCGCCACCAGGCCGTTGTGCCCGGCCCCGACGATGACGGCATCCGCGCTCGGCGCGGTGGTGGTTGTCATCGGATCCGCCTACCCGGCACGCAACCGGGCGAAACGCGTTTGCCTCGTCGAGGCCGGGGCATCCAGCGCCGCATGTACACGGTTGCGCAGCTGGTGGGCGGGGTGTGGGGTGCGGGCGGCGACGGCGGCGAACTGGTGGTGCGTGATCCGGCGGACGACACGCCGGTGAGCACGGTGCCGGTGGCCACCGCCGACGAGGTGGGCAAGGCGACCCAGGCGGCCCGCAACGTGGCGGCCCAGTGGGCGGCGACCGCCCCGGCGGAACGGGCGGCGGCGCTGCACCGGGCCGCGGACGCGGTCGAGGCGGTCGTCGAGGAGTTGGCGGCGGCGGTCACCGCGGAGATGGGCAAGCCGTTGGCGGACGCCCGCGGCGGCGTCGAGGCGGGGATCGGCACCCTGCGACAGTATGCGGAACTGGCGCCGCTGCGCGGCGGGCGCACGCTCAACGGCGAGAACGCCGCGCTGGACTTCCTGACCCCGCAGCCACGCGGGGTGGTCGCGGCGATCACCCCGTGGAACGACCCGGTGGCGGTCTCCTGTGGACTGCTCGCAGCGGCCCTGGTGACCGGGAACGTGGTGCTCTACAAGCCGAGCGAACGCACACCGGCGACGGGTTGGATGCTGGCCCGAGCACTGGACGAGGCACTGCCGGCCGGGGTGTTGTCGTTGCTCACCGGCGGCCCGGAGGTGGGTGCGGCGCTGGCGGCGCAGGACGTCGACGTGGTGGCCCACGTGGGTTCCACGGCGACCGGGCGGGCGATCGCCGCCGCGGCGGCCCGTACCGGGGCGAAGGTGCTCCTGGAGAACGGCGGCAGTGACCCGCTGATCGTGGACGCTGGCGTCGACCCGGAGTGGGCCGCGGAGCAGGCCGCGCTCGGCGCGTTCGCCAACGCCGGGCAGATCTGCGTGGCGGTGGAGCGGCTCTACGTGCACCGGGAGGTGGCCGACGATTTCGTGGCCGCGCTGGTCCGACGCGCTGCGGCACTGCGGGTCGGGCCGGGCCGGGACCCGGGCACCGAGCTGGGTCCGCTGGTCGACCGGCGGCACCGGGACCACGTGCACGGTCAGGTGGCCGCCGCGCTGGCGGACGGCGCACGGGTGCGGGTGGGCGGCGAGGTGCCGGACGGACCGGGGGCGTTCTACCCGGCCACCGTCGTCACCGACTGTCGCCACGACATGCCGTTGGTCCGGGAGGAGACCTTCGGGCCGGTCGCCCCGGTGGTGGTCGTCGACTCGTTCGGCGAGGCGTTGCGCTGCGCCGCGGACTCCCCGTACGGGCTGGCCGCCACGGTGTTGACCCCGTCGATGAGTCACGCGCAGCGGGCCTGGCGGGAGCTGCCGGTGGGCACGGTCAAGGTCAACGCGGTGTTCGGGGGTGCGCCGGGGGGTGCCGCGCATCCGCGCCGGGCCAGCGGGCAGGGCTTCGGGTACGGCCCGGAGCTGCTGGACGAGTTCACCGCGACGAAGGCGGTGCACATCGAGGCGCCGGGGGGCGGGCACTGGTGAGAACAGCACGGGCGGACGCAGGGGTGGAGCGTCCGCCCGTACCGCGTCGGTTGTGTTGCGGTGCGGCGGCGATCAGTCGCCGCGGGCCTTGCGGGTGGCGCGGTCGTTGGCCTTCTCGATGGCCGTGACCAGCTCCGGTTTGGTCATGCTGGACCGTCCGGGCACGTCGAGTTTGCGGGCCACCGACATCAGGTGATCCTTGGTGGCGTTGGCGTCCACGCCACCGGCGGTGGGGGCCCGTCGTTCCGGACCGCCGCCGGCGGCCTGCTGGTCGCTGGGTCCCTTGCGGCCCTTCGGCTCCCAGTGGTCGCCCACCTTTTCGAACTGGTGCTTCACCGCGGCGAAGGCGGTGCGGTGCGACCGCTCCCCCTCGCCGTAGGTCTCCACCGCCGAGTCGTGCGTCTTCTCCCAGGTGCGCTGCGCCTTCTCCGGGGAGCGTCGCAGCGTGCTGGGCAGGTCTTCGCGCCCGGGCATCTCGTCCTCCTCCGTGTCGACAAGGTGACTGTGAGAGTTCCCCTGGGATGCGTTGGCAAACCCTGGCGCCCCAACGGGCCCGGTGGGGTTTGTCGATTTCGCCGTCCGGGTACCGCCGCGTCCAGGCCAGAGGGGGACGACCGGTCATCCGGCGGCCGGGGCGCAGGGAGCGGGCATGACGACCACGGAGCCGGGTACGACGCTCGATGGCACTCCGCACGCCCGGGTGCCCCGACGGATGCGGCAGCTGAGCTGGCGGACCTGGCGCGGGGTGCTGGTCCGCAGCGTGCAGAACTTCGTCAACGACAACTGCTCCGACTGGGCCGCCGCGCTGACCTACTACGGGGTCCTGGCGCTCTTTCCGTCCGCCATCGTGGTGGTGGCGCTGGTCGGCCTGGTCTCCGACGGGGAGCGGACCCTGGACACCGTGGTCGACCTGGCCAACCAGGTGGGTGCCGGGTCGGTGCTGACGACGGAGAACGGCGGCGTGGTCGGGGTGATCAAGACCGTGGTGCTCGACCAGAGCAACCCCAAGCTGCTGCTGAGCTTCGGTCTGCTCGGCGCGCTCTGGTCCGCGTCGGGCTTCATCGGCGCGTTCACCCGGGCGTCGAACGCGGTCTACGGGGTGACCGAGGGCCGCCCGGTCTGGAAGCTCCGGCCGCTGCAGATCGGCCTGGCGGCGATCACACTCGTGCTGCTCGCGGTGGTCGCCCTCGGCCTGATCGTCAGCGGGCCGGTCACCGACGCGGTCGGCGACCTCATCAACGCCGGCGGCCTGGCCCGCACGACGTGGAGCGTGGCGAAGTGGCCGGTCCTCGCCATGATCATGATGGTGTTGCTGTCCCTGCTGTTCTGGATCGCGCCGAACGTGCGTCAGCCCCGGTTCCGCTGGCTCACCCCGGGCGGAGCGGTGGCCCTGGTCTCCTGGGCGGCGGCCTCCTTCGGCTTCGGCCTCTACGTGGCCAACTTCAGCTCGTACAACACGACCTACGGCAGCCTCGGGGCGGCCATCGCGTTCCTGGTCTGGCTCTACCTGTCCAACTCGGCACTGATGCTCGGCGTGCAGATCAACGCGGAGGTGCAGCGCGGGCGGCGGTTGCAGGCCGGCGAACCGGACCCGGAGGACCCGGTGCTGCCGCCGCGCAAGCCCGCCGACGACTGAGCCTGGCGTTTCCGGCCCGGATGTCCGGCCCCCGGCCGGACCGAGGGCCGGTGCCGGTTTATCGGCCCGGGTGCCGGGTAGCGCAGAAGGCATGGAGCGTGGCAACAGCAAGCACGGACCGAGGATCGACGAGCAGATGAGCCAGGAGGTCAGCGGCCTCGTACAGGGGCCGGGGACCGGTGGCTCTCGGGTCGACGAGTCGCGGGTGCCGGAGCCCGCCGGCGAGGACCAGCCGGAGACGACCACCGCCCCGGCCGGCGACCTGCGCACCGGCACCCCGCAGGGCATGAGCTCTACGGACGTCGAGCAGCGCAGCCGGCTCGGCCGGTTCATCTCGATGAGCGCGCTGCCGGGCGACCGTCTGGTGCTCCTTGCCAGCGCCCGCGAGAACGAGGCGCCGGACGACATCGTGGCGGCGCTGGAACGGCTGCCCGAGGGCACCGTCTACCAGACGGTCTCCGAGGTGTGGGCGGCGCTGGGCAACAAGAACGAGACAACTCGCTGGTGACCAGGATCGCCCCCGATCCGACATCCACCGGCGACTGAAGGAGGTTCCCCGATGAGTGGCGTTACCGAACATGTGGACGTGTCCGTACCCGTGCGCACCGCGTACGACCAGTGGACGCAGTTCGAGGAGTTCCCCCAGTTCATGGAGGGTGTGCAGGAGGTTCGGCAGCTCTCCGACACGATGACCCACTGGACCGTGGACATCGCCGGGGTGAAGCGCGAGTTCGACGCGGAGATCACCGAACAGCTCCCCGACGAGCGGGTCGCCTGGCGCTCGACCGACGGCACGCAGCAGGCCGGCGTGGTGACCTTCCACCGATTGGACCAGGACAAGACCAGGGTCACCCTGCAGCTCGAGTTCGAGCCGCACGGCGTGGTCGAGCAGGCCGGCGACAAGCTCGGCATCGTCGACCGACGGGCCAAGGGCGACCTGGAGCGGTTCAAGACCTTCATCGAGCGGCGTGGTCAGGAGACCGGCGCCTGGCGCGGGCAGGTGGACCGTCCCCAGCCGTGACCCTGGGCAGCATGACCTGAGATGGCCGCCGGGCTACCGGCGGCCATCGTCGTGTCCGAGCCTGCTCGGCGGGCACCGTTTGCGATCATCGTGCCCGGGTACCGCTGAAGGTATGACCGACGACAACATCAGGGTGTGGCGGGACGAGGAGCGGCTGCCGTTGGAGGAGTTGGAGCGCGCCGTCTCGGGCTCCAGCCTCGACGGGCAGGCCGACGACGTGACGGGGAACGACGCCGGCGAGGAGGCCGCGTTCGGGCACGGGCCGGCCGCGTCGGACCGCGACGGGCAGGCCCAGGGCACCAGCCGGGAGGCCACCGACCCGCAGCGCGCCTACCGCCCGTCCACCACCGGGCGGACCGGGCCCGACGTCTGAGTCTCGCCTCCGGGCTGGGCAGGCACCGCCGGCACGGGACGTCCAGCGGCCGGTCGGCGCGCGCCCCACTCGTAGAGCACGATCAGCGCCAACGCGAGCACCAGCAGGGCCGATCCCAGCACCTCCACCGAGGTGTTGCCGATCAGCACGCCCAGCCCGGCCGGGACGAGCGCCGCGCCGACGCCGGACGCGCCGATCTGCAGGCCGATGGCGCGGTCCGCGTGCGCCGCGCCGACCCGGTCGGCGGTGGTGAGGGTGAGCAGCGGAAACACCGGGGCCGCGGCGAATCCGACGACGACCAGCCCGAGCACCGCAAGGACGGCCGGCCCGGGAACGGCGATCAGCGCCGCGCCGACCGCCATCCCGGCCAGGCTGGCGCGCAACACCAACCCCGACCCCAGTCGCTCGGCCACCAAACCCTGCACGACCCGGCCCACGAAGAGACTGCCCCAGTACGCGGAGACGCCACCGCCGGCCAACGCCGCGCTGAGCCCACGCCCCTCGGTCAGCAGCAGGAATGCCCACAGCCCCGCGGAAACCTCGATCGCCACGTACAGCGCGAAGGCGAGCGTCCCCGACCAGACCGCCGGCAACCGCAGCGTGTCCCTCACCGGGACCTGGACGGTCGGCGCCGGACCGGAGTCCGCAGCGGCGGGCCCGCCGGCCGAGGCGTCACGCCGCCAGGCCCGCACGGTGAGCACGAACGCGGCGGCCAGGACGAGTTGGGCGGCGGCCACGATGCCGTACCCCCAGCGCCAGGCGAGCCCGGCGCTCAGCACCGCGGTCATGATCAGTGGACCGATGGCCACGCCGAGACCGAAGAAGGCGTGCAACCAGTTCATGTGGCGGGGCCCGAAAGCCCCGGCGGCGTACGCGTTGAGCCCGGAGTCGACAGCGCCGGAGCCGAGCCCCAGCAGCAGCGCACAGCCCACCAGCACCACCAGCACGGGGCTCACCGAGAAGCCGGTCAACGCCAGGCTGGCCAGCAGGGTGCTACCGGCGAGCAGGGCGCCCACGCCGACCCGGGCCAGGGTGAAACCGGCCAGCACACTGGAGGTGAGATAGCCGACGGTGCCGGCGGTGAGCACCCACCCGACGGCCTCGGTCGGTACGTCGAAGTCGCCTCGGATCGAGGGCCAGGCGACGCCGAGCAGGCCGTCGGGCAGGCCGAGACTGACGAACGCGAGGTAGGACAGCAGGAGTAGCGCGGCGCGGGGACGCGGGGGCGTGGTGGACACGAGACACCATCCTGCCGCAGGGCACCCTAGCGCCGTCGACCGCCGATCGCCCGCTGCGCGAAGAAGTCGTGTCCGTACGGTCGAGAAAACGGACAGCTCATCCAGAATCGGCCGATCGGAGGACGGCAAGCCGGCCGGTTCGCGTAAGAATTTCGGGATGCATCAGGGCTCCGGAATCCTCTCCACGCGTCAGCGCAAACTCGCCTGGCTCGGCTTCCTGCTGGCCGCGCTCCAGGCACCCGTGTCCGCCTGGCTCGTCGCCGACGAGTCGTGGCTGTTCAGCCTGTGCGTCGCGCTGATGGTGGCCACCGTGATCATCGCCGACGACGCGGCACGGCGTCGCCCGGCCAACGCGACAACCGACTAGGTTCCGCCGTCCGGCCGGGCCTCGTGGCCCGGCCGGCCCCGGCTACGGCGGCGTTCCTTCATCTCCGCCTCGTAGAGATGGCGCCGCCCACCCACCAGCTCGTCGCGGGCCTGCTGGTCCACCTCCCGGAACAGCGCGTGGTAGCCGTCGTCGAAGTCCTCGACGATCTGGAACGTCCACCGCCCCGCGATGACGTTGCGGCCGCGCAGCTCGGTGGCGATCCGGTCGGCGAGGCCCGGATGCCCGGCGGCGTGAAACTGCTCCACCGCGTCGTCGAGCATCAGGTCGGCATGACCGATCAACTGGTGCATCGAGTAGAGATGCCCTCGGGCCCGCTCCACACACTCCAGCGCCTCGCTGAGCTTGCCGAGCGCGGCGACAGTCGCGTCGCTGACCCCGTCCGGCCGCCGGTGCCGCTCATCGGGTCCGTCCGCCTGCTGTCCCATCCGTGCCTCCGTGCCGGGTGCCGTCACTGCTGGGTGTTCTCCTGCTGCCCCGTCTGTGCCGGATCAATCCCCCAGGTCAGCGGCGAGCATCCCAGTGGCGCAGCCGACATCCGCCGAGCGGACGAGGTCGACGCGGTCACCGGTCGGTTAGCCTCGGTCACCATGCGTGTGCCGTTCCACCGGGTCGCCTCCCGTACCGCCGTCGACTCGGCGCGGTCCACCCTGGCCGCCCTCACCGTCTCCGTGGGCACTGTCGGGCTCACCGCCGCCGCCGCGCGCCCAGGGCTGCTGGCCCTCGTCGACCAGCACGCGGCGGCCGTCCGGGACAGCCTCGACGGCGACCGCACGCCGCTGACCTCCGCGGCGCTCGCCGGCTACGCCGAGGGTGTGCGCGCCGCCGCGCTGGAGCACGGGTGGACGCCGCCCCGCGGGGCGGTGGACTGGAGCCAGCCGGAGTGGCTGCTCACCCGACTGGTCGCGGTCTGCGCGTTGGCTCGCGCACTCGACCAGCACTGACACGAGAGGAGGGCACCCCGCGTCGTACGCGGAGCACCCTCCCACCCGTCGTGCCGTTCCGCCCGCTACGAGCGGTACTGCTGGGCTTCGTCCACCCGAGGCATGGCCTGGGTGCGGTCACCCCCGCGGTCGGCCATCTGCCGCTCCACGTCGCTACGCCCGGCCGACGTGGCCTGGCGTTGCTGCTGCACCGCCCGGGCCTCCTCGGCCGCCCGGCGCAACCAGCCGTCCCAGCGGTTCTGCATCGGCTTCACCAGACCACCACCGACACCGACGATCAGGATGCCGGCCACCGTGGCGAGCACCGCGATCAGCACCGGAGTGGTCACCGTCGTGGCGATACCCACCTGGTTCAGGGCCGCGATCACACCCAGCGCGATGATGAAGATCGCCGTCAGGTCGGCCAGCACCTTGCCGTACGAGAGTCCTCCCAACGCCCCGGTGACCAGATCCCGGACAGCGTTGGCGATCGCGGCCGCCACCACCACGATGACGATCGCGATGAACGCGCGCGGCAGCCAGGCCACCACGCCGCTGATCAGGTCACTGATCGCGTTGGGCCCCCAGACTCCGAACGCGAACTGCAGGGTGAACAGCAGTACGGCGTAGTACGCCAGTCTGGCCAGAATGTCGCTGGCGTCGTACTTCGTTCTCTCCAGGGCCCGTTTGATGCCGCCGCGTTCGACCGCCTGGTCGAAGCGCACCCGTTCCAGCACCGTATCCACGATTTTGAGGACGGCTCTGGCGATGAGCCAGCCGACCACGAGGATGACGATGAAGGCCACTGCCTTCGGGATGAAGAGCAGCACCGACCTCCAGGTGTCGGCGATGGCATCGCCGATGTCGGCCTGCCGGACCGCGAGGGTTTTCAGCATGATGTCCCTCCTGTCGCATGGACTGCGCCGGGCGCATACCCGGCAACCGGTCCGGCACTCCGCGCAGCGCGCGGCGTTTTTCCCGACAGACCTCCGGACAGGGGCCCTGAACTGCCCGAATGGCCACCGCGACGGACTCGGCGACGGCCCGCCGCCGTGGTCGGATGCCTTTTCCGGTCGGCCGACTAGGCTGCGAACATGCCAGGAACGGTCGGGCGGGTCCCCACGCCAGCAAGTCCGGGCTCGGGCGCACCCACCGGGTCCGGCCCGGCCGTCGGTGTGCTCGCCCACGACTGGGCCAACACCCCGCTGGGCCCGGCCGACGACTGGGACGTCGCCCTCCAGGCGGTGGTGGAGCTGGTCCTCGCCTCGCCGATGCCGATGGCCCTGGCGTACGGCGACGACCTCGTCCTGCTCTACAACGCCGGCTACGCCGAGCTGCTGGGCACCAAACACCCGAGCGCCCTCGGTCGTCCGGCCGCCGAGGTGTTCGCGGAGATCTGGGCGCTGCCCGGCGTCGGCGCGGTGATCGAGCGCTGCTACCGGCAGGGCGAACCCTTCCTGGAGAAAGAGTCCACCCTGCCGCTGGTCCGTGGGCACTCCGCGACGGTGGAGCAGGCGGTCTTCACCCGGGGTCACTCACCGGTGCGCGACAGCGCCGGGCAGATCGTCGGCGTGTTGACGGTCGCGGCCGAGACAACTCACGTCACCGAGCAGTTGCAGAGCCTCAGCGAGGTGGCCGCGGCGCTCGCCGGCACCCTCACCCTCGACGACGTGGCCCGGGTGGCGCTGCGGTACGCGATCACCACGTTCGACCCCGACCAGGCCTCGTTCGCCGTCGACGAGGGCGGCGGCGGCTGGCGCATGGTGCGTCGGGTCCGTGGCGAGTTGCTGGACGAGGCCGACGAGCGGCTGCCCCCGCTCTGGCGGCGCGCCCCGGCGGACTGGCCGGCCCCGGTGGTGCAGGCGGCCCGCTCCGGCGCCCCGTCGTTCACCCGGGACGGGCAGCCGCTGCGGGACACCGCCGTGGACCGCCACGACCAGAAGATCCGCGCGATGGCGGCCCTGCCGCTGGGCACCTCGGTGGTCCGCGGCGGGCTGTCGGTCGGCTACCAGGTTCCGCACACCTGGTCCCCCGCCGAACGGGCGCTGCTGGCCGCCTCCGCCGAGCTGATCGGCCAGGCCGCCGAGCGGGCCCGCCGTTTCGAGACCCAGCACGGCACGGCCCAACTGTTGCAGCGCAGCATGTTGCCGGAGCATCTGCCGGATCTTCCCCGATTGCGGATCGCGGCCCGCTACGACCCAGGTGTGGACGGCAACGCGGCCGGCGGCGACTTCTACGACGCGTTCCCGCTGCCCAACGGCTCGCTCGGCGTGGTGCTGGGCGACGTCGCCGGGCACGACGTGCAGGCCGCCGCGCGGATGGGGCAGGTCCGGGCCGCGCTGCGCGCTCTGGCCCTGGCCGACCCGACGCCCGACGTGGTCCTGGCCGGCCTGGATCGGCTGGTGACCAGCCTCGGCGCGGAGGCCGGCACCCACGAGCTGTTCGTCACCGTGGCGTTCGGGGTGATCGACGCGGATCGGCGGGAGCTGACCCTGGCCAGCGCCGGTCATCCCGCGCCGTTGATCCGCCGCGGCGACCCGGATGGTCGGTTCCACGCCGAGTACGTCGACGTTCCGGCCGGGCCGCCGCTGGGGTTGGGCGGCCGGCCGGGCACCACGACCGTCCCGTTCCGTCCCGGTGACACCCTGCTGCTGTTCAGCGACGGGGTGGTGGAGCGTCGCCGGCAGAGCCTGAGCGCCGGGCTGGCCACCCTGAGCGACGCCATTGCCAAGGCCGGTAGCGGCGACCCCCGCGCGCTCTGCGCGGTGGCCACCGCGGCGGTCCCGGGCGGCACGGAGGACGACGTGGCCGTGCTGGCGGTCGAGCACGCGCTCAAGCCGAGTCGTTCGGCCAGCATGGAGGTGCCCGCCGAGCCGACCGCGCCCAGCCGGGTCCGGCACTGGCTGACCGGCCAGCTCACCGAGTGGCAGGTGCCCGAGTCGGTGATCGGAGCGGCGGTGCTCTGCACCAGCGAGCTGACCACCAACGCGTTGCTGCACGCCGGCACGGCCGCCCGGGTGGAGATCGACCTCAGCGCCGAGCGGCTGCTCGTCTCGGTGGCGGATTCCGGCACCCGGGGGACCGTGACCCGGGCCCGTACCGACACGTTGAGCAGTCGCGGGCGTGGCCTCGGCCTGATCGAGGAGCTCAGCGACGCCTGGGGCACCGACCCGTCGGTCCGGGGCTCCACGGTCTGGTTCGAGATCCTCACCCCGCCGGCCGCGCAACCCTGAGCCGCCCGATGGCAGGAGGACGCCAGTGGCTACCAACCGGCCCGCCGGGGTCCTCTTCGATGTCGACGGCACCCTGGTCGACACCACCTACCTGCACACGGTGACCTGGTGGGAGGCGTTACGCCAGACCGACCAGCCGGTGCCGATGGCGGTGGTGCACCGCTCGATCGGGATGGGATCGGACAAACTCCTGGACCATCTCCTCGGGCCGGAGCGGGACCGCGACGCCGACTCCAAGCTGCGCGACGCGCACGACACCCTCTACGCCGAGTACTGGGAACGGCTCACGCCGCTCCCCCGGGCGGCCGACCTGTTGCGCGCCTGCGCCGAGCGGGGTCTGCGTGTCGTGCTGGCCACCTCCGCCTCGGAACCGGAGGTCGGCGCGCTTCGTCGGGCGCTGGGCGCCGACGACGTGATCGACACGATCACCTCCTCCGCGGACGCCGAGCAGAGCAAGCCGGCACCGGACATCCTGGTCGCCGCGTTGAAGCAGTCCGGGTTGACCGCCGAGCGGGTGATCTTCGTCGGCGACTCGGTGTGGGACGTCGTCGCGGCCGGGCAGTTGAACGTTGCGTGTGTGGGCCTGACCTGCGGTGGCACCAGCCGCGGCGAGCTCGCCGGCGCGGGTGCCGTGGCGGTGTACGACGACCCGGCCGCGCTGTTGTCCGAGTTGGCGGACTCGCCGCTCACCCGACCCCGGTGAGGATCATTCGGGTCCACCGGCACTGGCGCGCATAGCCGGAGCCCTTGCGGGGCAAGGACTGTCACCACCTGCCCGCGCCTCGCGGGTGCGGGTGGAAGGGTGGTGCCGTGGAGCCGGTAGATGTGGCGTTCGCACTGGTGGGCGTGGGCGCCCTGCTCGCGGGCATCCTGCCGCGGGTGCTGGAGCGCCGCCCGCTGTCCATGCCGATAGCCTTCCTCGCCCTCGGCATGCTGGTGTTCCTGCTGCCGGTCGGGCTGCCGTCACCGGACCCCCTGGCTCACCCGGAGCTGGCCACCCACCTCACCGAGATCGGGGTGATCGTCGCGCTGATGGGCGCCGGGCTGAAGATCGACCGGCCGTTGAGTTGGCGGCGGTGGTCGTCCACCTGGCGGCTGCTGGCGATCGCGATGCCCCTGTGCATCGCGGCGGTGGCCCTGCTCGGCTGGTGGTGGGCGGGGCTGGTACCGGCCGCCGCGCTGCTGTTGGGCGCCGCGCTGGCGCCCACCGACCCGGTGCTCGCCGCCGACGTGCAGGTCGGCGAGCCGACCGACGTGGAGGATTCCGAGGACGAGGTCCGCTTCGCGTTGACCTCCGAAGCGGGCCTGAACGACGGGCTGGCGTTCCCGTTCGTCTACGCGGCCATCGCCATCGCCTCGACCAGCCTCGCCCCGAGCGACTGGTTGGCCGAGTGGTTCACGGTGGACGTGCTCTGGAAGATCAGCATCGGCGTCGGCGGTGGCCTGCTCATCGGCTGGTTGCTCGGCAAGCTGTTCTTCCGCGCCCCCAGCGAGTTGCGGCTGGCCCGGCACGCCGAGGGCTTCCTGGCGCTGGCCGCCACATTTCTGGCGTACGGGCTGGTGGAGGTGGTCGGCGGGTACGGCTTCCTGGCGGTGTTCGTGGCCGCCCGGGCCATTCGGGCCGCCGAACGGACCCACGAGTTCCACTCGGTGCTGCACGACTTCGCCGAGCAGGTCGAACGGCTGCTCACCCTGGTGCTGTTGCTGCTGCTCGGCGGCGCGATCGTGGGTGGTCTGCTGGGCCCGCTGACCTGGCCGGCAGCCGCCGTCGGGCTGGTGCTGGTGTTCCTGGTCCGGCCGCTGATCGGCTGGTTGTCGTTGCGCGGCGCTCCCGGACGCCCGGCCGAGCACTGGGTCATCTCGTTGTTCGGCATCCGCGGCGTCGGCTCGTTCTACTACCTCGCGTACGCCACCACCAAGGCCGACTTCCCGCAGGCCGAACTGCTCTGGGCGACCGTCGGGCTGGTGGTGCTCGTCTCCGTCGTGGTGCACGGCATCACGGCGACCCCGGTCATGCAACTGCTCGACCGGGAGGGAGAACGGACCTCCGACCCGGCCGAGCGGGACGCCGACGCTCGCCCCGTCGCGGCAGCCGGGCACGCCTGAGAGCGGCGGCCCGCTCAGGCCAGGCGGGCGGCCAGCGCACGGCCCAGGTCCCGGCCGGAGCGCCAGGCGCTCTGCACCCGGGGCTTGCCGAACGCGTCGCCGGCCAGGCCGATCCCGTCCGCGTCCAGGTGGTGGGTGGCGCCGCCCGCATCGCTCGTCGGCTTCGCGTACGTCCAACGGTGCACGTGCACGTCGACGGCCTGCTCGGGCAGCCCGAGCAGGTCCCGGACGGCCTGTTCGATCGCCGGGCCGGCCCCGGTGGGTTGAGCGAGGTGCCCGGCCGCGAACTCCGGCACGGTGTGCGCGACCAGCACCGGCGCGCCGTCACCGCGCCGGTCGCCGTCGTCGCAGACGAGGTTGAGCACCGGGTGCTCGTTGACGAACGCGCCCCGGAAGTCTGGCCAGCGCCGGGTCGGGAAGCGCAGCACCGCGGCCAGCGACGGCGACCAGCGCTGCTCCTGCACGACCCGGGTGGCGTCGGTCAGGGCCGGGTCGAGCAGCAGGGCGGCCTGCGGACCCGGCATGGCCAGGGCGACCGCCGCGCACGACTGCCCGTCGACGACCGGGCCGGGTTCCACTGTGAGCACCAGCCGGTCGACGGTCAGCGGTACCGCACCGGCCAGGTGCTCGACCAACGAGCGTAGGCCGCGGGGAGCGGCGTAACGCATCGGCCCGGACACCTCGTGGTTTCCACTGCGGTCGTACGCCTGGAACGTGTCGGTCCACTCGTGGACCAGCCCGGCGGCGCGCCACTGCTCGACCAGTGCGGCGAAGTCCGGGTCGGTGGCGGTGAAATACGCGGCCCCGATGTCCGCGGGCCGGCCGTGGAAGCGTTTGCTGGCCATCCGGCCACCGCAGACGTGCCCCCGCTCCCGGACCTGCACCGGCACCCCGGCCCGGGTCAACTCGATCGCACAGGCCACCCCGGCTATGCCCGCCCCGACCACCACCACGCTCGACCGGTCCTTCGTCATCCGATGATCGTAGGCGGCGGCGTTCGGGCATGAACCACCGACAATCGGGGTACTGGCACACCTGTTCGAACGAAAGGGTGATGATGATGACGGACCGCCGCACCGAGCAGGTCGACCAGCAGGCCGACCAGAACGCTGCGATCAAGGACCCGGACGAGTGGGTCACCGGGGACGAGCCGCCGACCGCCGCCCAGGAGTCCTACCTGAGCACGCTGGCCCGGGAAGCCCACGCCGATCTCCCGGACGACCTGACCAAGGCTGAGGCGTCCAAGCGCATCGACGAGCTCCAGGCCAAAACAGGCCGAGGCCAGTAGCCCGACCCCGCACCCCGCACTCCGCACCGAGAAGCCGCAGCCCCGCGGGCCCGTGACCGCCGGGCCACGTGTCGAGCGAGGCCCCCCGCGCCGATCTTGCGGTTTCTGTTGCCAACCTGGGCGGATATGCCCCGAGTGTCGGGACAGAAAGTGCAAGATCGCGAGAGCAGTGCCGGCGTTGCGCGCACCCCTCCACGCGATCTTGCACTTGCTGTCGCGGCAAAAGGCGCTTAAGGCGCAGAACAACGACAGCAAGTGCAAGATCGCGGGAGCAGGGGCGACGGGGCGACGGGGCGGGAAGGCTGGGCGGTTAGGGGCGGGGTAGGGGGTGCAGCTTCACCTTGGTCAGGCTGCCCTCGTGGACCTCGGCGGTGAGGTAGGTGGCGTGGGGTTGGGAGCGGCGGTCGGTGGGTGAGCCGGGGTTGAGCAGGCGTAGCCCACCGGGCGCCTCGGTGTCCCAGGGGATGTGCGAATGCCCGAACACCAGCAGGTCGACTTCGGGAAAGGTGGCCGCGCACCGCTTCTCCCGGCCGGTCCGGGGACCGGTCTCGTGCACCACGGCGACCCGCAAACCGTCGAGTTCGACCCGGGCCACCTCCGGCAGCCGGGCGCGCAGCGCCGGTCCGTCGTTGTTGCCGTAGACCCCGATCAGTCGGCGTGATCGCGCCGTCATGGCGTCGAGCAGGGCCTCGTCCACCCAGTCGCCGGCGTGCACCACCACGTCGGCGGCCTCGATGGCCACCCAGAGGGGCCCGGGTAGGTCCCGGGCCCGCTTGGGTAGGTGGGTGTCCGCCGTGAGCACCAGCCGCATACCCGGCATTGTCCCCCGAGTCCCGGCCGCCCACCCGGGGGACGTGGGTGGACGGCCGGGCTCCGCCTTCGCCGCCCGGCCCCGTGCGTCATCGACGCTCGGGTACGGGTGCCGAGCCGGTCAGGGGGCGGTCAGGGCAGGGTCCAGCGTTGCGCTCCGGTGCCGTTGCAGGTCCAGATCCGCAGTTGCCGACCGTCGGTGAGATCCGAGTTGGGGATGTCCAGGCAACGCCCGGACTGGGGGTTGCGCAGGCTGCCGTCCGACTGGGCGGCCCACTGCTGGGCCCCGGTGCCGTTGCAGTCGTAGAGCTGCACGAGGGTGCCGTCGGTGGTGCCGCTCGCCTTCACGTCCAGGCACTTGGCGAGCCCCCGCACCGTGCCGTCGCCGGGCAGGGTCCAGCGCTGGGCGGCGGTGCCGTTGCAGGTCCAGGTCTGCACCTTGGTGCCGTTCGCGGTCTGGCTGGCGGCGATGTCCGCGCACTTGCCGAGGGCCTTGACCTCACCGGTACGCGCCCCGCCGGTGCCGACGCCCGGCCCGGTGAAGGTGTAGCTGTCCACGTCCAGCAGCGCCCCGCTGCCGCCGGTCATCACGAGGTACAGGTCGTGGGTGCCGTCGTCCGGCTTGGTCACCGTGGCGCTCAGCTCGGTGTAGTTGTCCCAGCCGCCGGTGTTCGGCACCGCGATCCGGGCGACCTCGGTGCCGGTCGGTGAGTCGTACCGGAAGGAGAGGGTGCCGCCGGGGCCACCGGAGGAGACCCGGGCCCGGACGCCGGTGATTCCCTTGAGGCTGACCGCGTGGTGCCGGACGCTCTCGCCGCTCTGGATGTCACCCAGCCGCTTGCCACCCTCGGCCGCCGCCTGGTCGATCACCTTGGGGCCGTTGAGCTGGACGAAGTGCTCGGCCTGCCACTGTTTCGGGTAGAGGCTGATCTCCTGTTCACCGGTGAGCGCGACGGAACCGGTCGCGCCGCGGTCGGTGTAGCTGCCCCGCAGGACGAAGAACAGCACCGAGTCGGGGCCGGCGTGCACCGGGCCGGTGTTGAAGGTCGCGCCGCAGCCGGTCCCCTCCCCCTCCTCGTGGGCGTGCTCCTGGTGGCCCAGCGCTGCCCGGACGACCACCGCCGAGCAGGCCGGCGTGCCGTCCTGCGGGTCACTGGCGGTGGCGCCCACCGTCAGGTCCTGCTCCCAGTCGAAGAGCCCACCCGCGGGAAGTCCGGTCAACGTGACGGTCGGCCGGTTGTTGCCGACCACCACCGCCACCACAGTGGTGGCGCTGCGGCCGGTGCCGTCGTTGACGGTGAGCCGGGCGCTGTAGTTGCCGTTCGCGGCGTACGTGAAGGACGGGTTCGCGGCGGTCGAGTCGGTGCTGCCGTCGTTCGTGAAGTCCCACGCGTACGTCAGCGGGTCGCCGTCCGGGTCGGAGCTGCCGGCGCTGGAGAAGGTCACCGCGAGGGGTGCCAGGCCGTTGTCCCGGTTGACGGTGGCCTTGGCCGCCGGCGACCGACCACCCTGGACGTAGTTGATTTTGTAGAGGCCGGCGTCGACCGCGCCGGAGAAGTAGCCGCTGCCGTACTCCAGCAGGTAGAGCGAGCCGTCCGGCCCGAACTGCCAGTCGATCGGGTGGACGAGCTTCATGCCGGCGAGCACCGGTTCGATGACCGTCGGCGCGCCGGTGGACGGGTTGCCGTTGTCGAACTGGACCTCCTTGATCCAGTTGCGGCAGTACTCGGAGATCAGCCACTTGTTGTCGTAGTAGGCCGGCCACTTCACGTCCGAGACGAGGTTCGGGTCGTAGTGGTAGACCTCGACGTGGTTGGGCGATCCGCACCCACCCGGGTTGTCCAGCGCCGGCCAGTCCTCGCTGCCGCCGTGCTGCTCCCAGACGAGCGCCGGTCTGGTCGGCGGGAGCTGCTGGACGCCGGTGTTGCGGGGTGAGTTGTTCACCGGGCCGGTCGAGCCGCCGCAGGGGAACCAACCACGCGGTGTGGCGGTGGCGAAGTCCCAGTCGTTGTAGGCGACGTTGGGGCCGCCGCAGTACGGCCAGCCGTAGTTGCCGGGCCCGTTGGCCCGGTTGAACTCGTCGTAGGCCGCCGGGCCGCGGTTGGCGAGGTCGGTGCCGGCGTCGGGGCCGACCTCACCCCAGTAGAGGGTGTTGTTCGCCTTGCGGTCCACCCAGATCCGGTACGGGTTGCGCACGCCCATCACGTAGATTTCCGGGCGCGTTCGTGCGGTGCCGGCGGCGAACAGGTTGCCGGCGGGGATGGTGTAGCTGCCGTCGTTCTCCGGGTGGATTCGGTTGATCTTGCCGCGCAGGTCGTTCGTGTTGCCGGAGGTGCGCTGGGCGTCGTACTGGGCGTTGCGGTTCGTCCGCTCGTCGATCGGGGCCATTCCGGCGGAGTCGCCGCCGGAGTTGGTGTTGTCGCCGACGGCGAAGTACAGGTTGCCGGCGGTGTCCCAGCTCATCGATCCGGCGGAGTGGCAGCACAGGTCGCGTTCGGTGGGCCACTCGATCAGCATGTCCTCGCTGCCCGGGTCGAGCAGCAGCGTGGACGGGTTGAAGGTGAACCGACTGATCCGGTTGACCAGTGGGGTGACCTTCGGCGAGTAGAAGAGGTAGACCCAGCGGTTGCTGGCGAAGCTCGGGTGCAGGGTGATGCCGATCAGGCCGTCCTCGAAGCGGGCGTCCAGCGCCAGGGTGAGGGCGACGGTGGTGGACCTGGTCGCCGGGTTGTAGAGGCGGACCTGACCGCCGGCGCTGCTGGTGCCCCGGTTGATGTAGAAGACCTTGCCGTCGGGTGCCACGGCCAGTTCGATCGGCTCGCCCATCGAGAGGCCGCCGTCCAGGGCGACCTTCTCGAAACCGGTGGTGGCGGGCGGAGCGAGGGCGGCGGCCTGGGCCGGGGACGCGGCGGCCGGCAGAACGCTTGCCTGCGGGACGAGACAGAGGGTGACCAGGACGGTGAGCAGGGTGGTGGCGCTGACGAAACGTCGGCGCGGTGTGCGGGACACGAGACCTCCAGCTGTCCGGGGGATCTCGGTGCCGCTCCCGCCGACTGGAGGAGCACCGCAGGGTGTCCCGGACATTAACGTCTTTCACTGGGAAGCGATAGAACTTCGCGTCTCCAGATAGAAAGTTGTCACGATCTCCGCGAAAGTCCGGCTCAGTGGTCCACCGGAGAGAAGTACGCCGGGGGCATCCCGCGCTGACGCAGCGTCGGGTCCCGCTCGACGTCGGTCAGCACACCGGCCGCGTTGATCAGTCCGATGTGGGAGAACGCCTGCGGGAAGTTGCCCAGCTGCTCCCCGGTCAGCGGATCGATCTGCTCGGCGAACAGGCCGAGGTCGTTGACCCGCTCCGCCAACCCCCGGAACAACTCGTGCGCCCGGTCCCGCTCACCGGCCAAGGCCAGGCAGCACACCAGCCAGAACGAGCAGATGAGGAAACCCGCCGGGTCACCGTCCCAGCGCCGCAGCAGGCCGTCGTGGGAGAGCCGCTGCTCCACCGCTCGGATCGTCGAGCGCATCCGCGGGTCGTCGGCCCGCAGGAACCCGACCAGCGGCATCACCAGCACCGAGGCGTCCAGGTCGTCGGAATCGAAACTTCCGGTGTACGACTGGAGCCGCTCGTTCCAGCCCCGCTCGAACACCTCCGCGCGCACCGCGTCGCGGGCGGCCGCCCAGCGGGCCACGTCCGGCGGTTCGCCGAGCCGGTCAGCGAAGCGGACCGCCCGATCCAGGGCGACCCAGCACTGCACCTTCGAGGACACGTGATGGTGCTGGACGCCCCGCTCCTCCCACATGCCCGCGTCGGGCAGCGACCAGTCCCGCTCGGCCTGGTCGGCGAGCACCCGGAGCACGTGGCGTACCTCGGGGTCCATCGGTTCCAGCTTGTCGCGCATCAACCAGGCGGCGTCCATCGCCTCGCCGAAGATGTCGGTCTGTCGCTGCTGCCACGCGTCGTTACCGATCACCACCGGGGGGCTGTCGCGGTAGCCGCCGAGCTGGTCCAGCCGGTGCTCGGTGAGGTCCCGCTCCCCCAGCACCCCGTACATGATGGGCACCGGCCGGTCGTCGACGCGGCCCATCGCCCGGCCCAACCAGGCGAACTGGCGCTGCACCTCGTCCATGCACGTCGTCCGCCACAGCGCCCGCAGGGTCAGGCTGAAGTCGCGCACCCACACGTAGCGGTAGTCGTAGTTGCGGTCGCCGCCGAGCTTCTCCGGCAGCGAGGTGGTCACCGAGGCCACCACCGCCCCGCTGGGCCGGTACGTCATGCCCTGCACCACCAGCCGGCTGCGTCGCACGTGCTCGGGGTAGAGCCCGTCGTAGGGGTGTTCGGTCGACCAGGAACGCCAGCCGGCGATGGTGTCGGCGATGGTCTGATCGGCGTCCGGCACCTCGGGCAGCGGGGCGTCGTAGGTCGGGGCGTACCCGAGGGTGAAGGTGTGTCTCGTGCCGGGACGGACGGTGAACGTCCCGGTGGCCTCACCGTCCCCGGCGGTCAACCGCTCGCTGCCCCGCAGGGTGAGTCGGGCGGCCCCGGCGATGGCCTCCAGCATGTCCTCCCGCTCGATCAGGTACGCGATGGTGCGGCCGTACTCGAAGCGCGGCCGGTAGTGCACCCGCATCGGCACCGAACCGGACAGCCCCTGCACCGAACGGACCAGCACCTGCGGCGAGTGCAGACCGATGTCGTGGCCGCGTGAGCCGGGCTCGAAGGCGAGCGCGTCGGTCAGCGCGACCTCTCCCTGCGCGGTGTGGAAGACCGTCCGCAGCACCAGGGTGTCCTCCAGGTAGGAGCGCTCGACCCGGTAGTCGCCCTCGGGCTGGATGGACCAGTGCCCGGCGTTGTCGTCGAGCAGCCGCCCGAACACCGACGGGGCGTCGAAGCGGCCCGGGCACCACCAGTTGACCGAGCCCGAGGCGTCCACCAGCGCCGCGCTGCGGCCGTCGGCGAGGAAACCGTAGTCGCTGATCTGTCCGCTCTCCACCTGACTGGCTACCCGGGCAGTCGCCGCCCATTCCCCTCCTGGTCGGCGACGGAAGCCGCGTTACCGTTCGGCCTGGCCGGGAACCCGGGGAGCTGACGAGGGAGGATGCTCATGACGTCAGCTTCGGGGCCGACCGGCAACTGGCGGCCCGGCACACAGGGTGGCGACCTGCTTCCATCCGGACCGGCCGGCCGGCTGTCGACACCGAGCGGTAACGGCCACGGGCCGGAGGGCGGGCCGCCGACCGTGACGATCGGCGCGTACCCGGACTATCCGACCGCCCAGCGGGTCGTCGACTACCTGGCCGACAACCGCTTCCCGGTGGAGCACAGCGCCATCGTCGGCACCAACCTCACCCTGGTGGAGACGGTGCTCGGGCGGATGACCACCGGTCGAGCCGGCCTGCTCGGCGCCGGTACCGGCGCCTGGTTCGGGCTCTTCATCGGCCTGTTGTTCGGCATCTTCACGGTCGGCAACTGGCTGGCGGTGATCCTGGTCGGGCTGGTCATCGGCGCGATCTGGGGTGCCGTCTTCGGCGCGGTGGCGCACGCCATGACGGGCGGGCAGCGCGACTTCACCTCGGCCAGCTCACTGCGCGCCGGGCAGTACGCCGTGACCGTCGACGCGCAGCTCGCCGACCAGGCGCGACAGCTCCTCGGTCGGATGCAGATGCCCAACTCCGCGACGAACGCCCGTTGAGCGACGGTCGATCGGCCGTCCCGGCACACACCGGGACGGCCGTCTCGTCGTTCAGTCGTGGTACGCCAGCTCGCCGGCGCGCAGCGGCACGTCGACCCGGTTCTCCGGCGGCGCCAGCGGGCAGGCCCAGCGGTCGTCGTAGGCACAGCTCGGGTTGTAGAGGTAGTTGGCGTCCAGCCGGACCCGGTTACCGGGCAGCACCTCGACGCCCCGGCCGAAGGTGCCCTTCACCGTGTCGGTGAGGTACCGCCCTCCCCCGTAGCTGTCCCGCCCGCAGGTGCTGTCGCGCAGCGGAACGAACAGCCCGCCCCCGTACGCCTCGATCCACCACAGGGTCAGCGGTCCCCACGGCGTCTCGGCCACCGCGACCCGCCGGTACGCGACCACCCCGTCCGGGCCACCGGTGTCGATGCGCAACTCACCGCTGGCCGGGCGCAGGGGTGCCTCGACGACCGCCTCGGGGTTGGGCGGGAAGTAGCGCACCCCGGCGAAGTCGGGTCGTTCCGCCACCGGGATCGGGCTCTGCGGGTGGTTGGCGAAGAGCTCGTCGCGGCCGGCGCGGAAGCCGGCCAGGTCGACGTCGGACAGGTACAGCCGGGCCACCCGCTCCCGCCAGTCGGCCAACTCCAGATCATCCACACCACCGAGCCTATGCCGTGGGCTGAGGCACCTCAGCGCGACGGCCAGTTGGTGAGGACGGCGTCGAGGGCGTCCAGGGTGCGCGACCAGGAGTCGTCGGTGGGTCGCGGGGTGTGCCGGAAGCCGCCGGTCTTCTCCAGGCTGACGAACCCGTGGAACGTGCTGTGCATCATCCGCACCGCGTCGGTCTGGTCCGGCTCGGCGAGCTGGTAGCCGCGCAGGATCGCCCGGGTCATCTCGGCGTGCCGGACTCCCGCGCTCGCGGCGGCCGTCTCCGGGTCGAGGTCGATCTGCATGGCCGCGTACCGGCCCGGGTGCTCTCGCGCGTAGTCGCGGTACGCGTTGCCGAACGCGACGAGCGCGTCCTTGCCGGCCCGGCCGGCGAGCGCGGCGGCGACCCGGTCGGCCAGCTCCGCCAGCGCCAGCAGGGCCATTCTGATCCGTAGCTCGTGCGCGTTCTTGAGGTGGAAGTACAGGCTCGCGTCCTTGACCCCGAAGTGGCGGGCGAGGGCGGCGACTGTGACGTTCTCCAGGCCCACCTGGTCGGCCAGCTCGGCCGCGGCCAGCGTCAGACGCTCGGCGGTCACCCCGGCACGTGCCATGCAGCACACCCCCAACCTATCCCTAATAATCGCTTGCCTAGGAGAGCTAGGCTACTACCTATGTTGGCCCTGACCGAATCCGCCATCCGCGCGTCCTTCGTCAATTGCAGTCGAGGCGAGGCGAAGCGGCTGACCGTACCCAACGATCTTGAATTGCGTCCGTGGGACGACCTCGACTTCCTCGGCTGGCGGGACCCGTCCGCACCGCAGCGGGCCTACCTGGTCGCCGAGACCGACGGCAAGCTGGCCGGGGTGGTGCTGCGGGCCGCGACGCACCAGACGGGGCGCGTGCGGCACAGCATGTGCTCGTTCTGCCTGACCACGCACCTGGGCGGCGGCGTCTCGTTGATGACCGCCCCCAAGGCCGGCCCGAGCGGGCGGCAGGGCGATTCCGTGGGCACCTACCTGTGCTCCGACCTGGCCTGCTCGCTCTACCTACGGGGCAAGAAGCACGCCGGGCCTCCCGCGCCCGAGCCGCTGCCCCTGCCGGAGAGGATCGACCGCGTCCGGAGCGCCCTCGCGACGTTCCTCCGCAAGGTCACCGACTGACGGGTCGAGGCGAACGGCGCGGCCGGGGCCGAAGCGTGTTCGGACCCCGGCCCTCCCGCGGTCAGCGGTCGGTGGCCAGGCGGGCGTGCAGGTGCTCGTCGTAGCGGCGGCCGTCGCCGTAGCGGTACGACTCGCGCAGCGTGCCCTCGGCCGGGTAGCCGGCCCGCTCGGCGACCCGGCAGGACGCCGGGTTGGCCACCGCGTGACACAACTCCACCCGATGCAGCCCGAGGTCCGCGAACGCCCAGTCGGTGAGCCGGACGACGGCGCGGACCGCCACCTGACGCCCTCGTGCCGCGGGCACCGTCCAGTAGCCGATGGACGCGTCGCCGTCGTGGATGCGGTGCAGTGACACCGAGCCGAGCAGGTCGCCGTCGGCCGACGTGGTGACCGCGAACGAGGCGTGACCGCCGGTGGACCAGTCGGCCCGGCGACGCACCCACAGCAGCGCGACCTCGTCGTCGATCGGGCCGCCGCCCTGCGGGTTCCACTGGGCGATCGCCGGGTCCCGGAGGGCGTCGCGCACCGCCGGGGCGTCCTCGTCCCGCCAGGGGCGCAGCAACAGGTCGGCGGCGCAGAGCTCCACGTGTTCCACGAGGCCGGAGTCTGGCACATCCTGCGGCCTGCGCGCCGCTCGTTTCGCGCAGGTTTATTTCAAAGCTGCACGAACCGACGATCAGGCACGGGGAAGTGACCTATACAACGCTCAAACGACGTTATTTAAATTTTGAAAGAGTGCTACCGTCGTGGACATGACCGAGAGCCTGGACAGCACCCGAGAGGCCGCCTGGCGCGCCTACATCGAGGCCAGCCAGCGTCTCTACACCCAGTTGGAAGAAGAACTGCGGGTCGCCAGCGACCTCAGCTTCGCCGACTACCACGTGCTGGTCCTGCTCTCCGAGGCACCCGGGCAGCGGCTACGGATGGGCGAGCTGGCCAGTCGGTTGATCTTCTCGCCCAGCCGCCTCACCTACCAGGTCTCCTCCATGCAGCGTCGTGGCCTGGTCAGCAAGGAACCCTGCCCGGACGACCGGCGCGGCAGCGAGGCGGTCCTCACCGCCGCCGGGCTGCTCGCCCTGCGGGAAGCCGCACCACACCATCTGGCGTCGGTGCGTACCCATCTCATGGACGACCTCGACGATGCCGAGGTCGCCTGCCTCACCCGGGTCTTCGACCGGCTCGGCGAGCGCCTTCGGGCATCGCGGGCCAGCTCGACCACCCCCGCCTCACGCTAGGAGTCTCGACATGCCCGCGATCACCGTCGACAACGTTCTCGTCCTTCCCCGCCTGCCCCAGCTCGACGAGGCCACCACGATCCGCCCGGTCCGCACGGTGACCACGGCGCCCAGCGGCTTCGAGGGTGAGGGCTTCCCGGTCCGTCGCGCCTTCGCCGGGGTGTCGACCACCGACCTGGACCCGTTCATCCACCTCGACCAGATGGGCGAGGTCGACTACGCGCCGGGTGAGCCCAAGGGCACCCCGTGGCACCCGCACCGCGGCTTCGAGACCGTCACGTACATCATCGACGGCGTCTTCGACCACCAGGACTCCAACGGCGGTGGCGGGACCATCACCGACGGCGACACCCAGTGGATGACGGCCGGCAGCGGTCTGCTGCACATCGAGGCGCCGCCGGAGCACCTGGTGGTGAGCGGCGGGCTCTTCCACGGCACCCAGCTGTGGGTCAACCTGCCCCGCTCGGCGAAGATGAACCCGCCCCGCTACCAGGACATCCGGGGTCGGGAGTCGGCGCTGCTCACCACGCCCGACGGTGGCGCGCTGATCCGGGTCATCGCCGGCGAGGTCGCCGGGCACCGCGGCCCGGGTTCGACCTTCACCCCGATCACCATCACCCACGTCACCGTGCAGCCGGGCGCGCAGGTCGACCTGCCCTGGCGGCCCGACTTCAACGCCCTGGTGTACGTGCTGGGCGGTCGCGGCACGGTCGGCGCCGACCGGCGGCCGGTGCGGACCGGCCAGCTCGCGGTGCACGGCCCGGGTGACGCGCTGCGGTTCAGCGCCGACACCTCGCAGGACAGCAACACGCCGGCACTGGACCTCTACATCATGGGTGGTCAGCCCATCCGGGAGCCGGTGGCACAGTACGGCCCGTTCGTGATGAACACCCGGGACGAGCTGCTCAAGGCGTTCGAGGACTTCCAGGCCGGCCGCCTCGGCGTGATCCCCACCGAACGGATCCCGCACACCGGCGGCCAGGGCACCCGACCCTGACCACCGTCGAGCGCTGAGGACGGCGCCGACGCCTCCGGTTCAGCCCGGGGGCGTCGGCGCCACCTCAGGAGACCGCGAATATCCCGGCAACACCCAGAATCACCATCACCAACACCGCTACCAGCGCACCCCGTTCGCTCTCCACCGCCGGCTCGCGGTTCTCGGTCACGGGATTCGTCGTGTCGCGGGGCATGGTGTGGCCTCCTCGGCTGTCGTCGCGTCGCTGTCGATGGCGTTGGCCAGGTCACCGGTCCGGGGACCTGACGTGCGGACCCGCGTCGGGGGTCCTACGGTGAGGACGTTGCCGACCTCCAGGGGGGCTGGACGGTGCCGTTGCAGGACTGGTTTCTCACTGCTGAGGAACGCGCCAACCCGGTCTCTGGCATACCCGTCTGGACCACGGGAAACCTCGCCGAGCCGTTGATTCACGGTGCGGCGTACTTCGACCGACTGGTCGACGAGGTCGAGGCCCTGGGCGCGGGCGACCACCTGTTCTTCACCGACTGGCGGGGTGACCCGGACCAGCGGCTGCGACCGGACGGCCCGACAGTCGCCCAGCTCTTCGCGCAGGCCGCGCAGCGCGGTGTGGTGGTCAAGGGGTTGATCTGGCGCTCACACCTCGACGTGCTGGCGTACAGCGAGGCGGAGAACCGCGACCTCAGCGAGACGATCTCGGCCGCCGGCGGCGAGGTGCTGCTGGACCAACGCGTCCGGCGCGGCGGCTCGCACCACCAGAAGCTCGTGGTGCTGCGGCACCTGGAGGCACCCGATCGGGACGTCGCCTTCGCCGGCGGGATCGACCTGTGCCACAGCCGCCGCGACGACGCCGCGCACCACGGCGATCCGCAACCGGTGCAGATGTCCCCCCGGTACGGCCCCAACCCGCCCTGGCACGACGTACAGCTCGCGGTGCGCGGTCCGGTGGTCGGCGCGTTGGACACCCTGTTCCGGGAACGCTGGACCGACCCGATGCCGCTGGACTCGGAGAACCCGATGGCCTACCTGCGGGACCGGCTGCGCGGCTCGGACCTGCGCCCCGACCCGCTGCCCGAGCAACCGGCCGATCCGCCGCCCTGCGGTCCGCACCAGATCCAGGTGCTGCGCACCTATCCCGCCGTCCGTCCGCGCTACTCGTTCGCGCCCGACGGCGAGCGGACCGTGGCCCGGGGTTACACCAAGGCGGTGCGCCGGGCCCGCCGGCTGATCTACCTGGAGGACCAGTACCTCTGGTCGGCCGAGGTCGCGGACCTGTTCGCGCACGCGCTGCGGGACAACCCGGAGCTGCACCTGGTCGCCGTCGTCCCCCGCCACCCGGACGTGGACGGCAGGCTGGCGTTGCCGCCGAACATGGTGGGGCGCGAGCAGGCGCTGTCACTGTGTGAGCGGGCCGCACCGGACCGGGTGCACGTGTTCGACGTGGAGAACCACGCCGGTGACCCGGTCTACGTGCACGCGAAGGTCTGTGTGGTCGACGACGTCTGGGCCAGCGTGGGCAGTGACAACTTCAACCGGCGGTCCTGGACGCACGACAGCGAGTTGTCCTGCGCGGTGCTCGACGAGACACCGGACCAGCGCGAGCCCACCGACCCGGCCGGGCGGGGTGACGGCGCGCGCGGCTTCGCCCGGGACCTGCGCCTGCGGTTGTGGCGCGAGCACCTGGACCGTGACCCGGACGGCGCGGACGACGCCGACCTGCTGGACCCGGCGGACGCCGTCGCGGCCGTCACGGCCGCCGCCGACGCGCTGCAACGGTGGTACGACGGCGGCCAGGTCGGGGAACGCCCACCGGGGCGGCTGCGCCCGCACCGCCCCGAGCGGCTGCCGTGGTACACGCGAGCCTGGGCGCTGCCGGTGTACCGGCTGGTCTACGACCCGGACGGCAGGCCGCTACGGGCGAGGCTGGCCGGCACCTGGTGAAGCGGTCGGGCCGGCTCCGGCGCGGCCACCGCGTGCACGTTCAGCCCGCCCGGGTAGGCGAACGACGAGCGTGGTGAGTAGTAGCCGAAGCCGATGGTCAGTGGGTTGTCCGGGCGCAGCGCGTACATCGGGTGGCCGGGCTGGAGGAACTCCACCGACTCGATCTCGAACGGGGCGACCGGCTCGGCGACGAACGGGTAGGCCGAGCTGACCAGCTGGCCGTCGCGCCGGGTGAAGTAGCGGTGGTGCCCGCTGCTGATCGCGTGCCCGGTCTCCCCCACCCGACACCGGGCCCGGATCAGCGGCGTTCCGTCGATCTCCGTCTCGGAGAGCAGGTCCTCGCCGTTCACGTCGATGTGGGTGCGCCCGGCGAGCACCGGGGCACCGCGCGCGACGGCGTACTCACGGACCCGCCGGCTGGAGGCCACGTAGTGGGTCCACCAGCCGCCGGCGTTGAGGCCCCCGGGCGCGTCGACGCCCAACAGCGAGACGCCGAGATAGGTCAGCGAGTATGCGCCGAAGCCGGAGGTCTGCGTCTCGTCGTCGACGACGTACTGGTTGAGGAAGACCTGCCGGTCGGGCCGGGGGGAGAGCCCCGGAGGGACCAGCGCGGCGACCGCGTCAGGATCGGCCGGCAGCCAGCTGAAGTAGAGGGTGCGACTGTTCACGACAAGCTGGGGAGCGGCTGGATCGAGCACGGTGCCTCCGAACCGGGTGTGTACCCGCGACGCTACGGCCGGTCCCGCCGGCGGAACAACGACGGATAGTCGACACTCCTGGTGACTTGTCGGATTTCGTGTTGACCAGTCGTCGAGGCCCATGAGCCGATCGGCCGGACCGGTCGCCCGACCGGTCAGCGGTCGACAGCCGGATCAGCGGGTAAGGATGCTCACAAGGACTCCGACTTCCGCACCATTTGCCCGGTTTGTCATTGGACACACCTTAAGTACATCAACCTTTCGGCTAGATTTCCGGGAGACGATCAGGTTAAGGTGACTCCCGAACGGCCTATTGGAAGCTAAACCAAAGCGTCACACCTTTTTGTCCGCGGACGAGGTGCAGGGAGGACCACCCATGACCGCGCCAACGATCACCGAGCAGCCGAGCGCCCCCGTCAAGGCCACCACCAAGCTCGACCCGCGCGCTCTCACCGACAGCGCTGCCGACCTGCTCAACGCGATGGCGGCGCTGCCCGCCAACCACCCGTCGCGCGCCGCGCTGCGGGACCGGGCGATCGAGGCCTGGCTGCCGCTCGCCAACCACCTGGCCCACCGCTACAGCGGGCGCGGCGAGCCCAACGACGACCTGGCGCAGACCGCCGCGATCGGTCTGATCAAGGCCATCGACAAGTTCGACCCCGAGCGCGGTGTCGACTTCGCCGGTTACGCGATCCCCACCATCATCGGTGAGCTCAAGCGGCACTTCCGGGACCGCACCTGGGACATCCGGGTGCCCCGCCGGCTCCAGGAGCTGCGGCTGGCCATCTCCGACGCCAACAGCTCGCTCCTGCAGACCCTCGGCCGCTCGCCGACGGTCGCCGACATCGCCGCTCACCTCAAGCTCACCGAGGAAGAGGTGCTGGAGGGCCTGGAGGGCGCTCGCGCGTACAACGCGGTGTCGCTGTCCACCCCGACCGGTGACGGCGAGCGCGCCACCGAGCTGGGCGACATGCTCGGCGGCGAGGACAACGAGTTCGAGCTGGCGGAGCTGCGGGTCGCCCTCGGCCCGGCGCTGGCCACCCTCGACGAGCGCGAGCAGAAGATCCTCACGCTGCGTTTCTACGGCAACCTGACCCAGTCGCAGATCGCCGACCAGATCGGTGTCTCGCAGATGCACGTCTCGCGGCTGCTGACCCGGGCGCTGACCAAGCTGCGCGGCCAGCTCGACGGCACCTACTGACCGGTTGACACAGTGGAGGGCCGGGTCCTTGAGACCCGGCCCTCCACTGTGTCCCGTACTGTCACGTGAGCGTGACAGTGTGACCACCGGACGTGCGGCTCATGTCGCCCGACCAGCTCAGTCCCCGACCGGCTCCCGCCACATCGGCCAGAACGGCGTGCCGTCGGGCACCCGGAACGGTTCGCCGGCCAGATAGCCGTGCTTCGCGTACAGGTCCCGGCTGCGCGGGCTGCTCGCCTCCAGGTACGCCGGCATCCCGTTGGCGTCCAGCCAGGCGTGGTGGTGGCGCATCAGCGCGCTCCCCAACCCCTGACCCTGCCGGTCGGGCCGGGTCGCCAGAAAGGCGAGGTGGTGGTGGTCCGGGTGCGGGTGGTTCGCCGCGAACAGCTCGTCGAGGTGCTGGAACCGGTCGGTCCACTCGCCGCAGGCGGCGGCCAGTCGGGCGTCGTACTCCGCGGGCGGCGGCGCCGGCTCACCGACCGACGGAAACCAGACCGCTACCGAGGCCCGGTCCTCGGTGGCGTGGACCATGCCGTGCCGCATCGCGTGCTCGACCAGGATCTCGAAGTCCCCGGCCAGCACGGCCTCCCGCTTGCTCGCGTCGGGGACCAGCCAGTACGTCACCTCCAGGACGGTGAACGCCTCGGCGATCCGGGCCGCCACGAGTGAGGACTCCTGCGGCCCGAGCCGCTCGATGACCACGCTCATCGGTTCACCTCCACGGCGACCGGCGCCTCCGGCCTGGTGACGGCCGCGGCGCTCGCCGCGCCCAGGCCGATCCGGGCGTACGTGTCCGGGCGGCTGCTGCGCAGCAGCAGGGCCCAACCGATGCCCAGCAGGGCAGCCACCGGGTACGCGGCGGGCAGCGCCCACCGCAGCGGGGAGTCCGGCTCTACGCCGAGCAGGTTGGCGAAGTTCGACACGGCCAACCAGATGATCACGAAGAGCGCGATGGTGGCCAGGCCGGGCGCGATGGCCCGTCGCCAGAGGTTCTCGCCGCTGGCGGAGCGGGCGAAGTAGGCGATCACCGCCACCGAGGTGGTGGCGATCAGCAGCAGGACGCCGAAGCCGCCCGTGGTGCCGACCCAGAAGAACAGCTGCACCACCGGCTCCCAGCCGTTGACCGCGTACAGCGCGATGACGAGCAGCCCGAGGACGCTCTGCGCCACCGACGCGGCCCGCGGCGCTCCGGTGCGGGCCGAGGTCTTTCCGAACACCGCCGGCAGCACCCGCTCCCGACCGAGCGCGAACGTGTACCGGGCCGTGGTGTTGTGGAACGAGATCATCGCGGCCAGCACCGAGGTCAGGAAGAGCACCTGCCCGATGGTGACCATCGTGTCGCCGAGCTGCGCGCCGGCCAGGTTGAAGATCAGCTCGACGCCCTGCGTACCGGCCTCGGCGACGATCTGGTCCTGCCCGACGGCGACCGTCATGCTCCAGGACGACAGCGCGTACAGCCCGGCGATGATCGCCACCGAGAGGTAGGTGGCCAGTGGCACCGTCCGCTTCGGGTCCTTGCTCTCCTCGCTGAAGACCACCGCCGACTCGAAGCCGACGAAGCCGAGGACGGCCAGCACCAGCACCGCGCCGACGCCCGACACGAAGAGGTTGTCCGGCGAGAACGAGGCGAAGCTGACCTGACCGTCGGCCGGGTTGCCAAGCTGCCCCAGGTCGAAGACGAGGACCACCACGACCTCGGCGACCAGCAACGCGGCCAGAACCATGCCGTTGAGGTCGACCCGGAGCAGGCCGAGCAGGCCGACCAACGCCCACGCCACCAGGGCCACGACGGCCCAGTGGGGGTGCCCGCCGAACAGCCGGTCGAGCACCGGCTGGGCCGCCGCGCCGATGGTGCCGTACAGCCCGACCTGGAGCGCGTTGTACGCGATCAGCGCGACCCAGGCCGCGCCCACGCCGGCCGGTCGGCCGAGCCCCCGGGAGATGTAGGCGTAGAAGGCGCCCGCGTTCTCCACCCGGCGCGACATCGCCACGTAGCCCACCGAGAAGAGGGCGAGGACCGCCGCGATCAGCAGGAAGGCCAGCGGGATTCCGGTCACCCCGATGACGCCGTAGCCGGTGGTGACGACGCCTGCCACCACGGTCAACGGCGCGGCGGCGGAGAGCACGAAGAAGATGACCGACGGGATGCCGAGGCGACCTCGGGCCAGGGCTTCGGAGACGTTGCTGGGTCGTTCGACTGTCGATGTCGGGGGCATACGACTACTCCGATCGTCGAGGGGGGAGGGTTGGGGGTTACCGGAGGGGGATCACGGGATGCCGCGCAGCACGGCGGCGCCGACGGCGGCCTCGGTGTGCCCGACGAGTTCCTTGAGCGGGGCCGGCAGCGCGGGGATGAGGACGTTCAGCCGGTGGTGCGCCCGAGGGCCGGCGCTCCACAGCACCTCGCGGGTCAGCCCGGCGGCCACGACCAGGCCGAGCAGCAGGGCGTCCGGCACGCCGGGTGGATCCGGCCGGTCCAGTAGGGCCCGGAGGCGGGTGGCCGGCCAGGCCACCGCGTTGAGGTCGATCGGCAGGTAGCTGACCGTGGTACGCAGCAGTCGGCGGCTCTCCTGGCGGCGCAGCACCCCGGCGCGGGCCAGCCGTTCTCCCACCGACGCCGTGGCGCTCTGCGCCAGGAAACTCAGCCAGGTGCGCAGCTCCCGGTGTTGGGACTCGCCGATCAACTGGTCCAGCACCGTGTGCGCCAGGGCGTCGGCTGGCGGACGCCGGTCGATGACGGTGACCTGGCCGGCCGTGACCGTTATGTGTCCGTAGAGGATCAGTTCGCCGAGGAGCCCACCGGCCAGCCCGAGCCCGGTCGCCGCCGGGTGCAGTTTCGCCTTACCACGACTGTCGTTGTGGGCGATCAGGAAGAACTCGTCGGCGATGAGCAACGGTCCTCCCGACAGGTGTGTCCACAGTGTTCGCAACCGGGAAAGGATGCACCGACAGCTACTGCAACGCAACTCCCAGATTTGAAAGTTGCACTCCGTGCATCTGCGACCTGCGGATCTTGTCGTGGCAGACTCGGACGGTGACCGCCACCCCCACCGTCCGACCCGCCGCCAGCCCGACCGTGCGGCGTCGCCGCATCGCCCGGGAGCTCCGCCAGCTACGGGAACGCGCGGGCATGACCCTCGATGTGGCCGCCCGTCAGCTCGACATGTCGAAGAGCAACCTGTCCCGGATCGAGACCGCGCAGATCGGCATCAAACCGCGCGACGTCCGGGCCGCTCTCGCGCTGTACCAGGTGACCGGTTCGGATGCCGAGGCGCTGATCGAGATCGCCCGGGGGGCACAGCAGCGCGGCTGGTGGCAGAACTACAGCGACGTCCTCCCCGAGTGGTTCGAGTTCTACGTCGGGCTGGAGGCCGAGGCGGCGGCGCTGCGCACGTACGAGGCCGAGTCGGTGCCCGGACTGCTGCAGACCGAGGCGTACGCCCGGGAGATCTTCCGGCGCACCGCCGGCGAGGACGGGCTGGAGCGCAAGATCGCCGCCCGGCTGCGCCGGCAGGAGGTGCTGCGCCGCGAGGACCCGGTCGTGCTGTCGGTGATCCTCAACGAGGCGGTGCTCCTGCGCCCGGTCGGCGGCACCGCGGTGATGGCCGAGCAACTGGTCCACATGAGCCAGGTCGCGCAGCTACCCAACGTGACAATCCAGGTACTGCCCTTCACCGCTGGCGGGCATCCCGCGATGAGTACCCCGTACGTGATCCTCAACTTCGCCGAGGCCGCCGACGCGTCAGTGGTTTACCTGGATAACCTCACGATGGGGCTGGCTCTGGAAGAAGCCGATCATGTGCTCGGGTATAGCCTTCTGCACGAGGAGCTGTGCCGGATGGCGCTCGATCCGGCGGCGTCGTTGACCCGTCTTGAGCATGCTTCTCGTAACTTTGCGTGACCGCTTCTGCGGCACGCCGACGCAGACGAGAGGTACCGCGGATGACGGCGTACGACCTGACCCGAGCGGACTGGCGCACCAGCACGCGCAGCAGTGGCAACGGCAACTGCGTGGAGGTCGCGACAGTCGACGGTCAGATCGCCGTTCGGGACAGCAAGGACCGCTCCGGCCCGGTGCTCGCCTTCGGTACGACGGCCTGGCGGGCCTTCGTGCTCGGCGTCGACGAGGTCCGTCGCTCCTGACGCACCCGTCCCGGTGCGAGACTGGGCCGTGCTCTCCGACGTGACCCTTGACCTGCCGGTCCGCCCGGTGCTGCCGACGCTGGTCGCGGCACTCGACGCGGCCGGCGCCGGTGTGCTGGTGGCGCCACCGGGCACCGGCAAGACCACCCTCGCGCCGCTGGCCGTGGCCGACCGGGTGACCGGTCGGGTGGTGATCGCCCAACCCCGCCGGGTGGCGGCCCGTGCCGCTGCCCGGCGTATGGCCGAGCTGCTCGGCGAGCGGGTCGGTGAGCGGGTCGGCTACGCGGTACGCGGCGAGCGCCGGGTCGGCCCGACCACCCGGATCGAGGTGGTCACCACCGGTCTGCTGGTCCGTCGGCTGCACCACGACCCGGAGTTGCCCGGCACGGGTGCGGTGCTGCTCGACGAGTGCCACGAACGCCAACTCGACGCCGACCTCGCGCTGGCCTTCACAGTGGAGGCGCGCGCCACCCTGCGGCCGGACCTGTGGCTGCTGGCGATGTCGGCGACCCCGGACACCGACCGGTTCGCCGCGCTGCTGGGCGGACCCACCCCGGCACCTGTGGTGCGGGCCGACTCGGCGTTGCACCCGGTGGAACGGATCTGGGTCCCCCCGGCGCGCCCGATCGCCCCACCCGGGGCCGGGCCGGTGGACCGGGCCCTGCTCGACCACGTGGCCGCCACCGTCCGGCGGGCGCTGCGCGAGCACGACGGCGACGTGCTCGTCTTCCTGCCCGGGGCCGGTGAGATCGCGGCGGTCACCGGCCGGCTGGCCGACCTGCGGCACGCTGTCGCGCTGCTGCCGCTGCACGGCCGTCAACGCGGTGCCGAACAGGACGCCGCGCTGCGTCGCGGGGAGCGACGGCGAGTCGTGCTGGCCACCGCGCTGGCCGAGACCAGTCTGACCGTTCCGGGCGTGCGGATCGTGGTGGACGCCGGGCTGTCCCGGGTGCCCCGGATCGACCTGGCCCGCGGGCTGGGCGCGCTGGTCACCGTGCCGGTCTCCCGCGCCGCCGCCACCCAGCGGGCCGGCCGGGCCGGTCGGGAGGCGCCCGGTCACGTCTACCGCTGCTGGTCGGCGGCGACCCACGAGCGGCTGCCCGCCCGCGCCGAGCCGGAGATCGCCACCGCCGACCTGACCGGCTTCGCGTTGGAGCTGGCGGCCTGGGGTCGACCGGACGGTGTCGGGCTCGCGTTGCCCGACGCGCCGCCGGCCGCCGCGATGTCGGTGGCCCGGGACACCCTGGAAACCCTGGGCGCTGTCGACGTCGACGGTCGGATCACGACGCGGGGGCGGTCGATCGCCGCCGCCGGAGCGCACCCGCGGCTGGCCCGGGCGCTGCTCGACGGCGCCGGCCGGGTCGGCGCCGACCGGGCCGCCGAGGTGGTCGCCCTGCTGGCCGAGGAGAGCACGGCCGGCCCCGGTGACGATCTGGTCGCCGGTTGGCGTCGGCTGCGCACCGGCGTGGACGCCGGCGCGACCGCCCGTTGGCGCACCGAGGTACGCCGGCTGCGGGCCGCGCTGCCCGTCGACGCCCCGGCGAAGGGCCGCACCGACGCCACCGGCCCGGGTGGACTGAGCGACGACCTCGCCGCCGGGCTGCTCGTCGGTCTGGCGTACCCGGAACGGTTGGCCCGGGTGCGGCGGCCGGGCGGCTCGGCGTACCTGATGACCGGCGGGACCGCCGCGGAGCTGGCCGCCGGCTCGGGGCTGGCCGGGTCCGACTGGCTGGCGGTGGCGGTCGCGGACCGCACGCCCGGCGCACCGTCGGCACGCATTCGCCGGGCCTCCCCGGTGGACGAGGCGACGGCCCGGGAGGCGGCCGGTCCGCTGCTGCGCACCGGCCGCGAGGTCGGCTGGTCGGACGGGGACGTGGTGGCCCGGGAGGTGACCCGGCTGGGCGCGATCGAGCTGGTCCAGCGGCGGTTGGACCGGCCGGACCGGGCGGAGGTGGCCGCCGCGCTGCTGACCGGCCTGCGCCAGGACGGGCTGGGGCTGTTGCCCTGGACGCCGGCGGCGCGGGCGCTGCGCGAGCGGCTCGCGTTTCTCCGGCACCACCTGGGCGAGCCGTGGCCGGAGGTTGGCGACGACTCGTTGCTCGACGCCGCACCGACCTGGCTGGGCCCGGAGCTGGCCGCCGCGCGACGCCGGACCGACCTGGCGCGGGTGGACGTGCCGTCGGCGCTGCGTCGGTTGCTGCCCTGGGCGCAGGCCGCCCGCCTCGACGAGCTGGCCCCGGAGCGGATCGAGGTGCCGAGTGGTTCTCGAATCCGGCTGGACTACGGCGACCCCGCCGCGCCGGTGCTCGCCGTGAAGCTCCAGGAGACGTTCGGCTGGCCGGCGGCCCCCCGCATCGCCGACGGTCGGGTGCCGGTGCTGTTGCACCTGCTCTCCCCCGCCGGTCGGCCGGTGGCGGTCACCGCCGATCTGGCGTCGTTCTGGCGTACCGGTTATCCGCAGGTCCGCTCCGAGCTGCGCGGACGCTATCCCCGGCACCCGTGGCCGGAGGATCCGGGAACGGCGAAACCGACCCGGCACGCCGCGCCCCGTCGGCGCTGAGCGGCGGTCTACTCCTCGACGACGTCGGCCACCACGACTGTGACGTTGTCCGGCGCGCCGGCGTGCAGGGCCAGGTCGATCAGCTTGGCGGCGCAGGCGTCCCGGTCCGGATAGCCGCTGAGCACCTCGGTGAGGGTGTCCGGGCGAACCACGTTGGAGAGGCCGTCGCTGCACAGCAGCCACCGGTCGCCGGCCCGGGGCACCATCGTCGCGTACGACGGGGAGACCTCGTCACCCTGCAACGCCTGGGTGACCACGGCCCGGCGCGGGTGGCTGCTGGCCTGGTCGGCGGTGATCACGCCCTGATCCACAAGCATCTGGACGAACGTGTCGTCCCGGGTGACCTGCTTGAGCACACCCTCGCGGAACAGGTAGGCCCGGGAGTCGCCGACGTGCGCGAGCGCCAGGCAGCTGCCGGTACGGGCGAAGAGCAGGGCGGTCAGCGTGGTGCCCATGCCCTGGCGCTCGGGATCCTCGGCGACCGCCTGCCGGATCCGCGAGGTGGCCAGCGCGATGCCGCCCTCGAGCGCGGCCACCAGGGCGTCCTCGGGTGTCTCCACGTCCAGCGGGGCGACCGCGTCGATGGTGAGGGCGCTGGCCAGGTCGCCGGCGGCCATTCCGCCCATGCCGTCGGCGACGGCGACGAGCCAGGTGCCGGCGTGCAGGGCGTCCTGGTTTCCGCTGCGGATCAGCCCACGGTCGCTCGTTCCCACGGAACGCAGCTTCAGGGTCATGGGTGGCAGCCTGCCAGGCGAAGGGCGCAGTTGTCTCTAGGAGATCAGGACGACGGCGCGTGGCGCGGCCAATCTCACGTCCGGGTGGCGGCGCTCGGAGGGTGCCGCTCGGGCTGGCCGCCCTCGTCGGACGCCGAAACCCATCCAACCGGATCAATTGACAGGGCGTGCCGGCACTGGAAACATCGAGCAGACACCTGGGAGCGCTCCCAGAATTTTCCCAGCTCGTGCCACCACCACTGTCCCGCTTCCCGTCCCGGAAGGACTCCCGTGACGCCATCCCGACGCCGCCTCCTGCTGGCTGCGGCGACCACTCTGGCCCTCACCGGCGCGGGCGCCGGCGCGGCCCACGCCGACCCACCACCGGACGCCCCCGAGCAGATCGACAACGGCGACTTCAGCGAGGGGGTGAGCCCCTGGTTCTCCTTCGGCACCGGCGCGCTGGCGGTCACCGACGGCCAGCTCTGCACCACTGTCGCGGGCGGGCTGGCCAATCCATGGGACGCCGGCATCGGCCAGGACGGCGTGCCGCTGATCGCCGGTGCCGAATACACCCTCGGCTTCGACGTCTCCGCCACTCCCGGCGCCGCGGTCAAGGCCGTGTTGCAGCTCGGCAGCGCCCCGTACACCACGTACGCGGCCGTGGACGCCACCGCCACCGCCACCCTCCAGCGGGTCGAGCAGACCTTCACCGTTCCGGACGACAACCCCAACGCTCAGCTGATCTTCCAGGTCGGCGGGGCCGCCCAGGCGCAGACCATCTGCCTGGACGACGTCTCGCTGCGCGGCGGCGAACCGCCCGAGCCGTACGTGCCGGACACCGGGCCACGGGTGCGCGTCAACCAGGTCGGCTACCTGCCCGGTGGCCCGAAGAACGCCACTGTCGTCACCGAGGCCACCACGGCGCTGCCCTGGCAGCTGCGCAACGCCACCGGAACCGTCGTGGCCAGTGGCACCACCACCGCCCGCGGCGTCGACGCCGCCTCCGGGCAGAACGTGCAGACTGTCGACTTCTCCAGCTACCGCACCCCCGGCACCGGGCTCACGCTCACCGTCGACGGTGAGACCAGCCACCCGTTCGACATCTCCGGCGCCCTCTACGACCAGCTGCGCTCCGACTCGTTGCAGTTCTTCTACGCCCAGCGCAGCGGCATCGCCATCGACGGTGACCTGATCGGCGACGAGTACGCCCGGCCCGCCGGTCACCTCGGCGTGGCACCCAACCAGGGCGACACCAATGTGCCCTGCCAGCCGGGTGTCTGCGACTACTCCCTCGACGTGCGCGGCGGCTGGTACGACGCCGGCGACCACGGCAAGTACGTGGTCAACGGCGGCATCGCCACCTACCAGTTGTTGAACACCTTCGAGCGGACCAAGACGGCGGCCACCGCGAACGGCGGCGCCGAACTCGGCGACAGCACGCTGCGGGTGCCCGAGCGCGGCAACGCCGTGCCGGACATCCTCGACGAGGCCCGCTGGGAGCTGGAGTTCCTGCTGCGCATGCAGGTGCCCGCCGGCAAGCCGCTCGCCGGCATGGTCCACCACAAGATCCACGATCAGAACTGGACCGGGCTGCCGCTGTCCCCGCAGGACGACCCGCAGCCTCGCGAGCTGCACCCGCCGTCGACCGCGGCCACCCTCAACATGGCCGCCACCGCGGCCCAGTGCGCCCGACTCTTCGCCCCCTACGACGCGGCGTTCGCGACCCGCTGCGGCACTGCCGCGAAGACCGCCTACGCCGCGGCCAAGGCCCACCCGGCGGTGTACGCCAGCCCGACCGACGGCACCGGCGGCGGCGCGTACGACGACAGCAACGTCACCGACGAGTTCTACTGGGCGGCGGCCGAGCTGTACCTGACCACCGGGGCGCAGAACTACCTGGCCGACCTGACCGCGTCACCGCACCACACCGGGAACGTGTTCGACGCCCGGGGCTTCGGCTGGCAGAGCGTGGCCGCGTTGGGCCGCCTCGACCTGGCCACCGTGCCGAACGGTCTGCCCGCCGCCGATCTGGCCCGGGTTCGCGCCTCGGTCACGGCCGCCGCCGACACGTACCTCGCCGAGCTGCGCCGGCAGGCGTACGGGCTGCCGATGCCCGGAGACGCCAACAGCTACTTCTGGGGCGGCAACAGCAACGTCATCAACAACGCGGTGGTGCTGGCCACGGCCTTCGACCTGACCCGCAACGTCGCCTACCGTGACGGGGCCGTGCAGGCGATGGACTACATCCTCGGCCGCAACGCGCTCAACATCTCCTACGTCACCGGGTGGGGAGAGCACGCCGCGGAGAACCAGCACAGCCGGATCTTCGGCCACCAGCTCAACCCGAGCCTTCCCCGACCGCCCGCCGGCTCCCTCGCCGGTGGCCCGAACGCGGCCCTGCAGGACCCGTTCGTGGCGAAGCTGCTGGCCGGCTGCGAGCCGATGTTCTGCTACGTCGACGACATCAACTCGTACTCGACGAACGAGGTGGCGATCAACTGGAACTCGGCGCTGACCTGGATCGCCTCGTTCCTTGCCGACCAGGGTGACGCCGGCGCGGTGCCGGCCACCACCTGCACGGCGCGCTACACCAACTACGGCGCCTGGCAGGGCGGCACCGGGTTCACCGGGCAGCTGACCATCCAGAACACGGGCGCCACCGCCGTCAACGGCTGGAGCGTGCGCTTCGCGTTCACCGGTGACCAGCGGGTGCGCGAGGCGTGGCTGGCGAAGGTCACCCAGTCCGGTGCGACGGTGATCGCGCGCAACGAGTCGCACAACGCCAAGATCGCACCCGGCGGCAGTGTGATGTTCGGCTTCAACGCGACGACGGCCGGCGGCGCCAACCCGAGCCCCGGCCTGGTCACCGTCAACGGGGCAGCCTGCTCGCTGACCTGACCGACGTCCTGGTGGCCGCCCGGGGAAGGGCGGCCACCAGGACAGCGCGTTCCGCGCGGCCGGCGGGTCAACCGCCGGCCGCGTTGTGCTCGGCCACCAGGCCCGGGAGTTCGTCGAGCGAGTCGATCCGGAACAGGCACCGTTCGGCCACCGTGGAGGCGTCGAGGATGTGTCCCCACGGGCCGCGTCGGATCAGGCACGTCCTCATGCCCGCCTCCAGGGCCGGGCGCACGTCGTTGTCAGGCCGGTCACCGACGTACAGGATCGACGACGCGACACCACCGCCCGCGGCGACGACCCGCTCGAAGAACACCGGCGACGGCTTCGCCACACCCCACCCGTGCGACGTGCCGATCACGTCCACCGGAAGGTCGAGATCGCGCAGGGTCGCCGCCGCGTGAGCCGGCTGGTTGCCGGCCAGCCCCACGAACAGGCCCTGGTCCTTCAAGGACGTCAGGCATGCCCGCGCGTCCGGGTAGAGATCCTCCGCGCCGAACGACTCCGGCTGGCCGGCCGCCGCCCGGCGCTCCAGCTCGACGGCGAGGTCGAAGTCGGGCCGGAAGACCCGGAACGTCTCCTGATAGTCCAGACCCCGGGCGATCACCGCACCGAAGACCGCCGAGAAGGTGTGCCGGGGCACGCCGAGCCAGTCGGCCCAGGCAGCGAACTCGTGGGACTCGTCGAGGATCGTCCCACCAACATCGAAGATGACAGTCTTAATCATGTCCGTCCCCCGTCGACGCTCACACCGTCGGTGAAGCTTAGACGGGGTACGCGCAGCCGGCCGGCTTCGATGATCACTTGGTGGGTGGCCCGGAACAGCGGCGTCGGTGTGGCCTCGCCCAGGCCGGTTCGGGGCACGCCAGCAGGTGTCTACGGCTGGCGCTGTCGAGCTGATGACGTGAACGAATCACCGGCGAGCGGCAAAACCGTTGGAACGGACGCGCCGAGTGAGCCATGGTGACGCCATGGACGGCAGCGGGCTGGTTGACGATGATCTGGCTGGCGGCGATCTGACTGGCGCGGAGGGTCGGGTGTGGGCGGCGATGCCGGCCGGGTCCCGCGCCGCACTGTCCGGGCTTTCCGGCGCGGACCTGCGCAGTCTGCTGTTGAGCGTGGCTCGCGACCGAGCGGCGACAACGCGTCCGTCCGACGTGGTACGGCGGTGGCGCGAGGACCGCTTCGTCCGCCCGGCCCGCGCCGACCCGCGGGTGCTCGCGCTGGTGGAGGCCCGGATGTGGCAACTGCTGCCCGCCGACGTCGCCGGGGTGGAGCTGTCACCGGTCGTACCGGTCGGCACCTGCTCCGCTGTCGCCCCGGTCAGCGGAGATCGGCGACGGCGGCCTCACCGACTGGACCGCCCGGCTGGGCGGCGACGCGAAGGAACGCTGCCTCGTCTCCTGCCTCGCCACCGAACGTCTCGTCGACGCCACGAGCCGCTGAGCCAGGGGGCGCACGATCTGCAGGCCGGCTGTGACGGATGCCCCACCCGGTGGGGCATCGACATACGCCCGTCGCCTCTACGGTCGAGAGGTGGGCACCACGGCGCGGGTCGACGGCCGCTGGCGGTGGCTCTCGCCGCTGCCGCCGCCCGGTCGGCTGCGCACTCTGTCGCTGGCCACCCTCGCCAACACGGTCGGCACCGGGCTGTGGGTGACGGGCGCGGCGCTCTTCCTCACCCGCACGGTGGGGCTGACCCCGACCGAGGTGGGGCTCGGGCTCACTGTCGCCGGCCTGGTCGGGCTCACTGCCAGCGTGCCGCTCGGCGGGCTGGCGGACCGGCGTGACCCCCGGGGCCTGCGCGCCGTCCTGCAACTGGCGCAGGCGGTTGTCGCCGCCGCGTACCTGCTGGTCGGTTCTTTCCCGGTCTTCCTGCTGGTGGCCACACTGGATGCTCTGCTGATCTCCGGCAACCTCGCCGTCCGCGCCGCGCTGGTCGCGGCGGTGGGCGGCCCCGAGGGCCGGGTGCACGCCTTCGCCACCCTGCGCGCGGTGGCCAACCTGGGCGTGGCGCTCGGTTCGGGGCTGGCCGCGTTCGCGCTGGTGGCGGACACCGGGTGGGCGTACCGGCTGCTGGTGGTCGGCAACGTCGCCACCTATCTGGTGTCGGCGGCGCTGATCATGCGACTCCCGGCGTACCCGCCGGCCCGGCGGCCCCTGCGCCAGAGAGCCGGCCGGGCGTTGCGCGACGGGCCGTTCCTCGCGGTCTCGGGAGCCTCGGCGGTGCTCTCCGTGCACCAGGTGGCGTTGACGCTGGTACTGCCACTGTGGGTGGTGGCGCACACCGATGCGCCTCTGGTGACGGTCTCCGCCCTGCTGCTGGTCAACACGCTGCTCACCGTGCTGCTCGCCGTCCGGCTCAGCGGGAGCGCGCGGCACGCGGTGCCGGCGGCGGCGACCATGCGCCGGGCCGGGCTGGTGCTGGCGGCCGGGATGCTGCTCTGGGCCGCTACCGCTGTCGTGCCCACCGCGGTGGCGGTCGGCCTGCTGCTGGGGGCGACGGTGATCTACACAATGGGCGACCTGTGGCACGCCGGGGCCGGGGCGGCGCTGGCCTACGACCTCGCCGCCCCGGACGCCCTCGGTGCCTACCAAGGGGTCGACGGACTGCTCGCCGGGCTGGTCCGCGCGGCCGGCCCGGCCCTGCTGACCTGGTTGATCATCGACGGCGGCCCGGTCGGCTGGCTGGCGCTGGCGGGGTTGCTCGCGCTCACCGGCCTCGCCGTGCCGCCGCTCACCAGACGGGCCCTGGCCCACCACGCCGCACGCGCTGACCGCAGCGAGCGCGCCGGCCGGTCACCACACCCGGGCTGATCGTCAGCCGATCTCCTCGTCGACGAAGCACCAGCGCCAGGCCTCACCCGGCTGCGCCGAGCGGATCACCGGGTGGCCGGTGGAGGCGAAGTGCTTGCTGGCGTGCTGGTTCGGCGACGAGTCACAGCAGCCGACCTGCCCGCAGCTCAGGCAGGTGCGCAGGTGCACCCAGTAGGTGTCGCCGATGGCGACGCAGTCCGCGCACTCGTCGGGGGTACGCGGCTCGGCGGCACCGGCCTCGGTCAGGTGCTGACAGCTCACTTCTCAACCTCTCGCAGCAATGACTCTTCCAGGTCCAGGTCACGGTAGGCCTGCACCAACACTTCCTCAGGAATCCGACCGGAGTCCCGGGCCGCCCGGAACACGTCCCGCTCGGCGTCGATCATCTCCTGCCGCAGCCGACCGTACGCCTGTGACGGGGTCTCCCGCTCGTCGCCGCCGAGTCGTTCCCACGCCATGTTGGTGCGGTCCTCCACCGCTCGGCGCAGCCGGTCCACCACCGCATCCGGTGCGCCGTCGGCCAACTCGTCGAGGCGGTCCTGGGCGGCCTTGCTGGCCTGCTGCTGCACGGCGGCCGCGGAGAGCGCGTCCTGCACCGGGTCGTCCGGTGGCAGCTTCAACCGGCGGGCGACCATCGGCAGGGTGGCGCCCTGGCCGACCAGGGTGAAGACGATCACGGCGAAGGCCAGCCAGATCAACAACGCCCTGGGGTACGACTCGCCGCCGGCCAGGGTCAGCGGCAGGGCCAGCGCGGCGGCCAGGGTGACCACGCCCCGCATCCCGGCCCAGCCGATGATGATGGGGTACTTCGGTGACGGTCGGGCGTCACGGCGGCGCACCCGGGGGACCAGCCGGGCCAGGTAGGTGGCCGGGAAGAGCCAGACGAACCGGGTCAGGAAGACGGTGGCCAGCACGGCGAAAGTGATCAGGATGAGCGAGCCGATCGGCTCGTCGAGGTCGTGCAGCACCTCCCGCAGTTGCAGCCCGACCAGGAGGAAGACCAGGCCCTCCAGCAGGAAACGGACCAGCCGCCAGAACGCGCCGATCTGCAACCGGGACGCCGCCGACAGCAACTGGGGCAGTTTGTGCCCGAGCACCAGGCCGGTGACCACCACGGCGACCACACCGGAGGCGTGCAGGTGTTCGGCGGTGAACACCACAGCGAACGGAATGATCAACGACAGCGCGTTGTCCAGCAGCGGGTCGGTGATCCGCCGGTGCAGGAAGCCGAACACCAGCGCCCCGAGGGCCCCGATCAGGATGCCGCCGCCGGTGGACCGCAGCACCTCGATGGCGATCTTGTCGGCGCCGACGGCCGAGCCGACGGTGGCCATCGTCGCGACCCGCAGCAGCACCAGCGCTGTCGCGTCGTTGACCAGGCTCTCGCCCTCCAGAATGGTGACGACCCGGCGGGGCAGCCCGACCCGACGGGCGACGGCCGTGGCGGCCACGGCGTCCGGTGGGGCGACCACCGCGCCGAGGGCGAGGCAGATCGCGAACGGCAGCTGTGGCAACAGCAGGTGCAGCACCAACCCGACCACGAACGCGGTGAACAACACCAGGCCGACCGCGAGCAGCAGGATCGGCCGGATGTTGTTCTTGAACGCCGGCACCGAGGTCTCCAGCGCGGCCACGTAGAGCAGCGGCGGGAGGATGCCGACCAGCACCAACTCCGGCTCGAGGTGCACCTGCGGGAAGCCCGGGACGAACGAGAGCGCCAGGCCGAGGACGACCAGCACGATCGGCGCGAGCAGGCCGAGCCGGCGGGCCAACGCAGCACCCAGGGTGGCGATCGCCAGGAAGACGACGACCGGAAACAGGCTTTCCATGGGGTACGAGCCTAGGGGTACGCCGGTTCGACCTCGATCAGCCGCCCGGGCGTAGCTTCGGCAGCACCTCCGCCCCGAACGCGTCGATGAAGCCGCGCTGCTCCTGCCCGACGTGGTGCAGGGCGATCTGGTCGAAGCCGAGCTGGACGTACTCCTCCAGCCAGCCGACGTGCCGGCCCAGGTCCGCCGACACGTTCACCACCTCGGCGACCCGCTGCGCCGGCACGTCGGCGGAGACCACGTCGAAGTGTTCGACGGTTTCCAGGTCCCAGCACACCGGCGGGGCGAAGACGTTGCTGCGCCACTGGTCGTACGCGAGCGCCTCGGCCTGGGCCTGCTCGGGCGCCCAGGAGACGTGCACCTGGAGGTGCAGCGGCCCCCGACCGCCCGCGTCCCGGTACGCGTCGATCATCTCGCGCAGGTGCTCCACCGGGGCGTTCACGGTGATCAGCCCGTCCGCCCATTCGGCGCACCACCGGGCGGTGGCCACGCTGACGGCGGCGCCGACCAGCGCGGGCGGCTGCTCGGGGCGGGTCCACAGCCGGGCCCGATCGACCCGGACCAGACCGTCGTGGCTGACCTCCTCGCCGGCCAGCAGGGCGCGGATCACGTCGACGCACTCCCGCAGCCGGGCGGCACGCACGTCCTTGCGGGGCCACGCGTCGCCGGTGATGTGCTCGTTGCTGGCCTCGCCGGTGCCCAGGGCCGCCCAGAACCGGCCCGGGTACATCGCGCCGAGGGTGCCGATGGCCTGCGCGATGATCGCCGGGTGGTACCGCTGGCCGGGTGCGTTGACCACGCCGAACGGCATGCCGGTGGCCTGCAACGCCGAGCCCAGCCAGGACCAGGCGAAGCCGGACTCGCCCTGCCGGGCGCTCCACGGCGAGAAGTGGTCGGAGCACATGGCGGCGTCGAAGCCGGCGCGCTCGGCGTGGATCACCGCCTCCAACAGGGCGCGTGGACCGATCTGCTCATGCGAGGCGTGAAACCCGAACGACGTCATGGGCACACTTCCTACCCACGTCCGCGTCGCCTGATGCGTGCGCTATTCCGCGTGTGCCCCCGCGCCGGCCGAGGCGGCGCCCTCGCCCACCCAGACCGTCTTGGTGTTGCAGAACTCCCGCATGCCCAGCGCCGACAGCTCCCGCCCGTACCCGGAGTTCTTCACGCCACCGAACGGCAACTCGGGGTACGAGGTGGTCATCCCGTTGACGAAGACGTTTCCGGCGTCCAGGTCGGTGGCGAAGCGCTCCTGCTCGGCCGGGTCCCGGGTCCAGGCGTTCGAGCCGAGTCCGAAGCTGGTGCCGTTGGCGACCTCGATCGCCTCCTCGTACGAGGAGACCCGGAACAGGCCGGCGACCGGGCCGAAGACCTCCTCACCCCACATCCGCATCTGCGGGGTGAGGTCGGTGACCACTGTCGGCGGGTAGAACCACCCGTCACCGTTCGGGGGCTCGCCGCCGCAGAGCACCGTCGCCCCGTTGTCGACCGCGTCGCGCACCTGGGCGTGCACCTCGTCGCGCCCACGCTGGCTGGCCAGCGGCCCGACGTCGGTGTTCGGGTCCATCGGGTCGCCGACGCGCAAGGCGGCCATGTTGGCGGCGAACTTCTCGGCGAAGGCGTCGAACACGTCGGTGTGCACGATGAACCGCTTCGCGGCGATGCAGGACTGGCCGTTGTTCTGGCAGCGGGCGGTGGTGGCGACCTCGGCGGCCCGGTCCAGGTCGGCCGAGGGCATCACCACGAAGGGGTCGCTGCCGCCGAGTTCGAGGACGGTCTTCTTCAGCTCCCGCCCGGCGATCTGGGCGATGGACCGACCGGCGGGCTCGCTGCCGGTGAGCGTCGCGGCGCGTACCCGGGGGTCGCTGAGGATGTGGTCGACGGCCTCCGAATCGACCAGCACCGTGGTGAAGGCCCCCTCGGGAAAGCCCGCCCGCCGGAACACGTCCTCCAGCAGCAGCGCGGTCTGCGGCACGTTCGAGGCGTGCTTGAGCAGGCCGGTGTTGCCGGCCATCAGCGCCGGGGCGGCGAAGCGCATCACCTGCCAGAGCGGGAAGTTCCACGGCATCACCGCGAGCACGACGCCGATCGGCTGGTAGCGGATGAACGCCCGGGTGGCCTTCACGGCGTCGGCGTCGGCGGGCTCGTCGGCGAGGAACGCCGGGGCCTTGTCGGCGTAGAAGCGGGCGGCGGTGGCGCACTTGGTCACCTCGGCCTGCGCCGCGACGTACGTCTTGCCCATCTCCGTCGTCATGATCCGGGCGATCTCGTCGCGCTCGGCGTCCAGCAGGTCGGCTGCCGCGTTCATCCACTGGGCGCGCTGGTCGACCGTCGTCGCCCGCAGCTGGTGGAACGCGAGGTCGGTGCGCTCGATGGCGTCGTCGAGTTGCTCGGTGGACATCGCCTCATAGGTCTTGAGCACCTGTCCGGTGGCGGGGTTGGTGGTGGCGATGTGGGGCATTCCGTCCTCCTGTCACTCGAACAACGAGTGTCGTACGCCCGGCTCCTCGCGGCGGCGGGCGGCGCGGCGGCGCTGGATCACGACCAGGTCGACCACGGCGACCACGGCGAAGATCGCGCAGAGTACGCCGAGCCAGGCGATGCCGGCCCAGAACGCCAGCACCGCGAAGAGCACCATGATCACCAACCCGAAGCTGGCGAGGGTGAGCCGAAGGTTCAACGCGCTGTTCGCATGGCCGACCGTCCCACGGGCGCGCCGGGGCTGCGATCTCGTCATGCTCAGGGAGCTACCCCCGATCGCCGACGTTAACCGGTTTCGGACACCTCGGTCAGTCGCGCCAGGCACCGGTGCCGCACCGGCCGGTGCATCGCTCGGCTGGTGTGCTCGATTACATCCGTTCGCGCCGTAGCCCCGGTCGACCGCAGGATGGGCGTATGTCAATGACCCTCGCCGTGCCGGTGACCGTCTCCATCGCCCGCCGCGTCGACCCCGGCCGGGCCAGCGAGATGGTGGCGTGGATGCGGGCCGGCACGGCGCTGGCCGAGGCGTTCCCCGGGTTTCTCGGCGCCGGCTGGGTGCAGAGCGGCCCCGGTTCGCCGGAGTGGCACATGCTCTACCGCTTCGCCGACGCCGACACGCTGCGCCGGTGGGAGGAGTCGCCGCAGCGGAACTGGTGGCTCAGCTCGGCGCAGGGCATCGTCGAGCACACCCGGGTGGAGCGGCGTACCGGGATCGAGGGCTGGTTCGACCGGCCGCTGGAGCACTCGGTGGACCCGGTGGAGCCGGCCCCGCTCCCGTCGCCGCCGCGCTGGAAGCAGGCGGTGACCATCTGGCTGGCGTTCTTCCCCCTGAGCCTGACCGCCACCCTGTTGACGAGCCGCTTCCTCGACGCGGTGCCGCTGGCGGCCCGGGTGCTGCTGATGACGCTCTGCCTGACCCCGCTGATGACCTATCTGGTGTTGCCTCGGATCACCCGGGCGTTGCACTGGTGGCTGCACGGTCAACGGGCACCATGGCGGGACGCATAGCACCTCTACGGCTTCCGTGTCGGCACTCTGCCGCATACCCGACAGCAACTTCCCGGCCAACCACATCCTGCGCATAGAGTTACCGCGCTGTCGCTCTGTGCTGCGGGAACGGGAGACGTCATGCCTCGACGCTGGGTCGCCGCACTGGCCTGTCTCGCGGCGCTGGTCGCACTGGCCTGCGAGGGCGGCAACTCGGCGGAACCCCGCCCCACCACGAGCACCAGGCCGCCGACCGGGCCCGGCGGCATCGCCGCCCTCGGCGACTCGATCAGCACCGGCTTCGCCTCCTGCCTGGTGCTCACCTCCTGCGAGCGCAACTCCTGGTCGACCGGGGACGGGCTGCGGGTGCAGAGCCACTACCGGCGGCTGCTCGAACAGGATTCGGCGATCCGCGACCGGACGTACAACCATGCCCGTCCCGGCGCCCGCGCGGACGCCCTCGCCGGTCAGGCCCAGGCGGCGGTACGCGACCGCGCCGACTACGTCACCGTGCTGATCGGCGCCAACGACGTCTGTCGGGGCGCGGTGGACGCGATGACACCGGTGGCGCAGTTCCGGGCCGACGTCGACAAGGGGCTGCAGGTCCTGCGGACCGGCCGGCCCAAGGCCCGGGTGCTGGTGGTGAGCATTCCCGACCTGTACCGGCTCTGGGAGGTCGGGCACGACGACGAACGGGCCACCCGCGCGTGGCGGCGGGGCATCTGCCCGGCGCTGCTGGCCGAGGCGACCTCGACCGCACCCGCCGACCGGGCGCGCCGCGCCGCCGTCCGGGACCGGATCGACGCCTACAACGCCGAGTTGAAGGCGGCCTGCCGGGCGTACGGATCACGGTGCCGGCACGACGGCGGCGCGTTGCACAAGGTCCGCTTCACCCTGGACCTGCTCAACCCGCTGGACTGGTTCCACCCCAACGCCACCGGCCAGGGCCGGATCGCCGAGGTGACCTGGCGCGCCTCCGGCCTGGCCAGCTGACGACCTACGACGGGCCGTCAGGGTTGGCGCGGCGCCGGGGCGGCGTTGCCGCGGGAGCCGTAGAGGGCCCGGGACCGCTGGGCGAGATCCTTTGTGGCCGACGAATTGGCCCAGGTGCCGAGCACGATTGCCGCACCCGGGACGATCTTGGCGACCATCCGTTTCGCGGCCCGGACGCCAGCCATCTGGGCCAGCCGAACGCCGAGCTGCAGCATGACCCGACCCAGCGGACGCTGGCCGCCCAGACCGAAGAGCGCGTCGGCGCGTTCCCGCCCGGCGGCCACGCCGAGCGCCAGCCGGGCGCTCTCGGCGACCTTGTGCACCCGCTGGAGCACCAACAGGTCGGTGGCCCGGTCGCTGTGCAGAGGGTCGACGCCGTACGCGGCAGCGATGTGCAGGGCCATCCGCGCCTGGGTCCAGGCCAGCACGCCCACGTCGATCACGGCGCCGGGCAGCCCGGCCGCGCCGGAGACCGCGCCGGACAGCCGGGCCAGGTTGACGAACTTGCGGGCCGCCTGGTCGGCCAGGGCGTCGGCGGACACCCCGGGGTGCTCGGCCCGGGCCCGGGCGGCCCACTGCACGGCTTCCGGCCCCAGGCGGCGCACCGCCTCCAGGGCAAGGTGCTCCGGGGCGTACTGCGGGTCGTCACGCATCCGGTCCCAGAGCCGGGCCGGCGGGCCCTCGGGGGCGTCCACCGGCCCGGCCGGCAGGTCGACGGACGGCTGCGGAGTAGGGACGGCGGGCTGACCGCCGACGGGTGGGGTGTCGGTCACCAGGTCTCCCCAGGGGTGGAAACGGTGGACAGGGCGGCCGATGGAACGGTCAGCGACGGCGGTTGGACAGTCGGGCCGCCAACCCCTTCAGCTTCTGCTGGTTGCCCGGCTTGGCCATCTCGCGACGACCCCGCTCGACCAACTGCTGTCCCTTCGGCGATCTCAGGAACGTGGTGATCCGCTGCATCAGTGACATGGCGTCCTCCTGTCGATGGTCCCGTAGTCATGTGTACCCCGAACCTGCAACACATGTACCCGGGATGCGACAGCCTCAACCCTGACCGTCCATAGTGGGCGGTAGGTTACCGCCCCGCCGGCACGATGGCGTCAACGACCCGGGTGGCTCGCCACTCGTGCTGCTGGTAGTGCTCGGGGTACGCGGAGACCTGCACCGCCTGCGCGGCGTCGGTGAGCCGCATCCGCTGCCAGCCGGGCACCTGCTGCAGCGCGCTGAGGAACTGCCGGGTGGCGAACTCGGGGTCCATCAGCTCCCCCACCGGGCCCCAGCCGCTGCTGGAGCGCTGCTGGAACAACCCGACCGAGTCGTGGTCCCAGCCGACGCCCTGGTGCGGATAGTCCTGCGACTCGGGCAGCACGCCACTGGCCACGTTGTAGAGGTTGCTCTCCTGCATGGCGGTGGCCACCGCGATCACCAGACCCCGGCGCGGCACCCCCATCTTGCGGCCGGTACGGACGATCGCCTCGGCGTTCTCCATCTGGTCCTCGTCCAGCCCGGCGACGGGCGCCGGGTCGGTCGGCCGAGCCGGGGCGACCTTGCGGGCCGGGGCGCTGGTGTCCGGGTCGGCCGGGCTCGCCGCGGCGGACGGGGCGGAGGCGGAGGCGCTCGGGGCAACCGTGCGGTCGAGGGACCGGGAGGCGCGCTGCTGCTCGGCGCGCTGCGCCAGCTCCGAGCTGGAGAGCGATCCACTCCGGGTCGCCGCGTCGGCGTCCTCGTTCCGAACCTGGACGACGGCGGTCAGACCGAGGCAGCACACCACACCGGTGGCCAGCGCCAGCTGTGCCCGGCGTCGACCGGTCAGGTCCCGGGCGTACGCCCGGAGCCGGGTCGCGGCGGTTGTCCGTTCGGTTGAGGTGCCATCCTCCGTATCGGTAGTGGGGCCGCTCGGGGCGTACGGGTCGTCGAGGGTGCCGTCGTCACGCATCAACCGAGGCTAGGCAGGTGGAAACCCTGATCACGCACGGTGATCACGTGGCGCTCGACACAGATAGGGACCGTACTGGCGGACGACCCGGGCGGGTTGACCCGCCCGGGGAACGGACCTCGCGTACCGGATGAAGCCGGCCGCGCACGCGGACCGGAACGAACCAGAGCACGGGGTCATATTCCACCCCTGACGTCAACATGATCGGCAAACTCGGCCTTTGGGCCGAACCGCGCCTCGGCCGTTCGGCCACGAGGCTCGGCCTGGTGGCGTAAACAGACGATTAGTCCGGTCACGCCCACCACCCGGCCAACGGATCGCCCGACGCAGGAATGCGCCAGGATGGCGGGTACGTTGCCCGAACGGGTGCCCTCCGTCGCGACGGCACCCCGCAGGCACATTTCAGGGAGGTCCGCACCGGTGCTCGACCCACACGAGCTCTACCAGCTCACCGACGATCTGCCCGACCTCGGGCAGCCGGTCCTGATCCAGGCCCTCACCGGGTTCGTGGACGCCGGAAACGCCAGCCGACTGGCACGTGAGCAGCTGCTCACCTCGCTGGAGGGTCGGCCGATCGCCACGTTCGACGTCGACCAGCTCTTCGACTACCGGTCCCGACGACCGGTGATGACCTTCGTCGAAGACCACTGGGAGAGCGTCGACGCGCCCAAGCTGGAGCTGCACCTGCTGCGAGACGACGACGAGACCCCGTTCCTGCTGCTCACCGGCCCCGAACCCGACCTGCAGTGGGAGCGTTTCGTAGCCGCCGTGGCCGGGCTCGCCGCCCGGCTGGACGTCCGGCTCACCGTCGGGCTCAACTCGATCCCGATGGCGGTTCCGCACACCCGGCCGACCGGGGTGACAGCGCACGCCACCCGCCCCGAGCTGATCGCCGGCTACGAGCCGTGGTTGCAACGCGTCCAGGTGCCCGGCAGCGTCGGCCACCTGCTGGAGTTCCGCCTCGGCGAACAGGGCCGCGACGCGCTGGGCTTCGCCGCCCACGTGCCGCACTACGTGGCGCAGACCGAATACCCGGCAGCCGCCGAGGTGCTGCTCACCTCCGTGTCGCGCAGCACCGGGCTGCTGCTGCCCGGCGACGGGCTGCGCTCGGCCGCCGAGGTGGTCCGGGTGGAGATCGACAGGCAGGTGGCGCAGACCGACGACGCCGCGGCCCTGGTCCAGGCTCTGGAGGAGCAGTACGACGCGTTCGCCCGAGGTCGGGGCGAGAAGAGCCTGCTCGCCCCGGATGCCGGTCCACTGCCCACCGCCGACGAACTCGGCGCCGAACTGGAACGGTTCCTGGCCGAACAGACGCGTCCCGGCGACACCCCGGCCGGCTGACCCGGCGTCGCGGCGGCGAATGCGGCAGGCTGAGGGCATGCGCCTGGCGACCTGGAACGTCAACTCGGTGAAGGCCCGCCTACCCCGGCTGCTGGAGTGGCTGGCCGACACCGGGCCGGACGTCGTCTGCCTGCAGGAGACGAAATGCCCGGACGGCGCGTTCCCGGTCGCCGAGGTCGGCGCGCTGGGCTACACCGTGGCCAGCCACAGCGACGGCCGGTGGAACGGGGTGGCCATCCTGTCCCGGGTCGGGCTGGACGACGTCCGGGTCGGGTTCGCCGACGAGCCCGGCTTCCCCGAGCCCGAGGCCCGTGCCATCTCGGCCACCTGCGACGGGGTGCGGGTCTGGTCGGTGTACGTGCCCAACGGCCGGACACCGGAAGACCCGCACTACGCGTACAAGTTGGCCTGGTTCGCGGCGCTACGCGACGCGCTCGACGCCGAGCTGGCCGGCGGTCTGCCGCTGGCGGTCTGCGGCGACTTCAACGTCGCCCCGACCGACGCCGATGTCTGGGACCCGGCGGTCTTCACCCACTCCACGCACGTCACCCCGGCCGAGCGGGCAGCCCTCGCGGAGCTGCGCCACCTGGGCCTCAGCGACGTCGTGCCCACCCCGATGAAGGGCCCGCACCCCTACACCTACTGGGACTACCGGGCCGGCATGTTCCACCAGAACAAGGGCATGAGAATCGACCTGGTGTACGCCTCCGCGCCGTTCGCCCGAGCGGTCCGCTCCGCGTACGTGGACCGGGAGGCCCGCAAGGGCAAGGGCCCCTCCGACCACGCGCCGATCGTGGTCGACGCTGACCTGGTGCCAGCGGTTGAGACCTTCTGATCCTGGCTAAGGTGGGCAGATGGCAGTCGTGAAGATCAACGCAATCGACGTCCCGCCGGGTGGCGGCGCGGAGTTGGAGAAGCGGTTCGCCGCGCGCGCCGGAGCGGTGGAGAACTCCCCCGGCTTCCTCGGCTTCGAGCTGCTCCGCCCGGTGGCCGGCGAGACCCGCTACTTCGTCTACACGAAGTGGGAGAGCGAAGAAGCGTTCCAGGCGTGGGCCGCCGGCCCGTCGCGCGCCGCCCACGCCACCTCCCCCGGCGACAAGCCTCGTCCCCCGGTCTCCACCGGTGCCAGCCTGCTGGAGTTCGAGGTGGCGCTGCACGTCCCCCAGCCCTAGGACCGCCGCCACCGCCGGCTTGATCCACTCCGTTTCGCCGAAGTCGGGGTGTCCCGGCTGGTCCGACACCCCGACTTCAATGATCCCGTGTCGATCAACGTAGGTGGGGCGTGCCGAGGTCGGGCCAGGGCAGCCGAATCGCGCCGGACCGGCTGTCGCTGTTGATAGCGTCGAGGCAGATCGAGAGGTAGTCGGCCACCAGTCGCCCTGCCAGCCATTCCACGCCGTTCGTTCAGGGCGCATCCCAAGGCGCGGGGGACCCTGGTCATGTTCGACGGGTTCGAAGAGTTCGACATCGAGACGCCGGGTGCGAGGATTCACGGGCGCCGGGGCGGAAGCGGGCCGCCCGTTCTGCTGCTGCACGGCATTCCCGAGACGCACCTCATGTGGCACCAGGTCGCGCCACGGCTCGCCGAGAAGTACACAGTCGTCGCCACCGACCTGCGGGGCTGGGGCGACAGTGGCAAACCGCCGAGCACAGCGGATCACGAGCCGTACAGCATGCGCTCGATCGCCCGCGACCAGGTCGAGGTGATGCGGAGCCTGGGCCACGAGCGGTTTCGGCTCGTCGGCCACGATCGTGGGGCTCGTTGCGCGTACCGGCTAGCGCTTGACGAACCGGACGTCGTCACCCGACTGGCCGTCATGGACGTGGTGCCCGTCGGGGACGTCTACGACCGCGCCGACCGGACGTTCAGCCTCTCCTACTGGGTCTGGTCGTTCCTGGCCGCGCCGGCGCCGGTGCCCGAGCGGTTCATCGCCGCGGCGCCCACGGTGCTCGTCGACTTCATGCTCGACACCTGGCCCGAGGTGAAGGACGCCTTCCCGCCCGAGGTGCGGGCGGCGTACGTCAAGCAGTTCAGCGACCCCGCCACGGTGCACGCGATCTGCGAGGAGTTCCGCGCCGCCGCGACGCTCGACTACCAGCAGGACGAGGCGGACCGGGGAAACCGGAAGATCACCTGCCCGGTGCTGTTTCTCTGGAGTCAACACGGCCAGGTCGCGAAGCTCTACGACGACCCGCTCGCGATCTGGCGGGAGTGGGCCGACGACGTACGCGGCGAGCCGGTCCCGGTCGGGCACTTCATCCCCGAGGAGGCCCCCGACGAGACCACCCGCCACCTTCTCGATTTCCTGGGCTGACGGCTGCTCCGCGCCTGCGGACGCCGCAAACCGAGGGCGGCCGGTGCGACCCCACCGGCGGTTGATCCACTCGGGTTCATTGATGTCGGGGTGTCCGGGGTGACGTGGTTGCCCCGGTTTCCGGGAAGACGAGTGGATCAACGGCCGTAATCGACGGTCAGGGCTTGCGGGAGGACTGGAGGCTGGCGAAGGCGATGACGTTGTCGGCGTAGCCGGTGCGTCCGCCGATGAACTGCCCGCCGCAGGTGATCAACCGCAGACCGGGTGGACCGTCGTGGCCGTAGATGCGCTCGGCGGGCAACTGGTCCTTCGGGAAGTGCTCGACGGTGTCGACCTTGAAGATCACCGTCGACCGGTCCGCACGGGCGACCTCGACCAGGTCGCCCGGCTTGAGCTTGCCCAGGTCGTAGAAGACCGACGGGCCGCTCTTCGTGTCCACGTGCCCGACGATCACCGCAGGGCCGGGCTCACCGGGCGTGGGGCCCCGGTCGTACCAGCCGGTCTCGTTGTGCCGTTCCAACGGCGGTACGGCGATCGAGCCGTCCCGCGCCTGCCCGACTGGTGCCACCGGCGCGGCCACCTCGATCGCCGGCACCGAGAGGCGCACCGGACGACTGGCCGACAGCCCGACCGACTCGCTGCGGGCCGGGCGGTCACCGCCGGTCGGGGCCAGGTCGAACGGGCCGACCGAACGGCCCAGCCCGGCTCCGGTGGCGAAGACCCCGGCCAACACCAACACCACCGCCAACGGTACGGACCAGGGGCTGCGCCCGGAGGGACGACTACGCCGAGGAGCGACGGCGGTCGGCGGACGCGCGACCACCGACGGGCCGTCGGGATCCGGCGGGCGCTGGGGCCGCGACGAGCGCTCGGGACCGGGTGCACGGTCGGAGCCCGGCCAACCGTCGTCCAGCGGCAGCCGGACGTCGTCGGGTGGCGAGGCGGGACGACCGGCGAACGGCTGGCGAGCAGCGGCCGGCGGCGAAGCGGAACGACCGGGCGACGGTGGGCGTGAACCGGCTGGCGGCGGCGTGGGGCGGAAAATCGTCATGGCGGCCTCAGCGACGCGTGGCGGCTCGGGGGCGGCGCAGCGCCGTCACGGCGAGGACCAGCCCGGCGATGGTCAGTGCCGCGCCGCCGGGTAGCAGCAGCTTGCCGGTGATTCCGCCGCTGCTCCCACCGAACCCGGTCGCCGGACCCCGACTCGGCTGCACGGGGACCTTCTTGACGACCTGGAGCATTGTCGAGGCGGTCTCGCCGTCGCGGCACTCCAGCTTGACCCGGTAGTTGCCGGGGCGGGTGCGCTCGCGGACCATCGGCGCGGCGGTGAGCACCCCGCGCTGCGGCTGCACGCCGACCGCCCCGAAGGCGTCGGAGACCACGGTGGCGCCCACCGAGTTGTCCCGACAACTGGCCCGGATGCCGACCAGGTAACCGGGCTGCACCGTGCTGGGGCTCACCTCGACGAAGATGTCCACGGCCGGAGTCGGTTGGGGCGCTCCGCCGGGCGGCCCTCCGGGCTGCGGCGCGGGCGCAACGGCAACAGCCCGCTCAGGCACGGACGCGACAGCAACACCCTGCTCAGGCGCGGGCGCGACGACAACCGCCCGATCGGGCACGGCGAGAACGGCATCAGCCCGCTCGGGCACAGGAAAGACGGCGACGACAGGCTGGGAGGCGGCGACGGCAGGCTCAGCGGCGGCGGCGGCGGCGACGACGGCCGGCGCGGGCGCGGCGAGGGCAGCGGCGGGCGCGGCGGCGAGCAGGGGGCCGGCCAGCACCGTCACCAGCGACAGGGTCACGACGCCGCGGGTCACTGTCACGATGCCCCCCTTCCGACGCCGTGCGGCCGTGTCGGGCAGCGGAGCACCCGACCTGCCGTACCAGTTGGATCCTCTCATTTCCGGTCGCACATCACATCCGATCCGCCGGCGGCGTCGCGTACGCTCGGCTGGCTGTGACCGCCACCGACCATGACCCCGCCGTCCCGCCCGCGAGCCGGACGATCCGCACGTTCCACCCCCGCCGGGGTCGGATGAGCGAGCGGCAGACCGACGCGCTGAGCCGGCTCTGGCCCGCGTACGGCCTGGATGTGCCGGACGGACCTGTGCTGCCCGTCGACCTGGCCGACCTGTTCGGTCGTCGGGCGCCCGTGGTGCTGGAGATCGGCTCGGGCATGGGCGACACCACCGCTGCGATGGCTGCCGCCGACCCGGATCGAGATTATCTGGCGGTCGAGGTGCACACGCCGGGAATCGCCAACCTGCTGCACCTGGTGGAGCGCGGTGGCCTGCGCAACGTACGGGTGGCGGAGGGCGACGCGTTGTCCCTGGTCAACGGCTTGCCCGAGGGTGTGTTGGACGCCGTGCACGTCTTCTTCCCGGACCCGTGGCCGAAGTCCCGCCACCACAAGCGGCGGATCATCCAGCCGACGCACGTGGCGCTGCTGCGGTCCCGGCTGCGCCCCGGCGGGATGCTGCACTGCGCGACCGACTGGGCCGAGTACGCCGAGGCGATGCGGGAGACCCTCGACGCGGACCCGGAGCTGGTCGACGCGTACGGCGGCTTCGCGCCACGGCCGGCGCACCGACCGGTGACGAAGTTCGAACGTCGGGCGATCACTGCCGGTCGGCCGGTCGCCGACCTGTTGTACCGCCGACGGTGACCGACGAAACGCCCGAACCGGAACGCGGTGGGGCGTTCGGGATGCCCGGACGGGGGTCCGGTGCGGACCGGGTTGGCGTACCGGGGCATGATCCAGGCACCATGGACAGGCTATGACGCTCACCGCCGCGCTGCCGACAAGCGCCGACCCCGACACCCTCTTCGACGCGTTCGCCGGTTGGGCGAAGGAGCGCGGCCTCGACCTCTACCCCCATCAGGAAGAGGCGGTCATCGAGATCGTCTCCGGCGCCAACCTGATCATGAACACGCCCACCGGCTCGGGTAAGAGCCTGGTGGCGATCGCCGCGCACTTCGCGGCCCTGGCCGACAGCCGGACGACCTTCTACACCGCGCCGATCAAGGCGTTGGTGTCGGAGAAGTTCTTCGCGCTCTGCGAGGTCTTCGGCGCCGAGAACGTCGGCATGCTCACCGGCGACGCCAGCGTCAACGCCGACGCCCCGATCATCTGCTGCACCGCGGAGATCCTGGCGAACCTGGCGCTGCGCGAGGGCGCCAAGGCCGACGTCGGCCAGGTGATCATGGATGAGTTCCACTTCTACGCCGAACCCGACCGGGGCTGGGCGTGGCAGGTGCCGATCATCGAGCTGCCGCAGGCCCAGTTCATCCTGATGTCCGCCACGCTCGGAGACACCACCCGTTTCGTCGACGACCTGACCCGGCGCACCGGGCGGCCCACCGCCGTCGTGCGCTCGGCGGAGCGGCCGGTCCCGCTCATCTTCTCGTACGCGATGACGCCGCTGCATGAGACGCTCGAGGAGCTGCTGGAGACCAAGCAGGCCCCGGTGTACGTCGTGCACTTCACCCAGGCCGCCGCGCTGGAACGCGCTCAGGCGCTGACCAGCGTCAACGTCGCCACCCGCGCCGAGAAGGACATGATCGCCGAGGCGATCGGTGGTTTCCGGTTCACCGCCGGCTTCGGCAAGACGCTGTCCCGGCTGGTCCGGCACGGCATCGGCGTGCACCACGCCGGCATGCTGCCCAAGTACCGCCGCCTGGTGGAGACCCTCGCCCAGGCCGGCCTGCTGAAGGTCATCTGCGGCACCGACACCCTCGGCGTCGGCATCAACGTGCCGATCCGCACCGTGCTCTTCACCGGCCTGTCCAAGTACGACGGGGTCCGTACCCGGCTGTTGAAGAACCGGGAGTTCCACCAGATCGCCGGGCGGGCCGGCCGGGCCGGCTACGACACCATCGGCCGGGTCGTCGTGCAGGCACCCGAGCACGTCATCGACAACGAGAAGGCCCTCGCCAAGGCCGGCGACGACCCGAAGAAGCGGCGCAAGGTGGTCCGCAAGAAGCCGCCGGAAGGTTCGATCGGCTGGGGCCAGCCCACCTTCGACCGGCTCGTCGACGCCGAGCCCGAGCCGCTGACCTCCAGCTTCCAGGTCAGCCACTCGATGCTACTCAACGTCATCGGCCGGCCCGGGGACGCGTTCACCGCGATGCGGCACCTGCTCACCGACAATCACGAGGAGCCCGCCGCGCAGCGCCGGCACATCCGCCGCGCCATCGCCATCTACCGGGCGCTGCGGGCCGGTGGTGTCGTCGAGGAGCTGCCCGAGCCGGACGAGACCGGCCGGCGCATCCGGCTCACCGTCGACCTCCAGCTCGACTTCGCCCTCAACCAGCCGCTCTCCCCCCTCGCGCTGGCCACCATCGAGCTGCTCGACGCCGAGTCCCCGTCGTACGCCCTCGACGTGCTGAGCGTGATCGAGTCGATCCTCGACGACCCACGGCAGATCCTGTCCGCACAGCAGTTCAAGGCCCGCGGCGAGGCGGTCGCCGCCATGAAGGCCGAGGGCATCGAGTACGAGGCGCGCCTCGAACTGCTCGACGAGGTGACCCACCCGAAGCCCCTGGCCGAGCTGCTGGAGGCCGCGTACGAGATGTACCGGCAGGGGCACCCCTGGGTGGCCGACCACCAGCTCTCCCCCAAGGCCGTCGTCCGCGACATGTACGAGCGGGCCATGACCTTCACCGAGTACGTGCAGTTCTACGGGCTGACCCGCTCGGAAGGTCTCGTCCTGCGCTATCTGGCCGACGCGTACAAGACGCTGCGCCAGACCGTGCCGGAAGATGCCAAGACCGAGGAGCTGATCGACCTCATCGAGTGGTTGGGCGAGCTGGTCCGCCAGGTCGACTCCAGCCTCATCGACGAGTGGGAACGGCTGCGCAACCCGTCCGACGTGGCCGAGGTCGCTCAGGCGCACGCCGCCCTGACCGACCGGCCACCGGCGGTGACCCGCAACGCGCGGGCGTTCCGGGTGCTGGTGCGCAACGCGCTGTTCCGACGCGTCGAGTTGGCCGCGCTACGCCGTTGGGACCTGCTGGCCGAGTTGGACGCCGAAAACGGCTGGGACTACGACGCGTGGGCCGACGCCCTGGCACCGTACTTCGAGGCGTACGACTCGATCGGGGTCGGGCCGGACGCCCGCGGCCCGGCGCTGCTCATGATCGAGCAGGGCCGGGAGCGGTGGACCGTCCGCCAGATCTTCGACGACCCGGACGGCGACCACGACTGGGGCATCAGCGCCGAGATCGACCTGGTGGCCTCGGACGAGGTCGGCGCGGCGGTCGTACGGATCACCGACGTCGGCCAGCTCTGACCCGCCGGTCGGCGCGGTGCCGACCGGCAGTGCCCGGCCGAGGACCAAACAGCGCGGGGGTACGCCGGGCGGCCACGTCCTCGATCCAGCCGAACAGCAGCACCGCCCCGGCGGTGAGTAGGCACACCCCGGTCAGTCGCAGCGCGACCGAGGCCACCGAGTTGTACGGGAGCACCGGCGCGAGCAGCAGGAACATCCCGAGGCTGGCCGGGATGTGCCACAGGTATATGGTGACCGCTCGGGCGTTGACCACCCGGAGTACGGCACCCAGCGGCACCCGGCCGACCAACCGGGGCTGCACCCTGAGCAGCACGGCGACGAGCGCCATCGACCACAGTGTGGTGCCACCCGCGATGTGGTTGAGGTCGACGGCCCGGCCGGTCATCATGGCGGCCACCACCCAGGTGCCGCCCACCCCGGCGAGGCCGGCAACGAGGCAGCCGTACCAGCGCCACGGGACGCGGTGCAGCAGCCGATCATGGTGGGCGAAGCCCAGCAGCCAGCAGGACAGGTAGGCGGCGACGAAGTAGCCGGCGTGCACACCGCCGAGGTGCATTCCGACCGGCAGCGCGGTGGCGACACCGATGCTGGGCCAGGGCCAACGGCGGAACAGCGACAGCAGCACCGGCGAGAGCAGCACCAACCACAGATAGGTGACGACGTACCAGAGCCCGATGTGGAACACCCAGGCCCAGGACTGACCTCCCACCGGCGGCACCCGCAGGGGTAGCACCCACCAGAGCAGTTCAGCCCAGCCGGCCACACCACTGGGCGACGGACGCCACCCGACGGAGAGCACCACCAGCGCGATCGCACCGAACGCCCAGTACGGCAGCAGCAGCCGGCGCAGCCGCCGACGCACGGCCGGCGGACCGTGCCGGTCGAGCGACGCCGCCATCAACGAGCCGGCGATGCCGAACATCAGACCCATCGCCGGCACCAGCAGGCTCAGCCAGATCCACCCGGTGACGTGGAAGATCACGACGCGGACCAGGGCGATCGTCCGCAACAGGTCCAGGTAGCGGTCCCGCCCGTGCGCAGGGTCGGCGGACTGGGCGGCGCGCGCCGCCGTACCCCTGCCAGGGATGACGACCCTGGACGCCTCACCGATGACCACAACGCACAATAACGCCACAACTAAGACAAATTTACCTACATCGCGAACGCGAGTAACGCGCGTGGCCGGCTGCCGGCGGGCTGTCCCTCCGATCAGCCAGCGGCCCCTGAGGACGACGTCTATCGGAGGACGAGAAGGTCGAGGGCGTCGACGACTGGGCCGGATTCGGTTTGAGCGGCGAGGTGGAGTCGAGCCAGACCGGCGGCGTACTCGTTGTCGGTGATCAGTTGCAGGGGCGTGTGCGCTTCCCGGCGCATGGTGGCCGCGACGTCACGCAGCGACGGCGCGGTGGTCTGCGGGACCTGTTCGAGTGAGATCGTCGTGAAGCCAGCGGCAGCGAAAGCCGCTCCGACGTCGCGCACGCTGGGGTAGGTGTTCAACACGCGGATGGCCTCGGGAAAGAAGCGGAACAGTGTGATGTCGTGGTGGCGACCGGCGAAGGCGGAGCGGATCAGCACCGGGCCGCCGGGACGCAGCACGCGGCGCAGCTCACCTGCGGCAGCGCCCAGGTCGGGCACGTGGTGGATGACGGTGGACAGCCAGGCCGCGTCGACACTGCCGGCGGCCAGCGGGACGTTGGCAGCGTCTCCAGCCAGCACCTGAGGGTGCAGGCAGCGGGCTCGCATGGCCTCGGCCGGCTCGACGGCGACAACGTCGATGCCGTCGTACCAGTGGGTGAAGGTCTGCGCCCACGCGCCGGTGCCCGCGCCGAGGTCGAGCAGACGGGTGCCGGGTTGAGGGTTGAGGTGGCGGCTCACCGCTTCAAGCCAGCCGGCGAGTGCCTGGTCGGACAAGTGGCGGGTGGCCTCGAACGCTGCCGCGTCGTGGCTGTTGTAGGCGATGCGAGCCATGTCACTGACCCAACCGCTTCGGTGCCGGCCGCGGCAAGGATGGATGCTGTGATTCACATTCGACGGTTCACCTGGGCGGATTACGACCGCGTCAGCGAGGTGTGGAAATCGGCGGGCCGTGACGTACTGCCCCGCGCGGAGCTTGCGGCCAAGCTGGTGCGGGATCCGCAACTGTTCCTGGTCGCCGAGCACAACGACACTGTGGCGGGGGTGGTGCTGGGCACCTTCGACGGTCGGCGGGGATGGCTCCTCCGGCTGGCGGTAGATCCGGCGCATCGACGCCGCGGCATCGCCAGCCGCCTGATCGGCGAACTGGAGACCCGTTTCGCCGCCCTGGGGTGTCCGAGGGTGAACCTGCTGGTCATGCCGGACCACGTGGAGGCACTACGGTTCTGGCAGGCGCTGGGATATCTGCCGCTTCCAGACGTGCTGTGTTCCAAGCCGATCGGCACCCCGCCCGGGCGGTAGTGCGACGTGCAGTTGGCCGGCCTGGCACGTGCGGTCTACGGCACGGACGGTTTCGATCTCGTGCTGCTCGACTCAGCCGACCGCAGGACGCTGCGGGGATCTCATCGGCGCGTCGGCGGAGAGACTGGTCTACCTGTATGGCGCTTGCGACCGGAAGCGGACCTGGCGGCGGCTACCCGACACTGGTCAGGTGTGGAACCGCTTCACCAACGAGGTCGAGTTTCGGGACCTCGTGACGCTACAGCCCTTCGTCGACCTGAGCATCGTCAACGAACTGGACGTCGTCGAGCAGGACCCGGCAGTGGCGGAGAAGCACGGCACCTACTTCCGCTCGCTGTTCACCTTCTGGCCGCAGGTCGCCTCCGCGCAGGTCACGACGATCCACGGGCGGCGGGAGGCGATCGCTGCCACCCCGTCGGCCAACTTTCCGTGGACTGGCCACCTCCGGCTGGACCGCACAGACCCCTCAACTTCGCTGGGCAATGTCAGACCTGTCGATTAGAATGTATGTACTAATCGAGTTCCTGACCTGGGAGGACGCCCGTGACCGCGCCCGCCTCCACGCCCCTCACCCCCTACGCGACACTGCTCGGTTTCACCCGCTACGTCGACCGCACCGGCCCCACCAAGGCGACCTTCGTGGGCGGGCTGCGCAAGCAGCGCGCCAGCCGGTCCGGTTTCAACCCACACGGCCAGTTCGTCAAGGCGCTCAAGGCCGACATCGCCTTCCACACCGGCGGCACCCACCTGGCCGGGGTGGCCGACATCGTCAAGCCCCGATGGCGCCCGCTCTACCAGGCGCTCGTCCCCGGCGCCACGACCTGGCTGCGCTCCCTCGGCGAGCCGGCCGCCGTCGATCTCGCCCAGACCCGCGACGCCCTGGCCATGCTGGGCGACCTGCCCGTGAAGATCAACCCCCACTTCGGGGTACGCCACGCCGACGGCCGCGCCGAAGCGGTCCGCCTGCACTTCGACGAGGCCCCACCGAGTGAGGAATCGGTCCTCGCCACCCTGCACCTGATGGCCCGACACATGGACGCGGTGCTCCCGCACGCCGAGCCGGTCCTGGTCGACGTCCGCCGCGGCCTGGCCCATCGCATGCCCACCGACGCCAAGCCCGACCAGATCGAACGGTGGCTCTCCGGCGAAGCCGCCGCCTTCCGCGCCATCTGGTCCACCGCCGCCTAACCCACCCCGACCTCCGCGTCGCAGCCACGCACCCCACCCGCTCCCGCCATCCACGCCCGCCTGAGGCCGACGCGCTCCATGCGCCCGCCCGCATGATCGCGCTTGACCCAGGATGTAGTGGCCTCCGCTCCTCGGGAGGCCACTACATCCATGTTCGAGCACGATCATGGGGATAACGACGCGCACCGGCGCCGGTGTGTTGACCGTGGTTATCCACAGGGGCAGCGTGGCGCGAATAGGTTCGGCCAGTCTCAGGCCCATGCCGAAAGTTCCTCGTCGGCCGCCGCAGTTGCGGGGCCGGGTCTTCCGTGGCTCGACCGCCGTCTCGCGAGGCCTCCTGACCCGCAATGAGCTACGCAGCTCGGCGTGGCGACCGCTCTTCCGCGACATCTACGCCGATGCCCAGATCACCGTCACCCACACCATCAGATGCAGCGCCATCGGACGTTGGCTGGTCCCACCCGGTGCGGCCATCGCAGGACTCGCTGCCGCCGGCCTCTACGGATGCGCGAAACCGAGCGCGAGCGAGCCGCTCGACGTCCTCGTTCCCACCGCCACCCGGATCGGCCCGACCGCCGGCATCCGGGTCCACCACGGCGAGATCGACTCCGGCGACACCGTGGACCGGGCGGGGATCAGGGTGACCAGCCCTGCGCGTACCTGCTGGGACCTGGCCCGTTGGTTCGATGTTATCGAGGCGGTGGTCGTCATCGACGCCATGCTGGCCAACCGGCTGACGACCACCCAAGCCGTGCGCGAGTACGCCCTGAGCCGGGCCGGTCGACGCGGCTGGCGATCGCTGCTACGCGCGGTCGACCTGGCCGACGCGGGCGCGGAGTCCCCTGAGGAGTCCCGTACCCGGGTCGGGCTGGTGCTCGCCGGCCTACCGCGGCCGGAGACGCAGTGGGTCGTGGCCGAGCAGGGCCGATTCGTGGCCCGCCTGGACCTGGCCTGGCCGCAGTTCAAGGTAGCGGTGGAGTACGACGGCCTCTGGCACGACGATCCTGAGCAGTTCCATCGGGACCGTCAACGCCTCAACCGACTGCTCGGCGGCGACTGGATCGTGCTGCACCTGACCGCCAAGCGCCTCCGAGACGACTTTGACGGGTTCCTCGCCGAGGTCCGGGCCGCCCTACGGGCACGCTCGAACTATCCCCGGTGACGATGATCGTGCTCGAACGACAATGATCGTGCTCGAACATGGATGTAGTGGCCTCCTCGTCTTGGGAAGCCACTACATCCTGGATCGAGCACGATCATGGGCCGGGAGCACGTGAGCGCAGGCCTCGCGTGGGTGCGCGGGGTGCGCGGGGTGCGCCAGTGGGCGACGTGCGGCCCGCGGGGTGCGCCAGTGCGCGGTCGGGTCGCGGGGTGCGCCTTCGTGCGGATGGCGCGGGGGGTGTCAGGCGGCGGGGAGGTACTTGGTCAGGTCGTCGAGGATCTTGTTGGCGGCCCCGACGCCGATGCCGGTCATCCAGACCTCGTCGGAGACCGGGTAGGCCTTGCCGGCCTTGACCGCGCCGAGGCCCTTCCAGAGCGTCCCGCCGGCGACCTTGGTCTGCTCGGCGGCGGCCTTGTCGCCGTACGCGGTCACGAAGATGACGTCGCCGTCGACCTCGTTGATCCGCTCGGGGCTGACCAGGTCGAAGCGCTTGTCCTCCTTGTTGGCGAGCAGTTGCCGCTCGGGGCGGCCCAGGCCGGTGTCGCCGATGACGATGCCGGAGAACGAATCCGGCCCGTACACCCGGATGTTGCCGGGCAGGAAGCGCACGATGGAGACCTTGCGCGCGGCGGCGTCGCCGAGCGTCGCACCGAAGTCCTTGGCCCGCTTCTCGTACGTGGCGAGCAGGTCCTTGGCCTGCTGCTCGCGGCCGAGCGCCTTGCCGTCGAGGAGAAGGTTGTCCTTCCAGGTGATGCCCACCTTGTCGGTGAACACGGTCGGCGCGATGGCGGCCAGCTCGTCGTAGAACTTCTCCTGGCGGAACTTGCTGCCGAGGATGAGGTCCGGCTTCAGCGCGTTGATCGCCTCCAGGTCGGGCTCGGTGAGCACCCCGACCTCCTTGATGTCGGCGAGCTTGTCCGCGCCGAAGTACGTGGGCCAGCTCTTCGCCTCCCCGGCGGTGGCCGCGCCGACGGGCGTGATGCCCAGCGAGAGCGCCGTGTCGATCTTGTCGGTGTCGAGCACGACGACGCGCTTGGGCTCGGCCGGGACCTTGGTGGTGCCCATGGCGTGGGTGATCTCCCGGGTCTCCCCGGTGGTGGAGCCGGCGACCGGGTCGCTCTTACCGCAGGCGGTGAGGCCGGCGCCGAGGGCGACGGCCGCGGCGAGAGCTGCGACGAGACGACGCATCAGAGTCCTTTCGAGGGGTGCGAGCCGGCGAGCGGGTTGGCCGCGTCGCCGGTGGAGGGTCGGGCGTCCGGTACGGACGCCGTCGACGAATCGGGGTCCCGCGCGTCGGCGGACGCGTCGACCGGGACAGACGAATCGGGGTCCCGCGCGCCGGCGGACGCGTCGACCGGGACAGCGCGAGTCTGAGCGTTGCCGCCGGTGTAGGCGGGCACCACCAGGGGTGCGCCGGTCACCGGGCAGGGCACGACCACGCAGGCCAGCCCGAAGACGTCGCGGACCAGGTCGGCGGTGAGGATCTCCCGCGGTGGGCCGGCGGCGACCACCGCGCCGGCGCGCATGGCGACCAGGTGGTCGGCGTAGCGGGCGGCCTGGTTCAGGTCGTGCAGCACGGCGACCACGGTGCGGCCACGCTCGGAGCGCAGCCGGTGCAGAAGGTCCAGCACCTCCACCTGGTGGGCCAGGTCGAGGAAGGTGGTCGGCTCGTCCAGCAGCAGGGCGTCGGTGTCCTGGGCCAGTGTCATGGCGATCCACACCCGTTGCCGCTGACCGCCGGAGAGGCTGTCCACCGGTCGGTCGGCCAGGTCGGTGACGTCGGCGAGGGCCATCGCCTGGTCCACCGCGGCGCCGTCCTGCGCCGACCACTGCCGCCACCATCGCTGGTAGGGCTGTCGGCCGCGCCCGACCAGGTCCGCCACCGTGACGCCCTCGGGCACCAGCGGGCTCTGCGGCAGGACGCCGAGGCGGCGGGCGACCTCCCGGGTCGGCAGGTCACGGATGGCGGTGCCGTCCAGCAGCACGGTGCCTCGGCGGGGGGTGAGCAGTCGGGCCATCGTGCGCAGCAGGGTGGACTTGCCGCACGCGTTGGGTCCGACGATCACGGTGAAGGCGTCGGTGGGCAGGTCGAGGTCGAGCCCGTCGAGCACGGTCCGCTCGTCGTAGCCGGCGACCAGGTCGCGGGTGGAGAGCATCACACGACTCCTTGAGGCGTCACGACGACCGCCGCCGGCCGCGCAGCAGCAGGAAGATCAGGTACGGGCCGCCGATCGCGGCGGTCAGCACACCGGCGGGTAGCTGGGTGGGTGCGAACAGGCGCCGACCGGCCAGGTCGGCCAGCACCAGCAGCAGGGCGCCGAGCAACGCCGCGCAGACCAGCGGTGGGCGTTCGGCGCGTACCAGGCGACGGGCCACCTGCGGGGCGACCAGCGCCACGAAGTCGACGGCGCCGACCTGGGCGGTGACCATCGCGGCGACGAGCACGCCGGCGCCGGCGAGGCCGACCCGGCGGGCCACCGGACGCAGCCCGACTCCCCGGGCGGTGTCGTCGTCCAGGGCGGTGCTGTTCAGCGCCCAGCCGGCCCAGGCCAGCACCGGCAGCAGCACCAGCAGTGTGCCGGCGATCCAGGCGGCCTCGGTCCAGCCCTTGCCGGCCAGGGTGCCGATCAGCCAGATCTGCGCGCGCAGCCCGTCGATCGGGTCGGCGGTGAGCATGACCACCTCGGTGAGCGCCCGGAAACCGAACGCGACAGCCACCCCGGCGAGCACGAACCGTTGCGCGGCCAGCCCGTGCCGGGCGCCGAGGGCGAACAGCAGCACCGCCGCGAGCAACCCGCCCACCAGCGCGGTGGGCGCCACCAGCACCGCGGCCATCCCGCTGGTCAGGGCCACGGTCGCGGCGAGGCCGGCGCCCTGGGTGATGCCGATGACGTCCGGGCTGGCGAGTGGGTTGCGGGCCACGCTCTGGATCAGCGTGCCGGCCACGCCGAAGGCGGCGCCGGCCACGGCCGCCAGCACGACCCGGGGCAGCCGCAGGTCGAAGACCACGAGGTCGTACGGGGTGCCGGCGCCGGAGAGGGCACGCAGCACGTCGGCCGGGGCGACGTACGGGGTGCCCAGCGAGAGGCTGAGCACGACGGCCAGCAGGAGCAGCACGGTCAGCACGGCGGCCACCAGCACCGCGCGTCGGCGGATCAGCAGGCTGACCGGGCCGAGCCGCAGCAGCGACCGCCCGGGCAGTTGGGCGGTGGTCACGCTGTCACCACCCGGGCGCGGCGGACCAGCACGGCCAGCAGTGGCGCACCGATCAGCGCGGTGACGATACCGGCCGGGATTTCGCCGGGCGGAGCGACCAGCCGACCGGCGATGTCGGCGGCCAGCAGCAGCGCCGGGCCGAGCAGGGCGGAGACGGCGAGCGTCCAGCGGTGGTCGGCGCCGACCAGGGCGCGGGCCAGGTGCGGCACGGCCAGCCCGACGAACGCGACAGGTCCGGCGGCGGCCACCGCGGCACCGGTCAGCAGCACGGCGGCGAGGCCACCGCCGAGGCGGACCAGACCGATCCGGTGGCCGAGACCACGGGCCACGTCGTCGCCGAGCGCCAGCGCGTCCAGGCCCCGGGCCACCAGGGCGGCGAGCACCAACCCGACGAGGACGAACGGCAGCACCTGCGCGGCGACCGACAGGTCCCGTCCGGCCAGCCCGCCGACCACCCAGAAGCGGTACTCCTCGAAGGTGCGGGCGTCGATGCTGAGCAGCGCGTACACCCCGGAGGCCAGGCTGGCGTCGAGCGCCGCGCCGACCAGCGCGAGGGTGACCGGGCTGGCGCCCTCGCGGGCGCGGGTGGCGATGGCGAAGACCAGCAGCCCGGCGATCAGGGCCCCGGCGATGCCGAACCAGACGTACCCGGCGAGCGTGCCGACGCCGAAGACGGAGATCGCGAGCACCACCCCGAACGACGCGCCCGCGCTGATGCCCAGGATGCGCGGCTCGGCGAGGGGGTTGCGGGTGAGCGCCTGGAACAGCACCCCGGCAACGGCGAGCGCGAGCCCGACAGCGAGACCGAGCGCGGTCCGGGGCATCCGCAACTCCCGGACGATGGTGCTGGCGTCGCTGCCGTCAGGGGCGACGAGCGCGTGCCAGACCTGGTCGACGCCGAGTTGTCGGCTGCCGAGCGCGAAGCTGGCCAGCACGGTGAGCAGCAGCACCAGCGCGGCCCCGACGGTGACTGTCACCCGACGCCCGGTGCGGGTGCTGGCCCGACTACGGGTCGGCCGGCTGGCGAGGGCGGTCACGAATCTCCTGCACGATCGGGCTTAGGTTCGCCTAACCTTAGCCGACCTGCGAAAAGGTGCCTAACCGGCGTCGGTCGATGCCGTATCCGGCACCTCCGGCACCCCCCGTGGCGACTCCGGGACGTCACCTGAGCCGCCGTCCCCGGCCGACGCGCCGCCGCGCGGCAGGACGTTCAGCGGTCGCATCATCTCGTTGTCCTCGTGCTCCAGCAGGTGGCAGTGCCATGCGTAGCGACCCGGCAGGTCGAAGCGCGCCTTGATGCGGGTCACCTCCCACGGGTACGCGAGAACCGTGTCCAGCCACCCCCGGTCCCCCGGGCCCGGCAGGGACCGCCCCGAGCCTCCCCGGCCGAGCAGCTCGAACTGCACCTGGTGCAGGTGGACCGGGTGCACGTGCCGGGTGAAGTTGCGCACCTCCCACACCTCGGTGTCGCCGAGCAACGGCTGCTCGGTCACCGGGTCGCTCCAGCGCAACGGCAGACCCCGGCCGCGCTCGTCGAGCACGCCGAGTAGCATGATCATCGATCCGCCGGACATCCGCTCGTTGAGCGACAGTCGACGTACCCGCTGGGCCGGGCCGAGCCGCGGGTGTGCCGGCAGCCGTAACTGCTCCGGTGGCACGCTGGTATCCGCGCCGGCCGTGTCGGTGACCACGAAGCGCAGCACCTGTCCGGTGGTGTGCGGGTCGGCGGGGTCGAAGTCCACCCCGGGCCGACCGCCGCCGTACATCCCGTCCGGCCCCTCGTTGACCAGGTACAGCTCGGTGCCGGCCGGCACGTCGGTGAAGTCGACGATCGCGTCGACCCGCTGGGCCGGGCCGAGGGGCACCCGCTCGTGCGGCACCGGCTCGGGCAGGAGACCGCCGTCGCTGCCGATCTGCCAGACCGGCAGCACCGGCCGGGCCGGCCGCGCGGTGGCGTGGGCGGCCACGCTGAGCAGCAGGAACCGGCTGTTGCAGCCGTTGAGCAGCCGGAACCGGTAGCGCCGACGCTGAACCGTCAACGTGGGCCAGGTGCGGCCGTTGACGACGATCGTGGAGCCGGAGAACCCGGGCACCCAGGTCGGTGGCCCGTCGCCGCCGCCGGAGTACCTCGACGGATAGCGCAGCTCACCGTCGGCGGTGAAGCTGCGGTCCTGGATCATCAGGGGAATGTCGTGGTACGAGGCGTCCGGCGGATCGTCGCGGGTCGGCGCCGGGCCGGGCAGCACTCCCCGCGGCAGCTCGTCCCCACCACCGAGCAGGTAGAACCCGGCCGGCCCGGCGTAGACGTTCTCCCGGGTGAGCCCGAGCGCGTGATCGTGGTACCAGAGGGTGCACGACCGCTGGTCGTTCGCGTACTCGAAGGTGGCCGAGCCGGGCGCCCAGCGCAGGCCGGACCGCTCGGCGAACCGGGACCGGAACTCCCGGTACGCGCTGCCGGACACGGCGAAGTCGGGCGGCAGGTCACGGGCCACCGGCAGGTACCACGCCTCGGAGTGTCCGTCGCTCTCCTGCGTGCTGTGCGCGCCGTGCAGATGCACCACCTGGGGCACCGGGCCGCGATAGCCCTGCGGGCTGCCGTCCCACTGCCCGTGGTGGTCCCGGTGCTCGATACCACCGGCCGGGTTGGCCCAGTGCAGGGTGGGGTCCACCGGCAGCAGGTGCGGCAGGTAGTCGCCCCGGTCGTCGACGAGCTGGTTGACCCAGGTCACGCGCACCGGGCGGCCGACCCGCGCCATGATGGTGGGCGCCGGGTAGCCGAAGCTGCCGGGGTGGGCGGTGGAGCCGTAACCCCACACCGTGGTGCGCGGCCACGAGGGCGGCAGGATCTGCTGGCGGAACTGTCGCACCGCGATCTCGTACGTGTCGCGCTCCGGCTCGCCGACCACCGTCGGCATGGCCGGGGGGATCCGCAGCGGCGTGACGTACTTCGGGAGGTCCCGGGCGTCCAGCGGCGCGACCGCGGCGAGCGCCCGGCCCGAGGCCGCCCAGCCCATCGGGATCAGCGCCGCCGCGCCGCCGGTGGCACCAGCCGCGAGCAGCCGACGTCTGGTGACCATGCCGCACCTCCCAATCGCCGCGAACCCCGATACGAGAATGGGATTCGCGGACGACCACAGGACGGACAGATGGCGGATGACACCCAGAAGAGGGACATTCGCGTCATAGGGTGTGGGCATGCGATTCGACCAGCACACGGTCGTCCTGCTGACCCGACCGTCGGATCCGCCGGAGCTGCTGCAGGACGCGATCGACAGGCTGCGGGACGCGCACCTGGCCCACCAGGCGGGGCTCGTGCAGCAGGGCCTCGTCCTCGCGGCCGGGCCGTTCCTGCATCCCGACGACGAACAACTGCGGGGCTTCGTGGTGCTGTCCATCGCCCCGGACGAGGCCCGCACGCTGTTCGCCAACGACCCCGCCGTGCGGGCCGGTCGCCTGGTCGCGCGGGTCACGTCATGGCTGCTTCCGGAGGGCACCCTGCGGTTCGAGAGCGTGCCGGTGCCGCAGTCGATGCTGGAGGCGGCCTCCGGGGACTGACCCGGGCCGGTCAGCCGGCCGAGCCGCTGTCGGTCTCCGCCGGCAACTCCCCGATCGGGACCACCCGCGGGGCGTCCACCGGGCCGACGACCACCCGCAGGTCCGGGAAGTAGTCCCGCAGCACCTGCCGGCACCGGTCACAGGGCGCGACCACCTCGCGGCCACGGTCGGCGACGGTGACGATCGTCTCCAGCGCGGTGACGCCCTGGGTGGCGGCCGTGCCGATCACGACGAGTTCGGCGCAGGCCCCTCCGGTGGCGTGCTGCACGTTCACGCCGGTGAAGACCCGCCCGTCCGCGGTCCGGGCCGCCGACGCGACAGTGTGGTGCTGGCTGCGGCAGCGCAGCTTGGAGACCGCCGTGGCGGCCTGCACCAGGGCGCGGTCGGTGTCACGCATCTCCAGCACGGCTCCCCCAACGCTCGACGTCGGCCGCCAACTCTAGGGCGCGCTCGTGAGCGTCAGGGGACCGGAGGCAGCCACCGGGAAGCCGGCCGCTCGGTAACCCAGGGGCGCTGCGCCGCCGGGCTGCCTATCCTTGGGCACGACATGCAGAATCCAACCGCCTCCGTCGCGTCCGACCCCGTTCGCGAGCTGCACCGCCGCCTCACACCTCTGATGTTCCGCGACCAGCGCCGGCTCCAGCGGCGACTGGACGGCGCCCGCAAGCTGCGCGACCCGCAGCGTCGGGAGGCGGCGCTGACCGAGATCACCGCCGACCTGGTCCGGGCCGAGCAGCGGCTCGCCGCCCGGCAGGCGGCGGTGCCCGTGATCACGTACCCGGTGGGTCTGCCGGTCAGTGAGCGCAAGGACGACATCGCCGCTGCCATCCGCGATCACCAGGTGGTGATCGTGGCGGGCGAGACCGGCTCCGGCAAGACCACCCAGATCCCCAAGATCTGCCTTGAGCTGGGGCGCGGGGTGCACGGCCTGATCGGGCACACCCAGCCCCGCCGGTTGGCCGCCCGGACGGTGGCCGACCGGATCGCCGACGAGCTGGGCACCGAGTTGGGCGACGTGGTCGGCTACAAGGTGCGCTTCACCGACCAGGTCAGCGAGCGCAGCCTGGTGAAGCTGATGACCGACGGCATCCTGCTGGCCGAGTTGCAGACCGACCGGATGCTGCGCCAGTACGACACGCTGATCATCGACGAGGCACACGAGCGCAGCCTCAACATCGACTTCATCCTCGGGTACCTGCGGGAGCTGTTGCCCCGACGACCCGACCTCAAGGTGATCATCACCTCGGCGACCATCGAGACCGACCGGTTCGCCCGGCACTTCGCCGGGCCACCCACCGCCGACGAGCCCGACGGCGTGCCCGCCCCGGTGGTCGAGGTGTCGGGGCGTACCTACCCGGTGGAGGTGCGCTACCGGCCCCTCGTCGAACTCGCCGAGGGTGAGGAGGACGGCGACGGCGACGAGGAGACCGTCCGCGACCAGATCCAGGCGATCGGCGACGCCGTCGAGGAGTTGGCCGCCGCGGGCCCCGGCGACATCCTGGTCTTCCTCAGCGGCGAGCGGGAGATCCGGGACACCGCCGACGCGCTGGGCAAGCTGGTGCAGAAGAAGCGATCGCTGCTCGGCACCGAGATCCTGCCGTTGTACGCGCGGCTCTCCTCCGCCGAGCAGCACCGGGTCTTCGCCGCGCACTCCTCGCGCCGGGTGGTGCTCGCCACCAACGTCGCGGAGACCTCGCTGACAGTGCCCGGCATCAAGTACGTGGTGGACCCGGGCACCGCCCGCATCTCCCGCTACTCCAGTCGGCTCAAGGTGCAGCGGCTGCCGATCGAGCCGGTCTCCCAGGCGTCGGCCAACCAGCGCAAGGGCCGGTGCGGCCGTACCTCGGACGGCATCTGCATCCGCCTCTACGACGAGCAGGACTTCGCCTCCCGGCCCGAGTTCACCGACCCGGAGATCCTGCGGACCAACCTGGCGTCGGTCATCCTCCAGATGACCGCGATCGGGCTCGGCGACCTCGCCGCGTTCCCGTTCATCGACCCGCCGGACAAGCGCAACATCACCGACGGCGTCAACCTGCTGCACGAGCTGGGCGCGTTGAACCCGACCGAGGCCGACCCGGCGAAGCGACTCACCGCGCTCGGCCGGCGGCTGGCCCAGTTGCCGGTCGACCCACGCCTGGCCCGGATGGTGGTCGAGGGCGAACGCAACGGCTGCGCCACCGAGGTGATGGTGATCGCCGCCGCGCTCTCCATCCAGGACCCACGGGAGCGGCCGGCGGAGAAGCAGGCCCAGGCGGATCAGGCGCACGCCCGGTTCGCCGACAAGGAGTCGGACTTCGTCGCCTACCTCAACCTGTGGCGCTACCTGCGCGAGCAGCAGCGGGAGCTGTCCTCCAGCGCGTTCCGCCGGATGTGCAAGGCGGAGTACCTGAACTACCTGCGGATCCGCGAGTGGCAGGACATCGTCAGCCAACTGCGCCAGGTGCTGCGTACCCCGGCCGACGGCGACCGGCGTGGTGGGCGGCCGGCGCGCGACAGCTCGGACGACGCGGACGCCGGCCGGGGCCGCCGGGGTGGTTCGGACCTGCCGGAGGAGATCGACACCCCGAAGGTGCACCAGTCGCTGCTGCCCGGCCTGTTGTCGCACATCGGCCTGAAGGACGCCCAGAAGCACGAGTACCTGGGGGCGCGGGGCGCGAAGTTCGGGATCTTCCCCGGGTCGGCGTTGTTCAAGAAGCCGCCGCGTTGGGTGATGGCCGCCGAGTTGGTGGAGACCTCCCGGCTGTGGGGGCGCATCGCCGGTCGGGTCGAGCCGGAGTGGGTCGAGCCGCTGGCGCAGCACTTGGTCAAGCGCAGCTACAGCGAACCGCACTGGGAGAAGAAGCAGGCCGCGGTGATGGCCTACGAGAAGGTCACCCTGTACGGCGTCCCGCTGGTCAGCTCCCGAAAGGTCACCTTCGGGCGGATCGACCCGACGCTGAGCCGGGAGCTGTTCATCCGGCACGCCCTCGTCGAGGGCGACTGGCAGACGCACCACCAGTTCTGGGCGGACAACAAGCGGCTGCTGGCCGAGATCGAGGAGTTGGAGAGCCGCGCCCGACGCCGGGACATCCTGGTCGACGACGAGACCATCTTCGGCTTCTACGACCAGCGGATCCCGGCCGACGTGTCCTCCGGGCGGCACTTCGACAGCTGGTGGAAGAAGACCCGCCGCGAGCAACCCGACCTGCTCACCTTCACCCGCGACCTGCTGATCAACGACGGCCGACCGGGGGTGGACGAGGACGACTACCCGGACGAGTGGCAGGCCCACGGGGTGAGCCTGCCGCTGACCTACCGGTTCGAGCCGGGCACTCCGGACGACGGCGTGACAGTGGACATCCCGTTGCCGCTGCTCAACCAGGTGCCGGCGGAGACCTTCGACTGGCAGGTGCCGGGGCTGCGCGAGGAGACGGTCATCGCGTTGATGCGCTCGCTGCCCAAGGCGATCCGCCGCAACTTCGTCCCGGTGCCGGACTACGCCCGGGCCGCCCTGGCGGCGATCACTCCCGGCGAGGAGTCGCTGCTGGACGCGCTCACCCGGCAACTGCGCCGGATGACCGGAGTGACAGTGCCCCGCGACGCCTGGGAGCCGGGCAAGCTCCCGGCGCACCTGCGGGTGACGTTCCGGGTCCTCGGCGACGACGAGAAGCCGGTCGCCGAGGGCAAGGACCTGCCGGCCCTGCAACGCCAACTCCGCCAGGAGGTACGCCAGGTGGTGGCGGCCGCCGCGCCGGAGGTGGCCCGCACCGGGCTGCGCGAGTGGAGCATCGGCACGCTACCCCGGACCATCGAGCAGGTCCGTGCGGGTTACGCGGTCACCGCGTACCCGGCGCTGGTCGACGAGGGCGCCACGGTCGGGGTGAGGGTGTTCGACTCCCCCGCCGAGGCGGAGGCGGCGCACTGGGCCGGCACCCGCCGGCTGCTGCGGCTCACCGTGCCGTCCCCGGCGCGGTTCCTGCAGGGGCGGCTGGACAACGAGGCGAAGCTGGCGTTGAGCCGCAACCCGCACGGCGGCGTCCAGGAGTTGATCGAGGATGCGGCGGGCGCCGCCATCGACCGGCTGATCGGTGTGGCCGGCGGGCCGGCGTGGGACGCCGACGGTTTCGCGGCCCTGCGCGAGAAGGTCCGCGCCGACCTGGTCGACACGGTGGTCGAGGTGATGGACCGGGTCCGCAAGGTCCTCGCCGCCGCGTACGCCGTCGAGCAGCGGCTCGGCGCGACCCGCAACCTCGCCGTGGTGGCGGCGCTGGCCGACATCCGCAACCAGCTCGCCGGGCTGGTGCACGCCGGTTTCATCACCGAAACCGGGTACGCGCGCCTGCCCGACCTGCTGCGCTACCTCACCGCCATCGAGCGTCGACTGGAGCGCCTCGGCGGCAACCCGCAGCGCGACCGCCAGCAGCAGGACCGGATCGCGGTGGTGCAGAAGGAGTACGCCGACCTGCTGGCCAACCTGTCGCCGGCCCGCCGCCAGGAGTCGGCCGTCCGGCAGATCCGCTGGATGATCGAGGAGTTGCGGGTGAACGTCTTCGCTCAGGCGCTGGGCACTCCGTACCCCGTCTCCGAGCAGCGGATCTACCGGGCGATGGACGACGCCGAGGGCCGCTGATCCGGGCCGGAGGCCGCCGCCGATCTGATCGCGGCGGCGGCCCCGTTCGGCCTCCTCGCGGCGGCGGTCCCCGGCGGGTCAGGTCAGCGGCTCGACGCCGGGGGGCAGCTCGCCGAGGTTGATCGCCGACTGGATGTAGTCGAGCAGGATGCGCCGAAGCTCCCGACCGGCGTGGGTGGGGACGACGTCGCGCCGGCGGGCCACCGCGATGGTCCGCCGCACCCCGGGCGGGGCGAGCGGGGTGATCCGCACGCCCGGCCGGCGGGCCAACACGATGCCGGGCACCAGAGCGATGCCGAGTCCGGCCTCGACGAAGCTGAGCACCGCGTCCATCTCGCCGCCGTCCACCGCGAAGGTGGGTTCGAAGCCCGCCTCTCGACACGCCTGGATGGTCGCGTCGCGCAGGTCGTACCCCTCCCGGAACATCACCATCGGCTGGTCCCGCAGGTCGGTGATGCGCAGCTCCCCGGTCGTCGACGCGGTGGGCACCTCCCCCACCGAGGCCACCACCAGGCTCTCCCGCAGAATCGGGTCGACCCGCAGCCCCGGGTCGGCCCCCTGTGCCGGCATGATGATGAGGGCCAGGTCGAGGTCGCCGCGGAGCAGGTCGCGGACCAGGTCCTGCGAGCCTCCCTCCTCGACGCGCAGGTCGACGGTGGGGTGCGCGTCGCGGAACCGGCGCAGCACCGGCGGGGCGAGCGAGGTCGCCAGGCTGGGGGTGGCCCCGAGCCGGACCCGGCCCCGCCGCAACCCGACCAACTCCTGGACCTCCCGGGTCGCGGTCTCCACGTCGGCGAGGATCCGGGTGGCCAACGGCAGCAGCACCTCACCCGCCGCGGTGAGGGCGATGTTGCCCCTTACCCGCTCGAACAGCGGGGCTCCGAGGTCGGCCTCCAGAGCGTGAATTTGCTTACTGAGAGAAGGCTGGGTGATGCCGACAAGATCGGCGGCTTGGGTGAAATGTCGTACTTCGGCCACCGCGACGAAGTACCGAAGCTGATGGAGCTGCATCTACATAGCTTACGGCTATCAACACTACGAGTTTGATGCATTGGACGACTGATCGAAGTGCTCCTAGCGTCGGTCCTGTGGTAATCACGAAGACTCGGTCGCCCATCCGCTCGAACGTCGGTCTCAAGGCCGTCATGGCGGTGACGGGCATCCTGCTGGCGCTGTTCCTCATCGCCCACATGCTCGGCAACCTGAAGGTGTTCACGGGGGAGACCTCGTTCGACCACTACGCGCACTGGCTGCGCGACATCGGCAAGCCACTGCTGCCCGGCGTCTGGTTCCTGTGGATCCTGCGCACCGTGCTGGTCGTGGCGGTCGTCGCCCACATCGTGGCCGCCACCGTGCTGGCCCGGCGCGCCCGCGCCGCCCGCCCGGTCAAGTACGCCCACCGCAAGAAGGTCAACGGCAGCTACGCGGCCCGCACGATGCGCTGGGGTGGAGTGATCATCCTGCTCTTCGTGATCTACCACCTGCTGGACCTGACCACCGGCACGCTGAACCCGGTCGGCGACGAGAGCAAGCCGTACGGCAACGTCGTCGCCGACTTCGCCCCGGAGCGCTGGTACGTCACGCTCTTCTACACCCTCGCCATCGTCACGGTGGGCTTCCACCTGCGCCACGGCGCGTTCAGCGCGTTCCGCAGCCTCGGCCAGCAGACGCCGCGCGGCGAGCGCCGGGCGCGTACCGCGGCTCTGGTCTTCGCCGTGCTGCTCTGCGCCGGGTACCTGGTGGTTCCGTTCGCCGTACTCACCGGATTGGTGTCCTGACATGGAACTCTTCACCGAGGGCGACCCGATCGCCGACACCAAGGCACCCGCCGGCCCGGTCGAGAAGCGTTGGGAGACCCGGCGCTTCGAGGCCAAGCTGGTCAACCCCGCCAACCGCCGCAAGATGACGGTGATCGTGGTCGGCACCGGCCTGGCCGGCGGCTCCGCCGCCGCGACCCTGGCCGAGCAGGGCTACCACGTCAAGTCCTACTGCTACCAGGACAGCCCGCGCCGGGCGCACTCCATCGCGGCCCAGGGCGGCATCAACGCGGCGAAGAACTACCGCAACGACGGCGACTCCGTGCACCGGCTCTTCTACGACACCGTCAAGGGCGGCGACTTCCGCTCCCGGGAGTCGAACGTGCACCGGCTCGCCGAGGTGTCCGTCAACATCATCGACCAGTGCGTCGCCCAGGGCGTGCCGTTCGCCCGCGAGTACGGCGGCCTGCTGGACACCCGCTCCTTCGGTGGCGCCCAGGTGCAGCGCACCTTCTACGCCCGGGGCCAGACGGGCCAGCAGCTGCTGCTCGGCGCGTACCAGGCACTGGAGCGGCAGATCGGCCTGGGCAACGTGGAGATGAACACCCGGCACGAGATGCTGGAGCTGGTCCTCGTCGACGGCAAGGCCCGCGGCATCGTCGTGCGGGACATGGTCACCGGCGAGATCAGCACCGAGATGGCCGACGCCGTGGTGCTCGGCTCCGGCGGCTACGGCAACGTCTTCTACCTCTCCACCAACGCCAAGGGCTGCAACGTCACCGCCACCTGGCGCGCGCACCGCAAGGGCGCGTACTTCGCCAACCCGTGCTACACGCAGATCCACCCGACCTGCATCCCGGTCTCCGGCGACCACCAGTCGAAGCTGACCCTGATGAGCGAGTCGCTGCGCAACGACGGCCGGGTCTGGGTGCCGAAAACCAAGGGTGACGACCGCAGCCCGAAGGACATTCCGGAGGACGAGCGGGACTACTACCTGGAGCGGATCTACCCCTCCTTCGGCAACCTGGTCCCCCGCGACATCGCCTCCCGCGCCGCGAAGAACGTGTGCGACGAGGGGCGGGGCGTCGGGCCGACCAAGCTCGGCGTCTACCTCGACTTCGCCGACGCGATCGACCGGCTGGGCCGCAAGGCCATCGAGGCCAAGTACGGCAACCTCTTCGAGATGTACGAGCGGATCACCGGCGAGGACCCGTACGAGGTGCCGATGCGGATCTACCCCGCCGTGCACTACACGATGGGCGGCCTGTGGGTCGACTACGACCTCCAGTCGAACATCCCCGGCCTGTTCGTGATCGGCGAGGCGAACTTCTCCGACCACGGCGCGAACCGGCTCGGCGCCTCGGCGCTGATGCAGGGCCTCGCCGACGGCTACTTCGTGCTGCCCACCACCATCGCCAACTACCTGGCCTCGGGCGGGTTGGACAAGGTCGACGCCACCCACCCGGCGGCGATCGAGGCGCGCACCGACGTCGAGGACCGGATTCGGCGGCTGCTCGCTGTCGACGGCGACCGGACCGTGGACTCGTTCCACCGGGAGCTGGGCCAGATCATGTGGGAGCACTGCGGCATGGAGCGCAGCGAGGCCGGGCTGCGCAAGGCGATCGACGAGATCCGTGCCCTGCGCGAGCAGTTCTGGCAGCGGGTCAAGGTGTCCGGCACCGGCGAGGAACTCAACCAGTCGCTGGAGAAGGCCGGCCGGGTGGCCGACTTCTTCGAGCTGGCCGAGCTGATGTGCATCGACGCCCTGCACCGCGAGGAGTCCTGCGGCGGCCACTTCCGGGCCGAGCACCAGACCCCCGACGGTGAGGCGCAGCGCGACGACGAGAAGTTCGCGTACGTGGCGGCCTGGGAGTTCACCGCCGACGGCGAGCCCTCGGTGCTGCACAAGGAAGACCTGAAGTTCGAATACGTCCACCCCACGCAGCGGAGCTACAAGTGAACCTGACCCTGCGCATCTGGCGCCAGAAGGGCCCTGAGGACAAGGGTCGGATGGTGACCTACCCGGTCGACGACGTGTCCCCGGACATGTCGTTCCTGGAGATGCTCGACGTGCTCAACGAGCGGCTGATCCTCGCTGGCGAGGACCCGGTGGCGTTCGACCACGACTGCCGCGAGGGCATCTGCGGCATGTGCGGCCTGATGATCAACGGTGACGCCCACGGACCGCAGCGCGGCACCACGGCGTGCCAGCTGCACATGCGGCAGTTCTCCGACGGCGAGACGATCGACATCGAGCCGTGGCGGGCCAGCGCCTTCCCGGTGGTCAAGGACCTGGTCGTCAACCGGAGCGCCTTCGACACGATCATCGCCGCTGGTGGCTACGTCACCGCGCCGACCGGCAGCGCGCCCGAGGCCCACTCCACCCCGGTCGCCAAGGCCAACGCCGACGCCGCCTTCGAGTCGGCGGCCTGCATCGGCTGCGGCGCCTGCGTCGCGGCCTGCCCGAACGGCTCCGGCATGCTCTTCACCGCCGCCAAGCTCACCCAGCTCTCTCTGCTGCCGCAGGGCCAGCCGGAGCGGTACACCCGGGTGATCGGCATGGTCGACGCGCACGACGAGGCCGGCTTCGGCGGCTGCACCAACGCCGGTGAATGCACCCCGGCCTGCCCGAAGGGCATCCCACTGAACACCATCGGCCGGCTCAACCGCGACTACCTCACGGCCACCGCCAAGGGAGCGAACAACACACCCGGCTCCTGAGCTGCGCCAGACCGCCGTACCCCGGGCTCTTCTCGGGGTACGGCGGTCTGCTGTTCGGCCCTCGCGGGGTTGGCCGTCGGTGGCTGCCCCGGCGGCGGTCCGGTCGGATGTCGTGGTGCCTTGATTGACTGGGCCGATGCAGATCGAGGCAGTTGACGAGATCGCCGCGGCCCTGGACAGCAGGGTCGTGTCGACATCCGTGTTGGCGGGCGGTTTCTCTCATGAGACCCGCCTGCTCACGCTTGCCGACCGTCGGGTGGTCGCCCGGTTCGGCGGAACGGATCCGGCGGTTGAGGCGGGGGTCATGGACGTCGCCCGCCGGTACGTGCCGGTCCCGGAGGTCCTGTTGGTCATGCCCGCCGGAGACGGGCGGGTGCGACCCGCCATGGTCATCGAGTACGTGGACGGCGTCGTGCTCAGTGACGTGCTCGCCAGGGGTGATCTCGGGCGGCCGGAGGCGGGTGAGCTGGGGGCCGAGGTCGGACGGGTCGTCGCGCGGGTCGCTGGCGCGAGGTTCGACCGACGGGGTTTCTTCGTGGACGGGGATCTCACCGTCAAGGAGGAGCGTCCCTGGTCGCAGCAGTTGGTGGAGGTCGCCGAGGAGTGCATGGCCGCGGTTCCCGACAGCCGACTCGACGGCCGGACACGCCGTGCCTGGGTGACGTTGTGCGCGGCGCACGCGACGGCGTTGGAGAGCGTCGACCACCAGACTCGGCTGGTGCATGCCGACGTCAACCCGAAGAACATCCTGGTCTCCCGGGTGGGCGGCGGGTGGCGGGTGGATGCGCTGCTCGACTGGGAGTTCAGTTACTCCGGATGCCCGTACGGTGATGCCGCGAACATGGCCCGGTTCGGCGCTGACTATCCCGCCGGGTTCCTGGGCGGCTTCCAGGCGGGCTTCGCCGAACAGCAGCCGGCAGACCTGCCCCTGGTGCGGAACTGGACCTACCTGGGGCGGGTCCTGGACATGTTCGCGCTGAGCGACCTGCTGACCCGCCCGGTGGGGCACGCCGTCGCCGACCAGGCCGCCGAGCAGGTCCGGCGGTGGGTGCGGCATGGCGTACCGGACCGTGTCTGACCTCCGTCCGAGACGGGGCGGGACAGGCAGCCGGTTCAAGTGCCCGAGCGCGGGTAGCAGTCTTTCGAGACGGCGGCGTGAAGGGGATGAGGGACATGAAGGCGCTCACCTGGCAGGGCAAGCGGGACGTACGGGTCGAGGAGGTCCCGGACCCTCGCATCGAGGAACCGACCGACGCGATCGTGAAGATCACCTCGACCGCGATCTGCGGTTCCGACCTGCACCTGTACGAGGTGCTCGGGCCGTACCTGAAGCCGGGTGACGTCCTGGGCCACGAGCCGATGGGCATCGTCGAGGAGGTCGGGTCGGGGGTGACCGGGCTCAAGCCGGGCGACCGGGTGGTGGTGCCGTTCAACATCGCCTGCGGCAGGTGCTGGATGTGCTCGCGCCAGCTCTACGCGCAGTGCGAGACCACCCAGGTCACCAGCGAGGGCAAGGGCGCGGCCCTGTTCGGCTACACCTCGCTCTACGGTTCGGTGCCGGGCGGGCAGGCCGAGTACCTGCGTGTCCCGCAGGCCCACTTCGGGCCGATCAAGATCCCGGAGACCGGCGCCGACGAGCGCTACCTGTACCTGTCCGACATCCTGCCCACCGCCTGGCAGGCGGTGAAGTACGCCGACACCCCGCCGGGCGGCACCCTGGCCGTCTTCGGTCTGGGTCCGGTCGGGCAGTTCTGCGCGCGGATCGGCCGTCACCTCGGCGTGGGCCGGGTGATCGGGCTGGACCTCGTGCCGGAGCGGCTGGAGCTGGCCCGCCGGCACGGCATCGAGGTGATCGACGTGAGTCAACTGTCCGACGTGCCGGGCGCGTTGATCGACCTGGTCGACGGCCGGGGCCCGGACGCGGTGATCGACGCGGTCGGGATGGAGGCGCACGGGTCGCCGATGGGCAAGCTCGCTCACACCGCCGTCGGCCTGCTGCCGGACAAGCTGGCCCAGACGATGACCGACCGGGCCGGCGTGGACCGGCTGTCCGTCCTGCACGCCGCGCTCAAGGGGGTACGCCGCGGCGGCACCGTGTCGCTCTCCGGGGTGTACGGCGGCGAGGCGGACCCGATGCCGCTGATGGAGATGTTCGACCGGGGCATCCAGCTGCGGATGGGGCAGTGCCACGTGCTCCGGTGGACCGACGAGATCCTGCCGCTGCTCTCCGGCGACGACGACCCACTGGGCGTGGAGGACCTGCGTACCCACCGGGTGCCGCTGGCCCGGGCGCCGCAGGCGTACGAGATGTTCCAGAAGAAGGAGGACGGCTGCATCAAGGTCGTCCTCGAACCATGATTGTGTGTGTGCCGTGAGCCGGGTGGTCGTGATCGTCGGCGCGAGCAGCGGCATCGGTCGGGCGACGGCCCGGGCGTTCGCCGAGCGCGGCGACCGCCTGGTCCTCGCCGCCCGCGCCGCCACGACCCTGGCCGAGGTACGCGCCGAGTGCGCCGACGTCGACGTGCTGACCGTGCCGACCGACGTGACCGAGCCGGACGCGCTGGACGCGCTCGCGCAGGCCGCGATCGACCGCTTCGGCCGTGTCGACGTGTGGGTGCACACGGCGGCGGTGATGGCCTACGGCCGCTTCGACGAGTTGCCGCAACGGGTCTTCGACCAGGTGGTCCGGACCGACCTGCTCGGCGCGGCCGGTTCGGTGCGGGTGGCGCTGCGGCACTTCCGGGCCGCCGGGGCCGGCACGGTGATCCTCACCGGTTCGGTGCTCGGGCACATCACCGCGCCGTACATGAGCGCGTACGTGGCCAGCAAGTGGGGGTTGCAGGGTCTGGCCCGGACGGTGCAGCAGGAGTTGCGCGACAGCCCGGAGATCCGGCTGTGCCTGGTCAACCCGGGCAGTGTGGACACCCCGGTGTACCAGCAGGCGGCCAACTACCTGGGCCGCATCGGGCGACCTCCGCCGCCGGTGGCCGGACCGCAGCGGGTGGCCCGGGCCATCGTGCACTGTGTGGACCGACCTCGCCGGGAGGTGTCGGTGGGCCGGCTCAACGTGCTGATGCGGGCCGGCTTCACCGTCCTGCCGGGGGTCTACGACGTGTTGGTCGGGCCGTTGATGCGCGCGGCGGGCCTGAGTGGACGGTCGGTCGCCGCGAACGACGGCTCGGTCTTCACCGCGAACCCGGCCGGCGAGGCGGTACGCGGCGGCCACCTGCCCGACCTGCGGCAACTCGTGTCCGGGCCGGTGGGCGCGGTGGGCGCCGTGCTGCGCCGACGCTTCGGCTGACCTGTTCGGGACTGTTCGGGACATATTCGGGGGCATCGTGCATCGATCAACTCGCCTAGGGTGGTGGGCCAGCAAGCGCTCAGGCACACCACGATCGGGGAGACGATTCACCATGCGACTGAACCGCAGAACGGCACTCGGACTGGGCACTGTGGCCACCGCCGGCACCGTGCTGGGCGCCGCCGCCCCGGCGAGCGCGGCCGAGACCACCGAGGCGTCGCCGACCACCCCCGCTCGGGCCGCCCGTCGGGTCGCCTCCGTCTTCGCCAAGCACAGCGCCGAGGCCGGCGGCAACTGGCAGGCGTACGTCAGCGTCGCCGACCCGGCCGGTGCGCCGGTGGTAGCGGTGGAGGCGGACGCGGACCGGCGGATCGAGGCGTACAGCGTCAACAAGATCGCCGTCGCCACGGCGGTGCTCGACAAGGTCGACCGGGGGCTGCTCACCCTGGACCAGCAGGTCGAGGTGTCCGCGGCGATCGTCGTACCGGGCGGCGACGGCATCTTCAGCCTGGACGGCGCGTACCCCAGCCTGGTCACCATCGGGCACGTGCTGGCCAACCTGCTGACCGTCTCGGACGACACGGCGGTGCGGCTGTGCGGGCTGGTCGCCCCGGCCGCCGAGATCAACTCCATCCTGGTCGCCAAGGGCTTCCCGAACACCCAGGTCCAGCCGGTGGCCAACCCGAACCGGTTCTTCCTCGGCACCAGCACCCCCCGGGAGACGCACGACCTGCTACGCGCCCTGGTCGCCGGCACGCTGCTCTCCCCCGCCTCCACGACGTACCTGTTGGGCCTCCTGCGCTCCCCGGTGGCGTTCACCGACGGCATCCGACGCACCATGTCCTCCGACGAGCGGGCCCGGATCGCCACCAAGGCCGGCTGGTACGCCGACGCCCGCCACGAGGCCGGTGTGATCTTCGACCGCTCCGGCGCGGCGGTGCTCACCTACGCCCTCTTCGCCGACGGGCAGGCCAACCCGGAGGACTTCGGCGCGACCCACCCGGCGGTGCAGGCCCGGGCCGCCATGGGCCCGAAGTTCCTGGCGGCGGTGGACCGGATCGCGGGCGTGGGCACGACGTTCCGGATCACCGCCCGGCGCCCCAGCAACGGCGGCTGAACACGCTCTCAACCTCGTCCCGGGTCGGTCGTCGCCGCGGCGGCCGACCCGGCGTGGCCACCACCGAGGCACGGGTCGGTCCGGGTGACTACCGTGTAGGGCGGACACGTCGGAGGGACGGCAATGGCACGAGCGCAGAACACGGACGTCGAACGGTCGCTCGGGCGGCGGATGCGGGGCGTCGCCGGCCTGGCCGCGCTGGCCGGCCTGGCCTGGGTCGCCCGGGATGTGCCGGCGGCGCTGGGCGGCCGACTCAGCGGGGCGCGGGCCGAACGGGCGGCCCGCTCGCCGCAGTTCCGCGAGGGCACCTTCCACAACCGGGCCAGCACCCGCACCATGGTCGCCGAGCCGGGGCGCAACCTAGTCCGCGAGCTGGTCTTCGGCAAGCAGAAGCGGCGTCCGACCGCGGCCGTCCCGCTGCTGCGCCCCAGCGCCGACGGGCCGGAGGCAGCCGACGAGCTCAACATCGTCTGGTACGGCCACGCCTCGACGCTGATCGAGATCGAGGGCCGGCGGGTGCTGCTCGACCCGGTCTGGAGCGAACGCTGTTCCCCCTCGGGTCTGGTCGGCCCCCGCCGGCTGCACGAACCGCCGGTGGGCATCGACGAGCTGCCCCCGCTGGACGCCATCCTGATCTCGCACGACCATTACGACCACCTCGACATGGCCACCGTGCGGGCACTGCTCGCCGGGCAGTCCGCGCCGTTCCTGGTGCCGCTCGGAGTGGGCGCGCACCTGGACCGTTGGGGCGTACCCGCCGAACGGATCATCGAGCTGGACTGGTCCGAGTCGCACCAGGTGGCCGGCCTGGAGATCACCGCCACCGCCGCCCAGCACTTCTCCGGACGCGGGCTGCGCCGCGACGGCACCCTGTGGAGCTCGTGGGTGGTGGCGGGGGCACGCCGCAAGGTCTTCTATACCGGCGACTCCGGTTACTTCGACGGGTACGCCGAGATCGGCGCCGAGCACGGGCCGTTCGACGTGACGCTGATGCAGATCGGCGCGTACGACCGGGCCTGGCCGACGATCCACATGTTCCCGGAGGAGGCGGTCAGCGCCCACCTCGACCTGCGCGGCGGGCTGTTCGTGCCGGTGCACTGGGCGACCTTCAACCTGGCCCTGCACGACTGGTCCGAGCCGGTGGACCGGCTGTGGGCCGAGGCCAAGGCCCGCGACGTGCGCCTCGCCGTGCCCCGTCCCGGCGAGCGGGTCGTCGTAGACGAGCCGCCCGCCGTCGACGGGTGGTGGCAGGCCGTCGCCTGAGGCACCCCAGAGCAGGCAGCGCCTGAGGCGGGCCGTCGCAGGATCGCCTGAGGCGGGCCGTCGCAGGCACCGCCGGTCGGGTCAGAGCACGAACGCGTCGGTCCAGAGCGCGCCGGACCGGCCGGAGAGCGCGTCCAGCATGGCCACCGCCTGACCGTCGGTGAGCTGCGCGACGAAATCGACGATGGCCCGGCCCCGCGCCCGACCGATCCGGTCCGGGGTACGCGGGTGCAGCTCCGCCTCGGCCAGCTCGACCAGGTCGTGCAACCGGCGGGGCAGCCGGGACTCCTCCTCCGGGTCGAGCAGCCACTCCCAGAGCGCCTCGACCAGGGTGCCCAGCAGCCGGGCCTGGCCGCGCTGGTGCAGGGCGAGGTCCGGGCGGGCCAGCACGAACCGGTGGTGGACGAACTTGAGCACCTGCACCTCGTGCCACTGGGCGCAGCCCAGCAGCACGTGCCCGGAGCGCACCGACGGCTGTTCGGTGACCGTGATCGCCTCGACGAAACGGGTGGACCAGCGGGCGGAGAACCGGGCCACATACTGCTCGGCCTCGATCGAGCCGTCGAACGGCATCGCGAGCAGCCCGTCCACCAACTCCTCGCGGACGTGCTCGACGGCCGCGGCGAACGCGTCGTCGTCGGCGATCCAGGCGTCCTTGCGGTGCAGTTGCCGGCGTAGCCGCTCGATCGCCGCCCCGGGTCGCCGGGCAGCCGTGGCCAGCGCCGCGTCGGTGATCGCCCGCAGCTGCCCGCTCTCGCGCTGCCAGGCCATCAACTCCGCGGAGACCGAACCCTGCTGGAGCACCCCGACCCGGTAGAAGTCCTCCACGTCGTGGATGGCGTACGCGATGTCGTCGGCGGTGTCCATCACGGACGCCTCCACGGTCTGCTGCCAGTCCGGGATGCGGTCCGCGAACGGTGCCCGGGCCTGCCGCAGGTCGTCCAGCTCGGTCCGGTACGCGCCGAACTTCGACGACCCGCTCTCCGGGTCGTCCGGCGGCGGGGTGGCGCCGCGCGGCGGCGGGTCCATGGTGCGCGGGTGCGGGTCCGGGTGGTCCAGGCGGGTCCACGGGTACTTCAGCATCGCCGCGCGGACCGCAGCGGTCAGGTCCAACCCGGTGGTGGCCGCACCCCGGATCTCGGTGCTGGTGACGATGCGGTACGACTGCGCGTTGCCCTCGAAACCGTCGGAGAGGCCGAGACGCTGGCGGGCCAGCCGGTCCAGCACCCGCTCGCCCAGGTGCCCGAACGGTGGGTGGCCGAGGTCGTGGGCGAGCGCCGCCGCCTCCACCACGTCGGGGTCGCAGCCGCCGAGCTTGTCCAGCAGGTCACGCCACCGTTCGTCCGCGCCCAACCGCTCGGCGACCGCCCGGGCCACCTGGGCGACCTTGAGGCTGTGGGTGAGCCGGTTGTGCACCAGCAGCCCGGAGCCGACCGGGCTGATCACCTGGGTGACGCCACCGAGGCGGGCGAAGAACGGCGAGCCGACGATCCGGTCCCGGTCGGCTCGGAACGGGTTGGCCGTGAGGTCGCCGAGGGCCCGGGCGCTGCCGCCGAAGAGCCGCCGGGCACGCGGCTCCGCAGCAGATTCCATGATCGCAACGCTAGCGCAGGCCCGACAGGACCGCCGCCGGTCACCCCGGCCGGGCGATGCGGTGCGGTCCGCCGCCCCGGCCGGGCGCGGCGACAGCCACCGGGGCCGCCCGGCAGAATGCAACCGGTACCCACTCCCGAAGGCGGATCGAGATCGTGACCCAGTCTGTTCATCACCGGATCGCCGACGAGCTCGGCGTGGCCGAGCGTCAGGTGCGGGCGGCCGTGGAGCTGCTCGACGGCGGCGCCACAGTGCCGTTCATCGCCCGCTACCGCAAGGAGGCCACCGGCCTGCTCGACGACACCCAGCTGCGCACCCTGGAGGAGCGGCTGCGCTACCTGCGCGAGCTGGACGAGCGGCGGGCCGCGGTGCTGGAGTCGATCCGCGGCCAGGGCAAGTTGGACGAGGCCCTGGAAGCGCAGATCATGGCCGCCGACTCGAAGTCCCGGCTGGAGGACATCTACCTCCCGTACAAGCCGAAGCGGCGGACCCGGGCGCAGATCGCCCGCGAGGCCGGATTGGCCCCGTTGGCCGAGACGCTGCTGGCCGACCCGGGCCAGGACCCTCGGTTGACGGCCGCCGGGTACATCGACGCGGACAAGGGCGTCGCCGACGCCGCCGCCGCGTTGGAGGGTGCCCGGGCCATCCTCATCGAGACCTTCGCGGAGGACGCCGACCTGATCGGCACGCTGCGCGAGCAGATGTGGTCGCGGGGCCGGCTGGTTTCCCGGGTACGCGAGGGTCAGGAGACGGCCGGCGCCAAGTTCGCCGACTACTTCGACTTCTCCGAGCCGTACCCGAAGCTGCCCTCGCACCGGATCCTGGCGATGTTCCGGGGCGAGAAGGAGGGCGTGCTCGACCTGACCATGGAGTCGGAGGAGGCGGGCGAGGCGGACACCGTACCGACCGGCCCGACCCGGTACGAGGCGGCCATCGCCGGTCGGTTCGGGGTGTCCGACGCGGGCCGCCCGGCCGACCGTTGGCTCGCCGACACGGTCCGCTGGGCGTGGCGTACCCGGATCCTCATCCACCTCGGCGCGGACCTGCGGATGCGGCTGTGGCAGGCGGCCGAGGAGGAGGCCGTCCGGGTCTTCGCCACCAACCTGCGGGACCTGCTGCTGGCCGCGCCGGCCGGCACCCGGCCCACGATGGGCCTCGACCCGGGACTACGGACCGGCGTGAAGGTGGCCGTCGTGGATGCCACCGGCAAGGTGGTCGCCACCGACACGATCTATCCGCACGAGCCGCGCCGGCAGTGGGACGCATCGGTGGAGACCCTCGCCCGGCTGGCCGGGGCGCACGGGGTGGAGCTGATCGCGATCGGCAACGGCACGGCCTCCCGCGAGACCGACAAGCTCGCCGCTGATCTGATCGCCCGACACCCGCAGCTCGGTCTGACCAAGGTGATGGTCTCCGAGGCCGGCGCGTCGGTCTACTCCGCCTCCGCGTACGCCTCCCAGGAGCTGCCCGGGATGGACGTGTCGCTGCGCGGCGCGGTCTCCATCGCCCGCCGCCTCCAGGACCCCCTCGCAGAGCTGGTCAAGATCGACCCGCGCTCGATCGGCGTCGGGCAGTACCAGCACGACCTGTCCGAGGTGAAGCTGTCCCGGTCGCTGGACGCGGTCGTGGAGGACTGCGTGAACGCGGTCGGGGTGGACGTCAACACCGCGTCCGCGCCGCTACTGACCCGGGTCTCCGGGATCGGCGCCGGCCTGGCCGAGAACATCGTGCTGCACCGCGACGCCAACGGGCCGTTCCGCACGCGTACCGAGTTGAAGAAGGTGGCGCGGCTCGGGCCGAAGGCGTTCGAACAGTGCGCCGGCTTCCTGCGCATCCCCGGTGGCGACGACCCGTTGGACTCCTCCAGCGTGCACCCCGAGGCGTACCCGGTGGTGCGTCGCATCCTCTCCACCACGGGCCAGGACCTGCGCTCGGTAATCGGCAAGAGCGGCATCCTGCGCGGGCTGCGGGCCACCGACTTCGTCGACGACCGGTTCGGTCTCCCCACCGTCACCGACATCCTCGCCGAGCTGGAGAAGCCGGGCCGCGATCCCCGCCCGGAGTTCCGCACCGCCACCTTCGTCGAGGGGGTGGAGAAGATCAGCGACCTGAACCCGGGGATGGTGCTGGAGGGCGTGGTCACCAACGTGGCCGCGTTCGGCGCGTTCGTCGACGTCGGGGTGCACCAGGACGGCCTGGTGCACGTCTCGGCGATGTCCCGGACCTTCGTGAAGGACCCCCGCGAGGTGGTGAAGTCCGGCGACGTGGTCAAGGTCCGGGTGCTCGACGTGGACGTACCCCGCAAGCGCATCTCACTGACCCTGCGCCTGGACGACGAACCCGCCGCCGGTGGTGGCGGCGGTGGTGGTGGTCGGGCGGGCCAGGAGGGGCGGGGCGGCCCGGCGCAGCGCGCGCCGCAGGGTGGTCGCGGCGGGCAGGACGGTCGTAGCGGTGGGCAGGGCGGTCGCGGCGGGCAGGACGGTCGCGGTGGGCAGGACGGTCGTGGCGGCTCATCGGGCGGTCGTGGTGGGCAGGGCGGTCGAAGCGGCGGGCAGCAGGGTGGTCGCGGCGGGCAACGGCAGGGCGCACCCGCGCCGGCCAATGACGCGATGGCGGAGGCCCTGCGCCGCGCCGGACTGGCCTGACCCAGCGCGAGAGGTGACCGGAATGCGGCCGAACGGGCGGCCGTCCGGGCACCTCGGCGACGGCGCTCGCCATCGCAACGCCGAGGCACAGCAGATCTTGGACAGTTTCCGTTCTGTCAGAACGGAAACTGTCCAAGATCTGGAGCCATCGCGCCGTCAAGGTGAGCCCAGCCCCGCCGAGGACGGCCGCGGGCGGCGACCCGCACTGGCAGCGGCAGCGACCGGCAGCGGCGGTGGCAGCGGGCGATCAATGCGCTGCCGTACTCGTGACCAACCCGGTGATGGCCGGCATCGCCCGGCACACGCTGCGGGCCGTGCTCGACCGAGTGGACTCGCGTACCGTCGGCGTCGTGGGTCAGCGAGACGCCCGGGAGTGGCGGGATCAGCAGCGGCAGGCGGTGCGGGCGCACGCCGACGCGGACGCGCGGCGGCGGGCCGCCGAGCACGCGGAGGCGGCGGAGCTGGTCGCCTGGTTCGTGGCCGAGGCGACCCGGCGGGGGCTGCGCACCACCCGGCTGGTCGCCCGGGGGTACGACGGGCGTGGGCGTTACCGGACCGGGCTGACCGGGTGGTACGTCGACCGGGCCGAGACCCGCGCGGTGGACGTGGCGGGCCGGTTCCACCTGCTGACTGTGCCGGGAGGTCTGCGGGCCCGGCTGTTCGGCGTCGACCCGCAGCCCAGCCCGGCGCCGTTGGTCGTCGGAGCGGGGGGCCGCGACGGTGAGTCGATCCCGCTGCGGACGCTGCTCAGCCGGCTGCTGGACGACGGGCCCGACGGGCCAGGTTCCACCACCAGGCCTGCTGCACCACGAGGGTGAGCAGGCCGGCAAGGACGATCGCGCTTAGGTTGATCACCAGTTGGAGCGCCGAGCCGCCCGCTTCGTCCCACACTCCGTAGGCGGCCGCCACCGCCACGTTCGCCGCCGCCGGCACCGTGGTGACCGAGATCAGCACGCCGACCAGGCTGCCGGACTTCTTCGACGTCAGCGAGAGCATGCCGGCGACACCGGCGAGTAGTCCGACCACCCAGGACAACGCGTCCGGCCGCCAGATGAAGTCGGTGAGCGGACGGTCGGCCAGCAGCATCTCCCGACTGACCAGACCGGCGGCGGTCAGCGCCCAGGTGCTCAGCACGGTCGCCACCATGGCCGCCAGGAAGCCGACCGCGAGAGCCTGCACGGAGCGGCCGACCACCCCGAGTTGGCGGCGCAGCAGCGCCACACACAGCGCGGCGAGAGGGCCGAACTCCGGGCCGACCACCATCGCCCCGACGATGAGGATCGGCTGGTCCAGCAGCACACCGATGCCGGCGATCATGGTGGCCACCACGATCAGCACGAGGTAGGTGCCGGACAGTTCGGTCTGCTCGCCGGTCTTCGCGGCGATCTCGTCCCAGACCACCGCGTCCGCGCCGCTGCCCGGGGCCCTGTCCGCCGCCCGGTCGGCCGCCGCGGAAATGGTCAACTCGACGTCCTCGGCCGCGATGCCGCCGTCGGTGTCCACGCCGATCCGCTGCAACTGCCCCAGGACGCGGTCGGCGCTCTCCCGCACCACGTCACAGAGAATCAGATCGCCGGTTGGCTGCCGGGCGGCACCGGGGAGCACGGCCAGATGGGTCACCCCAGGCTCCTCGGCCAGCATGTCGACGACCTCCGCCGACCGGTCCACCGGCGCGACCACCCTCAGGTGCAACACGTCATCTCCCTCGCCCGACCGGCTGGTTCTTCCCTCGCCCGACCGGTCGCCGCGACTCTACCGCTCGGTCCATCGGCCGCAAGAGCTGCACAAGGGCACGGATCTGGCCGTGTCCGACTACGGGGTTTCGGGGTTGATCGGGGGAATGCGGACCGAGAGTCGCTAATCAGCCTCGCCATACGGTCTGTCCTGGTATGAATAATACGTACCTTTTGTGAACATCGCATGGGAGGTCCAACGTGCCGGTGCCTGGTGGTCTCGTCGACGCCGACCTGTCGCTGCCCCGGACCAGCCCGCAGCGGGGTAAGCGGATCGTCGATGTCGTCGTCGCGGCAGTCCTTCTCATCCTGTCGTCACCGGCATTGCTCGTGGTGACGGTGCTGGTCGCGGTGGGCCTCGGCCGCCCGGTGCTGTTCCGCCAGTGCCGTGCCGGACTGCACGGCCAGCCCTTCGAGATGGTCAAGTTCCGCACCATGCGGCCACCCAACCTGAGTCTCGGCCTGCTCGGCGACCGGGAACGACTCACTCCACTCGGACGCTGGCTGCGCGCCAGCAGCCTGGACGAACTGCCCACGCTCTGGAACGTGCTGCGGGGTGACATGAGCCTGGTCGGCCCCCGGCCACTGCTGCCCGAGTACCTCGGTCGCTACTCCCCCCACCAGGCCCGACGGCACGAGGTACGCCCCGGCGTCACCGGGTTGGCCCAGGTGCGCGGACGCAACAGCATCAGCTGGGAAGAGAAGCTGGACTTCGACGTGCGGTACGTGGACAGCCACACCATGAGAACCGACCTGTCGATTCTCGTCGCGACAGTACGGACCGTGCTGCGGCGCGAGGGAATCTCCGCGGCGGGGTCCGTCACGGCTCCCGAGTTCATGGGTACGCCGCACTGGTCCCCGCCCGCACGCACCACCTCGACCACCGCTACCACCGGCTCGGGCGGTGCCCGATGAGGGAGACCGTGTACCTGTCCCCGCCGGACATCGGGCCGCTGGAGGAGTCGTACCTGGTCGCCGCCCTCCGCTCGGGGTGGGTCGCCCCGGTCGGCCCCGACCTTCAGGCGTTCGAACACGACGTCGCCGAGCGGGTGGGCACCGGCGGGGCGGTCGCCGTCAACTCCGGGACGGCCGCCCTGCACCTGGCGCTGCTCGGCGTCGGCGTCGGGCCCGGCGACGTGGTCATCGTGCCCACCCTCACCTTCATCGCCACCGCCAACGCCGTCCGCTACATCGGGGCCCGCCCGGTCTTCGTCGACTGTGACCCCCGCACCGGCAACGTGGACGTGGGCCTGGTCGACGACCTGCTGCGACGGCTGCGGTCCCGCGGTGAGCGGGTCGGCGCGGTCGTGCCCGTCGACATGTTCGGCAGCTGCGTCGACTACACCGGGCTCGTCCCGCTCTGCGCCGAGGCCGGCGTCCCGCTGGTCGAGGATGCCGCCGAGGCGCTCGGCTCGCACCACCGAGGCCGCCCGGCCGGGTCCTTCGGGCAGGTCGCGGCGCTCTCCTTCAACGGCAACAAGATCATGACCACCTCCGGCGGTGGGATGCTCGTCTCCGACGACGCGGCACTGCTGGCCAAGGCCCGTCACCTCGCCACGCAGGCGCGGGAACCGACGCCGCACTACGAGCACCGCGAGACCGGGTACAACTACCGCCTGAGCAACCTGCTGGCCGCGCTCGGTCGGGCCCAGTTGGTCCGGCTGGACGGGATGATCTCCCGCCGCCGTCAACTACGCGACCAGTACGCCAAGGTGTTCGCACCGGTGCCCGGCGTGGAGCTGGTCGGCATCGACGACGTCGACTCCAACTGCTGGCTCACCGTCATCACGGTGGACGACCAGCACTGCGGCTGGCGGGCCGCCGACCTGGCAGCCCACCTCGCCGGCGGGAGCATCGAGACGCGGCCCGTCTGGAACCCGATGCACCGCCAGCCCGTCTTCGCCGGTGCCGAGAGTCTGCTCACCGGGGCCGCCGACCGGCTCTTCACCCACGGCCTCGCCCTACCCAGTGGCAGCGGCCTGACCGAGCAACAGGTCGGGCGGGTCTTCGAGGCGATCGACGAGTTCCTGACCAGCCACAGCGGGGTACGGGCGGCATGACGATTCCACTGGTGATCGTGGGCTGCGGTGGACACGGACGCGAGGCGCTGGGCATCGCTCGGGCGATGAACGCCGCCGCGGGCCGACCTCGATGGCACCTGGTCGGCTTCGTCGACGACCGACCCAGCGAGGAGAACCTCAAACGGGTGCAGAGACTGGACGTCCCGTACCTCGGCGGGCTGCCGTGGCTGCGCGACGCCCCTGCCGACACCCATCACGTCATCGGCATCGGGGACCCTCGGACCCGACGGGCGGTGGCCCAGCGCGTCGACGCCTACGGGACGCCGGCGACCAGCCTCATCCACCCGGCGGCGACGGTCGGGCCGGACACGGAGCACGGCCCCGGGTTCCTGGCGTTCGCCGGCGCCCGGGTCACCACCAACGTGACCATCGGCCGGCACGTGCATCTCAACCAGAACGTGACGGTCGGTCACGACACCGCTCTCGCCGACTTCGTCTCGGTGAATCCACTCGCTGCCGTCTCGGGCGACTGCCAGCTCGGCGAGGCGGTGCTGATCGGCACCACCGCCGCGGTGCTCCAGGGGCTGCGCATCGGTAGCGACGCCACCGTCGGAGCGGGTGCCTGCGTGACCAGAGACGTTCCCGCCGATGTCGTGGTCAAGGGCGTACCGGCGCGCTGACCAGCACTGACCGAGACCAGACGGGATCGACACCGACGCCGCGCCCATGTGGTCCGGCACGAGGAGCAGGACGTGAGCACACACCGCCGCGGTGCCGGCAACCGGCCACTGCGCGTTCTCCAGGTGACAAGTACGGCCGTCGGCGGGGACTGGTTCTACGACCAGGTGACCGGGTTGGCGCGGCTGGGCCACGAGGTCTGCGCTGTCGTACCGGGCGAGGGCCCACTCACCGACCGCCTCCGGGCGGCCGGGGTCCGTACCGAGATCGTGTCGATGTCCGGTTGGCGCCCGCGGCAGCTCCCCCGGGTCGCGGCGGCACAACTGCGTCTCGTCCGCCTGGTCCGGCGCTTCGACCCCGATGTGGTGCACGGCCATCTGGTGAAGGCGAACGTCGTCTGCCGCCTGGCCAGTCTCGCCGCCCGCCGACCGCTGCTGGTCAACCAGATCGCCGGCACCGTCCACCTGCGCAGCCCACTGTTCAACCGCATCGATCGCGCCACCCTGCGCCGGGTGGACGTCCTGATCGGGTCGTGTCACGCGTTCGCCGAACGGTACCGGAGCCTGGGCGCGCGAGCGGTCACGGTCAGTCACTACGGCTGTGACGTGCACCGGCTCGATCCGACCGCGAGTGGGGAGTCCTTCCGGGCGGAGTTCGGGCTGACCGCCACCACCCCCACCGTCGGAATGCTCGCGCACATGTACCGCAGCCGACTCCAGGCGTTCCAGGACATCGGCTTCAAGGGCCACGAGGTCTTCCTCGACGCGGCCCCGCGCCTGCTGGACCGGGTGCCGGACGCCCACCTCTTCGTCGTCGGCGACGAGTTCACCGGCGACGTGGGCTACCGGCGTGAGCTGGAGGAACGTGCCGTCCGACTGGGCGTCGCCGAGCGCGTGCACTTCACCGGTCGCCGCAGCGACGTGCAGAGCGTCCTGGCCGGTCTCGACGTGGCGGTCACACCGTCGCTGGAGGAGTCCGCGTCGTACGCCACCATCGAGGCGCTGCTGATGGAGCGCGGCGTGGTGGCCAGCGACGTCGGCGGGTTGCCCGACACCGTGCAACATGGCGAGAGCGGCCTGTTGGTGCCTCCGGCAGACCCGGAGGCGCTGGCCGATGCCGTCGCCGACCTGCTGCGGGATCCTCAGCGGCGGGCTGCCATGGCCCGGCTCGGACGCAGCCGCTGTCTGGACCTCTTCGACATCGGGCGGACGGTCGCCGACGTCGAGGCGATCTACCGGGCGGCGCTCGACGGTCGTCCACTGCCGCAGGCCGGCCTCCCACGCGAGGTGGCCCGGTGACGGCCGCGACGCCGCCCCTCGGTCCGGGCGTCAGCCCCGGTGCGGATACCGGGCCGTCGGTGACAGGCGGTCGGGACCTCGCCGCAAGCGGCCCGCCCGCCACCGGTCCCGGCCCGTCGGCGCGTGCCTCGGAGCAGAGCGTGTCGGCTGCCGCCGCCGGGTCCGTCGGGACCAGGGTCGTGCTCCTGGCCGTCAGCTTGGCGACCGGCGTGTTGGCGGCCCGGGTCCTCGGCCCGCACGACCGGGGTGTGGTGGCGGTCGTCCTCGCGTGTGCGGCGATCTTCGGAGCGGTCCTCACGGTGGGAATGGAGACGGCCAACCTCCGCTTCGCGGGGGCTTCGGCCGCCGCCCACCGTCGAACCGTGTGGTGGAGCCTGCGCCACGTCGCAACGGTGGGCGTCGGCGTGGCAGCGGCCTGGGGGGCGCTGGCGCTGGTGGTCGGGCCAACCGTCCGGATCGGGCTCGACCCGGTCACCTTCGCCCTCGCGCTGAGCCTCGGCCCCGTGGTGCTGCTCTCCTCGCTGCTCGGCACGGCCGAGATCGGCCGCAGTCGCGCATCGGTCTACAACTGGACCGTCATCGGAGGGCTGCTCGTCTACGGACTGCTGCTCGTCGCCCTGACGGTGACCGACCGGGCCGACACCGACACGGTCATCGGCGCGTACCTCGTCGGCCAGCTCTGCGCCGCGACGGTGCTGCTCGTCCGCGCTCTGCCGTTGAGCCGCGACCCCGGCACACCCCAGGACGCGCCCGCGTACCGGGCGTTCGCCCGCCGGGTGTACGCGCCCAACCTGGCCCAGTTCGCGATGGTGCGCAGCCAGGTCCCCGCCATCCACCTGGTGGCCGGTGCCGGCGCCGTCGGCGTCTACTCGGTCGCGGTGCCGTTCGCCGAGATGCTCCTGGTGCTCCCGGTGGCGCTCAGTCTCATCCTGGTGCCGGCGGTCGCACACGGCGGCGCCGACTGGCACACGGTCCGTCGGATGTCGGTGCAGACACTGCTCATCACCGCCGTCGGGGCGGGGCTGCTGGCCGCTGTCGCGCCGCTGGCCTTCCCGCTGCTCTTCGGCCCGCAGTTCGCCGAGGCCGTACCGGTGCTCTGGGCGATGCTGCCCGGCCTCATCGTGCTCGCGGTCGCCCGCACCGCGCAGAGCTACCTGACGGCCGTCGACCGTCCGGGCCCGCCGACCCTGGCGGCCGTCAGCGCCGCCATCGGCGGGCTGCTCGCCATGGTCGTCCTGATCCCACGCTTCGGCACGCTCGGCGCGGGCGTCGCCGTGTCGGCCGGATACGTCCTCTACGGCCTGGTCGTCGGCTGGGCCTTCCTCGACTACCGGCCTGTCCAGGGCCGGAGAAACGGTCCGGCCAGAATGACGACTGAACGGGGCGGCCGGCACGCGAGGCCAACGACACCGGACCGCGACTCCCTGCTGCCGGCGTGGGGACGAGCGGCCGGCGTACTCGTCGCCGGCGTGGCCGCCGGTGTGGTGGCGGTGCAGGACACCTCGTTCCTGCTGCGGCTGGCCGCCCTCGCCGTGGTGGTGCTGGTCATCATCCTGCCCGGCTTCGGCCTCTACTGCATCGCTCTGGCGGTGCCCGCGTCGCAACTGCCCATCGCCCCGGCGGCCAGCAGCACCACGCCGCTGCTGGCGCTGATCCTTTGCACCCTGGTCGGCACCTTGCTCCGTGGCCGGGCGACCCGCCGCAGCACCCCCGCCGTCCTCATCGTGGCCGGGCTGACCTGCGTCCTCGCTCTCGGTGTGACGATCGGTGGCCAACCCAACCAGGCGTTCCGGTCGGTCGCCGCGATCGCGATACCCCTGGCCTGCATTCCACTCATCGACACTGCCCGAGCCCGCTCACGGTCCGTCCTGCTCGTGTTCGCGGTCGCGGCGACCGGCGTCGGTCTGTTCCACGCCGCGCTCGCCCTGATCGGAGCGCCGGTGCTCGCCGAGGAGAACCCGGACCTCGCCGAATCCCTCAGCAGCCTGAACCACAACGCGTGGGGGCCGATGTTGCTGCTGGCGCTCGCCGTGCTGCTGGCCCGGCTGCGACCGGGCGTGTCGGGCACAGCCCGCGTCCTGACCGTCGCGGCTATCGCCGCCGTGGTCGTCAGCGTGGTGCTGTCCTACAGCCGATCGACGTACATCGGCGGAGCGCTGCTCCTGCTCTGCTTCGCGATCCAGCGACGACGCACCGTGGCCCTGGCTCTGACCGGCATGGTCGTCGTCCTCGCCGTCGGCCTGACCGGGGTACAACTGGTGCCGGACCAGGTGGCCGAGCGGATCTCGTACACCACAGTGGACGGGAGGCTGGACAGCTCCAGCAGCGTACGCCTCGACCTGTGGCTCAGTGCCCTGCGGATGGCCGCCGACCACCCTCTCGCCGGCGTGGGTTTCCAGAACTTCCGGGCCCACCTGCCGGAGTACTTCCAGCCCGAGGTCACCGTGGCCGCGGTCGACGTGCAGCTCGACAGCCTCAACCACGCCCACAACACCTACCTCACGGTGCTGGCCCAGACCGGGCTGGTCGGCGTCCTCCTGGTCGGCGGGCTCCTGTTCATCGTGATCCGCCAGGCCCGTCGACGCCTGCGCGCCGGCGACCAGAGCGCGGAGGCGGCAGTGCTCGGCATGGCTGCGATCGGGGGGTGCAGCCTCTTCGGTGAGCCGCTGCTCACCCTGCCGGTGCTCATCCCGTTCGTGCTGCTCCTGGCCGTCGCCACGGCCCGTTCGCAGGCCGAGCCGGAACGCGTGACCGACCCGCGTCCCGCCGGGCCGAAGCACTCCGTGCGGACCCGACCGGCGTGGACGCCCGACCAGAGCGGCTACGGCCTGCGCCGCGGACGGTCCGCCGCCGACAAGGTCCTGACGTGATCATGAAGGAGACGAAGGTGACCGCGACGCGTCCCGACACACCGACGATCGAGAGCCACGACCAGCCACGTCGGCAGCGGGCCGCCCCGGGCCCGGCCCCCACGCCCGTACTTCCGTCCGTCATGTTGCTCTGCGGCGCAAGCTCGCTGCACGCCCGCAAGTGGGCGGTCGCCCTGGCCGAACGCGGTCATCCGGTCATCGCGGTCAGCTGGATCGACGCGGAGCCCATCGACGGCGTCGAACTGCGCGTGGCGCCCGGGACCGGCCGGACCCGCAAGGGACGGTGGGGAGCGGTGTGGCAGCTCGCCGCCGCCGGCTGGTGGCTGCGGCGGCAGACGCGCGAGGCTCGCCCCGACGTGCTGCACGTGCACTCGGTAGGGATGGCGGGTCTGCTGTCGCTGCTGGCCCCGCGTCGACCCGCCCGGGTGGTCACGCCCTGGGGAGTCGACCTGCAGTCGGCGCGCCGGTCGCGAGTCCGCAGATGGGTCGCCCGCGCCGCCCTTCGCCGCTGCGACCTCGTCCTTCCCACCGCGGAGTCGGTCCGTACCGAGATCATCGCGCGCTACCGGATACCGGCGGACCGCACCCAGACCGTGTCGTGGGGAGTGGACGACAAGCTGTTCGCGCTCCGGGACACCGTGACGCCGGCGTCGGTGCGGGCCGAGTTCGGCATCCCGGCCGATGCGACAGTGCTGTTCGCCGCCCGGACGGCCGGTCCCGTCTACCGCACGTCCGAGGTCCTGCGGGCGTTCGCCCGGGTGGCCGGCGCTCGTCCCGACCTTCACCTCGTCGTCCTGGCCGGGCACCGTCCCGCCGAGGCGGCGGCCGCCGCGGCGCAGCGACGGTGCGTCGCCGAAGCCCACGAACTCGCCGCGAGCCTGCCCGGGCGGGTCACGGTCCTGGACCGCTCTCTGACACCGGAGGACACCTTCCGGCTGATGCGGGCGAGTGAGGTGAGCATCTCCGTTCCTCGCTTCGACCAGCGCAGCTGCACGGTGCTGGAGGCGGCGCTCGCCGGTTGCCGGCTTCTGCTCGCGGATCTGCCGCCATATCGCGAGATGGTCGACGACGGCATGGCGGCCGACATCCTCACCGGGCCGTTGGAGACCGCGCTGGCGGAACAACTCATGGCCGCCCGCCCGCTGGAGCCGAATCTGCAAGAGCGCAACCGACGCTTCATCGAGACGTCGGAGTCCTGGTCCCGCCAGGTCTCCGTCGTGCAGGAGTCCTACCGACAGCTGAGCGCCGACCGAGCCGGGGTGACCCGGTGAGGATCGTCTACCTGCACCAGTACTTCCGCACACCGGCCATGTCCGGCGGCACCCGGTCGTACGAGTTCGCCCGCCGTCTGGTCCGCAACGGCCACGACGTGCACGTGGTGACCAGCGACACCGAGCCCTCGTCGGACGCCCGGCAGACCTGGCGGACCACCGTCGAGGCGGGCGTGGTGGTGCACTGGGCGGCTGTCCCCTACCGCAACGCGATGTCCTTCCGGGAGCGGCTCTCGGCCTTCGGGCAGTTCGCCCGGTTGGCGGCTCCGCGCGCGGCGTCGCTGGAGCAGGACGTCGTCTTCGCGACCAGCACGCCGCTGACCATCGCGCTGCCCGCTGTCTACTCCGCCCGCCGCCGACGGACGCCGCTGGTGCTGGAGGTACGCGATCTCTGGCCGGAGGTGCCGATCGCGCTGGGCGCGTTGCGGTCGCCACTGACGCGACGTGCGGCCACCGGTCTGGCGGGGTGGGCCTACCGCAACGCCGCTCACATCCTGGCGCTGTCGCCGGGGATGGCGGCGGGCGTCCGGGCACGGCACCCCGAGGCCGCGGTGACGGTCATTCCCAACGGCTGCGACCGTCAGTTGTTCGCCGACGCGGACGCCGCCGGCCGAGCGCTTCGGGATCGCACACCGTGGTTGGGCGACCGTCCTCTGATCCTGTACGCGGGGACGCTCGGGTTCGTCAACGACGTGGGCTATCTGGTGCGGATGGCCGAGACGCTGCGTCGTGACCACCCCGACGTGCGGATCGCGATCGTCGGGCAGGGCGCGGAGACGGCACAGGTGCGCGCACAGGCAGCCGCGTCCGACGTCCTGGACCGGAACCTGTTCATGGTCGACCAGGTGCCGAAGGCCGAGGTGGTGGCGTTCTTCGGTGCCTGCGATCTCGCCGTCTCGACGGTGCGCGACGAGCCCGCGTTGCACGCCAACTCGGCCAACAAGGTCTTCGACGGGTGGGCCGCGGGTCGGCCGGTCGCGGTCAACCACGAGGGATGGATCGCCGACATCCTGCGCCGTAGCGGCGCCGGACTCGTGCTGCCCGCGGGAGATCCCGCCGCGGCGGCGACGCTCGCTGGCGCGTTCGTCAGCGATCCGGCCAGGACCGCCGCGGCGCGGGCCGCGGCGCGGGTGGTCGCCGCCAACGAGTTCGACCGCGACCTGCTCTTCGAACGGTTCGAGGACGTGCTGCGGGGGGCGGTGATGCCACGACAGTCGGCCAGGTCAGCAGCTGGACAAACTTCGTAAACAGCAATAAACCCGTCATAAAGTGATTAGTTTTGGTAGACGCCAATAAGACCATCTTGGTGGTTTAACCCCGGATGGGCCGCTATCGCAGCAGGAGTTTCCACATGCAACCTTCGGGGACAAGCCCCAGCGATTCCATACGCCTCGGCCGGTCGCATCGCAACCTTCGACTGGTCGGCCGCCTCCTCGCCGCGGACACCCTCGCCTGGATCGCGGGTTTCGCCGTCGCCGCGTGGGTGCGCTTCGAGTTCTCGCTCACCGGCCCCGCCCTGGCCCGCGCGATCGGCATGGGCGTGGTCGCCGCGGCAGCGCACCTCGCCGTGTCCGCCGTTCGCCGCAACCTGTCCGGCCGGCATCCCCTGGGCAGCGTCGAGGAGATGCAGGGGCTCGCCAACACGGCCCTCACCACCGGCGTACTCCTGCTGATCGCCCTCGTGCCCATGACCTCCCGACCGGTGCCCGCGAGCACGCCGCTCGTCGGCGCGGTGATCGCGCTGGCCGTCATGCTCGCCACCCGTCTGGCGTACCGCAGCCGCAGCGACCGGACGTTGCGCCCGGACGCCGGCCGCGCCGAGCCGGTGCTGCTCTTCGGCGCGGGCTCCGCCGGTCAGGGGCTGCTGCGGGCCATGCTGAGTGATCCGGCAGGGCAGTTCCTGCCCGTCGGCATGCTCGATGACGACCCGCAGAAACGCCACCTGTCGCTGGCCGGCGTGCGGGTGCTCGGCTCTCGCTCCGACATCGACACGGTCGTGCGGCGTACCGGCGCGAAGATGGTCATCTTTTCCGCCGCCAACGCCGACTCCGAACTGATCAACGAGGTTCGCGAGAGCACCCTGAAGACCGGGGCGACGTTCAAGATCCTTCCTTCGGTACGGGAACTCGTCGACCATCGGATCACCGTGAACGACGTTCGCGACCCGGACATGGCGGACCTGCTCGGACGACGACAGGTGATCGGCGACCTCCGGGACGCGGAGTCCCAGCTGCGCGGACGCCGGATCCTGGTGACCGGCGCCGGTGGGTCGATCGGCTCCGAGCTGTGCCGCCAGATCATGCGGGCCGATCCAGGCGAACTGATGATGCTCGACCGGGACGAGTCGGCCCTGCACGCCCTGCAACTGTCGATGTCGGGCCGGGCGATGTTGGACAGCCCCGAGCTGATCCTCGCCGACCTGCGCGACGAGGAACGGATCCGGCGGGTGATGGCGGAACGCCGACCCGACATCGTGTTCCACGCGGCGGCCCTGAAACACCTGACACTGCTGCAACGCCACCCGGGCGAGGCGGTCAAGACGAACGTGTTCGGCACGCAGACAGTGCTCAACGCGTGCCGCGACGTGGCGAGGTTCGTCAACATCTCGACCGACAAGGCCGCCGACCCGGTCAGTGTTCTCGGCTACTCCAAGCGGATCACGGAGCGGTTGACCGCGAACGCCGCCGCGACGCACGGCGGCACGTTCCTCAGCGTCCGCTTCGGCAACGTCCTGTCCAGCCGAGGGTCGGTCGTCACGGCGTTTCGGGCCCAGATCGAGGCGGGCCTGCCGATCACTGTCACCCACCCCGACGTGACGCGTTACCTGATGACAGTGCAGGAAGCGGTGCACCTGGTGCTCCAGGCCGCCGGCATCGGCCGCGACGGCGAGGCGCTCGTCCTCGACATGGGCGAGCCGGTACGGATCGACGACATCGCTCGCCAGTTGGCGAGCCAGGCACCCGGACCGGTCCAGATCGTCTACACCGGGCTCCGGCCGGGCGAGAAGCTCCACGAGGACCTGATCGGCGCCGGCGAGCGGGACCTGCGCCCGCTGCACCCGCTCATCTCGCACGTGGAAGTGCCCCCACTCGACCCCATCGAGATCACCACGCTGGACCCGTTCGAGGACCCCGAGAAGATCATCGACCGGCTCGCGTGGCTGTGCGCCCAGTCGACCGGCGTCGTCGCGCAGCAGGCCGTCAAGTCGACAGCCTCGGCACCCAGCGCGAGCTGAGCACGACACCGACCCCGCAGGTGACGTCCGGGATGAATTCCCGGCGCGCCTGCGGGGTCCCGGTTTTCCGGCCCGGCCCGATCATCGCGAGGTGGTCGACGAGCACCCGCCCACGCCGTCAGCCCACCTCGCGTTCAGCGTCACACCTGGCACCAACGCCGACACGGTCAGCAACGAACCGACCATCGACTGATTGACATCGATAGCAACACACCGAAGGCTCGCGCCTACAGGTCCTTCACCCAAGGAGGCGCGATGAGACCGAGACGACTGGCGATCGCCGGCGTGGTCACCCTGCTCGGCGCACTGGCACTGACCCCACCGGCCAGCGCGCGGCCGCCGTCCGACCCGGGCGTCCGCGACGGCCTGGAGGTGTACGTCGGCACTGTCAACGCGAAACAGCGGGAGCAACTGCGCGCGGTGGGGGTCGACCTCGGCCACGACGCGAAGGCGGACGCATCCGGCCGCACGACCGTCGAGACGGTGCTCAGCCGCCGGCAGGCGAAACGGCTGACCGACCAGGGCGTCCCGTTGGCGGTGAAGAAGGTGCGCGGCAAGGACGCGTCGCAGGCGCTGCGGGAGCAGGCGGCGGCGGGTTGGACGGCGTTCCGGCCCTATGGGGAGCCGGGCGGCCTGCGGGACGAGCTGAACGCCACAGCGGCCCGATATCCCCAGCTGGCCAAGGTGGAGACGATCGGCCGCACGCAGCAGGGCCAACCGATCGTCGCCGTCAAGGTCACCAGGAACGCGCGGACCGTCGAGGACGGGAAGCGGCCCGCCGTGCTCTACGCCGGCGCGCAGCACGCCCGCGAGTGGATCACCCCGGAGATGACCCGTCGACTGATGCACCACGTCCTGGACAGCTACGGCACCGACCGGGAGATCACCAGAGTCCTGGACACGACCGAGCTGTGGTTTCTGCCGGTGGCCAACCCGGACGGCTACGACCACACCTTCACCCCCGGCAACCGCCTGTGGCGCAAGAACCTGCGGGACAACAACGGCGACGGCCAGATCAGCGCCAGCGACGGCGTCGACCTCAACCGCAACTTCAGCTACAAGTGGGGGTACGACAACGAGGGCTCGTCACCGGAGCCGAACAGCGAGACCTACCGGGGCCCGGGCCCCAACTCGGAACCGGAGACCAAGGCACTGGACCGGCTCTTCAAGCGGGTCGGGTTCGAGTTCTTCGTCAACTACCACTCGGCGGCCGAACTGCTGCTCTACGGCCTCGGTTGGCAGGTGAGCACTCCCACCCCGGACGACGAGATCTACAAGGCGATGGCCGGTGACGACGCGCACCCGGCGGTGCCCGGCTACGACCCGGACATCTCCGCCGAGCTCTACACCACGAACGGTGACACCGACAGCCACGCCACCGTTCGGTACGGCACGTTGGGCTTCACCCCCGAGATGTCCACGTGTGAGGCCGCCTCGGCGGTCGACCCCGACGACGAGTGGCGCCCGGAGGACTGCGTCAGCGGCTTCATCTTCCCCGACGACGAGGAGTTGATCGCTGGGGAGGTGAGCAAGAACCTGCCCTTCGCGCTGGCCGTGGCCAAGTCGGCGGCGGACCCGGACGAGCCGGTCTCGGTCGTCGGACGGAGCACCCCGGACTTCGTGGTGGACGCCTTCGACACCTCGTACGGGCGCACCCAGCAGGTCGCCGCGATCACCCGGCGGGCGCTGAAGAACGTGAAGATGCACTACGTAATCAACGGCGGGCGGCCGAAGACCGTCGCGGTCCGCGAGTGGCGCGGCGGTGAGCGGTACGGCGGCACGCACGACGACTACTACGCGGAGCTTCGCGGCAGGGTCGGTGGCACGAAGCCGGGCGACCGGGTGGAGGTCTGGTTCACCGGCAACAAGCCCCGGTCCGGAGTGGTCGCAAGCGAACACTTCACCTACCGGGTGCACAGCGACGTCGGAGGGGACGTGCTGATCCTCGCCGCCGAGGACGTCACCGGCCTCAGCCCGGCGCAGACCGGCACCACCGCCAAGTACGCCGACGAGGTCGCGGCATCGCTGAGCGCCGCCGGGCGGACCACCGACGTGTACGACTTCGACGCGATGGGCCGCAAGGCTCCGCACCCGCTCGGTGTCCTGTCGCACTACCGGGCCGTGGTGTGGGAAACCGGTGACGACATCATCATGCGCTCCCCCGGCCAGGTCGCCGGCACCACGGCCAGGGCTGCGCTGGACACCGAACTGGCCGTCCGGGACTACCTGAACGAGGGCGGGAAGCTCCTGGTCAGCGGCCAGTACGCGTTGTTCGCCCAGGGTGCCAACGGTTCGTACGTCTACCACCCGGACGCGCCGCCGGAGTGCACCGACGCCGACGATCTCGCCTGCCTGCCACTGCTGAACGACTTCCAGCAGTACTGGTTGGGGGCGCACACGTACGTCAGCGACGGCGGCACCGCGCCGGAGGGAGAGCCGTTCCCGGTCGCCGGAAGCGACGGCGCGTTCACCGGTTTCACCGGGCAGCTCAACGCCCCCGGTTCGGCGGAGAACCAGGGGCACACCGCGTCGTTCCTGACCACGTCGAGTTTCCTGCCGCCGGACGAGTTCCCGCAGTTCGCCAGCTCCGCGCCGGTGGGCTGGGCCCGACCGGGTGGCGCGCCGTTCGACCCGCGCACGGGTGAGTGGTACCTGCACAGCGGGCAGGCCGACGAGTCGTACAAGCGGCTCACCCGCACTGTGGACCTCAGCGGGGCGAGCAGCGGAGAACTGCGCTTCTTCACCTCGTACGAGATCGAGCAGAACTGGGACTTCCTCTTCGTCGAGGCGCACGAGGTGGGCAGCGACCAGTGGACGACCCTGCCCGACGTCAACGGCAAGACCAGCACGGTCACCGGGGAGAGCTGCGCCTCGGGTTGGCACCTGCTGCACCCGTTCCTCGCCCACTACCAGGGCGAGGGCTGCTCCCCCACCGGCAGCACCGGAAGCTGGAACGCGGCGACCGGCACGTCGGGCGGCTGGAAGGAGTTCGTTGTCGACCTGACCGCGTACGCCGGCAAACAGGTCGAGGTGTCGATCACGTACGCCTCGGACTGGTCCACCCAGGCTCTCGGCGTCTTCCTGGACGACGCCCGGGTGGTGGTCGACGGGTCGACGGTGGCGGAGACCTCCTTCGAGTCCGCCGACCTGGGAGGCTGGACGGTGGCCGGGCCACCGGCCGGCTCCGGTGGCAACGCCAACGACTGGTCGCGCAGCCAGCAGGCGTTCGAGGAGGGTTCCGTGGTGGTCACCGGGGACACCGTGTATCTGGGCTTCGGGTTGGAGGGCCTGCCCCCGGCGGCCCGCGACGACCTGGTCGCCCGCTCGCTGACCCACCTCACCGGGCAGCCCCGCCCCTGACGGCGGCGAGGTGCGCCGACGGCCCGCGGGCTGTCGGCGCACCTTCGGTGTACGCCGCGTACGGTCGCCGCCGATGTGGTGAGCTGTACGGGTGTCGGGGCTGGGACTTGTGCTGCACCCCACCCGGGATGTCACCGAGGTGGTCGGGATCATCGAACGGTGGGCGACGCGTCACCACAAGACGTTGTACGTGCGCGAGGAGGATCAGCACCGGGTCCCGTCCTCGGTCGAACCGGTGCCGGGGGACCAGGTGGCGTCCCGCGCCGACGCGCTGATCAGCATCGGCGGCGACGGCACCATGCTGGGTGCGCTGCGATCCGCCGTTCTCAACCCGAAGCCGGTGCTCGGCGTACACCTGGGTCGGGTGGGTTTTCTCGTCGAGATCGAACCGCCGGGGCTGCCCGAGGCGCTGAGCCGGCTGCTGTCGAGAGATTTCACGATCGAGTCGCACGCCTGCCTCGCCTGTGACGTGTGCGGTGACGACGTGGTGGCGTTCAACGACATCGCGTTGGTCCGTCAGCCGGGCGCCGGGTTCGTCAGCGTCACGCTCGCCATCGACGGCCAGCAGTACGGCTACTACCGCAGCGACGCCGTCGTGGTCGCGACCCCGATCGGCTCGACGGCGTACAGCTACGCGGCGGGTGGTCCACTGATCTCCCCCGCGGCGGACTCGGTGGTGATCACCCCGGCGGCGCCGATGGCCGGCATCTCCCGGGCGGTGGTGCTCTCCCCGAACGAGAAGATCCGGTTGGAGTTGCAGCCCAACTCGTCGCCGGTCGTCGTGGAGATGGACGGGTTGGTGTTCCGCGACGCCGCGACGGAGGGGGCGGTGGACATCTCGTACCGGCGCGACGCCGGTCTGGTGGTCCGCTTCGACCCGCTGCGTTACCAGGAGCGCAACCAGTTGAAGATGACGCTGCTCGACCTGCCGTTCCTCCCCGAACAGCTCCGCGAACTGCTCCCCGAAGAGCTACGCCGACGCGGCCAGGAACTCCCCCCACCCGCCGACCCCCCACCCTGCTAACCCCCCCACCCCCCACCCCACCCCCCACCCCACCATTGACCATCGTCGATCATGGAGTTATTGCCATGACACGCCGTGTCGAATGGCAATAACTCCATGATCAACTGCCACGGGGCGGGAGAGGGTGGGGACTGGGGGGCTGCGGGGTTAGGGCTGGGTTAGGGCTTGGTCTACCAGGTTTTTGGCTTCTTCCTGGATCTGCTTGAGGTGGTCGGGGCCCTGGAACGACTCGGCGTAGATCTTGTAGACGTCCTCGGTGCCGGACGGACGGGCGGCGAACCAGCCGGACTCGGTGCTGACCTTGAGGCCGCCGATCGCCGCGCCGTTACCGGGCGCGGTGGTCAACGTCGCGGTGATCGGCTCGCCGGCCAGCTCGGTGGCGGTGACCTGCTCCGGGGAGAGCTTGGCGAGCACGGCCTTCTGCTCCCGGGTGGCCGGAGCGTCGATCCGGGCGTACGCGGGCGCGCCGAAACGCTCGGCCAGCTCCGCCCAGTGCTCGCTCGGGCTGCGGCCGGTGGTGGCCTGGATCTCGGCGGCCAGCAGGCAGAGCAGCAGGCCGTCCTTGTCGGTGGTCCACGTCGAGCCGTCACGCCGCAGGAACGACGCCCCGGCGCTCTCCTCGCCACCGAAGCCGACCGCGCCGTCGAGCAGGCCGGGCACGAACCACTTGAAGCCGACCGGCACCTCCAGCAGCGGCCGACCCAGGTCGGCGGCGACCCGGTCGATCATCGACGAGGAGACCAGGGTCTTGCCCACCGCGGCGTCCGGGCCCCATTCGGTGCGGGTACGGAACAGGTGACCGATCGCCACCGCCAGGTAGTGGTTGGGGTTCATCAGCCCGGCGTCCGGGGTGACGATGCCGTGCCGGTCGGCGTCGGCGTCGTTGCCCGTGGAGATCTGGTAGTCGGCCCGCGCGGCGATCAGCGACGCCATCGCATTCGGCGAGGAGCAGTCCATTCGGATCTTGCCGTCGCCGTCCAGGGTCATGAACCGCCAGGTCGGGTCGACGTTCGGGTTGACCACTGTCAGATCCAGGCGGTGCCGCTCGGCGATCTCACCCCAGTACGCCACGCTCGCCCCGCCCAACGGGTCCGCGCCGATGCGGATCCCCGCATCGCGGATCGCGTCGATGTCGATCGCCGCCGGCAGGTCGTCGACGTAGCTGGCGAGGAAGTCGTACTCCCCGGTGGTGTCGGCGGCCCGCGCCCGCGCGTAGGTGATCCGGCGGACCTCCTTGAGCCCGGCGGCGAGGATGGCGTTGGCCCGGTCCTGGATCCACCTGGTCACGTCGGTGTCGGCCGGCCCACCGTTCGTGGGGTTGTACTTGAAACCGCCGTCGTCGGGCGGGTTGTGCGACGGGGTGATGACGATGCCGTCGGCGAGCCCGCTGGTCCGCCCACGGTTGTGGGTGAGGATCGCGTGCGACAGCGCCGGGGTCGGGGTGTAACCGTCGCGGCTGTCCACCAGCACGGTGACCCCGTTGGCGGCGAGCACCTCCAGGGCGTCCACCGCGGCCGGCGCGGAGAGCGCGTGGGTGTCCCGGGCGAGGAAGAGCGGCCCGTCGAGCCCCTGTTCGCGCCGGTAGTCGCAGAGCGCCTGGGTGACCGCCAGGATGTGGTCGGAGTTGAACGCGTTGCGCAGGCTGGAGCCACGGTGGCCGGAGGTGCCGAAGGAGACCTGCTGGGCCGGGTCCGCGGGGTCCGGATGCTCGGCGTAGTAGGCGGTCACCAGGCGCGGCACGTCGACCAGGTCGGCGGGCTCGGCGGGCTGGCCGGCACGGGGGTGGGTCACTGCGGGATCCTCCTCGGGGAGTGCCTGTCGGTCACGGCTCGACCTTCTGGCCCTTGCCGATCACCACGATGCCGTTGTCGGAAACGGTGTAACGCTGCCGGTCCTTCTCCAGGTCGACGCCGATCTCGACGCCCTCCGGGACGAACACGTTCTTGTCCAGGATGGCCCGCCGGACCACCGCGTGCCGGCCGATCTCCACACCCTCCATCAGCACCGAGCCCTCGACGTGCGCCCAGGAGTGCACCCGCACCTTCGGCGACACGATCGAGTTCTCCACCAACGAGCCGGAGATCACCACGCCCGGGGAAACCATCGAGCCGACCGCTCGGCCGACCCGCTCACCCCACTGGTGGACGAACTTCGCCGGCGGCCACGGCAGCTGCTCGGTGTAGATCGGCCAGTCGAAGTTGTACATGTTGAAGACGGGGTGCACGTTGATCAGATCCATGTGCGCGTCGTAGAACGAGTCGAGCGTCCCCACGTCGCGCCAGTAGCCGCGATCGCGGTCGGTGCTGCCCGGCACCTCGTTGTCGCGGAAGTCGTAGACGTTCGCCTCGCCGCGCTCGACGAGCATCGGGATGATGCTGCCGCCCATGTCGTGCTTGCTGGACTTGTCTTCGGCGTCGCGCTCGACCGCCTCGCAGAGCGCCCGGGTGGTGAAGACGTAGTTACCCATCGAGGCGTAGATCTCGTCCGGCGCGTCGGGCAGGCCGACGGCGTCGGTGGGCTTCTCGCGGAACGCCCGGATCCGCTTGCCGTCCTCGCCGACCTCGATGACGCCGAACTGGTCGGCCATCGACAGCGGCTGGCGGATGCCAGCGACGGTCACCGCCGCGCCGGAGGCGATGTGGTCCTCCACCATCTGCCGCGGGTCCATCCGGTAGATGTGGTCGGCGCCGAAGACGATCACGTAGTCGGGCTGCTCGTCGTTGATGAGGTTGAAGCTCTGGTAGATGGCGTCGGCCGAGCCGGCGAACCACCACGGGCCACGACGCTGCTGCGCGGGCACCGGGGTGACGTAGTTGCCGAGCAGCGTGGACATCCGCCAGGTCTTGGTGATGTGTCGGTCGAGAGAGTGGGACTTGTACTGGGTCAGCACGACGATCTTGAGATAGCCGGCGTTGGCCAGGTTGGAGAGGACGAAGTCGACCATGCGGTACATCCCGCCGAACGGGACGGCCGGCTTGGCCCGATCCGTGGTGAGCGGCATCAGGCGCTTGCCCTCCCCACCCGCCAGGACGATCGCGAGCACCTTGGCAGCCATGCCACGACGCTATCCACCCGCGTCCCACTTCACCACTCGTACGGGGAGTCTTCTGCACTAGGGTGCGCACATGACCGACTCCTCCCCGGCCACCGGATCCCTGCGCGTCGATCTGCTCACCCGCGAGTACCCACCGGAGGTCTACGGCGGCGCGGGCGTGCACGTCGAGTACCTGGCTCGGGAGTTGCGCGGCCTCGCCGACGTACGGGTGCACTGCTTCGGCCTGCCGCGCACCGAGCCGGGCGTCACCGCGTACGCCGAACCGCCGGGTCTGACCGGCGCGAACGCCGCGCTGCGCACGATGGGCGTGGACCTGGAGATGGCCGCCGGCGCGGCCGGCACCGACGTGGTGCACAGCCACACCTGGTACGCGAACCTGGCCGGCCACACCGCGAAGCTGCTGCACGGGGTGCCGCACGTGGTGACCGCGCACAGCCTGGAGCCGCTGCGGCCGTGGAAGGCCGAGCAGCTCGGAGGCGGTTACGCGCTCTCCTCCTGGATCGAGCGCACCGCGATGGAGGCCGCCGACGCGGTGATCGCGGTCAGTGGCGGGATGCGCAACGACGTGCTCACCGCGTACCCGCAGATCGACCCCGACCGGGTCCGGGTGGTCTACAACGGCATCGACACCGTCCAGTACGCCCCGGATCAGGGCACCGACGTGCTCGACCGGCTCGGTGTCGACCCGTCCCGCCCCAGCGTGGTCTACGTGGGCAGGATCACCCGGCAGAAGGGGCTGCCGTACCTGCTGCGGGCCGCCCGGGAGTTGCCGGCGGACACCCAGCTCGTCCTGCTGGCGGGCGCGCCGGACACCGCCGAGATCGCCGCCGAGGTGGAGGAGTTGGTCGCCGAGCTGCGGGCCAACCGTTCCGGCGTGGTCTGGGTGGCCGAGATGCTGCCCAAGCCCGAGGTGATCCAGGTGCTGACGCACGCCACCGTGTTCGTCTGCCCGTCGGTCTACGAACCGATGGGCATCGTCAACCTGGAGGCGATGGCCTGCGAGACGGCCGTGGTGGCGACCGCGACCGGCGGCATTCCCGAGGTCGTGGCCGACGACGAGACCGGCCTGCTGGTGCCGATCGCGCAGGCCACCGACGGCTCCGGCACCCCGTTGGAGCCGGAGAAGTTCGTGGCCGACCTGGCGGCAGCGGTCAACACACTGCTCGCCGACCCGGCGCGCACCGAACGGTTCGGCCTGGCCGGCCGCCGGCGCGCGGTCGAGCACTTCTCCTGGGACGCCATCGCCCGGCAGACCCTGGAGGTCTACCGCTCGGTCGGCGCGGCCTGAGGGGGACCGACGTCAGATCGACGTTCCCGGCGGCGACTTGAACAACGAGGTCGCCTCGTCGCAGTGACCACCACGCCCGTCCCGTAGCGCGCTCGCGGCGATGCGGATCAGGTCGATGTTGACCCCGGCGGCACCACTCGGGTCGTGCACCTTCAGTTTCACGTCGAGGCTCACCGCTGTCGCACCCCAGCCCTGGGCCTCCAGGTTGAGGTGCGCCACCTTCTGCGAGCGCAGGTGCGGCAGGTAGCCGAGCGGGGCGACCTCGACGCTGTCGGCGGCCCGGCCTTTCGGCAGCGCGTTGAGCTTGGACCGCATCTTGGTGTCGGGGTTCTCGACCAGGTTGCGGAAGTCCTCGGTGCCGCCCAGGTTGACCTGGTAGGAGCTGACCAGGGTGAGGCCGCGTTCCTCAAGCAGCCGTAGCAGCGCCTTGTGCAGCACCGAGGTGCCGAACTGGCTGGCCAGGTCGTCGCCGAGCAGCGGCAGACCGGCCGCCTCGAACCTCTCCATCCGGCGTGGATCGCGGGCGACCGGGTCGGCGGTGGTGTTGATGAATGCGAGGCCCGCCGTGTGAGCCGCCTCGGCGTACGCCTGAGCGGTCTCCGGCCGGCCGCTGGGCGCCGAGTAGAGCAGCACCTCCGCGCCCGCCAGAGCCGCCGCCACCCGCGGCACCTCGGTCGCGTCGACGAGGCCCTTCGTGACCGGTACGCCCGCTGTGGGCAGGTCGCAGTCCAGCCGGGGGAAGTTGTTGGGTGCCAGGAAGATCGCCTCGGTCAGGTCCCGACCGACCTTCTCCTCGGAGGTGGCGAAGGCCGCGACGATGTCGATGTCCCCCACCCCGAGCCCGTCGATCGCCGGCCTGCGGATTCCGACCAGGCTGCCGCTCTGACGGTGGAGAGCCAGCCCCTGCACCAGTGCCGACGTGTTGTTACCGACCCCGACAACCGCGACCCTCACCCGTTCGAACATGGCGGGAGGCTACGTCACCTCCGCCCGTCGCGCCGGTACGCAACGGAGTGTGACCTCCGCGCGAGGAACACCGCGGCGAGCGTGATGTCCCTGAGTCATCACGATGCCCCTGTGTCATCAGGCTCACCGCGACGTCCGTCCCCCGGACTCGACCCGCCGAGGCGAGCGACGGGCCCGGTTCGGGGAGAGCCCGACCGCCGGCTGGCAGGCTTGGCCGCGCGCGAACGGATCTCGCGCAGTAGGTTGGCGGAGTGACTGGACGGTTCCCGATCGAAGACGTCTCCCCCGTCGTCTCGTGCGGGCGATACCCGGCCAAGGCGGTGGTCGACGAGCCGGTTCCGGTGTCGGCGCGCGCCTACCGGGAGGGGCACGACGCGCTGGGCTGCAACGTGGTGTGGGCTGGTCCGGACGGCGCGGGCCGGCCGTTCACCCGGATGCGCCCCGGCGAGCCCGGCCAGGACCGCTGGCACGCCACCATCGCACCGGACGCCGTCGGCGCGTGGACCTTCTCCGTCGAGGCGTTTCAGGACCCGTACCTGACCTGGCAGAACGCGGTGACCAAGAAGATCGCCGCCGGGCAGGGGCCGGAGGACCTGGCCAACGACCTGGCCGAGGGCGCCCGGGTGCTCGCCGCCGCCCGGCACCTCGTGCCGACCGCCGACCGGCCCCGCGTCGCCGATGCGCTCACCGCGCTGGTCGACACCGACCTGCCGCTGGCCCAACGGGTCGGTCCGGCGCTGGCCCTGGCCGACCTGCTCTGGGAGCACCCGGTGCGGGAGTTGGTCACCGCCGGTGAGACGTACTCGATCTGGGTTGACCGCAAACGGGCGCTCTACTCGGCCTGGTACGAGTTCTTTCCCCGCTCGGAAGGCGCGGCGGGCGGGCGGTCCGGCACCTTCGCGACCGCCACCGAGCGGCTGCCAGGGGTGGCCGCGATGGGCTTCGACGTGCTCTACCTGCCGCCGATCCACCCGATCGGCCGGGTCAACCGCAAGGGCCCGAACAACGCGCTCACCGCCGGGCCGACCGACGTGGGCTCACCGTGGGCGATCGGCGCCGCCGAGGGCGGCCACGACACGATCCACCCCGACCTGGGTACGCCGGCAGACTTCCGGGCCTTCACCCAGGCGGCGGCGGCACAGGGCCTGGAAGTGGCGATGGACCTGGCGTTGCAGTGCGCGCCGGACCACCCGTGGGTCACCGAGCACCCGGAGTGGTTCACCACCCGCGCCGACGGCAGCATCGCGTACGCGGAGAACCCGCCGAAGAAGTACCAGGACATCTACCCGGTCAACTTCGACAACGACCCGGAGGGCATCCGGGCCGAGGTGCTGCGGGTGGTGCTGCACTGGGTCGGCGAGGGCATCCGGATCTTCCGGGTGGACAACCCGCACACCAAGCCGTTCGACTTCTGGCACTGGCTGATCGCCGAGGTCAAGAAGATCGACCCGGACGTGCTGTTCCTGGCCGAGGCGTTCACCCGGCCGGCCATCATGCACGGCCTCGGCAAGATCGGCTTCACGCAGTCGTACACCTATTTCACCTGGCGCACGACGGCCGCCGAGATGCGGGCGTACTGCGAAGAGTTGATCGAGGCGGCCGACTACATGCGGCCGAACTTCTGGCCGAACACCCCGGACATCCTGCACGAGTCGTTGCAGCACGGCGGCCCGCCGATGTTCAAGATCCGGGCGGTGTTGGCCGCGCTGCTCTCCCCCTCCTGGGGCCTGTACGCGGGCTACGAGCTGTTCGAGCACGTGGCCCGGCCGGGCGCCGAGGAGTACCTGGACAACGAGAAGTACGAGCTGCGACCCCGGGACTGGGCCGCGGCGGAGGCGCAGGGCCGTTCGCTGGCACCGTTCCTGACCACCCTCAACCGGGTACGCCGGGACAACCCGGCCCTGCACCAGCTCCGCAACCTGCGCTTCCACGAGATCGACAACCCGGCGTTGCTCTGCTGGTCGAAGCATGACCCGGAGACCGGCAACACGGTCATCGTGATCTGCTCGTTCGACCCGCGCGTCGTGCAGTGGGGCAACACCACGCTCGACATGCCGGCGCTCGGCTTCGACTGGCACGAGCGGTTCACCGTGTACGACGAGCTGACCGGCACGAGTTACGACTGGGGTCAGCGCAACGCGGTACGCCTCGACCCGTACCTGCAACCCGCGCACGTGCTGACCGTGCGCCGCCCGGTCGCGCCCGCCGCGCCGGATCCCGCCGGCGCCGAACCGGCGGACCTCACCGTCGCCGACGTCCCGGAGGAGCTGTCCGGCGGCACCGCGCCGACGATCCCGGTGCCGACTCCGCCCCGCCGGTCCGGCCCCGTTCCGACCCCTCCGCGCCGGTCGACCGCCCGCCGGTCCGCCCCGGCACCGACCGATGCCGCACCGAAGGACGACCGATGGACCAGCTGATCTCCGGCGCGACGCACGACCCGCACGCGCTGCTCGGCGCGCACCCCGCCGACGACTCGACGACGATCCGCACGATGCGACGGGGCGCCGGCGACGTCGCGCTGCTCGTCGGCGACGAACGGCACCCGATGAAGCGGGTGCACGACGTGGGCGTCTTCGAGGCACAGGTCGACGGCACGGTGCTCGACTACCGGCTGGAGGTCGACGGGACCACCCACGACGACCCGTACCGCTACCCGCCGACCCTCGGTGAGCTGGACCTGCACCTGATCCGTGAGGGCCGGCACGAGCGGCTGTGGGAGGCGCTCGGCGCCCGGGTCTTCGACGAGGGCGTGGCGTTCAGCGTCTGGGCGCCCAACGCCCGTGGGGTGCGGGTGATCGGCGACTTCACCGGCTGGGGCCCCGACGACGGCTGGCCGATGCGGTCGCTCGGCTCCAGCGGGGTGTGGGAGCTGTTCGTGCCCAACGCCCGGGTCGGAGCCCGCTACAAGTACCGGGTGCTGGGCGCAGACGGGCAGTGGCGGGACAAGGCCGACCCGCTCGCGGCGTACGCCGAGGTGCCGCCGGCCACCGCCTCGGTGGTGCACCACTCGACGTACCGGTGGAACGACGCGGACTGGCTGGCCCGCCGGGCCGAACGGCAGCCGCACCAGGAGCCGATGAGCGTCTACGAGGTGCACCTCGGCTCGTGGCGGCCCGGCCTGGGCTACCGCGAGCTGGCCGAGCAGCTCACCGCGTACGTCACCGAGCTGGGCTTCACGCACGTGGAGTTCCTGCCCGTGATGGAGCACCCGTTCGGCGGCTCCTGGGGCTACCAGGTGACCGGCTACTACGCGCCGACCTCCCGGTTCGGCGACCCGGACGAGTTCCGCCACCTGGTGGACCGGCTGCACGAGGCCGGCGTCGGCGTCCTCCTGGACTGGGTGCCCGCGCACTTCCCGAAGGACGAGTGGGCCCTGGCCCGGTTCGACGGCACCCCGCTCTACGAGCACCCCGACCCGCGGCGCGGCGAGCACCCCGACTGGGGCACGTACGTCTTCGACTTCGGCCGCAACGAGGTCCGCAACTTCCTGGTCGCCAACGCGCTCTACTGGTGCGACCAGTTCCACGTCGACGGGCTGCGGGTCGACGCGGTCGCCTCGATGCTCTACCTGGACTACTCCCGCAACCACGGCGAGTGGGCCCCCAACAGGTACGGCGGCCGGGAGAATTTGGAGGCCATCGCGTTCATGCAGGAGGTGAACGCGACGGTCTACAAGCACCACGCCGGCGTCGTCATGATCGCCGAGGAGTCCACCGCCTGGCCGGGGGTCACCCAGTCCACCGCCGGCGGAGGGCTGGGCTTCGGGTTCAAGTGGAACATGGGCTGGATGCACGACACCCTGCTCTACACCTCGAAGGACCCGATCTACCGCCAGCACCACCACCACCAGCTCACCTTCTCCTTGGCGTACGCCTGGAGCGAGAACTACGTGCTGCCGATCAGCCACGACGAGGTGGTGCACGGCAAGGGCTCACTGGCCGGCAAGATGCCCGGCGACACCTGGCAGCGGCTGGCGAACGTGCGGGCGCTGCTGGCGTACATGTGGGCGCACCCCGGCAAGCAGCTGCTCTTCATGGGCTCCGAGATGGCCGACGACCGGGAGTGGAGCGAGGAGCGCGGCCTCGACTGGTACCTGCTCCACGACCCGGCCCGCGCCGGTGTGCAACGACTCGTCGGTGACCTCAACCGGGTCTACCGGGACACCCCGGCGCTCTGGGCGCAGGACACCGAGCCGGCGGGCTTTCGCTGGATCGCCGGCGACGACGTCGCCAACAACACCGTGTCGTTCGTCCGGATCGCCCCGGACGGCTCGACGCTGGTGTGCGTGGCGAACTTCTCCGCCCAGCCGCTGCACGACTACCGGATCGGCCTGCCGGCCGGCGGCACCTGGCAGGAGGTGCTCAACACCGACGCGCACCACTACGGCGGGTCCGGGGTGGGCAACCTGGGCGAGGTACGGGCCGAGGACGTGCCGTGGCACGGGATGGTGGCCTCGGCGGCCCTCCAGGTGCCGCCGCTGGGTGCCGTCTGGCTCCGCCAGAGCTGATCCCGCCAACTGCGTAGACGCCCCCAGAACGGCCCGCTCCGCTCGTACGCCGCGATCTGCTCGCCCTGTAGGCGCGCGGTCACGTCTCTGTCCACGTCCGCGTCGCTCCCCGTCCGCTGCTCGCGCGGGTCGGAGGGAACCGTAACGGGCGGTAGGGCAACCATCCGCTGCAGTTGAAAGGACAGAGCCTTACCGAGGATCGGCGCGGCCTTGTACTAGCGTTGACGCTGTGAGCAATCGTCCTGCGATGTACGAGCCGATGACGGTGGCACGCTTGGGCGTCCTGCTCGCCGGGGTCGACGACTCCAGGCGGTGGCGTCTGGTGGCGGAGTTTCTGGAGGAGTACAGCTGGGAAGCGTCCGAGCGTCGCGCTGACTTGCTGATCCAGGAGCCAGCGCCGACCGGTGACGATCATTGGGACGTCTTCCTCGCGGCGCTGACGGAGTACCTCGCCGCCCGCGACGGGCGCGGCGCTGCCTCGTGGGTCGAGACGCGGTCGCTACGGCGGTTCTGGTTCCCCTTCAACACTCGCGCCGCCCGCGTCGACGCCGTGGTGCACTCGCCTGCGGCGTTCCGGCGCCGTGGGGTGTTCATCTCCCCACAGGAGTTGAAGGTCGCGTGAGCGCCGACGATCCGCTGCTGGACCGTACTGCCATCGAGGACGCCTTCCGGAGGCTCGGTGACCGGCTGGCGAAGCGAGGTGTGATCGCCGACCTGTACACATCTTCGGTGGAGCTGCAATGGCGCTGGCCTACGACGCCCGTCGGGCGACCCGGGACATCGACGCTGTGTTTCAGCCGCACGGCATCGTGCTCGACGAAGCGCGGGCCGTCGCGGATGAGCTCGGGCTGCCGCGGTGGTGGCTGAACATCCGCTTCCTGGTGGAGCACCTCGGGCTGAACAACCCCGAAGAGGTCCTCGACCTCTGCGCCGAGATCTTTCCGGACGAAGAGGTCCCCGGCCGGGCGAGACTTGTCCTCGAAGACGTGTTCGACGGCCGATAGCTCAGCGGGGCTGACGGTCAGACCAGGCCGGCGTCGCGGAGCAACTGCCAGAGGCCGGCGCCGTCGGGGGCGGACAGCCACTTCTGCCCCACCGGCCCCGACGACGGGCGGCCGGCCGGGGCGGGCAGGGTGCCGGCCAGCACCGACTGCGTCGGGGAGAGCCGGCGGATCGCCACCCCGGCGACGTTCTCCGGGTGGGCGGCGGCGAACTCCCGGTAGATCTCCTGGTCGTGCTGGCCGTCGTCGCCGACGAGCAGCCAGCGCACGTCGGGGAACTCCTTGGCCAGCCGGGCCAGGGTGGACCGCTTGTGTTCCATGCCGCTGCGGAACCAGCGGTCGGCGGTCGGGCCCCAGTCGGTGAGCAGCAGCGGCCCGGCCGGGTAGAGGTGGCGGGACAGGAAGCGGGTCAGGGTCGGGGCCACGTTCCAGGCGCCGGTCGAGAGGTAGAAGACCGGTGCGCCGGGATGCGAGGTGACCAGCCGCTCGTAGAGCACCGCCATGCCGGGAACCGCGTTGCGGGCGTGCTCGTCGAGCACGAAGGTGTTCCATGCGGCGAGCAGCGGCCGGGGCAGCGCCGTCACCATCACCGTGTCGTCGATGTCGGAGATGATGCCGAACCTGACCTCCGGGTCGAGGATGCGCACCGGGGCGTCGACGGGCTCGGCGTCCGGGACGCTAAGCCGGACCGTACCCCAACCGGGCGGCAGGTCCGCCTCGACCAGGGTGTCGACGAACCCGCTGCGGTCGGCCCGCGTCTCGTGGCGCACCCCGCCGGCCTCGATGGTCACCGTCACGTGCTTGTTGGGCAGCGTCGTGAAGCTGCGCCAGCCGCGAACCTTGTCGAGCCGACCCCGTTGACGCGTGTCCGGACGGCCCAGCAGCACCCGACACATCACCCGCACCCAACCCGGCGCGCCATAACCGGTGTACGCGACGATGTTGACCCGCCAGCCGGTGCGCCGCAGCCGGCGCTCGACGAGCTGGTGCACGGCGTCCTCGATCCGCGCAGCCCGGTGCAGGTTCGGAACGGCCAGTTGGCCGGCGGGAGTGGGTGGCACCCGCCAACCCTGCCACACGTCGACAGCCACGGCCACGCGAGCCGACCCCGGCCGCGCCGATCCGGCCCGGACGTCCGTGCGGCCCACCCAGCCCCACCGGGCTGCGCCGATCGGCCTCGGCGGCCCGGCCGAACGTGAAACACTCCGGTCGGGACGACGACGGGGGCGTTGGTCGTGTCGCATCCAGAGCAGCACCGTGGGCGATGGCGCCCGCGACTCGATCGACCGGCGCTCGCCGCGCTGCTGTTCGGGCTCGCCGGTGTCGTCTACCGGCTGGTCCTGACGCTGTTCACGGTGCCGGTGTCGAACAGCGACGAGGCGACGTTCGGTCTCGCCGCGCTGCACATCGGGCAGGGCCGGGAACGCCCGGTCTTCCTCTACGGCCAGCACTACATGGGGATGTTGGAGTCGTACCTGGCCGCTCCCCTGGTGGCGGTGGCCGGGCCGAGCTGGCCGGTGCTGCGCCTGCCGATGCTCGCGCTGTACGCGATCTTCCTCTACCTGATCCACCGGTTGACCCGCCGCCTCTGCACCCCGTGGTTCGCCGCGTTCGTGGTGGGTCTGCTGGCGCTCGGGCCGGAGCGGGTGGTGCGCGACCAGCTCACCGTCGTCGGCGGGCGGCCGGAGGTGAAGCCGGCGGTGCTGCTGATGCTGCTGATCACCGTGGGGCTGGCCGCCGGCACGGTCCACCGCCGACGGTTGGCGGTCGGCCTGTTCGGGCTGCTCGTCGGGCTGGCCGTCTGGTCGGACTGGCTGATCCTGCCGTACCTCGCGGTCGCCGGGTTGGCCCTGATCTGGGCGGTACGGGGGGAGCTGCTCGGCTGGTCCGGTCTGCTGCTGGTGGCGGGGACGGTCGTCGGCGTGGCCCCGATGATCGTCGACAACCTGCGGGCTGGGCCGGGTGACGACTCGCTGTCGGTGTTCCGCGAGGTCAGCACCAAGGTCGGCCCGCAGCCGCCGTGGTCCGACCGGATCCGGGGCGGCCTGCTGGAGGGCGTGCCGCTGGCGCACGGGCTCTGCCCGGTGGACGGTTGCGGACGCTGGCAGCAGTGGTTCGGTGTGGTGTACCCGGTGCTGCTGCTGGCCGGCGCGGCGCTCGCTGTGCTCGCGTACCGTCGCGCCGCCGGGGCGCCGCGGGCGGAGTGGGTCGGACGCGGGGCCGGCGGGCTACGGGGGGATCGGGTCGGGCCCGTCGTGCAGCTCGCGCTGGTCGCCGGCGCGACGTTGACACTGCTGTCGTACGTGCGCAGTCCGCTCGCCGCGACCAGCCCGCTGGACAACGCCCGCTACCTGTCGGTGCTGCAACTGTCGTTGCCGGCGGTGCTCTGGCCGCTCTGGGTGGCGGCGCTGACCGCCTGGCGGGGCACCAGCAGCGTGCTGGGGCGGTTCACCGGCGCGCTGTCCGCCGCGGTGCTGGCCGCCCTGACCGTGACCACCCTGGTGATCACCGTGCTGTTCGCGGCCACCGGCACCGCGGCGTCGCGGACCGAGGAACGCCAGGCCCGGGAGCTGGCCGCCGCGCTGCGCGCCGACGGACCCCATGAGGTGTACGGGGACTACTGGACCTGCAACCGGTTGATCTTCAACACGGACGAGTCGGTGGTCTGCGGGGTGCTCGACGGGAACCTGTCACCGGGGCAGAACCGCTACCGACCGTACTGGCGGCAGGTGGGGCGGGCGGAGCGGCCGGGCTACGTGGTGGAGATCGACTCGCCGATGGACCGGCGGTTGCGGAGGCTGCTGGCCGACCGGGCCGACGCCGCGCCGGTGCGGGAGGTCGGCGGCTATCGCGTGTACCACCCCGACACCCCGGTGCGGCCCTGGCGGTAGGCGCTGGTCGTACGCTGGCCGGGCCGGCGCGTGGGGCGCCGCCGTTTCGCCCGTCGAGGAGACCCATGCTCATCCTGTTGCCGCCCTCGGAGGGAAAGGCCGACGCTGGCACCGGACGGCGTTGGGCCGCGGACCGACTCTCGCTGCCCGAGCTGAACCCGGCCCGCGAGCGGGTGCTGGACGCCCTGGTGGCGCTGAGCGCCGGGCCGGACGAGGCGGTCGCGCGGGCGGCGCTCGGCCTCAGCGAGGGCCAGCGGGGCGAACTGCGGCGCAACGCCCGGCTGCGGGAGGCGGCCACCGCGCCGGCCGAACGGCTCTACACCGGGGTGCTCTACGAGGCGTTGGACCTGGCCTCGTTGCCGGCCACGGCGCAGCGGGCAGCCCGCCGGTCGATCCTGATCAGCTCCGGGCTGTGGGGCGCGGTGCGACTGGCCGACCGGATTCCGCCGTACCGCTGCCCGATCGGCGCCCGCCTGCCCGACGTCGGGGCGCTGTCGACGTACTGGCGCAGGGAGCTGACGCCGACGGTGGACGGCGCGGCCGGACGCGGCCCGGTGCTGGACCTGCGCTCCGGCGCGTACGCGGCCACCTGGACGCCGCGCGGTGAGCTGGCCGAGCGCACCGTCACCGTCCGGGTGCTGCACGAGCGGGAGGTCGACGGCGTGCCGGTCCGATCGGTGGTCAGCCACTTCAACAAGGCGACCAAGGGGCGGCTGGTCCGGGACCTGCTCGTCGCCGACGCCCGACCGCGCACCGCGGCGGAGCTGGTCGGCACGCTGCGGGAGCTGAAGCACACGGTGCTGGAGCAGCCTGCCGCTCCCGGACGGGTGCGGCAGGTGGATCTGGTGGTCACCGACCTTTAGCGGCACCGCAGCCGCAAGATTTGCTCAAGGCTGGGCCGGAGGAGTTCCGTAACGGCGTGGCAGGGGCCACGGTAGGGCAACCCAGACTCCGACAAGGGAGCCTCCGTTGACCCACGAACCCGCCCTGCTCGACCGGCCGCACACCCCGACCACCCCATCCCCGTTGGGCTGGCTGACCCTGGGCGACGCGTTCGAGGCTGCCTGCCTGCTGCGCTGCACACCACCACCGACCGCCGCCCGGCCCAGCGCGGTCCGGGCCGAGCACACCGCCGGGGTGGAGTTCAACCGGGAGGACGCCGCGCAGCGGATGCGGCAGCTGCTCAACCGGCTGGACATCCCGGTCACCCACGAGGTGGCCGTCGGCGGCCTGCGTCGCCGCTACGAGCTGCACCGGCTGTGGGTGCCCCGGGAGCACCAGGGCGCGTACACCCGGATGTTGGACGCGGGCTGGTGGCAGGGGCGACGGGAGCTGCTCGGCGGGCCGCTGCCCGGTGCCTCACCGGCCCGCCGACGGTTGGTGACCCGCCTGGCGGAGGCGGCCTGGCGCTCGGCGTTGCTGGCCGCCGGGCGGCACGTCCGTCGGCACATCCTCGGTGTCCGGCTCACCGACCGGGAGCTGGCCGCGGTGCTGATCCGGGGAGCGGCCGTGCTCGACGTACCGGCCCGGCTCCGCCCCGGCACCGGTTGCTTCCTGGTCAGCGTGGCCGACGGCCCGGACCGGCAGCGGATCCTGCGCAGCGCGGCGTTGGAACCGGCGCGCGGCCCGATGGCGGAACCCGGGACGGCGACGGCGCGCGGGGTGACCCCGGCGTCCACACGGGGCGTGGGCATGACGCCGGCAGGTCGCGCGGCCTGCTGAGCGGGCCCGACCGCCGGAGCGCATCGCCAACCCGGGCTTGCGCGCACCCGCCCGACGGCGCACAGTGCACCGCGTGAGTCGTACCTCGTCCCGCCGCGCCGGCCCGGCCACCCTGTTGACGGTGCTGCTGATCGCGAACCTGGCCATCGCCAGCTGCCGGGACACGCCGACCGAGCCGACGTCGATCCGGATCGCCACCGGCAGCCCCACCGCTGTCTACTACGCGTTCGGGCAGTCCCTGGCGGCCATCCTCAACCGGGAGCTGCCCGGCGTACGGGCCAGCGTGGTGGTCACCGCCGCCTCGGCGGAGAACGTGCGACTCGTCGGCTCCGGCGGGGCCGAGCTGGGCTTCACCCAGGCCGACGTGCTGCCCACCAGCACGGCGGGAAGCCCCACTGTCGACGCCGTCGCCCGGGTGTACGACGACCAACTGCACCTGATCACCACGAGCGGCGGCCCGGTCCGCACCGTCGCCGACCTGCGCGGCCGGCGAGTCTCCGTCGGCGCGGCCGGCTCGGGCACCGAGATCACCGCGACCCGGCTGCTGGAGGTGGCCCGCCTCGGTGGTGACGGGGTACGCCGGGAACGGCTCGGACTGGACGACTCGGTGGCGGCGCTGCGCTCCGGGCGGATCGACGCGTTCTTCTTCTCGGGCGGGTTGCCGGTCCGCGGCATCGAGGAGTTGGCCAAGGCCAGCGCCATCCGGATCCTAGACCTCAGCGAGTGGACCGAGCCGCTGCGCTCACGGTACGGCCAGGTCTACGTCTCCCGCGACATCCCCCGCTCGGTGTACGGGGTGGACGCGGTGACCACCGTGGCCGACCCGAACTACCTGATCGTCCGGGCCGACCTGCCGGAGCCGCTGGTCCGTGAGGTGACCCGGCTGCTGATGGAACGCCGGGCTGAACTGGCCGCAGCCCACCCGGCGGCGGGACGGATGAGCCCTCGCTCGGCGATCGTCACCGCGCCGCTGTCGCTGCACCCCGGCGCCGCGTCCTGGTACCGCGCCACCAAACCGTGACGGCTGGTCCTCACCGCGCCGGGGTCGGTCGCAGGTCGCCGGCCGATTCCTCCGCCGCCGGCTCCACCGGGAGGGCCGGTGCCGGGAACCACAGGGCGGCGATGAGCCCCCGCGACTCCCCCGGGCGCATGGTGAGGCGTCCGTCCGAGGCGTCCACCAGCACGGCGGCGATGGTCAGACCGAGCCCCGCGCCGTCCACGTTCTGCGCGTCCGGGGCCCGCCAGAACCGCTCGGTCGCCTGGCCGAGCTGACTCTCGGTCATGCCGGGGCCGGAGTCGCGGACCTCCAGCGTCACCCCGCCGTCGCGGCGGTCCACCGTCACCGTCACCGCCCCGCCCGCCCCGCTGAACTTCACCGCGTTGTCGATGAGGGCGTCCAGCGCCTGGTCGACGGCGGTCGGCACGGTCTGCGCGTACGCCGGGGCGTCGGTCGTGGCCAGCCGCAACGCGACCGACCGGTGCCGGGCCAACGGCGCCCACGCGGCCACCCGGGAGGCGGCCACCGCGGCGGCGTCCACCGTGACGCGCTCGTTCTCCTCCCGTTCCGCCCGAGCGAGGGTCAGCAGCGCGTCGAGCACCAGCGCGAGCCGGTCGGTCTCCTCCAGGGCCAGCCGGTGCTCGGACCGACCGTCGGCGTCGGTGAGGCTGGGCCCCAACTCCTCCACCCGCAGCCGCAGCGCGGTGAGCGGGTTGCGCAGCTGGTGGCTGGCGTGCGCGACGAAGGCACGCTGCCGGTCCATCACGTCGGAGACCACGTCGGCCATGTGGTTGAAGCTGGCCGCGAGGCGGCGCAGCTCCGGCGGGCCCAGCCGGTGCTGCACCCGGGCGCCCCGGTCGCCCTCGGCGATCTCGTGGGTGACCGCGTCCAGCTCGGTGACCGGGCGCAGCACCCAACCGGCCAGCCCGAACGCGGTGAGCACACAGGCCAGCACGGCGAGCAGACCGGCCAGGGCGAGCAGCAGCCACCACGCGACGACGGCTCGGCGGATCGGGCCGGCCGGGGTCACGATCACCACCGCGCCGAGCACCTCACCGCCGTCGTTGATCGGTACCGCCACCACCACGGGGTCGGTCGTCCAGGGCCAGACCGACTCGGGGGCGCTGGTCTGCTGCCCGGACAGCGCGACGTCCAGCACCGTCGTGGTCCCCGGGCTGGCCTGCCAACCCGGCGACGAAACCGGGATGTTCCGGTCCCGGTCGACGATCGCGGCGCTGATCGCGTACAGGTCGTCGTAGCTGGTCAGCTCCGACTCGATCGGACCGGGCCCGCCGTCACGCAACGCCGGTCCGGCCAACGAGGCGAACCGGGTCGCGTCGGCGAGCCGGTCGGCGCGGACCCGTTCGGTCTCGCGGCTGGCCATGGTGGCGGCCAGTGGGGTCTCCAACGCGATGAGGACGAGGACCATCAGCAGCAGATAGCTGATCACCAGGCGACGGCGCACGTCAGCTCCTCACGCGTCGCGCAGTCGGTAGCCGACGCCACGGACGGTCTCCACCAGGCGGGCGTCGCCGAGCTTGCCGCGCAGCGACCCGACGTGCACCTCGACGGTGTGCCGGTCGGCCCAGGTGGTGCCCCAGGCGTCGAGCAGGATCCGATCGCGGGGCACCGCCACCCCGGGCTGGCGGGCCAGCGAGAGCAGCACGTCGAACTCCTTGCGGGTCAACGTGACGTCACGGCCGTCGACGGTCACCGTCCGCGCGGCCACGTCGATGCGGACCGGCCCGGCCTCGATGAGGTGCCGCTCGGGCGCGGCGTTCGCGGCGCGGCGCAACACCGCCTCTATCCGGGCCTGCAACTCCACCATCGAGAACGGCTTGACCACGTAGTCGTCCGCGCCCAGGCGCAGACCCAGCACCCGGTCACGTTCCTCACCCCGGGCGGTCACCGCGATGATGCCGAGCTGGCTGCTGCGCCGGCGCAGCTCCCGGCACAGGTCCGTGCCGTCCCCGTCGGGCAGGGTCAGGTCGAGCAGCACCAGGTCACAGGGGGCGGCGGAGAGCGCGGCGGCGACGGTCGCGGCGTGCTCGACCTCGTACCCCCGGCGGGTGAGGGCGGAGGACAGCGCAGCGGCCACCCGGCGGTCGTCCTCCACCAGCAGGATCCGCACCCGTGCCCCCGTCCCTCGCAGCGCTGTTCTGCGAATGGTGGCAGAAGTCCGTGCGGACCGGGAGGCCGCCCACCCGTGCCGGGCGGGCTACCCACGCCCTAGAGGCCGAAGGTGTCGTCGGCGGTGGCGTCCCGGACGCCGTCGGTGAAGCCGCGGAAACCCGGGTCCTCGTGGCTGGCCGGCACGCTGGTGACGGTGACCCCGCCGGCCTGGGTGACGGCGTCGACCAGGGGCGGGTAGTCGATCTCGGCGTCCTGGAAGGCGTCGTCGTCCGCCTCCGCCAGGTTGATCACGTACTGCACGTCCTCGGACGGGGTGTCCGGGTCCTCGGCCCACTCACCGCCGGCCCGGTAGCACTCGTCGTACAGCGCCCGCTGGCTGTCGGTCCAGTCGTCGTCGTAGCTCTGCATCGCCCATCCCTCCGCGGCCGTTGACCTGAGCATGCCCGGCGGGAGGCGACGGGCGCGGCGGTACCGGCGAAAACCGGGCGGGCGCGCCGACCACCGGCCCGTACGCTGGTGTGGTGATCTACAAACTGCTGTCGAGCGCCGAGTGGGACGACGCCCTCGCCGCCGGCGCCTTCACCGGCTCCGCGGTGGACCGGCAGGACGGGTTCATCCACCTCTCCGGGGCCGACCAGGTGGTCGAGACGGCGCGACGGTACTTCACCGGGGCGACCGGGTTGACGATGCTCAGCGTCGAGGAGGAACGCCTCGGCGACGCGCTGCGGTGGGAGCCGTCGCGCGGCGGGCAACTCTTCCCGCACGTGTACGGCCCGCTGCCGGTCGAGGCGGTGCTGGCGGCGCGGGCGTTGCCGGCGGACCTTCCGGTCGCCGACGCGGTGGCCGCTCTACTGGGCTGACCCGGTGGCCGCCCTCCCACCGGCAGACACGGACGCGCCCGACCCGACAGTGTCGGGCCGGGCGCGATGCCGTAGCGGCGGCGCTCAGCGGCAGAGCTGGTCGCCGCCCTTGACGGGGCTCAGCGGCAGAGCCGCTCGATCTCCTGCTGGAACCGGTCCATCGGGTTCGCCTCGGCCGGGCCGAGCAGGTAGGTCTTCAGCTCCCGGCGGGCCTCGGTCATCGGGTCGTCACCGGCCCGGGTGACCGACACGATCTTCTCCAGCTCGCCGCAGTCCTTGGAGAGCAGGTACGCGGCCCGCGCCGTCGGGTACTCGCGGCGGAAATCGTCCTCGGGCATGCCGGCCGGGTTGGCCACCACGTACGGCCGCTGGCTCTGCACGAAGTCGGACACCACACTGGACACGTCGCTGATCAGCAGATCGGTCTGGTTGAAGCAGTCGAACAACGCCGGCGTGCGGCCGGTGACCACCAGGTGCTCGGTGCCGTCCAGCGACGACGCGTCCGGGTTGCCGCCGGCCGTGCGGATCGCGGTGACGATCCGCTCGTGCACGGCCTTCGCCGCCTTGGACCGCGACCCGGTGAGCGGGTGCGGCTTGTAGATCAGGCGCACCCGGGGATTCGTGGCCAGCAGCCCCTTGACGATCTTCTCACCCATCAGCACCAGTGAGGTGTGGTACGGGTCGTCGTCGAGCCACCCCTCCCAGGTGGGCGCGTAGAGCACCGTGAACGGCCGGTCCACCGACTCCGCGCCGAAGGTGTGCACCCCGGCGAGCTGCGGCCGGCCGATCTCGACGATGTCCGAGTCGAGCACACCCACGCCGGCCCGCGCGTAGCGCTCCCGGCCGGCCAGGCCGGCGACCCAGACCTCGTCGTACACCTTGCTGTAGGGGTTGACGCTGGCCTGCTTGTCGCTGTCGCCGTGCCCGACGAAGACGTGCTTCGTACCCGGCTCGCGGAGCATGTGGATGTTCGCGCCGACGTTCGCGGCGTAGAGCGCCGCGCGGATGCCACCGAGGTCGAGATTCATGAAGTCGACGCCGGCCGGTACGCAGATCACCGGCAGCCGGGTGTCGGCCAACTCGAGGAACGCTTCCCGGCTGCGCATCAGCACCACCGCGCGCTGCTGGAGCGCCTCGGTCGGGGCCAACCACATGTTCGCCTGGTAGACGTCCTTGGCCGGGCCGGCGAAGTAGAGCGCGACCTCCGGCCGGTAGTTGTCCATCCAGCGCTGGACCGCCGGCAGCAACGGACCCTGCCCGCTGCCCCGGCCCCGCAGCCAGGTCAGCGCGATGATGGCGCCCACCAGACCCGTCGCGACGACCGCCACCGCGGCGGCCGCGAAGAACGGCGTCGGATCGTGCTGCACCGCGGCGGCCACGCCGGCCGGCACCAGCAGCAGGTTGAGCAGAGGCATCCGGTCACCGGCGACCGCCGCCGCCCAGGCGGGCGGCTGGGGGGCGCTGGACAGTGGACCCAGCTCGATGTTGCGCACCATGGCGGAGAGCGGGTTACGACGGTCGATCATGGTGGAGAGCGCACCCGCGAAGACCGACACGACCCACACCGCGGCCGGCAGCACCAACAGGAGGGTCAGCTCGCCGCCGCTGAGGCGCACCTCGGCGACGACCAGCAACACGGCGGCGAGGTCGCGGGTCAGCTGCCGGTACGACCAGTGCAGGCCCACCTTCTCCAGCAGCACCTGTGACGGCGGTGACCAGCGGGCGACGGCGAACTCGCCGATGATGGCGGCCAGCCCGGCGACGGCGAACAGGCCGACCCAACCGAACACGCCACCGACGAGCATGACCAGGTAGGCCAGTACCAGTAGCGCACTCTGGGCGGCCACCCCGAGGCGTCCTGTCAACGTGCCGAACAACGAATTTCGCTCCCTACTAGATCGGTTACGGGCAGGGCCCGGATTCGTCACGGCAACACCCGACAAGGACAGACCGAGGCGTCGCGCCCGGTCCGCCGCCCATCACCGTGAGTAACTGTTGCGGAACTGGACAAATGTCGACAGCTGGCAGCCTCAACCCATGTCCGAACTCCCGCATGACAGCCCGCACGGCGGCGACCGAATCCCCTACGCGCCGCTCGCGCCCCTATGACCTTAACGCGAGCGGACATCGGGGTGTCGTTCAGGTATCAATGCCCTTTCCGGTTACAAACTCGGTAGCCGTACGTCCAGCGCTCTCCGCCCGTGCGCTGTGGACCAGAGTGGGTGCCAGGGGTTCAGCCGCGCCGGAAACAGGTCATCGCTCCCGGCCGTTTACGACTGGCGAACTGCTGGAAACCCAACTGCGGAGCCAGATCCCGGGCCACCTGGTTGCCCGAGTAGACACAGATGGTGGTGACGTTGAGCCGCTCGATCGCCCCGGCCAACTCCGGCAGCGGCGCGAGTTCGGGCTTGCCGTTGGCGAGCGCGACCAACTTCAACCGGTCCTGGGCGAACGGCGAGTCGATGCCGTAGTCGGGCAGGTAGCGGTCGTTGGGGCTGACCACCCGCATTCTGCTGGTCACCATCGGTGCGGTGTGCATGAGGGTGGACGGGGCCAGCACCACGCCGTCCGGCCGGTCGAGCCGCGTCATCCAGAAGACGATCAACTTGCGCTGCTGAGGCAGCTTCCAGACCGGCTGTTCGTGCACCGTCACATAGCTCTTCGCCGACCACATGGGCGTGCCGACGAGGGCGAAGCCAGCGACCAGTGCCACCGCGATCGCGACGCTCCCGAACACCCGCAGGCGCGGCAGGTCGACGGTGCACAGGATGCCGATCACCGCCGGGAGGGCGAACATCCACGGCATCCGCCACAGCACGACGCCGATGCCGGTCAGGCTGTTGAGCGCCTCGAGAACGCCGGGGAAGAGCAGCACGCTCATCGCCAGTGTGCTGCCCGCGACGAGCAGTTGGGGCGTCCGCCGACGAACGACCAGGGGGCCGAGCCACAGGGCCAGGCCACCGATCACGCCGAGCACACCGAACAGGATGGTCCGCCGGTAGGTGACCTCGGCGTCGTAGAAGGCCGCGGCGGCGTTCTCGGTGATGGGACCGGCGTTGAGCCGCGACCAGATCGTCGCGCCGATGGGGTAGACCAGCGCCGCCGCACCGGCCAGGAACGCGTCCCGCCAACGGCCGACCACCATCATCGCGAACGCCGCGCCGCCGACCAGCAGCGGGAGGACGATGGCGGAGGTGGTGGAGAGACCGGTGGCCACGATGGAGAGCGCGGCGATGAGCAGCAGACCGCGGCGGGAACGCGAGTCGAACCATTCGGTCAGGTAGACCCACATCAGCGGGACGACCGCCGCCACGAACATGGTCTTGCCCTGGTGCAGCCTGGTCAGGTGGAAGGTGCCGAGGGCAGCGTCCTCGCCGGCGACCAGGTAGAGGTAGGCCACCGCGACGGTGAAGGCGAGCACGGCGCGGCGTGGAGCCCAGCGCTGCACCAGCCGCCACAGGGCGAGCACCGCCACGACGGACATGACCGGCGTCACGATGTACCACGTGGCGGAGGCGGCGTGCAGGTCGAAGACGTGGGCGAACGCGCCGTAGAAGACCTCGATCGAGGGCACTGGCGGCTGGGAGTTCATCGCGGGCGCGACACCGTCGGTGAACAGGAAGTCCCGCAGGGGCACCTCGTCGCGTTCCGCCACCCAGACCGACTTACCGAGGAAGAAGGCGTCGTCGACGGAGTTGCGGGCGAAGAAGAGCCCCGAGATCGCGGCCGAGACGGCAACGATCAGTGCGTACGCCGACGAGAGCGGAGTCGTGACGGCCGCCGGGGCGTCGCCGGCCGGGGTGGCGAGCCAGCGACGTCGGACCAGCACCATGGCCCCCGCCGCGGCGAGCGCGCCGAAGCCGCCCGGGATCCACCAGGGGATGCCCTCGCCGACGCCGTCGTTGACGGTGGTCAGCCCTGCCGTGACCGCGGCGACCGTGCCCGCGCCGAGCACCAGGGCGAGCAGGGGACGCGGATACGCCAAAACGGCGCCCTCGACAGCCTCCTGACCCACGGCAGCGGCGGAAGACGCACGGCCCCGGCGGCGGCGCCACAGCCAAGCCCCGAGCACCACCAGACAGCCGGCGATCCAGATCAGGAACGTCGTCGACGGCGCCAGGCCGAACAGGAAGGCCAGGTGGTAGAGCACGGTCCAGAGCGCGAACGCCAGCACCGCGCCATCGGTGAGCAGCACCGGGGCGGCCGCGACCAGCGCGCGGACCCGGGCCGCCGGGGCCCGGCCGGTGCCGTTGGAGGGCTGGGGAGCCTGGTCGGACCTTGGCGCTGGGTCCGAACCGGTGGGCGCGACGGCGATGCTGTCGACGTTGGCCACGGGTGTCCTTCTCATCAGGGGAGCAGGGCGGCTTCGGCACGGTGACGGCCGGGTGTCAATGGGGCAGCGTAGCGGAGACCGGTAGCTGAACCATTTCCGTGTGGTGGGGTGTCGCGGGCGTGGTCAGCCGGAGACCGGGGCAGCCCGCGGGCGGGGCAGCACGCTGTCGGCGCCGAGCCCCGCCGCCACGGATTCGACGAGGTTGTCGAGGTAGTCGTCGGTGAGTGGGAGACGGGCGATGGCGAGCCGCCAGTAGAGCGGCCCGACGATGAGGTCGATCGCGGCGTCCGACTCGGTGTCGGCGGGCAGCTCGCCGCGCTGCACGGCACGGACGACCAGCTGACCGCCGATCTCCTGCTGCCGGGCGTGCAGCACCTGACGCAGGGTGGCGTCGATGCTGGGGTTGCGGGCTGCCTCCGCCAGGAGATCCGGAATGATCTGCGACGCCAGTGGGTGGCGCAGCGCGTGCGCCACCGCCTGGAACAGCAGCGCGAGATCACCGCGCAGCGTACCGGTGTCCAGTGCGGGGAGCTTGCCATGCGCCGCGGCGGCGACGACCTCAAGCACCAGGTCGAGCTTCGAGCTCCACCGTCGGTAGATCGCCGTCTTGCTGACGCCGGCCCGCCGGGCCACCGCCTCGATGGAGAGCCGGCCGTAGCCGACCGCGGCGAGCTCCTGCGTCAGCGCCCGCCGGATCGCCGTGGTGATCTCGTCGCGCAGCACCGCCGCGCCGGCCGGCACCCGCCTCTTTTCGGTGGTCATCGAGGGCTCTTATCGCAGGTCACGCCGGACAGCGTAGCGCAACGACGGTACGGTTGCGTCCCGACGTGTTTCGGACTACTGTCCTCGCAGCGACGAGGCGGCGCCCCGCGCAAATTTCCCACTAGGATTCGATCGTCGCGAGCAACCCCCGTCTGCACGAAAGATCGGAGCGCCATTTCCATGGCCACCACCGCGCTGGTCGACCCCGACACGGGCCTGACCCAGGCGCAGCTGGCCGCTCGGCACGGGCTACGGGTCGCCGGTGAGCGACCCAGCCTCGTCGAGTACAGCCGCCGACTCTGGGCCTACCGGCACTTCATCGCCGCGTACGCCAACGCCAAGCTCGTCGCCTCGTACAGCAACGCCAAGCTGGGTCAGCTCTGGCAGGTGCTCACCCCGCTGACCAACGCGGCGGTCTACTACCTGATCTTCGGGGTGGTGCTGGCACAGAACAGCATCCCGAACTTCATCGCCTACCTGACCACCGGGTTGTTCATCTTCAACTTCACCCAGAGCGCGGTCCTGGCCGGCACCCAGTCGATCAGCAGCAACCTGGGGCTGATCCGGGCGCTGCACTTCCCCCGGGCCAGCCTGCCGCTGTCCACCACGATCACCCAGTTCCAGCAACTGCTGGCCTCGATGGTGGTCCTGGTCGGCATCGTGCTCGCCACCGGCGAACCGCTCACCTGGGAGTGGTTGCTGCTGGTGCCGGCCCTGCTGCTGCAGGCGGTGTTCAACGCCGGCGTGGTGCTGTTGGTGGCCCGGCTGGGCTCCAAGTCGAGCGACCTGAAGCAGGTCATGCCGTTCATCATGCGAACCTGGATGTACGGCTCCGGCGTCCTCTACAGCGTCAGCCTCTTCGACCGGCTGCCCGGCTGGGCGACGACCCTCGTGCAGTACAACCCGCTGCTCGTCTACATCGAGTTGGCGCGCTACGCGCTGCTCGAGGAGGCGCCGCTGCTCAACGAGTCGCTGACCCAGCTCTGGCTGGTCGGCGCCGGTTGGGCGCTGGTCGCCGGCATCGGCGGTTTCATCTACTTCTGGCGCGGCGAACAGGAGTACGGCCGTGGTTGAGCACTTCGACGCCCCCATCGAGGCGAGCGCGACGATGACCCGGACCCAGGAGCGCATCCCGACAGTGGTCGTGGACGACGCGCACATCATCTACCGGGTGCACCAGGGCGCCGCCGGTGGCACCACGCCGGTTGCCGCGCTGCGCCGGCTGGTCAAGCGCACCCACGCGCCGAACGTCCGGGAGGTGCACGCGGTCAAGGGCATCTCGTTCACCGCGTACCGGGGCGAGGCGATCGGGCTGATCGGCAGCAACGGCTCCGGCAAGTCCACCATCCTGCGGGCCATCGCCGGTCTGCTGCCGGTGAACCGCGGCGCCATCCACACCCAGGGGCAGCCCTCGCTGCTGGGCGTCAACGCCGCCCTGCTCAACGACCTCTCCGGGGAGCGCAACGTCGTCCTCGGGTGCCTGGCCATGGGCATGCACCCCGACGACGTGGCCAAGCAGGCCGCGGGGATCATCGACTTCTCCGGGATCAACGAGCGGGGTGACTTCGCCAGCCTGCCGATGCGGACGTACTCGTCGGGCATGGCGGCCCGGCTGCGGTTCTCCATCGCCGCCGCCAAGAAGCACGACGTGCTGCTCATCGACGAGGCGCTCGCCACCGGCGACAAGGGCTTCCGCAAGCGCAGCGAGCAGCGGGTGCGGGAGCTGCGGGAGGGCGCGGGGACGGTGTTCCTGGTCAGCCACCAGCTCTCCTCCGTCCGGGACACCTGTGAACGGACGATCTGGCTGGAATCGGGCGTCATCCGGATGGACGGCCCCACCGACGAGGTCATCCGGGCGTACGAGGCGTACGCGAACAGCAAGTAGAGTTCCGGCGAACGTCCGGCATCGACACGGCACCTGAGGACCGCGTCGCCCGCGTTGGGGCGACGCGGTCCGCGCGTTAAGGTTCATCCCGTCGCCGCTCGGGCGGAACCTTCCGTTAACGCATCCCTGAGAGTGAGGATCCGGCAATGACGCAGGACCAGACCCCTGGCCCGGACGCCGAAGCGGGAACCCCGACGCCGTGGCGGCCCTCGCGGACAGTGGCGGTGGTTCTGGCCGGCGGCACCGGGACGCGGCTGGGCCTCGGCATCCCGAAGCAGCTGCTGAAGATCGCCGGTAAGCCGATCATCGAGCACACCCTGGCGGTCTTCGAGGCGGCACCGGAGATCGACGAGATCATCGTGCTGATGGCCACCGGCCACGTCGAGGACGCCCAGCAGATCGTCGAGAAGGCCGGCCTGCGCAAGGTCACCAAGGTGATCGAGGGCGGTGACACGCGCAACGCCACCACCCGGATCGCCCTGGACGCGGTCGGCCCGGAAGACTGCAACATCCTCTTCCACGACGCGGTACGCCCGCTGCTCAGCGGCCGGATCGTGCGCGAGTGCGTCAACGCGCTCTGGAGCTACGACGCCGTGGACGTGGCCATCCCCTCCGCGGACACGATCATCCAGGTCGACGAGAACGACTGCATCACCGACATCCCGGTGCGCTCCCGGCTGCGCCGTGGGCAGACCCCGCAGGCATTCCGCTCCCCCACGATCCGTGAGGCGTACCGGATCGCCGAGGACGACCCGGACTTCGCCGCCACCGACGACTGTGGCGTGGTGCTGCGCTACCTTCCCGGCACCCCGATCAAGGTGATCGACGGTTCCGACGAGAACATCAAGGTCACCCACCCGGTCGACGTGCACCTGGCGGACAAGCTCTTCCAGCTCGCCGCCGCGCAGGCCCCCCGGCTGACCGACCACCGCAGCTACAGCGAGGAGCTGACCGGCCGGACCATCGTGGTGTTCGGCGGCAGCTACGGCATCGGCCACGAGTTGACCGAGCTGGCCCGCCGCTTCGGCGCCCAGGTCTTCCCGTTCAGCCGTTCCAGCACGGGCACCCACGTGGAGCGGGCCGAGGACGTCGAGGCGGCGCTGACGACCGCCTTCCAGGCGACCGGCCGGATCGACCACGTGGTGGTCACCGCCGGCATCCTGGAGCGGGGCGAACTCGCCGAGATGGACGAGGAGACCATGGACCGGGTGCTCCAGGTCAACTTCGTCGGCCCGGTGACCATCGCCCGCCAGGCCCTCCCGTACCTCCAGCAGACCAAGGGCCAGTTGCTGCTCTACACCTCCAGCTCCTACACCCGGGGCCGGGCCCGATACGCGCTCTACTCGGCCACCAAGGCCGCCCTGGTCAACCTCACCCAGGCGCTCGCCGACGAGTGGGCCGACATGGGCGTCCGGGTCAACTGCATCAACCCGGAGCGCACCGCCACCCCGATGCGGACGCGGGCCTTCGGCGAGGAGCCGGAGCACACCCTGCTCGCCGCCGAGGCCGTCGCCCAGTCGTCGCTGGACGTGCTGATCTCCGAACTGACCGGTCAGGTGATCGACGTACGCCGGGCACCCGGTGACGGGCCGAGCGTGCCGGCGCAGTCCGGGTCGAGTCGGGTCGAGGCACCGGCCGGCGCGACGTCCGCCAACTGACGCCGACCGGCTGCGGAACCACGAACGGAGCGACATGCGCGGCGACCTGGTCCGAAAGCTGGCCGCCCGGGGCCTGAGCACCGGGTTGGCCGTGCTGGCCTTCGTCGTGCTGGCGCTGACCGGCGCCACCGGCTGGGGGCTGGCGTTGGCGGTCGCCGCGTTGGCCGCCTCGGCCGCCGAGCAGCGGATCCGGCCCGGCGCCGACCTGGTGGCGGAGACCGCGTTGATCGCCACGGCGATCCTGGTCGGTTACTCCCGGCGGCTGGACGACGGGCTCGACCTCGCCCTGGTCGCCACCGGGCTGGTCCTGCTGGGTCTGGTGCTGCTGGTGGGGCCGCTGCGCACCGCTGGCGGCCTGGAGATCCGCGCGGCCAACCTGCCGGTACGCGCCTGGACGCCGCTGATCGCCGACCGGCTCGGCACCGCCCTGCTCGGGCTGCTCGCCGCCCTGGCGCTCGCCGCCGCGCTCGCCCTGCCGGCCGGGGTGGCGCTGGCCGCCAGCCTGCTGGTCGGGGCGGGCGCCGGCGCGGTCGCGCTGGACCTGGCCCGGCGACGGTTCCGGCCACGCGCCGGTGGCGGGTCGGTGACCGCCGCGCTACGCCGGCACCAGCCGGAGTTCCTGCTCTACTTCTCCGCGCCCCCCGGCTCGGAATACCAGGTCACCATGTGGCTGCCGTACCTGGAACGGATCGGCCGGCCGTTCCTGGTGGTGCTGCGTGAGCCGGAGTTCCTGGCCCCGATCGCGGCGGCCACCGACGCGCCGGTGGTCTACTGCCCCACCCTGGGGGCGATGGACCAGGCGTTGGTGCCGAGCCTGCGGGCGGCGTTCTACGTCAACCACGGTGCGAAGAACAGCCACTGCGTCCGCTTCACCCAGCTCACCCACATCCAGCTGCACCACGGCGACAGCGACAAGGCGCCGAGCGCCAACCCGGTGTCGGGGATCTTCGACCGGATCTTCGTGGCCGGGCAGGCGGCGATCGACCGGTACGCCCGCGCCGGAGTGCAGATCCCGGCGGACAAGTTCGTGGTGGTCGGTCGCCCGCAGGTCGAGTCGATCGAGGTACGCCCGGAGTCCGCACGAGGGTTGGCGCATCCGACGGTGCTCTACACGCCGACCTGGACCGGGCACCACGCCGACGCCGACTACTGCTCGCTGCCGGTGGCCGAGAGCCTGCTGCGCCGACTGTTGGAGCGCGGCGCGACGGTGATCCTGCGAGCCCACCCGTACACCACGCAGAACCCGGCATCGGCGCGGCAACTGGGCCGCCTGACCGACCTGCTGGCCGCCGACCGGGCCCACACCGGCCGCCAGCACGTGGTCGGCGCGGCGGCCCGGGAACTGAGCCTGACCGAGTGCGTCAACGCCGCCGACGCGCTGGTCTCCGACGTGTCCGGAGTGATCTCGGACTTCCTCTACTCCGGCAAGCCGTACGCGGTCACCGACATGGGCGACGAGGGTGACCGGTTCGTGGAGCGGTTCCCGCTGGCCGGGTCGGGTTACGTGCTGCGTCGGGACATGTCCAACGTGGACGACGTGCTGACCGCTCTGCTGGACACCGACCCGCTGGCCGAGGCCCGCTGGGCCACCCGCCGCCGCTACCTGGGTGACTTCCCGGCCGAGTCGTACGCCGAGGCGTTCCTGACCGCCGCCCGCCGGGAACTGGCGCCGGCCGAGACGCTCACCGCGACCGCACCGGCATAGCGCTCAACGGTACGGATCCAGCAGCGCCAGCACCGCCGCCGGGTCCTCCACGTGCGCGTTGTGTCCGAGACCGGGCAGCGTGGCGACCGGCACCCCGTACTCCTTGAGCTGTTCGTCGGTGACCATCGGGTCGTTCTCCCCGCGCGCCAGCACCACCGGCACGTCGGTCGCGGCCAGCAGCGCGGCCAGGTCGGGCTCGCCGACGGCGAAGGCGGCCGGGTCCATGGCGAGACGCCACCGGCCGTCGACCTGGCGCAACCCGGCTTCCACCACCGGGTGGTCCGGCGCGACCAGGCCGGTGAGCCCGGCGACGCGCAGGTAGCGGCGAGCCGCCTCGGTGCGGGTGGCGAACCAGCTCACGGGTCGGGCGGCGACCTCGGCTGCGCGGGTCAGCTCGGCGGGCGACCAGAGTGCCTTGATGCCCAGCCCGACCACGGCGTCCACCGGCGCACCGGCGTCGCGGGCGGCCAGCGCCAGGCCGACCACCCCACCCAGTGAGTGCCCGAGGACGACCAGCCGGTCGTCGGGGGCGAGGGCCCGCGCGACCTGCCGGGCCAAGCCCGCGAAGGAGTACGACGGCAGTGGCGGCGCCCAGCCGTGGCCGGCGAGGTCCGGTGCCAGCCACCGCCCGGGCCAGTGCCGCTCGAGGTACGGGGCCCAGGGCAACCACACGTCCCCGGTCGTTCCCATGCCGTGCAGTAGCAGCAGGACCGACCCGCGGCCGGTGTGACCACCCGTCTCATCCACCACGGCCGCAGTCTCCCACGGTTCGCGGCCGGGTACGAGAGCCGTCGACGGCGGGCCGGGCGGACAGACGCCGCGGGCGCCGGCCCCTTGTGGGAGACGGCGCCCGCGGCGGTCAGCGTGCCCGGGTCAGGCGGAGTAGCCCCGGCTGGTGATCCAGTTGGCCAGGTCGATCGTGGTGATCCAGTACGACGGGTCGGCCGGGTTCGCCGAGTCGGCGATCCGTACGGTGCGACCGTTGTCCTTGTAGCCCACGACGGCGATGTAGTGCCCGCCGCCGTAGGAGTGCCAACCGCCGTCGGTGTCCACGGCGTCCCCGACGACGTTGGCCACCACGCCCCGGCCGTCGGTGACGGCCTTCACCACGTCGGCCTGGAGCCGGTCCATCTGGGCCGGGCTGGGCGCGCCGGGGAACATCCGGGTCCGGTACGGGGAGCCCTTCACCTCGGCGTTGAGCACCCGGGTGGTGTCCTCGGCCGAGTTGGTGCCCATCTCGGTGGTGCCCAGTTCGGCGCCGAGCTCCTCCTGGGTGCGGTCGATGCCCGCGGCGCTGAGCGCGTTGCGGGTGGCCGCCGGGCCGCAGTTGTAATAGGTGTTCTGCGCCTCGTAGTCGTAGTCGAGCACCTTGGTCGCGGGGGGCTTCGGCGGCGTCGGCTTACGGGTGAGGTCGGGGTTGCTCTTGGCCTTGGCGGCAGGCGACGCGGCGCTGGTGGCCGGGGCGGCCGTGGTCGGCGCGGCGCTGGCCGAGGGGGACGCCTCCCGAGCCTCGCCGCGGGAGGCGGCGACGTCGCTGCGCATCTCGGCGACGGTGGTCGCGGTGCGCTGGCCGGCCGGGGCGTCGTCGGCGGTGGTGAGCAGGGCGCCGGTGGTGGTGGCGATCGCGAGGGCTGCGGCGGAGGCGGCGACGATCTGGTACGGGCGCTCGGTGGCGAGGCGGCGGAGCTGACGCTGCAGGGTGTGCTTCACGGGGTCCTCCACGGATCGGGGGGAGAGCGGCACACCGGGGCCGGACCGGTATCCGGGCAGGCACCAGCGCGCGGACCGTGGTCCGCGGATGGTGAACCGCTCAGGGGAACGCCCGGATCGGCCGGGCGGGGAAGGCGATGACCCGGGGGTCAGCTCACCGTCACGCGACGATTGAGCGGGTGCACCGCCGCGCCGTGGAGGCGAGGGAACAACCGAGGGGTGGAAAGGTGCTGCACGAGGATGGGACTCCTTCCGACACCGCCTACCGGGTTAGCTGACGGATTCGGGCGGGAAGACGCCCTACCGCGGGCCGTGGCTCGCGGATTCACCCCGGACATACTGGTGGGTCCCCGGTTCGTTGATCACGATTGAGCGGGTCGATGCGGCGTCGCGTCTTGCGATCGGTTACCGCACCGGACGGGACGACACTACTGGCGTCTCAACACCCTGCCAAGCCAGCTTCACCTGCGTAAACCCCAATTGGCGCCACAATTTCTGCGCGTATTGCCGATGATGTGACTCGATGGGACAACCAGTTACGGCGACGCCTACGGGCGACAACCGGACAGGCCGCAAAGAACGCGACCACAATCGCGGCAACAATGCCGTCGATCGCGCCGGACGTCCGATTTCACACCTGGGTGACCCGGCTCACATAACAGATTGGGCTCAACCCACCCGGGCCGGACGCCACAGTGCCACGACGGCGGGACGCAACGCCCCGGCGACCGTGCGGCGCGCCGGCACCAGGGTCGGGCGGAGCCGGGCCGCCGCCGCGTACGCCTCCTCGGCGAGGGCACGGGCCGACTCGGCGGCCAACTCCGCGTCGCGCCAGGCGACCCGCTCACGGTCGACGGCCACCTGGTAGTCGGCCAGCCGCGCATCCCGGATCACCCTGCTGATCAGCACCTCCTGCTCGACCGGGTGTCGCCGGGGGTCCCAGCCGCGCCGGTGCCCGAACACGTCGCCGAGCTGCGCCATGGTCAGGTCCCCCCGCCAGTACGCCGCCATCGCCGCCCGGTGCAGATAACGTTCCCGGGCTGCGTACTCGGCGGGGGTGTGCGGGGTCTGCGGGGTGGGCAGCGCTCCGGCGCCAGCGAAGCGACGCGCGACGGCGTCCGCCTCGTCGTACCCGGTCCAGGCCCGATTCAGCTGTTCCTGAGCGGTCAGCCAGGCGGCGCGCCGCCGCCTGGCGGTGGTGGCCGCGCCGGCCGCGGCGACGGCCACCTCCTCGGCGTAGCGGCGCCTGTCGACGGCCTCGGCCGCGGCCAGCTCCTGGGCAGTGGGCCCGGCCGGCAGCGGTTCGCCAGTGGGCCGGTCCCGTTCGGGGCGGGCGGCCAGCACGGTGAGCAGGCCCAGGGTCAGGAGGAACAGCGTCGACCAGATGGCGGCGGCCCGCGGCACCTCGGTCACGAACTGGTAGAAGACGACGGTCTCCATGGTCGGCACCTCGTGGAGAGTGAGCAGTGCGATGGAAAGCCGCGCCGACCAGCGGGCCACGGCGGGCCACGGGTCGGCGGGTCAGGAAGCGGGTGGGTCGACAGGGCGAGGCGGCGGGACGGTCGTCCCGGTGGCTCAGCGCCCGGGTGGGGCCCGGGAAGCCCGACCGCCGGCACAGTCGACGTGGGGCAGCCGGTCAGAGTCGGCCGCGCGGACCGGCAGCACGCCGGCCGCGATGGTGCCCTCATCGCCGGGGAGCGCCACCGGCGCGTCGACCGACCAGGTCGGGGCCGACTCCTCGGCGGCCCGCGCGGGGGCCGGACGGACCGCGCCAGGTGCCCCCGACCCGGTGGCGTCGGCACCATCGTCGCCCGGCGCACGGCCGGCGGTGGTGACGGTCGGCCCCGATGGCGCGGCGTGCCAGCAGGAGGCCGCCGGCGAGCCGGCGACAGTGGTCGGCACCACGCTGGACGTTGGCCCCGGGCCGGGCGTCGACGTGGCGGCCGTGGCCGGGCCTGCGCCGAGCGCCAGGGCCGCGACGACGGCGAGGCTGGTCAGCACCCGCGTCGCCCAGCGCGCCACCCACCACAGCGGACAGGTGAACGCGACCGGAAGCACGCCCCCACGCTACGCCTCGCGCCGACCCGGGCGCACCGACCACGGGCGTGTCGGATCACGCCGCGCCGGCCCCTTTGACCAGGTTGGACGCCCTCAGCGCAGGTCGACGTACGGCGATCGACCGCCGGCCTGACCGACCTCGTCGGCGGGTCTGTCGACCTCGCCGCGGGCGATGCTCGCGGGGTCTCGTGCGTCGTCGTCGCCGGCCGCGCGTTGTCGGGGGACGGGCGCCGGACGGGCCGCGCGGCGCGGCGCGAGCCGGCGCATCATCGGGGTTTCGACGAAGCGGTGCAGCAATCCGGCGAGGATCAGGTTCGCCGCCAGGAAACCGAGCACCACGGCCGGGCCACGCCAGCCTCCGAAGCCGACCCCCCAGGTGCCGCTCCACCGCAGCACGCTCGTCATCACCAGCACGTGCACCAGGTAGAAGGCGAACGAGACCTCACCGAGCCAGACCAACGGCCGGGACCGCCACGGCGAGCGCCGACCGCGCACGTCCGCGTCCGCGGCGGCGGCGATCACCAACAGGTACGCGACCGCCAGCAGCGTGGTCCACAGCTCGGCACGGATCCACTGGGCGGCCGTCACCCAGGTGACCACGAAGATGACGCTGGCCCAGGTCAGCCCGGGGCCACGCCACAGACCCCGACGCATCAACTCGGCCGCCGCCGCGCCCAGCCAGAACTCCAGCGACCGGGTCAGCGGGAAGACCTGGGTGAACCACCACCGGCTCTCCTCCGGCACCAGCTGCTGCGCCGGCCAGAGCGCGAGGATCAGCAGCGGCATCGCCACGATCAGCGCCCAGAGCAGCTTCGGTCGGGCCCGGCGCAGCAACGGCAGCACCAGCGGCAGGCAGAGGTAGAAGAAGAACTCGCAGGACAGCGACCAGCTGACGGTGTTGATGCTGTAGAACCAGCCCGGCCGAGGGTCCCACGCCTGCAACAGCAGCAGGTTCTCCAATGCCGCCGCCGGCAGGACCGGGTCGGCGAACCACCCGGCGACCACCAGCGTCGCCACGAAGAGCACCAGGTGGTTCGGGTAGATCTTGGCGATCCGTCGCCGCCAGAAGGTCCGCCGGGAGTCGCCCTCACGGGCCGACCAGACCAGCACGAAACCGCTGAGGATGAAGAAGAACTGCACCCCGGAGAGACCGAGGGTGAACAGCGCGTCGATGACGGCCTTGTAGTCCGGCTCGGCGATGATCCGCATGGTGCCGGCATGGAAGCCGAAGACCAGCAGAGCGGCGATCCACCGCAGCCCGGTCAGCGAGGGCAGCCGGGGCGGGGACGGTGCGGGCCGGGCGGCCGACGTCGCGGCGACGCTCGTCATGCCGGGATCCCGGCGCTCGGCAGGGTCACCAGCACTGTCGTAGCCTCCTCGGCGCGGCGTCGGACGGCGCGACGGCGACGCCCACGACGACCCGGCAGGGCCGCACCGAGGCACCCTACCGGGTGAACCGGACGCATCCCGCCCGCCGCATGGGCCCGCGTCCCCCCGGCTCGGGAACCGCCCAGCGGCTCGGCGTTAACCTTCCGCTGGGCGGGAGTTCAGAGAGTTCACCATCGGCGGCAACGTCAGGTTCCGGGGCCGGCCACCCGGGTCGTCGAAGGTGGCGGACGTGGTCAATGAGCCGACGCACGCACCGCTGCTGAGCATCGTCGTGCCCGTGTACGGCGTCGAGGCGTACCTGTACCAGTGCCTCGAGTCGATCCGGGCCGACATCCCGGCGAGCGAGTCGGACGCGGTCGAGCTGATCGCCGTCGACGACGCCTCCCCGGACGGCTGCGGCGACATGCTCCGCTCGTACGCGGTCAGCCGCGACGGCGTACGGGTCGTGCACCTGAGCAGCAACGTGGGTCTGGGGCTGGCCCGCAACGCCGGGCTCGACGTGGCCACCGGCCGGTACGTCTGGTTCGTGGACAGCGACGACTGGTTGCCACCGGGCACGATCGCGGCGGTGCTGGACCGGCTGCGCCAGCACCAGCCCGACGTGCTGATGCTCGACCACCTGCGGGTGCACGAGGACGGCCGGCGCGAGGTCGACGCGAGCAGCCCGCTGCTGCGCGGGATCACCGGCGTGACCCGGTTGGCCGACCAGCCGCAACTGCTGCGGGTGCAGCACACCGCCTGGAACAAGGTGGTCCGCCGGGACTTCATGGACGAGCTGGAGCTGCGGTTCTTTCCCGGCTGGTACGAGGACATCCCGTTCAGCCACCCCCTGCTGATCGGGGCCGAGAAGATCTCCGTGCTGGACCGGGTCTGCTACCTGTACCGCCAGGGCCGCCAGGGCGCGATCACCTCCACCTGCAGCAGCCGGCATTTCGACGCCTTCGCCCAGTACGAGCGGCTGATGGACTGGGTCGACCGCAAGCACCCGGACGAGCGGTTGCAGGCCGAGCTTTTCGAGCTGATGATCAGTCACTACCTGGTGGTGGTGGGCAACGACGGTCGGCTGCACCCACACCTGCGCCGCGACTTCTTCCACCGGGCCGCCGCGCACTACCGTCGCTACCTGCCCACCGGCGGCTACCCGCTGCCCCCGGGCGTGACCGGCCTCAAGCACCGCCTCGTGGGGCGGGGCGACTGGCTGGCGTACTCGGCGCTGCGCCAGGCCCACCGGGTCGCCGGCCGCCTGCGTCGATCCGGCCCGGAGGGCGGTGCCGAGGGCGGTTCGCTCGCCGCCGACGAGGACCCGGGGCGAGGGGCGAGCGCGGGGTCGACGCGCGACGGTGGGCTCGCGCCGGAGCGGCGCGACGCGCTGGCCGTCGGCCGGCGGCCGTGATCGCCCCCACCACTGAGCACGCCGGGAGCCGGGGCGACTCCCGGCACCCTGATTTTCCAGGTCGTCCGCCCGCCGGGTGGATGACGACAGCACCACCGCACCCCGGTGCGGGCATATCTGAGCAGAGGTCGGAATGACAGCGACAATCAAGATCGGACCGCACGCGGTCGGTGCCGGGGAACGGCCGTTCGTGGTCGCCGAGATGTCCGGCAACCACAACGGCGATCTGGACCGGGCGCTGGCCATCGTCGACGCGGTGGCAGCGAGCGGGGCGCACGCGCTCAAGCTGCAGACGTACCGGCCGGACACCATCACCATCGACGTCGACACCCCGGCGTTTCGGATCTCCGGCGGGCACGAGCTGTGGGGCGGGGAGAACCTGTACCGCCTCTACGAACGCGCGCACACCCCGTACGAGTGGCACGGCCCGATCTTCGAACGGGCCCGCGAGCGTGGCCTGACCGTCTTCTCGTCGCCGTTCGACGCGACCGCCGTGGAACTGTTGGAGTCGCTGGACGCGCCCGCGTACAAGATCGCCTCGTCGGAGCTCGTCGACCTGCCGCTGATCCGGCTGGTGGCCAGCACCGGCAAGCCGATGGTGATCTCCACCGGAATGGCGACGGTCGCCGAGATCGACGCCGCCGTGCGCACCGCCCGGACCGGCGGCGCGGCAGGCATCGTCCTGCTGGCCTGCACCGCGTCCTACCCGGCCCCGCCGGCCGACAGCAACCTGCGCCGGCTGCCCGTGCTGGCCGGCGCGTTCGACGTGCCGGTCGGGCTCTCCGACCACACCCCCGGCATCGGGGTGGCGGTCGCCTCGGTGGCGCTCGGCGCCTGCTTCATCGAGAAGCACGTGACGCTGGACCGGGCCGACGGCGGTGTGGACTCGGACTTCTCCCTGAACCCGGCCGAGCTCACGGCCCTGGTCGCCGAGTCCGGCCGCGCGTTCGAGGCGCTGGGCGGCACCGCGATCGGACCGACCCCCGCCGAGCAGGAGGGACTCCGGTTCCGCCGGTCGCTCTTCGTGGTCGAGGACGTCCGGGCCGGCGATCCGGTGACCGCGCACAACGTCCGCTCGATCCGGCCGGCCGGCGGGCTGGCCCCCGTGGAGATCGACCGGGTCCTGGGCCGCACCTTCACCACCGACGTCCCCCGAGGAACCCCCCTCAACTGGAACCAGATCTAACCCCCGCCGCGCCCCCGCCCCGCCCCGCCCCAGCCCTGCCCCGCCCAGCCCAGCCCTGCCCCGCCCTGCCCTGCCCCGCCCCAGCCCCCGCCCGCGTCGATCATGGACTTGTGGTGGGCGTTAACACCCCTGGTGCCTGCTTTGTGAGGCACCACAACTCCATGATCGACGGGGTGGGGCGGGTCGACCGACGGGGTGGGCAGGGTCGATCGGGGGCGGGGCGGGTGGGGTTTATCGGGGTTGGCGGGGGGTGGGGGCGCCGCGACTGGAGGCGAAGCCGACGGTGAGCACCAGGTCAGCCAGCCGGAGGGTCCGCCAGACCGCCGAGCCGTCGGCCGGCGCGCCCAGGCCGTGACGCCGCCACCAGGCCGCCACCGGCACGTCGGCCAGCTTGCAGCAGCACTCGGCCCGGGTCCAGCGGGCCCAGAAGTCGTCCGCGCCGAAGCGGCGGGCCAGCGCCGGCGGCACCGGGGCGTCGGCGCGCTCGGCGTCGATGGCCACCCGCCAACCGGGCGTCGACGGGCCGTACCAGCCGACGCATCGGCCGTCGTCGAGGTGGCTCCGGGTCACCGCGTCGGCCATGGCTTCCGGCGACCCGATGCGCAGATGCTGCTCGGCGGCGACGAGCAGCCCCGGCACCGGACGAGGCGCGAAGCCGCCGCCCACCTCCGGCGACAGGGCCGGCCCGGTGCGGCCGATCCGCCGCGCCGGTGGCACCGGCGGGCGAACCGGCCGCAGGTCAGATGGCGGCGGCACCGTCCACCACGATGACCTGGCCGTTGATGTTGGTGTGCTCCCGCAGCAGCATCCGCACGACCGGGGTGACCTCCTCCGGCTCGGTCAGGTGACCGGTCGGGGTGCGGCGCACGATCTGGTCGAGCTGGGTGGGGCCGAGCACGGCGGACATCTCCGAGGCGAAGAACCCGGGCGCGACCGAGTTGACCAGCATCCGGCCGCCCAGTTCGCGGGCGAGCGAGCGGGTGGCGGCGTCCATGCCGCCCTTGGTGGCCGAGTACGCGACGAGGCCCGGGAATCCGCGCTGCCCGCAGATCGAGGTGATGTTGACGATCCGCCCGCGCAGCCCTTTCGCGAGCATCCGACGGATCACCAGCCGGGTCAGCTGCAGCGGGGCGGTCAGGTTGGTCTCGATGATCCGGGCGATGTCGTCGGTGGCGGTGTGCGCGTGCAGCGAGTCCTGCCCCATGGCGGCGTTGTTGACGAGGCCGTCGATCGGGCCGAGGTGCTGCTCCACCTCGCGGACGAAGCTCTGCGCGGCGCGCAGGTCGGTGACGTCCACCGAGCCCACGTGCACCCGGTCGGGGTGGGCGGCGGCAAGCTTCTCCAACTCCGGGGTGAGGGTGCGGGCGAACGCGGCCACGCGTACGCCCGCGTCGAGCAGGTCGGTGACGATGGCCAGGCCCAGGCCACGGGAACCGCCGGAGACGAGGACCACGGAGCTGGGCGGGACGAGCTGGTTGTCGGCTGGCTCAGACATCGCTCTTCAGGGTCTCCTTGACGGGAATGTCGGTCAGGACGCGAATGCGGCGCGGCACCGCGTGCTCGGGGAGCCGGTCGGCGCACCACCGGACCAGCGCGGCCTCGTCGGTGTCCACAGAGGACGAGGCGAGGACCACCTCGGCGACCACCATCCGCCCGAGCACCGGGGCGCGGCGACCGGTAACCCGGGCCCAGGCCACCCCCGGATGACCGGCGAGCACGCCGCGGACCACACCGGCGGAGACCTTGCTGCCACCGACGTTGATCTCGTCGGAGTCGAGTCGGCCGGTGATCAGCACCCGGCCGTCGAGCACCTGCACGCGGTCCCCGGTGCGGATCGGGCCGGCGAGACCGGCCCCGTGGTACGGGGAGGTGACCACCAGTTCGTCGTCGTGGACGGAGAGCGTCGGTCGGCCCGGGGTTTCCCGGCCCAGCCAGTCGACCGGGAACCCGGCCCGCCCGTCGTGCACCACAATGGACGCCCCCACCTCGGAGGACGCGTAGATCCAGGAGATCCGGGCCGCCGGGAAGACCTCCCGCAGCTGGTCCAGGATCGCCTGGTCCACCGGCTCCCCGCCGAGGGTGATCTGGCGCAGCGGCACCCGGGCGAGGGCCTCAACGTCGCGGTAGAGGGTGCGCCGCCAGAAGGTCGGGGTGCCGGAGGCCGCGTCCACCCCGTGGGTGGCCGCGACCGTGGGCCAGTCGTCCAACTCGTCGGGCTCGACCACCACCAGGTGCTGGCCGGGCTGGGTCAGCGACAGGGTGGCGACCTGCCACCAGGCGTACGTGCCCGGCGCGTACGGGCAGAGCCAGGTCCGGTCGGGCTGGTCGGCCCGCACCGTGGTCAACGTGTCGAGGGTGTGCCCGACCCGCTTCGGACGCCCGGTGGAGCCCGAGGTCAGCAGCCAGAGCCGGCCCGGCTCGGCGGCTCGCGGCCGGGCCGGTGCGCTCGGGTGCACGCCGTCGTCGTCGAGGACGCCGACGGTGAACCCGGCCTCCAGCAGCTCGGTGCGCATGACCGCGTCGACCCGACCCACGGTGCTGAGCAGCAACTCGGTGCCGTGCACGGCGTGCTGCCGCGCCGCGGTGAGCGCGTGCACGGCCGAGCGGGCGAGCACCGCCGCCGGGTCGGGCAGTGTGGGCGTCGGCAGCGAACGCCAGGTCAGCGTGGCGCCACCGACGACGAGCCGGTTGTCGACACCGGCCGGCTCCGGGCTTGCGGGGGTCAGGTGGCGCGACGTCGCGACGGTCACTGGTGTTGAAGCTCGACGAGGAAGTCGAGGACATCCCCGACGGTGGCGATGCGACGCAGCCCGGGGGCGTCGAAGTTGAGCTCCTCCCCCGTCTCGTCCTCCACCCGCAGGGCCAGCTCGGAGAAGTCGAGCGACCGGAAGCCGATCTCCCGCAACTGCGCCGCGTCGTCCGCGGGCAGCTCCTTGTCCTGATTCTTCAGCACCTGAGCCATGAGGTCGCGGATCTGCGCGCGACTCAATTCGTTCATGCGCCGCAGTCTACAACCCAACGAATGCATATCCGATTTCCCGGTAGGCCCGGGTAAGGTTCCGGAACCCGAAGTGAACGGCTAGAAAGCGAGACGCACGTGCTGCGCGAAGCGATGGCGGACGACGTTCATCTGATGTTGTCCTGGCGTAATCAGGAAACCAATCGACAGGTCAGCAAGACCAGCCACGAGATCACCGCCGCCGAGCACGCCCGCTGGTGGTCGGCGGTCCGCGACGACCCGTCCCGGCGGGTGCTGGTGTACGTCCGCGACGACCGGCCCTGTGGCGTGGTCACCTTCTTCGACCTGCGGTTGGACGGCCCTCGGACGGGCGCGTGGGGCTTCTATCTCGACGCCGACGGCCTGGACGCCAGGGGCGAGACGCTGCCGGCCTGGCTGGGGGTCATGCGGGAGGCCGTCGAGTACGCCTTCGACGGGCTGCACCTGGATCGACTCGACGGCGAGGTGCTCGGCCACAATACCGTCGTACGGCAGATGAACCGACGTTTCCGATTCGTCGAGGGCACGCCGCGACAGGAGCTGTCCGACGGCCGCGAAATCACCGTCGTCCCGATTTCCCTGGCTCGGGCGGACCGCTGCCAGCGCTGATTGTCGGACCCTTTCCGAAATGGACAGGACCCATTAACCGGCAGTGCTCCCGGTGGACATCCGCCGTTCACGAATAGCGGTGTCCACCGGGGCGTGGCGGGTCAGACCCGACGCCAGGCGGCCCAGTGCTGCTCCGGGTTCCCGCCGAGGCGGACGAAGCCGTACGCGGTGCCGTCCCAGTCGTCGGCCTGCCCGGGTGCCCAGCGTGCGAACACGACCTGCGCCGCGGCTGGCGGCTGCCCGACGCCGAACCACCGGACGTCGGTCCAGGTCACCTGGTGGCTGAGATTGAACCGCAGGACGTAGTGCACGCCGGTCGAGGCCCACACCCGCTCGCCGGGGCGTACGCCGACGTCGGCCACCCGGGGCGTCGGGGCGGTGCTCTCGGCGGCCGGTCGGACGATCCGTTGGTCGATCACCTGCATCGTGACGAGGTTGACCACCACGAGGGCGCCGAGGATCGGCAGCCGCAGGCGGGGCACCCGGGCCGCGGCGACGAGCACCACACAGCCGGCGATGCCGACCAGCGACCCGACCACCGGTCGCAATTCATGCCAGCCCCCGGTCAACGCCACCAGGTCCGGCGCGCTGAAACCGCCGTAGCGCAGCTGATGGTCCTGGCTGGCCACGTACGCGAGTCGGGCCGCGATCAGCGCGCCGCCACCGACCAGCAGCGCCACCGCGACCGCTGCCCGGCGCAGCACCACCCCCCAGCCGGCGGTGAACAGCACCCCCAACCCGACCAGCAGCCAGAACGGCGCGAGCATCTGCACGTACCGGCCGTAGATCGCGTCCAGCGGCTTGCCGGTGATGCCGGACAGGATCACCGACGCGCCGCCGGCCACCCCGACGGTCACCACCAGTGCCACGCCCATCGTCCAGCGGGCCGCGTCGCCGTGCCGCGGACGCCACAGCTCGCGGACGGCCCCGGCCCAGGCCACCCCGGCCAGTCCGAACGTGATCACCACGAGGTACCAGAGCTGGGTGGTGACCGCGGCACCCACCCGGACCACGCCCTGGGCGGAGGCGATCGCGTCGAGCGTGCTGCCGCCGGGAGTGCTGCCGAGCAGGTAGACCTTGCCGCCGAGGTAGCGGATGGCGGCCTCGTTGACGAGCGCCATGGCGAGCACCGGCAGCAGCGCCGCGAGCACCACGGGCGGGCTGATCCGCCGGCGGACGAACAGCAGCAGCACCAGCCCGGCGTGCACGGCCACGATCACCAGGCCGCGGGAGTGCAGCAGGTGGAACCCGCCGACGAGCAGGCCCACCGTGGCGGCCGCGAGCGGGCCGGGCCGGGTGATCCAGCGGTGCACGGCGAGCAGCCAGGCGACCACGAGCGGCGCCATCACCGCGTCGATCATGGCAACGCCCGCGTAGAAGGCGGTGGCCGGCAGGGTCGCCGCCGCGACCGCGCCGAGCAGCGCGTACGAACGGCGCAGCTGGAACAGGCGGCGACCGAAGAGGTACGCCAGCGGCAGCAGCGTCGAGTTCACCATCGCGTTGATCAGCTGGACGATCCGGTAGCTGTCGGTGAAGTCCCGGTCCCCGAGGAACGCCGGCGAGATCAGCATCGGGTAGCCGACCCGGCGCAGCAGGTCGTTCTCGCTGCTGAAGCCCCCCGGACCGCCGGCCAACGCACGGGCGGTGTTCAGGTAGCTGTCCTCGTCGGTGTGCGCGATGGGCAGCACGATGTGCCGGGACCACCACATCCGCCAGGCCACACTGAGCACCCAACCGACGACCAGCAGCAGCGGCAGCAGCCACCGCCGGGCCGGCCGGTCACTCGGCGTCTCGACCGCCACCGCCGGCCGGTCGACCACGTCACTAACGGGTGCCATCAACGCCTCCAGAACTGCCGGCCGGGCCGGGCCCACGCGGATCCGACGAGCACGTCGGCCGGCGGCGGTGACGCTGGGGGTGGCCCGCTCACACCACGCCGGTGTGAATGTCGGGTGAACACGGGAGCCGACTGCGCGCGGGGCCGCCGGGTCGTTCGCGCGGTCACTGTAGCGGCCCGATCCGGCCTGGTCAGCCCCCGTCCCGGGCGGTCGGAAGTGTTCGCCTGCGCGGTGTCCGGCATTCACGGGAGCAGAGGTTGCGGTTCACCCGCGAGCGCCGGGGAGTTAACCCGCCATGGCTAGCGTGTCACCCCGGTCGGCCGGCCCAGGGCCGCTCGTTCATCCACGAACACGGGAGCACCACATTGAGTGAGTTGAATGGATCGTCCATTCTGATCACCGGGGGAACTGGTTCCTTCGGCAGGACGTTCCTCCGGCACATCCTCAACGAGGCCGACCCCGCCCGCGTGGTGGTGTTCTCCCGCGACGAGCTCAAGCAGTACGAGCTGCGCCAGCAGCTCGGCGACGACCCGCGGCTGCGCTGGTTCATCGGCGACATCCGGGACCGGCACCGCCTCACCCGGGCCATGCACGGCGTCGACCACGTGGTGCACGCCGCCGCGCTCAAGCAGGTGGACACCGCGGAGTACAACCCCTCGGAGTACATCGCCACCAACATCACCGGCTCCCAGCACGTCGTCGACGCGGCGATCGAGGCCGGCGTCAAAAAGGTCATCGCGCTCTCCACCGACAAGGCGTCCAGCCCGATCAACCTGTACGGGGCGACGAAGCTGGTCGGCGACAAGCTGTTCGTCTCGGCCAACCACTACGCCGCCCAGCACCCCACCCGCTTCTCGGTGGTGCGCTACGGCAACGTGGTGGGCAGCCGCGGCTCGGTGGTCCCGCTGTTCCGTCGGCTCGCCGCCGAGGGCAAGAGCCTGCCGATCACCGACAAGCGGATGACCCGCTTCTGGATCACCCTGGACCAGGCCGTGCAGTTCGTCATGGACTCGTTCGACCAGATGCAGGGCGGCGAGCTGTTCGTGCCGCGCATCCCGAGCATGCGCATCCTCGACCTGGTCGAGGCCGTCGCCCCGGACGCCACCACCCACGAGATCGGGATCCGGCCGGGCGAGAAGCTGCACGAGGAGATGATCGCGCCCGACGACAGCCGGCGGACGCTGCGCGCCGACGGCCGGTTCATCGTCCAACCGACCATCGCCACCTGGGGCTACCAGGCGCCGATCGACTGCGACCCGGTGCCGGACGGCTTCGCCTACCAGTCGGACACCAACGACGAGTGGCTCACCGTCGAGCAGTTGCGCGACATGCTCGGCATCAACGGATGACGGGGATGCTCCCGTACGGTCGGCAGTCGATCAACGAGGACGACGTCGCAGCCGTCGCCGACGTGCTGCGCGGCGACTGGCTCACCACCGGTCCGCAGGTCGACGCCTTCGAGACCGACCTCGCCCGGTGGACCGGCGGCGTCGGTGTCGCCGCCGTCTCCAACGGCACCGCGGCGCTGCACGTGGCGTACGCGGCGGCCGGGGTGGGACCGGGCGACGAGGTGGTCGTCCCGCCGATGACGTTCGTGGCGACCGCCAGCAGCGCGGTCGCCCTCGGCGCGAAGATCGTGTTCGCCGACGTCGAGGACGAGACGTTCTGCCTCGACCCGGCGGCGGCCGCCGCCGCGGTCACCTCGCACACGAAGGTCGTCGCCGCCGTCGACTACGCCGGCCACCCCGCCGACTACGACGCGCTGCGCACGTCGATCGAGGGCAGCGACGCGCTCCTGCTCGGCGACGCGGCGCACTCCATCGGCGGGACGTACCACGGTCGACCGGTCGGTTCGCTCGCCGACCTCACCACGTTCTCGTTCTTCCCCACGAAGAACCTGACCACCGCCGAGGGTGGCGCCGTCGCGGCGCTGGACCCGGAGATCCTGAAGCGGGCCCGCCGGTTCCGTGGTGTCGGCGTGGTCCGCGACCGCGACGACCTGCGGTTCCCGGACGAGGGCGGCTGGCACCAGGAGGTGCACGAGTTCGGGCTGAACTACCGGCTCCCGGACGTGCTCTGCGCCCTGGGCCGCAGCCAGCTACGTCGGCTCGGCGAGTTCACGGCCCGCCGCAGCGCCCTGGTCGCCCGCTACGACGAGGCGTTCGCCGACCTGGACGGCGTGCTGGTGCCGAACCGCAGGTCGTGGGCCGACCCGGCCTGGCACCTCTACCCGATCCGGGTGCTCGACGGACGCCGCCGCGAGGTGTACGACCGGATGCGGGCCGCCGGCATCGGCGTTCAGGTCAACTACATCCCGGTGCACTGGCACCCGGCCTTCGCCGACCTGGGATACCGGCGCGGGTCCTGCCCGGTCGCCGAGTCGTTCTACCTCCAGCAGCTGTCGCTGCCGCTGTACCCGGGGCTCAGCGACGCCGACCAGGACCGCGTCATCGACGCGCTGACCGCCGCGGTGCGTGGCGGCCCGGTGCGTCCGGCCGTCTGATGGGAACCTGATGCACCACGCCAACCACTTCTACGGCCACGCGCACGTGCTGGCCCGCTACGCCGGCCTCGGCGACCGGCACCCACCCCGGATCAACGGGTACGTGCAGCACGGCTGGAACATCGGTGACGGCCTGGCCCCCGGCCACCCGTACGCCGAACGCACCCCCAGCCTGCTCTGGTCGGAGCAGACCCGTCGTCGGGCCTGGTCGGTGGGACGACGCAACGTGGTCGTCATCGGCGCACCGTTCAGCTACCTGCTGGCCATGCGACCCGAGGAACCACCGGCCGAGGAGCGGGAGGGCACCATCTGGTACCCGTTCCACGGCTGGGAGGGTCAACACGTCAAGGGCGACCACCGCAAACTGATCGCCCTCATTCAGGACACCGAGCCCGGCCCGGTCACGGTCTGCCTCTACTGGCACGAGTACCGGATGCGCAACGTGCGCCGGCTCTACGAGCGCGCCGGGTTCCGGGTGATCTGCCACGGCTACCGGGGACACTGGTGGAAGGACACCGATCCGGAGTTCCTCGACCGACAGCTCACCGAACTGCGCCGGCACCGCCGGGTAGCATCCAACCGGCTGACCAGCGCGATCTTCTACGGCATCGCGGCCGGATGCGAACCGGCGGTCTACGGCGACCCGATGATCCTGTCCAACGAGGACCCCACCTTCGGTGGCACCGCTCGGATCCGACGGCAGTGGCCACAGCTGCACGGCACCGTTGTCGACCTGCCCACCGCCGTCGAGATCGCCCGCGCCGAGCTGGGCACCGACCACCGCTGCGCGCCGGCCGAGCTTCGCGAGCTGCTCGGTTGGGCGAATCTCCAGGAGGAAGAGGAAGACAGTGACGACTGAGACGGCACCCGCCGACCGGATCACCCTGCCGGGCGGCGAGATGCTGGCCTGGTCGGACCTGCCGCAGGAACGGTTGGCCAACGGTGGGCCGCTCGCCGCGCTGGCCGCACGGCTGGTGCCGCCCGGCGCCCGGGTCCTGGTGGCCGGTCCACACGACCCGGCGCTGCTCGACCAGCTCACCCACGCCGAGGTCACCTGTCTGCTGCGCAGCCACCCGGACGCGGTGGCGCTCGCGGACCGGGCCGCCCGCGTGGTGGTGGGTGGCCCGGCCGGGATACCGGACGACGAGACGTACGACGTGGTGATCGCGGCTGCCGGGTTGGAACCGGTGGAGTCGGTGGAGGGCACCCGCCTCGGCTGGGACGCCGTGCTGGCACGACTCGTCGCCGCGATCCGGCCGGGAGGCGCGTTGCTGCTGCGCCTGGACAACCCGCTGGGCCTGCACCGGCTCGTCGACACCAGCCCCTGGTACGCCCGCCGGGACGACTCCGCCTGGACCATCGGCGGCGTGCTGGACCGCGCCCACCCGGCCAACCGGGACCAACTGCGCGAGCGGCTCCGCGCGGCGGGGCTGCGGCCGGCCGCGTGCTGGGCCGCGTACCCCGATGTCAGCATCCCGACGGCGCTGCTGGACGCCGACCACCTCGACCGCGACGCGGGCTCCGGCCTGTTCGACGCGGTGCTGCACGGCGCCTGCGCCGGGGGTTTCACCAGCGCCACAGTGCTGCAGGACCCGGCCCGGCTCGCGGTGGACGCCCTGCACGCCGGGCGTGCCGCCGACCTCGCACCGGGCTGGCTGACCCTCGCCCACCGGCCCGCCGACACCACGGACCCGGCCGCGCCGACCGTCGAGGCGGACCTGCCGGTGGCTCTCGTGCAGACCGGTCGCCCCGGCATCGGCGTGCTGGAGGTGCTGCACGGCCCGTCCGGTTGGCGCTGGGGGCTCATCCCGGCCACCGACCCGACCACACCGGCCGTCGCGCCGTTCGCCAGCCGCGAGACCGCCTACCGGGACGCCGACGCGTTGTCCGGACCGGTGCCGTCCGGCCGGCTGCTGCGTACCCTGCTGCTCGACGCCTCGCTGCGCCGCGACCTGGCCACCCTGCGCGCGCTGCTGCACGGGTACGCGGTCTGGCTCGCCGACCAGACCGATGCCGACGGCCGGATCGCCGGCGCGGCGGCGCTGGCCGGCGCCGACAACGTGGTGGTCGACGGCGAGCGGTACGCGGTGCTCGACCCCAGCTGGCGGGCCACCGCCCCGTTGCCCGCCGACGTGGTGCTCGCGCGCGGGCTGTGGCGCTTCGCCGCGGGCCTGCTCACCGGCGGGTACGCCCACCCGTGGTCGTCCACTCTCGACGTCGCGGGTCTGACCGTGGTGCTCGGCGGACTCGCCGGCCACGACCTCGACCGCGCGACGGTCAGCGAGGCGATCGAGGCCGAGGCGGCCATCACCGCCGCGCTGCACGGGCTCGACGCCGACGGCACGGTCGGCTTCGCCAACGAACTGCACGCCGTCGCGCCGACCGACCCGCCGGTCGGCGGGCACAGCTACCAGCAGCTCCGCGAGGCGTGGCTGCGCCAGCGCGAGGAACTCGCCCGATTGGCGGCGCTGAACGCGTGGACCGAGGACCTGCTCACCTCGCGGGAACGGGCGCTGCGCCGGGCCGAGACGACGATCAGCCTGCTCAGCGGGTCGATCAGCTACCGGGTGGGTCGGCTCGCCATCACCCCGGCCCGGTTGGCCAAACGGGGTGCCCGCGCCGCCAAACGCCGGGCCACCGCGGTGCTGTCCCCCAAGCAGGAGGAGCAGCAGTGACCGGCGTACCGCGGATCGTCGGCATCGTGCAGGCTCGGATGGGTTCGTCCCGGCTGCCCGGCAAGGTGCTCCGCCCGCTCGCCGGACGCTCAGTGCTGGGCCGGGTCGTACGCGCCGCCCGGGACAGCGGCGTCCTGGCCGACCTCGTCGTCGCCACCAGCACCGACGCGGTCGACGACGCGGTGGCCACCGAGTGCGCGCGGCTCGACGTGCCGTGCCACCGCGGGCCGGTCGACGACGTGCTGGACCGGTTCGTGGGGGCTCTCGCGGCGCACCCGGGAGACGCCGTCATGCGGTTCACCGCCGACTGCCCCCTGCTCGACCCGGAGATCATCACCCTGGTCGCCTCGGTGTACCGGGCGGTCCCCGGGCTGGACTACGCCAGCACCTCCATCGCCCGGACCCTGCCCCGAGGGCTGGACGTCGAGATCATCCGAGCGGAGACACTGCGCACCCTGGGCCGGCTCGCCACTGACCACCACCGGGTGCACGTCACCTCGTACGCGTACACCCATCCGGAGCTGTTCCGGGTGCTCGGGGTGACGCTCACCCCGGACCGCTCCGCGCTGCGGCTCACCCTCGACACCGAGCAGGACTGGACGCTGGTCAGCGCGATCATCGACCACTTCGGTGACGTCAGCGTGCCCCTGGCCAAGCTCGCCGACTGGCTCGACGGCCAACCCCGGCTGCGCGCCCTCAACGCCAACGTACGTCAGAAGCACCTGGAGGAATCCTGAGCACCCTGAGGGTCGGGTTGCGCTGCGACGCCGGGCCACGGCGCGGCGTCGGCCACCTCGTCCGCTGCCTCGCGCTCGCCGAGGAGTTCCTCGCCAGGGGCGCCGACGTCACGGTGTTCGGCACCGTCGAACGGCTCGACTGGGCAACCGCGGAGCTGGCCGCGCGGGGCATCCCGCTGCTCCCCGGCCCGGATTCGGCTGCCGACCTGGTCGAGGCGGCCCGCCGACACCACCTGGACGTACTGGTCCTCGACTCCTACGAACTGGACCCGGCCGGAGCCGGCGCCGTGCGCGCCGCCGGCGTCCACACCCTCGCCATCATCGACGGCGACAGCCGGGGCCAGGTCGCGGACCTCTACCTCGACCAGAACTTCGGAGCGGAGCCGGGTTCCGGGGCGGAGTCGCCGGGGCTGGGTCCCGGGGCGGGGCTGCCCGAGCGGGGTTCCACCGCGGAGCTGCCCGGCCGACTGCTCGCCGGGAGCGGGTACGCCCTGCTGCGCGACGCCGTGATCAGCGCCCGGCCGCCGGTCGCCCCTCGCGCCACGGCGGTCAGCCGCCCCCGGGTGCTGGCCTTCTTCGGCGGCACCGATGCGGTCGGCGCGGCCCCCGTCCTGACCAGGGTGCTGGCGGCCACCGGCCACCCGATGGACCTCACGGTCATCGTCGGCCGACCCGAGATCGAGGCGGAGGTCGACGATGTCGCCCCCGGTCGGGGTCAGACCATCCGAGCGGTCCCGCCCACCACCTCGCTGCCGGCGCTGATCACCGAAGCCGACCTCGTGGTGAGCGCCGCCGGCACGTCCACCTGGGAACTCTGCTGCCTCGGCGCACCCAGCGCACTGGTCTGCGTGGTCGACAACCAACGTGAGTCGTACACCCGGGTGGTTCGCCACGGCCTGGCCGCCGGCCTCGGCGAGCTGCCGGAGCTGACCGCCGGCGGCGTCGCCGGACGAGCCGCCCGCGCGGCGGCGGCGCGGACCCTGCACGGGCTGCTCAGCTCGCCGCAGCGGCGCGCGACGCTCGCCGCCCGCGCCTGGTCCACCGTCGACGGCCAGGGCCGGGCGCGGGTGGTGGACGCGGTGTTCGACGCCGTACGCGCCGCCACCGTCCCGAACTGACCGCGTCGTCCCCCTCGAAGGCGACTTGATCCGGGACCGATCGCGATCTTGGCCGGGGGTTGACGCCGGACGCCACTAGTACGGGTGTACGAAAGTGCTGCTAGGGTGGGCCAATGACGCAGGCCGCCTACCAGCCGTCGATGCTCGACCTGGCCGACACCGGGCCGACCCTGGGGCCGCTGCCCGGCCAGATCCGCCGGCACCAGCTCAGCCGGGGCGCCTGGGTCGACCACCTCCCCGGCTGGGTGCGCGGCTCCGACACCGTCCTCGACACCCTGCTCACCGAGGTGCCCTGGCGTGCCGAACGGCGCACCATGTATGACGCCGAGGTCGACGTGCCCCGCCTGCTCTGCTGGTACGACGAGGCGCGGCAACTCCCCCACCCCGTCCTCACCGCCGCGCGGACCGCACTCACCGAGCACTACGCGCCCGAGCTGGGCGAGCCCTTTGTCACCGCCGGCATGTGCCTCTACCGCTGCGGGCGCGACAGCGTGGCCTGGCACGGCGACACCATCGGTCGCTCGGCGCACAGCGACACCATCGTCGCGATCGTCTCCTTCGGGTCACCCCGGCCGTTGCTGCTGCGCCCCCGCGGCGGCGGCGAGAGCCTGCGCTTCCCGGTGGGCCACGGCGACCTGATCGTCATGGGCGGCTCCTGCCAACGCACCTGGGAACACGCCATCCCCAAGACCACCCGCCCGGTGGGCCCCCGGGTGAGCGTCCAGTTCCGCCCCCACAACGTCGCGTAACTAGGACGGAACCAGACGTTCAAGGCGGCTGCGGACCTCCTCGGCTGCGGGGTCGCCGACCTCCTCGTAAATCCGCACAGCCAGCCGCCAAGCGGCAGCGGCAGCGTCGCGGTCGCCCATCCCTTCCCGGGTTTCCCCAAGCCGGATGAGGGTCTCCGCTTCGTGATACCGGTCCGCGGAGTCGCGAAAGAGCTCGATCGCCTGCTCGTAGCAGTTGGCCGCGCGGTCGCGGTCACCCAGGCGGTCGTAGGCGAAGCCGAGGCTGTCGAGCGTCGCAGCCTGACCATTGCGGTCGTCGGTCCGTCGTTGCTGGTCGAGGGCCTCGGTGCAACTGGCGATGGCCTGGACGTAATCGCCTGTGGTGGCGAGCAGCCAACCGATCGCGTTGAGCGTCCGGGCTTCGCCCGCGTGATTGCCGACCAGCCGGTAGAGCCGCAGTGCCTCGCGACCGTGTGCGAGCGCCTCGTCGAGCCGGCCGTCCAGGTAGCAGAGTTCGCAGTAGTTGTGCAGCGTCTGGGCCTGGCCGATCGGGTCGCCGAGACGTTCGTGCAGCTCGAGCGCACGCTTGAGCCGGTACTCGGCCGTGGTGCGGTCGCCCAGTCGGGTCAGCGCGCGGGAGACCAGCCGGTTGGCGACGGCCTGACCGGGGAGGTCGTCGATCTTTTCCGCGGCACCCAGCGCGACCTCCTGGATGTCGAGCTGGTCCTGCCAGAGACCGCGCGGTGCCACGAAGGTGGTTAGCGCCCAGGCGATCTGCCAGGCGTACGTCTCGAAGCCGTTCTCGGCGGCCTGTCGGACCACCCGGACCAGCACCCGATGCTCCGCCGTGAACCAGACGAGCGCGCCGTCATGATCGGTTACCGGCGACCTGGCGGGTACGGACAGTGGCGGCACCGGCTCGATCGAGGGCCACTGCGGCTGGAGCAGCCGGGCGGCCGGATAGGCGGCATGCAGGTAGTGGTCGTACAGGCGTCGTCGGGCCGCGACGTGTTCGTCGCCGCGCTCCGACGACTGTGCGAGCTCGGCCGCATAGGCGCGCAGAAGATCATGAAAGGCGAACCGGCCGGGCGCGTGCTCAGCCAGCAGATGGAGCCGAGTCAGTTCCCGCAGGATCGGCGTGACCGCAGCAGCCGACACACCGGCGAGCGCCGAGGCCGCAGCGGTGGTCAGGTCCGGGCCCGGATGCAGCCCCAGCAGGGTGAACAGCCGGGCGGCGTCCGCCCCCAGGGCCAGGAACGACCACGAGAAGACGCGCCGGACGTCACCGTCGGCCAACGCGTCGAGCCTCGCCTCGGCCGAGTGCAGTTCGGCGGCGATCGCACCGAGCGGGAACGTGGGATGGGTCGCCACCCGCGCCGCCACTATCGACAGCGCCAGCGGAAGCCGGCCGGCGGCCTCGATGATGTCGGCCACGGCCACCGACTCGGAGGCGAGCCGGCTGACCCCGAGACGTCTGGCGAGCAGGCTCCTCGACTCCTCCGCCGTGAGCACGTCCAGTGTCAACGGCGTGGCACACTCGGCGGCGATCAGGCCGCCGAGACGATCACGGCTGGTGACCACGACCATGCAGCTGCCCGCACCGGGCAGCAGGGCGTGCACCTGGGCGGAGTCGCGAGCGTTGTCCAGCACCAGAAGCATCCGACGCGAAGCCAAGAGGCTGCGGTAGAGACCAGTCCGAGCCTCCATGTCGGAGGGAATCCGGGCGTGCGGCACGCCGAGCGCTTCGAGGAAGCCGGACAGGGCGTCGGACGGGGACACCACGCCGGCTTCGTCGTAGCCGCGAAGGTTCACATAGAGCTGACCGTCCGGAAAGCGGTCGGCAACCCGGTGCGCCCAGTGCAACGCCAGGGCCGTCTTGCCGACCCCGGCCATGCCGGACACCACGGAGATGACCACGCTCGCCGGCCCCTCAGCACCGCCCTGCAGAAGCCCGTCGAGGCCCGCCAACTCGACGCTGCGTCCAACGAACCCCGGCACCGCGCGCGGCAGTTGCTCGGGGCGCTGAATGAGCGGCGCCCCTGTCGTCTCCGACGCCGGCCGGCCCGGCCCCGCTGGCGGTTGCGCCGTCAGGCCCGGGCGGTGATGCAGGATGTCGCCGTACAGTGTGACGAGTTCCGGCGCCGGATCGAGGCCGGTCTCCTCCGCGAGCCTCTGTCGGGCCTGCCGGAAAGCATCAAGCGCGCCGGCCACGTCCCCGATGCGGTACAGACCCACCATCAGCTGGCCCCACGCCCGCTGCCGCAACGGATGCCGGTCGAGCAGGCCGCGCAACCGGTGCACGACGTCGGCCGACGCGCCGCGGGCCAGCATCGCCTCGGCGTAGTCCTCCTCGACGAGCAGCCGACGCTCCTCCAACTGCACCACCCGCCGAGACAGCGTCGAGCGCAGCGGCAGGTCAGACAGCGGAACACCACGCCACAGGCGCATTGCGGCGGAGAATTCGGCCTCAGCCCGGTCCAGATCGGAAGCGGCGAGCGCCTCGCGGCCCCGCGCCGCCGCGTCGTCGAACAGGTCCAGGTCCCGTTCGCCTGGGCCCACCCGCAGCAGGTAGCCGCCTGCCGTAGCGGTTATCCCATCCCAGGTCGCCCCATCACCCAGCGACCGCCGCAACCCGCGGACATAGGTGCGCAGATTCGCGGCGGCCGACGCCGGCTCTTCGTCGCCCCACAGCATCGCGGCCAACTCGTTGGTGCCGACGACCTCGTTCGGGCGCAGCAGCAGGGTCGCCAGCAGGAGACGCTGCTTCACCGGGCCCAGTGCAACCGAACGGTCGTCGCGGTACACCCGGATCGGGCCAAGGAGTTCGAAACGCAACCAGGCACCTCACATGTGGGCACAGCCATGTACCGCAACGCGCACAACACCCGGACAACGCGGGCGAGTAAATGATCTATGCGCTAGTTGTACGGCGGTTGTACCGGCCCCACCGTACCTTCTCCACGGGGGGCCCCGGAGCGGTGAGGACGGTTCTACCGTCCTCACCGCCCCATCCAAGAGCACCAATCGCCAGGACTGGTCGCACGACGATGGAACGAAGTCGAACCGGACCGTCCACACCGGGCGCGAGGCAGCTCGCCTCGTCGTGCCAGGTCTGACACCGCCGGCTGCGCGTCGCCCAGCACCGATGCCCCCCAACGAATCCCGACCGAAGGAGATGCATGTCGTCGCACCGCTCCATCCGCCGCGTCCTCAAGAAAGCTGCGGTACCCGCCATCGGCGCGGCACTGGCCATCGGCGTCAACGTCACCATCGCCACGCCGGCCGCAGCCAGCGGCTCCTACACGGGCAGGGCGTACGTCCATGGCACCGGCGCGGTGTCTGACGACTTCGACGACGAAGGCGTCACCAACGTCACCACGCACCGCAACTCGAACGTCGCCTGTCTGTGGCAGACGATCCTCTGGGCGAATGGCTACCTGCCCTCGTCCGGGATCGACGGCGTCTTCGGCGACCAGACCGATGCCGCGACGAGGAACTTCCAGCGCGACAAGGGCCTTTCAGCGGATGGCTCAGCAGGCCGGAACAGCTGGACCAAGGCCGGCGACAGGCTGGCGCAGGACGACAGCCAGAACGGATGGGTATACGTGGTGTACCGAGGGGCGACGGGTTCCCGGAGTCCGTACGGCTCGCACCAGTTCGTGCTGCAGCGTTCGCCCGACGGAAACTACCGGTTCTACCCGCCTCAGGGCGGCGGCCCCTACTGGGCCGCCTACAACTCCCGCACCTGCTGACCTCGCCCAGCACCGCGACGCGACGGACACCAGGCCAGCCGCTGCGCGGATCCGGGAAAATTTCGACGGATGCGCGATCGACGGGGCGCTCGGGACCAACAGCTGGAAGGCGATGCAGCGCTACCTGGCCAACTGGCCCGGCCAGCCCTCTCCCTACCGGGGTGATATCGACGGGATCGTGGGAGGCGGGACGATCGCGAGTGGCCGATCGCCACGACTGACCAGCGACTCGCGAGGTAGGTCCGATTGTCCGGACCTACCTCGCGGTTCGTGGCATCGGGCAGCCTCAGCTACCCGGTCCGCCCCAGCAACATCTCAACCGGCGGCTGCCCTAGAGGAGGCCGGCGAGTTTGTAGAGGACCAGGGAGCCGGCTACCGCGACGTTCAGGCTGTGACCGTGGCCGACCATGGGAATCTCCACCGCCGCGTCAAGATGGTCGAGCGCCTCGGGCGGGATGCCCGTCGCCTCGTGCCCCAACAGCACAACGGTGCGACCTCGAGCGGCGGGCAGATCACCGAGCCGGACGGCCTCGTCGGCCAACTCCACCCCGAGGACCCGGGCGCCGGCGGCCCGTTCGGCGGCCAGCCAGCGCAGCGGACTGCCGACCCGGTGAACGCAGCCCGGCCGACGCAGCGTGTTGCCCCGGGCCACGGCCTCGTCCACCCAACGGAACGGGGGTACGGCGAGGCAGGCGCCGACCGCATCGCACGTCCGCAACAGGGTGCCGAGATTCGCGCCGTGCAGCGGCCAGAGTGGCGCGGCGATCAGGTGACCCCAACAGCGGTGTGGCCGGGGACGGCGGGCGGCACGGAGCTCACGCCTCGGCCGGACCCGGATGGCGGCGCTCACGCCGCGTCGGCGACTCCGCCGGACAAGAAAGACATCATGTTGAGGGGTGCTTCGCGGTGCACCCGGACCCTCACCGACAACAGAGGACACCACCATAGCGCGCCGGCGGAAGCCCCACTTCGCATGATCGTGCTAGATCCAGGATCGAGTGGCATCACCGCGTCGGTGAAACCCCTACCTCCTGGATCGAGCACGATCTTCAGCAGTTCGACCATCAAGATCTGCACAGCTTCAGGGAGACTGCTGCCTGCGGCATCCCGGAAGCAGCAACTTCCCCCACGTTGTGCAGATCTTGGGGCGCCCGGCCGAGCAGGCCCGGCCGAGCGGGCCCGGCCGAGCGGGCCCGCACGCCGCACACCCCCGAGCGGGCCCGCACGCCGCACACCCCCTCCTGGGCGGCGCGCCGACGCCCGTGGCAGGGGTCAGTCGCGTTCGATCAGGTGGCCCACCACCGTCGGACCGAGCATCACCGCGAAGCCGCTGCCGTCACGGCGTGGGTCCGCCGCGGGCAGCTCCACCGGCTCGCCGGTGGCGGTCGCGCCGACCGGTCGCGGGCCCACCCAGGCGACGGCCACGTCCGTCTCACCCTTGAGGAAGCGGTGCGCGCGCACGCCGCCGGTCGCCCGGCCCTTCGCCGGGTACGCCTTGAACGGCGTCACCTTGACCGTCGCGCCGGTGGAGGTGACCACCATCGGCTCGCCGTGCCCCGGGTCGTCGGTGCGCACCGCCCCGAAGAACGCCACCCGCGCCCCGACCGGCAGGTTGATGCCGGCCATACCGCCGCCCTTGAGGCCCTGTGGGCGGACCAACCCGGCGGGGAAGCGCAACAGGGACGCCTCCGAGGTGACGAAGGTCAGCGTCTCGGTGCCGTCGGTCAGCCAGGTCGCCCCGACCACCTCGTCGCCGTCGCGCAGACCGATCACCTCGAACTCGTCGGACCGCACCGGCCACTCCGGCGCGCAGATCTTCACCGCGCCCTGTCGGGTGCCCAACGCCAGCCCCGGTGAGCCCTCCGCCTGCCCGCCGAGCGGGGCCAGACCGACGACGGTCTCCCCCGCCGCCAACGGCACCAGCTCGGCGGCGGACATACCACCACGCAGCGACACGGTGCCCGCCTGCTCGGGCAGCACCGGCAGTGGCAGGACGTCGACCTTGAACGCCCGACCGGCGCTGGTCAACAGCAGCACCCGACCACGGGCGGTGGAGTGCACGATGGCGCGTACCGTGTCGTGCTTGACCCGGCCGTTACGTCGGCGCCCCTCGGCGCTCTCCTCCGACTCGGCCGCGGTCCGCGCGACCAGCCCGGTCGCGGAGAGGATCACCTGGCACGGGTCGTCGGCGACCTCCAGCGGGCCGGCCGGTACGGACGCGGCCAACACCTCCTTGAGGTCACCGTCGACAAGCGTCGTACGACGTTCGGTGCCGAACTGCCTGACCACGGTGGCCAGCTCGTCGGAGACCACCTTCCGGAGCACCCGCTCGTCGTCGAGGATCTTGCTCAGCTCGGCGATCTCGGCGCGCAGCCGCTCCTGCTCAGCCTCCAGCTCGATCCGGTCGAACTTGGTCAGCCGGCGCAACGGAGTGTCCAGGATGTACGTCGCCTGGATGTCGGAGAGGCCGAACCGGCTCATCAGCCCGTCCTTCGCTGCCTGAGCGTCGTCGCTGCCCCGGATCAGCCGGACCACCTCGTCGATGTCGAGCAGCGCGATCAGCAGACCGTCGACCAGGTGCAGCCGCTCCTGACGCTTGCGTCGCCGGTACGAGGTACGCCGGGTGACGACCTCGTACCGGTGGGCCAGGAAGACCTCCAGCAGCGCCTTGAGGCCCAGCGTGCGCGGCTGCCCGTCGACCAGGACCAGGTTGTTGACGCCGAACGACTGCTCCAGCGGGGTCAGCCGGTAGAGGTCGGCGAGCAACGCCTGCGGGTTGACGCCCACCTTGCACTCGACGACGAGCCGGGTGCCGCTCTCCCGGTCGGTGAGGTCCTTGACGTCGGCGATGCCGGTCAGCCGCTTGGTCTTGGTGACCTCGTTGGTGATCGCGGCGATGACCTTCTCCGCGCCGACGCCGTAGGGCAGCTCGACAACAGTGATCGCCTGACGGCCCCGGCTGCCCTCGATCGGGCCGATCTCCACCTTGCCGCGCATCCGCACCACGCCGCGGCCGGTCTCGTACGCCCGGCGCACCTCGTCCAGGCCGAGCAGCACGCCGCCGGTGGGCAGGTCGGGGCCGGGGACGAACTCCATGAGTTTGTCCAGAGTGGCGTCGGGGTGGTTGATCAGCCAGCGGGCCGCGGAGACGACCTCTGCCAGGTTGTGCGGGATCATGTTGGTGGCCATCCCGACCGCGATCCCGGAAGCGCCGTTGACCAGCAGGTTGGGGAAGGCCGCCGGCAGCACTGTCGGCTGGGTCAGCGACCCGTCGTAGTTGGGTTCGACGTCGACGGTGTCCTCGCCCAGCTCGCCGACGAGCAGCATGGCCTCGCGGGACATCCGGGCCTCCGTGTAACGCGAGGCGGCGGGGCCGTCGTCGGGGCTGCCGAAGTTGCCGTGCCCGTCGATGAGCGGCACGTTGAGGGAGAAGTCCTGGGCGAGGCGGACCATGGCGTCGTAGATCGCCGTGTCGCCGTGCGGATGGTACTTACCCATGCAGTTGTGAACGACGTAGCCCTCGGCGACGAACGCGTGCTCGTCACTGCCAACCTGAATGTCGTACGTAACGTCGGGTGACACCTCCTCGACCGAGGTGACTCGGAGAAACGAGCTCCCGACCAACGCTTCCAGTCGAGCTGCGAGTGGAGAGCCGAGGCGGTGGAGCTTGTCGATCCAACCGTCCCGGACCGCACGCTCCAACTGGAACGACCGGTCCGCAAGCGCTACGCCATTGCGGTCCTTGCCGTACCGTACCTTCGGTCCGCCGCTCGCCGAGAGCGAGGCGCGAAACGCCTGGCCGTCTTGGTCCCGGAACCACCCGCCGCCCTGGTGCGCGGCCGTGAACTCCGCGACGACCGGACCGTACGGCAACCGGTCGTCGCCCTGCTTGCCGCTGTACTCGTAGCCGATATCGGTAACCCGCTGCAAGCCATCGTGCTTGTATCCGATCCGCACCCAGGGCAACAGCAAACGGGCAAGCTCTGCGGCGTCCCGCCCGGAGACCGATAGGCCAAAGAGTGGGTTACCGGCGGAGGCACGACCGCTGATCCAGTGATGCCCATGCAGCCCAAGGTCGGCGAGCATGGCGTAGATCTGCCGTACCAGCACCTCGCTCGTGCTGACGAAGACGATCTCCCTGAAGCGCTTACGGACGTAACCGTCTCCGTCGAAGAAGCCAGCGAGGAACGGTGCCCACGCCGATCGGTTTTCGACGATGTCACGGGGAACGTACTTGTCGCGGCTGAGCGGTTCCGTGGCCTGCAGCAGCCCTTCGTGCCGACTGAAGGTCAGAATGTGCTGGTCGCGATGGAGGGGATTGCGTGCCTCGCGCTTATCTCGGGAGACGTTCACCCCACTGGCGATGGCCCAGCCGTGAGCGACATCGAGCGGTTCGATGTCACACATGTGGATCCGAACCCGGCCGTCCGCCGCGCGGTTCCGGTCGGCCGGGAAGCCCTCGGCTACCAGCAGTCCGCGCACGTAGTCGTAGACGTTGCCAGGTTGCGTCGACACCTCGCTACGGCGGCTCCCGTAGGCCAGCGAAAGGCGTCCCGCCAGATCCCGAGCCTCGGCCCACTGCACCGAGAGGTCGTCCGCGACCACCCGGAAGCGTTGGCCTGGGGTGACGAGCATCGTGTGCCCATTACTCCAGGTGACGCGAACGAGGGCGGAGGTCGGGTTTCGATACACGGCGGTGACCGGGACCGAAGCGCCCTCACCGTCCAGCACGAGGTCCCCGACCTCAATCTCCTCGATCGGTCGCAGGCCGTCAGGCGTGGAGACCAGCGTGCCGGCAACGAAGCAGTCGCCGACGATCCGCGCGGACTTCACGTGCCCACGGTCGGGGCGGTAGCCCTGCTCGTACATCGACCAGAGAATGCGCCGGTGCACGGGCTTGAGGCCGTCGCGGGCGTCGGGCAGGGCGCGGGAGTGGATGACCGAGAACGCGTACTCCAGGTAGGAGTCGGAGACCTCGGTGACCAGCGGGTTGTCGAAGACCCGCGCGCCGGCCTGGTCGAACGAGGAGAGGTCGACCTTGTTTTCCTTACGGCGTGCCATGACTCAGCTCTCCATCGGAACGGATCGGGCGCTCACGCCGTCGCTTCGCGACGGCACGAGACACCATCGCGCTGTATCGAGATTCGCTCGCTGTCGCTCGCTCACGCGTCGATCGCATCCCGGTCGACGCGGTCGGCGGAGTCGATGAGCCAGTTGCGGCGCGGCTCGACCTTCTCGCCCATCAGCAGTTCGAGGATGCGTTCGGCGGCGTCGACGTCGTCGAGGGTGATCCGGCGGACGGCTCGGGTGGCCGGGTTCATCGTGGTGTCCCACAACTCGTCGGCGTCCATCTCACCGAGACCCTTGAACCGTGGAATGGGTGTGACGATCTGCTTGCCGGCCTTCTCCAGCTTGCGGACCGTCGTCTCCATCTCGGCCTGGGTGTAGGTGTAGACCGTCTGCGGACTGCGCCCCTTGGTGGTGATCTTGTGCAGGGGTGGCATCGCCGCATAGAGCCGACCGGCCTCGATCAGCGGTCGCATGTACCGGGCGAACAGAGTGATCAGCAGTGTCCGGATGTGGGCGCCGTCCACGTCGGCGTCGGCCATGATCAGCACACGGCCGTAGCGCAGCGCGGAGAGGTCGAAGGTGCGCCCCGAGCCGGCGCCGAGGACCTGCACGATCGCCGCGCACTCGGCATTGTCCAGAACCTGCTGGAGGTTGGCCTTCTGCACGTTGAGGATCTTGCCGCGGATCGGCAGCAGCGCCTGGTATTCCGAGGAACGGGCCATCCGGCTCGTACCCAGGGCGCTGTCACCCTCGACGATGAACAGCTCGCTGCGGTCGATGCCGGTGGCCCGGCAGTCGACGAGCTTCGGCGGCATGGACGCGCCCTCCAGGGCGGTCTTGCGCCGGGCGGCGTCCTTCTGTTGCTTCTGGGTGAGCCGCACCCGGGCGGCGTCGACGATCTTCTGCAGGACGGTGCGCGCCTCGGCCTTGGTGCGCCGGTCCTCCAGCCATGCCTTGATGTGGGCGTCGACCAGGGACTGGAGAACCTTGGTGATGCCGGTCGTGGAGAGCTCGTCCTTGGTCTGCGAGGTGAACTGCGGCTCGGGGATCCGCACGTGCACCACCGCCGTCATCCCCTCCAGGACGTCGTCCAGGGTGGGCGGCTCCTCCTTGGCCTTGAGCAGACCGCGGGTGTTGCGGATCGCGTCGGCGAGGGCGCGGACGAGGGCCCGCTCGAAACCCTTGCGGTGGGTGCCGCCGTGCGCGTTGCGGATGGTGTTGGTGAAGCACTCGACGGTGCGCTCGTAACCGGTGCCCCACCGGAACGCGACCTCGACCTCGGCGCGCCGCTGCACGTTGGACTGCATGACGCCATTGGCGTCGGCGGCGTTCTCGCGGTAGGTGCCTTCGCCGTTGACCAGCAGGGTGCCGGAGACCGGCCGGTCGCCGGCCGGCGCGAGGAACTCCACCATGTCGCTGAGCCCGTTGGGGTAGTGGAACTTCTCTTCTGCGGGTGCCTCACCGGTCAGGTCGCGGAGCAGGTAGGTCACGCCGGGGACCAGGAAGGCGGTGTTGCGCAGCTTCATCCGGACGGCGTCGACGTCGAGCGCGGCGCCGGTCTCGAAGTAGCGGGCGTCATGCCACCAGCGGATCGAGGTGCCGGTGCGCTGGCCGCGCTTCATGGCGCCGGTCACCTGGAGCCCGGGGCCGGCGGTGAAGGGGGCGTCCGGCCCGTCGCCGCCGAAGATGCCCGGGACGCCGTGTCGGAACGACATCGCGTGGATCTTGCCGGCCCGACGGACGGTGACGTCGAAGCGACGGGACAGCGCGTTGACGGCGGACGCGCCGACGCCGTGCAGACCCCCGGAGGTCTTGTAGCCGGAGCCGCCGAACTTGCCGCCGGCGTGCAACCGGGTCAGCACCAGCTCGACGCCGGAGATGCCGGACTTGGCGTGCACGTCGGTGGGAATGCCCCGGCCGTCGTCGTCGACCTGCACCGAGCCGTCGGCGTGCAGGATCACCTCGACGTGGCTGGCGTGACCGGCGACACCCTCGTCGGTGGAGTTGTCGAGGATCTCGTTGACGAGGTGACCCACGCCACGGCTGTCGGTGGAGCCGATGTACATCCCGGGCCGCTTGCGGACAGCGTCCAGCCCCTCAAGGTGGGTGAGGTCATCGGCCCCGTACAGGGTGTCTGGCTCTGCGGTCAACTGGTCGTACTCCCCGGTCTCGGCGGTGTGCTGCCGGTCACCGGCGACATCAGCCGGCGTGGCGCGCCGCAGCGAGCCTAGCCCGAGGCTAGGACAAGTGTCGGAGGCCCTGTGCGACCCGCCGCGCGGGGCGCTCCGGACGTGAGGCAACGAACAGCCGACTGCTGATCATGGAACCACGCGGAGACACCGCCACCGGTACGCGGGGCCACCTCGACGCGTTAACCCCTCGCGCCTACGGGCCCGTGTCTTTCGTCGAACGAATCTGTTACGGGCCATTGACGCCTGTCGCGCCGGGGTGATCTGATCGCGCTCTCAGAGAATCTTTCATCTTTCGATGGTTGGGGGCCCCATGCCCAGGTTCCGGCGTACCGCGCTCGCCGCGGGACTAACGATCGCCATGGCCGCGTTGTCGACCGCCGTCGCGCTGCCCGCACCCGCGTCCGCCGCGCTGCCCACCGCCGCGGTGGCACTCGGGGACAGCTTCATCAGTGGCGAGGGCGCCGGGGCGTACACCTCGGTCGTCGACGTCAACGGAGTCAGCCAGGGCTTCCCCGGCTGGACGGCGGCGAACAACAACGCGTTCTTCTGCCACCGTTCGGCGAACGCCTCGCTCAACCAGGCCAACCTGCCGGGCATCCAGAACCGGTTCAACCTGGCCTGTTCCGGTGGCCAGCCACACGACATCGCCAACGCCTCCCAGGCGCGGACCAACGGTCGTACCGTGGCCTCGCAGCTGAGCCAGCTGCGCGCCGTCGCGCAGACCCAGGACATCGACCTGGTGCTGATCGGCCTCGGCTCCAACAACAGCTCGTTCACCTTCGGCAGCGTCGCGGAGAAGTGCGCCAACCGGTTCATCGCCGACGCCTGGACCGGCTGGTGGGAGTTCTGGGCGTACCTGAACGGGCCAGTGGAGCAGAAGCCGTGCAGCGACGCCGACCTGGCCACCGCCGCGCAGCTCAGCGCCGCGACCGCGGAGACCACCGCGGCCGTACGCCAGATCCTGACCACCCTCGACCAGGTGGACGCGGACGGGCAGCACCGGGTGGTGTTCCAGGACTACACGAACCCGCTGCCGCTGGACCTGAACCCGCAGTTCCACGAGGAGGACAGCCGGGACGACACCCGGGACAAGTTCCGTGACCTGGGTGCCGAGCGGTACGCGGGCGGTTGCCCGATCCACCGGGCCAGCCTGGCGCCGGGGCACCGCTTCTCCCAGGGTCTGGGCGGCATCGTGAAGTCCACCCGGGACACTCTGGCCGCCGAGTTCCCCGCCGACGACCTGGTGTACCTCAACGTGCAGCAGGCCTTCAACGGCGCCCGGCTCTGCGAGCAGACCAGCAGCCCGAGTGGCGCGTTGGCCACCCCGATCCGGCTCCAGGACGGCGCGACCGGCACCTTCGTCACCAGCCTCGCCGGCAAGGACAAGATCGCCATCCAGCGCATCGCCAATACCTGCGTCAGCTACTTCCAGACCTGCCAGGAGTCGTGGCACCCGAACGCCACCGGGCACCAGGTGCTCGGCCAGTGCCTGAGCGGCGCGGCCTCCACCAGCGCCCGAGCGGTGGCCTGCGTCCGGGCCAGCAACGGGGCGATCTCGGTCTCCTGACCGCAGCGTCTCCTTCGGAGGGCTCCGCCGACCGGCGGGGCCCTCCGTCGCGTCCGCCGAGCGCGGCGTCTGCCCACCGCCCTCGTGGGCCCCGCCGCCGGCTACTACCCGCCGGTAACGTCAGGTCGTAGGCTGGACCGGTGAACGGGGACCCGGAATACGCGCAGGAGTTCGTCGACGTCGACGGTGGCCGGCTGGGTGTGCAGGTCTATCCGGAGCCGCCCGGGGTGACCGGCGCGCCGGTGGTGGTGATCTGGCCGGCGATGGGGGTCCGGGCCCGGTACTACCGGCCCTTCGCCGCCGAGCTGCGCGCCGCCGGGCTCGCCGTGGTCGTGGCCGACCTGCGCGGCACCGGGGCGAGCACGCCCGCGCCGAGTCGGGCGGACCGGCACGGTTACGCCGAGCTGGCCGCCGACGTCGGCGTCGTCCTGGCCGCTCTCAAGCCGCGACTGGACGGGCGCACCCGACTGCTCCTCGGGCACTCACTCGGCGGGCAGGCCAGCCTGCTGCATCTCGCCCTGCACGGGACCGACGAGGTGGACGGCTTGGCGCTCGTCGCGGTCGGCATCCCGTACTGGCGGACCTACCCGGGCCGGCGCGGCCTCGGCGTGCTGCCCCTCACCCAGGGGATCGCCGCGACGGCGGCGCTGCTCGGGGTCTGGCCCGGCTGGGGTTTCGGCGGCCGGCAGGCGCGCGGCGTGGTCCGTGACTGGGCCTACACGGCGCGGACCGGCCGATTCCCCCGAATCGACGGTACGGACACCGAGGCCGCGGTCCACGCGGTGCGGACCCCGGTGCTGGCCGTCAGCGTGGACGACGACCAGTTCACCCCGCACGAGACAATGGACCACCTCTGCGCGAAGCTCGTCGGAGCGCCGGTGACCCGGGAGCGTTACACAGTGGCGCAGGCCGGGGCGACACTGGACCACTTCACCTGGGTCCGAGCCAGTGCCCCGCTGGCGCGGCGGATCGCCGAATTCGTCGGCGACCTGCCGCCCCGCTGAGCCGTACCGGCCGGTCGGCTCACTCGTCCTGGTCCAGCGGCACCAGGTTCCCGTCCCGTTCCACCTGGATCTCGGCGTGCTCCTTGCGGGGTGGGACCTCTGCGGTCTTCCGGTGTGGGTCGTTGTCGGGGTGCATGAGCACCGCGTCTGTTTTGGGGGTCTTCTCCCGGCTCTCGTCCGGCTGCGACATCGCGTTCCCCTCTCGTCGGCGTCGCTGAGGATCTACCCGCCGCCGGGCGAACGACTCCTGCCCGGGGCAGGTCGACCCGCCGACGCCGCCGATGTCCGGTAGCGGCCGGTCGCGACGGTGATCGGCCCACCCGGGGCGGGGTTAGCCGCTCGACCGGCGGGTAAGCCGCACCGCCCGACACGGCGGAAGGGGATCACATGTCCGAACGGCACACCGCACTGCGCTCGATGCACGATCTGGGCCTGGCGGCCTGGTTTGGCGGCTCCCTCATGGGTGCCTTCGGCGTCAATGGCGCGGCGGCGAAAATCAGCGACTCGACCCAGCGACTCCCGGTCGCCTCGGCCGGATGGTCCAAGTGGACACCGGTCAACGCGGCCGCGATCGGCGCCCACCTGGCCGGCGCCGTCGGCGAGCTCGTGACCGAGAGCCCACGGGTGGCGGCCCAGTCCGGCGTGGGCCGGGTCAGCGCCATCAAGACCGCGCTGACCATCGGCGCGCTGGCAGTCACCGGGTACAGCCGGTTGGTCGGCATGCGGCTGGAGAAGGCGGGTGGTCCGTCGGTGAGCGGTGCCACCGAGCCGAACCACCAGACACCGGCCAGTGTGGCCTCGTCGCAGCGGCAGATGAAGCTGCTCCAGTGGGCCATCCCGGCGCTGACCGGGACCCTGGTCGTGGTCACCGCGTACATGGGTGAGCAGCAGAAGCCCGGCCAGGTGTTCCGCGGGGTGCTCGGCCGCGCCGGTGGGATGAAGGGCGCCTCGAAGGGCATGATCAAGATGGCGGGAATGAGCAACGGCAAGCGGCCGATGGCGATGGCCGGACGCTGAACGGCAGGCCGGCCGGCGTCCTCCGCCACCTCGACGGCGGGGCGCTGACCGGCCTGCCCGCACCGCAGCGATGACGGGTCCCGCGCGGGCGGCGGGCGTGCCGGCGACATGCCGTACGCCGCGCTCGGGCGGGCGGTCCCGGCCCGAGGACGGCACACCGTCCGCCGTAGCGGCGGACCGACGAGCGGGGTGGCCATGACGGCGCACGAGGGACGCAGCGGGAACAACGACCGGCTGGAGCCGGAGGCGACCAGGCCGTGGGGCACCGGCGACGACGTCGACGCCGACGCGCCCTGGGGCACCGGCGACGACTCACCGATGGACGAGGGCAGCGAGGAGACCGCGGTGCCCGAGGGACGGCGCGGAGAGCGACGCGCGGGTGCCCCGGCGGGCCGGTCGGACCCGGCGGGACGGCACGGCTTCGGCTCGGTCGAGCCGACCCGTACGACGATGGCCGGACCCGGTGCCCCACCCGATCCCGCCCCCAGCGGCAGGAGCTTCCCCGACGACGCGGACATCGGCGAGTCGACGCAGGACGCCCTGCGCAGCCGGGGACGGCGGTCCTGAGCGGACCGGCGTCCGACCGGGTGGCCGGTGCGGAGATCAGCCGGTCACCGGGACGGCCTGCTCGACGAGCATCGTCTCGGCGAGCAGTTGCGCCAGCCGGGTGGCGTCGCGCTGGGCCTGCCCGGCGCAGCAGTTGTTGAACAGCACGTGCAGCTCGTCGGAGCGGTCGGCGAACTCGGCCAGCAGCCCGGCCCAGTGTCGGAGCTCGTCCTCGGCGTACGCGTACCGGAACTTCTCCTGCTTGTCACCCTCGCGCCAGGCGTCGCTGTGACCGTGGAACCGGACTATCGCCGGCTCCGCCGTCATGGTCAGGATCGGCGGCACCGACGACGGGTGCCCCTGCGGCATGTCGACACAGACCAGGGACAGGTCGTGGTCGCGTAGCAGGTCCAGAGTGCCCGCCGCCGAGTCCTCGTCCAACCAGGAGCCGTGCCGCAGCTCCACACCGACCCGCCACGGGCGGCAGCGCTGCGCCAGCTCGACGATCCGGCGTTCGGCAGCGGGGCTGCGCACCAGCCACGGCGGGAACTGCAACATCACCACACCGAGCTTGCCGGCCGCCGCGATCGGGTCGAGGGCCGCGCGGAACCGGGCCCACAGCTCGTCGTACGCCGGCTCCGGCAGGTCTCGGCGGCGGATCCGGCTCGGGCCGCCGGCCGGTCGCAGGTCCCGCGGCAGCACGGCGACCGGTGTCGGGTGACCGGTGAAGAGGCTGAACGCCTTGACGTCGAAGGTGAAGTCCTCCGGTGTGGCGTCCACCCAGCCCTGGGTCGTCTCCGGCACCGGAATGGCGTAGTAGGACGTGTCCACCTCGACCATCGGGAACTGGCTGGCGTAGAAGCCCAGTCGGCGGGCCGGCGTGCTGGCCGAGCGGGGGTACCACCCGGAACGCAGCAGGGACTGGTCCGCCCAGGACGACGTGCCCACCTTAATCACACCCATGTCATTCAGTGGACCGCCACCGGCGCGGATCGGCAACCGCTGGCGGGACTTCGGTCGAGGAGGTGTCGTGCCCGGGAAGTGTCGGTGTCGCGCCCTACGGTGGCACCGGTGGACATCAACGAAGGGTGGCGGCATGACCAGCACTGAGCAGCTCACCGGTGAGCGCGCCGATCTCCTGCAGACACTCCGCAGGCACCGCGGCTTCCTCCTGCAGACGGTCGACGGGCTCACCGACGAGCAGGCGGCCAGCCACCCCACCGTCAGCGGGCTCTGCCTCGGCGGCCTCATCAAGCACGTGTCCGGCGTCGAGCACCGGTGGATGCTCTTCGCCGCCGGTGGCGCGGAGGCGATGAACCGTGAGGAGATCGACTGGGTCGGTCAGTTCCAGATGTTGCCGGGTGAGACCCTCGCCGGGCTGGTCGAGCGTTTCCAGGAGGTGGCCGCCCGGACCGACGAGTTGACCGCCACCCTCGACCTGGACGCGGCGCACCCGCTGCCGCAGGCGCCCTGGTTCGAGCCGGGAGCGAGTTGGACGGTCCGGCGGGTGCTGCTGCACCTGATCGCCGAGACGGCCCAGCACGCCGGGCACGCCGACATCCTGCGGGAGTCGATCGACGGCGCCAAGACCATGGGCTGACCCGACGCGCGCGGACGGGTCGCGGGGTGGTCGCCGACACGCCTCAGCCGAGTCGGGTGCGTTTCCGCCCCTCGGTGGTCCGGTCCCTGGCGTAGGCGTCGGAGTGGCCCCAGCGGCCCGGAATGTCCAGCAGCTCCAGCCGCCCGAGCCCCTCCGGCACGGCCGGGTTCACCAGCAGGTTGTCGCCGGTGGGCCGCAACCCCAGGGTGGTGCTCAACAGCATCAACAGCGCCCCCGACGACCACGACTGCGGGCGGGCGGCCCCCGGCAACTGCACCGGATACTTCGTCAGGCTGCGCTCGTGCCCGGCGATCGCCTCCGGCACCGCGCCGCCGAGGGTCTGCGCCAGGTCGAAGATGCCGCCCGCGATCGTGGCCGCGTGCGTGTCGCAGCCGTAACGGCGCAGACCGGCGGCGATCAGGGCGTTGTCCGCCGGCCACACCGCCCCCAGGTGGGCGCCCACCGGGTTGTACGGGCGCTGCCCGGTGGCGAAGGTGCGCACCCCCCAGCCACTGAACAGGCGCGGTCCGACCAGGTGCTCGGCGACCGTCTCCGCGCGGTCGTCCGGGACAATCCCGCTCCAGAGCAGATGCCCCATGTTGGAGGCCAACGCGTCGACCGGCTCACCGTAGGGGTCGAGCGCCAACGCGTAGTAGTCCCGGTGGGGCAGCCAGAAGTCCCGGTTGAAGCGCTCCTTCAGCGCTGCGGCTTCCCGCTCCAGCCGGTCGGCGTACGCGGGGTCGTTCCAGAACTCCCGGGCCAGCCGGGCCCCCCGCCTCTTCGCGTCGTACGCGTAACCCTGCAACTCGCAGGTGGCGCGGGGAAATGCGGGTTCACTGCCGTCGGCGCTGGTGATTGCGTCCGGGGAGTCCTTCCAGCACTGGTTGACGGCACCGTGGCGTTCGTTGCGACGCTGGTAGCGCACATACCCGTCCCCGGTCATGTCGCCGTACTCGTCGATCCAGTCCAGCGCCATCCGGGCCGGGTGGCGCAACTCGCGTACCAGGTCCCCGTCACCGGACCACCGCTCGTACTCGTCGAGCAGGACGACGAAGAGCGGGCTGGTGTCCGCCGATCCGTAGTACAGCGCGTGCGCCCGGTCGCCGAACGCGCCGGACTCGCCGTACCGGAGATGGGCCAGGATCTTGCCTGGTTCCTCGTCCAGATCGTCGTCGAGGTGGCCACCCTGCATGAAGGCCAGCATCCGCAGCGTCGCGGGGGCCAGTTGGGGGGTGAACGCCAGCGTCTCCAGGCACGTGATGATGCTGTGCCGCCCGCACAACCACATCGTCCACGGCAGACCGGCGATCGGCACACGGGCGTCGTACGACAGTGGCCGGTACCGCAGTGCCGCCAGGTCGGCCAGGCTGCCCCGGTACATCTCCTCCAGTCCGTCGCGTTCGGCCATCAGTTGCGGCGCCTGGTCCATCCAGTCCGCCAGGCTCTCGCGCATCCCGGTGCGCACGGCCCGCTGGTGGGACTCCAGGGAGTCGCGGACATCCTGCCCGTCCGCACCGCCCATGGTCATGGCGATGTGCAGGTCGGTCTCCCACTTCCCCTCCGGGGCGATCCGGACCCGGAACGTCATCCCTCCCTCGTCCACCTCCACCGGTTCGGTGCTGCGCACCGTGGTCTGGCGCACGAAGCGCTGCCGTTGGTACCGCAGCACGAGCTGCTGGTTCGCCGAGTCCGCAGCGACCTCGACGGCCCGCTGGCGGAGGTGCCCGATCTCGGCGATGTCGGTGAAGTCGCTGCCCATCTCCACTCGGATCGTGAAGTCGGCCGGCTCCGGCGAGTGGTTGAGCACCGTGATGTTCTCGTGCAGACAGTCGTGGATCGAGCGGTGGCGGATGATCGACACGTCGGCGTCGACGTAGTGGCTGGCCGCGCCGGGGACCAGAACGAACCGCGTCTCGAAGTAGGTCAGGTCGTCACGGGAGAGCGCGTTGATCCTTTCACCGTCGATCCTGAGCACAAAGTGGGACAGGAAGCGGGTGTCGTACGCGAAGAGCCCGACGGGTGACCGCGGGTCGGCCTCGATGTCGCCCTGGGCGTCGCAGATCGCGAACACGTTACCGGCGATCACGTGGAGCAGTTCCTGCCTCACGACTGTTCCTCCCGAGCGTGCACCGGGCCGCGGTCCGGGGCCGGGGCACCCGCCGCGCTCCGGTCCGAGGGCCGCGCGGCGAGGGCAGCCCGGCCGAGTTCCCGGGGATGCCGGGCGCCGCTGGGCCCTGCGAAGATCCGCCGCAGCAGCATCAGCAGTCGCATGTCGCCGTGCAGGGCGAGGTCGTTGCGCAGCAGCGCCGCGCCGGGGTGCAGCTGCCCGTCGACCATCTTGTCGAACACCCGCCGGTCCGCGCTGACGACCAGGTCGGCGTCGTCGGCCGACCGTCCCACCCGCACCTGTTGGTCGGCGACGGTGAGGTACCAGTGATCGGTGCTGCCGTCGTCGCGGACGTCCAGCCGCAGCGTTCCCGCTGTGGTCTCCGGCAGGTCAGGCCGCCGATCGGTGTCCAGCTGTCGCAGGTACTGCTCCGCCGTCGCGCCCATCGGGTCCCCTCCCCACGGTTTCCCGCAGGATCACCCGCGTCGGGGTGATGCCGGCTCACCCGCAACGGGTGAGGGACGCGTCAGCCGGCCTCGATCAGGCCGCGCACGTAGGCGGCCTGGCCCACGTGTTGCAGGTCGTCGTCGACGATGCTGACCAACCGGACGCCGAGGGTGACCGGCGGGTCCCACGACTCGTCGACCACCCGGTCCAGGTCCGCCGGGCCCAGACCGGCCAGCAGGCTTCCGGTACGCGCCGCGACCGCCTGGTAGTAGTCGATCAGCGCCTGCGCGTTCTCCGGCCGTACGGCGGCGACCTGAGCGGGCGAGTGCCCGTAGCCGGTGTCGTCGGGGTCGGCGGTCAGCCCGAACCGACCGGCCCAGTCTCCGCTGACCCAGATCTGCTCGGCGTCGAGCAGGTCGGCGACGTGGTGGTCCTGCACCCGGCTGAGGTGCCAGACCAGCCAGCCGACCGAGTTGCCGCCCGGCCCGGGCTGGTGGCGCAGTTGCTCGGGGCCGAGGCCGTCGACCGCCGCGCGGACGAGGTCGGGCAGCCTGTCGTACGCCTCGGTCAGCAGGTCACTCACGTCCACGGGTATGCCTTCCCGGTCGGTTTCCGAACAGGTACCGCCGGAACCGGGTGGGCAAACCTCGGCCGCTACGGTGATCGAATGGTCGCAGCGGTGGAGTTGTACCTGGACCCGGACGCCACCCGCCGGATCAGGGTGCTCTGGGACGCGCTGGAGGCCGAGGGGGTGCAGAGCATGCGCTCGCTGCTGGAGCGTCGCCACCGTCCGCACGTCTCGCTCATGGTGGCCCCCCGGTTCGACCCGGAGCAGGTCGTCGAGGCGCTACAGGGGACGGTGGTGGCAGCCCCGCTGCGGCTCGACTTCCACCATGCCGGCCAGTTCGTCGGTCGGGTGCTCTGGCTCGGCCCGGCGCCCACCCCGGAGTTGCTGGCGCACCACCGGCTGGTGCACGACCGGCTCGCCGCCGCCGGCGTCGCCCTCGCCGAGCACTACCGGCCGGGGCGGTGGGTGCCGCACTGCACGCTCTCCATGCGGGTGCCGAACACGCTGATGGCTGCCGCGGTGCGCCGCTGTCTGGAGGTGTTGCCGTTGAGCGCGACAGTGGTCGGCGCGGCGCTCACCGACCACGCCCGCGGAATCGCCCACCCGCTGCCGTGACCGCGCCTCGACCGTCGAGGCGTAATGTCCGGTTTGGCGGGTGACAGTCGGAAACCCGAAAACAAGCGGTGCGGATGCGGCCGGGCGTGGGAAGGTTCGAGTGGCTGTCGTACCGGTGGTGGGCTGCTCACAGGTGGTCCGCCCGGCCGGTGTGGCGCGGGGTCACCCCGGGCCACCCACGGCGGCTTCGACGAGGAGAGGCAGGGCCCATGCAGGCTCAGCGCAGGCCACCGCGCTCGGAGCGGAGCCAGACCCGGGACGACCGGACCGGCGGGGGAATGACCGGGGCGGCCACGCCACTGACGATCTGGGCGGCCGCCGTACTGCTCGGCCGGATCAGTGCCGGCGACGACGACGTCGAGGACGAACGGCACATCCTGCGCGGCATCGAGTGAATCCCGGCCGCGCGGGTCAGAGCCAGCCGCGCCGCTTGAAGATCACATAGAGGGTGCCGCAGACCAGCAGCATCAACAGCAGCGCGAAGAGGTAACCGAAGCGCCAGTTCAGCTCCGGCATGTGGACGAAGTTCATGCCGTACACGGTGCCGATGAGCGTGGGAGCGAAGAGGATCGCCGCCCAGGAGGAGACCTTCTTCAGCTCCTCGTTCTGGCTGTAGCTGGCGGCGGTGAGGCTGCGCATCTCCTCGTTCTGCTGCTGCGAGACGAGGGTGGCGTTGACCGTGAGGATGTTCTGCAACAGGTGCCGGAAACCGTCCACCCGCTCCACCACCTGGGTCAGGTGGTCGGTCACGTCGCGCAGGTAGCGGCGCAGCTCCTCGTCGGCGCTGGCACTGCCGGCGCCGTCGGCCAGCGCGCCGAGCACGCTGAGCAGCGGACGGGCGGCCCGCTGGAACTGGATGACCTCCCGGCTGAGCCCGTAGATGCGGCGGCTGGCGTTCGGGTCGCCACCGAACACCTGGGTCTCGATCTCGTCGATGTCGTTCTCCAGGCCGGCCACCACCGGCGCGTATCCGTCGACGACCTGGTCGAGGATCGCGTACAGGACGGCCTCCGGCCCCCGGGCGAGCATCTGCGCCTCGGTCTCCAGCCGTCGCCGCACCGCGGCCAGGTCGGGCGCCTCACCGTGTCGGACGGTGACCACGAAGCCCGGGCCGATGAACAGGTGCAGCTCGGAGAACTCGACCCCCTCCCGGAGGTCGTCGTAGCGGGCGGCGCGTAGCACCACGAACAGGGTGTGCCCGTAGCGCTCCAGCTTGGGCCGCTGGTGGGCGTTGATCGCGTCCTCGACGGCCAGGTCGTGCAGCCGGAACTCCCGGGCCAGCGAGGTGATCTGCTCGATGTCGGGCCGGTACAGCCCGATCCAGGCCATCGCGCCGTCCTGCTCCTGGAGGCAGCGGTACGTCTCGGCGAGGCCGGACGGCGAGGCGAACCGGTGCCCTCGGACGTAGACCGCGCTGTCCACCAGACCACCGTGGGACGCGGCGGCGGGTGACCCTGTGGGCGGCGGCACACCGCCCCTCGTCTCGTACTCGTCGAGTTGGCGGCCGAAGCCACCACCCGGGCGGAAGCGACGGCCGCCGACCATGCCCTGTCCCCTCCCCCGGCGCCGTCCCGTCCAGCCCGGGGCGCTGCTTCCCCGCTGTCCCGGGCCCTGAAACCCGCCGTGGCGTCGGCCGGGTTCCGCGCACCGGCGGACGGGGACGGCCCGTCGGGCGGATACTCACGGTGACCGTGGGGATGACGGGGGACGCGCCGGTGAAGGTCGACAGACGCACCGGCCGGTTGCGGGGGTGGCTGCTCGACGCCGGCTCGGACCAGGCTATACAGCACCCGGGGCCGCACGGGCGCCCGCCGGAGCACCGGCACCACCCGTGGTGGAAGGTGATGTGCCTGACCGGCGTCGACTACTTCTCCACGCTGGGTTACCAGCCGGGCATCGCGGCGCTGGCCGCCGGCGCGCTCTCACCGGTGGCGACCCTGGTGCTGGTGCTGGTGACCCTGCTGGGGGCGCTGCCGGTCTACCGGCGGGTGGCGGTGGAGAGCCCGCACGGTGAGGGCTCCATCGCGATGCTGGTGCGCCTGCTGAGCTACTGGCCGGGCAAGTTGCTGGTGCTGGTGCTGCTCGGTTTCGTGGCCACCGACTTCATCATCACCATCACCCTCTCGGCCGCCGACGCGACGGCGCACATCGACGAGAACCCGTTCTGGCCGAGCGGGCTCAAGGGTCACGAGGTACTGGTCACGCTGCTGCTGGTGTCGCTGTTGGGCGCGGTGTTCCTCAAGGGATTCACCGAGGCCATCGGGGTCGCCGTCGTCCTGGTCGCGGTCTACCTGACGCTGAACGCGGTGGTGGTGGCCGACGCGCTCTGGCGGGTGGCGACGCATCCGAGCGCGGTCGGCGACTGGACCACGATGCTGACCACCGGGCACGGCGATCCGTGGCTGGTGGTCGGGCTGTCGCTGTTGGTCTTTCCGAAGCTGGCGTTGGGTCTGTCCGGCTTCGAGACCGGGGTGGCGGTCATGCCGAGCGTACGGGGTGACCCGCAGGACTCGGAGGCACGACCGCTGGGCCGCATCCGTGGCGCGCGCCGGCTGCTCACCACCGCGGCGGTGATCATGAGTGTCTTCCTCATCACCAGCAGCGTGACGACCACGGTGCTCATCCCGCCGGAGGCCTTCCAGCCGGGCGGACCGGCGAACGGGCGCGCGTTGGCGTACCTGGCGCACGCCCACCTCGGCGAGGTGTTCGGCACCGTCTACGACCTGTCCACGATCGGAATCCTCTGGTTCGCTGGGGCATCCGCGATGGCGGGTCTGCTCAACCTCGTGCCGCGCTACCTGCCCCGGTACGGCATGGCGCCGACCTGGGCGCGAGCCGTCCGGCCGCTCGTGCTGGTCTTCACCGCCGTGGCGTTTCTGATCACGATCGTCTTCGAGGCCAGCGTGGACGCGCAGGGCGGCGCGTACGCCACCGGGGTCCTGGTGTTGATCACCTCGGCCGCGACGGCGGTGACGCTCGCTGCGCGCCGGCAGCGTCAGCGCGGCCGCACCATCGCCTTCGGCGTCATCACGTTGATCTTCGTCTACACCACCGTGGCGAACGTGGTGGAACGCCCGGACGGTGTGAAGATCGCGGCCTGTTTCATCGGCGGGATCATCCTGGTGTCGGTGCTGTCCCGGCTGATGCGGGCCTACGAGCTGCGCGTCGACCACGTCGAGCTGGACCACACCGCGACGCGGATGATCGACGAACGCGCCGGACGACGGATCCGCCTCGTCGCGCACGAACCCGACCGGCGCGACGAGGCGGAGTACCGCGCCAAGCTGGCGCAGACCATGGCGGACAACGACTTTCCCGACGACAGCGACGTCATCTTCGTCGAGGTCACGGTCACCGACCCGTCCGACTTCGAGACCGAGCTGCTGGTCCGCGGTGGGGTGGTCGACGGCCGTTTCCCGGTGCTCAGCCTGGCCAGCTCGTCGGTGCCCACCGCGCTCGCCGCCCTGTTGCTGGAGATCCGCGACCGCAGCCGTCGGCGCCCCCACATCTACTTCGAGTGGTCCGAGGGTGGCCCGACCCGCAACTTCCTGCGCTACCTGGCCTTCGGACAGGGCGCCATCGCCTCGGTGACCCGGGAGATCCTGCGCCGCCAGGAGCGCGACCCGCACCGTCGACCGCACGTCCATGCCGGCTGACCTGCGAGTTGACAGCCCATCGCGCACAGTGAGCGTGGTCATACCGACTGGACGATCCACCCGTTCCTGCTGCTAGCCTCGGCGCAGGTCATGAGCGCCAGCGCGAAGCCCCGGCTCGCTGGCCGGCAACCCTCCTCCGCGGTGGGGTGCCCCGGGTGAAGACCAGGCACCGGCAGGACGTCGGTGCAAGCGTGGCCTGGCACCCAGGTCAGCACAGACCCGGGAGAACCATGCGCATCCTCGGCACCACCGGACCGACCGACGTCGCGGACACCCGCACCGGTCGCCCCTCGCCCGTACTGATCCGGCGACGGCACCTGGACATGATGCGAATGTGCAGCGCCGCCTGTCGTCGCGGCACCGCGCTCTAGCACCACCTTCCCGAGCTCCTCTCCCACCGGTACGCCCATCGGGCGCGCCGTCGGTGGCGTACGTCCGTGCGCGCCGAGACACCACCCTTCGGAGACACCAGTGCGATTCCTTCCTGCCCTGACCCGCGCCGCCGCCCTGAGCGCGGTCACGATCCTCGCCGCCACCGCCCTCACCGCCTGCGGAGACGACGACTCCTCCGACGCCAACCCGTACGGCCTGGCCCAGTCGGGCGTGCTGCGCGCCGGAACGCTGACCGACGCGCCGCCGAACGTGTACCTCGAGGACGGCAAGTTCACCGGCTTCGACAACGACCTGCTCACCGCCGTGGCCGGCAAGCTCTCCCTCAAGGTCGAGTTCGTCGGCACCGACTTCTCCGCGCTGCTCAGCCAGGTCAACAACCGTAAGTTCGACGTGGGCAGCTCCTCGATCACCATCACCGAGGCCCGCAAGAAGACCGTCGACTTCGGCAACGGCTACGACTTCGGCTACTTCGGCCTGGACGTCCCGGCCGGCTCGCCGATCACCGGCTTCGACCAGCTCGCCGGCAAGCGGGTCGTGGTGGTGCAGGGCACCGTCCAGGACGACTACGCCACCGGCAAGCAGCTCAACCCGGTGCGGGTGCCGGACTACAACGGCGCGATCAACCAGCTCAAGGCGGGCACCGCCGACGCCTGGATCGCCCCGGCGGAGATCGGCGAGAAGTCGGCCGCCGACAGCAAGGGCAAGATCACCGTGGCGGCCAAGCAGCTCAGCCCGGCACCGACCGCGTACGCGGTGGCCAAGGGCAACGACAAGCTGCGCGAGGCGCTCAACAAGGCGCTCGACGAGGTCATCGCCGACGGCACCTGGAACCGGTTGCAGGCCCAGTACTACCCGGGCCGGCCGATCCCGGCGGACTTCGCCCCGGGCAGCGGCGCGGTCAAGGTCGCGCCGTCGGCGTCCGCGTCGGCCGCGTCCTGAGCCGGTGACGAGCGAGCGGGGCGGTAGGAGGAGCAACCGATGGATCCGTTGACCACCCTGTGGGAGACCTTCTTCGACGCCGACGCGATGCGCGAGGCGCTGCCCGAGATGCTGACCGTCGGGTTGCCCAACACGCTGATCCTCGCGGTCTCCGCCGCCCTGCTCGGCTCGGTGCTCGGCCTGTTGCTGGCCGTCGCCGGGATCTCCCGCAGCCGCTGGCTGCGCTGGCCGGCGCGGGTCTACACCGACGTGTTCCGGGGGCTGCCGGCCGCGGCGACGATCCTGCTGATCGGAGTCGGACTGGCCCCGCTGGGCATGCAGGTCTGGGGGCCGGATCCCTACCCGTTGGGCATTCTGGCGCTGTCGCTGATCGCCGCCGCGTACATCGGGGAGATCTTCCGCTCGGGCATCCAGTCGGTGGAGGCCGCCCAGTTGGAGGGCGCCCGCGCGCTCGGCTTCTCCTGGGCCGACGCAATGCGGCTGGTGATCATTCCGCAGGGCATCCGGCGGGTGCTGCCGGCCTGGGTGAACCAGCTCATCGCGCTGATCAAGGACTCCAGTCTGGTCTACTTCCTCGGCCTGGTGGCCAGCCAGCGGGAGCTGTTCCGGATCGGGCAGGACTACGCGGCCACCACCGGCAACGAATCGGCGCTGCTGCTGGCGGGGCTCTTCTACCTGGCGTTGACAGTCCCGCTGACGCACGTCGTCAACTGGATCGACCGACGGCTGCGCAACGGTCGGCCGGCCACCGCGCCCGACGACGAGGACGACGAGGACCTGTCGACCGCCACCACCGAAGGGCGCCGACCATGACCACCGACACCACCACCTCGGTCAGCCTCGACGTCCGCGACGTGCACCTCGCCTTCGGGCCGAACCGGGTGCTGCGCGGCGTCGACCTCTCGGTGCCGCGGGGCGCGACGGCCTGCGTCATCGGCCCGTCCGGGTCGGGCAAGTCCACCTTGCTGCGCACCATCAACCGGCTGATCGAACCGGACCGGGGCGACGTGCTGCTGGACGGGCGCAGCGTGCTCGGCGACGACCCGGACGCGCTGCGGCAACGGGTGGGCATGGTCTTCCAGCAGTTCAACCTCTTCCCGCACATGAGCGTGCTGCGCAACGTCACGCTGGCGCTGCGCCGGCTGCGCAAGCTCGATGCGGACGAGGCGGAGACCGTGGCCCGGGCCCAGTTGGAGCTGGTGGGGCTGGCCGGCAAGGCGGACTCCCGGCCGGCGCAGCTCTCCGGTGGTCAACAGCAGCGGGTGGCGATCGCCCGCGCGCTGGCGCTGCGCCCCGAGGTGATGCTCTTCGACGAGGCGACGTCGGCGCTCGACCCGGAGCTGGTCAAGGGCGTCCTCGGGGTGATGGCCGACCTGTCCGCCGCCGGCATGACCATGGTGGTGGTGACCCACGAGATGGGGTTCGCCCGGCAGGTCGCCGACACCGTCGCCTTCATGGACCGGGGCGTGGTGCTGGAGGCCGGCCCACCCGAGGCGATCTTCGAGCGGGCCGAGCATCCGCGGCTGCGCCGGTTCCTCGACCAGGTGCTCTGAGCCCTCCGTCACTCGTTGGGTCCGCGACCGAGCAGCCGGATCTCCTCGTTGTCCAGCGCGGACTGGAGTTCCTGGAGCACCAGGTCGTCGATCTCCCGGTTGTCGCGCAGCCGGGTGACCTCCCGCCTCTTGTGGGCGAGGACGCCGAGGCGCAGTCGGTGTTCCAACCGGCGCTCCTCGGCGGTGTTCCCACCGCTCTCGTCGAGGTCCGCCAGATGCCGCCGGTACTCGGCCTCCAGCCGGCGCACCGATTCGTCCTGGGCACCAACCTCCGCGGCGACCTGCGGTAGGGCGGCCAGGCCCACCTCGGTCGCCCGCCGCCGGGCGTTGCGGGCCTCGTCGACGCGTTCCGGGTCACCGGTGAGCCCGGCCCAACGCACCACCAACGGCAGGGTGGTGCCCTGGAGCAGCATGATCAGCACGATCACCAGCGCGGTGACGAAGATGATCAAATCGCGTTCGGCCACCGGCTGACCGTCGACCATCACCGTCGGAACGGCCAGGGCGGCGGCGAGCGAGACCGCGCCCCGGAAACCGGACCAGCCCGCGACGGTGCCGACCCGCCAGCTCGACGGCCCCTGGCTCGGGTCCATGATGCGGCGACGCCGAAGCCTCGCGATCTGTGCGGTGAGGTAGACGAAGAGCAGCCGGGTGCCGATCACGACGAGGGTGACCACCAGCACGATCACCAGAGCCCTCGGGGGCGAGGTGCTGGTGATCCCCCGGACCGCGCGCGGAATCTGCGTGCCGAGCAGGACGAACAACCCGCCGTTGATCAGGAAGGTGGACAGGTCCCAGAACGCGTACGCCAGGACCCGGGACCGGGCGCGGATCACCCGTGGGCCGGCGTAGGCCAGCACCAGGCCGGCGACCACCACCGCCAGCACACCGCTGGCGTGCACCGAGTCGGCGAGCAGGAAGGCACCGAACGGGGTCAGCACGCTGAGCGCGCCCTCGCGCAACGGATCGTCGAGCCGTTTGCGGATCAGCACCACCGCGGCCCCCACCAGCAGGCCGGCGACCACACCGCCGATGCTGGCGCCGACGAACTCCTCGCCGATGCCCAGGACACCCGGGTCGTCGCTGTGGCTGAGCAGCCCCACGGCCACAGCGAAGATCACCAGCGCTGTACCGTCGTTGACCAGGCTCTCCGCGTGCAGGGTGGTGAGCAGCTTCCGGGGCAACCGCTTGGCCAGGCCGGTGACCGCAGCGGCGTCGGTAGGCGCGAGGACCGCGCCGAGCACCCAGGCGGCGTCGGGGTTCACCCCGAACGCCTGCGCGGCGAACGACACGGTGACCATGGTGAGCACCACCAGCACCACGGCCAGCAGCCCGATCACGGGCAGGTTGGCCCGGATCTCCCGCAGGCTGATGGTGAGGCTCTCCCGGTAGAGGATCGCCGGCAGAAAGATCAGCAGGACCAGGTCGGGTTCCAGGGTGACCTCGGACAGCGGCGGCGTGAGCCCGAGCAGCACACCCAACGCGATGAGCAGGACCGGCGGGGCGACCCGGTACCGGCCGCCGAGGGTGGTGCCGACAAGGACGGTGACGCCGAGTGCCACGATCAGGATGAGCGCCTCCACGCGTACCCCCTCGGATCATGGCCGACGGCGGACGCGCCGGTGGTTCCATCTGACCGCACCCCACGGCTGGTTCCGGCCGAAACCGGCAAGTCGCCGGGGAGCCAGAGCGCGTTGGCCAGGCACACCCGCCGCGGCGCTCAGGACGGGTCGTCGGCGCGGACGCGTGCCAGGAGCAGCCGGGCGGTACGGCGATGCTCGGCGGCTTCCTCGTCGCGGCCCAGCGCGGCGGCCAGATCGGCGAGGTGCGCGGCCACCGGGCCGACGGTGAGCACCCCGGTGCCGGCTGCCAGTTCGGTGGCGGCCGGGCGGAGCGCGCGGGCGACGCGTTCCATGGTGGGACGGTCGCCCACGGCCAGCGCCGCCCGGGCGGTGAGGCACAGCCGCACCTCCCGAAGCAGGTCGTGCGGCCCGTCCGGCAGGGCCCGCAACGCCGCCGTGGCAGCACCGGGATCGTCGGCGGCGGCCAGCAGCAGGGGCCGCACCCAGGGCTCGTGCGGGCCCCAGTCCCACCGCGCCCAGTCCTCGTCACCCGGCCCGGGAATCGGCCGCCGCGCCGCGGCCAGCCGGGGGTCACCCGCCGGCGGGGCGTCGCTCACCGCGTCGGCCAGGCGCAGGCCGAGCAGGGCGAGCGGCAGCAACCCCTGGGCCAGGCCCGGCATACCGTCGGCGGGCAGCTCTTCGGCGGCAGCACGGTACGCGGTTGCCGCGGCGTCCCGGTCGCCGCCCAACGCCAGCCGCAGCGCGGCGTACCACCGGGTGAAGACACCGACCAACGGCAGCTCGTACGCCTCGGCGAGGCGGTCGGCGGCGCGGGCGTGCGCGTCGGCGGCGGGCCGGTCGGCCAGCGCGCAGCTGGCCTGGACCAGGACGAGGTGGCCGAGCACCTCGAAGGTCACCAGGTGGTGCCGGGCGGCCAGCTCGACCAGTTCCACGCCGATCCGGGCCCGCGCGTCGGCCAGACCGACGCGGTGGAAGGCGTGCATGAAGCGGGCGTTGAGCGCGAACGCCACCAGAGCGGGATCGCCGATGTCGCGGGCTATCGTCTCGGCCTCGGCGGCGGCGCGGCGGCCACGATCGGTGGTGGTGCCGCGCAGCTCCAACGCGAGGGTGCTCAGCAGCCGGCTGCGCTGCGCCGAGCCGATCGGGCCGAGCGCGGTCAGGGCGTGTTCGGCGGCCCGGACGATGTGCCCGGAGAGCATGTCGTCGTCGTTGCGCGTCCAACTGGCGGGCACGTCGAAGCCCGCCAGCGCCTCCTGGATCAGCAGGGGGTCGCCGGTGGACTCGGCGACGCTGATCGCCTCGGCACGCCGCAGCCGCGCCTCGGCCAGCCGGCCCGTCACGGCGAGCGCCCGCCCCAGGCCGAGCAGCGCGGTCACCCGCCCACGCGGCTCGACCCCACCGGCGCTGTCGTACGCGTCGATCGCCTGGCCCCACAGCCGGGCCGCCTCGTGGGGGTTGCCGCCCCGCTCGGCCCGCTCGGCCGCCGCCTGGGCGTGTGTCGACGCCTCGGCGGCGTGGGCCGGCCCGGCGCGCAGCAGGTGGTATGCGAGGGCTGCCGGCTCGACGGGTGCCCGCTGTCGCAGCACCTCGGCAACGGCCGCGTGCCAGGCGGCGCGGCGCGGCGCTGACAGGTCGGCGTAGAGCGTGTCGCGGACCAGGATGTGGGTGAAGCGCAGCCGCCCGTCGGACTCTCGCTCACTGAGGAACCCGGCCGCCAGGGCGCGGTCCACGGCGTCCAGCGCTGCCACCGGGTCACCGGCCAACGCGCCCAGCACGTCTGGGTCGAGGTCCCGACCGAGCACGGCCGCCTGCCGCAGCACGGTACGGGTCGAGGCGGGTAGCTGCGCCAACCGGTGCCGGATCACGTCGCGTACCCCGGGCGGCACGGCGGCCAACCCCGCCTGTCCCGTGCTCGCGTACAGCTGGGCCAGCTCGCGGACGAAGAACGGGTTACCGCCGCTGCGCCGGTGGATCGACCGGGCGGTGGCCTGGTCCAGTTCCGCCCCGACGATGGCCCCGGCCAGCTCGCCGGTCGCCGACGCGGGCAGGCCGGCGAGATATTCCCGGACCGGCTCCAACCCCGCGGCGCGGGCCAGCGTGGCGGTCAACTCCGGGCTGATCTCGGTGGCCCGGTAGGTGCCGAGGATCAGCACCGGCCCGCTGGCCGGCTGCGCGCCGGTGAGCAGCGCGGTCAGCAGGTCCAGGGTGTCGCCGTCGGCGCGGTGCAGGTCGTCGAGGACCAGCAGGACCGGCGCCCGGTCGGCGACCGCCGCGATCAGCGAAGCCACCGCGCGGTGTCGACGGAACCGCACGGTGGCGGAGTCGGCCGAGCCGTCGGCCGAGCCGTCTTCCGGGTCGGCAGCGACGGCGGCGGGCGCGGCGGCGGGCCCGGCGAGCGTGTCGGTGATCTGGGTCCACGGCCACGCCGCAGGCGCGCCCTCGTACTCCGGGCTGCGTCCCCACGCCGTGGTCCAGCCCTCGGCGGTGAGTCGCCGGGTCAGGGCCTCGGCCAGCGCGGTCTTGCCGGCACCCGGGTCGCCGCTGAGCAGGGCGAGCGTGGGCCGCCGGCGGTGGGACGCGGCCTCGGCGGCGTGCCGCAGCCGCCCCAGCTCCGCGTCGCGCCCGACGAACGGGCGCTGCTCCGTCTCGACGGGTCGCGCGGCCTGCCCGAGACCGGGGGTGGCGGCCCGATCGAGGGGCGGGGCGAGGTGCGGCGCCTGGGCGAGGATGTCGGTCTCCAGCCGTCGCAGCTCAGGCCCCGGGTCCACCCCCAGCTCGGTCACCAGGACGTGGCGGGCCTCCCGCAGTGCGGCCAGCGCGTCGCCCTGCCGGCCGGCGCGGTACCGGGCCGTCGCGAGCAGCCGCCACGCGTCCTCGCGCAGCGGATGGCTGGCCAGGTGCGCCGGCAGGTCAGCGGCGGCCTCGTCCGGTCGGCCCACCGCCAGGAGCGCCTCGGCCCGCCGCTCGACGGCGAGCATCCGCAGCTCGTCCAGCCGGTTGATCTCCGCGACCGCCCAGGACTCGTTGGCGCAGTCGGCGTACGCGGGCCCGCGCCAGAGCCCGAGCGCCGAGTCCAGCGCGGCCAGGGCCGGCGCGGGACGCCCGGCCGCCAGCAGCCGAGCCGCCGCACCGACAGCCGCCTCGAACTGTCCGGCGTCCACCGCGTCCGGGGCGGCCTTCAGCGCGTACCCCGGTGGCTCGGTGACCAGGATCCGGGGCGGCTGCCGGGGTGGCCGATCGGGCTCCAGGGCCCGGCGCAGGTCGGCGACGAAGGTCCGGATCGCGCCCACCGCGCCGTCCGGTGCGACCTCCCACAGGTCGTCGACGAGACGATCCACCGGCACCACCCGACCGTGGGCGATCAACAGCCGGCCCAGCACCAGGCGCTGCCGGTGCCCCCGCAGGGGGACCGGGCCGCGCTCGGTCGCGGCGATCACCGGCCCGAGGACGCCGAAGGTCACCGCGACGGGCGCCGTCAGCTGCCTGGTCACGGCACCAATCTAGGCCGTTGGCTCGCCCGGCACTCATCCGACGCTGACCGGCTGCTGATCACCACCGCGCAGGCTCGGTGAGGTACGACGGCGACGGGCCACCGCCCCCCGCCGGGACTGCTCACCAGGAAGGTTCCCCGTGGACCCGAAGATCAACGGATTCGACTACCGACGTGTCACCGTCGCCGACGGGGTGACGCTCAACGCCGCCGTGGGCGGTTCCGGGCCGGCGATCGTGCTGCTGCACGGCTTTCCGCAGACACACCTCATGTGGCGGCACGTCGCCGCCGACCTGGCCGCCGACCACACGGTCATCTGCCCGGACCTGCGCGGCTACGGCGACAGCGACAAGCCCCTCGACCCCGACGGCACCGGGTACGCCAAGCGCACCATGGCCGCCGACATCGTGGCGCTGGCCGGCGCGCTCGGTCACGAGCGGTTCGCCCTGGCCGGGCACGACCGGGGCGCCCTGGTCGCGTTCCGCGCCGGCCTCGACCATCCGGCGGCGATCAGCCACCTGGCCCTGCTCGACGTGCTACCCACGCTGGACATGTGGGACGTGTTGCACGGCGCCAGCGCCGCTGTGGCGTTTCACCTCTATCTGATGGCGCAGCCGCCCGGCCTGCCCGAAGAGCTGATCGCCGGCAGCCCGGACGCCTTCTTCGGTCACTTCCTGGACGTCTGGACCCGTGATCCGGAGGCGCTGCCGGCGGAGGTGCGTGCCGCGTACCTGCGCGCGTCCCGCAACGCCGTCCCCTCGATCGTCGCCGACTACCGGGCGTCGGCCGGGATCGACGTGGCCCACGACGCCGTCGACCGGGCGGCCGGCAACCAGCTGCGGATGCCGGTGGCGGTGCTCCAGCAGGACTGGGGCGCGGCGCTGGGCTACGACGCGGCGGCGGTGTGGCGGGCCTGGGCGCCGGATCTGGACCACCAGACGGTCACCTGCGGGCACTTCATGGCGGAGGAGGCCCCGGCCGAGGTGCTCCGGGCGCTGCGCGCCCTGCTCGCTCGTTGATCGACCGGCGACCCGGCCCACGATCGCCACCCTGGGGAAGATATCCGACACTCCCCGTCACCGGGCGACCGTGCGGCCGGGTCGCCACGCTGCACCCTTTCCACCGCCCAAAAACCACCGGGTAATGCCCCTTGACCTGCGGGAATGCGACGTTACACAGGTAGACGCGAACCGACGATCGGTGATACACAGGCAGATACCGGCAGCCAACGACGTCGAGTCGTTCCATCTTCTCGCCCAACGACCGTCCACAGCAACGCGCCACCGGGCTCCGCCGCACGGTTCACGGCTGCACAGCCGCGACCCACCGAACGGCACTGGCCCACCGGCCGCTGCCGGACGCCGGTCCTCGACCAAGGAGCTGCCGTGGGAAACCTTCGTATCCGATCCCGCCACCAGCCGTACGAGATCGCCGTCCTGGCTGCGGCACCCCTCTGCGGCATTCTGCTGATGACCCTCAATGTCCGGCCGACGTCCGTCCAGACGTCGATGCCGGAGCCCATCCAGGTCGCCTGGGAGCTGGGTCTGGTCGCGGTGGGCGTGGGCGGACTACTGGGCGTCCTGTGGCCCGGCCGGCTCTCCACCGGGCTCGGCCTCGAACTCGCGTCGGTGCTGGTGCTCGGCACGATCACCGGCATGTACGCGGTGGCCCTGGTGGTCATGTCAGGCCAGAACGCCATCGTCGCCACATCGTTCGTGATGGCGGTGACGGTCGGGTCGCTCTGGCGGGCCGCGCAGATCGCCATCGACCTCCGTCGCCTGGCGCGAGCATGCGAATTTGTGACCTACGAACAGTTGCAGGCAGGTGTCACGTGATTACCGCACCCGCGCCAGCTGCACCGCACTGGGTGCAGGTGGCGCTCAGCGTGCTCGGCATCCTCGGCGGGGGCACCGGCCTGGCCGCGATCGCCACAGTCGTGGTGCAGCGGGGCAAGTTCAAGGCCGATGCCGCCGACACGCTCACCGAGGCCGCCCTCACGCTGGTACAGCCGTTGCAGACGCGGATCACCCAGCTGGAGGGCGAGGCGTTCAGCGCCCGGTCCGAGCTGGGAGTGCTGCGCGAGCAGGTCAACCAGTTGCAGTTCGTCGTCCGGGTGCTCACGCGGACGTTGGACCGCTGGCGTGTCGCGATCCGGGCCCCCGACGCCACCCTGCGCAAGGTCCGCGCGACGGTGGCGGAGTCCGACCGGATTCCCGAAATGGATCGTTGACGCCGCGCCGCCCCTGCGGCCGGTGACCCTCAGCCGGCAGCGCGAAGGCGTTCGGTGAGTTCACGCACCGCAGCCCGGAACTCGGGGTCGCTCTCGCCCGGATGATGCCCCCGCAGCGGCGGCGCGGACCGCTCTCCCGGTGCCGGCAGCAGGTGTGCCGGGTCCCGCAACCGCCTGTCGACCTGGCCCGCCGGATCGGCCGGGTCCGGGGGTGGATCACCGGGCCGGTGTGCCGCGAACACCCAGCCGCCGACCGGATCGGTTTCCCGCCAGAGGTTGAGCCACCGCCACTCGACCCGCTCCCCCACCTCCCGCAGCACCCCCTCGTTGAGGTAGGCCGGAAAGAGCCGGGCGTACAGGCGGTCCAGCGGTGAACCGTAGGTGAGCAGCGCGACCCGTCGGCGTACGCGCGGAGGCAGCCGCAGCACCGCCAGCGCCAGCAGCGCGGACCCGTGACTGTGCCCGCAGAGCAGCACCCCGGCGTGCCGCTCGGCCAGTTGGCTGATCCGGTCGGCCAGCTCCGGCACGGCCCGGTCGGCGTAACTCGGCGGGGCGAACGGGTGCGCGGCCCGGGGCCAGAAGGTGCCCAGGTCCCACAGGATGCCGACGTGCCGGCGGAACCACGCGGTCCGGTAGGCGAACACACCCCCGGCCAACAGTGTGAGGAGCAGTCCGGCGAGGAGGTAGGTGCTTCCGGTGAGCCCCATCTCGACGGCTCGTGGCGGGAGCCCGAACAGCTGTAGCGCCAACTGCTCCGGCTCACGCCCGGTTCGCCCCACCAGGCTCGTGATCAGTCCGATCAGCGCGAGCACCGCGTACGTGGTCGCGATCAGACCCAGCCACTCGGTGAACCTCGCCCGGGCGATGGTCGTCATCGTCAGCCGCAGCCGCCCCGCCGCCTCCGGCGGAACCACCGGGAAGTCGCGACGGGTGATCGCCGTTGCCGCGGCGCGCCGTCGTCGCCGCGACAGGAGGGTCAGGGCGCCGCACACCAGCACCCCCGCGACCACGTGCAAAAAGAAGGACAGAAGCGTCCACCGGTACGGCAGCGGCGGCCCGCCGTCGCCGGAGTAACCGCGGAGCAACTGCCCGATCTGGTAGACGAGACCGGCGGAGAGCCCGCTGGCCAGGCCGACCGCGAAGGCGGCGACGACCGCCGCGCCCAGGCCACGCCGCAGCGTGGACCCTCCACCCGCACGACCACGGTGCCACAGCACCAGCCCGCTGAGCACCACCAGCAGGGTCATCTGACCGAACAGGGCCCCGGCCGCGATCCCGCCGTAGCCGGGCATTCCGGTCGACGACGGCCAGCCATGGTCGTCGCGCGCGACGAGGACGAGGGTCGCCACAGTCATACCGACGGCCAGGACGGCTGTGGTGCGGGCGGTCCATTGCGCGGTTCGCGCCATCGCGGCCCGTTCGGCCAGCCCGGGGGCGGCGAGCAGGCCGACGCAGACCAGCAGCACCACCACGCTGAGGGTCAGCAGCAGCGTCGTCCCGACCGTCGCGCCAGCGGTGTGGCGGGCCGCCAGCAGCATGAGATCGAGTACGGCGAGCGCGGCGGCGACGTGGATCGCTCGCAGCCGTTGCACCAGCGGTTCCACGGTCCACACGGCGTTGCCGTCCGAGTGGGACCGGCGCACGCCGACGAGCAGGAGGAACACGATGGCGGCGATCGGCAGGAGCGCCAGCACGCACAGCCGCTGCCCGAGGTGCCGGCCGTCGAGCCCGGCCATCGTGTCGAAGGGCTCACGGCAGCGGGCCGCACCGAGACACCGCCAGGCGAACAAATCGAGGGCGACCCCGGCGATGGACACCACGTACAGCACCGTGAGGTTCAGCGCGAGGAGCCGGCAGAGCATGGTGACCCCGGCGGCACGGCGGCGGCCGGTGGGCAGCATCCACACGGCCACGTTGCTGAACATGAACGGCAGCAGGAAGACCATGGAGAGGGTCCGGGCCACGGTGCCCGCGGGCAGGTCCCCCCAGCGGTACGCCTCCAGCGTCACCCCGTCCGGGTCGGTGTCCTCCGCCGGGTCGGGGCGGTGGAAGCCGCCACTGTCGTCGCCGGCGACCTGCCGGACTCCCCGGCGGTCGAGGATGACAGTGGGGTCGCCCCCGGACACGCCGTGCACCCGCAACTCCACCACGTCGGGTCTGCGCGGTTGGTCGCCGTGGTCCGGCTCTCGGTCAGGCACCGGGCCGCTCCCCGTGCCGCCGCTGGTCGGCCTCGTCGCGTCCGCTGATCTGTCGCGCGTATCCCCGCAGGCCGGGCATCCCGTCGACCAGGACGATGAGCAGCAGCACTCCGGCGACGACGGCGCTGTTGACGAGTTGCGGCAGCTTCACCGTCGCCAGCCCGGCCACGAGGATGGCCGGCACCCCGATCAGACGCGCCCAGGGCCGGCTGCCGTCGACCACTGCCGCGAGGTGGATCCGGGCGGTCAGGAACAGCACGGGGCCGATCACGCCCAAGGCCAACTGCCCCGTGTCGTTCCCTCCGGGATCGTCGATCGCCATCTCCATGGCCACGGAGGTGGCCAGCACACCGGCGATCATGACGAGGTGCAGGTAGCCCGCCTTGAGTGTCACCTTGCTGCCAGCCGGGCCGTCCGCCTCGATCCTCGTGGCCAGCCGTACGCCGGCGGGCACCAGGTAGAGCCGGGCGAGGGCCACCGCGGTGGCGAACGCCGAGACGAAGGCCAGCGTGCTGTCCCGATCCATGCCGGACTGGCTGTAGGTGACGCCGGAGATCAGGATCAGCTCACCCAGGGCGATGATGAAGATCTGTTGGTACCGCTCGGACAGGTGCCTGCCGTTCACCTGGAGTTCGGTCCAGGTACTGCGTCCGAGCCGGGGAAACGGCCAGCGCAGCCGGGCCAGGAGGTACTCCAGCGCCAGGGCCAGTGCCCAGAGCACCTCGCGGGCCGGGGCCACGACCGCCCCGACCACCCAGAGCACGCCGGAGATCCCGAACCAGATCGCCACCCGCAGGCTGCGCACCAGGAGCGGGTGCCCCCGCAGGCCGGGGATCAGGATCGCCCCCCGACCCAGGTGGATGGCCACGTAGGCGACGGCGAACACCAGGGCGTGCCCGTCGAACGCGGTGGGTACGGCCGCGGCCATCAGCAGGCCGCCGAACATCACCCAGAGCAGCAGGGCGACGATCAGCGGGGCGCGCGGGTCGAACCAGTCCGCCGACCAGGCCGTCACGAACCACACCCACCAGAGCGCGGCCAGCATCAGCGACACCTGGAAACCGCCGGTGAGGCTGGGATCGTCGAGCAGCGCGCGGGACAGCCGGGTCAACGCGAAGATGAACGCCAGGTCGAAGAAGAGTTCCAGGAACGACGCCTTGCCCGGGTTCTCCCGTCGGAGCAGCAGCCGTCCCGGAAGCGCGCCCGCCATCGCCATCCTTCCCCGGCCCCGCGGCTGCCGCCGCCGTCCCAGTCGTACCACCCCGACCGCCAGACCCGGAGTGGTTCCGCCGAGCCGGACCGGCCGGCGGCGACACCGCGCTACGACATCAGGTCCGACGCCACATCCCAGAGCCGCGCGGCGTTGCCCGGGTCGACCGCGTACGCGGCCACGCCGGTGTAGTCGGCGGGCCGCTCGGTGACGACCGGGGCCTCGGCGCAGTCCTCGAAGTAGCGACCGCCGACGCCGTCGAGCAGCGGGGACGCCGCGAGCAGCACCGAGGTCGCCGCGCCCTGCTGCGGGGTCTTGTGCATCTCCCTGGGCGACTTCAGGCCACCGGTGTGCTTCTGCAGCCCGGTGGCGATGGCGCCCGGGTTCAGCGCGTTGGCGTAAATGCCCTCGCCGGCCCAGCGGCGGGTGGCTTCCACGGCGAGCAGGGCCTCGGCGCTCTTGGACTGCCCGTAGGCCAGCAGCGGGTCGTACGGCCGGAACGCGAAGTGCAGATCGTCGAAGATCACCGGGGAGAAGAGGTTGCCGCTGGAGCTGACCGACACGACTCGGGCACCGCCGGCTGCGGCGAGGGCGTCGTGCAGGCCGACGGTCAACGCGAAGTGCCCCATGAAGTTGGTGGCGAACTGCATCTCCCAGCCCTCGGCGGTGCGCTCCAGCTCGGGCAGCGCCATGATCCCCGCGTTGTTGACCAGGATGTGCAGCGGCTGGTCCCAGCCGGCGACGAACTGGCGTACCGAAGCCTGGTCGGCCAGGTCCAGCGCGCGGACGGTGACCCGCTCCGCGCCGATGCTGGCCGCGATGTCGCCGGCGGCCTGCTCACCCGCCGCGACCCGGCGGACCCCGAGGACGACCTCGGCGCCGGCAGCGGCGAGCGAACGGGCCGTCTCGATGCCGATGCCGGCGGCACCGCCGGTGACGATGGCCCGCTTGCCGCTCAGGTCCACCCCGGCGATGACCTCGTCGGCGGTGGAGGCGAAACCGAAGGGGGTCGTGATGCGCTCTGTCATTGCTGTCCCGTCTCTCGATCACGCTTACCTGGACACTGTCACCCGAGCGGCAGGCGTCAGCCGGTTCCCTGTTTTTCCTGGTAGTGGCAGGACCAGGATGGGCGGTCGGTGCCGGCTCCTACGATGGGCGGGTGAGCGCGGCCGGCCCGCTGGGCGAATACCTGCGTGCCCGGCGCGAGCTGATCGGGCCGGGTGACGTCGGCCTGCCCGCGCACGGCCGTCGGCGGGTCCCCGGCCTGCGGCGCGAGGAGGCCGCCCTGCTCGCCGGCATCAGCGCCGACTACTACCTGCGGTTGGAGCAGGGGCGTGACCGGCACCCGTCGACGCAGGTGGTCGAGGCGCTGGCCCGCGCGCTACGGCTGGACGCGGACGCGGCGGCACACCTGCACACCCTGGCCCGGCCGGTGCCGCCCCGCCGGGCGGCGCGCCCCCCGGAGCGGGTGCCGGTGGGCATCCGGCAGTTGGTCGGTTCGTGGGCCGAGACGCCGGCCTTCGTGCACGGCCGACACCTGGACGTGCTCTTCGCCAACCCCGCCGCGACCGCGCTGGCACCGATCTTCACCGCCGGGGTGAATCTCCTGCGCGCGGTCTTCCTGGACCCGAGCGTGCCGGCGCTCTACCCGGCTCTGACGGCTGTCGCGGCCAACGCGGTGGCCGGCCTGCGCGCACAGGTCGGCCCCGAGGTGGACGACCCCCACCTCACCGAGTTGGTGCGGGAGCTGACGGCCGGCAGCGAGCGGTTTCGGCGGTTGTGGGCCCGGCACGACGTCACGGCCCGCGCGGGCGGCGGGGTGCGGGTGTTCCAGCACCCGGAGCTGGGCGAGTTGGCGCTGCGCTACGAGAAGTTCACGATCAGCGGCACCACCCAGTCGCTGGTGGTCTATCACGCCGAGCCGGGCAGCCCGTCGGCGCGCTCGCTGGCCCGGCTGGCTCGACGGGCAGCACCGCGCTAGCGGCTACCGGTTGGCCGCCCGCTCGGCGACCACCACCGAGACCCCGTCGAGGACGCGTTGCAGACCGAACTCGAACGCGTACTCCGGGCCGTACGCGCCACCGTGCTGCTGGCCGGCCGCGGTGCCGACCCGGGACGCGATCGGGTAGGCGCCGGCCGTCATGACCGTCTCCAGCACGGGCGCGTGCGACTGCCACCACTGGCCGTCGGTCAGGCCGGTCTCGCGCTCCAGGTCGACCACCTCGGAGGCGGCCCGCGCGGCGCTCTTCACGTGCCCCAGCACGAGGGTGAGCACCGCGTCGACCTCGACGTCGGTGAGCCCGATGTCGACGATGGCGCTCAGCTCGTAGTCGTACTTGGCCATCAGGTGCGGGCCGAGCACCGGTCGGGTGGTCTCGGCCCGCAGCATCCAGGGGTGCCGCTGGTAGAGCGCCAGGTTGTCGCGGGCGACCCGCTCCAGCCGGGTACGCCAGTCACCCTCGACCACGGGGCGTGGCATCTCGCCGTACGCGGTGTCGATCATGACGGCGACGAGCTCGGCCTTGCCCGGCACGTAGGTGTAGACCGACATCGTGCCGACGCCCAGCGCCTCGGCGACCCGACGCATGGTCAGCGCGTCGAGCCCCTCGGCGTCGGCGATGTCGATCGCGGCCCGGACCACCCGGTCGACGCTGAGCGCCGGGCCGGCGCTGCGACTGGTCGGCTCCCGGGTGCGCCAGAGAAGAGCCAGGCTGCGGGCCGGGTCCGCGGTCGTCCTGCGCTCACTCGCCATGGTGCGGCCATCCTAACAACGATGCCGTACGTCGTACGCGGCCGCGCCCGGCACGCTCCCGGGGTGCCGCCCGGGGTCAGACCGCCTCGCGATCATTCGAGAGTGTGGGGCCGGCCGCGGCGGGCACCAGGTGTCGGACCTCCGGTTCCCCGTCGGTCAGCTCCCGGGCCCGTTGCTCGGCCGCACGGTCCTCGCCGGTCAACCGGCCGCCGTGCTGGCGCAGGTGCTCGTCCCAGGACGGCACCAGGTACACCTCGACGAACCGGTCCACCGCCTCGGCCGGGCGGAACAGCCCCCACCGCATCGCGCCGGTCCGCTGCCGCGCGCCCCGCACCACGTCCATCGCCGCCAGGAACCGTTGGGTCCGCTCCGGCCGGACCGTGTACTGCACCGTCACCAGCACCGGCCCCACCCTCGGGTCCGGCTCGCGCGCCAGGTGCAGCTGCGGCCAGTAGGCAGCCGGTTCCCGGTTGACCGAGCGCAGGTCCGGCAACGGCCAGATCCGACTCGTCAGGGTGCCGAGAAGCATCAGCGCCGCCGCCGCCAGGTACGCCGGGAGCAGCCCGGCCATCTCGGCCACCAGACCCCACAGCAGCGCGCCGGCGGCCTGCCCACCGGCGAAGCACACCTGGTAGACGGCCAGGCCCCGGGCCCGTACCCAACTGGGCAGGAAGAGCTGCATCTCGGCGTTGACGTTGGCCAGCACCGTCACCCAGGCCATCCCGGCGGGCAGCAGGGCGAGCAGCACCAAAGGCACCGCCCGGACGGTGCCGACGACGGTCAGCGCCACGGTGAACAGCGCCCCGGCGATCAGCAGGAGCTGGTTGGCCGACAGCCGGGTGCGGATCACGGCCAGCAGCACGCCACCCGCGATGGCGCCCACGCCGAGGGCGGCCAACAGCACCCCGTACCCGGGGGAGCCCAGCCCCAGCCGCCGACTCGCCACCAACGGCAGCAACGCCCACAGCGCGCTGGCCGGGACCACGAAGACCAACGCACGGCGCAACAACCGGCGCACGGTCGGCGAGTGACGTACGTAGCGGCTGCCGGCGCGCAACGCGGCGGTGAACCGCTCCGGCACCTCGACCGCGCGGGCGTCGTCGGGCCGCCAGCACCACAGCGCGTACGCGAAGATCGCGAAGGCGACCGCGTTGATGCCGAAGACCGGGGCGACGCCGGTACGGGCGATCAGCACGCCGGCCACCGCGGGTCCGACCGCCCTCGCCACGTTCACGCTTATCGACCCGAGCGCCGAGGCCGACCGGAGTTGGTCCTGCGGCACCAGCTCCGGGATCACCGCCGCCCAGGCCGGCAGGGTCAGTGCCTGCCCGACACCGAACGCGAACGTGAGGGTGAGCAGCAGCGCGGGCGGCATCCGATCGGTCAGGGTGAGCAGCGTCAACGCGACCGCCACCGCCACCAGGAACAGCTGCACGGCGATCAGCAGGTGCCGGCGGTCGAAGCTGTCGGCCAGCACCCCGGCGGGCAACGCCAGCAGCAGCACCGGCAGCAGACTGGCGGTCTGCACCAACGCGACGAGGGTGGAGGCGTTGGAGTGGTTGATCAGCAGCCACTGCGCGCCGACGGTCTGCATCCAGGTGCCGATGTTGGCGGCGAGCAGAGCCAGCCACAAGTTGCGGTAGACCGCCGTCCGCAGCGGCGCCCAGGCCGAGACCGGACGGTCGGCGGGTTCGGCTGCGGCCGTCACCACCGCCCGTCCGCGCGCAGCACGCGCTCACCGGAGACGTAGAGGTCGTCGGGTTCGAGCTGCAGCAACCGGACGACCTCGGTGGCGACCTGTTCGGGCATGGCGTACACCTCGTCGAGGAACTCGGCGCCCACCCGTTCCTGTAGCCGGGTCGGCATCGGCCCGGGGTGCAGTTGCATCACCTTGACCCGGTTGCTGTGCTGGGCCTCGGCCACGGAGTCGACAAGGCTGTTGCCGTAGCTCTTGGTGGCCCGGTAGACGGGGATGCCGGGCCGGGGGGCCGCCAGCGCCAGCGCGCCGATGTAGACGACGTTGCCGTGACCCTGCCGGTGCAGGTGCTGCACCGCCTCTCGCAGCAGGTACGTGACGCCCAGGACGTTGATCTCCACGGCCCGGCGGATGTGTTCCACCGACAGGTCCCCCAGGTCGCCGCCCGCCCACATGGAGGCGCAGGCCGCCACCCCGTCGATCGTGCCGTAGCGCTCGACCACCTCGGCGAAGGCGTCGCGGACCTGCTCGTAGGAGGAGATGTCGCAGACGGCGCCGTCGCAACCCAGCTCGTCGGTCGCGGCGGTGACCTCGGCCGGCACGTTGCCGAACACCACCACCTGATGCTCGTCGACCAGCAGTCGGGCCACCGCGAGGCCGAGACCGCTGGTCCCGCCGACCACTACGAAGGTTCTGGCACCCATGTCTCTCCAGCCGCCGCCAGCACAGGGTCACGCGGGTCGCGTGACCTCGCGTTCTTCCCGTTTCCGGACGCCGCACACCCGGTCGCCGGTAGTGCTGGGCATACCCCGAAGAGTGGATCTGGACGGCTGGGGCACCCGGTCGCGCCCGATTAGCGTCTGCTGCATGACCACGGAACACCCTTCGCACCTGGCCGAGGCGCTACGCCGCCGCCGCTGGCTGATCTCCGCGTGGCCCTGGCGCGCGCTGGCCTACCTGGTGACCACGGTGCCGGTCGCCGGTGTGCTCGGCGTCGGGCTGCTCGTCATCGGCGGGCCCCTGCTGGCCGCCGCCAACGGGCTGCTGCTGCACGACCGGCCGCCGAGCATCGCGCTGATGCTGTTCCTGGGTGTCGGCAGCCTCACCCTGTTGGCGCTCGCGCCGATCGTGAGCTTCCCGGTGGCCGTCGTCGAGCGGTGGCGGGTCGGGCTCGTCGACGGTCGCCCGCTGGCGTCGTCGCCGTGGCCGGGCCTGGTCGCCCGCTACCGCAACGCCGCGACCTGGCGGGAGGTGGCCTACCTGTTCTGGCTGGGCGGCTTCGCCCCGGTCGCCTACTGGGTGTTCCTGGTGCTGGCGCTGCTCGACCTCGGGATGATCTCCAGCCCCTGGCTGGCCGGGGATGCCAACCAGCCGGTGGTGATCTGGCAGCCGATCGACAGCACCGGCGAAGCCATTCCGTACGCGATCGTGGGGGTGCTGCTGATCCCGGTGCTCTGCTACGCCGTCGGTCTGCTCGCCGCGCTCCAGGCAGCCGTGGCCCGGTGGTTGCTGGCGCACCCGGTGGACGCGGCGGCGCTGCGCGAGGTCACCCGCTCCCGCACCCGACTGGTCGGCGCGTACGAGGCCGAACGCCGTCGGATCGAGCGCGACCTGCACGACGGCGCCCAGCCCCGGCTGACCAGCCTCACCCTCCAGCTCGGGCTGGCCCGGCTGGACGTACCCGAGGACTCCCCCGCGTCCCGCCCCCTCGCCGTGGCGCACGACCAGGCCCGGGGCCTGATGGTGATGCTGCGGCAGTTGGTACACGGCATCCGCCCGCAGAGTCTCACCGACCTCGGCCTGGCCGGCGCCGTCCGCGAGCTGGCCGACGCCGCCACCATCCCGGTCGCCGTGCACGCCGACCTGCGCGACGAGCTGCCGGAGATCGTGGACACCACCGCCTACTTCGTGGTCTCCGAGGCGCTGGGCAACGTGGCCCGGCACGCCGGGGCGACCCGCGCCGACGTCCGCCTCACCCGGGTCGGCGGTGACCTCGTCGTCGAGGTGACCGACGACGGCCACGGCGGAGCCGACCCGGCCCGGGGCACCGGCCTGACCGGGCTCGCCGACCGGGTCGCCGCCGTGGACGGCCGGCTGTTGCTGTCCAGCCCGCCCGGCGGCCCTACAGTGGTCCGGGTGGAGCTGCCATGTCGTCGGTGACCCGGGTGGTGCTCGCCGAGGACGAGGTGCTGCTGCGGGAGGGTCTGGTCGCGCTGCTGACCCGCTTCGACTTCACCGTGTGCGCGGCCGTCGGCTCCGCACCGGACCTGCTGGCGGCGGCCCGCGAGCACCAACCGGACCTGGTGCTGACCGATATCCGGATGCCGCCGGGCCGCCGCGACGACGGGCTGCGGGCGGCCGTCACGCTGCGCACCGAGCGACCTGACCTCCCGGTCGTGGTGCTCAGTCAGTACGTGCAGACCGGGTACGCGGCGGCGCTGCTGGACAGCGGCGACGGCCAACGCGTCGGCTACCTGCTCAAGGACCGGGTCGCCGAGGTCACCGAGTTCGTCGACACGCTGCGCCGGGTCGCCGACGGCGGCACCGCCATCGACCCGGACGTGGTGCGACAACTGCTGCACCGCCCCCGCGATCCGCTCGCCGCGCTGTCCGCCCGGGAACGCGAGGTGTTGGCGCTGCTCGCCGAGGGCCGGTCCAACGCCTCGATCGCCGGCCGGTTGCACGTCAGCGAGGCGGCGGTCGGCAAGCACGTCGGCAACATCCTGCTGAAGCTCGACCTGCCCCCCAGCGACGACACCAACCGCCGGGTGCTGGCGGTCCTCACCTACCTGCGCGCCGACCCGGTGACCTGACCGGCACCGGGCCGAGATCGGGCCCGACCGCCCCCGGCGTAGATTCTTCTCAGCGGTACCGACGCCAGGTCAGGGCGCGGACCAGGGAGACGGGGGCACGGCATGGCGAAGGCGCTGCGGGTTGGTCTGCTGGGGTACGGGTTGGCGGGGCGGGTGTTCCACGCGCCGCTGATCGCCGCGACTCCCGGGCTGCGCCTCGACGCCATCGTGACCCGTGATCCGCAGCGACGCGAGCAGGCCGGACAGCATTTCCCGGACGCCCGCCTGGTCGACGACGCCGACGAGCTGTGGCGTACCCCGGACGCTCTGGACCTGGTCGTGGTGGCGACGCCGAACCGGCAGCACGTGCCGATGGCGCGCGCGGCGCTCGCCGCCGGCCTGCCGGTCGTCGTCGACAAGCCGCTCTCCCCGACCGCCGCGGAGGGCCGCGTGCTGATCGACGAGGCGACCGAGCGTGGGGTGCCGCTGACGGTCTTCCAGAACCGGCGCTGGGACGGTGACTTCCTGACCGTCCGCCGACTGGTCGAGCAGGGCGAGTTGGGGCAGGTGCTGCGCTTCGAGTCCCGGTTCGAGCGGTTCCGTCCGACGATCAAGCCGGGCTGGCGGGAGCTTGCCGGCCCGGAGGAGGCCGGCGGTGCCCTCTTCGACCTCGGTGCCCACCTCGTCGACCAGGCGGTGCAGCTGTTCGGCCAGGTCGAGCGGGTGTACGCGGAGGTGGACCGTCGCCGCGCGGGCGCTGCCGTCGACGACGACGCCTTCGTGGCGTTGACCCACACCAACGGGGTCCACTCCCACCTGTGGATGGGCGCGGTGACCGCTCAGCTCGGGCCGCGCCTGCGGGTGCTGGGCGACCGGGCCGGCTACACCAGCTACGGGCTGGACGTGCAGGAGGCGGCACTGCACGACGGTGGCCGCCCGGACCAGCCGGGCTGGGGTGAGGTCCCGCCGGACCGCTACGGCCTGCTCGGCGTCGACGGCGACCTGCGGCCGGTACCGACCGAACCCGGTGCGTACCAGAGCTTCTACGCCCAGGTGGCGGCGGCGCTGCGCGACGGCTCGCCGATGCCGGTGGACCCACGGGACTCCGTCCACACTGTCGAGTTGATCGAGCTGGCCCACCGGTCGGCGGCCGAGGGCGTGGTCCTGCCGGTCCCGACGGCCTGACCGGCTCGCACGTCCCGCCACCCGGGCTCCTGACGCGGAAAACCAGTGGAACGGCGCCGTCGTGCGCCGTTACCGTGCTGCGCAACCAGGTCGTCTAGGCAAGGACGTGCCGTTGTACACCCTGTGAGACCTCCCGAGAGCTGATCTGTCGCGCGTCGCGCCTGTGCGCCGCGCTCCTTTTTGCTGCGGACTTCTCACTGAAACCGGTGTACCTCTGTGCTCATTCACTGGGCCGTCGTGCCCACCTGCCTGCCGATCGTCAACCGCCGTTGCCACGCGTGCCCGTCCCAACGCCTTCGGGCGAGCGGCACGTTCCGGGTCAACGCCAACCACAAGCTCCTCGACGTCTGGCTCCTCGCGCTCTGCACCGAGTGCGGCGAGACGGCGAAGCTCACCGTCCTGGAACGGACGACCGTTCGCACCATCCCACCCGAGCTGCTGGACCGGCTCCATCGCAACGACGGCGGCCTGATCGCCGAACTGCTCCAGGATCCGGCCGTTCAGCACCGGAACCGATTCGCCCTGGACTGGACCGACGCCTGGCGTCTCGACACCGGCGGATCGGCGCACCTGGACCTCGACGTGATCGACGTCGCGGTCCGCAACGCGGCACGGGTCCCGGTCCGGCCGACCCGACTGATCGCTGAGGGTTGCCGGCTGTCGCGCGGCGAGGTGAACCGACTGATCATGGAGGGCAAAGTCGTTTCGGCGTTCCGGTTGAGCGGCAAGCTCTCCGGCGACTTCACCTTCACGCTGAAGCGCTGAGCCGACCCTCGGGGCCTGTCCGGCAGGACGCCGGGCGGGCCCTAGTCGGCGTTCTCCTCGGTGAGAGCGTCGTCCGACGCGCGGGCGTCGTCATCGGTCAGCGCGTCGTCGGTCAGCGCGTTATCGGACGGGGTGCCGAGGTTGGCGAGTCGACGCTCGGCCTCTCGGACCTCCTCGTCGATCCTGGAGCTCTCCTCGTCGGGACCCTGCGACATGGGCGACCTCCATCGGACGCTCGACCGGCAGCCCAACGGATACCCGACCTGAGGGCGGGGACACGGAGATCCGCCGACATGCCTTGATCAAGTGATGAAAAGTAGCTCAATCCGCTCCCCGAGACCTACTTTTCATCACTTGATCGAGAAAGCCCGGGGCGGGCGGTCGGCCGAGCCGCACTGGCGAGCTTCCGGAGCTTCGCCGGCTGGACGTAGATCTCAGGGAGCCGCGCGCGACCGTAGCCGAGTTGGTCAGTGGTTACCGAGCGCCGGGCCGGTCGGCGGGCGCGCCGGGCCGTAGCCCGGGAGCGTTGCCGACCCGGCCCGGTGCCGGATCAGCGCTGCTTCAGCTCGCGCCAGGATGGGTGGGTGCCGCGCCAGGCGTCGGCGAGGATGGCCGCCGAGGCCCGGCTTGGGCACTGCTGCACCCGCTCACGACCCGACGCCCCACCGATCTGGGCGCGGACCTCCCAACCCTGCCCGTCAGTACGGATGTACACGTCCCGGCGTCCGCGCGGGGTCGTGTCTCCGTTCCACCAGTGCTCCTCGACCTTCATTCGCCGACCGTATAGCAATTTTTGCGTGGAGGGTACGGCGCAGGAGGGTTGATAGTGGGGCGATAGTCGTAAATCAGGCGCACTTCAACCGGACCGTTACCGGGGAGGAACCGCAACGGCGGCTCCTCCCCGTCCTGAGTAACGAATCAGGCGTTAATCAGATGCCGACGAGCACCCCTGCCAGGGTGTTGGCCAAGGCGTCCTGCCCGGAGGGGCTGGGGTGCGGCGAGCCACCCTCAGCGGTGATCTGAAGGTCACCGGGAGTGAACGGTGGCGGCATCGCCACCCGGACGGCGGGGTCGAACGGGACGCCGAGTTGGATGGCCAGTTGAGATCACTGATCACGCCGCGCACGCTGCCCACCCAGAGCGGATCGATCAGCGGTTGCAGTGTCGACACCGGGGCCGCCGGGAGGTACGAGTGCGTCGCGGTCGGCAGCAGCGACTTGAGCTTGGCCCGGGCGTACTGCCCGACGTCGATGTTGGCCGGGGTGATGTCGTGATACAGCATCCACACCACCTTGTCCGCCCCGGCGCCGAGCAGTGAGTTGACGATGGCGGTGGCGTCGGCGGTGACGCCCGCGTACTGCGCCGGGCCGTCGTAGCGCGGCACCCCGATGTGGCACTCCACGCCGTTCTCGGCGGCGCGGGTCAGCGCCTCGCGCAGCAGACGCGTCTTGCCCACCCCGGCGTCGCCGACCAGCACGAGCCCGGGCAGGCGCGCCGACACGACGTCCTCGATGGTCTTCAGCTCGTCGTCGCGCCCGACGAGTGTCCATTCGCCACGTCCCGACATGCCGACCCTCACCTCGCCCCTCGGGACTGCCCTACCACCCACCCCATGGGCAGGCTCGGCACTCCCGCTCGACAGCGGTCAATGGCCGGCGGAGGCCGCCTGCCCCGGTCGGGCCGTCACCCCTGGGCTGTCAGGAGGTAGTCGTCGGCTTCGGGGCTCCAGCGCAGGTCCAGTACGCCGGCGGTGGCGGCGGCCTTGCAGAACTGCAGGAAGCTGCGGTAGCCCAGCTTCTTCTCACTGAAGTCGGGGCGGGCCCGGCGTACCTGGTTCTTCAACCCGGACAACGCCACCGGGTTGCCGCCGCTGCCGAGGTCCGCCACGACGCCCCGGAGCAGACCGAACGCCACCTCCCGGTCACCGTGCTCGGGCAGTGAGACCTCGGGGTCACCCTTCGCCGGCCCCTCGGCCAGCTCGATCACGTTGCGCTCGGCGAGGTGGCGCAGCAGTTCGCCGAAGGTGCGGAAGCCGTAGTCGGACTCGCTGAAGGTGGGGTCCTTGCGCAACAGCGTCCGCTTGAGCCGGGAGGCGGTGACCTCACCGTTGGCGCTGCCCTGCAACCCGGCGACCGACTGGGCGACGAGCACCGCGACGGCGTCCACATCCCGATCGGGCTCCGCGTCCGGTGTGCGACGCTCCTGCTCCTGCTCCTGCTCCTGCTCGGGTGGGCGCTGCTCCGCGCCGGCCTGCCGGGTGGCGGGACGAGCGCGCCGACCATGGGCCGGCGGGATGTCCACGCCCTCCAGTCGGTCGTAGTAGAGGAACTCGTCGCACGCGGGGGGAAGCAGCCCCGAGGTGGACCCCTCGACCCCGACGCCGATGACCCGCTTGTTCAGCTCGCGCAGCTTGTGCACCAGCGGGGTGAAGTCGCTGTCACCGCTACAGATCACGAAGGTGGAGATGTAGTCGCGTTCGAACGCCAACTCGATCGCGTCGACGGCCATCTTGATGTCCGCGGCGTTCTTGCGGGACGCGCCCATCCGCTGCGGGATCTCGATCAGCTCGACGTGCGAGCGGGTGAGCATCCGGCGGTCCTCGTCGAAGTAGGACCAGTCGGCGTACGCCCGTCGCACCACCACCCGACCTCGTTCGGCCAACGCGTCGGCGATGGGACGGAAGTCGAAGGCCGCGCCGCCACGATGGTCGCGCGCGCCCAACGCGAGGTTCTCGTAGTCGAGGAAGAGGGCAATCCGGTCTTCTTGATCCACGCGGATCAGCCTACGCCGGGCGTGAGCTGGTGGGGGCAGGCGACGCGCGGCACCTCAACTCGACGACCGTTCATTTCTTGCGGACTAGTAGTCGTTTATTTTCATTGTTCGATAGTTGTCTTGCAGGGCCCTGCCTGGTGCTGCATCATGACGATCAATGTCGGGCGTCGGGGGCGCCGGGCGGACCTCCACCACCACCCACCCAGGAGGGTCACCGATGTTTCGCAGCCTCACGCCGGCGCGGGGACGCCCCGGCCGGCCCAGCGGCACCGCCGTCGCGCTCGCGGCCGGTCTCGCCGTGCTGGTCGCCGGACCCACCGCGGCCGTCGCCAGTCCACCCGCGTCCGCCGGCGCGCAGCCGGTGGTCACCCGGGCCGCCCTCGATCCGGCGCTGGTCGCCGGACGCGGCGCGGACGTCGACTTCTTCGAACAGGAAGCGGAGAACGCCCGCACCAACGGCGAGATCATCGGGCCCGACCGGACCGCCTACACGCTGCCCGCGGAGGCTTCCGGCCGCCGGGCGGTCCGGCTCACCCCCGGGGAGTACGTGGAGTTCGTCCTGCCCAGCGCGGCGAACGGGATCACCGTGCGGTACAGCATCCCGGACGCGCCGCAGGGTGGCGGGATCACCGCACCGCTGACGGTCGCGGTCAACGGCAAGCACCTGCGCACCATGACGCTCACGTCGCAGTACTCGTGGCTCTACAACCAGTACCCGTTCACCAACGACCCGCAGGCCGGGCTGCTGCACCCGGACTGGTGGATCACCGAGTGCCAGTGCGTGCCGTCGGCCACCACGCCGTACCCGAGCATCACCACGCCGTTCCGGCCCACCCACTTCTACGACGAGCAGCGACTGCTGCTCGGGCGTACCTACCGGGCCGGCGACAAGGTCCGGCTCACCGCGCCGACCGGCAGCGCCGCCGCCTGGACGGTCATCGACCTGCTCGACTCCGAGTTGGTGGCACCGCCACACGTCCGACTGCTCGCGGCGAACGTGCTCGCCTTCGGCGCCGACCCCACCGGCCGGCGGGACTCCGCCGACGCGCTGGACCGGGCCATCGCCTTCGCCCGGCGCGCCCACCTCAAGGTCTACGTCCCGCCGGGCACATACCAGGTCAACCGGCACATCATCGTCGACGACGTGACCATCGAGGGCGCCGGCAACTGGTACACCACGATCAAGGGCCGCGAGGTCGCCCTGCCGACTCCCGCGCCGGACGGCTCCGTGCACACCGGGGTCGGGTTCTACGGGCGGGACGCCGCCGACGGCGGCAGCCGCAACGTGCACCTCTCCGGCTTCGCCATCGAGGGCGACGTGCGGGAACGCATCGACACCGACCAGGTCAACGCGATCGGTGGGGCGATGAGTGACTCCACCATCGACGGGCTCTACCTGCACCACACCAAGGCAGGTCTGTGGTTCGACGGCCCGATGCGCAACGTCCGTGTCACCAACAACATCATCGTCGACCAGATCGCCGATGCGCTCAACTTCCACACCGGCGTGACCGACTCCCTCGTGGCGCACAACTTCGTCCGCAACACCGGCGACGACGGTCTGGCGATGTGGTCGGAGAAGACGGCCAACGCACGGAACACGTTCGACCACAACACCGTGCAGTCACCGACCCTGGCCAACGGCATCGCCATCTACGGCGGCACCGACACCACCGTCTCGCACAACCTGGTCGCCGACCCGGTACGCGAGGGCAGCGGCCTGCACGCCGGGGCCCGCTTCGGCGCCGAGCCGTTCACCGGGCACCTGCGCTTCACGAACAACACCACGGCCCGCGCCGGCACGTACGAGCTGAACTGGAACATCGGGCTGGGCGCGATCTGGGTCTTCGCCCTGGACCGCAGCATCGAGGCGCCAATCGAGGTGACCGGCGACGCGTACCTGGACAACACCTACAACGCGATCATGCTGGTCAGCGACTGGCCGGTGAAGGACCTCTACTCGATCGACGACGCGCGGTTCCGGGACGTCCGGGTCGACGGCACCGGCACCTCGGTGCTCAGCGCCCGCGCTGCCGGGTCCGCCTCGTTCGCCAACGTGGACGCCCGCAACGTGGGCGCGGTCGGCGTCAACAACTGCGGATCGTTCCACTTCACCCCGGCCGGTTCGGAGTTCACGCTGACCGACCTCGGCGGTAACGACGGCGGGTGGCTCGCGCCGTGGCTGCTGCCCAACACCATCACCTGCGACGACCGCCCGCCCGTGTCGCCGCCCCCGCCGCCGGCGCAGTGGTGACAGCGGTGGGCGGCCCGATCGCTCGGGCCGCCCACCGCACCCGGATCAGCGCGTCCTGGCGTACGCCAGCGCGACGGTCGTGGACTGACCGTCCCAGCTGCCGCTCAGCGTGCCCCCGGTCGGTCCGTCGGCTCCGGCTCCCGGCCGGCGCACGACGACCAGCTCGACGGTGTCGGTGGCGATGAGCGTGCGGTCCTCGTCGACCACCCGCCGCACCGCGCCGACGGCCGGTACCCGGGCCTCGGCGGCGGCCCCGTCGACGACGACCGTCACCGTCGGCTCACGCACCTCGCGCCGGCCGTCGACCTCGAAGTACTGCTCCGCCTGACCGCGGCCGCTGAGGATCGCCTGGGCGAGCGCGGCCGCGTAGACCGGGTCGACGCAACCGTCGTACACCCAGCGCCGACCGAGCACCGAATGCTCGGTGGTGCCGACGAGCCAGCCGTCCGCACCGTCGAGGGGCGCGGCGCGGTAGGTGAGCGGAACCTGGTGGACCGGCCCGTCGCCGGCGCTCACCAACATCGTCTCGATGCCGACCTCGCCGTCCGGGTCGTCGAAGCGGTAAGTGCCCCGGCTCACCACCTCGACGCCGGTCGGCCCGGCGAACCACTGTCGGGAGGGCAGCCAGGCCGTCAGCAGGTCCAGTTTCGTGGGGTGCAGGGTCGCCCTGTGCAGCAGTGCCATGTCGGCAGCCTAGTCAGAGGCCCGCGCAGGGTCGCCCGCCGATGGTGCAGCTCTCCGGCTCCCGGGCGTTCGGCCGGCTGTCGCGGACGTCGAAGCTGATCGTCTGGGATCCCCCGCCCGCCACGGCGGCCCCGGTGAAGGTGATCACCCGTCGGTCCTGTCGCCAGTTCGCGCCCTCGACGTCGTCGACAGTGGTGCCCTCGGCGAGGGTGACCACCACCGCCCAGTCCGCCACCGGCGCACCTCCCGGGTTGCCGACCACGATCTCTCCGGTGTAGCCGAACAGTCGGTCGGATTCGGTCTCGTAGCGGGCCGTGACGGGCGCCGGTAGCGGAGGTGGCGCCGCCGACGTGGGCGTCAGCGAGGGCTTCGCCGACGGGGTCCGGGTCGGCCGGGTGGTCGCCGACGCGGTGGCCCGCGAGGCGCGCGCCGAGGGAGTCGCCGTGGAAACGACTGTCGCCCTGCCGGCCGTCGCGGTCGACGACGCGGGCGCGGTCGCGGTCGCGGTCGGTGCGGGCGCGGCGACCGGCTTCGGGTCGAGCGGCAACGTCACCCAGGCCGCCGTCCCCGCCAGCAGCACGGCCCCGGCGACCACGGCGACCAGCGTGCGACGCCGGCGGGGGTTGCGGCCGGCCCGGCCGCGTACGCCGATCAGCGGCAGTTCCGCGGTCATCCCACCGTCGGCCCGGCGCAGGTCGACCTGCTGGAAGGCGAGCCAGTCGAGAATGGCCGGCAGTCGGACCGTCAGCGCCTGCCGGAGTTGCTGCTCGCGTGGCTTCTGCCGCTCGACCGACCACCCGCCGTGCGTGGTGACCTCCCGCACCTCCAGCCGGCAGCCCTGGGTCGTGGCCGTGACGTCGCAGGTCACCTCGCTGAGCCGACCGGCCTCGTCGCAGGCCAGCACGAGCAGGTCCGGCTCCTGCCGCTCGGTGACCTCGACCTCGACGTCCGCCTGGAAGCCGGACAGGCCGGCGGTGCGCAGCAGCATCCGGTCGGGTACGCCCTCGACCATCTCGGCCTCGGCGAACCACCGGCCGAGCAACTCCCGATCGGTCAGGGCGCGCCAGACCCGCTCAGCCGGGTGGGACAGCTCGACCTGCGCACCGATCTCGATCACGGCGAGACTCTAACGGGTTGCCCGCCCGGCCTGTCCCGCCCGCCCGAGCCGGTCGCCGGCGGCCTGGTCAGCCCCAGCGGCTGGACCGCTCGACCACTGTGGCCAGCGCGGCCCGTGCGTCCGCGCTCACCTCGGCGACCACCTGCGCCGCCGGCACGTCCCGGGCCAGCGGGTGCGCCTGCCCAGCCCAGAGGTTGGCCACCGATGCGTCCGCGTCGCGCCGGGCTGCGGTGAGCAGGGGACGCGTCAGGTGCAGCACCTGGGGGTAACCACGCGGTGCCACCGCGTCGTGCTCGCGCAGGAAGTCGTTGGCCACGCCACGGGCCCGCTTACCGGTGTACGCCCGGGTCAACGCGGTCGGTGCGGCACCGGCCACCGCCGCCCGGTGCATCGGCGAACTGCCCGCCTCCGGGCAGCGCAGGAAAGCCGTGCCGAGTTGCGCGGCGGCAGCGCCGGCGGCCAGCACGGCGGCCACCGAGGGGCCGTCGACGAGGCCACCCGCGGCCACCAGCGGCCGGTCACAGCGGGCGGCGGCCAGTCGGAGCAGCGGCAGCAACCCGTAGTCGTCGTCGTCCGGCAGACCGCCGCGATGCCCACCGGCCTCGGTGCCCTGCACCACCACCGCGTCCACACCCAGGTCGGCGGCGGCGGTGGCGGCGTCCGGGCGGGTGACGGTGGCCCACACCTCGGTGCCCCGCTCGCGCAGGGCGCTGACCGCCGCCCGGTCGGGCAGCCCGAACACGAAGGACACGACCGGGACCGGGTCCGCGAGCAGAGCCGCCAGCTTCTCCGGGTACGCGTCGTCGCCGCCCACCGGCTCGCCCAGGCTCACGCCACGTCGCGCGGCCTGCGGGGCGAGCCGTTCGGCGTACGCCCGGATGGCGGCGTCGTCGACGCCACCCGGGTCGGGCAGGAAGAGGTTCACACCGAACGGCCGATCGGTACGCGCGCGAACCTCGGCGACGTCGGCCAGCAGCCGGTCGGTGTCGATCATCCCGGCGGCGAGGAAGCCCAACCCACCCGCGGCGGACACGGCGGCCACCAGCGCGGGCGTGGACGGGCCACCAGCCATCGGGGCGGCGATGATCGGGTGGCGCAACGTGGACAGGACGGGCATCCCACCATCCTGCCGCAGGCCCGGCCCGCTCAGCGGCGCGCGGTGTGTCTCCACCACAGCACGCCGGCGAACCCGAGCAGGATCAGCAGTGTCCCCGCGCCGAGGGCCAGCGGCCAGGTCCGCCCACCCGCTGCGCCGGCCTCTCCGGCAGCCGGACGGACCGCCGTGGGCGACACCGGGTCGACGGACTCCGTGGAGGGCGCGGCGGTGACAGTGGTGACCGTGGCCGGGTAGCGCAGGATCGTCGAGCGGGTGCCGGCTGGCTGACCGGCGGACTCGGAGACGGTCAGCAACGACCGGCCGTCGCGACTGTAGGTGATCGACTCGCCCTGGGGCTCGTCCGGCAAGCCGGTGATCCGCGGGGTGCCGGTGGTCAACGCGCGGACCACGTCGCCGTCGGGGACGTCGTACTCGAAGGCGTCGGCATAGCTGCGCAGCACCACCCGCCGTCCGTCCGGCGCGTTCGCCGCGCCGGTGATCACGCCGCGCCCCAGGAACGAGAACGGGTTGCTGGTCGTGGTCGAGGGCACCGTCACCTGGCCGAGCGCGGTCAGCGGCGTCGTCGCGTCCGGCCGCAACGCGGTGGCCGGCGCGTACAGGAAGACAGTGCCACTGCCGCCCTTGGTGACGATCAGCGGCCGATCGGACGCGTCGAGCAGCAGCGCCTCGGCGTCGTGCGGACGGTCCGGGTAGGTCATCCGGTGCAGCACCGGCTGCTTCGCCCCCGGTGCCAGCCGCCACACACCGACCGTCGTCCGGGTGCGGTCGTTGTCACCGATGTCGGCGACCCAGACGGTGCCGTCCCGGCCGATGGCCAGATCCTCGGTGTCGCGGGGCCGGGACGGAAAGGAGACGGTACGCACCACGGCGCAGCGCTGGTCGAGGTAGAAGATCCGGCGGCGGGCCTCGTCGTCGGCCCCGTCGTTGATCACCACGTACCCGTCGTCGGTGGCCACCATCCCGGAGATCTCGCGCAGCCGGTCGTCGCGCACCTGGCAGACCGGCGTCCCCGCTGCCGCGCCCGCCGTGGCAGCACCCGGCACCAGCACCACGGCCGGCGGCAGCACGCCCGCGAGCAACGCGGTCACCACCGCCCCGGCGCGAGCACGCCGCCCCCAGGTCAACCGTCCACGTACCCGCATCGCCCACCCTCCTCGTCGCAGCCGTGACCGGCCACCCGCCCATCCTGGCCGATCCCGGCCACGGTCGGCGCTCATCGGGGGGACGCGCCCGGACTCCTGGTCGATGTAGTGTCGCTCCGCCTGATCTTCACGCCGGGAGGTGGACATGTCCGTGAGCGACACCACGCCGGCCACCCGGTTCGCACGGCGGCTGCTGCGCCGCCTCGGCCGCCCGGCCAGAGGTTCCGCCGTCGCCTGGGTGCCGCTCGCCGCTGTCGTCTGCGGCCTCTTCAGCGGCGCACTGGCCAGCCGGGCCGCCTGGGAGACCTCCCGACCGCAACCCGACCGCGCCGAGGCCGCCGCCATCCTCACCGACGTCTTTCCCGGCCACGACCTCGGCGAGATCGACACCCCGCCGGCGCTCTTCGTCGTCTACGGGCACGCGCTGCGCCTGTCGACGGTCAAGACCCTGGTGCTCGGTGACGGTGGCGAGTACCAGGAGAGCGCCACCGGCGCCGGTGCCCTCGGCGCGCCACCGGTGCCCGCCGAGCAGATCGTCACGGTGGCCCGGGAGCGCCTGACCGGCACCGGCTGGCGGGTGTACGACCCACAGGTGTCCGACCGCGTGAGCTGCGCGGACAAGATGTGCGTCACCCCGCAGGCGGTCACCGACACCGCGCTGACCGCCCGACGTGGCGACACCATCCTGAACGCCTCGATCTCCTCGCAGACAGCCGTCGACGCCAGCTACCTCTCGGTCGAGCTGCACCGCGCGCCGCCGCCGCTGGTGGTCCCCGCCGGAGTGCTCGGCACGGTGCTGGGCGCGGTGGGCGGTTGGCTGGTCTTCGGGTGGGTCAGCCGACGCACCGAGGGACGTCGCAGCCGCGGCACCGTGAACGGTCTGATGGGTGTGGCCACGGTGCTGTGGTGGCTGCCGCTGCCGCTGAGCGTCCCGTCCCTGCTGTCGCACCACCTCGGCGAACCGCACCCGGCCTGGCACCCGTACTGGGAGTGGCTCGGCCAGCCGACCGCGTCGCTGTTCTTCCTGGTCGGCGCGGTGTGCGTGCTGCTGGCCCTGGGGCTGGCCGCGAGTACCCGCCGGAACACCACGTCCGAGGCCACCGCCGACTGACCGCCGAGGGTTACCTGTCGCTCCTCGGAACGGTACGGTCCGAGATGTCCACGGTCACGGCAGGCCCGGACGACGGCGCCCGGCCGGGCCCGACGCCCGACACCGCCAGGCCGGCCGGCCACGGAAGGGGCACCGGGTGCGGATCAGAGCGGGCTTGTGTGTCGCGGCACTCGTCGCGGCGGGACTGACGATCGGCACACCGGCCGCCGCCACACCGGCCGCCGCCCCGACGGCCGCCGCCACAGTGGTGCCGATCCAGGTCACCGGCGACCCGGCGACGCGGTTCAACCTGGTCCTGCTGGGCGACGGTTACACCGAGGCCGACCTGCCCACCTTCCGGGCACACGTGGACCGGCACCTCAACACCCTGTGGACGATCGAGCCGTTCAAGTCCTACCGCAGCTACTTCAACGTCTACACCGTGGAGATCGTCTCGGCGGAGTCCGGGGTGGACTGTGACCCCGGCCTGTCCGCGCCGCGACGCGACACCGCTCTGGGCATGGGCTTCTGGGGTGGTTGCAACCCGGCGAGCGTGCAACGTCTGCTCACCGTCGACGGTGTCGCCGCGAACGCGTACGCCGACCTGGCCGTCGGCACCAACCCCGGTAACCGGCAGTTGATCGCGCTGGCCAACAGCGACACCTACGGTGGGGCCGGCGGCAGCAACGCCACCGCCTCCGGCGGCAACGCGCTCTCCGCGCTGATCAGCCCGCACGAGCTGGGCCACTCGCTCGGTGGCTTGCAGGACGAGTACGACTACTACGGTCGTGGGGTGCCGGGCGACACCTACAGCGGGCCGGAACCGAGTTCGGTGCACCACACCGTGCTGACCGAGGGGCAGATGCGCGACACCCGGGCCAAGTGGTGGCGCTGGCTGGGTGAGCCGAGCGAGGCGGGCGGGACCATCGGCCGCTACGAGGGCGGCCTGTACCTCCAGCGTGGAGTGTGGCGACCGAGCCGGCACTCGATGATGAAGTCGCTGGGCTTCTACTTCGACCAGGTCGGCCGGGAGCGGATGACCGAACGGATCGCCGCCCGGGTCGGCATCGTGCAGGGCGGCACGGCCACCGATCAGGCGGTTGGCGCGGACCGACTGCTCTGGGTGGACACCCTGCACCCGGTGAGCCACGCGTTGACCGTGACGTGGTCCGTGGACGGCAGGGCGGTGCCCCGCACCGGCAACACCCGCCATCTGGACCTGCGGAAACTACGGCTGACTCCCGGCCGGCACACGGTGACCGCCACGGTGACCGACCCGACGGACTTCGTCCGCGACCCGGCGATCCGCAGCTCACCGGCGCTGACCCAGACCCGCACCTGGGCCGTGGACACCGCGGTGCGTACCCCGAGGGTGGATTCGCCGCTGGCGATCACCGCATCCACCGCGACCGACCGACCGGTCGGCGCGCAGGACGTGGTGTACGTGCGGACCAGCCAGCCCACCGATCGGGCGCCACAGGTGCGCTGGACGCTCGACGGCCGGCCGGTGGCCGACACCGGCACCGACCGGGACGTGGACCTCAGCGCCCTGCGCCTGGCGCGGGGCTCCCACCGGCTGACCGCCCGGGTCAGCGAGCCGGGCACCGGGAGGGCGGTGACCCGCACCTGGACGGTCGACGCGACCCGACCCGACGTGGTGTACGCCCTCTCCGAGCCGCTGCTCACCACGACGCGGCCCGGCGGACCCACCGAGTATGTGTTCAACGGCCCGTTCACCATGGGGTTGACCGGCACCGACGACGGCACCGGCCAGGTCACGTCGGAGTTCCGGCTCGACGGGGACGGGTGGCACAACTACTACGGCTGGCCCACCGACGCCCGGTCTCCGTTCCTGTTCACCGCCACCGGCACCGACGTGGACGGCCTGGTCTACGGCAACCTCGGCTCGGGCGGGCTGTCCGTGTCCCCGTTCGCCGAGCGGTCCCCCGGCTACGGGCGGCACCGGATCGAATACCGGGGCATCGACGCCGTCGGCAACATCGCGCCGGCCCGCGCTTTCGTGGCCACGCTGATCCCGCCGCCACCGGCCTGCACCACGGTGGTCACCGGCCGGCACGCCGGCCCGCTGACCGTCACCGCCGGTGTCACCTGCCTGCGCGCGGCCACCGTGACCGGCCCGGTCACCGTCGCGCCCGGCGCCGCCCTGGTCGCTCAGGGCTCCACGATCGGCGGGGACCTGACGGCGTCGGGCGCCAACGCCGTCGAGGTGCTGAACACCGAGGTACGCGGCGCGGCGGCGCTGACCGGCACCACCGACCACGTCACGATGGTGGGGGCCCGGGTGACCGGGTCGGTGGCGCTGACCGGTACCGCGTCGGCGCCCATCCTCGCCGGCGGCGAGGTCGGCGCGTTGGCCTGCTCGGGCGGCCCGGCCCTGGTCGACCTGGGGGCACCCACCAGGGTGCGCAAACCGTCCGCTGCTCAGTGCCGGCGCGCGTGACGGCATACCCGTCCCACGATCCGCGCAACTACCGGGACAGTGCTGCCTCCGCCATTGCGGAGGCAGCACTGTCCGGGAAACTGCCGAGTTCTTGACCGGCGGGCCGCCTGAGTGGGGCGCTGGCGGGTAGGCAGCGGCCCGGCGGCATGTCGACACCCGCCGGGTGGGAGGCTCAGATGAGCATGTACCGGGATGAACAGGGCGATACTTTCCCTCCGCCGGAGGCGGATGCCCAGGAGCAACGGCAGAGCGCCGTCGACTACGGGCCGCCGGACCGGGTGTCGGGTGACGTCGACCCCGAAGCGTCCGAGGCGGACCTGGCCGAGCAGGGCGCTCTTCCGGCGGGCACGCTGGAGGAGGTCACCTCGCTGCCCGCCGATGCCAACCCGGCGGATGCCCTCGAACAACTCCAGGAGATCCCCGGCCGCGACGAGGGCCGTCGGACGTGACGTCGTGAGGTTCCGTCGCGCTCAGCGGGTCCGGATCCCGTTCAGTACGACATCGAGGTAGTGGCGACCGGCTGCGGCTTGCTGTCGCGCGTCGGTGGCGGGATGCATCCGGGCCGAGAAGGCGACTCCACACATCAGTGGCGTCATGTCGGCGAGCGTGATGCCGGGCGCCAGCAGCCCTGCCGCCCTGACCCGTACGAACAGGTTGTCGAACAGCGAGGACAACTCGTCGAGCAGGCGCGCTGTGCCCGGCAGGGTGGCTGTGGGCGTGGACAGCACCGAGGACAGGGCGGCGTCGAGTAGCTGCGCGTCCACGACCCTGACCAGGAAATCACGGAAGGCGGCCCAGGGGTCGTCCTGCTGCACGGCCCGTTCGGCGGCCTGGATCAGCGCCTCAAGTCCGTCCACCGATACCGCCTCGATCAACGCCTGAGGCGTTGGGAAGTGTCGGTACACCGTGGCGACGCCGACGCCGGCCGCGCGTGCCACCTCGTTCAGCTGAATCGGGGTGCCGTCCGCGACCATCGTCCGGCCAATCTCGATGATTCGCTGGCGGTTGCGTACTGCGTCCTTACGAGGCGGCGGAGCGGTCACCCCTCCAGCATAAGCGGATAACAGCTCCACTTGCCCAGCCTGTGTCCGCAGCCCCCGAGCGGGCGGCTCACAGCAGTGAAACGGATGGGTCATCCGGTACGTGCTACAGTCGTCAAACGGATGATCCATCCGTTTCATCGTCCGCTCAGCTCGGGAGAGAACATGCAGATCCTCATCACCGGCGGCACCGGCTATCTGGGCTCGGTGCTCGTCGAACACTTCGTCGCCGCGGGCCACGACGTGGTAGCACTGAGCCGGTCCCCGCAATCAGCAGCCAAGACGACACAGGCGGGAGCGTCTCCCCTGCTCGGCGATCTGGCCGACACCGCGCTCCTGGAGAAGGCCGCGGCGGAAGCCGATGCGGTGGTGCACACCGCGGTCGACTACTTCGGTGGCGAGGACGCGATCAGGGCAGAGGCCGCTGCCGTGGAGGCGTTGACCCGTGGGGCGGGTGCGGCGGGAACCGGCAAGCCGTTCCTCTACACCAGCACGAACCTGGTCTACGGGCTCGACCCGACCCATTCCCGCGACGAAGACGCAGACCTGCCGGAGCCGGGCCTGCAGCCGTTCAAGCTCGTCGGCGAGCGGCTGGTGCGCGAGGCGGCGGGCCTGACCAGCATCATCATCCGCGCGGGTCTGGTCTACGGTCGCGGGGGTTCTCTGCTGCTGACCAGTCTGATCGGCGCCGCGACCCAGTCGGGCGCGGCCACCTACATCGGCGCCGGCGACAACGCGTGGACCCCGGTGCACGTGGACGACCTCGCCCGCCTGTATCTGACGGCGCTGGAGCGCCCGGTGGCGGGCACCTACAACGCGGCCGGACCGCAACAGTTCACCTTCCGCGAGCTTGCCGAGGCGATCGCGGATTTGACCGGAACCACCGCGACCTCGATCACCGCGGAACAGGCCGAGAGCGCCATGGGGCCGATGGCCGCGTTGCTCCGATCCTCGGCGCGCATCACCTCCCACAAGGCGCGCGACATGTTCGGCTGGAGCGCCAGCGGTCCCGCCCTGCCGGACGACGTGCGCTCCGGCTCCTACCGGGTCGTGAACCCGGCAGCCCCAGCCTGACCAGCGACACTCACCCCGCGACGACCTGCCAGAGCAGGAAGGCGTTCAACGCGACCACGAGCACCGCCACCAGGGACGCCGCGGCAGTGGTGAGCGGGTGGTTGACCAGGTTGCCCATCAGGTCGCGTCGGCGGGTGAAGGCGACCACCGGGATCAGCGCGAACGGGATGCCGAAGCTGAGGATGACCTGGGACAGCACGAGCGCCCGGGTCGGGTCGAGGCCGATGGCGAGCACGGCCAGCGCGGGCAACAGGGTGACCAGTCGGCGCAGCAGCAGCGGCACCCGCCGCCGCAGGAAGCCCTGCATGATCACCTCTCCGGCGTAGGTGCCGACGCTCGTGGAGGCGAGCCCCGAGACCAGCAGGGCGACGGCGAACCCGAACGCGGCGGCGGTCCCGATGGTCTGGCCGAGCCCGGCGTGCACCCCCTCCAGGCTGTCCGCGCCGCCCGGGCCGCCACCACGGAAGCTGGCCGCGGCGATCAGCAGCATGGCGAGGTTGACCGCGCCGGCTGCGCTCAGGGCGAGCAGCACGTCGGTGCGCTGGCCGCGGAACAGGATCCGACGCTCGCTGTCGTCGGCGGCGGGGATGCGGTCGCGGGTGAGCGCGGAGTGCACGTAGATGACGTGCGGCATGACTGTCGCGCCGAGAATGCCGGCGGCCAACAGCACGCTGTCAGTGCCCTGCAGGCGCGGCACCATGCCGGCCATGGCCGAGCCGGGATCGGAGCCGGAGGCCAGCAGGTTGGCGGCGAACGCCAGCACGATCACCCCGAGCAGGACGGCGATGGCGACCTCGAAGGCGCGGTACCCGCGCGAGCGCAGGGCGAGCACGGCGAAGGCGGCCGTGCCGATGATGATCCCGCCGGGCAGCAGGGGAATGCCGAAGAGCAGGTACAGGGCGACCGCGCCACCGATCACCTCGGCCAGGTCGGTGGCCATGGCCACCAACTCGGCCTGCACCCACATCACCCGGTTCACCGGCCGGGGCAGGCGTTCCCGGCACAGCTCGGGCAGGCTGCGCCCGGTGGCCAGACCGAGCTTCGCGGTGAGCGTCTGCACCAGCATCGCCATCAGGTTCGCCACCACCACGACCCAGACCAGCAGGTAGCCGTAGCGGGCCCCGGCGGCGGAGTTGGTGGCGAAGTTGCCGGGGTCGACGTACGCGACGGCGGCGACGAACGCCGGGCCGAGCAGGATCAACCGCCCGCGTACGCGGCCCCGGGCGCGAGCGGCCTGCAGCGGAGTCGCCCTCGACGTCGTCAGTTCGTTGGTGACCATCGAACACCTCCCGTCCACGCGGATCGCTGCCGGTCCCTTCCCCGCGGGCTGACCCCGGGGTGCCAACCGGTGGCCTGCCGGTGCCACCGTGGTCGGCCCGTTCGGCAGGACTCGACGGGCCCGTCGGCCAGCAACGCGGCGCGCCGGGCTCGAACAGAACGCGGCGCGCCGGGCGAGACGCGCCGGGCCCGAACAGAACGTGCCCCTTCGGGCTTGACAGCCGATGAGCCACCGATGAAGCTGTCTATTAGTCCTACTGTCGTAGGACAACAGGAAGGGTCATCGGTAGTGATCGAGTTCGTACTGGACAGCCGGTCGAAGGTGAACACCTACATGCAGCTCGTGCAGCAGGTGAAACAGGCGCTACGGGTTGGCCTGCTGACGCCGGGCGACCAGTTGCCGAAGGTTCGGGACGTCGCGCAATCCCTGGCGATCAACCCGAACACGGTGCTGAAGGCGTACCGGGAGTTGGAGATCGAGGGTCTGGTCGGCGGCCGACCCGGGGTGGGCACGTTCGTCCAGCGCACGCTGGCCAGCGCGTCCCTGCCCAACCAGGCCGAGCTGCGCGACGACCTGGTCGCCTGGCTGCACCGGGCGCAAACTGCCGGCCTCACGGCGGAGGACGTCATCGCCCTGGTGGAGACGACGCTGCGCGCCACCCTCGCCGACGACGCCCCGCAGAAGGAGCCCGCCTGAGCGAGCAGGGCGAACGAAGCATCAGACACTCGCGCGACCGCGCGGCGGTGGCGTGAACGGAACGAGAGGACAAGGGATGGACATGGTCTTGGAAGCAGACCGGCTCGGCAAACGGTATGGCAGCACCTGGGCGTTGCGGGACTGCTCGCTACATCTGCCGGCCGGCCGGATCGCCGCGCTGGTCGGGCCGAACGGCGCGGGCAAGAGCACGCTGCTGCACCTGGCCGTCGGGCTGCTCAAGCCCGACGCCGGGGCGGTCCGGGTGTTCGGTCGTTCCCCGTACGGCGACACCGAGGGCCTGGCCGACATCGGCTTCGTCGCCCAGGACACCCCGCTGTACCGGGACTTCACGGCGTCCGAGTTGGTCATCGCCGGCGGCAAGCTGAACAAGCGGTGGGACGCGACGTTGGCCCGAACGCGGCTGGCGCAGCTCGGCATCCCACCGGACAAGCCGGTCGGCAAGCTCTCCGGTGGTCAACGGGCCCAGGTCGCGTTGGCGCTGGCGCTGGCGAAGCAGCCGCGGCTGCTGCTGCTCGACGAGCCGGTCGCCAGCCTCGACCCGCTGGCTCGACGGGAGTTCCTCCAGTCGTTGATGGGCAGCGTGGCGGAGTCGGGCACCACCGTCCTGCTCTCCTCGCACCTGCTGGCCGACCTGGAACGGGTCTGCGACTACCTGATCGTGCTGAACGCCTCCCAGGTGCAGCTCACCGGCGCGGTCGACGACCTGGTCGCCGAGCACCGGCAGCTCGTCGGGCCACGACACGACGGCGGCGTCATCGGGGGCGTCGCCGCAGTGGTCCGGACCAGCCACACCGACCGGCAGTCCACGTTGCTGGTCCGCACCGACGGCCCGGTCACCGATCCGGCGTGGACGGTCCGCGACGTGAGCCTGGAGGACGTCGTGCTGGCGTACCTGGCCGACGGCACCACGCGGACCAGTCACAGCGAGTGGGGGGTGGCGGCATGATCTGGTTGACCTGGCGGCAACACCGCAAGCAGACGTTCTACACGCTGCTGGCGCTCGCGGCGCTCGCCGCCCTGCTGGTGCCGATCGGCATCGCGATGCGGCACACCTTCGCCGACCTCGGGCTGGCGGACTGCGCCAGCCAACTCGCCCGCGCCGACGTGGCGCAGGCGACCCGGGAGACGTGCGATGCGGGCTATCGGCGCTTCGCCAACCAGTACGGCAACCTCAGTCTGGTAGCCGTACTGCTGATCACCCTGCCGGCGCTGGTCGGCCTCTTCTGGGGTGCGCCGCTGGTCGCCCGCGAGGTGGAGCAGGGCACGCACCGGTTCGTCTGGACCCAGGGCGTCGGCCGGACCCGCTGGGCCCTGGTGAAGTTCGGTCTGGCGAGCGGGTCCGCCCTGATCCTCGCGACGGTCTACGGGCTGGGCATGTCGTGGTGGGTCGACCCGCTCACCAGGGCCGCGCACGAGGGCCGGTTCGGCATGATCGTCTTCGATCTGCAGGGCATCGTCCCCATCGGGTACACCCTCTTCGCCGTGGCGCTGGGCGTCTTCGCCGGCACCGTCTGGAAGCGGATGCTGCCCGCCATGGGCATCACCCTCGCCGGGTACGTCGGCGTACGGGCGGCGGTGGAGCTGCTGGCCCGACGGCACTATCAGGCACCCCGGACCCAGACCTTCTCGATCGAGGGGGAAGGGCCACCGGAGGTCAGCCGGGGCGACTGGGTCCTCGCGCAGGGCATCCGGAACCCGGACGGCACGATGATGGCGGAGGGTGCCCGGATCCAGTGCCCACCCGGCGGTAAGGGGCCGGACGGTCGGGTCTGCGGCGCCGAGTTGGGCCTCGAACCCGGCGCGTACAACTGGCAGCTCTACCAGCCGGCGGACCGGTTCTGGCTGTTCCAGAGCATCGAGACGGGCATCTTCGTCGCCCTGGCCGTGCTCCTGCTCTACCTGGCGGTGCGACGGATCCGCCGGATCGCATAGGTGGCGACGGGTGCTCGTCGGGGGGCGGGGGCCTCGGCGATCACCCGTCAGCACACGCCCTCGACGGTCAGCGACAGCCAGGACGCCAGGTCGTGCAGCTCCTCGCGCAGAGCCCGGGTCACCTCCGGGGTGAAGGGAACGTCCTGGTGGACGGCGTGCACGGTGAGCGTGCCGCGCCGCCGGTCGGCAGTGGCGTCCACCTTCCCGACCAGCCGGTCGCCGTGCAGGATCGGCAGCGCGAAGTAGCCCCACCGTCGACTCGCCCTGGGCTTGTACATCTCCAGCACGTACTCGTACTCGAAGAGGTCAGCGAGGCGGACCCGGTCGTGCACCAGCCGGTCGAACGGTGACAACAGCGCCGTACGCCCGGTGAAGGGTTGCCCGAGCGCGGCCGGATCCACCCGCCACTCCCCCGCGACGCCCTCGATCACCGCCGGCTCCCCCGCGTCACCGACCTCGGCGGGCTCGCCGGGAACGATGACTGCCTTCGGCCGGGCGATGCCCAACGCCCGCAGCCGTCGCTCGTTGCGAAGCCGGCGCGCCTGCTCCAGCTCGATGACGGACACCCCGGACGGATAGACCCGCTCGGCGACGTCCCAGAGCCGCTGTCGCCCCTGGCGGCCCGCGATCGCGACCTCACCGCGCAGCACCAGGAACTCCAGCATCTGGGTGACGTTGCGGTTGTTCGTCCAACCGGAGGACGGCCAGGGCACGACGCAGGTGTCCGGGATGTCCCGGGAGAGCAGTGGGCCACCTCGGCCGAGCAGGTCGAGCACGTCGCGCCGGAACGAGTCGTTGGCGCGCAGCCACTCGCGGTGGCGCTCATGGCCGGGCGAGGCCGCCATCTCGGCGAGGAAGAGCCCCAGGTCGTCCATCGGTCGCACCATCGCGTGGTGCTCGAAGAGCGTCCGGTCCCGTTCGAGGGCCTCGCGCATGTGCGCTGGCTGGTACGACGAGCCGAGCCGGCTCCAGCAGACGAGGTCGGCGCTGGGCGCGACGGCGGCGGTCGGGTCGATCTGCACCAGCGTCAACTGGCGGACCACGGTCAGCAGGTCGGTCGGACGCGGAGCGGCCAGCAGCTGGGCCCGGATGGCGATCCGTCGCGCCTGGGCCCGATCGATTTGGTGGACGACCACGCCGCCGAGCGTAACGACGACCACCGACACGAATTCGTCGGTGGCTACACCGGTTCGGCGGAATTCACCTGGCCCGCGACGCCGACGTTCAACGGATCGGCCAGGAGTTTGTCGAACGCCAACTCGGCGGCGCCGATCAGGACGGCGTCGCGGCCGAGCGCCGCCGCGCGCAACCGCAGGTGCTCGCGGGAGGCGGGCAGTGGCATGGTGTCGAGCCGGTCCCGGACCACGTCCGCACCGGCGGCGAAGATGTCACGCAGCGAGCCACCGAACACCACGGCGTCCGGGTTGACCACGTTGACCAGGTTCGCCACGCCGAAGCCGAGCCAGTCCGCCACCTGCTCGACCGCCGCACGGGCGGTGGGGTCGCCGGCCGCCGAGGCGCGCAGGACCTCGGCCACCGCCGCGCGGTCGCTCGGATCACGGCCGGCGTGCCGCAACAGCGCGGCTTCGGAGATCTCGGTTTCCCAGCAGCCGCGTGAGCCGCAGCCGCAGGGCAGGCCGTTGGGGTTGACGACCATGTGGCCGACCTTGCCGCTGTGGCCCCGGTGGCCGATCACCAGTCGGCCACCGACGATGATGCCGGCGCTGATGCCCAGGTCTCCGTGCAGGTAGATGACATCGTCGATGCCGACCGCGACGCCCCTGGCGTGCTCGGCCAGGCCGGCGATGTCGGCCAGGTCGCCGGCGACGAAACCAGGGTCGCTGCTGAACTCCGCCTCCAGCGCGACGCCGAGGGTTTCGTCGATGCTGGCGATCCGGAGCCTGCCGTCCGGGTCACGGGTGGTGTCGGTGACCGCCGCCGCGCCGCCGACCAGCAGGCCGTCGCCGGCCACGGAACGTTCCATGTCACGGACCAGATCGCCGAGGGGGCCGACGGCGTCGATCGCCGACATGCCGCTGGGGCGAGGGATCTCCCGCAGATCGAGGATCTGCCCGCCCAGGCCGACCCGGGCGGCACGCAGCCGGTCCGCGTCGATGCTCAGCGCGTGCGCGTAGACCCGGTCGGAACGAGGGCTGACCACGAGTGAGGGTCGGCCGGCGCGGCGGGTGGTGGCCGGCGCCTCCTCGGTGACCAGACCGCTGGTGACCAGGTCGGCAGCCAGAGCGCCGATGGTGCTTCGGTTGAGGCCGAGCCGGCTGGTCAGCTCGGCGCGGGATGTCGGCCCGTGCAGGTGGACGTAGCGCAGCACAGCGCCGAGGTTCTGCCGCCGGATCTCCTCCTGGCTGGCGCCGGGGAGCGCCGGCAGCGGGGATTCCGTGTTGCGGCCGACGCCGGCTGGCCTGGCCCGTACTGGTGTCGCCACGGTCAGACCTCCTTCCGGGTCCAGGCCGCTCGGTGCGGGGGCGCGGAGACGACGATGGGTCCCGGTAGAGGAGACCCGGGACCCATCGGCGTACTACCTACCGTGCGGTGATTACTTGGTGAGCGGCGCGAGCTTCGGGTCGTTGGCGTACGCCTCAGCCGCGTTCGCCTTGGTGACGGCGACCGGCGGGAGCAGGTACGTGTCGACGACCTTGCTGCCGTTGTTGTAGGACTTGGTGTCGTTCACCTGCGGGGTGTTACCGGCCTGGAGAGCCTTGACCATGTTGATGGTCTCCTTCACCAGGTTGCGGGTGTCCTTGTTGATCGTCATGTACTGCTCGCCCTTGACGATCGACTTGACCGACTCGACCTCGGAGTCCTGGCCGGTGACGATCGGGGTCGGCTTGCCAGCACCCTTGACCGAGGTCAGGATGGCGCGGGCCAGCGTGTCGTTCGGAGAGAGGACGCCGTCCAGCTCCTTGCTGCCGTAGGTCGAGGTCAGCAGCTGGTCCATGCGGGCCTGCGCACCCTCGGCCTTCCAGCCCTGGATGGCGGTCTGCTTGACGTCCTTCTGACCCGAGGCGACGACGACGTTGCCCTTGTCGATCTCCGGCTTGAGCACGTCCATCGCGCCGTTGAAGAAGACACCGGCGTTGTTGTCGTCCGGCGAGCCGGAGAACAGCTCGATGTTGTACGGGCCGTTCGGCTTCTTGGCCTTCATGCCGTCCAGCAGGGCCTGGCCCTGGAGCTGGCCGACCTTGAAGTTGTCGAAGGCGACGTAGTAGTCGAGGTCCGGCGTGTTGGTGATGAGCCGGTCGTACGCGATGACCTTGGCACCGGCGGCGTGCGCCGCGGCGACCTGGGTCGCCAGCTGCGCGGCGTCGGTCGCGCCGATGACGATGACCTTGGCGCCCTTGGTGGTCATGGCGGTGATCTGGGCCTGCTGGTCGGCGACGGTGGTCGACGCGCCGGCGTACTGCACGTCAGCCTGGAAGCCGGCCTCCTTGAGACCGTTGGTGAACAGGTCACCGGCGAGGACCCAGTTCTCGGAGGTCTTGGCCGGGAGGGCCACGCCGATCAGCGAGTTCGCCGCGAAGCCCTTGGCGGCCTCGCCGCCGGAGCCGCTGTCGCCGTCGCGGCCGGAACCGCAGCCGGCGAGGGCCAGCATGGCGGCGGCGCTGACCGCGACCACCGACGTGCCGAAGAATTTACGCATGGTGAGGACTTGCCTTTCTTGAGGTGTAACGGGGTGGTGAGGTCGGTGACCGTCAGCCGGACACCGCTGCCTTGGCGGGCTCGCGCTCCGCGTCCGGCGGTGAGGCGGGTGGGACGGAGTCGTCGCGGCGGAACGGCCGCATCAGGCTCCCGATGATGGAGAACCGCCCCTGGCTCTTGTTGTAGACGTCGATCGCGACGGCCAGCAGCAGGACCAGGCCCTTGATGATCTGGACCTTGTCGGTGCCCACGCCCTGAAGCTGAAGGCCGTTGTTGAGCACGGCCATGACGAGACCGCCGACGATGGAGCCGCTGATGGTGCCGATGCCGCCGGCGACGGCCGCGCCACCGATGAAGACCGCGGCGATCGCGTCCAACTCCCAGCCGTTGCCGTCCTGCGGGCCAGACGCCTGCGAACGGGCCACGAAGATCATGCCGGCCAGGGCAGCCAGGATCGACATGTTCATCATGACGAAGAAGTTGACCCGCTTGAGCTTCACGCCGGACAGCTCGGCCGCCCGGGAGTTGCCGCCCACCGCGTAGATGTGCCGGCCGCCGGCCGTGTTGCGGGTGTAGAAGGAGTACGCGATGACCAGCGCCACCAGGATGATGCCCGAGATCGGGAAGCTGGTGCCGACGCGACCGCTGGCGAAGCGCAGCGCCGCGAAGGCGATCACGCCGACCATGACGGCCATCCGCAGGATCGAGATCCACATGGGTGCCGGGTCGGCGTCCATGGCGCGACGGGTGTTGCGGGCCTGGATCTCGCGCCACACCACCGCCAGGGCGGCGGCCAGACCGAGCAGCAGCGTGGCGTTGTTGTAGCCGGTGTTGGGGCCGAACTCGGGCAGGAAGCCCGAGCCGATCTCCCGGAAGCCCTCCGGCACCGGGATGCTCTGCGCGTTGCCGATGAACTGGTTGCCACCGCGGAAGAGCAACATGCCGGCCAGGGTGACGATGAACGCCGGCACCCCGATGTACGCCACCCAGAAGCCCTGCCAGGCGCCGATCACCGCGCCGATGGCGAGGCCGAACACGATGGCGGCGGGCCAGGGCAGATCCCACTCGGTCATCGACTTGGCGACCAGGATGCCGGTGAATGCCGCGACCGAGCCGACCGAGAGGTCGATGTGCCCGGCGACGATCACCATCAGCATGCCGATGGCCAGAATCAGGATGTACGAGTTCTGCTGGAACAGCGCGATCAGGTTGTCCGACCGCAGCGTCAGCCCGTTGGTCCAGATCTGGAAGATCAAGACGATCGCCACCAGGGTGAAGATCATCCCGAACTGGCGGGCGTTGGAGGTCGTGCCCCCAAACAGGTTCTTCTGAAGGTCCTTGATACGGCTCATCGGGTGGCCAACTTCTTCGTCGAGGTCATCTGCTTCATGAGGGTCTCCGGGTCCGCGTCCGCCCGGGCGATCTCGCCCGTGATGGCACCTTCGAACACGGTGTAGATGCGGTCGCAGAGCCCGATCAGCTCAGGCAGCTCCGAGGAGATGACGATGACGCCCTTCCCCTGGTCGGCGAGCCGCTGGATGATGCCGTAGATCTCGTACTTCGCGCCGACGTCGATACCGCGCGTCGGCTCGTCGAGGATCAGCAGGTCCGGGTCGCTGAACATCCACTTGGCCAGGACGACCTTCTGCTGGTTGCCGCCGGAGAGCTTCGAGACGCCCTCGTCGACCGTCGGGGCCTTGGTCCGCAACTCCTTGCGGTACGACTCAGCCGCCTGGTATTCCTCGACCTCGTTCAGCACGCCGTGGTGCGTGATCTTGGACAGCTTGGCGGCCACCGTCGACGTCTTGATGTCGTCGAGCAGGTTGAGGCCGAGTGCCTTACGGTCCTCGCTGACGTACGCGAGCCCGTTGTCGATGGCGTCCGCCACCGACTTCAGCACGATTTCCTTGCCGTCCTTGATGATCGTGCCCGACTCGTACACCCCGTAGGAGCGGCCGAAGACGCTCATCGCGAGTTCCGTGCGGCCCGCGCCCATGAGACCGGCGAAGCCGACGATCTCGCCGCGGCGTACCACGAAGCTCTCGTTCTTGCAGACCTGCCGATCGGCGGAGATCGGGTGCCGGACGTTCCAGTCGCGGACCTCGAAGAAGACCTCGCCGATCTTCGGGGTGTGGTCCGGGAACCGGCTGCTCAGCTCACGGCCGACCATGCCCCGCACGATCCGGTCCTCGTCGACCCCGTCCGCCTTGACGTCGAGGGTCTCCACGGTCCGGCCGTCGCGCAGGATGGTGATCTGGTCGGCGATCGCCTCGATCTCGTTCAGCTTGTGCGAGATCATGATCGAGGTGATGCCGCGGGAGCGGAACCCGCGCAGCAGGTCCAGCAGGTGACGGGAGTCGGCCTCGTTGAGCGCCGCGGTGGGCTCGTCGAGGATGAGCAGCTTCACGTCCTTGGCGAACGCCTTGGCGATCTCGACGAGCTGCTGCTTGCCGACTCCGATGTCCTTGATCAGGGTGTCCGGGTCCTCTTCCAGACCGACCCGGGCCATCAGGTCCAACGCCATCCGGTTCGCGGCCTTCCAGTCGATCGCGCCCCGCTTGCGCGGTTCGTTGCCGAGGAAGATGTTCTCGGCGATCGACATCCCGGGAATGAGCGCGAGCTCCTGGTGGATGATCACGATGCCGGCGTTCTCACTGGCCCGGATGTCGGAGAACTTGCTCTCCGACCCCTGGTAGATGATCTTGCCGTCGTAGGTGCCGTGTGGGTACACCCCGCTGAGGACCTTCATCAGGGTGGACTTGCCCGCACCGTTCTCGCCGCAGATGGCATGGATCTCGCCGGCGCGAACCACCAGGTTGACGTCGGAGAGGGCCTTGACTCCGGGGAACTCCTTGGTGATGGAGCGCATCTCAAGGAGGGTCGGCACGTTGCTCATTGCTCGTACCACCTCGCCAACGTCATCGGTTGCCTCCGGAAGGTTGAACCTTCACTCGGTTTTGTTGTTGACGGCAACGTATTGCGGCCGTAGGGCCATCCGCAAGGCGAGGAGCTGTTGAAAAAGTAACAATCCGGCAATATAGACGTAGCAGAGTATTCGCCCGTCACAGCTACCTCAGGAGCCCCTCGGGGCACCTTGGCCTGTCGGTGGCAACGTTGTCAAATGGAAGATCGGCCCACGATCGACTCCGGTTGCCGTCGAGAGCCCGTCACCAGGCACGATCCGCCGCCACTCGGAGCGGTCGCGGCGGTGGACACGCTGGCCACCATCGAGTGATCTTGATCCAACGGCAGCGTCGGCACCTCGCCCACGATGACACGAGACTCCCCGGCCGACGGTGTGACCCACGCCTCTGCACAGGCACCGCATCGACGATGATCGCCCCACCAGACCCGCCACCAGCAGCCGGACATGCTCCTTAACGCCCCTTAAGGGCGAGATCGGCCCGTTCGGCGGCCCCCTCCCCGGCACTGCGCACGAGCGTCGGTGCGGGCACTCCCTCACGATCGTGCTCGACTCGCCCCCTCGACACCGAGGCTCGGGCCAGCACCCCAGCGCCTTGACGATCAGCGCACCGCCAGAGACCCGCAGGCACCGAGCCCAGCGGAGCAGTGACAGAGTTTCCGCCCCACCTCAGCCACACGAACCGCCCTCGACCAGCGGAACGCCCCACCAACGCCGCCCCACCGATGCCGCCCCGTCAACGCCGCCCCGTCAATGCCGCCCCGTCGATCATGGAGTTGTGCTGGGTGACAATCTCCTCACAACAAGACAAAGCAGGCACCACAACTCCATGATCGACGGGCCTAGGCCGCCCCCCGCCCGCGATCTTGCACTTTCTGTGCCGACACAAGGGGCACATCACCCCATCTCGACAACCGAAACTGCAAGATCGGCGCGGTCAGCCGGGGCTTCGACCGCCGCGAGGACGGGTTGACCAAAGCAGTACTGCGCCCCTCCTAACCACCCCGTGCCGCACCCGCACCCGTGCCCGGCTGACCGCGCCAGGCTGACCGCGCCGGGCTGACCGCGCCGGGCTGACCGCCGCGGTACAACTCGGGGGCGTCGGCCAGGGTGCCGTAATGGGTGACGATCACGCTGGGCCGTGCCCGACCCGCGACGACCAGGTCCCGCAGCAGGACGGTGTAGCGGCGGTCGTGGGTGCGACCGAACCGGACCGCGACCCCCTTGCTGAACAGCGCGCCCCAGGGCGCGACCAGGTTCTCGTGACCGTGGGCGGTGGAGGTGATGCGGACGAGCGCGTCGGTCTCCGCCTCCAGCGTCGCGTCGGGCACCTCCCGCACCGCGACCGTCCGGACGCCCGCGTACACGACGGCTCTCATCCCGGCTCTCCTGTTCGGCGGCGGACGGCCGGTCTTCCCCTGACCGGGCCGTTCATACCTGCCGCCGCTCGGCGACGGGTGACGCCGTCAGCCCATCGACCGCGCCCGGTCAGGCTCGATGGTCAGAATGACAACCCCGCCGGGCAGATCCACACCACCGGCGCGGATCTGCCCGCCACATCAGCCGAACCCGCGGCCCGCGCGGTCTCGCAGGGATCAGTGACCGGCGTTCTGTCCGCCGTCGACGTGCAGGATCTCGCCGGTGACGAACGGTGCGGACTCGAGGTAGACCACGGCGTCGACGACGTCGCTGGTCTCGCCCATCCGGCCTACCGGGTGCAGACCCGCGAGCGTCGGGTGCGTCTCGACCGGGTGCATCGGGGTCTTGATGACGCCGGGCGCGACGGCGTTGACCCGGACACCGCGACCCGCGTACTCGATGGCCAGCGACTTGGTCGCCGAGCTGAGGCCGCCCTTGGTCAACGACGCGAGCACCGACGGGACGTTCGAGTTGGGCTGGTCGACGAAGCTCGTCGTGATGCTGACGACATGACCGGCCCCGCTGGCCAGCAGGTGCGGCATCACGCGCTGGGTGAGGTGGAAGAAGCCGGCGAGGTTGATGCCGGTGACCTGGTCGAAGTCCTCGTCGGTGTAGTCGGTGAACGGCTTGGCGACGAAGACACCGGCGTTGTTCACCAGAGTGTCGATCCGCCCGAACCGGTCCAGAGCGGCACGCACCACACGCTCCGCGGTGTCGGCCTCGGCGATGTCACCCCGGACCGTGACGATCTCCGGGTCGTCGGACGCGCCGATCGACCGTGAGGTCGCCACGACGCCGTACCCCAGCTTGCGGTAGGCGTCCACGAGGCCGGCGCCGATGCCCTGGGAAGCGCCCGTGATCACGACGACCTTCTGACCCTGACTGCTGTTCATGAGGAAACGACCTTCACTAGACGACTGGTCTACTAAAAGCTAGCCGACCGGTCGTGTATCGTCGAGGCATGGGTCGAACCAGTGACGCGAGGAACAAAATCCTCGACGCGGCCGCCACGCTCATCGAGCAGCGCGGCTACTCGGCGCTCGGCGTCGCCGAGATCTGCGCGGCGGCGGGCGTGCCGAAGGGCAGCTTCTACTACTTCTTCGAGTCCAAGCAGGCGCTCGCCCGCACCGTCATCGACGAGCACTGGGTCACCCAGCGCCGGCAGTGGGAGCAGCTGCTCGGCAGCGGGCGCGACCCGCTCCAGCGTCTCCGGGACCTGTTCGAGGCCACCGAGGAGGTCCAGCGCGTCGGCCAGCAGAAAGCCGGAGTGGTCGCGGGCTGCCTGTTCGGCAACCTCGCCCTCGAACTCAGCAACCAGGCCGAGGAGATCCGCGGTCGGCTCCAGGAAATCTTCGAGGAGCAGATCGACCTCATCGAGCAGGTCGTCGTCGAAGCCAAGGAGCGCGGACTGGCCGGCCCGGCGGTCGACAGCCGCGAGGCCGCCCGATCGATAGTCGCGCAGATCGAGGGGCGGGTCCTGCTCGCGAAGTTGCTCAACGATCCGACCCAGCTGGAGACGCTGTGGCGCAACTGCCTCGACCTCCTCCAGGTGCCGGCACCAGCACGGAGCACCACCGGCTGAACGGACGACTGTCGCTGACCGTCCACTCCGGGCGCGCTGTGCGGCCACTCAGTAACATCGGCGAGGCACGATATTCAGGCGGACCACTCCCGACCGGATCGAGCACTCGCCATGACGACCGAGCAGACCACGTCTCCCCCACGTGCCGGTGTCGGCATTGCCGCTCACGGGCTGGTCCAGAGCGTCCGGGGCGGTCGCCAGATCCTGACCGACGTCTCGGTGACCATCGCGCCGGGCGAGCTGGTCGCGATCATCGGTGCCAGCGGCGCCGGCAAGACCACCCTGCTGGAGATCCTCTCGGGGGTGCGGCGAGCGGCGGCGGGCACCGTCACGTACGACGGCAACACCACGGCCGGCACCATCGGTGTCGTTCCCCAGGACGACATCATCCACCGCGAGCTGCCCCTGGCCCGCACCCTGCGGTACGCCGCCCGACTGCGCCTGGGCTCCACCGCCGGGCCGGCCGAGATCAGTGACCGGGTCACGGAGGTGCTCGCCGAGCTGCGACTGACCGACCGGGCCGCCACGCCGGTCGGCCTGCTCAGCGGTGGTGAACGCAAGCGCGCCAGCATCGCCGTCGAGCTGCTCACCCGACCCGGCGTGTTCTTCCTGGACGAGCCCACCTCCGGATTGGACCCGGCGATCGCCGTGGAGCTGCTCCGGGTGCTCCGCGCGCTCGCCGACACGGGCACCACCGTCGTGCTGACCACTCACCAGCTCACCGACGTGGACCATTGCGACCGGGTCGTCGTGCTGACCCGTCAGGGCCGGTTGGCGTTCACCGGCACCCCGACCGCCGCCCGGGAGTTCTTCGGCCTGCGTTCCCTGGCCGAGGTGCACCTCCGGCTCGACGAGACGACGCAGCCGGCCGAGTGGCCCGATCGCTTCGCCGAGCAGCGCGCGCCCGAACAGCCGCCCCGTACACCCGACGAGGGTGACGTCGCCGCGACGCCGTCCCGACGCGTCGGCCGGCTGCGCCAGTGGGCGGTCCTCACCGCGCGCAACACGGAGATCGTCCTCCGCAACCGACTGACCTTGGCGATCCTGCTCGGCTCGCCGCTGATGGTGCTCGGCATGTTCGCGCTGCTGTTCCGCCCGGGGGCCTTCGAGCCGACCAGACCCAGCCCGACGGTGACCGTGATGATCCTGTTCTGGATCGCGTTCGGCGGCTTCTTCTTCGGGCTGACCTACGGGCTCCTCCAGATCTGCACCGAGCTGCCGATCCTGCGCCGGGAACGGCTGGCCGGTGTCCGGCTGGTCCCGTACCTGTTGGCGAAGGTGGCGGTGCTGCTGCCGCTGCTGGCCCTGGTGGACCTGGCCCTGCTCGGGGTGCTGCGCGGCATGGACCGGCTGCCGCCGGTCGGCGGCGCCGACTTCGCCGCCCTGTACGCGACACTGCTGCTGTCTTCGGCGGCGGCGCTCGCCCTCGGCCTGCTCTGCTCCGCGGCCGTGTCCGACGCGGCCCAGGCGACGCTCATGCTGCCGATGCTCTGCTTCCCACAGGTGCTGTTCGTCGGCGCGATCCTGCCGGTGCCGGCGATGGCGGTCGGTGGTCAGTGGCTCAGCTACGCGATGTCGAACCGGTGGGCGTTCGAGGGCTTGGGGCACACCGCCGGGGTGGAGCGGCTCTGGCGCGACGGCGGCTCCCCGCTCGGCCCGCCGCTGCTGGCCACGTACGGCGACAGCTTCTCCCGGCCGGTGTGGGTCGACTGGCTGGTGCTCGGCGGTTTCGTGCTGCTCTTCCTGGGCGCGGCCTGGGCGGTCCTGCTCCGACGGGATCCCCGTCGTGCGTCCTGACCCGAAGCCCGCCTCCCCCACGGCGCTGCCGGGATACACCGCCACCGGCCGGATCGACGAGCTTCGCGCCACCGAGTACCGACACCTGGACACCGACGGGCAGGTGTACCTCGACTACGCCGGAGCCGGGGTGGTCGCCCAGGCGCAGGTTCGCGCCCACCACGACCGGTTGCTCGCCGGCCTCTACAGCAACCCCCACTCGGAGAACCCCACGAGCGTGGCGGCGGGCTCGCTGGTGGAGTCGGCGCGACGCGCGGTGCTCGACTTCTTCCGCGCCGACCCGGACGAGTACGCGGTCATCTTCACCCCGAACGCCAGCGGCGCCTGCCGGCTGGTCGGCGAGGCGTACGACTTCGGCCGGGCCGCGCCGCTGGTGCTCACCTGGGACAACCACAACTCGGTCAACGGCATCCGCGAGTACGCCCGGTCGGCTCGCGCGTCCGTACGCTACCTGCCGCTGAACGGGCCGGAGCTGCGGATCGCCGAGGCGGACCTGGTCGCGGCGCTCGACGCCGGCCGGATTGGCCTGACCCGTCGGTGGGGCCAACCCGGTCGTCGTGGTCTGTTCGCCTACCCGGCGCAGAGCAACTTCTCCGGGGTGCAGCACCCGCTGGGCTGGGTGGAGCTGGCCCAGCGGCGAGGCTACGACGTGCTGCTCGACGCGGCCGCCTTCGCGCCCACGAATCGGCTGGACCTCAGCGTCGTCCGACCGGATTTCGTCTGTCTGAGCTGGTACAAGCTCTTCGGCTACCCCACCGGGGTCGGCGCGCTGCTGGCCCGCCGTTCGGCGCTGGCCCGGTTGCGCCGGCCGTGGTTCGCCGGCGGCACGATCCGCGCGGTGAGCGTGCAGGGCGACTGGCACCGGCCGATGGACGACGAGTCGGCGTTCGAGGACGGCACGCTCAACTTCCTGAGCATCCCGGACGTGGAGTTCGGGTTGCGCTGGCTCGACTCGATCGGCGTGGACCTCGTCCACGCCCGGGTCGGCCTGCTCACCGAGTGGCTGCTGGAGCGGTTGGCCACTCTGCGGCACGACACCGGCGGGCAGTTGGTCCAGGTGTACGGGCCGACGACGGGTGCGAGGCGCGGTGGCACGGTGACCTTCAACCTCCGCCACCCGGACGGCACGCTGGTCGACGAACGGCTCGTGGCGCGGGAGGCGGCAGCGGCCGGCCTCTCCCTGCGTACCGGCTGTTTCTGCAATCCGGGCGCGGCCGAGGGCGCGTTCGGGATCAGCCGGACGTCGATGCGGCAGCGACTGTTGGCAGGGGTCGACACGATCGACGAGTACCTCGCCGCGCTGGGGCTGCCGACGGGCGGTGCCGTCCGTGTCTCGTTCGGACTGGCCTCGACCGCGACCGACGCGGAGCGCCTCGTCGACTTCGTCGCGTCGACCTACCTCAACCGGAGTGCCGGTACGCAGTCACCACTGCCACCTCGGCTGCGCTGCTGACCTGCCCTAGCCGACCTGAGCCACCGGCGCCGGGCGGTGCTTGATCTCCTCCATGAACGGGAACCGGGCGGTCAGCTCGGCGAACGTCAGGCCGGCCCGCCAGGCCGCGGCCACCTGGGCGACCTGCACCAGGTCCATGACGTCGCCGCGGGCGAGAACCTCTCCCGAGACGCGCAGGTCGATCATGAAGTATCGGGCCTGTGATCCCAGCCCCACGCAGACCACGCCCTCGTCGGAGTGCAGCTCTGCGCAGGTGAACCGGGCCCGCCCCTGCTCCGGCGCGGTCACCCGGCCGACGTCGAGCCCGTGGCGGGCAGCAGTTTCGATCAGCGCGGGGGCCAGGCCACCCCGCTCGACCAGATCCGGGTAGAGACGCACACCCAGTGCCGTCGACGCCTCGCTCATGACTGACTCCCACTTCCTTGTGACAGAGACCAGCAGCGCGCAGGTTACGGGAAAGTTTCCGGCACGCCTCGTCATCCTGTCCCGCGTGGACGGCCCACGGCAATAGGAAGGGTCGATTCGACCGCTATCGAGTAACCCCTCGGCCGCGCCGAACTTCTTCGACGGGTCGACGTCGTCCACCGAGGAGGCATCGAGCGATGCCACGGCGACGACCGGCCTCGGCGCTTCGCCGCTCACGCTCACCGCTCACCGCTCAGCATCGGGCGGTAACGGACGGTCGTGATATTGGAAACAGTCTTGACAGAAAGACACCATATCGACATGCTTCGCTTAGAGAGCGCTCTCTATCCTGGTAAACCGCCTCCATCACCCCCAAGCTGAGGAGCCTCCCGTGTTCACAGCCCGGCCCAGCCTCCGCTTCCGTCCGCTCGTACTCCTGGCGGCCACCCTCGTCGCGACCGCGACGGCGCTCGTCGTCCCGGCGCACCCCGACCGGGCCGAGGCCGCCATCGGTCCCATCAGCTGGCAGGACGAGTTCAACTCCCCCGCCGGCACGCCCGTCGACCAGAACAAGTGGCGGTTCGACACCGGCGGTGGCGGCTGGGGCAACAACGAGCGGCAGTACTACACGAACAGCACCAGCAACGCCGTCCACGACGGTCAGGGCAACCTGGTCATCACCGCCCGCCGGGACAATCCCGCCAACTACCAGTGCCACTACGGGCGCTGCGAGTACACGTCGGCACGGTTGCTGACGGCGGCCACCTTCACCCAGACGTACGGGCGGTTCGAGGCCCGGATCAAGATCCCGCGTGGTCAGGGCATCTGGCCGGCCTTCTGGATGCTCGGCACCGGCGGCGGGTGGCCCGACGCGGGCGAGATCGACATCATGGAGAACATCGGCCGGGAGCCCAACACCGTCTACGGCACCGTGCACGGGCCCGGCTACTCCGGAGGCGGCGGCATCACGGGCAGCCGTACCATCGGCGCGCCGCTCGCCGACACCTTCCACACGTACCGGGTGGACTGGGAGCCGAACGTCATCACCTGGTACGTCGACGGGGTGCAGTACCACCGCGTCGACCCCGCTCGGCTCGGCGGCAACCGCTGGGTGTTCGACCACCCCTTCTTCATGATCCTCAACGTGGCGGTCGGCGGTAACTGGCCCGGCTACCCCGACGGCTCGACCCAGTTCCCGCAGCAGATGCTCGTGGACTACGTCCGGGTGTCCAGTTACACCTCGGGCGGCGGGGGCGAGCCCACTCCCGGTACCAACCGGATCAGGGGTGCGCAGAGCGGTCGCTGCATCGACATCCCCGGCGCCAACCCGGTCGAGGGCGCAAAGCTCCAGATCTGGGACTGCAACACCACGGCGGCCCAGAGCTGGACCTTCGCGTCCGACGGGACCGTGCGCGCGATGGGCAAGTGCATGGACCCGGCCTGGGCCGGCACCGCCAACGGCACCGAGGTCAACCTGGTCAGTTGCAACGGCAACACCGCGCAACGCTTCACTCTCAACGGTGCCGGTGACCTGGTCAACCTCAATGCCAACAAGTGCGTCGACGTCCGGGAGGCCAACCCCAACAACGGTGGCAAGCTGCACCTGTGGGACTGCCTCGGCGCCGCCAACCAGAAGTGGTCCCGGATCTGATCAGCCGAGCACCAGGGCCCGGGCCGTCCGAGGAGAACTCGGGCGGCCCAGCGCCGTTGCAGCCTTCGCCCACCTCCTCGAACCGGATTGACTCGATGGGCGGAGCGGCCAGGCTCATGACCACTATGTTCGGATTAGTCCTGAATCCGGCAGTCCGGGAGTGAGCCCATGTCGCACCACCTCGATACGCCCCTGGCCGCTCAGGGCGGCCAGTTGTACATCGACGACCTGTACGTCTTCAACGGTGACCGCGCCACGGTGTTCGTCATGGACGTGAACAGCTCGGTGACCAAGGCCGACATCAAGCGCGGCTTCCACGCCGAGGCGCGTTACGAGATCAAGATTCACATCAACGGCACCCCGGTGGAGGACCTCACCTACCGGTTCGCCTTCGGCGAGCCGGACGGCGAGGCCCGGCAGACATTTCAGTTGTACGAGCTCACCGGCTCGGACGCCCGCGACGACGCCGCGATGGGCACCCCCATCGCCGAGGGGCGAACCGGCGAGGTGACGACCGGCGGCAACGTCCGGATCTGGGCCGGCCGGATCGCCGACCCCTTCTTCGTCGACCTCGACGAACTCGCCACCATCAACGGCGCGGTCAAGAACGGTTCGCGGGTGGACCGCTCGGCGTGGCGGGTCGACCAGGCCAAGAACAGCTTCGCCGGCACCACCGTCGAGTCGATCGTCCTCGAGGTGTCCCACGACGAGCCGCTGCTGCGCGACGGCACCGAGATCGGCGTGTGGTGCCGCACCATGCTGGCCACCGACGCGGGCGGGTGGCGCCAGATCAACCGCGCCGGCCACCCCATGATGTGGCCGATCTTCTGGCCGCACGACACCGACTTCTCCGACCCCGCCAACTTCCGGCACCCCGGCAACGACCTCACCGAGGGCGGGGAGGAGATCGCGAACGCGGTCGCCGGGGTGGTCAAGGCGAACGGCACCGCGACGGACCCGCAGGCGTACGGCTGGAGCGTCGCCCGGCAGCTCTACCCCGACCTGCTGTCGTACACGGTCGGCACGGCAGCGAACTTCGGCTTCGCGGTCCGCAACGGACGAACCCTGGCCGACAACGCGCCCGAGGTGATGTTCTCCCTGGTCCTCAACACCGGCACCACGTCCGGCCTCACCTCGGAGGTCACCAAGGCCGCGCGTTCCGCCACGTTCCCGTACGTGGTCGCGGCCTGAATCCCGTTCGGAGGGCTCGGCGGCCGGTACGGCGCCGAACCCCTTGCCGTGCGCGCGCCCACCGCGACGACCCGCACGTGCGGCGGGCCATCCATGCTCGTGCGAGAACCCGGCCCCACACGATCATCGAACGCCCACGGGTGACGCTCGTGCCATTCGAGCACTTATGGGCGTTTTGCGTAGTTAGTCTCCTAAGTGCTTCCCAGCGCTCTTTAGGACAAAGGAGACTCGATGCGCAGAAAGATTCTCGCGGGCCTGGCCGGCGTCGCCGCCGTCGTCGCGCTCGCCGGACCGGCCGCCGCGGACACCACGGGCGACACGATCGTGACCCTCACCGTCGACGCCGCCGGTGGCCTGTCGATCACCGTGCCGGCGACGGCGAACATCGGACACGGCGTGGAGGGCTCCACGGTCACCGGCCAGCTCGGCCCGGTCACCGTGCTGGACCAGCGCGGGTCGCTCACCCCCAACTGGACCGCCAACGTCACCTCCACCGACTTCGTCACCGGCGGCGGCTCCTCCGGAGAGACGATCCCGAACATCAACGTTCTGTACTGGTCCGGCCCCGCCACGGCGACCGCCGGTGGCGGCACCTTCACACCGGGCCAGCCCACCGCGGCCCAGCAGGTGATCATCAACGTGCCCCGGACGGCGATGAGCCACACCGGAGGCACCGGCAACAACTTCGCCACCTGGAACCCCACCCTGGTGGTGAACATCCCCGTCGGCACCGTCCAGGGTGTCTACACCGGGACGGTGACACATTCGGTGTTCTGAGCCGCTCGGCCGGCTGGTGCTGCTGGCCTCGGTCGCCCTCGTGGCGCTCGGGGTTTCGGCGGCACCAGCCGTTGCCGTGCGGGAGCAGCGAAAGGACCCGGCCGAGGAGGCCGCGATCAGCATCCGGATGCTGGACATCCCGGCCAGTCGGGTACAGGACCCGAGGGCCCAGGTCTACATCGTGGATCACCTGAAACCCGGCACGACGATCAACCGCCGCGTGGAGGTGCAGAACACCTCCACCGAGACGCAGAAGATCGACTTTTATTCGGGCGCCGCGTCGGTGGAGAACAACGCCTTCACCGTGCCCGAGGGGCGCACGGGTAACGAACTGAGCGGGTGGATCCGGCTGAAGACCGCCACGATGCGGCTGGATCCGGGCGAGCGCCGACCGGTCGAGGTCGAGCTCGCCGTGCCGAAGAAGGCGTCCAAGGGCGAGCGGTACGCCGCGATCTGGGCGCAGGTCACCAGCACGAAGGAGCGCACCGGCAACGTCACCCAGATCCACCGGGTGGGCATCCGGGTCTACCTCGACGTCGGTCCCGGTGGCGAGCCGCCAACGGACTTCCGGATCGAAGGGTTGGCCGCGGAGCCGGGCACCGGTGAGTTCCCGGTGGTCACCGCGAAGGTCACCAATACCGGCGAACGCGCGCTGGACATGACCGGCACCCTGTCGCTGACCAAGGCGGCGGTCCAGGCCGGCCCGTTCAAGGTGACCAACGGCGTGACGATCCTGCCCGGCCAGAGCGGTCAGGTCCGGATCGAGGTCAACCAGGCCCTGCCCGCCGGGACCTGGGACGTGCACGCGAAGCTCGCCAGCGGCACCGTGGAACGCACCGCGACCGGGAAGATCGTCCTACCCGTCGCGGCGCCGATGACCGTCGCGACGTCCAGCGGGCCGAGTTGGCTGGTCTACACCGTCGGCGGCATCGCCCTGCTCGTGCTGGTCACCCTTGGTGGCTGGTACCTCGTCCGCCGACGCCAGGCCCAGTGGGCCTGACCACCCAACCACCCACCGCCCCACCTCATCTGCCCGGCCGTTCCCCCCCGGAACGGCCGGGCAGCATCGTTCCGTGAGTCGATCATGGACTTGTGGTGCCCGACTTGAGAGCAACAGAACTGATTCGCCCCCACCACAACTCCATGATCGACGGGGTGGGGCGGGGCACTAGATGACGGAGTGCGTCACGACCGACACGTAGTCGCCGACCACCACCCCGGGCGGGAGGGTCACCAACAGCGTCGGGTTCCAGGTGGCGGAGTTCGGGCCGCCCGCCTGGCCGGACCATCCCGCGGCCACCTGCGGGGTGTTCAGCACCGCCCCGGGCTGCGGGACGAACGATCCGACCCCGGTGCTGGCGAGGGCGGGCCCCGAGGCGTACGTGATGTTGCTGTTGGGAATGGTCTCACCACCCGAGCCGGAGCCGGTGGTGAAGCTCGTGCTGGAGACGACGCTGACCCAGTTGCCGGAGAACGGGCCGCGGTCGTCGGTGACGGTCACCGGGCCGAGTCTGCCCGAGACGCCGGTGGTGCCCGAGGTGACGGTGCCGAGCGCCGAGATCGCCGGGACGCTGATGGAGAGTCCACCGAGCGGGGTGATGACCAGGTCGACCGGTCGGGTCGCGAACTGGTCGAACGAGTCGGTCACCCGGACGGTGAACGGGAACGTCCCGGACACTGTGGGCGTGCCGGAGAGCAGCCCGGTGACCGGGTCGAGGGTCAGCCCGGCGGGCAGGCTTCCGGCGCTGACCGACCACACGAACGGGCCGGTGCCGCCGGTCACCGTCAGCTGGTACTGGTACGGCTCGTACGCCTTGCCGGGTGGGGGCGGTGGGAAGGTCAGCGTCGGTGGCGCGTTGACGGTCACCGACCCGGAGGAAGCTGACTGTGGGCCGGTCCCGCCGGCGTTCGTCGCGGCCACCCGGAAGGTGTACGTGGCACCGGCGGTCAGCCCCGTGACGATCTGGGTCGTGGCGGTTCCGCTGAAGACCCGGGGTGTCTGCGCCACCGCGCCGAGGTACGGCGTCACCGTGTAACCGGTGATCGGGGACCCCCCGTTGGCCGGGGCGGTCCAGCTCACCCTGGCGGCGTTGGTGCCGGCGGTGGCCGAGATGTTCGTCGGCGCTGCCGGCACCGTGTACGGGACCACGGCGGCCGAGGGTGGGCTGGCCGCGCCGGTGCCGAACGCGTTCACCGCCGCCACCCGGAAGGAGTACGACGAGCCCGCGGTGAGCCCGGTCAGGGTGCGGCTGGTGGTGGAGGCGTCGAAGGTGAGGGTCGGTTGGGTGACGCCGTCCCGGATCGGGGTGATCAGGTAGCTGGTGATCGGGCTGCCGTTGTTGTCCGGCGCGGTCCAGCTCACTGTGGCGCTGGTGACGCCCGCGACCGCTGTGGGGGTGGTGGGTGTGCCCGGTGTGGAGGCGTAGACGAAGTTCGCCGACCCTGCCGAGCCTCGGGTGACGACGCTGACCGTGACCGTCGCCGGGCCGGACCGGGCGGGCATCGACGAGATGGCGAGGGTGCCGTTGGGGTTCACTGTGAAACACCCGGCGGCCGGGCCGGAGGTGCACGGCAGCAGCAGCACCGAGGTGCCGGCCTGCTGCTCGGCGGCGGTCCCGATGGTGATAGCGGTCGCCCCGGTGAGGTTGCTGCCGCCGACGGTGACCGCGATGCCTCCGGAGACCGAGCTCAGGGCCGGGGTGACGGTGACGCCGCTGGGTGCGGTGGCGGGCACGGCAGGCGTGGTGGAGTTGGAGAAACCGGGATTGGCGTCGATCGAGGACGAGGTCGCCACCGTGGCGGTCTGGATCAGCGACGGCGTCACTCCGGCGCCGGTGACTGTCGCGACGACGGTGATGGGTGGCAGGGAGGTGCCGCCGGCGAACGGGCCGTTGCTGTTGGTGCAGGTGACGGTCTGTCCGGATGGTGCGGCGCAGACCCAACCGGAGCCGTACGCACCGCGCGGCACGACACCGGCAGGCACGGTCTGGGTGACCGAGATGGGTGCCGTCTCGGTGGCGCCGGCGTCGACTCCGGCGGTGATCGAGTAGGTGACCGGGTCACCGGGCTGCGGGGTGGCCCCGACCGCGCTGGTCTGCGCCACGCTCAGGTCCGGTACCGGGTTGAAGCTGACCGTCCGCGCGTTGTCGACCTCGTGGAAGTCGGTGACCGAGCCGGTCGAGCCCACCCAGCCAAAGGCGAGTTGCCGTGGGTAACCGCTGGCGTTGAGCCAGGTCGGCGACGGGTACAGGCTGGGCGACACGACCGGTAGGCTGCCCGCCAGGGTCCGCGCCGACCCGCCTACCGGGGTGAACCTGACCCGGTACTCCCCGGCCGGCACGGTAATGCCGGTGTCGGTGGTGAACGGCGATGAGGTGGTGTTGGCGACCACCTCGACCGGCACCACGGACGCGGCCCGGGTGACGGCCCGCAACGCCAGTGCCGCCGACGAGGTGGTGGTGGCGGTGCTGTTGATCGCGCAGTAGCCGACCCCGTTGCGGCCCGGCCCTCGGATCACGACCTGCCCGGGGACCCGCCCGTTGGTGGTCGAGATGTACGGCGGGTTGGTGCAGCCGGTGCCCTGGTAGGTGCTGTTGCTGAAGTTGCCGTAGACGTCCAGCCCGACGCCGAGGTAGCCATTGGAGAGGCCAACCGATGCGCCGTTGAAGGCTGCCGAGTAGCCGAGCGAGCCGCCCGGCTGACCGAGGGTGGACGGGGGCCTCGGGTTGGCCGGGTCGACGGCGGCCAGCACGAAGGCGATGCCATCCGCACCGGTGCTGATGCCGCCGTACTGGTAGGTGTTGAAGGTGACGTGCAGACCCTGCGAGGTGGGCACGCCGACCGCCCCGAACACCCCGCCCTCCCGGTTCAGGGTGGCGGGGGTGAGGCGCAGTTTGCCCGAGCCCTGCGGGTCGGTGGACGTGGTGCAGCTCAGCAGCGGCCCGGTGGTCGAGTTGCCCGCTGCGCTGAGGCAGGCGGCGTTGGTCGCGAGCGCGACGGGCACACCTGGCACCGACACGCCGCCGAGGCCGTTCGCTGTGTTGTTCCGGAAGGGTTGGTCGAACAGGACGGAACCGGCCGCCGACGCCGGAAGGGGCGCGACCGCGAGAACGCCCACGGTCACGGCTGCCACTAGCGTGGCGATGCTGCTCGGACGACGCCGGCCCCGAAACGACATGTCCACTCCCAGCTTTCACTCCAGTACCGGGATGGACTATATCCCCCAAAAACACCCATATTTCTCGTACGGGGATAAAGCTGGCATGGCACCCGACCCCCGAAAGCGCACCGACCCCCTCGGCAGGGCCGAGGGGGTCGGTGCGCCGGGGCTGGGAGCTGTCAGCCCTCGATGTCGCGGGGGTCACGGCTGCGGGGGTAGGTGTTCTTCTCCCCGATCGTGCCGTCCTGCTTCTTGATCACGTGTTCGACGCCGCGGTCGGCCGCCATCTCGCGACCCTGAGCCTGCGCGTCGGCCTTCACGTCATGCGTGCTGGTGGCCCGCTCGTGGCCCTCCGGCTTGTTCTTCCACTGCCCGTCCTCGTGGTACGTGTCGACGTCACCCTTGACCATGGCCGGCTCCTCCCTGCGTCAGAACTGTCTGCCGAAACAGTGCCCCGAGACGTGCGGGGCAAACCGGATTCCTTAGGAGACGGTCGGGCAGTTGTTGCTCACCCGCCGGAGGATCTGTTCGCGTTCGTCGGTGGTGATGCCCGACGGCGCGCCGTCGAAGTGGGTCTCGACCTTCTCCCAACCGCGGCGCTGCTCGTAGTGCAGGTGCGGGGCACCGGAGTTACCGGTGCTGCCGAGCCGCCCGATCTGATCACCCTGGGCCACCTTCTGGCCGACAGTGACCAGTGGCGGTTCGAGCATGTGCAGGTACTGCGTCTCCCACTTGCCGCCGTGGTCGATCTTGACCCAGTAGCCGCCGCCGCGCCCCCGCGGGCCCTCCGGGTTCTCCGGGTTGCGGCCGCCCAGCGAGCCGTTGATGCCCGCCACGGTGACGGTGCCGGCGTACGAGGCGAGCACCGGCCGCCCCCACGTCTCGCCCTCGACCGGGAAGAAGTCGACGTCGTAGTCGTCGTGACCGGGGTAGGTGCTGAGCTGCCACGTCTCGCCGCAGGTCACCGGCATCTGGAAGAGCGGGCGCGGACCGGCCGGCCGCAGCATCGGCACCGCGACCACCGCCACACCCACGAGGGCCGCCACCGCGACGAGCGCGAGCAGGATGCGGATGGCACGGCTTCGAGGGCGGCGGTGGGAGCGGGATCTGGTGGGGCGACCGGTCGTCACCGGCCCGAGCATGGCAGATCCGGGCAACCGCCCGGCTCCGAGGTGGCACCCCACCAGCGTGACATTGCAGTCGCATCGCAAACGAGATACCGTCAGATGCAATGCAGTTGTATTGCAACGAGAGTGGGCTCCCATGCACGTGATCGCACTGTCGGAGGTGACCGCCGCCATGACCGCCCTGGTCGGTGGCAAGGCGGCCGGGCTGGGCGAGCTGATCCGGCACGGCGAGCAGGTGCCCGACGGCTTCTGCGTCACTACCGAGGCACACCGGCTCGGCGTCGTCCCCACCGCCGAGGTCGTCGCCGCGTACCAGCGGCTCGGCGCGGGCGCGGTGGCGGTGCGCTCCAGCGCGACCGCCGAGGACCTCCCGGACGCGAGCTTCGCCGGGCAGCAGGACACCGTCCTCGACGTCACCGGCACCGACGAGCTGATCGCCGCCATCGAGAAGTGCTGGGCGTCGCTGCACGGCGACCGGGCGACCGCCTACCGCGACGCCCACGGCATCGATCACCAGACGGTACGGATGGCCGTCGTCGTGCAGCGCATGGTCACACCCACCGTGGCCGGAGTGCTGTTCACCGCGAACCCGCTGACCGGGCGTCGTGACGAGATGGCCGTCGACGCCGCTGCCGGCCTCGGCACCACAGTCGTGGACGGTGCCGCCGCCGTCGACCACTACCTTCTCGACGACGTCACCCGCGCCGAGGCCGGCTGCCTGACGTCCCCGCAACTGGCTCGCCTCCGCGCCACCGGCGAGCGGTTGCAGGCCCATTTCGGCGGCCCCCAGGATGTCGAGTGGGCGATCGACGCGGATGACCAGCTGTGGCTCCTCCAGTCCCGGCCGATCACCAGCCTGTTCCCCGCCCCACCGCCCAGCGAGAAGCCTCTCCCCCGCGTCTACCTGGAGTTCGGGCACGTCCAGGGGATGCTGCAACCGGTCACCCCGATGGGCATGTCGACCCTGCGTAGGCAGATCGCCGCGATGCTCGCCGCGCTCGGGGTACGGGTCGAGATCGTCGACATCGGCGGACGCCTCTACGGCGACCTGACCGACCTCGCCCGCGACCCGTCGTCCCGCAAGCGGCTGGTGAAGCTCCTCGCTGTCGACTTCGGGCCGCGCGCCCAGGCGGTGATGCGGCACGTACTGGCGGATCCCCGGTTCGCCCCGACCAGCGGCGGCACCCGGCGCGCGGGGGCATCGGGAGCCGCGTCACTGCGGACGGCCCGCCGCGCGGTGACGGGGATCCTGCGGGCGCTGGCCCGCCCCGAGGCAGCGCGGACCCGGATGTTTGAGGCGATCGAGCAGCTGAGGGTGACCTCAGCCGCCCCCGCCGACCTGCGTACCACCGGCGACCGGCTGCGCTTCGTGCAGGCGCAGGACACCGACGCCGACGACACCGCCGACGCGATCATGTGGCCGATCGTCGCCGGGATGCTCGCCGCCGCCCTGCCGACCGCGCTGCTCAAGGGCGTCGCCGGGCCGGACGAGATCCACACCGTGCTCGGCGGCATGCCGCACAACGTCACCATCGAGATGGACCTGGCCCTGTGGCGGCTCGCCCAGGGCGTGGGCGAGCACCGCCGGCTTCTCCTCGACACCCCGCCGGCCGAGTTGGCCGCACGCCACCTGCACGGGACGTTGCCCGACATCGGCATGGCGGCGTTCCTGGACGTCTACGGGCACCGGGGCGTCGCCGAAGTCGACCTCGGGGTGCCGCGTTGGGCGGAGGACCCCACGCCGGTCTTCGCCGCGGTCGTCAACTACCTGCGGGTGACCGATCCGCAACAGGCTCCCGACCAGCGCTTCCAGCGGGCCGCCTCAGCGGCGGAGACGGCGCTGGAGGAGTTGGTCACCCGAGCTCGCCGTAGCCGGCCGGTGCGGGGCAGGATCGCCGGCTTCCTCTTGCGCCGGGCGCGGTCGTTGGCCGGCCTGCGCGAGGCCGGCAAGTTCGCCGGGCTGTACCCGCTGCGCGAGACCCGTCGCCAACTGCTGCTCATCGGCGCCGACCTGCACGCCCACGGGTTGCTGGACCAGCCCGACGACATCATGTTCCTGACCCTCGACGAGGTGCACACCGGCGTACACCAGGGTGTGGATCTGCGCGGCACCGTCACCGCCCGGCGGGCCGTGCACCGCCGGGAGCTGCGGCGTCGGACCGTGCCGGTGGCGCTGCTCTCCGACGGTACGGACGTCGAGACCGTCCTGCCGGCGGCATCGACCGGCGACGGGACGCTCGCCGGAGTGGGCGCGTCGGCGGGCCGGGTGACCGGCCCCGCCCGGGTCGTGCACGATCCGGGCACCGCCCACGTCGAGCCCGGCGAGGTCCTGGTGGCCGCGACCACGGACCCCGGCTGGACCCCGCTGTTCCTCACCGCGGCGGCGCTGGTCACCGAGACCGGCGCGATCATGGCGCACGGCCCGACGGTGGCCCGTGAGTACGGCATTCCCGCCGTCATCTGCGTGCCGGACGCCACCCGGACCATCATCACCGGGCAGCTCGTCACAGTGGACGGCGGCGCCGGAACCGTCACGCCGCACGAACCGTCGGCATCCGAGCGAGAAGGACGACCATGACCGACACGAAGACCCCGACCAGGGCGCGGGTGGGCCCGCTGCTGCGTCGGGCCGCCGAGGCCGAGGCCGCGACGTGGCGCAGCCTGTACGTGTGGGCACGGCGTCGTCCACTGCCGCTGGGCCCCGGCGACGAGCCGTTCGGCTACCTCGGCGTGGTCAAGCCGATCCTGGGCATCTTCATCGGCCTGTCGGTCGTGGAGATCCCGATCTTCGACGTGGTGGTCACCCACGTGGTTCCGTGGCGGCCGGCCCGCTGGATCGTGCTGGGCCTCGGCATCTGGGGGTTGCTCTGGATGATCGGCCTGTTCGCCAGCATGACGATCCACCCCCACGTCGTGGGCGATCGGGGCCTGCGGGTGCGGCTCAGCTCGGGCATCGACATCTGGATCCCGTGGACGGAGGTCGAGGCGCTGCGCAAGCGCTACCGCTCGCTGCCGTCGAGCAGGTCTGTGCAGGTCGAGCAGGAGGGCGACCGGCGGGTGGTGTCCATCTCGGTCGGCAGCCAGACCAGCATCGACGTCCTACTGCGCCGGCCGCTGACCTTCGACCTGCCGAGAGCCGGGTCCACGCCGGTGCACGAGCTGCGGCTGTACGCCGACGACCCGGACGGCCTGCTGCGCAGCGCGCGGGGCACTCCGGTGAGCCAGACCGTCAGCCGGTGACCACCGCGCTGGCGGAGTCTCCGGGCCACCCACTGTGAAACGATCGAGGCCATGCCCAAGAAGGTCGATCACCAGGAGCGACGCACCCTCATCGCGGACGCGCTGATGCGGGTCGCCGCGGATCAGGGCCTGGAGGCCGTCAGCCTTCGACACGTGGCCGCCGAGGCCGGGGTGTCGGCGGGAATGGTCCAGCACTACTTCCGGACCAAGGACGAGATGATGGCCTTCGCGTTGACTGTGGTGCGGGAGCGCAGCCAGAGCCGGGTCACCGAGGCGGTGGCACGGCTGGGCGAGACCCCGTCACCTCGACTGCTGCTGCGTACGATGCTCGCCGCGCTGCTGCCGCTCGACGACGGCACCCGCGACAACGGGCGGGTCGCGCTCGCGTTCCTCGCCTACACGGCGGTGCGACCGTCAACCGCGCCCCGCCTGCACGAGGACACCGCGCAGTTCACCGGGTTCATCGCCAGCGTCCTGCCCGACCGGCACGGAGTCGCCGCCGCCTCCGGCCTGCTGGCGCTGATGGAAGGGCTCGGCGTCTACCTGCTGGGCGGGCAGTACACCGCCGAACAGGCGCTGGGGGCACTGGACGCCCACCTCGACCTGCTCTTCGGCTGATCCCGCCGTAACTGGCCGGAGGTTCCCAGCGGGGCCCACTGCCGAAGTCGCGGTGTGCCCATGTACCGGGGACACCGCGACTTCGGCGGTCGGAGCCCGCCCGACTCAGTGCGCCGTGACGCCCGCCCGCGCCTTCAGGCGGCGCAGCTCGTCGGCGGACATCAGCCAGGTGGAGTTCGTCATACCCAGGCCGAGGAGTACCTGGTCGAAGGTGTTGCCGTCGTTGTCGTCGGTGTAGCAGACGCTCACCTCGCCCCACGGCGACGCGGCGACGGCGACGTGCTCCTGGCGACCCGTCGTGGTCTGGCTCAGCGCCTGCGCCGCCAGCCGGCCGGTGGACGTGCCGTCCGGGTTGAGGCCACGTGCCCAGACGTCCGGGTTGACGCCGGACACCGTCCAGCCCACCACCACGTTGTCCTGGTCGTCGATGCCGACGCCCGGGGCGATGGCACCGGTTGCGGTGGAGACCGGAACCTCGTCGTGCCGGGCCGCGCCCGCGGCGGTGAACGATCGGGCCCAGACACCCCGGGTGCCGGTGTGGTCGGATTCCCACCCGACGGTGAAGTCACCGGCGAAGTTCGCCGCCACCGAGGCCCGCTGCTGCTGCCCGCCGCTCTGCGCGTTGGCCGTGCGCCGCGACAGCGCCACGGCACCGTTGGACCGGGCCAGCCGGGTCAGCCCGATGTTGTACGAGCCGTTGGCGTCGGCGTCCTCGTCCCAGACCACCAGCGCCTCGCCGGCGGCGGACACCGCAACGTCGGGACGGTGGTGCTGGCCCGTCGTCTGCGAGGCGGTCACCTCGTACGCCTTGGTGGTGGCGGCGGTGAAGCCGGCGGCCTTGACGGCGGCGGGGGCGGTGCCCTGCACGTCCTCCCAGACCACGGTGAAGCCGACGGCGGCGTTGGTGGGCGCGCCGTCCGGGTCGACCGAGACCTTCGGCCAGATCTGCTGCCCGGCGTCGCTGGCGTTGACCTGCCCCGAGCCGAGCACCGCGCCGGCGGGCGACACCACCCGGTACTGGATGTTGTAGACGCCGTTGCCGTCGCCGTCGGCGGCCCACACCACCACGGCGTTGCCCCGGTCGTCGAGCCCGACGTCGGGGCTGAGGTGCCGCCAGGCGGCCCCGCTGGTTCCGCCGCCGGAGAGCTTCAGCTCGTACGCGGGTGTGCCGTCGCGGAACAGCCGCAGGTAGACCTCGCTGTGGGTGTCGTCCTCCGGTGCGGCGCTGTCCCGGTCGTCCTCCCAGACCACGGCGACGTGGCCGTTGCGGTTCATGGCGATGGAGGGCCGGTCCTGGTCGCCGGTGGCGACGCTGTTCGCGGTGGTCCAGGTGACCGCCTCGGCGGTCATGGCGGTCGGGCCGGGAACCACGTTCGGGATCAGCAGGGACGCGGTGAGCAGTGCGGTGATCGCGGTCATGGTGGCTCTCTCCCTTACCCGGCCTGCAGGCCGGGCTGGCCGTCGAGGATGACGAACGAGCGCACCGTGGACGCCGCCGCGCCGTGCTCGGTCACTGTGTTCACCGCGCGGAAGTCCGCGCGGACCTGGCTGCGGGTGATGGTGGTACGGACGTAGCCGCGCCGGTCCGAGTAGAACTTCAGGTGCGGGTTGGCCGCCGCGTTCGGGACGGTGGTGCTGCCGCTGCCGTTGCCGGTCGAGCTGATCGAGGTGCAGACCAGCTCGGTGCCGACCGTGGCCGAGTTGGGGTTGGCGTAGTCGGCCTTGAGATCGTTGGCCCACGAGCGGTGCACGTCGCCGGTGAGCACCAGCGGGTTGCGCACCCCACGCTGCTGCCAACCGCCCTGGATGCGGCTGCGGGAGGCCCGGTAGCCGTCCCACGCGTCCATGCTCGCCGCCCCGTTCGCGTCGAGCTGCTGGGCGAAGAAGACCTGCTGGCCGAGGATGTCCCAGGTGCCGTAGCGCTGGGCCAGCCCGTCGAGCAGCCAGGCCTCCTGGGTGGCGCCGGTCAGTGACCGGGAGGCCAGGTCGGCGTCGGCGCAGACCTTCCAGCCGTCGCCACAGGCCTGGTCGTCGCGGAACTGTCGGGTGTCGAGCATGTGGAAGGTGGCGAGTTGCCCCCACCGGACCCGCCGGTACAGCGGGATGCTGTTGCCGCTGGCGGCGGACGCCGGCCGCAGCGGCATGTTCTCGTAGTAGGCCCGGTACGCGGCGGCGCGCCGGGCGGTCCACTGGGCGGCGGTCAGCGTGGGGCTGCTGTCGTTGCGGACCATGTTGGCGTAGTTGTTCTCCACCTCGTGGTCGTCCGGCACCACCAGCCAGGGCGCCGCCGCGTGGGCCGCCTGCAGGTCCGGGTCGGACTTGTAGAGCGCGTACCGGCGGCGGTAGTCCGCCAACGACACGATCTCGGCGCCGACGTGTTGGCGCACCGTGGAGCTGCCGACGCCGCCCTCGTAGATGTAGTCGCCGAGGTGCAGGATCAGACCGGGGTTGTCCTCGGCCATCCGCCGGTACGCGGTGTAGTAGCCGGCCTCGTAGTGGGCGCAGGAGGCGAAAGCCATCACCAGTTCGCGACCGAAGGCGCTGGGCGCCGGGGCGGTCCGGGTCCGCCCGACCGGCGAGATCTGCCCCTGGGCCCGAAACCGGTAGTAGTAGTCGGAGTCGGCGGCCAGGCCGCCCGCGACGACGTGCACGGAGTGCGCGTCGGCGTACCGGGCGACCACCGCGCCGGAGGCGACCAGCGAGGTGAACCGGTCGGTGGTGGACACCTGCCACTCCACGGTCACGTCGGCGTTGGCCATGCCGCCCTGCCCGTCGGCGTTGAGCGGGGAGGGTGCCAGCCGGGTCCAGAGGACCACGCTGTCCGGTGCCGGGTCACCGGACGCCACACCGAGTTTGAAGGGGTACGGCACCGCTGCACGGGCACCCTGGAGGGGTGTCACAGCGGCTCCGGCGGTCACCAGTCCACCAAGGACGAAAATGCGACGGCTCAGCCTTGTCATGGTCAACAGCCTCGGGAACGTCGATGAACGGCGATGGCTGCGCGGCGGAATCCGACATGACGGAATGCTGTCCGCGCCAAGGCGTTCAGGTGTCCGGGCCGCCGGGCCGGGGACGACCCGTCAGGTCAACGGCGACGGCGACTCGGCACCGGGGATCACCAGCGCCGGCGCAGCGGACCCGTCCGCCGGGACGCTCCACACGTCGGGCTGGCCGTCGTCGCGGCGCAGCGTGTAGGCGAGCTTTCCGCTGTCCAGCCAGGCGGCCTGGTCGTCGACGCTGCGGGTCTCGGCGGTCGCGGTGACCCGCATGCTCGTTAGGTCCAGGACCGACAGCCGCCAGCCCTTCGCCGGGTCGGCGTCGACCGCCTCCTTGAACGCGATCCGGGTGCCGTCCGGTGACAGCGACGGGCACTCGACGTTCTCCTTCAGCGTCTCGACCGTACGGGCGGCGAGGTCACCCCGGACCAGGTAGCGCTTACCCCCGGTCGACATGGTCGCGTAGAAGCGGTTGTCGTCGGCCGTGAAGGTGACACCCCAGTAGTTGACGTCCGGGTTGCGGTAGGCCCGACCGTCCCGGATGATGGCGAACTCCTCGAGCGACGACACCGTGGCGCCGGTGCGGTCGTCGAGAATCCCGGTGCGGGTGGAGAAACCACCGGAGGCGTACGAGTCGCCGCCGACAAACGTGGTCCAGGAGACCATCCGGCCGGACGCCGAGACCCGGGCCCGGTTCGGCAGACCCGGCACGCTCACCGCCCGGGTCTGGCGCAGCGTCGCGTCGAGCACGACGACCTGGTACGACCAGGCGGTCTCCGGCTTCAGGCAGACCCCGGTGCCGGCTGCGGCGTACACCCGGAGGCATTCCAGGCCGGCGACGGTGCGCGGCCCGGCGGGGTCGGTCGCGGCCACCGTGGACACGTGCCGGTCGGTGATCGCCAGCAGGCGCGGCCCGGGTGTCAGGGTGACCGCCTGCTCCCCGCTGGCTGCCGGCGGCGGCGGGGGCGTCTCCGCCGCCGTCGCGGCGTAGCCGGCCGCCACCGCGCCCAGCAGCACGGCCGAGGCGACCACCACACCGAGCTTCGCTCGGGTCGACATCGCGGTCATCGGGACACCTTCCGGGTGGTGAGTCGGAACGGGGAGGCCAGCAGGAGCAGCGTGCCGAGCAGGACGCCGGCGACGGCCACGGCCGCCGCGCGGATCGCGTTCTCCGGCCCCCACGCCTGCCAGGCCAGACCGAACAGCACGGAGGAGACGAGGTACGCGAGGGCCTGCCCGGTCTGCACCAACGCGATTCCGGTGGTACGCAGCCGCGCCGGCAACACCGGACCGGCGAGCGCGATGAGGACGCCGTCGGTGGCCGCGTAGAAGGCGCCGTACAGGGTCAGCGCGAGGGCGATCAGCGGCCACCCGTCGACCGGGCCGGCCAGCAGCAGATACGTCGCGCCGAGGGCGGTGTAGCCGCCGATCACCACGGGCAGACGACCGATCCGGTCGGCGAGTACGCCGAGCGGAGCAGCGAGCAGCAGGTACGCCAGGCTGGTTCCCACCGCGAGCAGCGGAAACCAGCGCAGGCCGAGGTCCATTCGGCGTTGCAGCAGCAGGTAGACGAAGCCGTCGCCGATGGTGGCCAGCCCGAGCATCGCGGCGGCCAGCACCAGCCGCCGGGCCGGTCCGCCGCGCAGCAGCCCGAACGCCTCGCGGACGGAGACCTTCGCCTCGTTGGTCTCGTCCGCCGCCCCGCCGTTCACCACCTCGCCGTTCACCACCTCGCCGGGTGGCTGCTCCCGGACGAAGAGCACGAGCACCACCACGGCCAGAGCGGCGATGCAGAAGCTGGTGACGAACACCGCGTCGTACGACTGCCCGACGACCAGCAGGACCGCGAACGCGGCGAGTGGCCCGAGGAACGCGCCGACGCTGTCCATCGCCCGGTGCACCCCGAACGCGCGACCCAGCGCCTCCGGTGGCGTGGAGAGGGTGATCAGCGCGTCCCGCGGCGCGCTGCGCACCCCCTTGCCGATCCGGTCGACGGCGATGACGGCGCCGATCGCCGGGATCGACCGACCGGCGAGCAGCAGGCCGAGCTTCGCGACCGCCGAGAGCGCGTACCCGATGCCGGCGATCAGCTTGCGCCGCCGGAACCGGTCGGCGGCGAAACCACCGACGACCCGCAGCAGCGCGGTGGCGCCGGTGTGGACGCCGTCCAGCACGCCGAAGGCCACCGGGCTGAGATGCAGGCCCAGCACCAGATAGAGCGGCAGGACCGCGGCCACCATCTCGGCCGACACGTCGGTGATCAGACTGACCGTGCCGAGCGCGACCACGTTGCCGCTGACCATCGTGAACCGGCGGCGGCGGGGGCCCGATCCGGGTTCGTCGGCGACCGGTCGGGAGACGGTCGACAGGTACACGCGCATCTCCTCGGGTCGGTAGCTGACGGTCAGCCATCGTTGCGACTGAGGGCAGGGGCGGCAAGGCTCCGCCGGGGAGCGCCAGGCGTGCGGCGGATGAACATCCGACAAACATCGAGATGTTTAACTGGCTGAGCGTACTGTTCATTCGACTGTGGTCCGCCGGTCCGTCGTCTCTCCTACATTCCTTGCGCTCTTCCCACGAGGTAAGGAGTCCTGCATGGACATTCGATTCCCCCGTCCGTCGGTGACGCTGGGGGTGGTCACGGTGATCGTCGCCGCGACCGCCGCCGTCGTCGTGACCGGCGCCGGCGCGGCGTCGGCGGCGAGCGTGACCTTCACGCCCGTCGCCGACACCTACGTCCAGAGCGACACGGCGGCCACCAACTACGGCACGTCCACCCAGGTCGTGGTCGACAACTCGCCGGCGCGGCGCTCGTTCCTGCGCTTCACGGTGAGCGGTGTCAGCGGTACGGTGACCAGCGCCAAGCTGCGGCTGCGAACGATCAGCGGCAACAGCGGCAGCGACGCCGGTGGCACGTTCCGCCGGATGTCCAACACGACCTGGTCGGAGACCGGCACCACCTGGAACAACCAGCCGGCCATCGACGGCGCCACGCTCGGCACGATCAGCGCGGTCAGCGGCAACAGCTGGTACGAGGTCGACGTCACGGCCGCCGTCACCGGCAACGGCACGTACAGCTTCGGTGCCACCTCGACCAGCGGTGACGGCGCCTACTACGACACCCGCGAGAGCGGCGCCGACGCTCCGCAACTCGTGGTCACCACCGGCAGCACCACGCCGCCCCCGTCGGGCGACCCGGTCTTCGTCGGTGCCGGCGACATCGCCGACTCGGGCTCCGGCGACAGCGCCACCGCGACGCTGCTCGACAGCATCCCGGGAACGGTCTTCACCACCGGCGACAACGTCTACGACAGTGGGACGGCGTCGCAGTTCACCAACTACTACGAGCCCACCTGGGGTCGGCACAAGTCGCGCACCCGCCCGTCGTCGGGCAACCACGACTACAACACGTCGGGCGCGAGCGGCTACTACACCTACTTCGGTACGTCGGCCGGCCCGAGCGGTCGCGGGTACTACTCGTTCGACCTCGGCAACTGGCACGTCGTGTCGCTGAACTCGAACATCAGCATGTCGGCCGGCTCGACGCAGGAGCAGTGGCTGCGCGCGGACCTGGCCGCCAGCAGCAAGCCGTGCACGATCGCGTACTGGCACCACCCGCTCTTCACGTCCAGCTCCAACCACGCGCCGTCGACGTCGACGCGCCCGCTGTACCAGGCTCTCTACGACTACAACGCCGACGTCGTGGTCTGGGGGCACAACCACGTGTACGAGCGGTTCGCCCCGATGAACCCCGCCGGTGTCGCCGACTCCAGCCGAGGTCTGCGCAGCTTCGTCGCCGGGATGGGCGGTGCCGGACACTACGGCTTCGGCACCATCCAGCCCAACAGCGAGGCGCGTAACAGCTCGGCGTGGGGCCTACTGAAGTTCACCCTGCACTCCAACAGCTACGACTGGCAGTTCGTACCGGTAGCCGGCCAGACCTACACCGACACCGGCACCACCACCTGCCACTAACCCACCCCACCCCACCCCACCCCGTCGATCTTGCACTTTCTGTCCCGGCTTATGCCGTATAAGCCGCAGATCGTCGACAGCAAGTGCAAGATCGCGGAGTTGGTGGGAACGCCGGAGGGCCCCTGACCGCGTCGCGGTCAGGGGCCCTCCGGGTTTGCGCGGGGGTCAGCGGGCCGTGCCGGCGCGACGCTTGTTGTAGACGTCGAAGGCGACCGCGACGAGCAGAACGAGACCCTTCACCACCGACTGGGTCGACTGGTCGATGCCCATCAGCTGCATGCCGTTGCTCATCACCGCCATGATCAGACCACCGACCATCGCGCCCACCACGGTGCCCACGCCACCGGTGACCGCCGCACCGCCGATGAAGGCAGCGGCGATCGCGTCCAGCTCGAACATGTTGCCGGCAGCGGGCTGGGCGCCGTTGGACCGCGACGAGTAGATGACGCCGGCCACCGCCGCCAGGAAGCCCATGTTGACGAACATCCAGAAGTTGACGGTGCGGACCTTCACCCCGGAGAGCGCCGCCGCCGACAGGTTGCCGCCGATCGCGTAGACCTGCCGACCGAAGACGGTACGCCGGGTGAGCAGGCCGTAGACCAGCACCAGGACCGCCAGGATGATCAGCACGATCGGCAGCCCTCGGGCGTGCGCCAGCTGCCAGGCGAAGTACATGAGGACCGCGCCGACCAGCACGACCCGGGCGACGAAGAGCGGGAACGACTCGACGGGCTGCTGGTAGCGGATACGCGCCACGCGGGTGCGGAAGCCGCTGACCGCGTACCCGGCCACGGCGATGGCGCCGATCAGCAACGTGAAGGCGTCGAAGCCCTGCCCACCGAGCAGGCCGTTGAGGAAGCCCGCCGCGACCTGCTGGTACTCGGACGGGAACGGCGACAACGAGATGTTGTCGAGCACCCGCAGCGTCAGACCCCGGAACAGCAACATGCCGGCCAGGGTCACGATGAAGGCCGGAATGCCGGCGTACGCCACCCAGAACCCGTGCCACGCGCCGACCGCGACGCCGACGACGAGCGCGGCCACGACGCCGATCCACCAGGGGTGACCCTGCTGGATCACCAGGACGGCGGAGACCGCTCCGGTGAGTGCGACGACCGACCCGACCGACAGGTCGATGTGCCCACCGATGATCAGGATGACCATCCCGATCGCGAGGACCAGGATGTACGAGTACTGGAGGACGATGTTGGTGATGTTGCCGGGGCTCAGCAACACCCCGTCGGTCAGGACCGCGAAGAGCGCGACGATGACGACCAGGGCGACGTAGATACCGCTCTGCCGCAGGTTGTTCAACACCAGCGCCCGCAGGTCGCTCGTCCCGCTGTGCAGGGCCGCGCCGGGCGCGCTGTCCGGGGGTGTGGGGCGCTCCGTCGAAGGGGTCTTGATGCTGGTCATCCGACGAGCTCCTTGTCCTTGGTCATCAGCTCCATGAGGCTCTCCTGAGTCGCCTCGGCCACCGGCATCTCGCCGGTGATCCGGCCGGCGGCGAGGGTGTAGATGCGGTCGCACATTCCGAGCAGCTCCGGCAGCTCGGAGGAGATGACGATCACCGCCTTACCGGCGGCCACCAGCCGGTTGATGATCGTGTAGATCTCGTACTTGGCGCCGACGTCGATACCGCGGGTGGGCTCGTCGAGGATCAGCACGTCCGGGTCGGTGAACAGCCACTTCGACAGCACGACCTTCTGCTGGTTGCCGCCGGAGAGTTTGCCGACCACCGCCATGACGCTCGGCGTGCGGATGTTCATCTCCTTGCGGCTCGTCTCGGCAACCTTGATCTCCTCGTTGCCGTTCACCCAGCCCAGGCGGGACAGCCGGCCCAGCGCGGCGGCGGACACGTTGCGCCGCACGTCGTCGATGAGGTTGAGCCCGTAGTGCTTGCGGTCCTCGGTGACGTAGGCGATGCCGTTGTCGATCGCCTCGGCGACGGAGCGCGCCTGCACCTCCCGCCCGTGGACGAAGAGTCGGCCCTGGATGTCGCGCCCGTAGGACCGACCGAACACGCTCATGGCCAGCTCGGTCCGGCCGGCACCCATGAGGCCCGCGATGCCGACGACCTCGCCGGCGCGTACGGACAGCCCGACGCCCTCGACGACCATCCGGTCCTGGACCGGGTGCCGCACGGTCCAGTCCTCGATGCGCAGGACCTCGTCACCCGGCGACGACTCGCGGTCGGGGTAGAAGCTGTCCAGGTCGCGCCCGACCATGCCGCGGATGATCCGCTGCTGGGTCACCTCGTCCGACTTCATGTCGAGAGTTTCCACGGCGCGCCCGTCACGGATGACGGTGGTCGAGTCGGCGATGGCGGTGATCTCGTTGAGCTTGTGCGAGATCATGATGCAGGTGATGCCCTGCTCCTTGAGCGCCCGCAGCAGGTCGAGCAGGTGCGCCGAGTCGATGTCGTTGAGCGCGGCCGTCGGCTCGTCCAGGATGAGCAGGCGCACCTTCTTCGACAGCGCCTTGGCGATCTCCACCAGCTGCTGCTTGCCGACACCGAGCTGGATGACCGGGGTGACGGGGTTCTCGTGCAGCCCGACGGACGCCAGCAGCTTCGCCGCTTCGGCGTTGGCGAAGTTCCAGTCGATGAGGCCGCTGCGGCCGCGCCGTTCGTTGCCGAGGAAGATGTTCTCCGCGATCGACAGGTACGGCACCAGAGCGAGCTCCTGGTGGATGATGACGATGCCGTTGGCCTCGCTGTCGCGGATGCCGCGGAACTGCATCGGCTTGCCGTCGAAGAGGATCTCGCCGTCGTACGAGCCGGACGGGTAGACGCCGGACAGCACCTTCATCAGGGTGGACTTGCCGGCGCCGTTCTCACCACAGATGGCGTGGATCTCCCCGCGGCGCACTGCGAGGGTGACGTCCTCCAGCGCGGTGACGCCGGGGAAGGTCTTGGTGATGCGACGCATCTCGAGGATGGTGTCGTCCATGGTCACTGTCCTCCGTCAGGTCTGGACGCGGTACGCGCCCAGGCGTCGGGCCCGGCGGGTGTGACCGCCGGGCCCGACGAGTGGCTTACTTCTTGGCCTGACCGGCGGCTACCTCTTCCGCCGTCCAGTAGCCGGAGTCGATCAGCGTCGCCTTGATGTCGTCCTTGTAGACGGTCGCGATCGGCAGCAGGTACGCCGGGACGACCTTGACACCGTTGTTGTAGGTCTTGGTGTCGTTGGCCTGCGGCTCCTTCTTCTGCAGGAAGGCCTCGGCCGCGTTCACGGCCTGCTCGGCCAGCAGCCGGGTGTCCTTGAAGACCGTGGAGCTCTGCACGCCGTCGTTGATCAGCTTGATCGAGGCGATCTCCGCGTCCTGGCCGGTCACCACGGGGAGCTTCTTGGCGCCCTTGCCGTAGCCGGCGTTCTGCAGGGCGGTGATGATGCCGCGGGAGATGCCGTCGTACGGGGAGAGCACCCCGTCGACCTTCGAGCCGTCGTTGTAGCTGGAGGTCAGCAGGTTCTCCATCCGCTTCTGCGCGGTCTCCTGCTGCCACCGCAGGATGGCTACCTGCTCGGGGGTGGTCTGCTTGGACTTGACGACCAGCGTCCCGTTGTCGATGAACGGCTTCAGCGTGTCCATCGCGCCGCCGTAGAAGTACTGGGTGTTGTTGTCATCCAGCGACCCGGCGAAGAGCTCGACGTTCAGTGGCCCCTTGGCGGTGCCCTTCGAGCCGTCCTTGTTCAGCAGGCCGAGACCGACGAGCAGCGCGGTGCCCTGGGCGACGCCAACCTTGTAGTTGTCGAAGCTGACGTAGAAGTCGACGTCCTTGCTGCCACGGATCAGCCGGTCGTAGGAGATGACCGGGATCTTCGCGGCCGCGGCGGCCTGCAGCTGGCTGCTGAGGGCGGTGCCGTCGATCGCCGCGAGCACCAGCACATCGGCACCCTGGGTGATCATCTGGTCGACCTGCTGCGACTGCGTGGGGATGTCGTCGCCGGCGTACTGGAGGTCGACCTTGTAGCCCTTGGCCTCCAGCTTCGACTTCACCGCGTTGCCGTCGGCGATCCACCGCTCCGACGTCTGGGTCGGCATCGAGACACCGATGGTCAGGTCGCTCGGCTTCTCGTCGCCGGACTTCTCACCGCTGCCCGCACCCCCGCCGCTGCACGCCGCCAAACTCAGCGCGAGTGCCGCGCCGCCGAGAGCAACCAGGAATTTCCTGCCCACGGGCTTCTCCTCTCTGGACTCCCCCGCCGACTGCCGGGGCCCACTGTCATCTTTCGGGTAGTGTTAGCGCTCACATAGATTGCGTCAACACCAGATCCGAAATACCGGTGTCACGGTCTCGTAACGGAGCATCCAGGCGAGCGTAGCCATGTGGCCGATCCACCGGAAGGGCAGGACGCGGCAACTCAGCGTGGTCGTCGGCAGCACTCTACAGACCGATGCCCGCGGACGACATCTGTCGTCCACGGGCATCGGCAGCACCGTCGGATCAGGTGGGCCGCCGCGACTTCGGTGCTCGGCGACCCCGGTCGACTACCGCTGCGACCACCGCTGGTTCGCCGCCGCGGTGCAGGTCCAGAGGATCACCGTGGTGCCGTTGGCCGTGGCGTTGCCGTTGACGTCCAGGCAGAGCCCGGTCTGCGCGTTGCTGATCGTGCCGTTGGCGTTGACCGCCCACTGCTGGTTGGTCCCGCCGTTGCAGTCCCAGACCTGCACCTTGGATCCGGCCGCGGCGTTCGACGGCGCGTCCAGGCACTTGCCCAGGGACTGCAGGGTCTGACCGCTCCTGGTCCAGCGCTGGTTGGCGGCGCCGTTGCAGTCCCAGATGACCGGCTGCGTGCCGTTCGTCGTGTTGCTGTTCGGCACGTCGAGGCAGCGGCCGGAGGCGGCGCTGGCATACGCGCTCGACGTGGTCGGCGGCGGCGTCGTCGGAGGAGTAGTGCCGCCACCGCTGACCCGGTACACCACGGTGCCGTGCGCGGGGACGCTGGCGCTGATGGTCCCGCTGCTGGTGCTGGTGCCGCCGGTCCACGCGTCGACCAGGGTGAACGACGAGCCGGACTTGCCGATGGCCGCGGCCGTCGTCGAGATCGTCGTCGTCGAGCCGCCCTGGTTGAAGAGGGCGACGGCGACGTCGCCGTTGGCGAGCGGCTTGGCCAACACCCGACGCGTGCCGTCGAACGACACCTGCGCCCCCTGCAACCCGAGCGAGTCCTGGTTGATCGCGATCAGGTTGGCGTTCTTGAGGATGGTCTGCGTGGCGGCGTTCATGTTCCGCACGTCATTGCCGGCGATCAGCGGAGACGCCATGATCGCCCACATGGCGAAGTGGCTGCGCATCTCCGTGTCGTTCATGCCGCCGCGACCGACCTCCATCATGTCGGGGTCGTTGAATCCTCCCGGGCGCGCGTAGGACGCCAGCGGAACGGTCACGTTGATGATGTTCTGGATGCCCATCGGGTACCCGTTGGTCTGGCCGGTGTCCCACGCGTTGGTGATGTCCTCGGTGGTTCGCCACATGTTCGCCACGTCGCCCCAGTTGCGCTGCGGGCCGGTCTTGGCGTGGATGCTGTTCGAGTTGATGCTGTAGACGATCGGTCGGCCGGTGGCGGCCAGCGCGTCACGCATCTTGGCGAAGGTGGCCACCTGGTCGTTGATGCTGCCCTCCGGCGAGCACCAGTCGTACTTGAGGAAGTCGACGCCCCAGGCGGCGAACTGGCGGGCGTCCTGCACCTCGTGGCCGCGGCTGCCGGTCGCACCGGGGTAGGAGCCGAAGTACTGGGCACAGGTCTTGTCGACCGGCACCTGGTAAAGGCCGAACTTCAGGTTCCGGGCGTGCAGGTAGTCGCCGAGCGCCTTCATTCCGCTGGGGAACCGGGTGGGATCGCCCTGGATGTTGCCGGAGCTGTCGCGGTTGGGGTTGAACCAGCAGTCGTCGACCACGACGTAGTTGTAGCCCAGGTCGCGCATGCCGCTGCTGACGATCGCGTCAGCCGTCTGCCGGATCAGCGCCTCGTTGATGTTGCAGCCGAATGAGTTCCACGAATTCCAACCCATCGGGGGCGTACGGGCCACGCCGTTGTCGAGCGCCTGCGCCGCCGGGGCACGAAGGCCGACCAGGGTGCCGGCGAGCAGTAATCCGGCCGCCAGTACGCTCCCCCAGCGACGACCTCGGGTATTGCGGTTCATCGAGCCTCCTGTCGGTGACGCCCGCCCGTGACGCCGATCTCTGGTCGGTACGCCGATAGTTGGGTGCCAATTTTTGTTAGCGTTAACAGAGACGCCCATCATGTTACGGCGACATTTCACGAGGTTCAATACCTGCACAGCTTTGTATCGCTTGCCATCGATTGGTTACACGGCGCGACCCATCGAGCCACGTCTTATCGGACGAGGAAGCCGAATTCGCGCACACCGGCGCGGACCCGTACGCCGCCGCAGCGCGGTCGCTCCCCGCGGCAGGCGGGGCGACCTGGGGTTGGTCCGACGGTCAGCGACGAGGTGGAGCGACGCTCTCGCGGGCGACCAGAGCGGGGGCGATGGTCTGCCGCAGCGCCCCGCCGGTGCCCGACTCGATCTGCGACAGCAGCATCTGCAGGCTCGCACGCGCCACCGCGTCGAAGTCCGGGCGGACGGTGGTCAGCGGCGGAATGAAGTACGCCGCCTCCGGCACGTCGTCGAAGCCGACCACGCTGATCTCGTGCGGCACCTGCCGACCGAACTCGTGCAGCGCGCGCAGCACGCCCAGCGCGAGATGGTCGTTGGCGGTGAAGACGGCGGTGACCTCCGGCATCCGCGCCAACATCTGCCCGCACCGGTAACCCGACGCCGCGGACCAGTCCCCCGGCATCGGCGGCGGCGGCTCCAGCCCGGCGGACAGCAACGCCTGCCTCCAACCGTCGATCCGACCCACGCTGTCGAACCAGTCGGTCGGCCCGGAGACGTGCCAGACGGTGCGGTGTCCGGCGTCGAGCAGATGTTGCGTCGCCGCCCGGGCCCCCGCCACCTGGTCGACGGTCACCAACGGCACCGGCCGACTCGGGTCACCGTCGACCGTGACCAGCGGGACATCCTTCGGCAGTCGCTCCAGCGCCTCACCGGCCGACTCGACCGGGGCGATGACCACGATGCCGGCGACCCGGTGCGACAGGTGCCGCTCCACGGCGGCCGAGATGGAGCGGTGGTCCAGGTTTCGCACGCTGCCGACGCTGACCGCGAAGCCCTCTTCGGCGGCGGTCTGCTCCAGCGCGGCCAACAGCGATGCCGGGCCGTAGAGCGTCGTGTTCTGCGCGACCACACCGATGACCTGCGATCGACCGGTCACCAGGGCGCGCGCCGCGCCGTTGGGGCGGTAGCCGAGTTCGGCAATCGCCGCGCGTACCCGAAGCCGGGTCTGCTCACGGACGTTGGGATGCCCGTTGAGCACCCGCGACACCGTTTGATGGGAGACACCGGCGAGACGAGCAACGTCCGTCATCGCGGGACCGTGGACGGCCATTTCGCTCCCCCCGCTACATCTCCGGCCCGCGGCCCGTCGACGTCGACTGGAGCGGTCCGGCCCGATCCCCCTCGCTCAGTCACCACGCCGGTGCTGAATCCCAGGTGACCAGCGCTGGATCGCCGACAGTCTACGCCAGCGAAGACCCCGGACACGGCATGCCTGTGCGGGGACCGCCCGACGCGCCGCACCCGTACGACGCGGCGCCCGTCCGCAATCCCGTACCCACCGGCGCGGGACGCGGTCCTTGTGTGGTGCGCCGGCCTGTTCCTCGCTCCTGGACAGAGCGTGGAACAGGCCGGCGACAACCTGACGTGGTGGCGCGGGCACCACATGCGCCCGGCCTGTGTTGCCAGCGCCACCGGTCAGAGCGATCGTCGTGTGATCGGTGTCACGGCGTGGTCAGGTCGAACCGCCGCACGGTGACCGCGCCGCCGAGCGCCTGCGTCGCGTGGTTGAACATGGCGAACCGGTAGCCCATGAAGAACTGCCAGTTGTTCGCCAGCGTCAGGGCGTTGCCGAACGAGGTGAAGTTCACCCCGTCGGTGCTGTACGAGAAGCGTGCCTGTCGCCCGGACCCAGGTCTGATGTCGGCGTTGGCGCGCAACCAGATCCGGCCACCGGAGACGGCGGTGCTCGCCACCTCGCTGCCGGTACTTGTGGTGTTCCAACTGCCGTCCATCGTCAGACCGTTCTGCATGACCAGCCGGGTGGAGCCGTTGTCGCGTCTGACTCCGATCCAGGCCGACGAGTTGCGCAACACCGCCAATCCGGCGCGGTCACCGTCGCGCATGGTGGAGTAGTCCAACTCGATGGTCGCGGTCGAGGTGGGGCCCTGGATGCGGTGGGTCAGCGTGTTACGTGCCTTGTACAGGTCATTGGTGACAGTGGCGGTCTGCAGGTTCAGCCCGTTGTTGACCGACCACTTGCTGTTGTCCGGGTTGTGGTTCCACTCCCACTGCGGGCCGAGCGTGGTGCCGGCGAACGTGTCCGTGCCGGTGAGCGGCTTGACCGCCCGGGGCGGGGCGGGCAGGTTCGGCTTCGGGTACGTGCTGCCCCACGCGCCGTTGACCGTCTGCAGCACGGGCCACCCGTCGCCGGTCCAGGTGATCGGGGCCAGGGCCGGCATCCGACCACCGGGGTACGCGTCGACGAAGGACATGTAGTACCAGTCCCCGTTCTGGGTCTGCACCAGCCCACCCTGGTGCGGCACACCGCCCCCCGAGATCGGGCCGGGCAGGTTGAGCAGCACCTGACGCTGCTCGTACGGGCCGAACGGGCCGTTTGTCGACTTCAGCACGTACTGGCCGTTGGCCGGGCGGGTGAGCCAGATGTAGTAGGCACCGTTGCGCTTGTAGAAGCGGGCGCCTTCCAGCGTCCCGATGCTCGACGGCGTCTGGTAGACCTGCTGGGCGCGGACCTGGGACTTTCCGTCGGCGGAGAGCTGGGCGACGCTAATCGTGCCGTTGCCGTACGCGATGTACGGCGTGTCGTTGTCGTCGAACAGCAGGCCGGCGTCGTAGTAGCAGTTCGGGATGGTGGCGTGCTTGCTCCAGGTGCTGTCGACGGCGGACGCGGTGTAGATGTGGGTCTGCGCGAAGTCGATGCACCCGGCCCAGTAGTACTGCCGGTTGCTCGGCCGGTAGTTGAGCGTCGACGCCCAGATCCCGTCGACGTACGCGTTACCGCCGCTCATGTCGTACTTCGAGCCGAAGTCGAGCCGGGGCACGGCGTGACCGGCGAACTCCCAGTTCACCAGGTCGTACGAGCGCAGGACCGGCGCGCCGGGCGAGTAGTGCATGGTGGACGACGTCAGGTAGTAGACGTTGTCGACCCGGATGATGTCGACGTCGGCGAAGTCCTGCCAGATGGCCGGGTTCGAGAACGTGCCGTTCGACGGCGGCGGGGTCGTCGGCGGCGGCGTGGTGGGGTCGGTCCCACCGCCAACCCGGACGAACTGCCACTGCTGGTTGGTGCCGTTCCAGTCGTCGTACTGCACGATGTTTCCACCGTCGGCGGTCGAGGCGCCCTGCACCTCCATCACCTTGTTGCTGTTGCGGTTGATCAACCGGACGTAGCCACCGTCGGAGTCGGCCAACCGGAACTGCTGGTTGGTGCCGTTGGTGTCGCTCCACTGCACGATGCTGCCGCCGTTGGCGGTCGAGAAGCCCGAGACGTCCAGCACCTTGCCGGAGAGCCGCGACTTGACCCGGTAGTAGCCACCACCGGAGTCGACGAACTGCCACTGCTGCTGGTTGCCGTTGTTGCGGGTCCACTGGGTGATCCGCGCGCCGTCGTTCGTCGCCAGGTTGTAGACGTCCAACGCCTTGCCGCTGTTGCGGTTGACCAACACGTACCACGCATTGGTGTCGACCGTCGCCGCTGACGCGGGCGACGAGGCGACGGCTGCGGCCGCGCCACCGACCACCAGTGCCGTCGCGGCGACAGCAAGTCTCGACAGCCACCCGCGCCGACGTGGCGCACCCCGGGGAACCCGACCGATGGAAAGCATGATCCTCCTCTGCTGACGCGAACCGAGCGATCTGAGTCGGCGTCCGCGGCACCGGGCGGGGCGCCAATCTGACCGAGCCCGGCCATGTGATCGCTAACACCGCCGACCCGACCGTGACGGCGACGGAATGCCGAAACCCGGGAGAGGTGGGGAGCGCGCGTGGCCGGACAGCCAAAGACATCGACCATCTTGGCTATAGACTGTGAGCGATAACATGCTGTTAGTCAAGCCGTAACACAGCTGCCTCGCGTCGCTACCAGGACCACACGCGAACGGGTGGTCCACCCGGCCCGCAGGCAGGGATGGACCACCCGTCTCGATGGGGGCCGTCAGGCCGCGCGAATCAGAAGCCGCGAGCCAGCCGGTGGTAGGCCTGGTTCCAGCGCAGCTCGTCGGCGAAGCGGCGAGGCTCCGTGGCGGCGTCGATGACGACCAGCTCGGTGCGGCTCATCTCCGCCAGGTCGTGCAGCTCCTCCACGCCGACCGCCTGGGACAGCACGGTGTGGTGCGGGGCGCCCGCGGTGATCCACGCCTCGGCCGAGACGGGCAGGTCGGGGCGCGGACGCCAGACGGCGCGGGCAACCGGCAGCCGGCGCAGTGGTTGCGGCGGGGCCACCACGTCGATCTCGTTGGCCACCAGCCGGAAACGCTCCCCCATGTCGGCCAGGCCGAGCACCACCGCCGGGCCGGGGGCGGCGTCGAACACCAGCCGGACCGGGTCCTCCCGCCCGCCGATGCTCAGCGGGTGGATCTCCACGTTGGGAACGTCGGACGCGATGGTCGGGCAGACCTCCAGCATGTGGGCGCCGAGCACCAGCTCGTTGCCCGGGGTGAGGTCGTAGGTGTAGTCCTCCATGAACGACGTACCGCCGCTCACGCCCACCGACATCGCCTTGAGCGTGTGGACCAGGACCGAGGTCTTCCAGTCACCCTCGCCGCCGAAGCCGTAGCCGTCCGCCATCAGCCGCTGCACGGCGATGCCCGGCAGCTGACGCAGCCCGCCGAGGTCCTCGAAGTTCGTGGTGAAGGCCCGGAAACCGCCGGCGTCCAGGAAGGCACGCATGCCCAGCTCCAGGCGCGCGGCGTACCGCAGCGAGTCGTGCTGCTCACCACCGGGCAGCAACGCGCCGACGATGCGGTAGGTGTCCTCGTACTCCTTGACCAGGTCGTCCACCTGGGCGTCGGTGACCTCGCCGACGACCTCGACCAGGTCGTTGACCCCGTAGGTGTTGACCGAGACCCCGAAGCGCAGCTCGGCCTCGACCTTGTCGCCCTCGGTCACCGCGACGTCGCGCATGTTGTCGCCGAAGCGGGCCAGGCGCAGCGACCGCATGGCCGACCAGCCCAGCGCGGCGCGCGCCCAGGCCCCGACCCGCTCGGTCACCCGCGGGTCGCTGACGTGCCCGGCCACCGTCTTACGGGCCACCCCGAGACGCGTCTGGATGTACCCGAACTCACGGTCGCCGTGGGCGGCCTGGTTCAGGTTCATGAAGTCCATGTCGATGTCGTTCCACGGCAACAGGACGTTGGCCTGGGTGTGCAGGTGCAGCAGCGGCGTCTGCAACGCGTCCAGACCGGAGATCCACATCTTGGCCGGTGAGAACGTGTGCATCCAGGCGATGACCCCGACGGCACCCTGAGCGGCGGCGTCCCGGCAGACCTGCAGAATCTCACCGCTGTTGGTCAGGACGGGCTTCCAGACCACGCGGGCGGGAATCTGCGGTGAGTCGTCGAGCGCGGCCGCGATCTGGCGAGACTGCTCGGCCACCTGGCGGAGCGTCTCCTCGCCGTACATGCCTTGGCTGCCGGTGAGGAACCAGATCTCGGGTTGTGTGTGTGGTGCCATGGAGTTGCCTTCCGCGAGAGGGGCGGTCACTTGTAACGAATTCCGATGAGACGCTGAAGGAGGATGAACGCGAAGAGCAGGCCGCCGATCACGATCTTGGTCCACCAGGAGTTGAGGCTCCCGTCGAAGGTGATGAGGGTCTGGATCACGCCCAGGACCAGGACGCCGAGCACCGTCCCGAACACGTAACCCGCGCCGCCGGTGAGCACGGTGCCACCGATGACGACGGCGGCGATGACGTCCAGCTCCATCCCCACGGCGATCAGCGGCGCGCCGGAGAGAGTGTAGAAGGACAGCAGGATCCCGCCGATTGCCGAGCACAGACCGCTGATCGTGTAGACGGCGATCCGGGTGCGGCCCACCGGCAGGCCCATCAGCAGCGCCGACTGCGGGTTGCCACCGATGGCGTACACGTTGCGTCCCAGCCGGGTGTAGGCCAGCACGTACGCCGCGATGACGACCACCACGAAGGCGATCAGCACGCTGATCGACACGAAGTTGCCCCGCGGGTCGCCGATCCGCTCCTGCGACATCGAGGTCCAGAACCCGTCGGTGATCGGGATCGACGCGCCGGAGATGAAGGTGCACATGCCCCGGGCGAAGAACATCCCCGCGAGCGTCACGATGAACGGCTGGATCTCGAAGAAGTGGATGACGCAGCCCATCAACAGCCCGAGCGTCGGACCGATGAGCAGGGCGATGACCAGCACCAGCGCCGCCGGCATGCCGTCCTGCAGCAGCGCGGCCGACACCATCGCCGTCATCGCGACCACCGAACCGACCGACAGGTCGATGCCCCCGGTCAGGATCACGAAGGTCATGCCCACCGCGACGACGAGCAGGAAGCCGTTGTCGATGAAGACGTTGAAGATGACCTGGACGTTGGAGAACGCCGTGTACTGCGAGACGCCGATGCCGTACATCACCAGCAGCAGGGCGAGCGTCGCCAGGACCGGTATCTGCTTGCGCGGCAGCCGGAACCGGGTACGACCGGCGGTAAGCGTTCCAGTGGTCATGCCGGCACCTGCTCCTTCGGCTTGTCGGCGATGGCGGCGGGCGGCGGGACGTTGCGCCTACGTCGGCTGAACCGGGCCCGGAAGGCCGGCGCCTGGATGAGGCAGACGGCGATGACGACGACCGCCTTGAACAGCAGCGATGTCTGCGGCGAGATGTCCATCGCGTACACCGTGGTGGTCAGGGTCTGGATGATCAGCGCGCCGATGATCGTGCCACTCAGGAAGAACCGGCCGCCCGCGAGGGACGTACCGCCGATGACGACCGCAAGGATCGCGTCCAGCTCGACCCAGAGGCCGGCGGCGTTGCCGTCGGCGCTGGAGACGTTGGCCGTCATCATGAAGCCGGCGACCGCGGCACACGCGGCGCTGATCACGTACGTCAGGAAGATGACCCGACCGGACCGGATGCCGGCGAGCCGACTGGCCATGGCGTTGCCGCCCACCGACTCGATGATCATGCCGAGTGCGGTGCGACGGGTGAACGCGGCGACCAGCAGGGCCGCGGCGAGGGCGATGAAGATGGCCAGCGGCAGGGTCAACGCGTGCCCCAGGCCGATCGCCCGGTACGGCTCGGAGTTGATGGTGATGATCTGGCCCTCGGTGATCAGCTGGGCGAGACCCCGGCCGGCGACCATCAGGATCAGAGTGGCGATGATCGGTTGGATCCCGATCACGGCTACCAGCACCCCGTTCCAGGCGCCGAGCACCAGCGAGACGCCCATCGCCAGCGCGAGGGCGGTGACCACCACGGCCGGGCTGTTCTGGTCGGGCTGCTGGCTGATGTACATGCAGGCGATCGCGCCGCTGATCGCGCAGAGCGAGCCCACCGACAGGTCGATGCCACCGGTGGAGATGACCAGGGTCATGCCCAGCGCGACGAGGATCAGCGGTGCGCTCAGCCGCAGGATGTCGACCGGCGTGCCGTACAGGTGCCCGTCCTTGAGCTCGATGGACAGGAACCCGGGCCGGTAGATCGTGTTCGCGGCGAGCATGACGAACAGCACGGCGGCGGGCCAGAACAGCCGGTGACCGATCATCGTCCGATAGCGGCCCATGGTGTCGTTCATCGGTCTGCCTCCTCCCGGTGGGATCCGCTGGCGATGGTCTGCATGACGCGGTCGGCGTCCAGGCTCTCGTCGTTGGCGAGCTGCGCGACCATCTGCCGGTCCCGCATGACGGCCACCTTGTGGCTCAGGCGCAGCACCTCCTCCAGCTCGGCGGAGATGAACAGCACCGCCATGCCGCCGTCGGACAGCTGCGTCACGAGCTTCTGGATCTCGGTCTTCGCCCCGATGTCGATGCCCCGGGTCGGCTCGTCGAGAATCAGCAGTCGAGGCTCGGTGATCAGCCACCGGGCCAGCAGCACCTTCTGCTGGTTGCCGCCGGAGAGGTTGCGTACCGGCACCTCCGGGTCGGCGGGCCGGATGTTGAGAGCCTTGACGTACTTGTCGACCAGCTCGTCCTGGCGGCGACGCGGAACGGGCCGCAGCCAGCCGCGGGCCGCCTGCATGGCCAGGATCATGTTCTCGCGGACCGTCAGGTCCGCGACGATGCCCTCGGCCCGCCGGTTCTCCGAACAGAAGCCCACGCCGTGGTCGATGGCCTGCGCGGGAGTACGCAGACTGCTCGCGTTGCCGTCGATCGCCACCTGACCGCCGTCGGTCTTGTCGGCGCCGAACAACAACCGTGCGACCTCGGTACGCCCCGAGCCCAGCAGGCCGGCCAGGCCCACCACCTCGCCGGCGTGGATGGTGAGGCTGAACGGCTCGACCGCTCCCGCCCGACCGAAGTTCGACACCGCCACCAGGGGGGTGCCCTCCTCCAGCGCGGCCAGGTCCCGCCGGGAGTGCTCCTCGATGCCCTCCAGGACGTCGAGCTCCTTGCCGATCATCTTCTCGACCAGGGAGAGCTGGGGCAGCTCGGCGGTGAGGTACTCGCCGACGAGCCCGCCGTTGCGCAGCACGGTGATCCGGTCGGCGATCTCGTAGACCTGGTCGAGGAAGTGGGTCACGAACAGGATCGCGATGCCCTCGTCGCGCAGTTGCCGCATGATGCGGAACAGCTGCGCCACCTCGCCGGCGTCGAGGCTGGACGTCGGTTCGTCCAGGATCAGCACCCGGGCCTTGATGTCGATGGCGCGGGCGATGGCGACCATCTGCTGGATCGCGAGCGAGTACGAGCCGAGTGGCGCGCTGACGTCGAGGTCGAGGTCGAGGCGGGCCAGCAGGGCTCGGGCCCGACGGCGAACCTCACCCCAGCGGACGGCGCCGAAGACCCGAGGCTCCCGGCCGATGAAGATGTTCTCCGCCACCGAGAGGTTGGTGCAAAGGTTGACTTCCTGGAAGACGGTGCTCACACCGGCGGCGGTCGCCTGCATCGGCCCGGTGAACGACACGGGCTCACCGTCGAGGGTGATCGCGCCCTCGTCGGTGTCGTAGACGCCGGTGAGCACCTTGATCAGGGTGGACTTGCCGGCGCCGTTCTCGCCCATCAGGGCGTGCACCTCGCCGGGGAAGAGCCGGAAGTTGACGTCGTGGAGTGCGCGCACCCCGGGGAAGGACTTGCTGATCCCGGTCATGGTCAGGACCGGACGGCTATCCGTCATCCCATCAGACCTCTTCTGGGTTGTCGACACGGAAGGGCCGCTACGCTCCCGCCACGCCCGCCCGGTCGTCCCTGGGGGACGCTCGGGCGGGCGTGGTACGGGTCGTCGCGGGCCAAGCCCGGTCCGTTTCGGGTAGGGAGGCGACGCGGCGGGGCCGCCACGCGAGCGCGGCGACCCCGTCGTCGATCAGTACTTACGGTTGGGCAGAGCTTCCTTGGCCTGCTCGGTCGTGAAGGTGGTCTCCTCGGTCTCGATCCGAGGCGGCACCTCCTCGCCCGCGTGGACCTTCTTGGCCAGGTCCATCAGCTGCGGGCCAAGCAGCGGGCTGCACTCCGCGATAAAGTTGAACTTCCCGTCGGCGAGAGCCTGCATGCCGTCCTTCACCGCGTCGACGGTGATGATGGTGATGTCCTTGCCGGGCACCTTGCCGGCCGCGGTGATCGCCTCGAGCGCGCCCAGGCCCATGTCGTCGTTGTGCGCGAACAGCACGTCGATCTTCGGGTTGGCCTTGAGGAACTGCTCCATGACCTGCTTGCCGCCGGCCCGGGTGAAGTCACCCGGCTGGGAGGCGATGATCTTCAGGTTCGGGTTGGCGGCGATCGCCTCACCGAAGCCCTTCTTGCGATCGTTCGCCGGCGCCGCACCGGTGTTGCCCTGCAGCTCGACGATGTTCACCGGGCCCGAGGCGGTCTTCTTCTGCTCGACCAGCCACTCACCCGCGAGCCGGCCCTCCTTGACGAAGTCCGAGCCGAGGAACGTCTTGTAGAGCGTCTTGTCGGCCGAGTCCACCGAGCGGTCGGTCAGGATGACCGGGATGCCGGCGTCCTTGGCCTCCTTGAGCACGGTGTCCCACCCGGACTCCACCACCGGCGAGAAGGCGATCACGTCGACCTTCTGCTGGATGTAGTTGCGGATCGCCTTGATCTGGTTTTCCTGCTTCTGCTGCGCGTCGTCGAACTTCAGCTCGATGCCGGCCGCGGTCGCGGACTCCTTGATCGAGGTGGTGTTGGCGGTACGCCACCCGCTCTCCGCACCGACCTGGGAGAAGCCCATCGTGATCTTGCCGTCGTCCTTGGACCCGCCGCCGCCGGTGTCGCTGTTGCCACAGGCCGCCACGCCGCCGACCAGCAGCACGCTGGCGAGGACTGCGGCAGCGCGCCACCGAACGGACTGCGTTCGCATCTTTCCCATCGAATCTCCTTGGCTGGATGTGGTGGGTAACCGCGCCGACCGCAGAGGTGCGAGAAGCGGCGTACGCGGGTGGTGCGTGCTGGTGCGTCGTGGTGCAGACCGACGGGTCCCGGGTCTTCGGTGCAGGGTCAGGAACCCGCCGGTGCGACTGGTTGTTGGCCGTAGACGTTCTGGTAGCGGTCGTAGAGCGAGTCGATGTCTGCCTGCGCCATCGGGACCGGCTGCCCGAGGGTGTGGGCCAGGTGCGCCGTACGCGCCACGTCCTCGCACATGACCGCCGCCTTGACCGCCGCGCGGGCGTCACGGCCGATGGTGAACACGCCGTGGTTACGCATCAGCACCGCCGGCGAGCGGTGCCCGGCGAGCGTGGCGACGATGCCCTTGCCGATGTCGTCACCGCCGATCAGCGCGAACGGGCCGATCGGGATCTCCCCACCGAACTCGTCTGCCTGGGCGGTGAGGTGGCAGGGAATCGACTCCCCACACGCGGCCCAGGCGGTCGCGTACGAGCTGTGCGTGTGCACGACCCCGCCGACCTCGGGCATGGCCCGGTAGACGTAGGCGTGGGCGGCGGTGTCGCTGGACGGGGCGAAGTCGCCCTCGACGAGAACGCCGTCGAGGTCGCACACCACCATGGTGGTCGCGGTGAGGTCGTCGTAGCTCACCCCACTCGGCTTGATCACCATCAGGTCCTGGCCGGGGACGCGCGCGGAGACGTTGCCGGACGTCCAGGCGACCAGGTTGTACCGGGTCAGCTCGGCGTGCAGGCGAGCCACGGTCTCGCGCAGCTCGGCGATCTGTCGGGTCACCTCGGCGTTCACGCCACCACCTCCAACGGAGCCTCGTGAGCGGTCGCGGCGGTCTCGACCGCCGCGTTACGGATCGCCCGCAGGCGGAGCATGACGTCGTTGCCGCCACGACCGAAGTGGTCGTGCAGCGCCCGGTACTCGGCGTAGAGGGCGTCGTAGGCGCGGGCCCGCTCGGGGTCCGGACGGTAGACGGCCTCGTGCACCCGACCCATGGCCTGCGACGCCTCGTGGATCGAGGGGAACTCACCGGCGGCGACGGCGGCGTGGATCGCCGAGCCCAGCGCCGGCCCCTGCGCCGAGGCGATGATGTTCAGCGGTCGCCTGGTCACGTCGGCGTAGATCTGCATCAGCAGCGCGTTGTTGGTCAGACCACCGGCGATCACCAGGTCGTTCACCGGGACTCCGGCGTCGACGAACGCCTCGATGATCATCCGGGTGCCGTACGCCGTGGACTCCAGCAGGGCCCGGTAGATGTCCGCCGGCCGGGTGGCCAGGGTCATGCCGACGATCATCCCGCTGAGGTCGTGGTTGACCAGCAGGGAACGGTTGCCGTTCCACCAGTCCAACGCGATCAGGCCGTGCGCGCCGACGGGCTGACTCGCGGCCAGCTCGGTGAGGCGCTCGTGCGAGTCGACGCCGGCCGGTGCGGCATGCTCGACGAACCAGCCGAAGATGTCGCCGACACCGCTCTGCCCGGCCTCGTAACCCCACGCGCCGGGGCTGATGCCGCCATCGACCACACCACACATGCCGGCCACCTCGGCGACCTCCGCGCCGTTGACGACGTGGCAGGTCGAGGTGCCCATGATGGCGACCAGCCGACCGGGCTGCACCGCCTGCGCGGACGCCGCGGTGACGTGCGCGTCGACGTTGCCGACGGCCACCGCGATCCCCTCCGGCAGTCCGGTCCAGGCGGCGGCCTGGGCGGTGAGCGAGCCGGCCCGGGCCCCGAGGGGCAGCAACGGGCCGTCCAGCTTGGCCACGAAGTCGCCGAAGTTGGGGTTGAGTGCGGTCAGGAAGCCCTCGGAGGGGTAGTGACCGTCCTGCAGGATGCCCTTGTAGCCGGCCGTGCAGACGTTGCGGGTCTCGCTGCCGCAGAGCTGCCAGACGATCCAGTCGGCGGCCTCGATGAAGCGCTCGGCCCGGTCGTAGACCTCCGGGTCCTCCTCCAGGAGCTGCAGGCCCTTGGCGTACTGCCACTCGGCGGAGATCTTGCCGCCGTACCGGCCGATCCACGGCTCGGCCCGCTCGTGGGCGAGCGCGTTGATCCGGTCGGCGTGCGGCTGCGCGGCGTGGTGCTTCCACAGCTTGACCCAGGCGTGCGGTCGGTCGCGCAGCTCGGGCGTCTCGCACAACGGGGTGCCGTCGGCGAGCGTCGGCAGCACGGTGCAGGCGGTGAAGTCGATGCCGATGCCGACCACCGCCGTCGGGTCCACCCCCGCGGCGGACAGCGCCGCCGGGACGGCGTACCTCAGCACGTCGCGGTAGTCCTGCGGGTTCTGCAGGGCCCAGTCCGGGGGCAGCGTTCGGCTTCCCGGAAGGGCCGTACTGATCACGCCGTCGCCATACTCGTGCACCGCGGTCCCCAACTCGGCACCATCGCCGACACGGACCACCAGAGCTCGCCCGGACAGGGTGCCATAGTCGACACCGACGACGTAGCGGTCGTCAGCTCCGTCCACACGGTTCATGTTCACCTCCACCATTAACGGGGATAGTGTTAACGCTCACATACAGCCTCGTCAAGACATCTACCCGCAACAGCTCCGTAACGGAACGCGAAAGGCGGACCGACTCGGGAGGGTTGCCGCTAACCGGCGCAGAACCCACATTTCGCCCTCATCTGCGCCAGCCATCTGACGAATGGGGCCTGCGCCCGACACGAGCGCCACCCGGAGAGGCGTGAGCAGGCGGCGCGACAAGTCCGGTCCGTCGCGCATCGCGACTTCACCGCCCGATAGCGACCACTTCTCCCCCGAGGATGATGGCAGCGATAACATTCCCAGGGCTCCACGGTCGCGGGCTCGGATCCGCTCACCGCCATCGACGACCATGCTGGCTCCTGCCTGAGCGCCCCGGAGGGCGACCCACCCGCCGCGGAGCCGGGCGACCGCCCGGTGTTATCGATAACATTCAACGTCTTGGTGTGCCCGCACCGCCCGGTCACCCCGCGCGCCCGACGGCGGGTCGCGCGACCCGGACGCAAAGCTCCACTCGAGCTCTGTCACGTCCGGGGTCGCGGGCGGAGTGATCGACCGCGTTCGAACCGGGCCAACGCGGCCTGGTCGGCCAACGCGGCCACCGCGGCCTGTCGCCAACGCGCCCTGTCGGCCAATGCGGCCTGTCGGCCACCGCGGCCTGTCGGCCACCGCGGCCTGTCGGCCACCGCGGCCTGGTCGGCCAACGCGGCCTGGTCGGCCAACGCGGCCAACTGACGCTGGCTCAGGTCGGGCAGCTGCCGTTGATGCAGCGCGGCAGGACCAAGCAGGGTGATAAGGCCCAGCGATGACATCCCGCCACCGTGGACCACGGGCGCGATGCCCGCGATTCCGCTGCGGCAGGTCGGCGACTTGCGGCGCGATCCCCGCGCGCCCTGAAACGCCGAGCGCATGACCTGGCGGGCCTCACTCCGATGAGCGTGATGTCTGTGAGTCATCGTGATGACTCACAGACATCACGCTCATTAGCGGATGTGGTTCCAGCGCTCATCCGCGGCCAGCCGTTGCGCCTGACGGCCAGAGGCGGCAGGGCAGTCCGCGGCGAGGTGGGGCGGGCGAGGCGAGGCGAGGTGGGGTGGGGTGGGGCGAGGCGAGGTGAGGCGCCGCCGGTCGCGCGCCGCGCCACGAGCCGGCGGTCCGACCCCTGTGGGCCGAGCCGCCGGCTCTTTGTTGCGGTGGTACCGGACGCGCCGGTCGGGTCAGGCCGTTCGGTTGCGGTTGTAGCGGGCCTTGGCCCACAGGAAGCTGCCCGCCGTGATGACGGCGCACCAGACGACCGCGATGATCCCGTTGGCGCCGATCCCGGTGCCCAGGAGCAGGCCGCGAAGGGTTTCCATGACGGGCGTGAAGGGCTGGTACTCGGCGAACAGCCGCACGGCGGTCGGCATGGAGTCGGTGGGGACGAACCCGCTGCCGAGGAACGGCAGGAGGATCAGCGGCATCGGCAGGTTGCTGGCCGTCTCGACACTGTCACTGACCAGGCCGAGTGCGACGGACAGCCAGGTCAGCGCAAAGGTGATCATGACGAGTACGCCGACCGCCGCGAGCCACTCGACCGCGCTGGCGTTGGGCCGGAACCCGACCAGCAGCGCCACGACGGTGACGGCCGCCAGGCTGAGCATGGTCTGCACCAGGCTGCCCAGCACGTGACCCGTCAGGACTGACGGTCGGAAGATCGACATCGTGCGGAACCGGGCGATGATCCCCTCGGTCATGTCCATCGCGACCGAGATGGCGGTCCCCTGCGCGGCGCTGACCACTGTGATGAGCAGGATGCCGGGGGTGACGTAGTTGGCGTACTGGGAGCGGCCGCCGGACGGGCCGAGACCGGCGCCGAGCGTGCCGCCGAAGACATAGACGAAGAGCAGCAGAATGATGATCGGGATGCCGATGAGCAGGAACGTCATCGACGGGTACCGCCGCATGTGCAGCAGGTTTCGCCGCAGCATGGTGCTCGAGTCGCGGACGGCGAGGGAGAGGGTGCTCATCGCGCGGGAGCCCTTTCGTGGTTGGGTCGGCTGGCCCGGGTGTCGGGCTGACCGGTGAGGGTGAGGAAGACGTCGTCGAGGTCGGGGGTGTGCACGGAGAGCCCCGCCACGCTGATCGAGGCGCGGTCGAGCTGGTCGAGCAGGGATCGCAACGACCCGACCCCTCCGTCACTCGGCAGCTGGAGGGTGAGCGCCGCGTCGTCGCGGGTGGCGGCCTCGAACGTCCGGGCCGCCGAGTCGAGCCCCTCCTGGTCGGCGAACTGCAACACGACGTGGCCGCCCGGGATGAGCCGCTTGAGCTCGCGCGGCGTGCCCTCGGCGATCAGCCGGCCGTGGTCGAGGAAGGCCACCCGGTCGGCGAGCTGGTCCGCCTCCTCCAGGTACTGGGTGGTGAGCAGGATGGTCACGCCCTCGGCGGCGAGGGCCCGGATGATGTGCCACATGGCCCGACGGCTGCGCGGGTCGAGGCCGGTGGTCGGCTCGTCGAGGAAGATGACGCGGGGCTCGCCGACCAGGGTCATCGCGAGATCGAGTCGGCGACGCATGCCGCCGGAGTACGTGGACACCGGCTTGCCCGCCGCCTCGGTCAGGTCGAACTGGTCGAGCAGATCGGCGATCCGCCGTCGACCGGCGGCCCTGCCCAGGTGGCACAGGTCGGCCATCAGGGTCAGGTTCTCCCGACCGGTGAGCAGGTTGTCGACGGCGGAGAACTGGCCGGTGACGCCGATCAGCGCGCGGACCGCGTCGGGTTCCCGGGTCAGGTCGTGGCCGAAGACACGGGCGTTACCGCCGTCGGCGTCGATCAGGGTGGAGAGGATCTGCACGGTGGTGGTCTTGCCGGCGCCGTTCGGACCGAGCAACGCGAAGATGGTGCCCTCGGTGATCATCAGGTCGATGCCGTCCAGCACGACCTTGTCGCCGTAGGACTTGCGCAGGTCGGTGGCGACGATCGCGGGGTTCATGGAGCTGGTCATGGTCTCCTCATCCGTGGTGGGCGGGGGTGGTGGGTCAGGCGCGGCGGATCATGATGTCGCCGAAGGAGGTGTTCGCACGGACCTCGACCGTCTCGTCGGTCTGCGCCGGGCTGTCGGTCGACTCCAACGCGTTGTGCACACGGCCGTGCTTGGAACTGACGTCCAGCCAGGCGGCCGTCCCGCGACGGATGCCGACCTCGATCGCGCCGTAGGAGGTCTGCAACTCGACAGCTCCCCGGACGACCTCGCCGAGGCGGAGGTTGCCGTAGGCGGTACGGGCCGTCACCGAGGCCAGCGCGGTGTCCACCGTGACGTCGCCGTACGCCGTGTTGATCCGGACGGGGCCGCCACCGCTGCCGATCCAGCAGTCACCGGAGGAGTTCTTGATCTCGGCGCTGCCGTCGACGAGCCCGAGACGCACCTTGCCGGACGACACCTTCACCAGGGCGGAGCCGAGGACGCGCTCGGCCGCGACCTCACCGTGGCTGGAGTCGATGTCCAGCGGCCCGGTCTCGTCGAGTCGGATGTTGCCACCGGTCTTGATGCGGCACTCGCCGAGCCGGCCCTCGCAGCGGAACGCCGCCCACGACGACTCGGCCTGTACGCCCGATCCGGTCGGCAGCTCGATCAGGACGTCGACCGACGGCCCGGCACCGAACGCGTAGCGGCGCCAGCTCTTCGGCACCCTGACCACCAGCTGTCCGGCGGCGTACTCGATGGTGGTCTGCTCCGCGGCACTCAGGTCGGCCTTGCTCGACGGGTCGCGGGGCCGCACGGTCACCACCGTGTCGGTGCGGTCGCTGGCCGCGATCCAGACGTCCCCGACCGGGATCTCGATTCGGGCGGAAATCGCTTCTGGCGTCTCGAAAACAGGCATGGTGGTCTCCCGAAAGGTGGTCGGCGGAGGTCGCCGCCGGTCAGCGGCGTGATGAGGTGGGGTACGAGGGGGGTTAGCGGGCCCAGCCGGTGAAGTGCTGGCCGGAGCGCGGCTCCGGACGGCGGGGCGGACGACGCTGCGCCTCGCCCCCACCGACGGCACCGGCGACGGCGCGCACCAACCAGGCGTTGACGGAGAGCCCGGCGCGCCCGGCGGCCTCCTCGACGCTGGCCTTCAGATGGTCGGGCAGCCGCAGGTTGATCCGTGAGGTGCCGCCCTCCTCACCCTCGGGCGCGGGCACCGGCACCGACAGCGGCGGCGGGCCGCTCGCCTCGCTCGCCGTCTCGACCGGCAGGTTGGCGGGCGCCACCACGAAGTCGGGCTCGCGCCCGCGCAGCCGAACGTGCACCGAGCCCGGTGCGAGATCGCGGGTGATCTCGTCGGCCGCGTCGGACAGGGCTTCGAGCAGGGTGAGACGGGTGGCCGCCTCCAACTGCGCGAAGAGTCGTTCGGCCAACGCCCGGGCCTCCGGGTCGACGCCCTCCGCCGCCACGGCGAACTCGTTACGCAGGTTCTCGACGTATGACCTCAGCTCCATGGCACCATCATGGCATCACTTTGGCTCACAATGCAACAGCCATGGCTCAACAAGGTGCCACTAACTGGTGCCACCGGGGGGTCAGTCGACCTCAGAGATCGCCGAACAGCCTTCGGACCAGGTGATTCGCGTCCTCCTGGCTCAATCCGGAGGCGACCAGGAGGTCACTGACGGTCGTCCGGACCTGTGCCACCACCACCGCGCCGGAGAAGCCGACGCCGTCCCGATAGGCGTACCCGGCCGTCCGGACCGCCCGCAGCGCCTGCTCGCGGGCGCGGTTCGGCTCGGCACCGGCGGCGAACTGCCGCTTCAGCAGGCGGACCGCCTCGGCGAGGTCCGCCACCGCCGTCGGCAACGACTCCGGCACCGGTTCGCCGTCCTCGATGAGCGTCACCGCCCGTCGGATCAGGGTGCCGCTGTTGCGCACCGCCCGGTCGATCGGCTCCGCCGCCTGCGCGTAGCGGCCCACCGGCCCGCGCCGTTGATGCCAGTACAGCGGTGACAGGGTGCTCGCCTCCCGGGCGCCCTGGGTCGCCTCGATGAACGCCTTCAACCGGCCCGCGCTCTGCCGCAGCTCACCCCGGGCCGTACGGGCCCGAGCGGCATCCCGCTCGGTCAGCGCCTCGGCGGTGGCGTCGAGCTGGGTCGCCAGGAGGTCCAACGCCGGCCGCGCGGCCCGGTTGAGCACCCGCAGCGGGTTCAGCGGCAGCAACACGGCGGTGACCAGCAGCGCCACCCCTCCCCCGACGAGCGCGTCCACGAACCGGGGGATCTCCAGATCCCGGACGGCCGGGCTGAGCGTGGCGATGAGCACCGCCGTCGCCCCCGCCTGGATCACCACCGCCGCGCTACCCGAGAGGAAGAGCGCGACGACGATCGCCAGCACGACGATCAGGGCGAGCTGCCACCATCCGGTGCCGATCACCACGAGGAGCAGGTCACCGATCAGCACGCCGACGGTGACCCCGATGATCAGCTCGACGGTGCGACGCAACCGCTGACCGACCGACGCGGCGAGCGTCGAGACGGCGGAGATCGGCGCGAAGACCGGCTGTGACACCTGTAGCAGCGAGTGCGCCACGAACCAGGACAGCCCGGCGGCCAGGCCGGCCTGCAGGGCGAGGCCGCCGATGGTCCGTACCCGGCGGACCCGCTCGCGTAGGGCGGCCCCCACGCGGTCCAGGAGCCGGACGACGGTCGAGGGGCCCGCGTCCGCTCCGCGCCGACCGGCAGCGACCATGGCGGCACCTACCCCGCCACGACCGGCTCAATCCTCGCCCGGCACGGCCCGGCCGTCCTCAGCGTGAGGTGAGCGTCTTCTCGGCGTACGCCCAGAGCCGGTCGGCCGCGGCCGGGTCGACCGCGTGGGCGGCGACTCCGCCGGTGGCGTCGGGACCACCGGGGACGACCTCGGCCTCCTGGTTGTCGTCGAAGTACCGACCGCCGACCCCGTCGAGCAGGGGTGAGCCGGCGAGCAGCACCGTGGTCGACGCGCCCTGGTCGGGTTTCTTGTAGTACTCCGCCTCGATGAGGTTGCCCGCCTCGTCCATCGCGCCCATCGCCCGCATCGTGTCGTCGTCGATGTGGCGCTGGAGGTTGGTGAAGATGTACCCGGGGTTGAGGGCGTTCGCGGTGATCCCGTCCCTCGCCCACTGGCGGGTGATCCCCACCGCGAGCAGGACCTCCGCGGTCTTCGACTGACCGTAGGCCGACCACGGGTCGTACGGACGCCGCTCGAACTGCGGGTCGTCGAAGTCGAACGGCGCGGCCAGGTGCGCACCGGAGCTGACCATCACGACCCGGGCCGCCTCGGCGGACCGCAGACTGCCGTGCAGCCCCCGGGCCAGCGCGAAGTGGCCGAGGTGGTTCGTCGCGAGTTGGAGTTCCCAGCCGACGGCGGTCAGCTGGCGGGTCGGGATCGCCATGATTCCGGCGTTGGCCACCAGCACGTCGAGCGGGCCCTGCCAGGCTGCGACGAAGGCGTCGACCGACGCCAGGTCGGAGAGATCGAGGGCGGACGACCGGACCGTGCCCGCTGTGGCATCGGTGGCGAACTCCTCGGCGAGCCGGTCGGCCGCGCGAGGATTCCGGGTCGCGATGGTCACCTCGGCGCCGGCCCCGGCCAACGCGCGCACCGTCTCCACACCGATGCCGGAGGCACCCCCGGTGACGATCATCCGGCGTCCGGTGAGGTCGACACCGTGGAGGACCTCGCCGGCGGTGGTGCGGGCGTTGAACGGGGTGGTGAGGCGTGGATTCGCTGTCATGACACCCAGGCTACGAACGCTCGGTTCAGACTGCCTATAGTCTGAAGTCCTTCATACTTTCGTGAGCGTCCAGAGGAGGTGGGGGTGGATCCGCTGGAGGATGTCCTGGCCCTGCTCGGCGCGACGAGCCACGTCTCCGCCGGCCTGGTCGGAGGCGGACGGTGGGCCGTCGGTTTCGACCCCCCGGCCGGAGCCAAGTTCAACGCCGTCCGGCGGGGCCGATGTTCGCTGCGGGTCGACGGCCACGCCGAGCCGATCGACCTCGGTACGGGCGACTGCTTCCTCCTGACCCGACCGGCGGCCTACACCCTCTTCAGCGATCCCGAGGTGCCGGTCCAGCCCGCGTACCCCATCTTCGCCGCCGCCACCGACGGTGTGGCGCGCGTCGGCGACGGTGACGACGTGTTCCTCGTCGGCGGTGCCTTCACCCTCGGCGGGCGGGCGCGCAGCCTCCTGCTGGACGACCTTCCGCCGGTCATCCACGTGCCCGCCGACACCCCGGAGGCTGGGACCGTCCAGTGGGCCCTCGGCGAGATCGACGCGGAACTGCGATCGACGCGACTCGGCTCCCACCTCGTCGCCGAGCATCTGGCGCTCGTCCTGCTGATCCGGATCCTCCGGCTGCACCTGGCCCGTGACGAGCGACCCGGCTCCGGCTGGCTGGCCGGTCTCACCGACCCGGTGGTCGCTCCCGCGCTACGCGCGATGCACGCGCGACCCGCGCACCCGTGGACAGTCGACGAGGTCGCCCGGGCGGCCACCGTCTCCCGGTCGACGCTGGCGGCCCGCTTCAAGAAGATCGTCGGAGTGGGCCCGCTGGAGTACCTGACCGGGTGGCGGATAGAACTCGCGGCCGACCGCATCCGGCGCAGCTCCGACACCGTCGCCACCATCGCCCAGGCCGTCGGGTACGGCTCGGAGAGCGCGCTGAGCGTGGCCTTCAAGCGCACCACCGGCCTGTCGCCGCGCGCCTACCGCACCGAGCTGGCGAAGACCGCCCGGAGCGACGTACCCGAACCGACGGTGACCGCCGGTCGGTCCCTGCCGGGGCGGTAGTACCGGCGGAGATTGGGGGCGTCCGGATCGGGTAGACCCGGCTCTGCCGTCACCGGCGACCCGGCGCCGTGGGGCGTCGGCGCCGGATCACGGGACAAGGGCTGCCAGACGCCTCGGGGGGACGTCGGATGGATCAACGCGGTTGAGCGGGCCGGACGACTCCGTTGACGTCGTGGAGCTACGCGTGCACGGAGTCTCCGGCGCGAGCGCCGTACAGGTGCTGGACCTGCAACAGACCGCGCAGGTAGCCGGTGACCGCAGCGGCGGGTTCTACCGGCCGCGCCCCCGGTATTCGGAGAGCACCGGCGCACACGGGGTGACGCTTGAGGCGTACCGCTGGGGTGACCTGCCCTCCGGGACCGTGGCCCGCACCCTGGCGGTGGTCTTCCTCCTCCCCTTCATGCTGGTCAACGTCGCGATCTGGATGCGCCCGGCGAACCCGGGTTCCGAGGCGACGGTCAAGTCCCTGTGCCGGCTGCTGGCGCTCACCCTCACCGTGTTGTACGTGCTCGCCATCGCCGGCGTCGCCCTGGACCTCGTCGGTTGGAAGTGCCTGGCCTCGCCGGACTGCCTGGCCGGACGGAGCTGGTTGTCCTGGTTGGGTGGACGCCCGGTCGGACTGCAACTGGCGGTGCTCGCGCTGGTCCCGGTTGCCGCGATCGGCCTGATCTGGCGGGTCAGCTGCCGCCCGGGGCGGACCTTCGAGGCGTTTCGGGCACCGGATCAGGGCAGCTCCGCGTCCCGGCTCGGCACCGTCGGCCAGTGGGACGCCGAACCACTCGTCGGTCGGCTGCGGGCCGTGCACATCGCCGCGGCCTTCGCGACGCTGGATCTCGTCCTGCTGCTGGCCCGAGGTGCCGGTGACGCCTCGCCGGCCACGATCGCGCTGACGGCGGTCACGGGGGTGCTCCTGGCGGGCTGCGTGGGGCTGCTCTGCACACCCCCGCTGATGGACCGGGCCCCCGGCGACCAGCGGCTGGACCGGGTCACCCGCACCCTCCGGACCGCTGCCGTCGTCCTGACCGTGGTCGTGGTGGCACACGTGCTGACCAGCTCGCGGTCGTGGCCGCCGGAGCGTGGGCTTCCCGGCTACGACCCGACCCTGGCCGGCCTGTTCGTGGCTCAGACGACGCTGCTGGCCGCCCTGGGCGTGGTGCTGCTCTGGCACCGCCGCCGGGAGCGGGGGGCCACCCCGCTGTACGGGTTGGGCCCTCTCGTGGTCGCCGCCACCGGGATCAGCATGGCGGTGGCGTACTCGGCCGAACTGGTCTACCGGGTGGCGGACTTCCTGGACCGCGACGTGCCGACCGGAGAGGGCATCGCCTCCGGCCCGCCCCGGGCCTACACCTGGGCGATCTACGGCTTCCTACGGGCGTTGCTGGTCACGGTGATCGTCGCCGGGCTCGTCGTCCTGCTTTCTCGCCGGGGTCGTCGTCGCGCCGGTGCGACGATCGTCGCGCGCGACTTTCCGAACCCGCCGGCCGGGGCAGGGCCTCGTCTGCGGCAGGTCCGGGACGCGATAGCTCGGGCCCGCTTCACCGAGAAGCTGGTGCCGCTGGCCGTGCTGTATGGCTGCCTCGCCGGGCTCGCCACCGCCACCACCACCGTCGGCCTGCTGGGGCAGTTCCCGAGCGACGTGATCGAGCGGAACGTGGGATTGCCCGCGGACGCCGTCACGTTCGGCATCGCGTTCGGTAGCTGGGTGATCGCGGCGATCATTCTCGGGCTGATCATCGGTGGCATCTTCGCGTACCGGACCGAGCCGTACCGCCGGCACATCGGCGTCCTGTGGGACCTCGGCACCTTCTGGCCGCGGGCCGCCCACCCGTTCTCACCGCCGTGCTACTCGGAGCGGGCGGTGCCGGAGCTGGCCCGCCGGATCACCTACCTCGTCGAGCGCGGCGACGCGGTGCTCCTCACCGGGCACAGCCACGGCTCGGTTCTGCTGGCCGCCACGGTGCTCCAACTGCCGCCGCGGGTCGGCGACCGGGTCGCACTGCTGACTCACGGATCCCCGCTGCGCCGCCTCTACGCCCGGCTGTTCCCCGCGTACGTCGACGACGCGGCGCTGTACGAGATCGGCCGGCGGGTGGGTTGGCGGTGGGTGAACCTGTGGCGGGACACCGACCCCATCGGCGGCTGGGTGTTCTCCCCGCGCACGTCACCCACCCCGGCCGGCACGGGCGACCCGGCCGCCGGAGTGGATCGCCGACAGCGTGACCCCGATGGCGTGGTGGCACCCCCCGGGGACAGCGTCGCCCCACCGATCCAGGGGCACTGGCCGGGCGAGTCCGACGAACCGTTCACCGAGGTGGTACAGGAGTTGGTGCGGCGCCTCGGTGGACGGGCCGACCCGCCCGGAACGCCGGGGTGACGGGCCGGCTCAGTTTCCCCGGCCCGCCCGGGTGCGCCAGTCGTCCAGAGCGGTGCCGGCGAGGCGGGCGCCGTCGGCCGGAACGAGGTCGCGTTCGCCCAGCTTGGCGCCGAAGTACCGGGCGTCGGGGTCGGCCACCACCGAACGACGGTCCTGCTGGTCGGCGAGGAGGGATCGGCCCAGTTCGTCGAGGCGGAACTGCTCCGGCCCGGCGACCTCGACCACCGAGTTCGTCGGCGTGCCGAGCGCGACCTCGGCGACCGCGGCGGCGACGTCGTCCGCGGCCATCGGCTGGATGAGCACCGGCGCGAGGTGTACGGTGTCGCCGTCCGTGGCGGTGTCGATGATGCCCTTGAGGAACTCGAAGAACTGGGTGGCGTGCACCACCGAGTACGGGAGTCCGGACGCGACGATCAGCTTCTCCTGGGCAACCTTCGCGCGCATGTACCCGCTGTCCGGGATCCGGTCGCACCCCACGATGGAGAGCGCCACGTAGTGGCTCACCCCGGCGTCGGACGCGGCGGCGAGGAGCGTCCGGGTCGAGGTCTCGAAGAATTCCAGTACGGCGGCGTTCTCGAACGACGGCGAGTTCGACACGTCGACGACGACCTCGGCGCCGGTGAGCGCGTCGGCCACCCCTTCGCCGGTCAGGGTGTCGACGCCGGTCTTCGGCGATGCCGGCACCGCCTCGTGGCCCTGGGCGCCGAGGCGCTCCACGAGCTTGGAACCGATGAGGCCGCTGCCCCCGATGACGACGATCTTCATGGTCGTACCACGTCCTGTCTGCACTGGGTTGGATCGTGCTGCCACCCAGTAAGACGGAAAGCGTGCGCGGATGCAGGACAATCGCCGGAGAACGGTTCGACGGAGATCAGGAGGTCGACGTGGCCACGGTGTCCCACCCGGTGTTCGCCCGGGTCTACGAGCGGCTCAGCGTCGCCATGGACCGCGCCGGCACGGCGTCGTTCCGGCGGGACCTGGCCGCCGGCCTCGCCGGCCGGGTGATCGAGATCGGCGCGGGCAACGGGCGGATGTTCGCCCACTATCCGCCGGGCGTGACCCAGGTCTACGCGGTCGAACCGGAGCGGCGTCTGCGGGCCGCCGCCGAGCGCGCCGCGTCGACCGCGCCGGTTCCGGTGACTGTCGTCGACGGTCTGGCCGAGGCGCTGCCCGCCGGCGACGGCGAGTTCGACGCGGCGGTGGTGGCGTTGGTGTTGTGTACCGTGCCCGATCAGGCAAGCGCGTTGGCCGAGATCAACCGGGTGCTGCGCCCCGGAGGCGAGGTGCGGTTCTTCGAGCACGTCGCCGCCGAGGGGGCCAGCGGTCTGCACCGCGCCCAACGACTCGTCGACGCCACGCTGTGGCCGAAGCTGTTCGCCGGCTGCCACACCAACCGCGACACCGTCGCCGCCATCGGCACGGCCGGCTTCGAGGTGCAGGAGCTGCGCAGGTTCCGTTTCCCGGCCACCAGCAACAGCCCCTCCTCCCCCTGCGTCCTCGGTCGCGCGCTCCGGCCGGCCTGACACCGCCGTCGATCGCACCACTCAGCGGCGAGGCAGCCCGGCCAGCCAGACCTCCAGCTCCGCCGGGGAGCGCAGTAACACCACGGGCGGCGCGGACGGGTCGGACTGCCAGGCTCGCATCCGCCGTCGGGCCCGGCCGAACGCGGTGACGTGCCACACCAGGATCGAGTCCGAGGAGAGCACACTGCCCAGCGACTCGCGATTGCCGTTGCAGATCACCTCGCCGGTGACCACTCGGCGGACGGTACGGCGGAGCAACCGCCCGAACGACAGCCACCGTGGATAGTCGAGACCGACGACCAGGTCGGCGCGGGCCATCGGGACGTCCCGCCAACCGTGGTACGCCCCGTCGATGATCCAGCGGTCCCGTCGGCAGATCTCCTCGATCCGGCTGCGTTGCTGGGCGACCGGCACCTCGACCCAGCCCGGTTGCCACAGCAGGTCGTCCACCGGATACCACTGCAGTCCGAGGTGTTCGGCCAGTCGCGCCGCGAGGGTGGACTTGCCGGAGCCGTACACCCCGTAGACCAGGATGCGACGCGGTGCGCTCATCGCGGCAGCGTACGTCGTGAAGGAAAATCGGTTGTCGTGCCGGACGCGCCTCGACCAGAGTGGCGTCCATGACGTACTGACGGACTCCACCTTTGCTCCGCGCCTCCCGGTGCTGCCTCCCGGGGGCCGTGACGCCGTCCGCTCTTCACGTTCACAGCCAGAGATGAGCATCCTTGTCCCAGCACCACCTCCCTCGGGAGGCCCTGCCCCCGTCCGCCCCGGCCACCGTCACGGTGTTCGCCTCTCCCGCGAGCTGGATCGAGTCCGATGCGCTCGCACAGTGCCAGCAGGTCGCCGCCCTGGACGGCATGCGGCACGTCGCCGCGATGCCGGACCTGCACCCGGGCAAGGGTGCGCCCATCGGCGCGGCCATGGCCTCGACAGTGCTGTACCCGTTCCTGGTGGGCTCCGACATCGGCTGCGGCATCGCCGTGTTTCCGATCAAGCTCAAGCGGGCCGTGCCGGAACGGCTCGCCGCCCGGTTCCCCGACCTCGACCAGGCGCTCGACCCGGTACGCGACGCCGACGACCCGGCCTGGGCCGCCGTCGACGGTGACGTTCCGGCCGGTCACCTGGACGGTCTCGGGACAGTGGGGCGAGGCAACCACTTCGTGGAGCTGGCCCGCGTCGACACCGTCCTCGACGTGGGTCACGCAGGTCGGCTCGGGCTCGATGCGGGCGATCTCGTGCTGATCGTGCACAGCGGGTCCCGTGGTCTGGGCGAGCGGATCCTGCGGGCGCACACCGAGGTCCACGGTGCCGGCGCGGCACCCGATCCCGCCGCCTACCTGGGCGGGCACGACGACGCCGTGCGCTGGGGTTCACTCAACCGCCGGGTGCTGGCCGCCCGGGTGGCGCACGCGTTGGGGGCCGAGCCGACCGCGCCGATCGTCGATGAGTGCCACAACCTGGTCGAGGTCCGGGACGGGGTCTACCTGCACCGCAAGGGCGCGGCGCCGGGTGACGGGCGCGACGTCCTCATCGCCGGTACCCGGGGAACGGCGTCCTATCTGGTAGCCGCGCACGCCGGACGGGACGCCAACTTCTCCGTGGCCCACGGTGCCGGTCGCAAGATGTCGCGCGCTGACGCCCTACGGCGGGGCAGAGCCAAGCACACGGTCGAGGAGCTGCGCCGTACCCCGGTGGGGTCGTTGGTGGTGTGCGGTGACCGGCAGTTGCTCTTCGAGGAGGCGCCCACGGCGTACAAGCGCATCGAGCAGGTGATCGGCGACCTGGTCGAGCACCGGCTGGCCACCCCGGTGGTCAGCACGACACCAGTGGTCACCTACAAGACGCCGGACCTCGGCTCCGCACGCCCGCAGCGGCGGGGCCACCGCGGCCGGCGAGGCCGCTCATGACCGCGTTCCTGCTGTTGTCGGCCGGACGTGGGCCGCAGGAGTGCGCCTGGGCGCTGAGCCAGTTGCTGCACCGCCTCCGCGACGAGGGCGTCCGCCGGGGTCTGACGATCCAGCAGGTCGAGGCGGTGCCCGGCGACCGCGCCGGCACTCACCGGTCGGTGCTGATCCGGATCTGCGGTGCCGACGCCGAGGCGTTCGCGGCATCCTGGACCGGGACGCTGTGCTGGCAGGCCCCGAGCCCGTACCGGGTGGGCGTCGGCCGGAAGAACTGGTACGTCACCGCCCAGCCGCCCGAACGCGACGCTGAACCGACGACGTTTCGCGAGGCGGATGTCGACGTCGTCGCCTGCCGCACCGGCGGGCCGGGGGGTCAGCACCGGAACAAGGCCAGCACGGCGGTACGCGCGACGCACCGTCCTTCGGGCCTGGTGGTCGTGGTGGACCAGGAGCGGCAGTTCAGCCTCAACCGCCGGATCGCCCTGGACCTGCTGCGCCACCGCATCGAGCAGGACGACGAGGCGGCGCGGCGTGCCGTCACCACCGCCCGGTGGCGCGTCCACGACGGGCTGGTTCGCGGCGACCCGGTCCGGGTGGAACGTCCAACGGGCTAGGCCCGCTCAGACCTCCAGCACGGCGTCGGCGAACGCCTGCGGCGCCTCCTGCGGCAGGTTGTGCCCGACACCGCCGCCGACGGTCCGGTGCTCGTACTGGCCGGTGAACTGCTTGGCGTAGACGGTGGGCTCGACGTGGGGCGCGCCGTTGGCGTCGCCTTCCATGGAGATGCTGGGCACGCTGATCTTCGGTTGGGTGGCCAGGCGCTTCTCGATGTCGTCGTACTGTGCCTCGCCGTCGGCGAGGGCCATCCGCCACCGATAGTTGTGGATCACGATGTCGACGTGGTCGGGGTTGTCGAACGACGCCGCGCTGCGGTCGTACGTCGCGTCGTCGAACGTCCACTGGGGGGACGCGGTGTGCCAGATCAGTTTGTTGAAGGCGCGTCGGTTCTTGTCGTAGCCCTCCCGCCCTCGCTCGGTGGCGAAGTAGTACTGGTACCACCACGCCAATTCCGCCTTCGGCGGCAGCGGCGCCTTACCGGACTCCTGGCTGGCGATCAGGTAGCCGCTGACCGAGACCAGCCCCCGGCAGCGTTCGGGCCACAGCGCGGCGACGACATCGGCGGTCCGCGCGCCCCAGTCGAACCCGGCGAGCTTCGCGGTGTCGATGTTCAGGGCGTCCATCAGGGCGATGAGGTCGAGCCCCATGGCGGCCGGTTCGCCGTTTCGCATCGTGTCGTCGGAGAGGAACCGGGTCGTGCCGTAGCCCCGCAGGTAGGGGACGACGACCCGCTGACCGGCTGCGGTGAGCAGCGGTACGACGTCGGTGAAGCTGTGGATGTCGTAGGGCCAGCCGTGCAGAAGGATCACCGCGTCGCCGTCGGGCGGACCGGCGTCCACGTAACCGACGTTCAGGACTCCGGCGTCGATCTGTCGCAGGTCGGTGAACCCGCCAGCGGCCTTTGCCATCGACTTTCTCCCCGCGTCCGGACCTGCTCGGATGTGCTGATCACGCCCGAATCTAGCGACCTGTCCGGGGCCTGATCACCGTTCAGACAAGGACAGCTCGACGGGTCCCGGAATGGGTACGATGCCCCGCTCCCGCGGATGTTCCCGGTGGAGGTCGGGGGCCGGTAGCCGCAGGACCGTAGGGTGATGGCATGGCTGAGCGACCTCTGACCCTGATGGCGGTGCACGCCCACCCCGACGACGAGGCGACGAGCACCGGCGGCGTCCTTGCCCGCTATGCCGCCGAAGGGGTGACGACGGTGCTCGTGACCTGCACCGACGGGCGATGTGGCGACGGCCCCGGTGGGGTCAAGCCGGGCGAGGAGGGGCACGACCCGGCCGCCGTGGTGGCGATGCGCCAGGCCGAGCTGGAGGCCAGCTGCGCGACGTTGAAGGTCACCCATCTGGAGACCCTCGGCTACGCCGACTCGGGGATGATGGGCTGGCCGACGAACGACCAGCCCGGCGCGTTCTGGATCACGCCGGTGGCGGAGGCGGCGGCCCGGCTCGCGGAGCTGATCCGGCAGTATCGGCCGGACGTGATCGTCACGTACGACGAGAACGGTTTCTACGGCCACCCGGACCACATCCAGGCGCATCGGATCACCATGGCCGCTGTCGAGCAGACGGACATCCCGGCGAAGGTCTACTGGACCACCGTGCCGCGTACGGCGTTCGCGGAGTTCGGTCGGATCATGAAGGAGCTCGGCGTCGAGTGGGCCGAGCCGGACGCGGAGTCGGAGCCGGGGCCGCAGCTCGGTCTGCCCGACGACGAGATCACCACCTGGGTCGACACCAGCAAGTACGGCGCGCAGAAGTTCGACGCGCTGGCCACGCACGCCAGTCAGACCGAGAACATCTTCTTCCTGCAACTGGGCCAGGAGCGGTTCACCGAGCTGATGGGCGTGGAGACCTTCTTGCGGGTGCGGGACCAAACGGGCGCGCCGACCCCCGAGGACGACCTCTTCGCCGGTCTGCGCTGATCACCTCTCGATAGCGCCACCGGACATCGTCGGCCACCGGGGCGACGACGTCCCGTGGCGTGCGTCGCGAACGTCCTCGCCACCCGAACCGGTCGCCGAACCACGGCCTCCGGTCGCCGAAAGTTTCGCTGGCTGGCCACGCCGCGCCGGGCAGGTCATGTGATGAATTTCCGGAAGTTTTCAGCGTTGACGCCCAGACATCGATCGGCTTAACGTTTCGAGCAAGTTTCCGGTTTCCGACCGGAACTACCGGCGTCACCCAGCCATCTCGCGTCTCCATCCGAGCACGACCGGACCCTCACCTCCTAGATCGACATCTATCTATTGATCATCGGGAAGGGCAGGCACATGAAGTTGAGACAGTGGTCGAGCGTCGGCCTGGTCGCCGTCGCGACCATCGCCACGCTGAACACGGTGCCGGCGACCGCGAGTCGACCGTACGACCCCACAACGCAGAGCCTCGGCACTCTCGGCCTGCGCCACGGTCTGCACGTCGGCACCGCGGTGAACATGGATGCACTCAACGACGCCGACGACCCGCAGTACCGCAGACTGGCCTCCTCCGAGTTCGCCTCGGTCACCGCCGAGAACGTGATGAAGTGGGAGAGCCTGGAGCCGACCCGAGGCACCTACAACTGGGGGCCAGCCGACGAGTTCGTCGACTTCGCCAAGCGCAACCGGCAGAGCGTGCGCGGTCACGTGCTGGTCTGGCACAACCAGCTGCCCGCCTGGTTGACCAGCGGCGTCGCCGACGGCTCCATCAGCAAGCAGGAGTTGCGCGAGCTGTTGCGCAAGCACATCACCACCGTCGTCAACCGCTACAAGGGCAAGATCTGGCAGTGGGACGTGGTCAACGAGGCGGTCAGCGACCCGTGGGACACTCCGTCGACCCTGCACTACAAGGGCTTCTGGGCGCAGAACCTCGGGCCCGGCTACATCGCCGACGCGTTCCGCTGGGCGCGCGCCGCCGACCCGAAGGCCCTGCTGTTCTACAACGACTACAACATCGAGGCGTTCGGCTCGGGCAACCCGGCGGACGACAAGACCCAGTTCGTGTACGACATGACCAAGAGCCTGCGCGCTCAGGGCGTCCCGATCGACGGAGTCGGCTCCCAGGGCCACCTGGGCACCCAGTACGGCAACTTCGACACCCTCCAGGTGACCGCCGCGCTGAGGAAGTTCAGCGGGCTCGGCGTCGCGACCGCGTTCACCGAGGTCGACGTGCGCAGCCGGCTGACGGAGGGCGTCCAGGCGGGCGACTCCGAGGAGATCAACCCCCGGCTACAGGCGTCGGCCGCCAACTTCAGCGTGCTGATGAAGGCGTGCCTCGCCGTGCGGAGCTGCCTGTCGTACACGGTCTGGGGTTTCAGTGACAATCATTCGTGGGTGCCCGGCTGGTTCGACGACCCGCCGGAGGGCCTGGCCACCATCTACGACGAGAACTACCAGCCCAAGCGGGCGTACCAGGAGTTGAAGTCCGACCTGATCTTCGCCGGGCCGCCGTACGTCCTGCCCCGCATCGCACCCAAACCCCGCCGCTGACGCCCAGGGCCGTGTGGAGCTTCCCGAAGCTCCACACGGCCCGTGTGCCGCCACGGACGTCGACGTTCGACTCACGTTCGGTGGTTCCGTCGCGCCATCCGGACGCCATCGGAGGGCTGGTGCCGGATCTGCCGGTTTATTGATGGTGTTGGTGTCACTATTGCAGGCGTGGGAACTGCGAAAACTGCCATGCCTGCGATCTCGCCGCTCACCGGCGATCCCATCAAGCGGGCCGATGCCGAGCGGCTAGCGGGGGTGCTGAAGGCCTTCGCCGATCCGGCGCGACTCCGGTTGCTCAGCCTGATCCAGTCCGCGCCGGAAGGTGAGGCGTCAGTGAGTGACCTCACCGCGGCGCTCAATCTCTCCCAGCCGACGGTGAGTCATCACCTTCGGATCCTCACCGAGGCCGGCCTCCTCGAACGCGACAAGCGCGGGGTCTGGGCGTACTACCGCCTGGTGCCCTCCGCGATCGCGCAGATCGCCGACCTGTTGACGCCGCCCCGGAAGCGGGCGACGAAGCGGGCCCGCTGACCGGGCCCGCAGGCCGGCGCGTCACATCCGCTCCACCGTGCGGATGCCCAGCAGGTGCAGCCCCTGCCGCAGGGTCCGGGCGGTCAACTCGGCCAGCAGCAGCCGGCTCTCCCGCAGCTCGTCCGTGGCCCGCAACACCGGGCAGCGCTCATAGAACGCGTTGAACGCTGTCGCGAGTCGGTGCAGGTAACCCGCGAGCTGATGAAACTCGAGACTCCGCTCCAGCTCGCCGACCACGGCGGCGAAGCCGAGCAGCTCGACCGCGAGCGCCCGCTCCGCCGGCTGCGCCACCACGATGGGCGCGTCCGGCCGTACGGCGGTCCCGGCCCGCCGCAGCACCGACCGGATCCGGGCGTACGCGTACTGGAGGTAGGGAGCGGTGTTGCCGTCCAGCGCCAACATCCGTTCCCAGTCCAGGACGTAGTCCTTCGTCCGGTCGACGGACAGGTCGGCGTACTTGACCGCGCCGACGCCCACCGCGCGGCCGATCTCGGCGGCGGTCCCGGCGTCCAGATCCGGGTTCCTGCTCCGGGCCAGCTCGGTGGCGCGGGCGACCGCCTCCTCCAACAACCCGACCAGCTTCACCGACTCACCGGCCCGGCTGCGCAGCATCCGCCCATCAGTGCCGAGGATGGACCCGAAGCCGAGGTGCTCGGCGCGGGCCGGCGGACAGAGCCAGCCGGCCGCCTCGGCGACGGCGAACACCATCGCGAAGTGCTGCCGCTGCGGTAGGCCCACGACGTACAGCAGCCGGTTCGCGCCCCACTCGCCGACCCGCTGCCGCAGCGCGGCCAGGTCGGTGGCCGGATAGCCGTACCCACCGTCGCTCTTGCGCACGATCAGCGGCAGCGGTTCGCCGTCGCGGCCGGTGAACCCGGGTGGGAAGACGCATTCGGCCCCACCGCTGGGCAGCAGCAGCCCCAGCCGGTCCAGGTCGTCGACGACGCCCGCCAGCAGGTCGTTGTAGGTGCTCTCGCCCCGGAAGTCGGCCTCGGACAACGTCACGTCGAGCAGGTCGTACACGGTCAGGAAGTACCGCTGCGACTGCGTCACCAGCAGCCGCCACAACCGGCGGGTCCGCTCGTCACCGCGCTGCAACGCGACCACCCGCAGCCGCGACCGTTCCTGGAACGCCTCGTCGGCGTCGAACTTCAGCCGGGCCGCCCGGTAGAAGGTGTCCAGGTCCCCCATCGACAGGTTCTGTGCGGCTTCGGCCTCGCCGAGGTCGATCAGGTGCTCGATCAGCATGCCGAACGGTGTGCCCCAGTCACCCAGGTGGTTGACCCGCACCACCCGGTGCCCGAGCCAGTCCAGCAGCCGCACCGCCGCGTCGCCGATGACCGTGGAGCGGAGATGCCCGACGTGCATCTCCTTCGCCACGTTGGGCGCCGAGTAGTCGACCACCACCTTCTGCGGCGTCGCCGTCGACGGCACGCCGAGGCGGGCGTCACCGGCCAGCCCGGCGACCAGGTCGGCCAGGGCCCGGTCGGCAACCGTCAGGTTGAGAAAGCCCGGCCCGGAGACCTCCGCCGACACCCCGACGTCGTCGAGCACCGCGTGCGTCAACACCGCCGCGGCGATGTCGCGCGGTGGGCGACCGAGCCGCCGGGCCAGCGCCAGCGCCGCGTCGGACTGGAAGTCCGCGCGCGGAGACCGCCGCACGAGCGGGTCGACCGGGCCGCCGGCCACCGCCGCGAACGCCGGTGCCAGCCGGTCGGACAACAACTTCTCAAGATCCATGAGTACGCCGATCTCGCTCGGACCCGCGTTGCCACGCGAGCCGTTGACGGGGGGAGATTCGGGCGGACCGAGGACGACCAGCGAACGACCGGCGGCTCGATCCGCCGGTCGCAGGTAACAGGTCAGCGCGGGCGGGCGACGGATCGCCGGCGTCGCCCCGCACCGACCTGGACGTCACACGACAGTCCGGTGCACTGGGCGATCACGCTGGTCATGCGGGGCAGCCTAGCGGCCCGGCCGACCCGACGACAGACGAATTCCCGTGGTTCGGCCGACGCCCGGGGCGTCGCCTGGTCGTTTCGGTCGACTCGGCGCAGGGAACTGCCTCAGGACCGACGAGGGGTGATCATGAGGCGACACGCACAACTACCGATGGCCCGTACGCGACGCGCGCTGGCGCTGCTCGGCACCGTCGCGCTGGCCGCTGCCTGCACCGCCACCGAGGATCCGTCCGGCTCCGCCCCGGCGACCGCGGCACCGGCCACCGCGTCGACGTCAGTGCCCACGACAGAACCGCCATCGCCGAGCGCGAGCACCCCGGTGACGATCCCGACCTCCGCCTTCGTCGAGTTGCCCGGCGAACTGCGGAAGTCCCCGCGACGGACGACGCCGGTCGAGGAGGCGCTGCCGGGGCTGTGCGGCAACGAGTTCGGCACCGGCGGCCGGCAGGTCACCGCGAGCGCCGCGATGACTGTCACCTACCGGAAGGCCGGCGAGCCCGCCAGCAACGTGCCGCAGGGGATGATCCACCAGACCATCTTCACCTTCGACGGTGACGGCGCCCCCGGTTACCTGAGCCGGCTGCGCACCGCCGTGCAGGCGTGCCCCTCGTACGACCAGTCGGGGAACCGCGTCACCGTCAAGAGCCAGGTTCTGCCCGGCGTCGGGAACGAGGCGCTGCTGCTGACCCGGACCTGGCCCGAGACGAGCCTGAACGGCGAGCGCACCGGCGGCACCGCGTCCAGCCAGATCGCCGTGGCCCGCGTCGACAGCACGGTCACGGTCTTCGACGACGAAGGGTGGGGGGGCACCAGCGGCAACCCCGCCATCCTGGACCGGGTCGTGCGGGACGGCGTACGGACCATCGACGCCTGGCAGCGGTAACCGCGCGGTCGTCGCCACGACGGCTTCCTCCGACCGGTCCGGTTCTCCGTCGGATCTTGGACACCTGGACCCAGGCCGCGCTCACGCCCGGAGACTAGGGATCTCGGTCCACAGTGACGCCGACGACCTGGATGTGGCGGCTGATGAAGGTTTCACCCCCGGGCGGACGCGAGCACCGCGACGGTCCAGCGCACGCCGGTGAGCTGTTCACCGACCGGGAAACCGAGTCGCAGGCGTTCAAGTCGACGCTGGCCCGGTTCCGCCAGCTGCTCGACGGCGACGACGAGGTCGGGGTCGCCCGCCACAACGTGCTGACCTTCTACGGTCTGGGCGGCATCGGCAAGACCGCTCTCTCGGAGCGGCTGGAGGCCTGGGTCCGTCGCGACCTCCCGCTCGTCAACGGCTGGGGGCCACCTCCGGCCACCAACGTCGACGCGACGGCCCGGATCGACCTGCACGGCTCCGCCGGTCGTATGGACCTTCCCACGGCACTGCTCGCGTTGCGGGCAGGCGTGGCCGGCATCCGCCGCCGTTGGCCGGTCTTCGACCTGGCGTTCACGGCCTACTGGTCGGCCCTACGTCCCGGTGAGCCACTGCCACGCTTCCGGGGGCGGGACGAGCTGGAGAACTCCGTGGCGGAGACAGTGGGCGAGGTACTCAAAGACCTCGGCTCGCTGGCGGACCTCGCCGGTGGCACGGCCGCCTCGCTCGGGGTGCGTGGTGTCCGCAAGGTGGTCGGTGAACTCCGCCGCCGACGTGATCTGCGGCTCGCCGTCGACGGGTTCCCGGGCTTCGAGGATTTCCTGCTCCGTTGCGCCGACGAGCCGAGCCCTACCGAGCCTCGACCAGCCCTGGCCTGCAAGCTCGCCGCGGCTCTGTCCTGGGAGCTGGCTCAGGTCATGCCGTCGCCCCTGGTGGCGGTGTTCGTCGACACGACCGAACGGCTCGCCCTGGACCCGCGACGGGTCTCGGAGGGCCACCTCAACCGGCTGATCCACGGCATGCCGAACGTGTTGTTCGTGCTGACCGGGCGCGATCTGCTGGACTGGTACGACGAGAGCCGCGTCGACCTTCCGCACCGCGGTCCGTGGACGTGGCCAGGGCTCGTGCCTGGTGCCGCGGACAACCCCCGGCAGCATCTCGTGGGCAACCTCTCCCCCTCGGACACCCGCGCGCTGGTCATGCGCGGACGTACCCAACTCGACCTGCCGATGAGCGACGACGTTGTCGAGCACCTCGTCCGATCGTCGGCGGGGCTGCCGCAGTATCTGGAACTGGCTCGGCAGGTCGCTATCTCGATCAAGGATGCCGGGGCTGGACGCGAGGTGAAGGCCCAGGACGTCACGGGTTCGCTCGGTTCGCTGGTGATGCGTATCCTCGACGACGTTCCGGCCGACGAGCAACGGGCCATCCGGGCCGCGTGCCTGTTCCGGGTCTTCGACACTCACCTGATGGCGGCCGCGGCGGACGTCGACCACGGGTGCGCCGAGCGGGCCGTTCGACGTCCGATGATCGACCACCACCACGGCGACCGCTTCCCGTACCGGATACACGACGCCGTCCGGGAGGCGATCCGCCGATCCGACCACCAGATCTCCGGCGGCTGGGCCGAGCGCGACTGGGAATTGGCCGCCGGCCGGGCCGCCGCCGCGGTCCGATGCCAACACGACGATGCCAAGAATCGAGAAGACAACCGCGAGGTCCTGGACCTGATCGGTGTCGCTGTCGTGCTGGTGTGCGAGCAGAGCACGACGCTGGAGCCGGCTCCGAGTGAGAACTACGCGGACTGGTTGTCACGCGCGATCGTGTTCAGCCCGTCGGTGCAGGGCCTACGGTCCCGGGTGCCGGCCGCGAGCCGCACCGGGTACGGTCGCCTGGTCCTGAACTTCATCGCGGCCAAGTCCATCGAGACGCCGGTGGACGAGCGACTCAGTCTGCTCCGCGAGATCTTCGACTCCGATCACCCACTCTGGCCGGCCGCGGGCCGGCATCTGGGCTACACCCTGCGGCTTCGCCACCGCTGGGACGAGGCGCTCGCCGTCTTCGACGAGCTGGTCGCACGTAGACCCACGCCACTGCACCGGGGACAGCGTCCACAGGTTCTGAGCCTGGCCCGGCGCTTCAGAGATGCCGACCAGGCCGCGCGAGGGCTCCCGGTGCAGAGCCTCATCACGAGGGTGGCCGAGTACGCCCACGGTCGACCGGAGCGCTACTTCGCCGAGATCGCCGACAAGATGGCGAAGCTGCGCGACGCCGGCCGCCAGCGGGAGTATCTGGAGGAGGTCGGCACACTGCTGATGCGGCGTGCGTTCTTCCGCGGCGACGTCAGCGTCGACGAGATGCGCGACTTCGTCGATCGGGCCGACCAGTCCGGTCACCTGGTCGCGACCCGCTCCGCATTGCTCACCACCGTCCTGCTGGGGCACTCGGATCGGACGGACGTCGCGCTGGCCATCGACCGCCTGCGGATCCTCGACGAGGCGTCGATGGACGAGATCGGCTACCGGTACGGGCTTGCCGAATGCTGCATCGCGCTGCTCGACGGCGACCGCGACCGCCTGGAGCGACTACGCGACGAGCTGAGCCTGCTGACCGCCCGAAGTCGTTCGATGATCCCGGTCGAATGCTTCCTGGAGTCGCAGGGCCTACCGCTGCCCGCCCAGCCGACCCAGTGGCTCGAGCCCGCCGAGGACGTCACCCGCCGCTGGGCCGATCACTTCGCGGCGTACGCCGCACGTCACAGGTGATGGCAACCCATCATCGTCCGTCGCTCAAGGAGGTTCGCGATGTCGGACGGTCAGGTAACGAAGGCGCCGTGGCTCCCGCCTCGGTGGTTCATCCGGCTGGCCTGGGCGGTGCACCGGGGCCTGTACCGGGTCAGCGGCAGCCGGGTCGGGCTGTGGCGGCCGCGCGAGCACCGGTGGGGCACGCTGCGCCTGACCACGACCGGTCGCCGCACCGGCCAGCAGCGCAGCGTCATCATCGCGTACTTCGAGGATGGCTCGAACCTGGTCGGGGTGGCGATGAACGGGTGGGGCGAGGGTGCCCCAGCCTGGTGGCTCAACCTCCAGGCTCATCCGGACGCGTCCGTCGAGCTGGCCGACGGGCGCCGGCTGGTGCGCGGTCGCGCCGCCACCGACGACGAGCGGTCGCGCCTGTGGCCGCGGTGGCGCGCGGCCGACAAGAACTTCGACGCCCACGCGGCACGACGATCGTCGGAGACGACAGTGGTGGTGCTGGAGCCCGTATCGGGTGGCGACGACGTGGCGTGACCGCGCAACCCGCACCCGCCGGACAACTGCGGCGGTACGAGGTGCCGGACGCGTACATCCCGGGTGGTAGGCCGGTCGGCAACTCCGGCATGACGACTCACCAGCTGGTTGCTTCCTAGGCTGCCACCTGTATTCGCCATGCGACCGAGGGGATCCACCATGTCCGTCCGTCACCTGCTCGCCGCCGCCGTAGCCGCCCCGCTCGCCGGGATGGGGCTGGGCGCACCGGCAGCCGCGCACGTGTCCGCCCAGCCGAGCGCGGCCACCGCTTTCGCCATGAGTACCGGGCGCTTCGGGGCCACTGTGGCCGTCCTGCTGGGGCTGGCCGCCACGATCATCGGAGGTCTGGCAGTGGCCCGCCCCGCCAGTCGGCTCGGCACCGGATCGGGCAGCCTCGGAGCCGTCCTGGCCCTGGTGACGGGCCTGATCGGCATGGCGCTCGGCGGGCTGGTGGCGGCCACCGCCGACAGCGGCATCGGCGCGGGCAACGGACGCGGTGGGGCCTATGTGGCACTGGCGGTCGGACTGGCCGGGGTGGTGCTCGGCGGGCTGGCCCTGGTGCGAGCGCGCCGCACCGGCCGTCTGGCGGGCTGACTCAGGAGTGAGCGAGCCAACCCGGCACGGTCAGACCGGACTCATAGGCGAGGATCACCAGCTGGGCTCGGTCCCGGGCCTGGACCTTGGTCATGATCCGGCTGACGTGTGTCTTGGCGGTCGCCGGGCTCAGCACCAACCGTGCCGCGATCTCGTCGTTGGAGAGGCCGGCGGCGACCAGCGTCAGCACCTCACGCTCCCGCTCGGTGAGCACGCTCAGTCGCGGCCCGGGGTCGGGATGTTTGGCCCGGGCCGCGAACTCGGCGATCAACCGCCGGGTGATCGACGGCGCGATCAACGCGTCACCCCGGGCCACCACCCGCACTCCGTGAATCAACTCCGCTGGCTCGGTGTCCTTGACCAGGAAGCCGCTGGCACCGGCACGCAGCGCGCCGTAGACGTACTCGTCCAGGTCGAACGTGGTCAGAATGATCACGCGAGCGTCGCAGTTCGCGACGATCTCACCAGTGGCGGCCAGGCCGTCGAGCCCGGGCATCCGGATGTCCATGAGGACGACGTCGGGTCGCAGGTGCCGGGCCAGCCGCACCGCCTCGAATCCGTCGGCGGCCTCGCCGACCACCTGGAGGCCGTCCTCACCGTCGAGGATGGACCGGAAACCGGCGCGTACGAGGGTCTGGTCGTCGACGAGGAGCAGCCGGATCACCTCTGCTCCCCCACCGGCGCCGGAACGGGTCGCATCGGCAGGCGGGCACGCACCCGGAAGCCCCCGCCCGGCTGCGGGCCGGTGTTCAACGAACCGCCGAGTGCCAGCGCCCGCTCCCGCATTCCGAGGATCCCGCTGCCCGGGGAACCCGGCACGCCGGTGCCGTCGTCCTCGACCTCCACGAACACGTCGTCGTGATCGGGCCGGACCCGGACCACTGCGGTGGTGGCACGCGCGTGACGCGCCACGTTGGTGAGCGCCTCCTGGACGATCCGGTACACCGCCAGATCGACCTCCGGCGGTAGCGACGGTGTCTCGGTCAGCTCGGTGCGGATCTCCAACTCCGGCCGAGCGGCCGTCCTGATCAGATCACCGAGGCGGTTCAGACCGGGTGCGGGCACGACCGCCGGGGCCTGCCGCAGTGCGCCCAGCGTCGCCCGCAACTCACTCAAGGTCTCCTTGCTGGTCTGTTTGATCGCGGTGAGGGCCTGCTCGGACCGGACCGGGTCGGGTCGGTGCAACGCGGCGCTGGCCTGCACGTTGATCAACGACAGGTGGTGGCCGAGCACGTCGTGCAACTCCCGGGCGATGCGCAGCCGCTCCTCGGTGGCCCGACGCCGGGCCTCCTCCTCCATCCGCTGCTCGGCGACGACCGCTCGGGCCTGCGCCTCGGCGAGGTAGGCGCGGCGGTTACGGGTCACGCCGACGATGACCGCGACGAGCCAACCGGCGTGCAGCAGCGTCGCCCCGTTCATGGTGTCCGGGGTGCGGTTGTCGCTGTCCGCCACGGCGAAGGCGATCACCGAGGCGAGACCGAGCCCGATGGCGACCGCGAGATGTCCCTCGTCGACGACGGTGTAGAGCGCGACGACGAACACCAACATGATCGGACCCGGCCGGTGCAGCAACGCCCCGTACGCGCCGATGGCAGCCAGCGCCACGATGCCCACCGGCACCGGGTGACGTCGGCGCAGGTACAGGGCGCCGGTGGCGAGCAGCACCACCAGCAGCGCCGCCCACTCGGCGACGGTGGCGATGCCGCGCGACTGCACCACCAGGCCCACGACGGCGACCAGACCCACGGCGGGCACCAGGAGCACGTCCGCCGTCCGGCCCCGCCACCCTGACATGGGGCGAAGCCTAGTCTCCCGCGAATGAGCGGGAGAAGGTCCGACTGAACGGTTCAGGTGTGCTGGTTGCCATCGGCCAGGTTCGCGTCGTAGCCGGCGGCCTGGAGGGCGAACAGTTCGGCGTACCGGCCGCCGGTGGCGACGAGGTCGGCGTGGGTGCCGTCCTCGACGAGCCGGCCGTGGTGCAGGACGAAGATCCGGTCGGCGTGCCGGACGTTGGCGAGCCGGTGCGTGATGAGGATCGTGGTGGCCCGACCTCTCCGGTCCCGGATGGCCTGGAACAGGGCGTCCTCGGCGCGGGGGTCGAGCGCGGAGGACGGCTCATCCATGATCAGCAGTTCGGCGTCGCGCAGGAACCCGCGAGCGGCGGTGATGCGCTGCCACTGCCCGCCGGCCGGCGAACAGTTCCACCAGCACCCGCTGCGTCGCCAACAGGCCGAACGCTGCCATGGCCCCCGCGCCCACCGTGGCCGCAGCCACCACACCGGTACGGAGCCGGTCAGCGCGCCAACTGATACCGATGGCTGTCCAGACGAGCCTGGGCAACTCCGCGAACACGGCGAGGACGCCGGCCTCCGCGCGCGCCCGGACCCCCGTCTCCCACCACATCTCCCGCAGCTCCGGCAACACCGACTCCGTACGCCCGGGGCCGGGTTGGTCCGCTCGAACGCGGCGGTCCTCTGCGGTGGCGGCCTCGCTCATGGACGTACCTCCCAAGCGGCGGAGCAGGCTTTCTGGAGGATTGGACCACCCGGGCGTAGCTCTCGGCAATCGTTTGGGCACTCGCGGTCATCGATGTGCGGTGATCAATCTTTGCCGAGGACATCGAGCTGCGCCCGCAGCGCCGTGGCGATCTCGCCGGCCGCGACGATCTGCTCCGGCGTGAGGGCGTCGACGAAGAACTCCCGGATGGCGCGCAGGTGGGGATAGGTGGCTCCCCTGAACGCCTCGGCGCCGACCGTGGTGAGCAGCACCTCCGCACCGCGGGGAACAGTGGCGCACTCCTGGCGGCGGATGAGACCGCGCCGCTCCATCCGCCCGAGGTGGTGGGAGAGCCGGCTGCGCTCCCACCCGATGCGTGAGGCGAGTTCGGACGACCGCATCGCCTCGCCCTCCGCCTCACTGAGAGCGAGGAGCACTGCGTAGTCTCCGGTCGAGAGCGAGGAGTCGCCCTGCAGGCGGGACTCGAGCCGGGAGCCGAGCGTCGCCGTCGTCTCGATGAAGTCCCGCCAGATTCGCAGCTCGTCCGCGGTCGGAAGTTGCCGTCCGCCCCGCCGGCCGGGTGTGGCCTCCGTCATCTCACTCTCCCGGGAATTGACGTGTCAATCGCCAAGTTAGCATCATTGACACGTCAACCGGTAGGTCCGCTCCCGTGGGTCGCCGGCGGAATGCGCCGAGGAGGAGACGATGGCAGCTGCGGACTTCGAGCTGGGGCTCAACTCGTTCGGGGAGGTGGCCACCGACGGTGACCGGGTCCTGAGCGACGCCGAGACCGTACGGCTGCTCGTGGACGAGGCACGGCTCGCCGAGTCGGCCGGACTCGACGTGTTCAGCGTCGGTGAGCACTACCGCGAGGGTCACAACGACTCGGCGACACCGGTGCTGCTGGCTGCGGTCGCGACGGCGACCGAGCGAATTCGCCTCGGCACCTCGGTCACCGTGCTCAGCACCAATGACCCGGTACGGCTCTACCACGAGTTCTCCACGCTGGACGCCGTCTCCGACGGCCGCGCCCAGATCGTCCTCGGGCGGGCATCGGCAACCGAGTCGTTTCCGCTGTTCGGGTACGACCTGGCCGACTACGAGCGGTTGTTCGAGGAGAAGCTGGACCTCTTCCTGCGACTGCAACAGGACGAACCGGTCACCTGGTCCGGCACGGTACGAAGCCCACTCACCGGGCAACGGCTGCACCCACGGATGCGGCCGGGCGGCATCCCGACCTGGATCGGCGTCGGGGGAAGCCCGAACTCCGTGATCCGCGCCGCGCGGCACGGACTCCCGCTCATGCTCGCGATCATCGGGGGGCGCCCCCAGCGCTTCGCCGGTCACGTCGACCTCTACACCAGAGCGCTCGAACAATTCGGGCATACCCTGCAGCCAATCGGGCAGCACTCACTCGGCCTTGTCGCAGACACCGACGAGGAGGCGGTGGAGACGTGGTGGCGGTACTGGCAGCCGGTGGTGGCGGCTCTGGCCGCCGAACGCGGCTTCTACAAACCGGACCGCACGCGCTACGAGGCGGAAATCGACCACGGGGCGCTCTTCGTCGGTTCGCCCGAGACGGTGGCGCAGAAGATCGCCACTGTCGCCCGCGACCTGCGACTGAGCCGCTTCGACCTGAAGTACGACATCATGCACCTGCCCCGCGAGGCACGGGCGCGCACCATCCAACTGCTGGGCAGTGAGGTCGCGCCGCGGGTCCGGGAGCTGCTGGCTAAGGAGCCCAACCATGTCTGATCTGCTGTTCGGCCTGGACACCTTCGGCGACGTACCGGAGGACGACAACGGCAAACTCGTCTCCCACGCGGCGGCGATCCGGCAGGTCGTCGACGAGGCCGTGCTCGCCGACCAACTCGGGGTCGACGTCATCGCCCTGGGCGAGCACCACCGCCCCGAGTACTCGGTCTCCACACCGGAGACGGTGCTGGCCGGAATCGCCACCCGCACCTCGCGGATCCGGCTGGCCTCCGGCGTGACGGTGCTGAGTTCCGACGACCCGGTACGGGTCTTTCAGCGCTTCGCCACAGTGGACGCGCTGTCGAACGGCCGAGCCGAGGTCATCCTCGGTCGCGGCTCGTTCACCGAGTCGTTCCCGCTCTTCGGCTACGACCTCCGCGACTACGACACGCTGTTCGAGGAGAAGATCGAGCTGTTCGTCAAGTTGCTCGACGAGAAGCCGGTCACCTGGAGCGGCACCCTGCGTGCCCCGCTGGAGAACGCCGACGTGTTCCCGAAGACCGAGTCGGGTCACCTCGACACCTGGGTCGGTGTGGGTGGCTCGCCGCAGTCGGTCGTCCGCACCGCCCAGTACGGGCTGCCGCTCATGCTCGCCATCATCGGCGGCGCACCCGAGCGCTTCGCGCCCTACATCGACCTGTACCGCCGGGCCGCCGACCAACTCGGCACCACAGCGCACCCGGTCGGCATGCACTCGCCGGGCTTCATCGCCGACACCGACGAGCAGGCCAAGGAGATCTACTGGCCGCACTACCGGATCATGCGGGACCGGATCGGCAAGCTGCGGGGTTGGCCCCCGATCCGCCGTCAGGAGTTCGACTCCGAGGTGGAGAACGGTTCCCTCTACATCGGCTCACCGGAGACGGTGGCCCGCCGGATGGCCCGTGCCATCAGCAGCCTCGGCGTCGGCCGCTTCGACCTCATCTACTCGGCCGGAGCGCAACCGGCCAGCGCCCGGATGCGCGCGGTGGAACTGTACGGCTCGAAGGTGATCCCCATGGTCCGCGAACTGCTGGCCTGATCAGCGCTTCCCACCAGCGAGAGGACGACCATGTTCGACAACGACCGGAGCCGGCCCGCGACCCTCGGCATCCTCGGGGCCGGCAAGGTGGGCACGGTGCTCGCCCGGCTCGCCGTCGCCGCCGGTTACCGGGTACGGGTGGCCGGCTCCGGCGACCCGGCGAAGATCGCCCTCACCGTCGAGGTCCTCGCGCCGGGGGCCGAGGCCACCACGGCGGTCGACGCGGCGGCCGACGCCGACGTCGTCATCCTCGCCCTGCCCCTGGGCAAGTACCGCGGCGTTCCCGCCGAGGCGTTACGCGGCAAGCTCGTCGTCGACGCCATGAACTACTGGTGGGAGATCGACGGCATCCGCGACGACCTCACCAACCCGCGGACCTCGTCGAGCGAGACCGTCCAGGCGTTCCTGTCCGGCTCCCGCGTCGTCAAGGCGTTCAACCACATGGGCTATCACGACCTGGAGGACGAGGCCCGGCCGACGGGGGCGGTCGGCCGCAAGGCCATCGCGATCGCCGGCGACGAGGACGTCGACCTCACCGAGGTCGCGGCCCTGGTGGACGCGCTCGGCTTCGACCCGGTCGTCGCCGGCCCGCTGGCCGAGGGGGTCCGACTCGAACCGGGCAGCGAGCTGTTCGGCGCCAACGTGAGCGCCGACGAGGTGCGCGCCATGCTGGACCGCTTCCCGGAGTCGGAGCGGGGACGGACCATCACCGCTGCCCGAGCCTCGACCTCTTAGGCGTCGAACGCCGCCTGCGGTTCGAGGTGCCGGCCCACGGCGTACTCCCGGTCGAAGTCGGTCGGGCCCAGCGCCTCGGTGGCGGCGGCGCGCATCCTGGCGAGGTCCGCGGCGTCGTCCGGGTCCGGCACCTGGCCGAGCACCGCGAACGCGGCATCGGCGACACCGATCATCCTGGCCGCGCGGGAGTGGTCCCCCTCGGCGGTCGCGAGCGCGGCGCCCGCGACGCAGACGTACGGCACGAAGTCCGCCCAGTTGTTGCGAAAAACCCGCTCGCGGTTCTCGGCGAACAGCGTCCGGGCCACGTCCAGGTTGCCCAACCCCAACTCGCAGAACGCGAGGTTGTGAAACTCGGAGTTGACCGTCCTGGGTCGGCCGAGCGCCTCGTTGAGCGCGATGCTCTCCCGGTACAGGTCCCGGGCGCGGACCAGGTCACCGGACATCCTCGCGACGGCGGCCAGCACGTGCCTCGGTCGTTCCTCCAGCGCCCGGTCGCCGGAGCGCAGCGCCACCGTGAGGGCCTCCCGGGCCCGGGCCTCGCCCCCGGTCAGGTCACCGCCCCGAATGGCGACCCGGGCGAGGCTGTACCGGGCCTCCACCTCGCCCGCCAGGTCACCGGCCGCCCGGGCCCGCTCGATCTCGGCCTCGCTCATCCGCACCACGGCGTCGGTCTCGCCGCGCCGGAAAGCCGAGCGGACGTTCTCACTGAAGGTCACAGGTCCTCCTCCTGCTGGCCGGTGCGGACCGTCAGGCCGCCTGGAACACGGTCCAGGTCTCCACCAGCGCGAAACCCATCGCCTCGTAGAGCGGTCGACCCATCGGACTGGCGTGCAGGTACGCGGCGTCCGCGCCGGCGGCGACGCCGTCGCGCAGCGCCGCCTCGGTGAGCGCCCGGCCCAGGCCACGACCCCGGGCGGACGGTACGACGGCGATGTTGAACACCCCGATCACGTCGGAGGTGTGGATTCCGAGCCCGGTGCCGACCGGGCTGCCGGACTCCTCGGCCAGATACCCGGTGATGGCGTCGGTGTCGAGCACCGCGCCGCCCATCAGCGGGCCGAAGAGGCCGTCGGGCGCCTCGAAGCTCCGGGTGAGGGCGTCGGTGTACCTGTCGCTCTCGGCGGCTCCGACCCGGCGGACCAGCGCCTGCTGGGTCGGGCCGGCCCGGAACACGATGTCGTCGGTGGCGCAGGCCATCAGGGGAAGATGGCTGCGTGTGCGCAGCCCGTGCCGGGCCGCCAGGTCGGCGACCTCGTCGCTCGCCGCACCGCGAATGATGATCGACCAGTGCGTGGTCTGCCGGCTCACCTCGGTCGCCAGCTCGTCGATGGCCGTGAGATCCGGCTCGGCGGCCGTCTCCAGGACCCCGTTGAGCGTCGCGACGCTGGCGTGGGTGAGCCCCGCACGAGCGGTGCCCCGCTCGGCGTACCAGCCCTTCGGCGTCACCTGGCAGAGGAGTTGGATCGCGTCGAAGTACGCCGTCGCCAACTGGTCGGCGGTGGTGCTCATGTCTGATTCCCCCCGGAACGCTCGCTCGCCCTCGCCCAGCAACCTAGCCACCGGTCGGGTTGGCGAGCACCTTCGAGAGGCCGAGGTCACCCCTGAGCAGGAGGGCGGTCGTCGAACGATCAGGAATCGAGAAGCTCGCCAGCGCCGCCCGGCCTAGCCTTTTCCCAGGCAGTCGGCAACGCGCCGGGCCGGACGACGACGAGAGGGAGCCCGAGAATGTCCGCGAAGACCACCACGACCGGGTCCGACGGCTTCAGCGCAGAGGAGCGGGCCGCGATGAAGGAGCGCGCCGACGAGCTGCGCGCCGAGGGCAGGAAGGGCGCCAAGAAGGCGGACGGGCTGCAAGCGGTCCTCGACCGGATCGCGCAGATGGAGCCGGAGGACCGCGCGCTCGCCGAGCGGGTGCACGTCACGGTGACCGCCGCCGCCCCGGGGCTGACGCCGAAGACCTGGTACGGGATGCCCGCCTACGCGAACGAGGACGGCAAGATCGTCGTCTTCTTCCAGGACTCCGGCAAGTTCAACTACCGGTACTCGACGGTGGGCTTCCAGGACCCGGCCAACCTCGACGACGGGGATTTCTGGCCGGTGGCGTACGCGTTGCAGCAGTGGAGCCCGGCCGTGGAGAAGAAGCTCACCGAGCTGGTGCGGACGGCGGTCTCCTGACCGACGCCCGCCCCCTCCCCGGCTCGCTCATGGTGCGATGATCGAGGCCACAGTCCGACGGAGACAGGTGGTGCGGACGATGCGGTATGGGCCGCCGACGGTACGACGAGTTCCCCGATGACCGGCCGGGCCGGCGAGGTGTTCGACACGGGTCGGGCGGTGTCCGACATCGAGTCGCTGCTCGCCGCGGACCTGCCCACGGGCGGCGTGCCGGTCAGCGAGGGCGACCCGGTCACCGGGGAGTGGACCGGCACCCGGGGCGAGGGCTTTAGGATCGCCCCGCTCTGGGAGAGCGACGCCCTGACGGGTGTGTACGGCGCCGAATGGAACCGGGCAGAGGAGGCCGCCGAGGCGAACCTGGCCCTCGTCGTAGCGGAGTTGACCCAGAAATGGGGCGCGCACCGCGCTGTCTCCATGCGGGTGCCGCTGTTTCGAGCCCAGGCCGGTGAACCCATGCCGGCGCTGTTCCAGTCGCTGTCTGACCTGGACTGCTACGGCGACCTGACCGTGTGGGGGCCGACGGTGACCGAGGGGCGGTGGGTCGCGGTCTCGGTCAACCAGTCTGACGGCGACGCTCCCATGATCATGACGGCGGTCGTCAGTCAGCTACCGATCAGCGAACTGTCGGACTGACCTGCGGCCCGGGTGCGGGCCTGTCACACATTGCCCACGGCTCCTATGGTTCGGGCATGTCGATCACAGACCAGGCGCTGGCCGTCGAGGCGGCGGAAGCCGGAGCCGCAGTCGTGGGCTCCCGGTACGGCTCAGTGTTAACGCGCGTCATGAAGACCGCCGGCGACTTCGCCACCGCCGCCGACGTGGAGGCCGAGCACGCCATCATCGACGTCCTGCGCGCAGCGCGTCCGGACGACGCCGTGGTGGCCGAGGAGAGCGGGCGTACGGGTACCGGCGACAACGGGCGCACCTGGCTGGTCGACCCGCTGTGCGGGACGTTGAACTTCGCCGCGCGGACCACGCTGGTCTCGGTCAACGTCGCCCTGCGCGTCGGGTCCGACGTCACAGTGGCGGCGTCGGTGGACCCGTTCGCCGACGAGGTGTTCTGGACCGACGGCGTCGCCGCGTACGTCCGGGGGGTTGCGGGGACGGATGAGCGTCTCGTCCCGTCGGCCGAGTCGACGCTGGTCGACCTGAACCTCGACCCGCCCTTTCCCAACCGGGACGTCTTCCTGGCCGCCCGCCTGCTCGCCGACGAGGGCTTCCTCGAACAGTTCCGGCCCCGGGTGGTCTCCACCAGCCTGGCCGTGGCCTGGGTCGCCGCCGGCCGCCGCGCCGGCTATGTGACCGACCGCCACGACCTGCGCAACAGCGTCCACTTCGCGGCCGGAATCGCGCTCTGCGAGGCGGCTGGCTGCGTGGTCACCGGGCTCGACGGCCAGCCCCTGCACACCGGTGGGGACGGTCTCGTGGTGGCCGCGGACGAGCGGACGCACACCGCCCTGCTGACGCTCGTCCGCAAACAGGGCCCGCCATTGACATGAAGTGCGGTTGAGGTTCTAGCGTTCCTCGATGGTCACGTCCGGGCCGCCGCGCCCGGACCCACGTCGGCCGAACGCCACAGTCGAAGGGATTCCGATGTTCCTGTCCCGCCTTCTCCGCCCCCGCACCGTCGCCAGCGCGCACTGCGACCTCCCCTGCGGCGTCTACGACCCCGCGCAGGCCCGCATCGAGGCCGAGTCGATCAAGGCGATCTCCGAGAAGTACCAGGCCAGCGACGACCCGGAGTTTCGCACCCGCGCGCTGCTCATCAAGGAGCAGCGCGCCGAGCTGGTGAAGCACCACCTCTGGGTGTTGTGGACCGACTACTTCAAGCAGCCGCACTTCGAGAGGTACCCCCACCTGCACGGCCTCTTCAACGAGGCGACGAAGCTGGCAGGTGCCGGCGGCGCGAAGGGTGCCGCGGACCCGGCGGTCGCCGAGCAGCTCCTCGGCAGGATCGAGGAGATCTCGAAGATCTTCTGGGAGACCAAGCAGAGCTGATCAGCCGGCACCGGGTGGCACCGGCCACCCGGTGCGGCGTACCGCGTTCGGGAGGAACCGCATGACGTCGCGCACCGACCTCGTCGAAGATCTGATGAGCCGTTTCCCACACGTGCCGCGGGAGGCGGTCCTCAAGGAGGACCTGCTGCGGGGCGGGCTCGCCTTCGACGACGCGGCACTGACCGACAACGAGCACGGCGACGTGAAGCCGAAGTCGTACTTCATCTTCTCCTTCGATCACCGGACGTTGCCCGAGTTGGGGACGGCGGCGCTGCGCCGGCCACCGGAGGAGATCGTGCTCACCGGGGGCCCGTACGAGTTGCGTCGTACCGTCGTGTCGGTCCGCACCAACCCCAGCTCGCCGTACCGCGTCGGCACCGACAGCGACGGTCGACTGCGCCTGTTCCTGGACGGACGACCGATCGCCGATGTCGGGCTGCCCCCCATGCCGGCGTACTACCGTCACACGCTCGCCAACGGCAAGTCGGTGATGGAGGTCGCCCCGACGATCCAGTGGGGCTATCTCATCTATCTGACCGCGTTCCGGGTCTGCCAGTACTTCGGCGCCAAGGAGGAGTGCCAGTACTGCGACATCAACCACAACTGGCGGCAGCACAAGCAGGCCGGCCGGCCCTACACCGGGGTCAAGCCCGTCGACGAGGTCCTCGAAGCGCTGGAGATCATCAACCGACATGACGTCGATCGCGCGTCGCAGGCGTACACGCTGACCGGTGGCAGCATCACCTCGCAGGTCAACGGGCTGGCCGAGGCCGACTTCTACGGCCAGTACGCGCAGGCGATCGAGGAGCGGTTTCCGGGACGATGGATCGGCAAGGTGGTGGCCCAGGCGCTCCCCCGAGCCGATGTGCAGCGGTTCCACGACTACGGGATCCGCATCTACCACCCCAACTACGAGGTGTGGGACAAGCGGCTGTTCGAGTTGTACTGCCCGGGCAAGGAGCGGTACGTCGGTCGGGAGGAGTGGCACCGGCGCATCCTCGACTCGGCCGAGGTGTTCGGCCCCCGCAACGTGATCCCGAACTTCGTCGCGGGCGTCGAGATGGCCGCCCCGCACGGCTTCACCAGCGTCGACGAGGCGATCACCTCCACCACGGAGGGGCTCGACTACTTCATGTCCCGGGGGATCACGCCCCGCTTCACCACCTGGTGCCCGGAGCCCACCACACCGCTGGGCCGGACGAACCCGCAGGGCGCGCCGCTGGAATACCACGTCCGCCTGCTGGAGGCCTACCGGGCGACGATGGACGCCCACGGTCTGTCCAGCCCGCCGGGGTACGGCCCGGCCGGGCCCGGGCGAGCGGTCTTCTCGGTCAGCTCCTTCATGGACACTCTGCCGAACACGGACTCCTGAGGGCGCGCAGGGCCGCCTCGCCGATTGTCGATCCGCCGAGGAGCGGTACACCGCAGAGGCGCGTCCACACCTCTGCGGTGTACCGCTCGGAACCGCTTCCGCCCCCGACGAAGGCGACCGCCCTGATGAACAAGCCCTAGCTGGCGTACGTCTCGAACTCGCCGACCCGTGGCGTACCGCTGGAACTGTTGATCTTGAAGTTGACCTTGCTCATCGCGGTGGCCGGGAAGGTGATCGCACCCGCCCCACTGCCGGACGCCAGGACGGCTCCGTTGTCGTTGTTGATCAGCTGCCAGGACCCGATGGAGCCCTGGGTGCCGGACGGCTCGCGGATCACCACCCGGGACACCCGGGTCGCGGAGCCCCACTTGATCGAGATCGTGCCGGTCGAGCCGGCCGGCGACCACCAGGTGCTCAGGTTGCCGTCACGCACGTTGCCGTAGCTGGTTCCGCTGGCCTTGCTGGAGCCGTCGGCGCCGGCGCCCAGGCTGAGGTTGGTCCCGCCGGTGGGCGGAGGCGTGGTGGGCGGGGGCGTGGTCGGCGGGGGCGTGGTGGGCGGGGGCGTGGTGGGCGGCGGGGTCTGCGGCGAGCAACTGCCGTCGGACACCCTCAGGCCCGTGTTGGCCCCGACCGTCTGACGGACGATGTCCGGCACACAACTCGCTCCGTCGAGGCGGTACGAGTACGGGATGCCGACCGTGGTGGTGGAGGTCGGGTTGGGGCCGGCGGGGTAGTTGTCGCTGCCCGCGCTGGACCAGGTCACGTTGTCGAAGACGTTGCCGGCGACCTGCCAGTAGCCGCGCTCGCTGGTGTAGAAGGTGCCCAGGACGTCCTTGGAGTCGCGGAAGTAGTTGTTCTCCACCTTGGCCCTGGCCCCCGCCCGGGAGTTGATCCCGGACTCGTTCAGGCTCACGTAGTGGTTGTTGTAGATGTGGGCGACCCCGCCACGCAGCAGCGGCGTGCGGGAGTCGATGTTCTCGTAGAGGTTGTGGTGGTACGTGATGAAGCCGTTGGACAGGTCGCTCTCACTGGACCCGACGAGGCCGCCCCGACCGGAGTTGCGCAGGACGCTGTAGGACAGCGTCACGTACTGGGTGTTGTCCTTCATGTCGAAGAGGCCGTCGTACCCCTCGGACTCCCCGCCCGAGGCTTCCAGGGTGACGTGATCGACCCAGACGTTGCGGACCGTGCTCTCCATCCCGATGGCGTCCCCGCCGTTGGAGGTGGGCGAGCCCGACTTCTTGACGTTCCGCACCGTCACGTTCTGGATGATGATGTTGCTGGAGTCGCGGATGTGGATGCCGAGCTGGTCGAAGACGGCGCTGCCGACCCCGATGATGGTGACGTTGCTGATCTGCTTGAGCTCGATCACGCCCGCCGCGGTGTTGCAGCTCGACCCCGACACCTTGCTGGTGTTGCCGTGATTGATGGTCCCGCTCACCTCGATGGTGATCGGGGTGCTGCTGCTGGGCCGACCGCACAGGGCCGCGTGGATCGCCGTGCCCGTGGTGGCCCGCACCGTCTGCCCGCCCGCGCCGCCGGTGGTGCCGCCGTTCTGGGTGGCGTAGCCGGTGGCGCTGCCCACCGCCGCCGAGGCCTGCGGGGTCGGGAGGGCCACCCCGACCGCGGTCACCACGGCTACCGCGGCCAGCACCGCCTGACGTCGCAACACGACTGGTCGTCTCATGTCTTCTCACCTTCGCAATCGTCTCGTTCCAGGCTTCGACTCGACGGACATCGCGACCGCACCTGCCGACAGACAAGATTCGAGAATTGACGGCAGTCAATCGCAGAGATTTCATCGAGATCGCTCGCGCCCTGGTGGAAGCGGGGTCGCGCCGTGCAAGCGGAGTGCGCCCGGTGCCATCGCTCACACGACTGTCAAATGAAACATCGATGTAACGCAATCGTAGGAAAGCGGTTTCCGGGAACGCAATAGCTGACGCTTGCAGGTTTGTTGCAGTGCTCACGGGAGTGGTCGACCGCGCAGCCAGAGCGGTCCCGGCCGTCGGCGACCCGGTTCCCGGCTCATAGCGCCCTCGGTATTGACACCGGCGGGCCCGCGATCGATGCTCTGCTAAATCAGTTTAGCGACCGACTTCTCCGACCCGTCCCACTCCCGTTCCCCCGGCCGGACCGCTGACTGAGCGCACCACCTTCGAGAAAGGACCCCCATGAGACTGCGAAAAGGACTGATCCCGCTCGCCGCCACCCTCGTCCTGGCCGGCGCCTCCGGCACGGCGTACGGCAGCGCGAGCGGCAGCCCGGGCAGCACTGACGGAATCCGGAGCATCACCCCGATCACCACCGTCTACACCTACGGCCAGAAGGTCTCGGCGGTGGCGATCGAGTACCCGGCCACTGTCAACCCGCGCACCCTCGACACCGCCACGTTCTCGGTCACCGACACCATCTACAACTTCCGCTTCAACCCGATCGAGGACCTGCCGAAGCTCGCCGAACGGACCGTCACCCACACCTACACCAACGGAACACCGGGCACCCGCGCCGACCACCGATCGGCGCCGGGACGGTACGTCATCGTCGAACTCGACCCCGCCGACACCGGCGGCTCGACGGTCGTCGTCTCCAAGTGCCCGACCTTCCTCTGCACCGTGAAGGTCAACCCCGAGCTGCCGACCCGGGTCGTGCAACGCAAGGACGTGCACGGCCAGCCCGGCCGCGGGGCCGGCAAGGGCCCGGTGCTCGCCCGGGCCACCCCGCGCGAATCCCGTCCCCTCACCGAGAAGCCGGTCAACCAACTGGTCGACGAGTTCACCTACGGCTCGTTCCTGAGTGGCGGAATGGTGCTGCCGTACCACTACCACCTGCCGAAGAACTACCAGCCGGGCCGCACATACCCACTGATGGTCGTTCTGCCCGGTCACGGCATGGGCTGGGACGGTGACAACCTCGGCGTCCAACTCGCCGCCGACATCCCGGCGACCGCGTGGCTCCAACCGCGGTGGACCGGCACCGCCGAGGACGTCATCGTCCTGGCGCCCCAGCACCAGCGCGTCGGTGGGGTCGCCGAGGCCGACCTGCTGGTCAAGCTGCTCGACCAGTTCATCGGTCAGTTCGCGGTGGAAACCCGTCGGGTGTACGCGACCACTGTGTCGTACGGCTCGCAGTTGCTCTGGGAGGCGTTCGCCAAGCGTCCCGACCTGTTCGCCGGAGGATTGGTGACCGGTGGTTTCCCGGTCAACGCCTCCCAGGCGACCGCCATCGCGGCGGCCGAGGTGCCGGTGTGGATCACGCACGGCGAGCACGACCACCTGCTCAACGTCTCGGGCGCGCGCAACTCGACCGCCCTGCTGCGGCAGGCGTACGCCGCCCGGGGCAGGACGCCCGAGCAGACCGCCGACCTGGTGGGCTACACCGAGTACGCCGACGCCGCGTTCTCGGTGCCGGACTACCACGCGGCGTTCGGGCCGACCTACGAGGACGCCAGCATCCTGCGCTGGCTGCTGGGCCGGTCCAAGCCCTGAGGCCGGGGCCGGGCGACGTCCTCGCCGTGATCCGGCAGCGCGACTCCCTCGCGCCGACGGCTCACCGGCGGGCGTCGCCCGCGCCGGGCTCGGCGGCAGCGGGCGCACCCCCGACGAGCACCGACTGCCTGCCCTCCTGCCTCGCGCGGGCCAGCAGCCCGGCCAGCCGACGCCGCCGCTGCCGAGCCGCCGCCCGCAGTCCCAGGAACAGGCCGGCGAGCAGACCCAACAGGGCGAGCTGCGCCCACGGCACCACCCAGGTGGTGACGGTGGCGGAGGCCGGTCGGAGGTCTGCCCCACCCTGGCCGTCGCCGAGCAGCGTCGGCGACGTGCTGACGGTGGTGCGCAGGCGCCCCAGGGCCCAGACGCCGCCGGCCCGGGTCTGCATCGTTCGCGCGCCGCCAGGCAGCAACTCCTCGACCGCGCTGGTGGCGTCGTGGCTGCTCCGGCCCAGAAGGTCGGACATCGCCACCCGACTCGTCCCGCCGGCCCAGACGTTGCCGTCGTTCTCGACGGTGTAGCGGACCCGCACCGTGCCACCGGCGAAGGGGTTCCACGACGGGGAGTACGTCGCATCGAGGCCCCGGACGGCCAGAGCGGCCCGCGCGGCGCCGTTCACGCGCAGCATCACCCGGAAGCCGACGCGGCTCTCGACGTTGACGGTGCCCCCGGTGCTGGTGACCGTCGCCGCGATGCCGGCCGGGTGGTCGCCAGGTGCGGCGCCCTGAGGCACCGTGATCGTGAACGGCACCACCCGTGTCTCGTTGGGGCCGACGGTGACCTTCTCCTGCACGTCGATCCAGGTGCCGCCGTCGACGGAGGGTCGGTCGGACGACAGCATGTTGAAGCGGCCCTTGTCGGTGAGGTAGCCGTCGGCGGCCTTCAGGGAGAAGGCGACGGCGGTGCGGCTGAAGTTTCGTACCGCCAGGTGTTCGGTGACCGCCTGCCCCGGGTCCAGACTGGCGTTGATCCATCGGCGTTGGTCCGGCCCGCTCGCGGTGGCGGGTTGGACCGTCCAGGTCAGGGCCTTCGGGTCCGGTTCCGCCGCCGCCGTGCTCGGCGAGACCGAAACGGCGAGGGACGCGACGGCGAGGACGACGAGCGCGCGGCGCAACGGGGTGACGGTCATGAGACGGCCCTTCGGCACGGGGTTGGGCGGGGGCCCGCTCCGGGCCCCCGCCCAGGCCACTACTCGAACAGTGAGAGCGTGAGCGTCGAGCTGTACTCGCCGGCGGCGACCTCCGCGGGGGTCCGCAGGTACAGGTCGGCGTTCACCGAGTACGAGTCGCTGGCGACAGCCCCGGAGTCGAAGGCCGAGACCAACAGCTCCTGGTCGACGAGGCCGACATTGTTGCCCGGCTGGGTCGGCTCGTCCAGGCTGGTCACCACCTCCTCGCCCTCGGTGACCAGGCCGGTCTCGCCGCCGTCGAGCAGGCGCGGCTTCCAACCGAGATGGTCGGCGGTGATCGGTGCCTGGCCGGCGCTGCCCGCGAAGTCGGTCGCGCTGCCGAGCACCGCCCAGTTGGCGCCGTCGGGCACCTCGTCGGCGACCCGGGTGTCGGTGACCGTCACCGTCGGCAACGTGCCGACGAACTGGCGGACCAGCAGGGTCGAGCCGTCCTCGGACAGCGCGACGGCGTCGCCGGCGATCGACAGGGCGAGCACGCCCGGTTCCCTGATCTCGTCGATGTCGACAGTGACCCGCACGCTGGCGTCGTCACCGGGCTCGGCCAGCGCGGGCGACGGCAGCACCGCCGCCCCGGTCAGCACGGCGACGACGACGCCGGCCGCGAGCGTCTGCCGCCGTTTGTCTGTGTTCATGTGTTCTCCGTTCTCCGCCATCAGGGGTCATCCGCCGCAGGTGCCGGCGGGGTGTTGCACGGTGCGGACGGTCGTCACGTCGTGTCCGCCGATCGCCCCGGTCACCCGGGCCGTGGCCGAACCCGCCGACAGCGACACGGCACGGCTGTTGAAGGACTGGTAGGCGTTCGCGCCCGGCGCGACGGCCGCGAACGACCGCTCGCCGTACGGCGTCTCCAGGGTGATCCCCACCGGCGCGTCGTGGTCGTTGCGCGCCTGCACCGCCACGTACGCCTTGCCGCCCACACACCGCGTGGACGCGGTGAGCGTGACGGGCAGGTCGAGGGTGTCCGCCGCGAAGGACCAGTTGTCGATCTCGAAAAGGTCCGCGCCGGCCGAGCCGGTGTAGGTGAAGTAGACGTCGTGCACGCCACTGACGCCGTCGAGCGTGGCGGTCACCTCGGCCCACTGTCCGGCCGGGCTGTCCACCGCGACAGTGCCGACGAGGGGACCGTTGACGTCGTCGAGCCGGACCTGGATCTGCCCGCCGGTGGCGAGCGCACGCACCCGCGCCGTCAGGCTCCGCGCGCCGTCGTCACCGAAGTCCACCGAGGACAACGCCGTCCAGTCGCCGTTGTCGATGTCGCGGACGACCAGGTTGGGTGCCGCACCACCGAACTGGGCGGAGCTGCCGTCGACCTTCGTGGTGGCGACGCCCTTGCTCCACCCGAAGGTCTCGGCCTCGAAGACGCGGTACGGGTCGAAGTCGCGAACCTGCTCCACCCCGGCGTAGGTGCCGACGACCTGCTGGATGGCGCCGTCCGGGTTGAAGGTCAGTTCCTGGATGTGCGGGCTGCGGTACCCCTGGGTGGTGTTGCCGTTGATGCGCTTGTTCAGCGTCGGCGCGTGGTAGGTGAAGTAGTACCTGCCACCGAACTCGAACACCGACTGGTGGTTGTTGCCACCGGTGCCGGCCCCGAAGAACTGCGACTGGTTCGGGAAGAGCACGCCGGCGTAGGTCTCCTTCGGCCACGACATCGGGCCGTCGGAGATCATGTAGCCGATCTGGCCGCCCCCCGGGTAACCGGGAAGCGGCTGCTGGTTGCCGCCGAAGTCGTTCCCGCCGAAGTGCGAGGAGTACGAGAAGTAGTAACGGCCCTGGCGCTTGAAGACGTGGCCCGCCTCGAAGGCGACCGGGGCGTCGACCACCGCCGCCGTGCCCTCGGTCGACACCATGTCGTCGCCGAGTTCGATCGACCGGATGTTCTTCGGGTTGTTGAAGCGCTCGGCCGGCGGCATGCTCGTCGACGCGGGCCCACCACCGAAGTAGAGGTACGGCTGGCCGTCGTCGTCGACGAACGGGGCCGGGTCGAACTTCCACGCGACGGCCTCGGCACCGGGGGTACGGCCGTCGATCAGCGTGCTGGTGCGCTCGCTGGTCCACGGGCCGAGCGGCGACGCACCCGTGATCACGTTGCTGGAGCCACCGCCGTTGGCGTAGTAGAGGAAGAACTTCTCCACCCCGTTCACCACCTTCTTGGTGATGCCCGGAGCCCACGAGTTGGCGGTGAACGGGGCCACCCCGTTGGGGCCGGCGACCTGGATCTCACCGTGGTCCGTCCAGTTCACGAGGTCCGCCGAGGAGATCACCGTGATCTGGTTGATGTCGCCGTAGTTGATCCCCGGGGAGACGCCGGTGGTCGGGTTCGGGGCGTAGCCCTGGGTGTCGTTGGTCATGTACATGTAGACCCGGCCGTCGTGCACGAGACCGAAACCGTCAGCCCCGAACTTGTGCCCGATCAACGGGTTGTGCTCCCCAGGCAGCTTGCCGACGACCTCGATGGTCTTCGACGCGGGCGCGGGCGGCGCGGCGCCTGTCACCGACACGTCGTCGAGCGTGAAGTCCATCAGGTGCAGCGCCGGGTCGGTGGACGGCGTGCTCGTCCAGGGGGTCTCGAAGAACAGGCGCGCCGTCGACACGCTCTGCGTCGTCGGGATCGTGAACGTTCCGGTGAACTGCGCCCACTGTCCCTTCGTCGCCGTCACGCTGACGAGGTTGGTGTAGGTGCCACCGCCGTAGTGCATGGTGGCGAAGAACTGCTTCGTCGCCGGCCCGCTCTCGTTCTCGTACCTGATCCGGGCCGTCAGGGTGTAGGCCTGACCGGCCTGCACCTTGCCGCTGAGGTCCTGCATCGGGCCGGACCCGGTGGTCGCCCTGCTGGTGACGAGCGCGGCGTTCGCACCGGAGTAGGCGTTCGACGTGGCCGACAACTGAGCCCCGTCGGAGGCGTTTCCGTTGTTGACGAACCAGTTGGTCAGGCCGTCCTCGAACCCGCCGTTGACGACGAGATTCGTGTCGGCGGCCTGGACCGGCCCCGCCGGGGCGACGAACCCCGTGGTCAGCATCAGGCCGACCGCCGCGAGCGCGGCGACCCGTCCTCGGGTCGCCCGTCGCATTCGTTGTTCCACGAGACATCCTCCTTCATCTCTGACGTGCGGTCATCGGTGTACGGGGGATCGGTGGGTGCGCTGTCGTGAGTGGTCCGGACATCAGGGGCCGACCGCCGCCACCGGGTGCGACAGCGGCCGAGGCGCGGTACCCGTCCGCTGTTCCGCGCCGCCCGGCCGAACGCCGGTGGTCCTGGTCGGTGAGCCGAGGCTCGTGGTGGGGTTATCCGCCGCAGGCGGTGGCGGGGTGCTCGACGGCGTGGGGGGTGATCACGTCCCGGCCGGCGACCGTACCGGTGGCCCGGACCGTCGCCGAGCCGGCCGGCGTCGACGACGCGCGGGTGTTGAACGACTGGTAGACGCTCGCGCCGGGTGCGACGGCGGTGAACGACCGGCTTCCGTACGGGGTCTCCACCGTGATCTCGACCGGCTCGTCCGAGTCGTTGCGCGCCTGCACCGCCAGGTACGCCCTGCCGTTGAGGCAGCGCACCTGGGCGGTGGCCGTCACGGGCAGCGCCGCCAGCACCCCGAGCCGGGCCAGTTGGTAGCTGAGTGCCCGCTCCGGTGCGTCGATCTGGTTCTGGGTGCCGAACTGTCCGGCCCGTGCCGACGTCGCCACCGTGAGCGCGGACTGCGCGGCCGCCCAGGCGTCTGCCGGGTAGTGGCGCGGGTCGAGCGTCCGCCCGTGGGCGATGGCGGCGTCCAGGGCGGTGGTGTCCAGTGGCCGGGCCTGCGCGGTCAGGACGTCGCTGAGCAGGTAGTCGTCGAAGTCGACGTGGCCGCCGGTCTGCTGGGTCGCGTAGGTGAACAGGCCCACCCGGTGACCCATGAAGTGGGCGAGGCTGCCGTCGAGCGCCTGCGGGCCCACGCGGTTACCGAGCCTCGTCCACTGGATCCCGTCCAGGCTGTAGTAGAACGTCGTCCACAGTTGGCCGACCGGTGCGGAGAAGTCGAGGTCCGCCTTCACGTGCACTTCGGTCGCGTCGCCCAGCGATACCGTCGTGCCGGCGATGAAGGTCTCCAGCGTCGACTGGTCGAGGTCGACCGCGAACGGCTGCGACCGGTTGACCACACCGAGGGTGTTGACGTTCCCGACGCGCTTGACGGCCACGTACGAGAATCCGCGGTTGTAGGCGGCCAGACCGGCGACGTCGCCGTTGCGCATCCCGGAGATGTCCATCCGGGTCTGGACCGACTGTCGTGGCCCGAACGTCCGCTGCGAGAGCGTGTTGCGTGCCTCCTCGAACCACGCCAGCTCGGCCCGGTTGGACAGCTTGGTGTAGAGGTACTGGCCGGTCACCACCGTGCCGGTCGTCAGCCGCAGCCAGCCGTCGCGGTCGGTGAGTGACCAGTGCCGGTTGTCCGGGGCGTGGTTCCACTCCCAGGCCAGGTCCAGCCGCGACCCGTTGGGGGCGATCTCCGCCGGGTCGAGCGGCGCGGGGACCGCCCACTGCTCGTCCTGGTATGCCCGGTGCGGCGCGTCGTTGGCGAAGTCGTCCGAGGCGACGACGCTCTTCTGCCGTTCGAACAGTTCCTCGGCCGGGCTCAGTCTGATCGGCTTGTCGAACACTCCGTTGACCGGCAAGACCCCGCCTGTGCCGAAGGTCGGCCACCCGTCCTGCCAGGTGGCGGGGATGAGCGCCGGGATCCGGCCGATCGGGAACGTGTCCCGGAAGAACATGCCGTGCCAGTCGGTCCGGCCGCCCGGGCGGCTGATCGGCACCAGGCTGCCCTGGGCGAAGCCGTTGGAGTTGAGCACTCCGCGCGCCTCGTAGGTGTTGACCCCGCCGGCCGAGGTGTAGCGCCCGAGCAGGTCCTTCGACCGGAACATCACCACCTGGCGTCCCTGCCCCGAGGGCCAGGTGATGATGACGGCGTAGTACCAGCCGTCGATGTGGTAGACCTGCGCGCCCTCGAACAACCCGCCGATGAACGGCTGACCGGCGTAGTTGCTGGCGGTGAAGATGTTCGGGTAGTCCTGCGCGACGGCGGTCAGGTCGGCGTTGAGGCGTACGGCGCTGGTGCCGCCGGAGCCGTAGAAGATGTAGGGCGTGCCGTCGACGTCGAAGAAGAGCGACGGGTCGTGCAGGCCACGGCCGAGGGCGGTGCGCTGCCACGGGCCGTTCTCGATGTCGTCGGTGCGGTACAGGTACGCCCCGCCGAGGTTGTTGGTGTTGAAGACGGCGTAGAACGTGCCGTCGTGGTAACGCAGCGACGACGCCCACTGGCCCTGGCCGTACGAGTTCTGGCCGTTGCGCAGTGAGAAGGAGTCGCCGATGCTCGCCCGGTCGAAGACGTAGTTGACGATCTCCCAGTTGACGAGGTCGTACGACTTCATGATCGGCGCGCCCGGGCTCAGGTGCATGGTCGTGCTGATCATGTAGTACAGGTCACGGCCCTCGTCGTTCTCGGCGGCCGGCACCCGCTCGACGCTGATGTCCGGCACGTCGGCGTTGAGCAGCGGCACCGAGTAGGTGCCGGCGCCGGTGTCGGTGGAGGTGTACGACGATCGGGGCGACCATCCGTCGGCGGCGTGCGCGGTGGCGGGGACGGCGGGAGCGGCCAGCATGCCGGCAGCGACGAGAACGGCCACCGATGCGAGCGCGCACAGCGGACGAAGGCGGCTGGCGGCCACTGTGATGGCCGCTCGGGCGAGCGCGTGCGTGGCGTGGCGAGCGGCGGCGTTCAGGCTGTTCACAGCGGATTCGCGGGCGATGTTCAGGACGCGCGAGCGGACCGACAGGGCCAAGGCGAGCTCCAAACGCGAGAGCGGCGTGAAGGCCATCGTGTTATCGCTAACAAGCTCTGTCAAGACTATCGATGAAACGCATCCGAAGTACGCCCGTAACACCGCGTACATCCACAGTGGACCAACTGCCCGCACCCGCCCCGTCCTCGGTGATCATGGAGTTGCTGCCACCGTCCACGACGGGTCGGGGCAGCAACTCCATGATCGACCGAGGCGACCCTCCCGGCGGGGGGGACCCGGAGGGTCAGGCCTGGAGGCAGGTTCGGAGGGCGACGGTGAGCAGATTGGCGCGCTCGTCGCCCATCCCGCGCATCTGGTTGACCACGTAGCCGAAGCCCACCTGATGCTCGGCGTCGGCGAAGGCGAGGTTGCCGCCCGCGCCGTCGTGGCCGAAACTGCGCTCACCCAGCAGGGGTCGGGCCGGTGGCGAGTGCAGCAGGAAGCCGGTGCCCCAGCGCTGCCCGGTGTCCGGCGGGCCGTGCCGCTGCTGACCACGCGAGCGAACCACTACCGCGTCGTCCACCGACGCCGCCGTGAGCAGCGGCCCACCCTCCCGTTCCGACACACAGGCGGCGTAGAGGCGCGCGAGGCCCTCGGCGGTGCTCACCGCGCCCGCGCCGGGAACACCGGCGGCCCGGATGGCGTCGTCGTTGAAGCTGACCAGGCCGTCGGCGTCGGCGGGGAAGGCGAAGGCGCCCCCCATGGTGATGCCCCGTTCGGCGACCGGGTCCACGAACGGGTCAGGGTCCGGGGGCGGTGCCAGGCCCCAGGCGACGCTGTCGCTCTCCGCGGCCGGAAGCCCCAGCCAGGTACGCAGGCCCAGCGGACCCGCGACGGTGTCGGCGAAGAACGCGCCGGGTAGTTGGCCGGTGATGCGGTGGATCACCTCTCCGATCAGCCAGCCGTAGGTCATCGAGTGGTACCCGTGCGCCGTGCCCGGCTCCCACAGCGGGGCCTGCGCCTCGATCGCCTTGATCACCGGATCCCACGCCAGCACCTCGTCGAGGGTCAGCGGTCGGTCCACCGCGGGCAGACCTGCCTGGTGCGTCAGCAGCCAGCGCACCGGGATGTCCGCCTTGCCGTGCTGTCCGAACTCCGGCCAGTAACGCGTCACGGGAGCGTCGAGGTCGAGCCGGCCCTGCTGGGCCAGCAGGTAGGCGCAGATCGCCAGGATCCCCTTGGTGCAGGAGAAGACGACGACCGGCGTGCGCGCGTCCCAGGGCCGGCCGGTACGGGTGTCGGCGACCCCGCCGTACAGGTCGACGACCTTGCGTCCGCGCACGTAGACGGTTACCGCGGCGCCGACCTCGCCCCGGGAGGTGAAGTTGTCGCGGAAGACGTCGGCGACGCGCCCGAAGCGATCGTCGACGTCGCCGTGGATCTGTGGCTGTGTGACCACTGCCTACCCCTTCACTGACCCTTGGATCAGGGCCTTGATGAACTGTCGCTGGAAGATCAGGAACACGATGAGGGTCGGGGTGAGAATCAGCAGCGACCCGGCGCACAGCAGCACCAGGTCGGTGCCCCACTGGCCCTGGAACGCTCCGAGCGCCCCTGCCATGGTGCGTTTCGTCGCGTCGTCCACGAGGACGATGGCCAGCAGGAACTGGTTCCACGTCCAGAGGAACATCAGGATGGTCAGCGAGGCGATCGCCGGCCGGGCGAGCGGCACCTGGACCCGCCAGAACAACTGCCACGTGCTGCTGCCGTCCACCCGGGCCGCCTCGGACAACTCGACCGGCACATTGGTGAAGTGTGCCCGCATCCAGAACACCGCGAACGGCATGTAGAGCCCGATCAGCGGCAGGATGATGGCCCAGCGGGTGTTGAGCAGGCCGAGGTCCTGCATCTGGTAGTAGAGCGGCGTGACCACGGCCTCGAACGGCAGGGTCAGACCCAGCAGGAAGAGACCGAAGACGAGCCGGCCACCCGGGACGCGCAGCTGACCGAGACCGAAGCCGGCCAGGGTCGCGATGAGCACCGACACCGGTACGACGCCGGCCACGATGAGCAGGCTGGAGCGGAGCAGGGCGCCCATGTTCGCGGCGGTGAAGGCGTCGGCGAAGTTGCCCCACTGCGGGTCGGACGGCCACTCGAGCCCGTTGGGCACGGTGCCCCGGGGCTGCAGCGCCGCCGAGAGCATGCTCACGAACGGCAGCAGGGTGACGACGATCAGGGCGATCAGGAAGACCCGGCCGGTCACCTGTTCGCGTCGACTCAGGTTCACTGCTTGTCCCCTCGGCTCAGGCGCTGGATCGGCAGCACGCACGCCAGTACGAGCAGCATGAGTACGACGGCGAGCGCCGAGGCGAGCCCCACCTGCCGCTGCGAGAAGGCCAGCCGGTAGATCTCCAGGCCCGGCACCGTGGTCTGGAGGCCGGGGCCGCCGCTGGTGGAGATGTAGACGATGTCGAAGCTCGCGAGCGCCGCGATGATCGTCACGGTGAGGCAGACGCCGATCTCCTGGCGCAGGCTGGGCAGGGTCACGGCGAGGAACTCGCGGACCGGACCGGCGCCGTCGAGGCGGGCGGCCTCGTACAGCGCCGGGTCGATCTTGCTCATGCCGGTGACCAGCAGGATCGTGCAGAGGCCGAGCAGGACCCAGGCCCCGATGACGCCGACGGCCGGCAGCGCCGTGTCGAAGTCGCCGAGCCAGGCGCGGGCGACGCCACCCAGCCCGACCGCGCGCAGCGCCTGGTTGACCAGACCGTTCGACGAGAGCAGCCAGCTCCACGCGATACCCGCCGCCACCAGGGGGATGACCTGCGGCAGGAACAGGATGGTCCGCACGACGGTACCGAAGACTCCGGTGGTGATCCGGCGGACCATGCTCGCCACCAACAGCCCCAGCGCGACGGGGATGAAGCTGAAGAAGACGATCAGGACGATCGCGTTGCCGATGATTTTCAGCAGGTCGCTGTCGGTGAACACGGTGAGGTAGTTGTCCAGGCCCACCCAGCGGGCCACCCCGATGCCGTTCCAGTCGTAGAGCGAGTACTGGAGCGTCAGGACGAGCGGGCGCAGGACGAACACCGCGTACATCACCAGGGCGGGCAGGACGTACAACCAGCCGGTCCCGGCCGCGCGGGCCCACCGGAATCGGTGGGCCCGCGTGGGGGTGGGGCGGGTGCGACGATCGTCGCGCCCGGTTGGTGCGCTGCCGAGGGCAGACGTCATCGGGACAGTTCCTTCTGGTACTCGGCCTGGACCGCCTTCACGTACCCCTCGGGCGTCTGCTGGCCGGCGATCAGCTTCTGCATCTCCGGCGTGATCGCGGCGGCGAAGATGCCGCCGGTCGCGTTCGCGGTGAAGTCGACAGCGCCGTTCTCGGCACCGAGCTGCTGGGACGCCTTCAGGGTCTCGGCCAGCACGGTGTTCTCCGCGGCGCTCGGCACCGGCAGGTCGCTCGGGCCGCCGGGGCTGGAGCCGCCGACGGTCACCGAGATCTCGCGGGCCTTGGCGTTGGTGTGCACCCAGTTCAGGAAGTACGCGGCGGCGTCCGGGTTCTTGGCCTTGGCGGAGACACCGAAGGTGTTGGGGGCGGACATCGCCACGTGCTTTCCACCGGCGGACTCGGTGGGGAAGAGGAAGAAGCCCACGTTGCCGGGCATCGACTTGTCGAGGTTGGCCGACTCCCAGTCGCCGTTGAACATGAACAGGCCGTTGCCCTTCTGGAACTCCCCCACCATGCCCGCGTAGTCCAGGGCGTTGGCGTCCTTGGGGAAGTAGCCGGCCTGGGCCCACTTCTGGATGGCCTGGGTGGCCTTCAGGGCAGCCGGGGTGTCGAAGGTCGCCCCCGGCTTCTGGAAAATCCAGTCGGCGACCTGGGTCGGGTCGCCGAACTGGTTCTGCAGCGCCTGGTGCGGGAAGTTGATGCCCGCAGTGTTCTTGTTGAACTGCATGATCGGCTGGACTCCGCCGGTCTTCGCCTTGGCCAGCAGTTCCTCGAACTCGGCGACGGTGGCCGGCGGCTGGGTCATGCCGATCTGGGTGGCCAGCTTCTTGTTGTAGAAGACGCCGGTGACGCTGTAGCCGAGTCCCATCCCGTACAGCGAGCCGGCGCCCCGGGTGTTCTCGCCGACGCGCAGCTGCATGAGCTGCGAGGCGGGGAACTTGTCCCAGCCGTACGCGGTGAAGTACGGGTCGAGGTTCTTGAGCAGGTCGTCCTTGACCAGGTCGACCATGGTCGGAAGCCGGATGATGTCGGGCGAGTTGTCCGACGCCATGACCCGCGGCGCGTTCTCCACGATCACCGTGAACTGGTCCTCGCGGATGTTGAACGTGACGTTCGAGTGCTGCTTGGAGAACTCGTCGGCCAACGCCTTGGCCAGCGGGAAGCCGGTCTCCGCGTACATCTCCAGGGTGATCGGGTCGGTGCCCAGCTCGGTCTTGACGGCGGCGTCGGACTTCTGGCTCGACGACCGGTCCTCCCCCGGCGCGCTGCAGGCCGTCGCGGTCATCCCGACGGCCAGCAGCGACGCGAGGAGCACAGTCCTCCGTCGCGGAAACTTTGTCAGCAATTCTGCCATGTCATGACTCCTTGACATCTCCACGCGTCCCGCGACCCATGGCCGCGCGACGGCTCCACCGGGACCACCGCGAACCGGCGGAGGCCACGACACGTCGGTCGTGGCCTCTCGCGCGGGCGCGGCACCCGTACCGTCAGCACAAAAGGAACCGGCGCGGCCACCGCAGGCGCCTCTGGATGCACCGGAAGTGGTCGCTAAACTGATTTAGCAGAGCATGCGCGCGGCACGGGGAGCTGTCAAGGACAACTTGGCAACGGTGCGGAAACGTTGGGTTCACACCACACCCGACGTGACCGGCGCTCGATCCCGGACGGCGACGCATCATGATGGGCAGGAGCGGTGCCCGTGGCGCCGTGCCTGATTCGGAGGACTGATGGGCCGCAACAGAGCAACACTCGCCGACGTCGCGCGGAAAGCCGGGTTGTCCAAGACCGCCGCGTCGATGGTGCTCAACGGCAGGGAGGGCACCCGACTCTCGGCCGAGGCGCACCAGCGGGTGTTCGCCGCCGCCGAGGAACTCGGCTACCGACCCAACCTGGCCGCGCGCAGCCTGCGTACCCGCAAGACGGCCACCATCGCGTTCGTCTCCGACATCGTGGCGACCACCCGGTTCGCCGGCGACCTCATCCGCGGCGCCCTCGACGCGGCCCGCGAACGGGACCACGTCCTGCTCATCACCGAGACGCAGGGCGACGCCACCTTCGAGCAGTACGCCATCGAGGCTGTCCTGGACCGGCAGGTCGACGGGGTGATCTACGCGGCGATGGCGACCCGACGGCTGACGGTGCCCGCCGCCATCCTCGGCGGCCCGGTGGTGCTGCTCAACGCCACCAGCCCCGACGGCCTGCCCAGCGTGGTCCCCGACGACGAGGGGGCCGGGCGCTCCGTCGCCACCGCCCTGCTGGAGCTCGGCCACCGCGACGCGATCGCGCTCATCGGCCGCAACCGGCTCAAGGAGGACGATCCGGAGGTCTCACTCGCCGCCCGCGCCCGCCTGCACGGCATCCGGCAGACACTGGACGAGGCGAAGGTCGGCCTCCTGGCCGAGTGTTTCTGCACCGAGTGGTTGCCCGAGCACGGGTACGCGGCCACGCGGAGCCTGCTCAGCAAGCCGGAGCGACCCAGCGCGATCATCTGCATGAACGACCGGCTGGCCTTCGGCGCGTACCAGGCACTCGGCGAGGCGGGGCTGACCGTTCCGGAGGACATCTCGGTCATCTCGTTCGACGACGACCCGATCGCCGCCTGGTTGCGTCCGAGCCTGGCCACCACGGCGCTGCCGCACGAACAGATGGGACGTCGAGCGGTCGAACTGCTCCTGGACGGGGGCGCCGTCGAGCCCTCGCTCGTGCCGATGCCCCTGCGTCGACGCCGGTCCCTCGCCCCGCCGGCCGGCTGAGCAACGGCCTCCGATCCGCACCGTCGAATCGGGCTCGGCCGACGCTAAAACGGTTTAGTGCTAGGTTTCCGACCATGCTTCGTCTACCCGACCACTGGGTGTGGGACAGCTGGTACACGCGGGACGACAACGGCCTCTGGCACGTGTTCTTCCTGCGCGCGTCCCGCGCCCTGCACGACCCGCACCGCCGCCACCGCCGGGCCACCATCGGCCACGCCGTCTCGACGGACCTGTGCTCGTGGCGCCTGGTCGCCGACGCCGTGGTCCCCGCCGACGCGCCCGGTTGGGACGACCTGGCGACCTGGACGGGCTGCACGGTCCGTGGGCCGGACGGGCGGTGGTACCTGTTCTACACCGGCGTCGGTCGCGCCGAGGACGGGCTCGTCCAACGCATCGGACTGGCCGTCTCCGACGACCTCATGACCTGGCACCGGCACGGCACAGAGCCGATCGTCCAGGCCGACCCCACCTGGTACGAGCTGCTGGACAAGGAGCTGTGGTACGAGCAGGCGTGGCGCGACCCCTGGGTCTTCCCCGATCCCGACGGCGAGGGTTGGCACATGCTCATCACCGCCCGCGCCAACACCGGTCCGGCGAACACCCGTGGCGTCGTCGGCCACGCCACCTCCACCGACCTCGTCACCTGGACCGTCGCGCCGCCGCTGTCGACACCGGCCGGCTTCGGTCACCTGGAGGTGCCCCAGGTCGCGGTGCTCGACGGGCAGCCGCTGCTGCTCTTCTCCACCGACGCCACCGGCAGCGCCCGGCGCGACGACCACCGGATCTGGGTGGCAACCGGCGAGACCACCCTCGGGCCGTGGGACATCGCGTCCGCCCAGCCGTTCACCCACCCGCACCTGTACGCGCCACGGCTGGTCCCCGGACCCGCCGACGACTGGTCCCTCATCGGCTTCCTCGACCACGTCGACGGAACATTCGTCGGAGAACTCACCGACCCCATCCCGGTCCGCTACGACGCCGCGGCCGGGTTGACAGTCAAGCGGTAGCCCGGACGCGTCCGGGCCGGGGCATCTCGCCCCGGCCCGGACCTGTCGGTGTCGTGCTACCGGATCAGCTGCGCAGCTGCCACTGCTGGTTGGTGCCGCCGGAGCAGGACCAGAGGATCAGCTTGGTGCCGTTCGCCGTCCCGGCGCCGTTGGCGTCCAGGCAGAGACCAGACTGCGCGCCCGTGATCGTGCCGTTGGCGTTGACGTTCCACTGCTGGTTGGCCTGACCGTTGCAGTCCCAGATCACCACCGCGGTGCCGTTGCTGGTGCCCTGGCCGGAGGCGTCCAGGCACTTGGTCCCGTAGACCATGAGCTGCCGGCTGGCGGTGTGGGTCCACCGCTGGTTGGTGGCCGCGCTGATGCAGTCCCAGATCTGGGCCTGCGTGCCGTTCGTGGTGCTGGAGTTGCCGATCTCGGCGCACCGGCCCGACTGACCGCCCACGATCTGCACGTTCGTTGGGTTGGTGCCGCCGCCGCTCTGCACTCCCGCCGCGTTGATCACGGTCTGCGCGCCCGACGGCCAACTGCCGTTGCTGACCGTGACGTTGCCGTTGACCACGTTGCCGCGGTCGCCGTTCGTCACGTTCGTGGAGTTGTTCGTCGACCAGTTGTTGGTGACCGTGAAGTTGCCCATGTTCTCCGCGTACCAGTAGTTGGCGGTGGCCCAGGTACCGGTGGAGGAGAACACGTTGTTGCGGGCGGTGTAGTAGCGGGAGCCCTCGTCGAAGTAGAGCCCGAACCAGCCGTTGGTCCGCAGGCAGTAGTTCTGGTTGATGGTCGCGCCCGGGTTCGCCGACAGCGTGTAGATGCAGCCGCCGTCGGTCATCTGCTGCATCACGTCGTGCACGTAGTTGCCGATGACCTGGTTGTTGGCCGCGGTGGTCGCCGTGGTGTAGCGCGGCTGGTAGTTGTAGAGGCCCCGGTTGGCGTAGTGCTGGCTGCCACCGGCGTCGTTGGCGCCCCAGCCGTAGCCGACCGACAGACCGGTGTACGGCATGTTGTAGACCTCGTTGTACGAGACCGTCGCCGTGTTCACGTAGGTGGTCAGGATCGAGACCACACCCCGGTACTCGAGGCCGAGGTCGTGCACCCGGTTGTTGCTGATGGTGATGTTGCGGTTGATCATCCGCTGGTCACTGGGGTGGTGGGCGTCGGCGCGTACGCCACCGACCACGACGCCACCGGCGGAGTTGCGGGCGATCTCGGAGCGGGTGACGGTGATGTTGCTGGCGCCCAGGCCGACGCCGCTGGCGTGGGCGTTGGCGTCGTTGCCGATGCCGATCGCGGTCTGCCCGAGGTTGACGAACTGGGAGTCGCTGAAGGTGATGGTGTTGGCCGCGGATACCTGCACGGCGGCGGGCATCTGGTTCCAGTTCGGCCGGGTGGCCTCGAACTGGGGGCAGCCGGCCTGGCAGGAGGTCAGCGCGTCGGAGGGCCGGGACCAGGTGCCGGTGATGTGGGCGCCGGTCTGCTGGTCGGCGAAGCCGTTGCTGCTGCTCGGGCCGAGCCAACTGGTGCCGGTGAAGGTGATGCCGCTGAACGAGATGTGGTGCGCCGGCGCGGCGAGGGTGCCGCCCAGGTTGACCAGGGACTGCAACTGCGGCAGCTCCACGCTCACCGAGCTCATGTTCTGCCCGGCGAGCGGGATGTAGTTGAGCTGACCGTTGCTCGGGTTGAGATACCACTCCCCCGCCGAGTCCAGGAACTCGTACGCGTTGGTCAGGTAGAAGGGGCCGGCGCGGTGCGGGCTGGAGAGGGTGTCGAACCCGAAGGTGTTGTTGTTCCACGCGGGCTGCTGCATCGTCAGGAAGTTTCCGCTGATGCTCTGCACCGGCGAGTACCTGTCGGTGAACGAGCCGACGCTCTCCACCTCGACGCGGTTCTGGTTGCCGAGGTTGTTGAGGTAGTTGAGCGCGCTGTTGGTGAACCGCATGCCGGACGTGGTGAAGGTGAAGTCGGAGCGGTTCACGGCGGTGCGGGCCCGGGTGGCGACCGCCCCGTTGACGTAGAGCTGACGGGAGTCGAGCCCGGCGCCGACGTTGGCCCGCCAGATGTTCTTTCCGGAGTCGACGAGCGACCAGCCGGTGACCGCCCGGGCGCCGGTGATCGTGGGACGCGCGCCGGAGGCCGCCCGCCAGATCACCTGATAGCCGTTGGTGCCCGAGTCGGCCGCGGTGAACCGCAGCGGCGACGAGAGCCGGTACGCGCCGTTGGCCAACTCCACGACGATGTCACCGGACATCGCGCTGTTGATCGCCCGTACCGCCGTCTGGGCGGCGGTCAGCGAACACGGTTGGCTGGCGGAACACGCGGTGCCGGTGCCGGAGGGCGACGCGTAGAGGGTGGTGGTGGCCGCGGAGGCCGGGGACGCCGAGGCGGTTACCGCGACCAGCGCGGTCACCGCTGTCGCGGCGGCGCCGGCCAGCAGCCGGCGCAGCGACGAAAGGGACGAGGACACGGGACGATGCTCCTGACATGAGAACGGGGTGGGGGTGGCGGAGCGGCCTCGACCAGCGCGGGGGTGACGGGTCGGGCAGTTATCCGAGGATCTCCCGGAGATAGCGCAGGCCGTCCGTGGCGAGACGGTCCTGCGAGGGGGCCAACGGACGCCAGATCGCCGCGGCGGTGGCGATGGTTTCGTTCTCCGCGGTGAACGACTCGATGCAGATCGAGCCCTGGTAACCGGTGTCCCGCAGGACCGTGAAGAAGCGGGGCCAGTCGAAGTGGTCGGCACCCGGAGCGCCCCGGTTGGTGCCGCTGACCTGGACGTGCTTGATGTGCGGGCCGGCGACGGCGAGGGCCGCGTAGGGGTCGGCCTCCTCGATGTTCATGTGGTAGGTATCGATCATGATGCCGACGTTCGGCGGTAGCCCGTCGATCAATTCGATCGTCTGCTCGATCGTGTTGACGACACTCGTCTCGTAGCGGTTCAACGCCTCGACACCGATGCTCACGCCCAACTCGCCGGCCTGCTCGGCCACCGGTGCCAGGGCCTGCCGGAATTCCGCATAGCAGGCCGCGCGAGCCGCTGGGGACATCCGCCAGGTGCGGCCGACCGAGGCGTACGCGGGGCCGCCGACGCATCCAGCGCCGACGGCCGCCGCGCTCGCCACGCAGCCCTTGAGGTACGCCACCGTCGACTCGACGACCGCCGGCGCGGCGTCTACCAGGTCCCGCCCGGGCGGGGTGACCGCGCAGACGCCGGCGGCGACGAGGCCGTGCTCCGCCAACAGATCCCGGGTCCGGATCGGGTCCCAGTCACCGGGCTGCTCGATCGGCAACTCGACCGCGTCGAAGCCGAACGCGGCGATCCGCGGGATCAGCTCGGTCAGGGCCTTGTCGTCGACCGGCGAGGTCCAGACCCAGGGGTTGACGCCGATGGCGTACATCGGTTCCTACTTCCAGCGCTGCGGGTAACCGGGCAGGTCGGTGCAGCCGCACATCGCGTAGTGCAGGGGCGGCATGTTCGCGTCGAGGTACTGGTCCAGGTTGTCCTGGGTGACGGTCGGCTGCGGCAGCTTCCACGGGCTGGACACCTGCTTGCCGTCCAGGATCTGCAACACCGCCAGGATCGGCGTCCGCCACTGGTAGGTCGGGTAGGTCGGCGCGATCGCGGTGAGGTTCTTGTCCTTCCAGATCTTCAGGAAGTCGAGCTGGTCCTCGCCGTTCATCGGCGGAACGGGCTTGCCCGCGTCCTGGAACGCCTCGACTGCCGCGACGGCCGTCGCTCCGGCGTCCATCCAGACCCCGTCGATCGTGCCGTACCGCTGGATGTAGTCGTCGACGATCTTCTTGGTCTTGGCCGGGTCACCATCGGTGAACTCGACGCCCACGACGTCGACCTTCGCCTTGTCGAACGCCACCTTCGCCGCCGACCAGCGGGTCTCCAGGACGTCGACGCCGGGCAGGATCCGCAGGGCGAGGACCTTGCCGCCGGACTTCATCTTCTGGCTGACGAACTCGGCCCCGACGTGGCCGAACCCGTAACCGCCGATGGGGTTGATGAACGTCACCGGGCACTTCGTGTTGACACCGCGGTCGAAGACGACGACCGGCAGCCCGGCCTTGCAGGCCGCCTCGACGGCCGGGGTGAGCGTGGCGGTGGTGTTCGGCGAGACGATGAGCGCGTCGCAGCCCTTGCCGAGCAGATCGTTGATGTCCGCGATCTGCTTCTGGTCCTTGCCCTCGGCGTCGACGTGCACGAACTCCTTGATGCGGCTCTTCTGCGCCTCGACCTCGGCCTGCATGGTCTTGAACCCGACCTGCCGCCAGGGGTTGTTCAGCGCCGCGTTCGAGAAGCAGATCTTGTGTGGGCCGCTCTTCTTGAACTTGGCGGTGTCGACCATCGTCGGGTTGAGCACCTGTTCCCACGGCTTGTCGGCCGGGCCGGTCGGTGCCGCGTCGAGCAGCGCCAACTCGGCGTCGTAGTCGGCCTGCACGAAGAACTTCGACTGGTCCCCGGTGCCGGACCCGGTGGCGGCGGACGCGCTTCCCGACGGGCTCGCGGCCGGCTCGTCGGTGGCACAGGCGGTAAGGGACAGCAGGGTGACAGCGGCAATGGCCGCCATGGAACGTCGCACTATGGTTTTCCCTTCATCTCGACGAAGAACGCGTTGCCGAGACCGCCACGGCGAGCAGGATGATCGCGCCCTGGACGGTCGATCTGAGGGCGCCGGAGACGCCGTAGAAGTTCATGAGGGCGAACAGCAGTTCGAGGGTCAGCGCGCCGAGCATCGCCCCGACGACAGCGCCGCGACCTCCGCCGAGCGCCACCCCACCGAGGACGACGGCGGTGATCGCACCGAACTCCAGGCCCGCGCCGGCCTGGAACGACACGCCGCTGTAGCCGCCCAGGAGGATGGCCGCCACCGCCGCCGCGAGCCCGCTGAGGATGAAGGCGAAGGTCCGGGTACGCCAGACGCGTACGCCGCTGAGCTCGGCGGTGCGCGGGTTGTCGCCGACGGCGACCAGCGTCCGGCCGAAGTCCGAGCGCATCAGCAGCACGGCCGCCACCGCCAGGACCACCAGTACCACCAGCGCGTACGGAACGCGGCCCAGCACCGGCACGTCCTCGAAGGCGCGCCGGCCGAACCGACGGAACTCCTCGGAGAGCCCACCCTTCGGGGCACCGTCGGACCACAGGTAGACCGCACCGACGAGGATCAGGAACATGCCGAGGGTGGTGATGAACGACGGCACCCGCAGCCGTGTCGTGATCAGGCCGTTGACCAGCCCGACCAGTGCGCCGAAGGCCAGCAGGAGCAGCACCACCGGCCAGGTACGCGCCGGGTCGCTGTCGATCAGCCGGGCGGCCACCACCACCTGGGCGGTGACCAGGGAACCAACCGACAGATCGAACTCGCCGGACACGATCACGAAGTACTGGCCGGCGGCGAGCAGGATGATCGGGGCCGAACGGCCGAGGAAGGACATCAACGACGGCGGGGCCAGGAAGTCGGGCTGACGAATGCCGACGAGCACCAGCAGCACCGCGAGGATAACGAGGATCGGCAGGACTCCACCGGGACGCACGCGCGGCAGACGCAGCGGCAGGGAACGAGGCTGGACGGTCTGCATGGCTAGGCCGCCTTTCGCATGGCCCGGCGGGCGTAGACGGCGACCGCGGCGATGATGATGACGCCCCGGATCACCTGCTTGAAGAAGGCGTCGACCTCGAGCTGATTGAAGATGGCGTCGATGCTGGCCAGCAGCAGCACCCCGCCGACCGTGCCGATGACGCCGCCGCGCCCACCGGCGAGGGCGGTTCCGCCGATGACCACAGCGGCGATCGACTCCAGGTCGTAGAGGCCCTCGGTGCCGACCCGGGGTGCGCCCGAGCCGAGCCGACTGGCGAGGTAGATGCCGGCGAGCCCCGCGCACATCGAACACAGGACGTGGGCGGTGACGAGGACCCGGTTGTTGCGGACGCCGGAGAGCCGCGCCACCTCCGGGTCCCCACCGACGGCGACCAGGTGGTGGCCGAAGCGGGTCCGCGACAGGGCGAACCAGGCCGCCGCGGTGACCGCTATCAGCAGCAGGAACGACACCGGAACCGGCCCGACCCGCTGGTAGCCGAGCGCCTGCACGAGCGAGGGCGCGGTGGTGCCGGCGGGGCCGTCGTAGCCGTTGTCGAGGTAGCCCTTGAGCAGTAGCCCGACGCCCAGCGTCGCGATGAACGCGTTGACCCGGAACCTGGTGACGAGGAGCCCGTTGAGCAACCCGACACCGGCGCTGACCACGAGCACCAGGCCGATCGCCGGCAGCACCGCGCCGTCGCTGCCGTTCATCGTCTCGGCCGCGACGAGGGTGCTGAGACTGATCACGTACGCCACCGAGAGGTCGAGCGAGCCTCCCAGGATGACGAGAGTCTGCCCCACCGCGACCAGCCCGAGGCCGGCCGCGACATGCAGCAGACTCACGGTCGTGGACTGGTTGAAGAGCTGACCACCGTCGAGCAGGACGACGAGCCAGCCGATCGTCAGGGTCAGGGTCAGGGCCACGAACACGCCCGGTACGGACCGTCGGGCCGGCAGCAGCGACAGGGCGCTCACTGGGTCACCTCGGTTCGCGACTGCGGGGCTCGCAAAACCGGCTCACTCCTCGCGCTCACTGGGCCGCCTCCCGCACCGTGCCGACCGCCAGCGCGACGACCTCCTCCTCGGTCGCGCCGGCGGGCAGCTCACCCGCGACGTGGCCGTCCCGCATGACGACGATCCGGTCACTCATTCCCAGCAGCTCCGGTAGATCGGACGTGATCATCAGCACGGCCGCGCCATCCCGGGCGAGGCGGCGGACGAGATCATGGATGGCTGACTTCGCGCCGACGTCGATGCCCCGGGTCGGCTCGTCGAAGAGCAAGATCCGCGGGCTGAGCGCGAGCCACCGAGCCAGTACGACCTTCTGCTGATTGCCCCCGGACAGGAAGCGGATCTCCTGGTCGTCGCCGGCGCCGCGGATCTCCACGGCGGCCAGCAACTCGCGTACCCGGGCGGTCCTGGCCGCCCGGCCGGACCGGGCGGCGAAGACGGCCCGGCTGGCCAGCAGCGCGTTGTCCAGCACCGACTGCCGAGGGACGATCCCCTCGCCCTTGCGGTCCTCGGTGACGTAGGCGATGCCGGCCCGCATGGCGGTGCGGGGTGAGCGCAGTCGGACCGGCCGGTCGTCGAGTGTGACGTCGCCGGTCGTGAACGGCGACACCCCGAAGATCGCGCGGGCCAGCGCCGAGCGCCCGGAGCCCTGCAGGCCCCCGATGCCGAGCACCTCGCCGGCGCGCAACTGGAGGTTGACGTCGCGCAGTTTGCGGTTGCCGGCGTCGCGAACGGTGAGCCGCACCGGGCCCCGGTCCTCGGGGACGGCCCGGTCCGGGTAGTAACTGGACAGTTCCCGGCCGACCATGTGCCGCACCAACTGGTCCGGCGTGGTGTCGGCGGTGTCCACCGTGGTTACACGTCGGCCGTCCTTGAGCACTGTGATCCGCCCGGACAGGTCGAAGACCTCGGCGAGCCGGTGCGAGACGTACAGCAGCCCGATGCCCCGCTCCTGCAGTCGGCGTACCAGCCCGTAGAGCAGCTCGACCTCGTGGTCGGCCAGCGCGGCGGTCGGCTCGTCCATGATGAGCAGCCGCGCGTCCAGGGCGAGCGCCTTGGCGATCTCGACGACCTGCTGCTGCGCGACGCCCAGCTGCCCCACCCGGGCGTCGGCCGGCAACGTGGTCTCACCGATCGAGGCCAGCAGCCGCGTGGTGTGGTCGATCATCCCCCGACGGTCGACGAGCCCGCGTCGGACCGGCTCGTGCCCCAGGTAGACGTTCTCCGCGACGGTCCGTTCCGGCAGCAGGTTGAATTCCTGGTGGATGATGCCGATGCCGGCCCGCTGCGCGTCGCGCGGGCCACGGAACGTCCGCGTCGCGCCGGCGAACTCGACAGTGCCCCCGTCCGGGGCGTGCCCACCCGAGACGATCTTCATGAGGGTCGACTTCCCGGCACCGTTCTCACCGACCACGGCGTGCACCTCGCCCGGCGCGACATCGAGGTCGACGCCGTCGAGAACGCGGACCCCGAGGAAGGACTTACCGATGCCCCGGAGGGTGAGAAGCGGCGTCGGCGGCGGGTCTGACATCCCGAAAGCCCTCACAGACAGTAGTTATAGACGTATTTAGATGCCACACTACGGCGGCTTTGAGGCACTGAACAACAAGCTTTCGTGGCATCAACCACGACTTACGTTCTTGCGGTGCAAACATTCCCTTGACACCGACGAAACATCACACGTATGAAGATAGATGTTTGGATGCGGGTCCGCAATCCTCGATCAAGACTGACTACCAGGTCGGGCCAGGATCGACGAGCGGCACCGCAGCGAGGGAGTCGGGCACGGACGTCGTCCACCGGGCAGGACGTCGGACGTTACTTTGTGGATTGACAGTCATCGATCTCTAGCTCATCCTGACCTCGTGGACCCCGGGGCGAGAACCACAGTCACCATCACGCTGTGTGACGTCTCGCAGGTCTGACTGCCGTTGCGGCGAACGGCATGAGGACAGCCAAGCGCGCCCGCGTCCCCTCACGTGTCCAGGGTCAACCTGGCGCGTCGTAGGGCCCGTGGTCGCAATCCCTACGCCCGCCCAACCTAGGAGACGGCATGCGTCGTAACACAATGCTCATCTCGGTGATCGCCGGCCTGTTACTGGCGCTCGGCCTCGCCCCACCCGCGTCGGCGGCCCCGGCCTTCCGCGCCCTGGTGTTCAGCAAGACCACCGGCTACCGCCACGACTCGATCCCCGCCGGGATCAGCATGATCCAGCAGCAGGCGGCGGCGAACAACTTCGAGGTGGTGGCCACCGAGGACTCCAGCGTCTTCACCGCCAGCAACCTGGCGACCTTCGACGTCATCGTCATGCTCCAGACCTCCGGCATGGTCTGGACCTCGACGGCGCAGCGCCAGGCGGTGGAGGGCTACCTCGCCAGCGGCAAGGGCATCGTCGCCATCCACAATGCCACCGACATGGGCATCGAGGGCGAGTACCCGTGGTGGGACCAGACCATCAACGCTGGCGCCCACATGCCCGAGCACTCCCCCGGCGTGCTCCAGGGCACTGCCATCGTCGCCGACAAGAAGCACCCGTCGACGGCCAGCCTGCCGGATCGGTGGACCCGCAGCGAAGAGTGGTACAACTTCGACGCCAACCCGCGCGGCAACGTGCACGTGCTGGTGACCGCCGACGAGCGCACGTACAACCCGGGATCCCGGGCGATGGGCCCGGATCATCCGATCTCCTGGTGCCGTAACACCAGTGGCGGGCGGGTGTGGGCCACCGCGATGGGCCACGCGATCGGCTCCTACAGCGAGGCGAACTTCCAGAATCACGTGCTCGGTGGCATCAAGTGGGCGGCCGGTAACGCCGCCGGTGACTGCGGCGGCACCGTCTGGGGCAACTTCGAGAAGCGCACCCTCGACGACAACACCGTCGACCCGATGGCGCTGGGTGTGGCACCGGACGGCCGGGTCTTCTACGTCCAGCGCGGCGGCCAGGTGAAGATCTTCAAGCCCTCCACCAACAGCACCGTCACCGCCGGCACGCTCAGCGTCTACACCGGCGGCGAGGACGGCCTGACCGGCATGGCGCTGGACCCCAACTTCGCCACCAACGGCTACATCTACCTGTACCACTCGCCGGCCAACAGCAGCACCGACGTCAACCGGGTCTCCCGCTACACGGTCAGCGGTGACACGCTGAACACCTCCAGCGGCGTGACGATCATCGACATCCCGGCGTACCGGGACCGGACGTTCGCCGAGCCCGGCCACACCGGCGGCTACATCAAGTTCGGTCCCGACGGCAACCTCTTCATCGGCACCGGCGACGACACGCCGCCGAACCTGGACCCGAACTGGCAGGGCTACGCCCCACTGGACTGGCGGTCGGGCAAGTCCAACCTGGATGCCGCCCGCAGCGCCGGCAACACCAACGACCTGCGCGGCAAGCTGCTGCGCATCCGGCCCTCGACCAACGGTGGCTACACCATCCCGTCGGGCAACCTCTACCCCCAGGGCACCGCGCAGACCAAGCCCGAGGTCTACGCGATGGGCTTCCGCAACCCGTTCCGCTTCTCCATCGACCCGGCCAACGGCTGGGTCTACCTGGCCGACTACGGCCCGGACCGGAACCCGCCCACCACCAACCGTGGCCCGGAGGGCCTGGTCGAGCTCAACGTGATCAAGACGCCCGGCAACTACGGCTGGCCGTTCTGCCACGGCAACAACCAGCCGTATGCCCCGTTCAACCCGGACACCGGCGTCGTCGGATCGAAGTTCAACTGCTCCGCGCCGGTCAACAACTCGCCGAACAACACCGGTCTGACCAGCCTGAAGCCGGTCGTCATGCCCAACATCTGGTATGGCTACCCCGCCTCGACGACCTTCCCCGAGCTCGGCTCCGGCGGCTCCGCTCCGATGGGTGGGCCGATCTACCGGTACGACGCGGCGAACCCCTCCGAGACGAAGTTCCCGCCCTACTACGACGGCGTGCACTTCTTCTACGAGTGGGCGCGCAACTACGTCAAGGAGGTGCACTTCGACTCCTCCTCGGCGGTGACCCGCACCAACCCGTTCCTGCCCAACGTGCGGTTCAACAAGCCGATGGACATGGAGTTCGGCAAGGACGGCTCGCTCTACATGTTGGAGTGGGGCACCAACTTCGGCGGCGGCAACAGCGACTCCGGGCTCTACCGGATCGACTACAACCAGGGCGGCCGGTCACCGATCGCCAAGGCCACCGGCACGCCCACCAGCGGCAGCGCCCCGCTCACCGTCCAGTTCAGCAGCGCTGGCACGTCCGACCCGGACGGCAACACGCTGAGCTACCTGTGGACGTTCGGCGACGGCACCACCTCGACGGCGGCCAACCCGTCGAAGGTGTACACCTCCAACGGCAACTACACCGCCCAGTTGAAGGTCACCGACAGCACCGGCAAGACCGGCTTCGCCAACGTCCCGATCACCGTCGGCAACAGCGCCCCGGTGGTCACCATCACCACACCGGGCAACGGCGGCATGCTGACCTTCGGTGACAAGGTGTCGTACCAGATCACCGTGACCGATCCGGACGGCGGAACGGTCGACTGCTCGAAGGTGTTCCTCAACCCGGCGCTGGGTCACGACGACCACGCCCACGAGACCACCGAGTACCCGGGCTGCTCGGGCACCATCTCCACCGACCTGCTCGGTGGGCACCCCGATGGCGCCAACCTGTTCTACGTGCTGAACGCCCGGTACACCGACAACGGCGGCTCGAGCGGCGGAGCCCCGCTCACCGGGACCGCGCAGGCGATCCTGCAACCGAAGCACAAGCAGTCCGAGTACTTCAGCAGCCAGTCGGGCATCCGGGTCGTCGACCAGGCTGCCGCGGAGAGCACCAAGCGCATCGGTGACATCTCCTCGAACGACTGGATCGCGTTCAGCCCGATGAACCTGTCGGGGATCTCGACGGTCAGCTACCGGCTGTCGTCGCCCTCCGGCGGCGGCTCGATCGAGCTGCGGGCCGACTCGCCGACGGGCACCCTGCTGGCCACCACCACGGTGCCCAGCACGGGTGGCTGGGACAACTACCAGTCCACGACACCGGTGAGCGTCGCCGCCCTCGGCGGTACGCACACGCTCTACATGGTGTTCAAGAACGCCAACAACTCGTTCGATCTGGACTCGCACACCTTCGGCGGCAACGGCGTCGGGACACCCGGCACCGGCACCGGCACCGGCCTGGCCGGCAAGACCTACACGGTCACGGCGCAGCACAGCAACAAGCTGCTGGACGTCAGCGGTGTCTCCACCGCCGACGGCGCCCAGATCACCCAGTGGGCGAACACCGGTGGCAACAACCAGAGGTGGCAGGCGGTCGACGCCGGTAACGGCGCGCTCTACCTGAAGGCGGTCCACAGCGGCAAGTGCGTCGAGGTCACTGGCAGCTCGACCGCGGCGGGTGCCTTCCTCCAGCAGGCCACCTGCAACAACGGCAACCAGCAGAAGTTCACCGCCACCGCGACGGGCACCTCCGGCGTCTACACGGTGAAGAGTTCGCTGAGCGGGCTCTGCATGGACGTCAACGGCGCTTCCACGGCCGACGGCGCCCGGGTGTTGCAGTGGACCTGCAGCAACGCGACCAACCAGCAGTGGCGCTTCACCGCGCTCTGACCTGCGGCTGTCGCGGTAACAGATGACGTCCCGGTCGGGACCGGTATCCGAGAGTCGGAGCCGGTCCCGGCCGGGACGTCTTTTGTCAGTTCGGCTGCCCGGCAGCGCCGGGCGTACCGGCCAGCAGCCCCGCCGCCGCCAGGGCGCCCCACAGCTCCTCGGGTACGGCGACATCGCAACGTCGTACCGTCTCGGTCACCTGCGCCTCGGTGCGGACACCGACCACCGTCGACACCACGGCCGGGTGTTGGCGGACGAAGGCGAGTGCCGCCTGCGGCAGTGTCACCCCGTACGTCTCGCAGACGGTGGCGATCCGCCGCGCCCGCTCGATCACCGCCGCCGGGGCCTGCTCGTAGTTGTAGACGGCATCGGCCGGCGGCCGGTCGCGGGACAGCAGGCCCGAGTTGTAGACGCCCGCGATGACGACGCCCACCCCCCGGCTCTCGGCGGCCGGCAGCAGGTCGGCGGCGGCGCCCTGTTCGAGCAGGGTGTACCGCCCGGCGCACATCATCACGTCCACGTCGGTCTCCCGGACGAACCGGGCCAGCATCGCCGACTGGTTCATCCCGGCGCCGATCGCGCCCACGACGCCCTGATCGCGCAGATCGACCAGGGCGGGCACGGCCTCGTGCGCGGCCTGCTCCCAGTGGTCGTCCGGGTCGTGCAGGTAGACGACGTCGATCCGGTCCAGCCCGGTCCGCTCCAGGCTGGCCTCGATGGAGCGCAGCACGCCGTCGCGGCTGAAGTCCCACACCCGCCGGTGGGTGGCGGGCACGTCGAAGCCGTCGGAGTCCCGCAGGTGCGCGTCCTGCTGCGACGGCACCAGGAGTCGCCCGACCTTCGTCGACACCACGTACTCGTCGCGCGGCCGTTGGCGCAACGCGACGCCGAGGCGGCGTTCGGACAGCCCGAGACCGTAGTGCGGTGCGGTGTCGAAGTACCGGACGCCCGCCTCCCACGCGGCGTCGACCGCCGAGGCGAACTCCTCGTCCGTCGTCGTCCGGTACAGGTTGCCCCCCTGGGCCGCGCCGAAGCCCAGCTCGCTGAGGCGTACCCCCGGGCGGCGCGGCAGCGCGCGGGCCATCATGACGCCTCCAGCCGGTAGACGCGGCGCGCCGTCCCACCCCAGATCGACGCCGGGTCGGCGTCGTCCTGGCCGTCCAGCAGCTCCGCGAGGGTGTCGACCCAGCGCTGGTACGAGCTGGCCAACAGGCAGACCGGCCAGTCCGAGCCGAACATCAGTCGGTCCGGCCCGAACGCGTCGAGGGCGTCCTCGACGGCGGGTCGAAGGTCAGCCGGCGTCCAGTGCGGGTGCGGCACCTCGGTCACCAGCCCGGAGAGCTTCGCGGTGGTGTTGGGCGAGGCCGCCAACGACCGCAGGTCCCGGCTCCACCCGGCCATCTCCGGGCTGCCGAGCGCGGGCTTGCCGAGGTGGTCGAGGACGAAGCGCACCTCGGGCAGGTCGCGGGTGAGACGCACGGCCATGGGGAGCTGGTGTTGGCGTACCAGCAGGTCGAAGACGAGACCGGCGGCGCCCACCGCCGCGATCCCCCGACGGACGTCGGGACGGTCCAGGTACGCCGGGTCGGTCTCGGACTGCACGAGGTGGCGGATGCCGACGAGGCGCTCCCCGCCCCGTCCGGCCCGCAGCCGCTCAAGTCGCTGCGTGACGTCGTCGGCGGTCAGGTCCACCCAGCCGACGACCCCACGGACGAGGGTGTCCTCGGCGGCGATGGACAGCAGGTCCACCGTCTCCGTGTCGGAGGCGATGGACTGCACCACCACTGTCGCGGTGACCCCGGCGGCCCGGGCCGGTGGCGCGAGATCGGCGGGTTCGAAGTCGGCGTCGATGGCCGCCATGGTCACCGGGTCGATCCACGGCTGCGGGTGCCGTGCCCGGACCCAGAGGTGGTGGTGTGCGTCGACGATGCCGGTCTGCCGGTGTTGCTGCGCGCCCGTCATCGGCCCAACCAGCCGCCGTCGACGGGCAGCACCACGCCGTTGACATAGTCCGACGCCGTCGACGCCAGGAACACGGTGGCACCGCCGAGATCGTCGGCCCGGCCCCACCGCCCGGCCGGAATCCGGCCGAGGATCGCCTGGTTGCGGTCGGGGTCGTCGCGTAGCGCCCGGGTGTTGTCGGTGGCGATGTAGCCGGGCGCGATGGCGTTGACGTTCACCCCGTGGGCCGCCCACTCGTTCGCCAGCGCCTTGGTGAGGCCGGCCACGCCCGACTTCGAGGCGGCGTAACCGGGGACGGTGATGCCGCCCTGGAAACTCAACAGTGACGCGGTGAAGATGATCTTCCCTCGGCCCCGCTCGACCATCGTCCGGCCGAGCTCCCGGCTGAGGATGAACTGGCTGCTGAGGTTGACCTCGATCACCTGGTCCCACATCTCGTCCGGGTGCTCCGCGGCCGGGGTCCGGGCGATCGTGCCGCCGTTGTTCACCAGGATGTCGACCGGCCCGAGAGCGGTGATGTCGCGGGCCAACCGGTGCACGGCCGCCCGGTCGCCGAGGTCCGCCCGCAGTCCGGTGAACCGGCGGCCGGTGGCGCGCACCCGGCGTTCCACCTCGCTGCCCTCGGCTTCGAGCTGGGCGGAGACCCCCACGATGTCGGCGCCGGCCAGGGCCAGCGCCTCGGCCATGGCAAGACCGATACCCCGCCGCGCCCCGGTCACGACGGCGGTCTGGCCGGACAGGTCGAACAACGCCGTCACTGGTTGTCCTCCCGCACATCGAGCAGCACCTTCATGACGCCGCCGCCCTCCAACGCCTCGAAGGCCGCGCCGGCCGCCTCGACCGGCTCGACCCGGGAGATCAGCCGCTGTGCCGGGATGGCACCCGAGGCGACCAACCGGATCGCCTCGACCATGTCGTCGCGCTGATACAGCCGGGCACCCAGGAGTTCCAGCTCACGCCAGAAGAACCGGTGCAGGTTGACCTCGCGGGGCTGCGGATGGATCGCCACCATGACCAGCCGCCCACGGGTGGTGAGAACGTCGACAGCGGTGGTGACGCCGGCCGGCGCGCCGGACACCTCGAAGGCGATGTCGGCCCCCGCGCCATCGGTGCGGTCGTTGACCAGGGCCACGACGTCGGTCGCCCGCGGGTCGACGGCCTCGATCCCGACCCCCTCCGCCACCTCGCGCCGGAACGGGTCCGGCTCGACGAGGAGCACCCGCGCGCCACGGCCCCGGGCGACGGTGGCGATGAGGACGCCGACCGGCCCACCACCGACCACGACCACCTGGTCGTCGGCGGTCACGTTCCCCCGGCGTACGTCGTGCACGGCGACCGCCACCGGCTCGACGAGCGCCGCGTGGTCGAGGGGCAGCTCCTCCGGAAGCGGCAGGACCAGGTCCACCGGCACCGTCCAGGAGGACTGCATGGCACCCGGTGAGTCGATGCCGAGGAAGTTCATCGCGTGGCAGACGTGTGAGTTGCCCCGCTGGCAGGCGGCGCAGCGTCCGCAGGGCCGGGTCGGCATCACGGTGACGGCCTGACCGATGGTCCAGCCGGTCACGCCCTCGCCGACGGCCGCGATCCGTCCGGACATCTCGTGCCCGATGATCGCGGAGTCGCCAACCCGGGCGTCCATGTCCCCGTGGTAGATGTGCAGATCCGTACCGCAGATGCCGGTGTACGCCACCTCGATCCGTACCTGTCCGGGGCCGGGTGGCTCCGGGTCGCGGTTCTCGATCCCGAGGTGTCGCGCTCCCCGGTAGACGACTGCCTTCATCGTTCCTCCGTCTCGACGGTCGGTACGTCGGTCGTGCCGATCGGGCATGGTCGTGGGTGCACCGCCGTCGCGATGCACCCACGCCCTTCCTTGTCTGGTGCTCAGCTCAGTGCCGTACGGTCGGCGACACCTCGTTGCGGGAGTTCAGCGACACGACGGGCACCTGGCGGGTGGGGATCACCCCGTCGACTCCGGCCAGCAGCCGTCGACCGGCCCGCTCCGGCCGGACGTTGGGGCTGTCGGCCGTCGGCGCCTGCGGACGGCGGTTGACCGCCCGGATCCGCTCCTCGTCCACCCGGACCCCGAGCCCGGGTGCGTCGCCGAGGATGAAGGCACCATCCTCGACGTGCAGGTCGATGGAGACACCAACGGGTGTGTGCAGGTCCTGCAACTCGCTGGTCAGGTGGTTCGGCACCGAGGTCGCGGCGTGCAGCAACCCGACCGGGCTGTTGCCGATCGGGCTGACCGGCAGATCGTGGGCATGCGCCAGGGCGGACGCCCGCAGGAAGTGGGTGACCCCCCAGACGGCCGCCATCTGGACGATGTCGACCGCGCCGGCGGCGATCAGGGGACGGTACTGTTCGAGCCCGGTCAGGTTCTCACCGGTGGCGACCGACGCGGACACGCCTCGACTGACCGCGGCGAGACCCTCGGCGTCCCAGCGCCGGACCGGCTCCTCGATCCAGATGAGGTCCAGGGTGCGTTCCAGCTCGCAGACGTGTCGGACGGCCTGCTTACGGGTCCACGCCTCGTTGACGTCGAGCATCAGGCCCGGCCGCCGGCCGTGCCCGGCCTCGGTCAGAACCTCCCTGACCAGGCTCAGGCGGTGTCGATCGCGCTCGATGTCGAGGCCGCCCTTGAGTTTCGCCGCCCGAAGGCCGTGGCTCGCGTAGACCTCGTACTCGGCGACGAGTTCGTCGTCGGTGAGACCGATGTCCAGGCCGGAGGCGTAGGCGGTGACCCGCCGGTCGCGTCCGCCCAGCAGTCGCCACAGCGGCTCGCCGGCGGCCTGCGCCTTGATGTCCCACAGCGCGGTGTCCAGAGCGCCGATGGTGCCGAACACCGGGCCGGCGTGGCCGGCCTTGAAGGTGTGCCGCAACATGCGGTCGTACAGGGACGTCACGGCACGGGGGTCTTCGCCCTCGATGGCTGGAAAGATCCGCTCGATCTCGACGTGCGGCCCGAGGCCGACGCCGGTGATGCCCTCGTCGGTGTCGACGAGGACGATCGAGACCGGGACCACCCCGTCGGCGAACACGCCGTTGGCGTCGCCGACGGGGCGCCCCCATTCCTGGACCGTGGTGAGCGTCCGATATCCCGTGATCCGCATGTCAACCCTTCGTGGAACCGGCGGCGACGCCGTCGGCAATTTGGCGCTGGAGGAACAGGTAGACCAGTAGGACGGGGATGGCGGCGATCAGCACCCCGGACGCGAAGGTGGGGATGTTGTCGGAGTACTGCCCTCGCAACGAGGTCACCCCGATCATCAGCGTCCGGTTCTCGGCCGAGGGCATCATCACCAACGCCATGAGGACGTCGTTCCAGCAGAACAGGGCATTGAGGATGCCGACCGACAGCAGCGCCGGAGTGCCCAGTGGCAGCATGATCCGGCGATACACGCCGTACACCGTGTTGCCGTCGATCCGGGCGGCGTCGACGATCTCCGGTGGGATGCCCTTGTAGTAGCTCGTCATCAGGAAGACGGTGAAGGGCAGGAACTGGGCCACGTAGACGAGGATCAGACCCGGGTACGTGTCGATCAGCGCGGTGTCGGCCATGATCCGGGCGAGCGGCACCATGATCACCTGGAACGGGATGAAGAGTCCCGCGAGGCAGCCCAGGAACAACGCCGACGAGCCACGGAACCGCAACTGGCTCAGCGCGAAGCCGGCCATCGACCCGAGCAGGAGCAGCAGCAACACCGACGACGTCACCACGACCAGCGAGTTGACGAAGTAGCGGCCCATGCCGACGCTGGTCCACGCCGTGCTGATGTTCTCCCACTGCAGAGTGCTGGTCAGGCCGAACCGGTCCAGGATGTAGTCCCGGCGGGTCTTCAACGCGACGTTCGCGGTGAAGATCAGGGGGTAGATCGTCGCCACCGCGAGCAGTGACATCGGGATGGCGATCATCCACCGTCCCAGTCGGACGCGGGACATCAGTCCACCTTTCCCGATCGTTCGAGCAGTTTGATCTGCAACATTCCCACCACGAGCATGATCGCGAAGAGGATCGTGGACGCGGCGGACGCGAGAGCCGGGCGATTCATCTGGCCCTGCTGAATCCAGATGTAGTACTCCGGCAGGTACGTCGAGCCCTCCGGGCCGCCGCTGGTCATCACGAAGAGCAGCCCGAACATCGAGGTCAGCATCCCGATCATCGTGGTCACGAAGACGAACTGGATGGTCCGGGCGAGGCTCGGGATGATCACGTGCCAGACGACCTGGCGCAGCGACGCGCCGTCCACCCGGGCGGCGTCCAGCAGCGCGGCGTCCAGCGTGGCGAAGCCGGCGAGGAACACCACCAGCGCCATCCCGAAGGTGGCCCAGATGTGCACGCCCACCACCATGAACATCGCCACGTCCGGGTTCCCGAGCCAGTCCACCGGACCGACGCCGATGGCCCCGAGGACGGCGTTGAGAGGGCCGTCGAAGGCGAGCAGCAGGTTGAAGATCGCCCCGACGATGACCGGTGAGAGCACCGCCGGAAAGAAGTAGACGCTGCGGTAGAAGCGGTGGCCCGGCACGCGGAGGAAGATGAACGTGGCGAGGAGGCCGGGGATCGCCACCGCCACCGGCAGCAGCAACACCAGCAGGCCGACGTTGCCCAGCGCGGTGCGGAACAGCGGATCGGCGAACAGTTCCTGGTAGTTGCCGAACCCGACCGCTTCTCCGTTCCGGTCACCGTCGCCGGTGAAGGAGAAGTTGACCCCGAGGATCAGCGGGTAGAGCCGCAGCGCCACGATGATCAGGACGGCCGGGGCGATCAGGATGTAGGGGGCGTAGCGCTCGGCTCCCAGGCCGCCACGGGTGCGACGGGGACGGGTGCCACCGCGGTGCGCGGGAGAGGTGGCCGCCGGGCCGCCGGCCCGCCCGGCCGAAGCCAGGCGGACCGACGGTTGCGTGTTTCCGATCGGCACGAGGTCAGCCCGCCTGGTCGGAAGCGGCCAACTGCTTCACCACCTCGTCGACGGTGATCGAACCGCTGAGCAGCTGCTGGGAGAGGCGCCCCATCAGGTCGATCGTCTTCGAGGAGAGCGCGACGTGCAGAGCCGGCTTGCCGGTCTTGAGCTCGGCGACGATGGTGGAGGCAGCCGGGCCGGCCTGCGAGACGTCGATCGTGATGTCGGCGGCGATCGCGCCGGCGTCGGCGTAGAACGCCTTCAACGCGTCGGCCGAGGTCAGGGAGCGCACCAGGTCGGCGGCCACCTTCGGGTCCTTCGTCCACTTGGCCACGGCGTAGCCGATGCCACCGTCGTACGGCAGGCTCGGGGTGGTGCCGGCGGTGACGACCGGGGGCTTCATGACGCCGAGCTTCTCCGCGGTGAGGAACTCGTTGAAGGACTTCCAGTGCCCGACGTCGGACATGAGGCCCATGACGTGGGCGGCCTTGCCGGACTGGAAGGCGGCGAAGGAGTCGTTGAACATCGCGGTCGAGTTGGCCCCGTCCGTGTTCATCTTCTTGTCGCCGGTCTCCTTCCACGTTTCGAAGACCCGCTTCACGTTGGGCGAGGTCCAGTCACGCTTGCCGGTGATCCAGGCGTCGTACTCCGCGGCGGTGAGGGTGACCGACCCCATGCTGGAGAGCCAGAACTGGATGCCGACGCCCTCCTTGTTGCCGAGGGCGAAGCACCTGGAGCTGGCCTTGGCGATGGCGGCGCAGTCCGCGACGAACTTGTCCCAGGTGGTGGCCGGGCTGGCCGGGTCGAGGCCGGCCTTCCGGTAGATCTCCTTGTTGTAGTAGATCGGGTAGCCCTGCAGCGTCACCGGGCTGCCGTAGACCTTGCTGTCCTTGGTGAACGCGTCCCATCCGGCCAGCCGCTGCTTGTCCTCGGCCACGTAGTCGGTGATGGGCACCAACGCGTCCACCCGGTCGCGGATCTGGCCACCACCGTTGAACATCATGACGTCGGGGCCCTTGCCGGACTGAATCGCCGCGCCGAGCAGGGTGTAGTACTGGTCGAACGGCTGCGCGACGAACTCGACCTCGACGTCGGCGTGCTTCTTCTTGAAGTCGGCCTTGGCCTTGTCCAGATAGGATTTGGCGAATGGCTCGCCGGATTTCCAGTCCCACACGACCAACTTGCCATCGGAGCTGGTCGACTTGCCCGAATCGCTAGCACTTCCACAACCGGCCAGGGCCAGGCCCACAACGAGGACGGCCGACCATATTGCGCGCTGTCTCATCAGTTGTCACCTCTATATGGGGGGTGGCCGGCGGGCGCCCCGCTAGCCAAATGTTGACCGGAAGGTAACTCGTATGACGTGTTACGTCAACGGTCGGCCGTACACTGATCCGGACGTCGTGCCACGGCGAGCCATCGGAGGGGGACATGACGCCACCGCAGGACACAGCCCTGAACAGCCCGGGGACCCCGGCATGGGTGCGTCGGCCGACCAACCTCGCCAGGGCGGTCACGGCCGAACTGGTGGAGCGAATCGTCCGCGGCGTACATCCGTCCGGGTCGTCCCTACCCCCCGAGCCGATCCTCTGCGAGACCTTCGGCGTGAGCCGGACCGTCGTCCGGGAAGCCGTCAAGATCCTTCAGGAGAAGGGGCTGGTGCAGGTCCGCCAGGGCGCCGGCACGATGGTGACCCCGCCGGCGCACTGGGACATGCTCGACGAGCTGGTCCTCGCGGCGACCATCGCGGTTGACGACAGCCTCGCCATCCTCGACGACCTGGTCGTCACCCGTCGGGTGCTGGAGTCCGACATGGCGAACGTCGCCGCCCGCCATGCCGACGCCGAGACCGTTGATCGACTGCGCGCCATGGTGGACCGGATGGACGAACTCGTCGACGACCACGTCACCTACCACGACCACGACCGGGCCTTCCACGACACGATCATGCAGGCATCCGGCAACCGCATCGCCCGTGGCGTCGTCCGCGCGCTGGAGAGCCAGGTCATCAACACCGCCCGCTACATGGGCCGGACCGAGCGCGCGCTGTGCGTGGCGTCCAACCAGGGTCACCGACGCATCTACGAGCGCATCGCCGCCCACGACTCCAACGGCGCCGCCGAGGCGATGTTCACCCACATCACCGAGGCCTGGCTGGTCCGCCGCAGTGGCTCGGGGAGCCCCGGCCGCCTCGAACGCTGATCGTCCCGGACGACCGACGGCGCCCACCCCCGTGTACGGGAGCGGACGCCGCCGAACAGGTCAGGAGAACTGGGCGAAGAACCTCCAGATCTCACCCTTGGTCCAGGTCGTGACGCCGCTCTCGGAGTAGGTGCCATCCACCGGACCGGGCATGTGGCCGTTGTCGTACGCGGCCCATTGCACCGGGTACCCGGACCTGCAGCCGGAGTAGACGGTGGTGATGTGGGCGCGGCTGCCGCCGGCCGGCTCGGGCGGGTTCTGGGCGGTGCAACCGTTGTTGCGGACGAAGGTGTCGCGCAGCGCCCTGCCCTGGGAGATGCTCAGGACATTGTCCGAGATGCCGTGCAGCCCGAAGTACGCGATCGGCTGCGTTCCACCACTGCACCCGCTGATCTGCGCGCCGGAGATGACCGCGACGGCCCGGAAGACGTTGGCTCGGGCGCAGGCGACGGCGTAACTCATGCCGCCACCCCAACTGAAGCCGAGCGCGAACCGCTGCCTCGGGTTGACGCAGAGGCTGCTCTCGATCCGGGTGATCATGTCGTCGACGAAGGTGATGTCCTCACCGCCGGAGTTGCCCCAGCCGTTACCGAATCCCTGGGGCGCCACCAGGATGGCGCTGTTGTTCGACTGCTCCTGTTGCCCGTAGTAGGACCAGGCCGTCCCGCTGGTGCCGCCGGAGGAGATCTCCTGCATGGTGCCGCCCCGCCAGTGGAAGGCGAAGATCAGCCGGTAGGGGTTGCTGTTGTTGTAGTTGGCGGGCACCCGGAGGATGAAGGTCCGGCTCTTGCCGTTGCTCTGGATCGTGTGCGTGCCGCTGGCCAGCGTCGGTGCCTTGCCGCACCCGCTACCACCCGACGGTGGAGGGGTGGTGCCACCGCCGACGGCGACGAGCTGCCACTGCTGGTTGGTGCCGCCCCAGTCGGCGTACTGGACGACGTTTCCACCGTCGGCGGTGGACGCGCCCTGCACCTCGACCGCCTTGTTGCTGTTGCGGTTGATCAGCCGAACGTAGCCGCCGTCCGAGTCGGCCAGCCGGAACTGCTGGTTCGTCCCGTTGAGGTCGGACCACTGCACGATCGCGCCGCCGTCAGCGGTGGAGAAACCACTGACGTCGAGCACCTTGCCCGAGAGCCGCGACTTGATCCGGTAGTAGCCACCCCCGGAGTCGACGAACTGCCACTGCTGGTTGACGCCGTTGTTACGCGTCCACTGGCTGATCCGCGCGCCGTCGTTGGTGGCGGAGGCGTACAGGTCCAACGCCTTGCCGCTGTTGCGGTTCACCAGCACGTACGAGGCGTTGGTGTCCACTGTCGCTGCCGCCGCGGGCGCCGCGTTGACCGCGACGAGTGCGCTGGCTGCCATGGCCGTGGCCGCCGCCGCGGCCAACCCTGAGCGCCAGCGAGATCTGTGCCGAGAGGCGGGACGAGCCTCAGCGAGGGCTTTCATGGTCCACTCCTTCGATCGGGGTCACCCACGAGCGGGGGCGCCCGCGCGTGCCGTGGCGTGCGTACCGGCGTCATGGTGGTGGCGTCAGCACGTCTGGGTGGGGTGTGCGGGCAACCCACGACAAACGGCGTACGTCGATGGCGATGCCACGATCCGGGCTTCGTGGCAGGCCGCACGAGGGGCGCGGCTCGACGTCCTGGCTCCCGGTGGCCGGGTGGCCCGCGGGGAGAAAATTAGCGGGTGATACGTCATACGTCAAACGATTGCCATCGATCCGCAGGATCCCGCCACGGGTCGCCTGACGGCCACGGCGGCCCGCCCCGGATGGGGGCGGGCCGCCACTGGTCACACCTCGCCGGGGGCGGGCACCGGCCGGATCCCGAGCGGCCGGCAGCTCCCGCTCACCTGGTTGATGACGCCGGTCGTCAGCCGATCCGGACCAGTTGCCACTGCTGGTTGGTGCCGCCCCAGTCGGCGTACTGGACGATGTTTCCGCCGTCGGCGGTGGACGCGCCCTGCACCTCGACCGCCTTGTTGCTGTTGCGGTTGATCAGCCGAACGTAGCCGTCGGCCGAGTTCGCGATGCGGAACTGCTGGTTCGTGCCGTTGAGGTCGGACCACTGCACGATCGCGCCGCCGTCAGCGGTGGAGAAGCCGCTGACGTCGAGCACCTTGCTGGAGTTGCGGGACTTCACCCGGTAGTAGCCACTCCCCGAGTCGACGAACTGCCACTGCTGGTTGACGCCGTTGTTGCGCGCCCACTGGCTGATCCGCGCCCCGTCGGTGGTGGCCGAGGCGTACACGTCCAGTGCCTTGCCGCTGTTGCGGTTCAACAACACGTACCAGGCGCTGGTGTCCACGCCGGAGCCCGGCGGGGGCGTGGTGGGCGGGGTCGAGCCGCCGTTGAGGGCGTCCAGGACGGCGGTGTACGCGGCCTTCTTGTTGCCGTTGCAGTCGAACAGCAGCGCGTTGTCCGAGCCACGCCACGAGTCACAGTCCCGCACGCCCCAGGTGGTGATCCCGGTGCAGCGCGAGACGGCCAGGCAGGCGCGGGTGACGGCGCCGTAGATGTTGGCCTGGTTGCCGCCGGTCATCACGTCCAGCTCGGTGATCTGGACGTCCACGCCGAGGTCGGCGAAGCGCTGCAGGTTGGCCTGGTAGTCACCGGCCAGCGAGGTGCCCAGGTGCGACTGGAAGCCCACGCAGTCGATCGGCACGCCACGGGACTTGAAGTCGCGCACCATGTTGTAGATGCCCGTCGACTTCGCGTTGATCCCGTCGGTGTTGTAGTCGTTGTAACACATCTTCGCGCCCGGGTCCGCAGCCTTCGCCGCCCGGAACGCCGCCTCGATCCAGTCGTTGCCGGTGCGCTGCATGTTCGAGTCGCGCCGGCCACCCGAACCGCCGTCGGCGAACGCCTCGTTCACCACGTCCCACGAGTGGATCTTGCCGCGGTAGTGCGTGGCGACCTGGGTGACGTGGTTGATCATCGCGTTGCGCAACGCGCTGCCCGACATGCCCTGCGCCCAGCCCGGCTGCTGCGCGTGCCACAACAGCGTGTGGCCCCGCACGCCCATGCCGTTGGCCTGCGCGTGGCTGACCAGGCGGTCACCACTGGAGTAGGTGAAGTTGTTCTGCTGCGGCTCGGTGGAGCTCCACTTCATCTCGTTCTCGGCCACGACGTCGTTGAACTCACGGTTCAGGATCGTCGTGTAGGCGCTGGTCGACAGCTTGTTGACGGCGACAGCAGCGCCGAAGTAGCGGCCCTTCTCGGCGGCGGCCGCCTTCAGGGTCGTGCCGGCACCGGATGCGGGGGTCAGCGCCACCGTCATGCCGGTGGTGAGGGCGACGGCCATGGTCGCCGCCGCCAGCATCGTTCTCATGGGTTTCATGGCGTTCCTTTTCAGTGGTTGCATCGGTGGTGGTGATGTGCCACTTCGCTCGGGGCGACCGGTCGGGACGGTCTTCCTGGCGTCCGACATCAGCACGCAGGTCTGCGAGGGCTGTCGCCGGCATCTGCCGGATCCCGAGGTGACGGCCGCATGCCCTTGCGGACGTCGTTATCGGAGGCACGATCCGTACGGCTCGCCCGGTGAGCCAAGACAGCGATCGTCCTCTATATCGAGAGTGAGCGATAACATGCCGTTCGTCAAGACGTAACGGGCCGTTCACGCCGATCTCCCGGAACGCCGCGTTTCGCCCGGGCCGAAACGCGCGAGGTGACAGTGCTCAACGCCGCGCGACCAGCGGACGAGCCGCACCGCCGGGCCGTCGGGATCACTTCAGAGGGCAATCCTGTTATCGCTCACAGTCGTCACCCGGCAGCGGCTGCCGAGCAGCTCACGAACACCCGGCGGTCGTGCCACTCGCCGATGGGTGCGCCGGTTCGGCATCGACGCGTACGCCGGCGACGAGATCGGCGGTGGTGTGCGCACTGATGCCGGGCTGCGCGGCGTCGGCGAACCGCTCGACGACCGCCCGGACGTGTCGTTCGGCGGGGGCGGCGAGGCCGTCGTAGACGGCTGCGAACAGCTCCCGCGCCGGCTGCCTGAGCCACTCCCGGGGAAGAAGTTCCACCGGCAACTGCGGGTCGAGGACGGGGAAACGTCGGAAGGTGTCCATGACCTCGGTCCGGGCCCGCACCGCCGCGGCGCCGTCGACCTGCCCGGACGCCACGGCGGGCAACAGTGGCGTCCAGCGACGCAGGAACACGTCGTAGCTCCGGCTGATCGCCTCGATGTCCCAGGCCTCGATCGGCGCACGGTGGATGGTCGAGGCGAGCGCGGTCTGCCGCCCACGAAACACCGTGACCGCGCCGAGGGTGAGCTGGTCGAGCTGGGCCCGAGCCGCGGGGGTCAACGTCTGCGGCGAGATCCACAGCCCGTCGTACAGCGGCGCGTAACCGAGCCACCGAAGTTGCGCCCGCAGCGCCCGGCGCTGAGTACTGCGGTCCTGCGGCAGCGAGAAGGCGACGATCGTCCAGCTACCGTCCCACCGGCCCGTCGAGGCGGTGGAGGCGAGAATCCAGCGCCCTCCGGCGGAGAGGTTGGCGGCCGCGGCGCGGCTGAGCCGGTAGGAGCTGCGTCGCCCCAGTCGACTGCCCTCCAACACGCCACGGCGGGCCAGCCGGCTGATCGCGGTCCGCGCTCCGGCCGTCGTCACGCCGGTCTCCCCGAGCAACGCGACGATGGCGGCGGACGGGAGGGCGACCCGGGTCCGCAGCGTGTAGTCGGCCAGCAGGGTCACCGCGACACCCTGGGGTGAGTTGCCGACCTGCCGGCGGGGCAGGCGGAGGGTGTGGTCGCCGTCGTCCGGATAGATCTCGTCGATGTCGAAGAGGCTTGCCACAGGCGCTCCGTGCTCCTCGGGGACGGTATGACGACTGTAGACGGACGGGCGCGCCGTGCTGCAAATAGACATTCCTCGATTGACACTTGCTGGTCCGAGCGGAACACTAATTGCCACGCGACGCCATCCGGAGCAGGGCTGGGCGAGTCAACAGGTAGCGGGCATTGTGTGCGATCACCGCGGGAGTCGGGCAGACCCGCGACCGGATCGCCCGACCAATCCAGCCTGCACAGGCAATCGAAGGAGTCGTGCGGTGAAAATCAGAAGGAAACTGCTACTCGCGCTGGCCGCGTCACTGGTCGCGGCCGGCCTGGTGGCCCCCACGGTCGGGCCCGCGTACGCGGCGTCACTGACCGAGGTGACCAGCTTCGGCGACAACCCGGGCCGGATGCGCATGCACGTCTACGTGCCGGACAACCGCCCGGCCCGGCCGGCGGTCGTGGTGGCGATGCACGGCTGCGGCGGGTCCGGCCCCGGGTTCTACTCCGGAAGCGAGTTCGCCAGCCAGGCCGACCGGTACGGATACATCGTGATCTACCCGTCCGCGACCCAGCAGGCCGGCTTCGGCAACTGCTTCGACACCTGGTCGGACGCCGCCAAGCGGCGTGGTGGGGGCAGCGATCCGGTGTCGATCATCAGCATGATCCGGTACGCACAACAGCAGTACTCGGCCGACCCGGAGCGGGTCTACGCCACCGGCAGCTCATCCGGCGGCATGATGACAAACCACATGCTGGCCCTCTATCCCGACGTGTTCAAGGCTGGCGCCGCGTTCATGGGGGTGCCGTACAACTGCTTCGCCAACGCGGCGGACTACCCGCCCGGCAGCAGCCAGTGCACCGGCGGGAACATGAACCGGACCCCTCAGCAGTGGGGCGACGCGGTGCGCCAGGCGTACCCCGGCTACTCCGGGCCCCGGCCGCGGGTGCAGCTGTGGCACGGCACCAACGACACGCTCGTGCCGTACTCGCTGTTGCAGGAGACGATCGAGCAGTGGACCAACGTGTTCGGGCTGAGCCAGACACCCACCTCCACCGACACGCCCCAGGCCAACTGGAACCGGCGCCGGTACGCCGACAGCAGCGGCACCGTCCAGGTCGAGGCGTACAGCATCCAGGGCGCCGGGCACAGCCTGCCCTCCGGTGGGATGGCCGCGTCCGCCATCGCGTTCTTCGGACTGACCAACACCACGACCCCGCCCCCGACCACCCCGCCGCCGACCACCCCGCCCCCGACCACCCCGCCCCCGACCACGCCGCCCCCGACCACGCCGCCGCCGACCTCCGGCGCCTGCCGGGTGACGGTCGCCATCAACGCCTGGAACACCGGTCTGACCGAGAACATCACCGTCACGAACACCAGCACCAGTGCCGTCAACGGCTGGTCCGTGGTCTTCACTCTGCCCAGCGGGCAGACCATCACCTCGGGCTGGAACGCCACCTACTCGCCCAACTCGGGGCAGGTGACAGCCCGCAACGTCGCCTACAACGGCGGCATCCCCGCCAACGGCTCGGTGAGCTTCGGCTTCCAGGCCAGCCACAGCGGTAACAACGCCCGGCCGTCCTCGTTCACCCTCAACGGCGCGTCCTGCACCGTCGCCTGAGAGCGGGGTCGACGTCCACACGAGCGTGCGCCGGTCACCACGAGGTGGTGACCGGCGCACGACTCGTTCGGCGTGGTCAGGATCAGCGGTAGCCGGCGTTCACCACACTGGCCTGTACGGCGTTCTCGACCGCGTCGGACGGGTAGCCGGCGACCATCGCCCCCTCGTAGAAGGTGCCGGCGCTCAGGTTGGCGCCGCCGTCGGGCTTGCAGCAGTCACCGCCGCTGCCCAGGATGATCGCGCCCTGCTTCTTCATCGGGCTGTATCCCGGCGGGAGCGAGCCGTCGTACAGCGTGTAGAGGTTGCCAGCCTGCGCGTCACTGCCCTTGATGGCGAATCGGGTGGTGCCGTTGTTCTTCAGCGTCGCGGTGACGAACTTGCTGGTGAACGAGCGTTGGTTCGGGTTCCAGGAGCTGCTGCCGCCCGGGAAGAGACCCCACTCCAGGTCCGCCTGCACCCACGGGCCACTGCCGGAGCAGCCGCCGAACCAGCACTGCTTGCTGAAGTTGATGGCGTCCATCGCCCCGGCGGCGTCGGCCTTACGGGTGGTCTCGCTGTTGCCGTAGTCGAAGCAGCATCCGCTGTTGACGTGGGTGCCGCTGGTGACCATGTACATGCCCTCGGGCGCCGCGCCGGTCGGCACTCCGGTGAGGTGCCCGTCGCGCCAGTAGCTGTTGCCCGGGTTGATGTAGAGCGAGTACGCCTTCGCGCCGCCCACGGTCAGCGACTCCGAGGTGGCGATCGCCGGCCTGCTCTGCGGGGAGCCCGGAACGACGCTCGACCCCTGGTACCAGAGGTCGTTGCCGCGCCCGGACTGGTCGAAGACCACGGTGACCACGCAGGTCGTGCCGGTGCAGAACGAGTCCTGCGTCGAGGCGTTGGCGGTGCCGCCGATGCCCGTGAGCCCGATGTTGCGGGTCGTGTTGTCCGACGAGCGTCGGACCTGGTAGAGGTTGCCGGCGTACGCCTCGTAGAGCGCCCGGGTGGTGCTGTGCGCCGCGATGCACGGGGTGCCACCGGAGGCGTAGATGTCGCACGGGCGCGCGCCGGTCGGCGGGTTGGTCGGCGGCGGGGTGGTGGTGGTCGGCGAGGTCCACTGCTGGTTGGCGCCGCCGTTGCACGCCCAGAGGATGATCTTGGTGCCGTTGGCGGTGGCGGCGGCGTTGGCATCGAGACACAACCCGGACTGCACGCCAGTGATGGTGCCGTTGCTGTTGACGTTCCACTGCTGGTTGTTCTGGCCGTTGCAGTCCCAGATGATCGCCTGGGTGCCGTTGGCGGTGCCCCGGCCGGAGGCGTCCAGGCACTTGTTGCCGTACACCTGGAGCTGCCTGCTCGACGTCCACGTCCAGGTCTGGCCGGCAGCGCCGTTGCAGTCCCAGAGTTGTGTCTGGGTGCCGTTCGTGGTGCTGGAGTTCGGCACTTCGAGGCAGCGTCCGGACGGCGTCCCGATGATCCGGGTGCTCTGCCCCGGCTCGATCGCGGCGGCCATCGGGGCGGCGGCGGCCTCGGCGGACGGCGACGGGGCACCGGGGGCGGCGCCGATGCCGACGAGAGCGGCGACGAGAGCACCCGCCAGGGCGCTCATACGGCGGGCGCGCTGACGCCTCGGAATGAGGTGAGGGGCCTTTCCGGGCCCGACGGGGGACGGATTTCGCACGAGGCGGCTCCTCGGAGTCGTGGAAGCGCGGGGGGATGTGTCGACGCGCCACGGGGAGGGTGGTGGCGGTGGCGAATCGATTCGCAGCGAATCGTATGACCTTTGTTTTATTTATGTCAATGAATGCGGTAACGGAGGGGTGACGCGCCGACCGCTGGTCGATCAGCCGGCGCGTCACCTCCTCGAAACGCCTACCGCCCCAGGAGCCGCCACGTCTGGTTCAACGGGCTGCCCTGGTTCACGGCCCTGCACGTCCACTGGTGGACCAGCGCGCCGGCCGCCGTGGAGACCGCGTTGACATCGACGCACTTGCCACTGTGCCGGGCGACGAGCTGGTAGTCGTGCGAGTCGTTGCCCGAGTAGGTCACCTTACGCAGAGCGAACTGCTGGTTGGAGCTGTTGAGGCAGGTCCACTGGTGCACCGCCGCGCCGTCGGCGGTGGACACGCCGCTGACGTCGAGGCACTTGCCACTCTGCTGGTTGACCACGGTGTAGGTGTTGGCCACACCGGCGACCGGGACGAAGTTCCAGAGCTGCTGGTCACCACCGTCGCAGTAGTTCTGCTGCTGGACGTTGCCGTCGGCGGTGCCCACGCCGGGGTTGTTGAGGCACTGCTGGGAGTGCTGGGCCACCGCCACCGACTGGAAGCCACCGTCGGACGGCGGCAGCAGCGTGACGGTGTACGTGTCGGTCTGGTTGGTGTACGGCAGGGTCACCGTGGCGTTGTTGTTGGACACCCCGACCACGCTGTTCGAGACGGTGACCGGCCCCGCCACCGCACCGCCACCGTTGTGCGGGATGCGTTGGGTGAGGACCCGGACCTGGTTGTTCTGCACGATCCCACTGGTGGTGTCCAGGCGTTGCAGGTTCACGGTCAGGTTCCCGGTGGTACGACCACCACCGACCAGGACCTTCGCCACTCCGGCCGTCTTCGTGGCGTAGGCGTCGTACGACTGGCTGGGGGTCACGGCGACGATCTCCCCGACCTGGGAGGCGTAGTAGCGGTAGTTCCACCACTCCCCCTTGGGCTGGTGCTGGCCGGCCGAGTTGCGAATCAGCAGGTTGCCGAGGTCGTTGTGCAAGCTGCCGCCGCTGGCCCAGTTCGCCCGCAGGCCGTCGGCCCGGGCCCGTTCCAGGCGCGCGATGTACCACGCGCCGTCGGCCGGGTTCTGCTCGTCGGGCGCGCCGTACTCGTTGATCTGGTAGGGACGCGGGTGGGCGATGCCGCGCGGGTCGAGGGTGGCGTTGGCGGCGGCGACGTTGGCGACCGGGTCACCGGGCAGCGAGTGCCAGCTGATGATGTCCGGCACCGTGTTCGTCGAGCGGACGAAGTCCAGGTACTGGTTCCAGAAGGCGTGGTTGGTCGACGGTACGCAGGCACAGCTCGGCCCGACGATGAGCTGGCTGGGGAACTCCGCGCGGATGCGCTGGTAGGTGCGCCGCCACAGCTCCAGGTACTGGGAGATCGGCCGGTTCCAGAAGATGGTGATGTTGGGCTCGTTCCAGATGTCCCACTGCACCGACAGCCCGGACGCCCGGACGTCGCTGATCAGCCGGGTCAGGAAGTTGTCGTAGTCGGTCCAGTTGCCGTTGTCACCGGGGAAGCGGGAGATCCCGGCGCCGTCGGCACCCCAGAGGTCGTGCGGCAGGATGATGAACTTTCCGCCGAGGGCTGTGGTGCGACGCGCCTGGGCGAGGGTGGAGTTCCAGCGACGGTCGTAGGTGCCTCCGACCCAGCCACTGCCCGGCAACTGCGCGCCGCCGGCGCGCATGTACTGGAACTTGACGTCCCGGTAGAAGTGGTCGGCCGGACCGCTGGCGTTCTCGGTCATGCCGTAGATCCAGCCGGAGGCGCGGTAGGTCGGCGCACCATTCGTGGTGGCGAAGTTGACGCTGATCGACTCGTCGGCAGCCTGGGCGGGGGACGGGACGACGGTGACGGCGGCAGCGGCGGCGAGCAGGCCGACGACGAGTCGGGCCACGAACACGCGGCCTCGTCCTGACCGGCCGGGGGACGGGGTTTTCACGGGCGGCTCCTTGGTGGGGCGCGGGGGACGCTCTCCGAGAGGGCAGCGCTTGCGAATCGATTCGCACGGATCGTAGGACCGGAGACTGAACGATGTCAATGAAATGACGGCGCGGTAACGCCCATGTTGCCCAGCCATCCTCCCGGCGCGACCAACTGACCCTTGACCTCCGGGCACGGCCAGACCTATCTTCGGGCGAACCGATTCGTCGAATCGGTTCGCCTCATGGTTGGGCTGCTCCAACCCGCGACGATCAACCGACGAACCCCACCTGACGATCGATTGAAGTGAGGCACCACATGACCGGATTCAGTCGTCGGCGGCGCCTGGCCGCCGTCGCCGTGATAGCTCTCGCCGCAGTGACAGGCAGCGCCTGCTCGTCGTCCGACGACGGCCCCGCGGACAGCGGCGCCTACCTCGTCTGGGACCCGTATCCACAGTTCGCCGACGACTCCGAGTGGGTGGCACTGCTCAAGAAGTGCGGCACCGACGCGGGGGTGACCGTCGAGCGGACCGGATACGACACCACCGACCTGACCAACAAGGCGCTGCTCGCCGCCCAGCAGGGAAACTCGCCGGACGTCCTGATCGTCGACAACCCGGTCATCTCCACCCTCGCCGAAGCCGGTGCGCTCACCACCACCGACGACAACAAGCTCGACGTCTCGGCAATGGAGAAGAACCTGCTCGGCGCCGGCCAGAGCGACGGAAAGACCTACGGCGTGCCGATCGGGGCGAACACCCTCGCCCTCTACTACAACAAGGACCTGCTCACCGCCGCCGGCGTCGATCCCGCCGCCGTCAAGGACTGGGTCTCGCTGACCGCGGCACTGACCACGGTCAAGGCCAAGGGAAAGAAGGGCATCACCTTCTCCGCGATCGGCACCGAGGAGGGCAGCTTCCAGTTCCTGCCCTGGTTCTGGGGGTCGGGCGCCCAACTGACGAGTCTGGACTCACCGCAGGCGGTGTCCGCGCTGACGCTCTGGACCGACTGGCTCAAGCAGGGCCACGCCCCGAACTCCGTCATCAACAACACCCAGACCACGAGTTGGCAGGAGTTCGCCACCGGCGACTACGCGTTCGCCGAGAACGGCACCTGGCAGCTGGCCAACGCGGAGAAGCTCGGCTTCTCGTACGGCACGATCCCGATCCCGGCCAGCGCGGGCGGCCCGGCCCCGGCGCCCACCGGCGGTGAGTTCGTCTCCATTCCGGTGCAGAAGAAGACCGGCCGGTACGAGACGTCGCAGAAGCTCGTGACCTGCCTGACCAACGCCGACAACCTCCTCACCACGGACACCACGCTGTCCTACGTCGCACCCGTCGCCGCCGTGCAGGATCGACAGGCCACAGCGGACCCCAAGCTCAAGGTCTGGGTGGAGGCGGTCCGGGCAGCCAAGGGCCGCACCGGTGACAACCTCGGCACGAAGTACCCGAAGATCTCCGAGGCGCTGTGGACCGCGGTGCAGTCGTCCCTCAGTGGCGGGAAGTCGCCACAGGAGGCACTGGCCGCCGCGCAGACCGCCGCCGCATCAAGGTAGCGAGCCCAACCGACACCATGCCCTCCACGACCGAGACCACTGCCGTACGAGACCAGGATGGGGCGGCTGCCGCCGCCCCATCCGGGCCTCCCCCGTCCCGCGCCCGCCGGCCCAATCGATGGATGGCGTGGGGCTTTCTGGCACCCGTCACCATCTACCTGGCGGCCTTCTACGCCTACCCGCTCTACCGCAACGTCGAGTTGAGCCTGCGCGAGTACACGGTCCGCTCGTTCGTGCAGGGCGGGGCGCCGTTCGCCGGCCTCGACAACTACCGGACGGTCCTGACCGACCCGGCCTTCGGGCCGACGCTGACCCACACCGTGGTCTTCACGGCGGCCTCGCTCGCCTTCCAGTTCACCATCGGCATGGCCCTGGCCCTCTTCTTCCACCAGCACTTTCCGCTGTCGCGCACGCTGCGGGCGTTGATCCTCGTACCGTGGCTGCTGCCCCTGATCGTCTCGGCGTCGACCTGGTCGTGGCTGCTCAACAGCGACTCGGGACTGGTCAACGCGGCGCTCGGCGTCGTCGGGGTCGACCCGGTCAACTGGCTCACCTCGCCGGGCTGGTCACTCACCTCGGTGATCATCGCGAACGTCTGGATCGGCATCCCGTTCAACCTGGTGGTGCTCTACAGCGGCCTGCAGGCGATACCGACCGAGATGTACGAGGCGTCCGCGCTCGACGGCGCGACGGGGTGGCAGCGGTTCTGGGGGATCACCTTCCCGTTGCTGCGTCCCGTCTCCCTGATCACGCTGCTGCTGGGGCTGATCTACACGCTGAAGGTCTTCGACATCATCTGGATCATGACGAAGGGTGGTCCAACCGACTCCTCGGCAACGCTGGCCACCTGGTCGTACCGGCTCGGCTTCGGCAACCTGCTGCCCGAGTTCGGGCCGGGCGCGGCCGTCGGCAACCTGCTCATCGTGCTGGCCCTGATCGCCGGGCTCGTCTACATCCGGATCGAACGGAGGCAGCAGCTGCGATGACCACCTCCACGCCGCGGGCCTGGTGGAAGACCGGCGTCGGCCTGGTGCTGACCGGGCTGATGCTCTTCCCCGTCTACTGGATGATCAACGTGTCCTTCACCCGGGACCAGGACATGCGAGCCAGTCCCCCGCACCTGTTCCCCACCAACGGCACCCTGGACGGCTACCGGGCGGTGCTCGACCAGCAACTGCCGTACCTCGGCACCAGCTTCCTGGTCGGCCTCGGCACTGTGGCCCTGACCGTGGCGCTGGCCGCCCCCGCCGGATACGCGCTGGCGAAGCTCCGGCCACCCGGCGGCCCGGCGCTGAGTTTCCTGCTGCTGATCGCGCAGATGATCCCGGGAATCATCATGGCGATGGGCTTCTACGCCATCTTCCTCACCCTCGGCGTCCTCAACACGCTGCCCGGCCTGATCCTGGCCGACACGACGCTCGCGGTGCCGTTCGCTGTCCTGATCTTCACGGCCTTCATGTCCGGCATCCCCGACGAGCTGCTCCAGGCCGCCGTGGTCGACGGCGCCGGTCGATTGCGGACCTTCTGGTCGGTCGTGCTGCCGGTCAGCCGCAACTCGATCGTCACGGTGTCGCTCTTCGCGTTCCTGTGGTCCTGGTCGGACTTCATCTTCGCCTCGACCCTGGCCGGGGGCGGCGACCACCAGCCGATCACCCTCGGCATCTACCACTACATCGGCAACAACAACCAGCAGTGGAACGCCATCATGGCCACCGCCGTCGTCGCCTCGATCCCCGCCGCCGTGCTGCTGGTCCTGGCCCAGCGCTACGTCTCGATGGGCGTGACCGCCGGCGCCGTCAAGGACTGACCAACCGGGGCGGTCCAGGACCGACCACCCGCACCACAGAGAGGCACCCGCCACCCATGACCGTCGCCCCGTCCGGTCCGGAGTTCGGAATCCAGGACATCCCGTTCAGCTACCGCGGATCCTGGTTCAACATCTCCCCGGTGGTAGCCGAGAAGACGTACGCCGACGACCTGCACCTGGTCTCGCACCAGACCGGGATGCACCCCGTACTGCGGCTCACCCCCACGGTCGCCGGCACCACTGTCGTCGCCACGCCCGCGCTGCTGACCTGGCGCAACGGGAACGACCGGATCGAGGCCGTCTACGACGGGCCGGACACCCTGCGGATCCGGGGGCACCGGCTCGGCCTGCGGGTGGCCGCCGCCGCACAGACCCTCACCCCCTTCAGCGGCAGCTACCTGTACGCCGACCCGGTCGACGGATCACATGTGTTCACCTCGTACGAGACCGGTCGCCGCTACCGGGTCACCGTGCTCTCCGGCGCTGCGCTGCGCACCCGGGGCACGCAGGCGCTCGGCACCGCCGACCGCTCCCTGGACCTTCCCGGCGACCAGCCCTGGGAGATCGCGATCGAGGAGTACGCCACCGCTCGCCGCCCGTACCGCGGATCCGTCACCTTCGAGCAGTTGTGCCGCGACCGGTTCGCGGAGTTCACCGCGTTCGTCGACGCGATCGCGCCCTGGCGCGGCCCGGAGACACCGGCCGCCGAGTTGGCCGCGTACGTCCTGTGGTCGGCCACCGTCGCCCCGGCGGGCTTCGTCACCCGACCCGCCGTCCTGATGTCCAAGCACTGGATGGACAAGGTGTGGAGCTGGGACCACTGCTTCAACGCGATCGCCCTGGCGGCCGGCGAGCCGGAGCTGGCCTGGCACCAGTTCCAGCTGCCCTTCGACCACCAGGACGAGACCGGCGCCCTCCCCGACTCGGTCACCCACTCCGAGGTACTGCACAACTACGTCAAGCCCCCCATCCACGGCTGGGCCCTGCGGCACCTGCGTCGACGCCTTCCCCAGCCGCCGGACCGGGCGGCGCTGGCGCAGACGTACGACCGGCTCGCCCGCTGGACCGGGTTCTGGCTCGACGCGCGACGCGCCCCCGGCCACGACCTGCCGCACTACCAGCACGGCAACGACAGTGGCTGGGACAACGCCACCACCTTCGACGACAACCGGGTCCTCGAGACGGCTGACCTCGCCGCGTTCCTGGTCTCGCAGCTTCGCTGTCTCGCCGACCTCGCCACCGAGCTGGGTGAGCCCGGCACCCGCTGGTCCCGGGAGGCCGACCGGATCCACGGAGCCATGCTGCGCGACCTGTGGGACGGCGAACGCTTCCACGCCCGGGACCCCCACACCGGGCACCGGCGAGCCAGCCGCAGCCTGCTCGACCTGATGCCGGTCGCGCTCGGGGCCGACCTTCCGGCCCCGGTCGCCGCCGCGCTGGCGCGCGGCGTCGAGACCCACCTGACCACGCACGGGCTGGCCACCGAGCCGACCGACTCGGCCCACTACCTCGCTGACGGCTACTGGCGCGGCCCGATCTGGGCGCCCTCCACCGTCCTGGTCGAGGACGGCCTGCGCCGGGCCGGGCAGACCAGGATCGCCGACGACATCAGCCGGCGGTTCCTCGCGCTGTGTGAGAAGTCCGGCTTCGCGGAGAACTTCGACGCCGAGACCGGCACCGGGCTGCGGGACCGCGCCTACACCTGGACCGCCAGCAGCTATCTCATCCTCGCCGCCGCCCAGGAGCAGCGGCGGGTCCGGGGCGGATAGTCGGGTCGGATCAGCGGCCCCGGACCGGGCCGGTGCTGGATCGCAACGAGATGGGCGGGCTGTAGAGGCGGTGTCGTGGCACGGCGCCGGGAGCCGCGATGATCTCCAGAAGGAGCGACACCGCCTCGGCGCCCATCTCGACCATCGGCACGTCGGCGGCGGTCAGCGGCGGGCGGAAATCCTCCGCCCAGTGCTGCGCGGCGACTCCGGTGACGGAGAAGTCGCGTGGCACGGACAGCCCGGCACCGGTCAACGCCCGCTGTATTCCGGGCAGTGCGGCCTCGTTGATGGTGGCCACCGCCGTGACCTCCGGGTGCGTCGCGAGCAGGTGCTCCATACACGCCTCACCGGAGGCGGTGTCGTCGCCGCTGCACACCTCCACGCCCGTCAACCCCCGCTCGGCCGCCGCCGTGCGGAAGCCGGTCAGCGCGCGATGACTGGGGCCGTACCCGGCGGCCACCAACTCGGCGGACCGGTTCACGAGTGCCACGTGCCGGTGCCCCAGGTCGGCCAGGTGCTGCACACATCGGGCGATCAGCCCGGCGTAGTCGATGTCGATCCAGCTCATCCCGTGCGGCTCGGCCGTCCGCCCGATGGTGACGAACGGCAGCCCGGCCTTGGTCAGCCGGGTCACCCGGTCGTCGGCCAGCCGGATCTCCATGAGGACCACACCGTCCACCCGTCGCCCGGTGACGATCCGCTCGAACGACCGGTCATGGTCGCCACCGGAGGGGGACAGCAGCACGTCGAGGTCGTGGCGGGCGGCGGCTTCGACGACGCTGGCGACGAAGCCGAGTTGCATGTCGGTCAGCCGCTGGCTCGCCGGCGGGATGACCAGCCCGAGGGTGCGGGTGCGCCCCTCCTTGAGTGCACGGGCGCTGGCGTTCGGCCGGTAGTCCAACTCGTCGATGACCGACTGGATCCGTTGCCGGGTCGCTGCCGACACGCTGCGTTTTCCGCTGAGCACGTAGGAAACGGTGCTGCGGGACACCCCCGCCCGGCGAGCGATCTCCCCGATGTTCATCAATCGCCCTCGAATCGATTTTTGCCCCGACACGGGGACGCACCTTCCTCCGCCGACCAGCATATCCGTCCTCAGGCTCATCGATCGATGACCAACGTGTGCCAACTAGCGTCAATAGATGGACGACCATTAATGTCACAGGTATGACGTGTGACGTCAATTCCGTCGCCGCAACCCACCCCCACCACGCACCCGAAAGGACCCGATGAACGTGCAGAGAAAGCTGGGTCGCCTGATGGCCGCCGCCGGGACCCTCTTCGTCCTCGTCGTCGGCGCCGGCGCCTACGTGGTCTCGGACGCCCCGGGCGTCGCCCACGCCGCCGGCACCGGTCCGTGCGACATCTACGCCTCCGGCGGCACGCCGTGCGTGGCCGCGCACAGCACCACCCGCGCGCTGTACGGCGCGTACAACGGCCCCCTCTACCAGGTCCGACGATCGTCGGACAACACCACCCGGGACGTCGGCGTGCTCAGCGAGGGCGGCTACGCCAACGCCGCCACCCAGGACACGTTCTGCGCCAACACCACCTGCGTCATCACGATCATCTACGACCAGTCCGGCCGCAACAACCGTCTCACCCAGGCACCACCCGGCGGCTTCGCCGGCCCCGCCCCCGGCGGATGGGACAACCTCGCCGACGCGAAGGCGGCCCCGGTCACCGTCGGCGGGCAGAAGGCGTACGGCGTCTACATCGCCCCCGGCACCGGCTACCGCAACAACAACACCAACGGTGTCGCCACCGGCGACCAGCCCGAGGGCATCTACGCGGTCGTCGACGGCACGCACTACAACCAGTGGTGCTGCTTCGACTACGGCAACGCGCAGACCAACAACCTCGCCGACGAACGCGCCATCATGGAGACCGTCTACTTCGGCGCCAACAAGCAGTGGGGCTACGGGGCTGGCGCCGGTCCCTGGATCATGGCCGACCTGGAGTGGGGACTGTTCTCCGGCGTCAACGCGGGCTACAACAACATCGCGTCGATCAACCACCGTTTCGTCACCGCCATGGTCAAGGGCGAGCCGAACCACTGGGCGATCCGGGGCGGCAACGCCCAGGCCGGCAGTCTGACGACCTACTTCGACGGGCCACGCCCCAGCGGCTACCACCCGATGAAGAAGGAGGGCGCCATCCTGCTCGGCATCGGCGGTGACAACAGCATCACCGGTCGCGGCACCTTCTTCGAGGGCGTGCTGACCTCCGGCTACCCGACGGCGGCCACCGAGAACGCCGTCCAGGCCAACATCAACGCCGCTGCCTACGCGCCGGCCGGCGGCGGCAACCCGCAACAGAACGTCCAGGTCGTGGGTGGCCAGTCCAGCCGCTGCGTCGACGTGCCGAACGCCAGCACCACGAACGGCACCCAGGTCCAGCTCTGGGACTGCATCAGCAACAGCACCGCCCAGCGCTGGACCTACACCGCTGGCAAACAACTCCAGGTGTACGGCAACAAGTGCCTGGACGCCTCCGGCCGGGGCACGGCCAACGGCACCCAGGTGATCATCTGGGACTGCAACGGTCAGAACAACCAGCAGTGGAACGTCAACAGCAACGGCACCATCACCAGTGTGCTGTCCGGGTTGTGTCTCGATGCCAACGCCGCCGGCACCGCCAACGGCACCAAGATCATCTTGTGGGCGTGCAACGGCGGCGCCAACCAGCAGTGGTCCACCCGTAGCTGACCCACCGCATGATCGATCGGTGGTGCCGCCCCCGGCACAACCGCCGGGGGCGGCACCACCGACGACTCAATCGCGCCGGATCACCCGCGCCACGGCAACCTCGCGCCGAGGTCGTTCGGCAGTTCGAACTCGTCACCAGCCCCGCCAGGACCGAGCACGCCGACTGCCGCGATCAGGTGGCGGCTCGGCCGTCGGTCAATCCGGATGGCCTGGCGACGCGTGCGTGACCCTGATTCTTAACGCCGATGTCACCACCCGATCCCACTGGTGACGTGTCGCTGTCCACCCGAAGGAGTTGGCTGCCAGTCGTCGCACTTGCCCTGACCAGGAGTTGATCCACGTGCCTTCGTCTCGCCGTACCTTTCTCGCCAGTGGCGCCGCCGCCGGCGTCGGCATTGCCGTCGCGGGCGGCCTGCCGTCCCTGGCCCAGGCCAGCCCGGCCCGGCCGCACCCGCCCGTGAAGCCCGGCACTGTGCCCTTCCCGCCGCTCGTGGACGACCCCAAGGGAATTCTGGCCCTGCCCAAGGGCTTCCGGTACACGGTGGTCACCCGGACCGGCGTCACCCGGCTCGACCGCGGTCAGGGCACCACCCCGTCGGACCACGACGGCATGGCCGTCTACGACGCCGGCCACGGCCGGTACACGCTGATCCAGAACCACGAGATCGACCCGGGCGCCGAGTTCGGCGTACCGCACGTCAAGGGCACTGTCTACGACGCGGGCGCCGTCGACGCCGGCGGTTGCACCGTGATCAAGACGGACCTCGCGGGCCGCAACCTCGGTGAGTTCGTCGCGCTCTCCGGCACCATCTCCAACTGCGCCGGCGGGCCGACCCCCTGGGGCACCTGGCTGACCTGCGAGGAGGCCGAGGACCGGGCCGGCGACACGTGGGAGGAGGGCAGCCGGTCCGGCGTCTACCAGAAGGACCACGGCTACGTCTTCGAGGTGTGGGCCGACGGCAGCGCCGACCCGAAGCCGATCAAGTGCCTGGGCCGCTACTCCCACGAGGCAGTGGCCGTCGACAAGGACCGCACCCGGGTCTACCTCTCCGAGGACGCCGACGAGCCCAACGGCCTCTTCTACCGCTGGACGGCACCCCACGGCGTCAAGCTGGGCCCGGGCGTGCTGACCCGCCTCGCACCGAACGCCGGCGTCCTCGCCGCGATGCAGATCATCATGGATGACGGTTCGGTGCTGCCGGACGTCGCCTACCTGACCTCCGCCCAGTTGGGCCGCCCCTTCCCGGTGCGCTGGATCGAGGTGCCCGACCGCGACGCGCGCACCACGCCGGTACGCGAGCAGTTCGCCGACGGCCAGGTCACCCGCGGACGCAAGTTCGAGGGCGTGTGGGCCACCGACGAGGGCGTGTACGTGGTCAACTCGTACGCCTGGGACGAGGGTGACCTGCCGGCGGACGCGGCACCGCACGACGGCATGGTCTGGTTCTACAACTTCAAGGACCAGACCATCCAGCTGGTGACGTACTTCCCGCACCAGACGCAGTCCGAGGAGGGCACGCCGGTCAAGTACACCGACATCACCTTCGACGGCCCGGACAACGTCACGGTCACCCCGTGGGGAAGCCTCGTGCTCGCCGAGGACGGGTCCGGCGCCTCGCACGTACTCAGCACGATCCCGGGCGGGCCCACGTACGCGATCGCCCGCAACCAGCTCAACGACTCGGAGTTCTGCGGGCCGACCTTCAGCGCGGACGGCAAGGTGCTCTTCGTCAACATGCAGGACCCGGGCCTCACCCTGGCCATCACCGGCCCCTGGGAGAAGTACCTGGGCTGAGCGAGCCCGAGTGTGGGGGGCCGGGCGACCCCGCCCGGCCCCCCACAGACTCGGCCGCGCTCACGAGACGGGCGGCGGGCGGCCCTAGTCGAGACAGAACTCGTTGCCCTCGACGTCCTGCATGTTGAGGCACGACTCGTTCTCGCCGTCGGCGAGCAACAACTGCCCGCGGACCGCGCCGAGCGGGATCAGCCGCGCGCATTCGGCCTCGAGGGCGGCCAGGCGCTCCTCCCCCACCAGCCCGGTGCCGACCCGCACGTCGAGGTGCACCCGGTTCTTGACGATCTTGCCCTCGGGCACCCGCTGGAAGTACAGGCGCGGGCCCACCCCCGACGGGTCACTGCACGCAAACCACGAACCCTGCTCGGAATTGACGTCCGCCCAGGAGGCGAACCCCTCCGGGACCGGCGGCGGGACGTAACCCAGCACCTCACACCAGAAACGGCCGACGCGCACCGGCTCGGCGCAGTCGAATGTCACTTGAACCTGCTTGACCGACATCCGTTCACCCTATGAGTCGCGCTGCCGCCGCTGCCCTCTCACCCCGGGCGGCAGGGGACGCGCACCGCACCCAGGGCACCGACGACGGCCCCGCAGACGTCAGTGCGTGCTCTGCGCTCTCGGTGTCGCCGCCACGCCCGAGCGCTTGACCAGGATCGCTCCGCCGGCGACGAAGATGACGCCGAGGATCACCCCGACGAGGTTGTTCTGGGCCAGGCTGGAGACGACCCCCAGCACGCCCACGACGATCGCCAGTACGCCGAGGACCCGCATCGTGTACCGACCGACAGACTTCGCCCGTTCATTCGTCATGGTGTGCCTTCTGCCCAGCGCGCCGATCGGGCAAACGGCGGTGATCGATGACCGGCCGCAGGTGCTCACTCCACCTTGGTGAGCAGTGGTTTCCCCTTCTCGACGACGTACGTGGCCAGTTCGACGGCGATGCCGTCGCCGACGTTGCGGGCCTGGTGGTGCACGCCGTACGGGACCGTCAGCGCGTCGCCGGGATTGCACACCATGGGCGGTTGCCCGTCCAGCCGGTATTCCAGCGTTCCCTGGAGAACGCAGATGATCTCCTCGCCGGGGTGGAAATGCTTGAACGGCGGCGAATCCGGAGTGAACTCCACCCGAGTCTGAATGACCTCCCGCCCGGGGATGCTGAGGTCGTGCCGTTGCAGATCGATCCGCCACAGCCCTGGTGCCGACTCCACCGCTGTGGGGCTGATCCCCGCGGGTCGATCCTTGGTGCTCATGACAGCCTCCTGTGAGCCGTCAGGCCGACGGCCGCTGCTCGAACTGGTGCATTCCAGTCGAGAATAGGTAGCCGCAGGCGATCAGGGGCGGGGATGCCGACACGGAGGCGGCAGCCGGGTTCACCGACGGGGCAACAGCCCTCGTTCGGTCATGTACGCGCGCAGCGTCTCGGCATCCCCGGGGGACATCAGCCAACGGGGGATCACGGTCGCCGGCATCCGGCCGACGTACACGACCCAGAAGTCTCCGGCGTCGCGCACCTGGGCAACCCCGTCCCAGGCGATGCCGCCGGACTCCGAGCCGCTGCGCATCATGATGTTGTCATCGGTGATGTCGTAGGCGCCCTCGACGGCGTAGTTACCGGAACGGCGTCGGGCGCGGGCCAGCACCCACGGCCGGTACAGCATCGACAGCACGCCGCCCACGACCAGCGCGGTCCATAGCGGTGAACTCCGCTCGCCCCACCCGAGCCCTCGCGAGACGACGAGACCGATGACCCCGACCGCGGTCAGGACCGCCCCGATGTAGCCGAATCTGCGGAGCCGGACGTTGCCGAGCGCCGCGGCCACCCGGCTCGGGTAGGCGGGATCGGCGGGGACGTCGAAACGGATGTGCACGCCAGAACGATAGTGCCTCCGCCCGCCCGGGAGAGCGCCTTGCCCCGCCCTACCTGGCCGGCTTCGGTCATCCGGGTGCGGCAGTCTGATGAGGTGAACGCCGACGACGTCAGAGTGCCCCGGGCCCAGGCGGGGTCGAGCCCGCAGCATCTGCTGACGACAGTGCTCGGCGAGTACCTCGACTCCTCCGACGCCGACCTGCCATCGGCCGCGGTCATCGCGATTCTGCGGGAGTTCGGGATCAGCGAGTCCAGTGCCCGTGCCGCGCTGTCCCGGCTGGTCAAGCGTGGTCTCATCGCGACGCGGAGGAAGGGCCGGTCGCCGGTCTACCACCTCACACCGCAGGCGATCGCCAAGCACCGCTCCCGGATGCGGCACTTCCTGAACTTCGGCTCCCACCCGACGCCCTGGACCGGCGAATGGGTGCTGGCCTCCTTCTCCGTTCCGAACGCCGGCCAGGCGTCCCGTCACGCGCTCCGCAGGTCGTTGACCGCACTGGGTTTCGTGGGCCTGTACGACAGCGTGTGGATCCGGCCGGGATCCGACGCCGCGCCAGCGCGGGAGGCGCTGCACGCGCTGCTGCACCACGTCGAGGGTGCCCGGTGGTCGGTCCTGCACGCCCGGTTCGACGAGGAGGCGGGGCTGCACGGGCCGGCTTCCGCGTACGACCTGACGAGCCTCGCGTCCGCGTACTCGATCTTCGTCGAGCAGTACGCGGAGCTGCGAGCGGCCGCGCGCAACGGGGAGGTGGACCCGGCCCGGGCGTTGGTGGCCCGGACCTCCGCGATGGATTCCTGGCGGAAGTTCGCCGACGTCGACCCGGACCTCCCCCCGCATCTGCTGCCGCAGCCCTGGCCCCGCCAGGAGGCCAGGGAGACCTTCCTCGACATCCACACCACGCTCGGCTCGCTCGCTCAGGCGCGTCTGATCGAGGTGGCAACTCCGCACTGGCCGGATGCCGCCTCGTGGATCACCCACTTTCAGGCGTCGAGGGATTCTTCGCGGCCGGAGCCGACCGGCGGAAAGCACGGCGGCGGCCCACTCGCCGGTGGATGACGTCGCGGCCGGTCAGAGTCAACCAGACATTGACACTTTTCATTGCGACAGTGATAGTAACTGCATACAGCTCCCATCGGAGCGCCTGCAGGGACCGCGGCCGGGCGGTCGCCGGCGCTGAATGAGCGGGCAGTGGCGACCGAGGGCACGGCCGCCGCGCGGGCCGCGACGCGTTCACGTCGACCGGATCCGTGGCCAGCGCTGACCACCTCTCGTCGGGGCGCGAGTGACACACCCGCCGCCGCAGGGAGCGCCACCGTGACTGTTCCTGGAGGATTCAATGAGAAGGCGAACCAAGATCTACGCGGGGCTGGCAGCCGCCATCGTCCCGGTGACCTCCGTGATCATGGCGCTGAGCGGGACCCCGGCGTCCGCGGCCATCGGCGGCTCCGGCCCCTATCCCGCGGACTACGAAACCTCGGCGACCCTGGCCAACCACACCATCTTCCGGCCGCAGACCCTCCCGTCCGAGCGCCTCCCGATCGTCGTGTGGGGCAACGGTGGCTGCTCGGCCAACGGGCTTTCCCAGGGCAACTTCCTGCGCGAGATCGCCTCCCACGGTTTCCTCGCCATCGCCAACGGCGGCCCGAACGCCTCCGGCTCCACCAACTCCCAGATGCTCACCCAGTCCATCGACTGGGCGATCGCGGAGAACTCCCGGCAGGGCAGCAAGTACTACAACAAGATCGACACGAGCAAGGTCGCGGTCGCGGGCTTCTCCTGCGGGGGCCTGGAGGCGTACGCCGTCTCGAACGACCCGCGCGTCACCACGACCGGCATCTTCAGCAGCGGTCTGCTAAACGACGCCGACGACTACCAGCTCCGGCGGCTGACCAAGCCGATCGCCTACTTCGTCGGCGGGCCCAGCGACATCGCCTACCCGAACGCGATCGACGACTGGGGCAAGCTGCCCGCCGGCCTGCCCGCCTTCATGGGCAACCTGAACGTCGGTCATGGCGGCACCTACGACCAGACCAACGGCGGTGAGTTCGGCCGCGTCGCGACCCTTTACTTCAAGTGGCGATTGAAGGGCGACACCACCGCCGGCCGCAACTTCGTCGGCGCCGACTGCGGTCTGTGCCGTACTCAGTGGAGCGTCCAGCAGAAGAACCTGACGCTCGACGACGGCACGCCACCCACCACGCCCCCGCCCACCACACCGCCACCGACCACGCCCCCGCCGACCGGCACGCCTGGCTGCGCAGCGGTCTTCGCGGTCCAGGACCAGTGGAACGGCGGCTTCGTCGCCAACGTCAGCGTCACCGCGGGGAACGCCGCGCTGACCGGCTGGCGGGTCACCCTCACCCTGCCGAGCGGCGCATCGGTCAGCTCGCTGTGGAACGGGGTCAGCAGCGGCACCAGCGGGACCATCACCGTCGCGAACCAGAGCTACAACGGACGACTGGCCGCAGGTCAGGCCACCAGTTTCGGCTTCCAGGGCACCGGCAGCGGCAGCGGAACCACAGCGAGTTGCGCCGCAAGCTGACGAGTGGTTCGGCGGGCGGGCGCCCCGGCACCGGCCCGCCGAACCCCGCCGGATGGGGAAGACTGGCGCGCATGGCTGAACTGAGTGATGCGAAGGCCGCCCTGCACTACTACCTCCGGCGGCAGCGCGAAGGCCTCGTCTGGAAGCTCGACGGGCTCAGCGAACGGGAGGTCAGGTTGCCCCGCACGGCGACCGGCAACAACCTGCTGGGTGCGGTCAAGCACTGCCTCAACGTCGAGGCCGGCTACTTCGGGGTCACCTTCGGCCGCGAGTTCGCGACGCCCGACGAGCTGGTCCCCCTGTCGGCGTTCGACGAGGACCCGCAGGCCGACTGGTACGCCCGCGAGGACGAGACGAAGGACGGGCTGATCGACCTGTACCGCCGGGTCGGCGCGTTCGCCGACCAAACGATCGACCAGCTCCCGCTCGACGCGCCGGGGCAGGTGCCGTGGTGGCAGCCAGGTCGGCAGGACGTGACGCTACAGCGGATCATCCTCCACGTGACCTGCGATCTCGCCCGGCACGCCGGGCACGCCGACATCATGCGCGAACAGCACGACACGGCGGTCGGCCTCCGGGAGGACAGCAGCAGCATCCCCGACGACTACGACTGGCCGGCGTATGTCAGCAAGCTGACGAAGCTCGCGGACCGCTTCGGGTGATCGGCGAAGCTGTCGACGTGCAAGACGACCTCAACCAGATCGAAGCGGCTCTCCGGGGCACGCCACTGGCCGGCCTGCCGATCGGGCACGGCCCGTCGGGCACGATCCTCGTCGCCGACGTCGACCCCGACCGCCTGTACGAGGTCTGGCAGGCCGCCGAGGCGCTGGTCCCGGTCACCGGACGCCGGCCCGTCATGGTCACCGACGACTTCGACGACGCGCTGACGATCCGGTCCGAGCCCGAGCAGGGTCCGTCGGAGTCGGAGCTGCGGGCGTTCGTCGAGGCGGCGGCGTCTTCCGAACCCTGGCTGACGTTCCGGCACTACAGCGAGGACCAACACGTCGACGAGGACGAGATCGGGTTCTACGCGCGGGGCACGACCGGCGTCGACCTGACCGCCCTGGTGCCGGACGTGGTGGTGCCGACACCGCTGCCGGTGCTGGAGCGGGCGCTGTACGACCGGCTGCTCGCCGACGCCGACCTGCACGCCGAGGTGCTGGGCAACGTGCGGCTCGTGACGCAGACCGAGTACTGGTACACGCCGGACAGCGTCCTGCTCATGTTGCTACCCACCACCGACGTCCGCGGCTCGGCGTACTGGGTGGACTTCCACGGTGCGCTCACCGAGGAGGACCGCCAGCGGCTCGCCGAGGTGCTGGCGCGGTGGCGGCACCGGTGGGACGCCCGCCTGGTCGCCTCGTGGGACACCATGCTGCAGTTCCAGGTGGGGCGTCGCCCCACGCCCGGTGACGAGGCGTGGGCTGCCGCCGGTCAGCTCATGGCGCTCGCTCCGAACCTCGAACTGAGCCGATGGGAGGTCGCCGTCGCCCTGCCGGCCGGTGACGCCTGGTTCGTCCACAACCGACCCTGATCGACACGGTCCCCACGCGGCTCAGCCCTCGTCAACCCCCGCGACCGTGACGGTACGGGAGACTTCCCGGATCAGATCGAGCGGTTCCTCGGTCCAGTGGGAGGCGAGGACGAGTTCCCGGGCCGGGTCGACCCACAGCAGGTGTCGTCCGCCGTTGCCCCGGGCGCTGCGGCCGGTCGCCGGAGCGCCGGGCCACGGCACCTGCTCGTCGTTGAGCCACCACAGGTAGCCGTACTCCTGTTTGACCGGGCACGGGGCCCAGGACTGGTCGACCCATCCGGCGCTGAGCAGCCGGGTCCCCTCATGGGTGCCGCGGTCCAGGAAGAGCTGACCGATCAGGGCCAGGTCCCGGGCCGGGACGATCAGTCCCCCGCCCCAGTGCGCGCCGCCGGAGACCACCTCGACCCGGTGTCCGTCGAGGTCGACGACGCTCGTCGAGTACCCGTGCCACGACCACCGGTCCGACGCGCCCATCGGGTCCATGACCCGCTCCCGCAGCACCTCCGGCAGCGCCCTGCGAAACAGCAGCGTCAGCGCGTAGGCGAGCAGGTTCATCCGTACGTCGTTGTACGCCCACCCCTGGCCCGGGGGTGTGCCGTGCACCTCGGTCCGCTCGCGGAAGCTCTGCGCGTCGACGCTCGTCGGCTTGCCCCACAGCTCGCCCTCCCACTGGCTCGACTGCTGCAGCAGATGACGCCAGGTGATCTGCTCGTTGTGCGGCCCCCGGAACTCAGGTACGTCGACGACCTGGTGCACCGGTTGGTCCGGCACCAGCAGCCCGTCGTCGAAGGCCAGGCCGGCCACCACCGACACGACCGACTTGGTGACGCTGAACGCCATCTCCGGGACGTCCGGGTCGCCCCAGGCCGCGACCTCCCGACCGCCGACCCGGACGACACCACTGGCTCCGCTGGCGGCACGCAGCGGGCCGACGACCTCGCGGTGGCTCGCGTCGGCGACCTGTGCGGCCAGGTAGGCCCTGATGTCGGCGGCGTCTCTGGTCCACCGGGCACCGAACTCCTGGAGGATCCGCTCCAGCCGTTGCCTATCCACCGCCACGTCACCCATGCCCAGCAGTGTCCACCACCCCCGCCGCCGGCCGAGCGGGCCGTGATCAGCCACATAGGATCGGGCGACCTCGTACGCCGGGAATGAGGAGCGTCCCCGTGACCCTGCTGGAACGTCTGCACCTGGCCGGTATGCGCGAGGTCGTCGCCGTGCGACCGGTGACCGGTGGGCTCGCGGCTCTCGCCGGCATCGCCACCCGCCGCGATGCCCCGCCGGTGTTCGTCAAGGCATTCGCCGACCCGCCGGCCGACGACGTCTTCGCCGCCGAGGCCGAGGGGCTGGCCGCACTGCGCGACCTGGGCGGCGTGGCGACACCCGAGGTCATCCTGGCGGATCGGGACGTGCTGGTGTTGTCGGTGTTGAGCGAGAGGCCGCGCAGCGAGGCTTTCTGGGAGCAGTTCGCCCACCTGCTCGCCCGCCTGCACCTGAACACCACCCATCCCCGTTTCGGCTGGCACCAGGACAACTGGCTGGGCCGACGCCGTCAGGTCAACACGTGGAACGACGACGGCTTCGCCTTCTTCGCCGAGCACCGGCTGCTGCGTTGGCTCGACGAGCCCCGCGTCGAGGCCGCGCTCGACGCGGAGGACCGGTCGGCGTTGGAACGGCTCTGCGACCGGCTGCCCGACCTGCTTCCCGAGCGCCCGGCGTGCCTGACGCACGGCGACCTGTGGGCGCAGAACGTCCTCGCCACCGCGCACGGAGAGCCGGCGCTGATCGACCCGGCCGTGTCGTACGTCTGGGCCGAGGTCGACCTCGCGCACGTCTGGTCCACCTCGCCTCCGCCCGAGGCACGACGGATGTTCGACGTCTACGCGGAGCTGACCTCGCTCGACGCCGACTGGGAAGCCCGGATGCCGGTCATCCAGCTGCGACAACACCTCGCCGTGCTGGCCCAGTTCGACGACGACTGGGGCGCGGCCGACCAGATCCGCGGCGTCCTTGCCCCGTTCCGGACGCGATCCTGATCGAAGTGCCCGGCGGCCGACCACGGAGACCGGCCCGGCCAGCCGATGTCGCCCGACGGCCGCCGAGACCCGCGAGCGGAGCGGGGCCGGGCCCTCGTTTACGGTGACCCACTGGAATGGGGGGTGGATCATGGCACCGGAGATGTCGCCACGAAGGGCCAGGGCCGTGCTCGTCACGCTCTCCCTGGCCGCGTTCGCGTTCATCACGACCGAGCTGCTGCCCGTCGGTCTGCTGACCCGCATCGCACCCGATCTGGACCGGTCCCGCTCACAGGTGGGCCTGCTGGTCAGTGGGTACGCAGTCGTGGTGGTGCTGGCGTCCGTGCCGCTGACCCGACTGACCCAGCGGGTCCCCCGGCGGCACCTGCTCGGCGTCACGATGCTCCTGTTCGCCGCCGCCAACGCCGGCGCCGCGCTCGCGCCGACGTACGCCGCACTGGCCGGCACCCGCCTGGTGACCGCCCTCGCCCAGGCGCTGTTCTGGTCCGTCGCCACGGCGACCGTGATCGGACCGTTCCCGGTCGCGGTGCGCGGTCGGGCGGTGGCGCTGTTCGCGACCGGGGCGACGCTCGCCCCGGTGCTCGGCGTACCTCTCGGCACCTGGCTCGGGCAGCAGGCCGGCTGGCGGGCGGCGTTCGCGGTGCTGGCCGGGATCGGGGTGGCGATCGCCGCCGCGGTGCTGTTCCTTCTGCCCTCCTATCCCCCGGCCGCCGGCGGCGCCGCCCGGGGCAGCGCCCCGGACGGCCGTCGCTTTGCGGTCCTGCTGACCGCCACGGCCCTCGGCATCGGCGGCTTCATGACCCTGCAGACCTACGTGACACCGTTCCTGCTCGACGTCAGTGGCTTCGCCGACGCGGTGCTGGCGCCGTTGCTGTTCGTCTCCGGCGCGGCCGGCGTCGTCGGCACCCTGGTCGCGGCCCGCACTCTGGACACCCGACCGATCGCTTCGCTGCTGACGCCGCTCGGTATCGGCACGGCCTCGCTGCTCGGGCTGCACGTGCTCGGCGCGCTCAAGCCGGGCGTGGTCGCGCTTCTCGCCGGGATCGGCCTCGCGTACGCGGCGTTCGGCTCCGCCGTACAGAACCGGATGCTGCACCTGGCCCCGGGCAGCACCGACATCGCGTCGGCCGGGGTGAGCGTCGCCTTCAACGCCGGCATCGCCGGTGGGTCACTGCTCGGCGGCGCGCTCCTGCCCACCTCGGGGGCACGCCCGCTGGCGCTCGCCGGCGGACTGCTGACGCTGGCCGCCCTCACTCTGCTCGCCGTGGACACCCGTCGCCACCACACCGCACCCGCCAGCCGTGTCTCCGACCCCTCTGGGCGGAGCACCTAGAGCGCCGGCCGGCCCGCGGTGGTACCCGGCATCGCCCGGCGGCGTCGTCGGGCGGGTGATCGGCGGGACACCAGGTAGCCGGTCCCGGCGGCGGCCAGGCCGGCGAGACCGGCCGCCGCGAAACCGGCCGCCGGCGCGGAGAGGTCGATCGCCACACCGACCAGCGGGGATCCGAGCGCGAAACCGGCGCTCTGCGCCGACGACTGCAGACCCGTCACCTCGCCGCGTGCGCCGGGCGGCGCCAGGCGGCTCACCGCGTCGGCGACCGAGCCGAGGGTCGGCGCGGTGAGGAGACCGCTTCCCACGACGGCCACGCACAGCCAGGGCCAGTCGTAAGCCAGCCCGGCGGGAATCGTCACGAGCCCGAGCAGGGCGAGCAGCAGCCAGGTGGGCAGGGGCCGGGGCAGCGCGCCGTAGACCAGCCCGCCGATGACCGACGACAGGCCGAACACCACGACGACCACGGCGGCCCAGGACACCTGACCCACCTCTCGCAGCGTGGCGACGATGGCGAGGTCGACGCCGCTGAGCAGCGTCGTCGTCCCGAAGGCCATTGTCAGCGCGGCGATCATCCTCGCGCTCAACCACTGCCGCCGTGGTGGTCGTTCCGCCGCGGCGGCCTCCGCCTCGTCCCGGGCGTGCATCGGTGGGTTGAGCAGGGCGATGCCGACGCCGCCGGCCAGGATCGCGGCGCCGACCCCCCAGGCCACCACGTCGGGGGACACCGTCGCCGCGCCGAGGATCACCACCGCCGGCCCCACGATGTACGACAGCTCGCCCTGCACGGCTTCCAGCGCGAACGCGGCCCGGCGTTGCTTCGACGTCGTCATCGCGGCGATCGCCTGCCTGCTCACCGCCTGGGCCGGCACCATCAGCAGGCCCGCCACGAAGCTGGCGACCAGCAGGAACCCGTACGGCAGGACCGGCACGGCCAGCCAGAACACGACCTGCGCGCCGGCGGTCACCAGCAGGACGGGACGCAGCCCCCGCGAGTCGATCATGCGGCCGAGCAGCGGCCCGCCCAGTGCCACTCCGGCGGTCAGGGCCGCCGCGACCCCACCCGCTGCCGCATAACTCAGCTCCAGGCCGAGGACGACGAAGAGGGTGAGCGCCATCACGTCGGCGGTTATCGCGGTACGGGCGAGCAGCGAGACACCCAGCAGAGGTGCCATCCCTGGCACGGCGAGCACCTGCCGGTAACTGGTCACCCGCCCGACGCTAGCCCCGTCCGCACGCCATAAGAAGACGCCATCTTGTTGAGGCTGGCATAATGACTGCTTATGGCAAGGGACCTGGAGACCGCATTGCTGCGGTCGTTCGTCGCCGCCGTACGGGAAGGCAGCATCAGCCGTGCCGCGACCGCCCTGGGGCAGACCCAGCCCGGTCTCAGTCAACAGCTGCGCAAGCTCGAGACCGTCGTCGGTCGACCGCTGCTGCACCGGTCGTCGACCGGTGTCTCGCCGACCCGGGCGGGCGAAGAGATCCTGCCGTACGCCGAACGCATCCTCTCGCTCTCCGCACAGGCACTCGCCGAGACCGGCCGGGCGCTCACCGGCCACTGTGGCGTCGGGTTGCTCGAAGACCTGGCCGCGTCCCACCTTCCGCAGGCCCTCGCCGACCTCGCCCGGCTGCATCCCGGCGCGACGCTGGAGGTGCTCAGCTGCTCCAACGCCGCCATGCGGGAGGCGTACGACGCGGGGCGCGTCCAACTCGTGCTCGACGCGGTACCGGACATCCCCGGGCCGCCGCGCTGGACGGTGCGCGCCCCGCTGGTCTGGGCGACCGGGCAGGGTGTGGACGTGTCCGCCGACCCGCTGCCGGTGGTGCTCTTCTCCAACCCGTGCTCCTGGCGTACGTCGGTGCTGGACGCCCTGGAGCGCGCCGATCGGCGCTGGCGGGTGGCCTTCGAGAGCAACAGCCTGGTCGGGGTGCTCGCCGCGGTACGGGCCGGGCTCGGCGTGGCGGCGCTCATGCCCGCGAACCTCGAACCGGCCATGATCTGCCGGGACACCGATGCCCTGCCCGTCCTGCCGGACGTCGAGTTCGGTCTCGCCCGGCACCCCCGCACCGATGGTGATCCGCTGATCGACGCCGTGGAGACCGTGCTCCGTCGCCTCGTCTGAGTACGCGCCTGGGCGGCCCGGCCGCCCTGCTCACCCACGACGGTCGGCTCCTCTGACGGGAAGCCGAGGTCAGGCCAGCACCGCTGGCAGCACCAGCAGGGCGAAGCGGATCACCCGCCCGGAGAGGCAGGCGACGGCGAACTCCCAGCGTCGAAGGCCCACGGTGCCGGCGGCGAGGCTGACGACGGCCAGCGGCGGAACCCCGACCGCGGCGGAGGCCAGCACTGTCGGCAGGGCCGTGCGGCGGCGGGATAGCCAGCGTCGGATCGGCTCGGTCCACCGCGCGGCCCGAGTCGCCGCGCGAGGTGACTGTGCCCGCTTCGCGACCTTCAGGGCCAGCCGCCCCGAACCACGACGCGCCGACTCGAACAGCAGCAGCTTGCCGGCGGTCTGCCCGAGCGCCAGGGCGAGCACGGCGACGAGTGCGTGGCCGCCACGCTGCCCGGCGACCACGGCGTAGGCCTCGGCGTTGACGATCGGGACGAGCGCCGACGCGACACCGTAGCCGAGCGCCACCACGGCCTCGGCGAGGCTGCTCATGCCCGGCCGTCCCGTTCGAGCAGCCGGGCCACCGCTGCGACCGACCACAGCTTGACCGCCACGACGGCGACGGCGACGCCCAGCGCGAGCAGGTACTGCCCGAACGCGATGGCGCCGATGACGCCGGCGGTGTTGGCGACCTTGGCCAGCGGCGACCAGTTCAACGCCCAGACCCGTCGGTCGACCAGGTGGAAGTAATTGGGGCTGAGCACCGGCCAGCACAGGAACGCCAGCGACAGCATGGTGTCCAGCACCAGGAACGAGAGCAGGAAGACCAGGGCCACGACCGCGACGTCCGGCACCAGGGAAACCAGGCCCACGCAGAGTACGGCGGTGCAGGCCCGGTCGCTCACGATGTCGAAGACGGCCCCCGCCCGGGTCTCCTGGCCGAGTTGGCGGGCGGCCCAGCCGTCGAGCACGTCACCGAGCCAGTAGATACCGTACGATACCGCCATCAATGCCACCGACCCGGAGACGAGGGCCAGGATCCCGACGGTGACAGCGGCGACCGTGCGAACGGCGGTGATGTAGTTGGGAACCGTACGAAGCGGGCCGACGGTGATGGCGATGCGGGAGTCGACGAGAGTCACCTCCGCAGACTCGTCCGGTAAGCGTTCTCGCGGAACGAGCCGTGGTGCCGTTCCAGCTCCGAGGGCGGTACCGGGGTGCCGGACGATCCGGTACCCGGGTACTGGCCGGTCTTCCGGCCCGTCACGGAGACTGTGCTGGTGCTGACTGGAATCCGCGAACGGCTGCGCGACCCCGGGCGGGTGCGCCGGCTCGCGTACGCTGCGACGGCCTTGATCATCGCCGCTGTGGTCACCACTGTCGACGGAGGTCTCGCCGTTGCGGCGGGTTGGGCGTGGCTGGTGCTGCCGGTCGGCCTCGGCGCGATAACGCTGCGCCCCCGCTACCGGGCACTGGTGTTCGCGGTCTGCGCCGGGTTCGCGGCGCTGGTCAGCACCGGAGAATCGGTGCAGTTGGGCCTCGTGGCCGCCGCCCTCGTGTTCGTCTCGACCTGTGAAGACCCGGCACGACGGCCATGGATGGGCTGGGTGGGTGGCCTGATCGGCGCGGCCGGCGCCCTCGCTGTCGCGCTGATGAACCAGCGCGGGCTGTACGAGCAGCCGTTCGTCTTCGTGGCGGCCGGCTATCTCCTGGCGACCCTGTTGCGATCGTGGTCGCACAGCTATGCCCTCACGCAGGAGACGGACCAGCTACGCGGCCAGGCGGCCTGGCTCGAGCAGCGCACCAACCTTGCCCGTGAGCTGCACGACGTGGTCGGTCACCACGTCACCGCCATGGTGGTGCAGGCGGAGGCGGGTCAGCTCGGTGACGACCCGGGCGCGGCGCTGCGCGCGGTCGCGGACAGCGGACGCACCGCACTGAGCGAGCTCGATGCGCTCGTCGTGCACCTGCGCGATCCCGACGCGGCTATCGCGGTGAGCGCGCCGCCGCGCCTGTCCGACATCGACGAGCTGCTGGCGCAGCCACTGCGCCAGCAGGGCGTGGCGGTGCGGGTCGAGCTGGACGCCGACCCGGGCCTGGACGAGATCGGGGTGTTGACCGCCTACCGCATCGCCCAGGAAGCCCTCACCAACATCGCCCGGCACGCGAAAGCCACAGCGGCCTGGGTGGAGCTGGTCCGCGTCGGCGACCACGCCCGCCTGCGGGTCAGCGACGACGGAATCGGGCTCCCCCATGCCCCCACCAACCGCTCGGGCCTGCTCGGCATCGGCGAACGCGTGTCCGCACGCGGCGGAAGCTGGGAGCTGAGCCAGCGCCCCGGTGGCGGCACCATGCTCCAGGCCAACCTGCCGGTGGCGAACCCGTGATCCGGGTCGCGATCGCCGACGACCAGGAACTGGTTCGGGACGGCTTCAGCCTGATCCTGCGATCTCAACCCGACATCCAGGTCGCGGCCGAGGCGGCCGACGGGCGGCAGTTCCTCGACGCCGTACGTCGCGACTCCCGCATCGACGTCGCACTCGTCGACATCCGCATGCCGGTACTCGACGGCCTGCAAGCCACTCGCGAGCTGGCCAGAATCCCACACGCGCCGGCCGTCATCGTCGTCACCACCTTCGACGACGACGCCTACGTCCTGGACGCCATCGCCGCCGGCGCCCGCGGATTCCTGCTCAAGCGGTCCAGCGCCCGCGACCTCATCGCCGCCGTGCGCACCGTCGCGGCCGGCGAGGCGGTCCTCTCCGCCGAGGTCACCGGCGCCGTACTCGACCGGGTCCGCGCCACCGGGCCGGCCACCCGGGTGGAGTTGACGGCCTACCAGCTGACCGCTCGGGAGACCGACGTGCTCGCCCTGATCGGCGCCGGGCTCAACAACAACGAGATCGCCGAGCGCCTCTACCTGTCGATGAGCACCGTCAAGACCCACGTGACAAACGTGCTGGCCAAGACCGGCAGCCGTGATCGTGTGGGAGCCGCCATCCTGGCGATCCAGGCTGGCCTCACACCGTGACTCAGGAGCCGGCGCGTGCCAGCCGGCTTCCCGGGCTGGCCTGTCTGCCGCCACCCGGTCAGCGGCTGAGGGTCGTAGGGTTGCGGTATGGCACAACGACTCGTGAGCGTATGGCAACCGTTCTTCCTTGCTAGCGAGAGTCGGAGCGCGGCCATCGACGCCGCGACCGAGTTGGAGGGCCTGGGGTATTCCCGAATCTGGTTCTCCGGTGGTTTCGGCGAGAACGTCGCCCCCCGCTTCCGGGAGATCCTGGACGGGACCACGCGCATCGGGGTCGCGACCGGGATCGTCAGCATCTGGCACTCGTCGCCGCCCGAGGCGGCGGCGTTCGCCCAGGACGCTGAGCAGGCGCATCCCGGCAGGTTCCTGCTCGGTCTCGGCGCCAGCCACGCGGTGGTCGTGGAGAGCGGCGGCACCGACTACCGCAAGCCGTACTCACGGATGGTCGATTACCTCGACGGCCTCGACGCGGCCGGGCTTACGCCCGAGCGGCGCATCCTGGCGGCGCTGGGCCCCCGGATGCTCGAACTCTCCCGCGACCGCTCGACCGGCGCGCACCCGTACTTCGTCCCTGCCGAGCACACCGCGCAGGCCCGGGCGGCAATCGGGCCCGACCGGCTGCTCGCCCCCGAGGTCGCCGTGGTCCTCGACGCGGACGCCACCACGGCCCGCGCCACCGCCCGCCAGTACACGAGGGGGTATCTCGCGCTACCGAACTACACCAACAACCTGCGGCGATTCGGCTGGACCGACGAGGACTTCGCCGACGGCGGCAGTGACCGCCTCGTCGACGCCCTGATCCCGTGGGGCACCGTCGAAGAGGTGGTGGCCGGGTTGGAGAAGCACTACCAGGCCGGCGCGGACGAGGTGGCGATCCAGGTGCTCAACGGAGGCGACGACACGGCGTTCCCCGCCGACGCGTTCCGCGCCCTCGGCGCAGCCCTGATCTGACCTCCGGGAGGGACGAACGCGTGATCGGTGACCGGTGGGGGGTGACCAGGAACGAGACGACACGGCCCTATCCCTGCGACGAGTTCGTCGTCTCACCCGCTCTCCAGGCATGGCGAGGAGTGTCGATAGCGGCACCCCCCGCAGCGGTGTGGCCGTGGGTGACCCAGGTGAGGCTTGCCCCGTACTCATATGACTGGATCGACAACCTGGGTCGCCGCTCACCTCGACAGTTGCGAGGCCTACCGGAGCCGCACGTCGGCGAGGCGTTCACCACCGCGGGTTGGCGGAAGCTGGGAAGGATCGTCTCGGTCGACCCCGGCAGGCAGCTCACGAGCACCATCATGGGCGCCTTCATGTCCTACGTCCTGGTGCCCTGGGAGCGGAACACCACGCGTCTGCTCCTCAAGGTCGTCATGCAGTCGCCCCGCTGGGCCGCGCCCGGGCTGTCCGTCGGCGACCTGATCATGGCGCGACGGCAGTTGCTCAACCTGAAGCAACTCGCCGAGCGCAACCAGACCACGAACTGACCCCTGACCCGAGCGGACGGCTGGCCGGCCTGTGGTGTGAGCCGCCGTCGGCGAACGGCGGCAGCTCGCGGTGTGCCGAACTGGACGCCGTCCGCCGCTCGCCCGATCAGGCAGCCGTCACGAGGCTGACCGCACGGACGGCCCGCATCGCGCCGGCCCAGCTTTCCAACTGGTCGAACAGCAGCCGGGCGCTGCCGGCGTGCATGTCCGCTGGCGTGAAGTCGGCGAAGTTCTCGAAGTCGGTGTACAGCGAGAAGCTCAGCTGCTGCTGAACGTGCGCCACCTGCAACTCGCTCAACACTCCGCGCAGGTGCTCGATGGCCCGGGCTCCGCCGACGGCACCGTAGCTGACGAACCCGGCCGCCTTGTTCGTCCACTCGTTGTAGAGGTAGTCGATCGCGTTCTTGAGGACGCCTGAGGTGGAGTGGTTGTACTCGGGGGTGACGAACACGTAGCCGTCGTACTCAGCGATCTTCGTGGCCCACGCCTTGGTGTGCTCCTTCGAGTACAGGCTGGGGCCCGCCTTCGCCGAGACCGGCTCGTCCAGGTGCGGCAGCGGATAGTCGGCCAGGTCGAGCAGCTCGTACTCGGCGGCGGTACGACCGGCAGCCTGGGCCAGCACCCAGTCGGCCACCACCTTGCCGTTGCGGCCGGGGCGCGTGCTGCCAAGGATGACGGCGATCTTCAGGGCGGACATGCCTGCTCCTCTGGTTACGTGAACTTTCATGTAAGACACTAACAGCCTGATACGTGAACGTTCATGTGACGTTAGACTCGACGCCGTGACGACCGAAGGTCCGACCTGGCTGACCGCCGACGAGATGCGCGCCTGGCGCGCTCTGCACGCGGTCGCTGTCGTGCTGCCGGTCGCGCTGGACGTGCAGTTGCAGCGTGACGCCCAGATCAGCCACCTGGAGTACTACGCGCTGGCCGGCCTCTCCGATCGGCCGGATCGCACGTTGCGCCTCAGTGACCTCGCGATCCTGACCGGGGCAGAGTTGTCCCGGATCTCCCACCTGATCGCCCGGTTGGAGAAGCGCGGCCTGGTGCTACGTCGTCCAGACCCCGACGACGCCCGGTACACCAACGCCGTCCTCACCGAGCAGGGCTGGGAGAAGGTCCAACTGGCCGCGCCGGCCCACGTGGCGACCGTACGCAAGCTGCTCTTCGACGGCCTCGACGCTACTGGCCTGCGGGAACTCCAAAGCGCGGCGGACCGGATCGTCGCCGCGCTCAGCACGACGGATCTGCCTCTCGCGCCGACGATTCGCAAGGCTCTTCGCCCGTCGGAGTAACCCGACCACTCCGCCTGACCGGATCACGCCACCGGTCGGGCTCCCGGTTACGGTGGGTGGCTGGTGGGGTAAGACCCGAATTTCGGGCACATGGGTACGCTGCACCGGCGGTGACCCCTTCCGGGCGGCGGTGGCGACCCGCACCGACCGGTGACACGTTGCCCGTATCCCGCAGACGAGAGGCGAACCCCCACCATGACCGCGGTACCAGGCCAACGGTCTACCGCCGCTGCGCGTCCGGCCGCTGCCGAACAAGCGGCGGAGGACGACCTGCGTGCGTTGTTCGGGCAGTCCATCGCCGTCTTCGCCGCTCTGGCCGGGCCAGAGCACCTGCTGGAGACGGCGAATCCCGCGTTCTTCGCCACCATCGGCGAGGAGCGGGCCCGGGTCGGTGTGGCGATCGCCGAGCTGATGCCTGAACTGGCCGGTCAGGGATTCATCGCGCTCCTGGACCAGGTCCTCCGCACGGGCGAGCCCTACACCGGCCGTGACGTCCGGGTGGTGCTGGGCAGCGGCCCGCAGGCGCGGGAGGCGTTCTTCGACTTCACCTACGAGCCGCGCCGGAGCGCCGACGGCAACGTGACCGGCGTCCGTGTGCTGGGCGTGGAGACCACACAGGTCAAGCATGCTCAACGGCTGATGGCCGAACACCGCGCCCTGCTGGAGCAGATCGCCCGCCAGGCGCCCCTGACCGAGGTGCTCGACGGGATGGCCCGCTGCATCGAGAACCTCGCACCGCAGGAGGTGCTCGTCTCCGTACTCCTGGCCGATCCCGACGCCCGGCACCTGCGCCACGGCGCCGCGCCGAGCCTGCCGGACTTCTACAACCAGGCCATCGACGGCATCGCGACCGGCGAAGGTGTCGGTTCGTGCGGCACCGCCGCCCACCGACGGGAACCGGTGATCGTCACCGACATCGCCACCGACCCGTTCTGGGACGACTTCCGGGGGCTGGCCGAGCAGGCCGGGTTGGCGGCCTGCTGGTCCACGCCGATCCTGGCCCGCGACGGCGGCCTGTTGGGCACCTTCGCGATGTATCACCGCAGCCCGCGTGTCCCGCAGGACACCGACCTCGCCCTCACCCGGCTCTTCGCCGGCACCGCCGCCCTGGCCATCGAACGCCACCACATCGAGCAGGCGAAACTCGCCGCTGAGGCACGCGCCAAATCCGCCAGTGACGAGCTGGCCAAGGTACTGCGCGTGGAGCGTGAGCTACGCGCCGAGGCTGAGCAGCGCGCCACCGTCGCGGCGGAACTCGCCACCCGGATGCGCGCCGCCGCGGCCGCGCAGGCCGCCGCGCCGCACCCCGAGCACTGCCAGCTCGGCGGCGCCGCCGGATGCACGGCGCCCGCCGAGGTCAAGGTCGCCGACTCGTGGGGTGATGCGGCGTGGGGCTGCCCCGCCCACGTCGAGGAGGCCATCCTCAACGTGCGGTCGGTGTTCATCGCCAGCGAGGAACTCGGCGGCCTGACCGCCTACCTCAACCGCTGACGGTTTCCGATGCCGCGATCGGGTTCGGCTACAGGGGCGGCTCCCCGAGCAGCTAGGGCCGCCACTTCTTGCGGTAGTCGGGATGCTCGTTGTACGACTGCCCGAGCACCCGCAGCGCGTAGGCGAGACCAACGGAGCGCTCGTCGCCGGGGGCCATGGCCTCGTACTCCTTCGCCAGGCTGTCGACCAGGTCGAGCATCGGCAGGTGGCTGTCGAGGAGCGCATCGCTGCCGAACCGGTGAAACACGTCGGTGTACGCGTGGCAGTCCGCCTCGTACCGGCGATGAAGGAATCGCAGGAGATCTTCCATCCGCCGATTCTCGCCCACGACCATAAGTGCTTGACCCTTCAAATTTCCACCGGTAGCCTTTCGGCAGGCATCCATGCTCATCTATTTAAGTAGGTGAACCATGCTGTGGAAATCCATCGCCCTCGCCGCGTCCGTCGCCGGCGTGCTGGCCACCGTCCCCGCCGCCTCGGCGGCAACCCCCAATGCCTCGGCCGACTACTGGTCACCCGGGAATTGCCCGCAGGGCACGTTCTGCATCTGGCCCAACTGGGATCATCCGGCGGAGGGCCCCATTTCGACTCCGTCCCTGGTGACCACCACTGAATGGTCCGGCAACGTCCCGGCCTTCAACTACTACAACCGCACCTCCCGCAACGCCGAGATCACCTGGTCCTACAACTATCTCGGGACGCAGCTCTCCGGCGCGATCTGCGCCCGCCCCGGCGGCGGGGATCTGTACGTGCCCATGTTCGTGACGAAGGTGAGTTGGCAGCCGCGCACCTGCTGATCACTGCCCGCGGCGGATTTCGGCGACGGATCGTGGCAGTGGCCGGGAGCCGTCGCCGCACCTCCGAGGAGGTCAGGGCGTCCACCGTACGCCCGGGTTCACCCGCCCCGACCAGTCGAAGACCGCCATGTTGTCCCACTGGTTTCCGGTGCCGTTGATGTTGGCCGGGTCCCAGCCGTTGCCGCGGACGGCGTACCAGGTCGGTTCCCAGTAGAAGACCCCGATGGCCCCCGCGTTGCGGGCGGTGTTCTGCACCCAGTCGAACTCCTGGGCCTGCCCGGACCAGGTCGCGCTGATGCCGTCACAGGTCGCGTCGCCGATGGCGTTCGGCTCGCTGTCCGCGTTGTTCCGGGTGAAGGGGTACGCGGTCTCCACGATCACCACCGGCTTGCCGTAGCGCGCACGCAGGTCGACGATGTTGTTGTAGAGGTTCGCCAGGCTGCCGTGCCACATGCAGTAGTACGACTGCGCGGTGATGTCCCACTGCACACCCTGCGCTCGGATGCCGTCGTAGAACCACCGGGCGTTGGCGTTGCTGTCCGCGTTGGCGGTATGGATCATCACCGGGATGCCGCTGCCGCACGCCTTCGTCGCGTTGTAGCCCTGCTTCAGCAGGCCGGCCAGCGGAGCGAAGTCGTTGTTGACGACCTTGCCCTCGTTCCACAGCATCCCGACGTTGATCTCGTTGCCGATCTGCACGCTGTCCGGCGGGGTGCCCTGCCCCCGCAGGCTGGAACAGACGTCGTAGGTGAAGGTGTAGACGTCGGTACGCAGTTGGCTCAGGCTGTGCCCGACCCAGGCGGCCGGCTTGTACTGCTTTCCCGGGTCGGCCCAGGTGTCGGAGTAGTGGAAGTCGATGAGCACCTTGAGGCCCTTCGCCCTGGCCGCCCTCGCCTGACCCAGCACCGCGTTCTTGTTGTTGTAGCCGCTGACCGGGTTGTTCCAGACGCGCAACCGGACGTAGTTGAGGCCAACGGACTTCAAGATGTCCAGTGGGTCGCGCACGACGCCGCCGGCGTCGTAGTACCTGGCACCCAGATCCAGGCTGCGTTGCAACGAGGAGACGTCGGCACCCCGCATGGTGAGCGTGTTCGCGGCCGAGGCGGGCGCGGGCGCGCCGCCGAGCGTGCCGGCGACGGCGAGGACGCCGACCGCGACGGCCCCGAGCAGAGCCCTGGCGCGGCGGTGGGGTGTGGCCGGATTGGTGTTCACGAGACTCCTTCAGCTCACCGTGCAGGGTGCGCCGTTCAGCGAGAAGCCGGTCGGCGGCGCGTCGCTGACACCCCACCGCCCCTGCATGCCGAAGGTCGCAGAGCCGTTTGGCGCGAGGACGCGGTTCCAGTCGACGTTTCGAGCGGTCACGGCGGCCCCGGTCTGGCCGATCGTGGCGTTCCACCCCGAGGTGACCTGCTGGTCTCCCGGGAAGCTGAAGGTGACGATCCAACCCTCGATCGCTGCCGTCCCGGTGTTGTGGACTGTCGCAGTGGCCACGAAGCCGCCCTGCCACTGAGACTGGTTCCGGTAGGTCACCTGGCAGGTCGAGGGCGGCGGGGGCGTCGGAGTAGTCGTCGTCGTGGGCAGGGTGACGGTGTTGGACGCGATCGACACGTTGCCCACCGCGTCCCGGGCGCGCACGTAGTACAGGTTGCGCAGCGGCGTCGACGCGGGTAGCGGCGCCGTGTACGTGGTACCCGGCACGGTGGCGACCAGTTGCGAGGTGAACCAGCCGTCGAACCGGTAGACGTTGTAGCCGAGCACGCCGACGTCGTCCGTCGACGGCGACCAGGACAACGTGCCGGTCGAGGCGGTCACCTCGCCGACGGTCAGGTTCTGCGGCGCGCTCGGCGGGGTGGTGTCCGGGCCGGTGTCCGTCACCGGGGTGACCACTGTCAGCGCATTCGACCAGTTCGAGCGTTGCCCGAGGCTGTCCCGGGCGATCAATCGGAACGTGTACTGCTGACCCGGCCCGAGGTAGTTGGTGATCGTGGTGCTGGTGACGGCCCCGACGGTGGCGCTGAAGACGATGTCGCCGAACTCCTGGTAGTACGTGATGTCGTACCCGGTGATGGCGCAGCAGCCGGACGCGGCGGCCGTCCAGGTGAGGGTGACCGACGCGCTGCGGACCTCGCTGGCGGTCAGGTTCGCGGGCGCACTCGGCGCGACGGGCGAGGTGCTCGGCGTACTGGACGGCGAAGTCGACGGTGGCGGGACGGTCCCGGCCGGCGCTGCGACGGACTCCGCGGCCCCAGCGGGCGCCGGGGCGACCCCCGGGAACGCGGCCGGCGTCACGGTGCCGGCGTCGGCCGCCGGCACGGCGCTCAGGGCGCTGCCGAGCACCGCCGTCGACAGCACGACGGCGGCCAGCAGGCCCGGCCGCAGACGGCGGATGAGCGAGGAGGAGGGAGCACCTGTCATAGGTCGACGATGCGACAACGTATCGATGAACGCCAACGTGTCTCACGCCTCGGCCACTGATCGACCCGGCCCGCTGTGCGCCCTCACCGCTCCTCTCCCCCGCCGCTTGGGTCGCGTCACTCCGGCACGGTGTGGCCGTGCGCCGCTGACGATCCACTGTGTTTGGCCGACGCCACAGGTCGCGGTCGGGCAATTCGTTGGGAGCGATACCAGTGGGGCAAAATCCAATCCCTCCGATCGCTACACTCGCCGCAACGCCGGCACCGCCCGCAGAGCCGAGCCCGCGCCAATCCCGATCGAATGGAGACGCCTGTGACCCGCGACAAGGCGGCACCCCCCGGCATCGACCCCAACATTCCCAGCGTGGCCAGGGTCTATGACTTCTTCCTGGGCGGCAAGGACAACTTCGAGGTCGACCGGAAGGTCGCCGAGCACGCCCTGCGGATCACACCGGACGGGCCGGCAGCCGGCCAGGCGAACCGGGCCTTCCTGCGTCGAGTCATTCGCTTTCTGGTCAGTGAGGCGGGCATCGACCAGTTCCTCGACATCGGCTCGGGGCTGCCCACTCAGGGCAACGTGCACGAGGTCGCCACCGAGCACAACCCGAAGGCTCAGGTCGTCTATGTGGACAACGACCCGATAGTCCTGACGCACGGGCGGGCCCTGCTCGCCGCAGAGGGCACCGCGACGGTGATCCAGGCGGACATCCGGGAGCCGCAGGACATTCTCAACCACCCGGACGTACGCCGGTTCCTCGACTTCGACCGGCCGGTCGGCCTGCTGCTCTTCGCCATCCTGCATCACCTCGGCGACGACGAGGACCCGAAGGCGGTGGCGGCCGCGTTGATCGACGCCCTGCCCTCCGGCAGCTACGTGGCGATCTCGCACTTCCGCGACCCGGGTGAGCGAGATCCGGAGGGCTCCCGCAAGGCCCGCGAGGTCGAGCGGGTCTTCAACGAGTCGCTCGGCACCGGTCGCTGGCGCACGGACGAGGAAATCCTCTCGTTCGCCGATGGGCTGACGGTGCTGGAGCCGGGGCTGGTGCCGCTGGCCGAGTGGCGCCCAGAGCCGGACGCGCCGGCCACGGTGCAGACCGACACCTATCACACCTTCGTCGGGCTCCTCGCCCGCAAACCGTAGGGGCCGTCTTCTCGTGAGCACGTCGGCGGGGGTGCCCCCGCCGACGTGCTCACGTGTCAGATCTGAACGTGGTTGGACCGACCCTGGCTACGGTGCGGGTTCCAGTACGACGACGGGGATCTGTCGGGTCGTCTTCCGCTCGTAGTCGGCGAAGCCTGGATATGCGGTCTTCTGCGCGCTCCAGATCCGTTCCCGTTCGTCCCCGACGGCAACTCTGGCGATCAACTCGACCTTGTCCGTACCGATCTCGGCTTGGGCCTCGGGGTGGGCGAGCAGGTTGTAGTACCAGTCCGGATTGCTGGGCGCACCGCCCTTGGACGCGAACACGGCATAGCCGCCGTCCACCTTCTGGTACATCATCGGGTTCAGCCGAGGCTGGCCGCTCTTGGCACCGAGCGTGTGCAACAGCAGCAGCGGAGCGCCAGCGAACTGACCACCGACCTGCCCCCCGTTGGCACGAAACTCAGCGATGATCTTGTCGTTGAAGTCGCTCATGTCTTCTCCTCGCCCCGCGTACCGGCCTCGTCGACAAGATTCTCACAGCTTCGACAGTGGCGTGACACAGCGAACGCGTCGCCGGTCGACCACACCGCTTCCAGTCCGTGGTCGGTGGCGTAGAGCAGGAATGGCCGCAACTCGGGGGCGACTTCCAGGTCGCGGCGCAGCGCGTACAGCTGAGCTGACCTCGCCGCCAGGAACGGTTGGGTGGCGAGCAGGCCCAGGAGATCCCCGAAGTGCCAATCCACACCCAGCAGCTTCCTGACCCGCGCCAGCAACCGGACCCCGTCGAGGGGAATGCCGCCCACATAGACGTCGGCGGTCGACGGTAGGTCCGGCTCCGGTTCGGCCGGCAGGTCGAACCCGGAACGCAGCCACACCTCGAACCCGGGGGCAACAACCTCGAGGTCGACGTCCCCGAAGCCGCCCAGGTCAGCCCAGAACACCGGCCCGCCGCCGCCGTCGCACCTGAGGAAGAATCCCCGATCGCCCTCCTGGCCGATCAGGAGGTAGCCCGTGAGCCACTCGCCGATTCCGTAGGTCGCGTTGCGTTCCGGCAGGGATCCCCCGCAGTACACGACCACTCCACCGGCGACGACGTCGTCGGTCATCGACGCCAACCAACGCTGGTAGGCGGCATCCGCCCGGGAAATGAGCTGCTCGACCATCTCCACCGCCGGCTTCGTCTGTCGTCACGAGGCGCGGACACGCCTGCACCGGCTGGCGCAGCCGACACCTCGAAGCCAACACCGTAGCCCCACCCGTACCGCAGAAGTGATCGTCCCCCTCCCCCGTTCGAGCACGAGGGCAGCTCGTTCTGACCGGTGCCGTACCCGCTGGCGGCCCAGACAGCGCGGCAAGCACTAACCGCCTCTGACCAGGCATTCTTGAGGTATGGATCGTCCGATGAACCTACCCCTGGAGGTATCAACATGTTCACCACGAGGTTCTGGAAGGCCACCGCCGAGCGGGCGGTGAAGAGCGCCGCACAGGGCTTGCTGCTCTACTGGGGCGCTGACATCGTGTTCAACGCCTGGCAGGCGGACTGGGCAGCGGCCGGTGGCATCGCGTCCGGCGCGGCGGTGCTGTCGGTGCTCACCTCACTGGTGAGTGCAAAGGTATCGGGTGAGGGCGACTCACCCAGCCTCGTCGGCACTGAGTAGTAGCCTCGTTCGGCTGCGAACGGTGCGTCCCCCGCTGACTTCGGTTGGCGGGGGCGTCTCACTCTCTGAGGTGGTCACCCGGGCCGACCGTCAGGCGTGGAAGCGGAAGACAGCACGGTCGACTCGCGCAGCAGGGTCGGCAGGTCGCCAAGGCTGGCGAACGCACGTCCGCCCCAGCTCGGGTCGGTGTCGTTGTGCTCAGTCGTACGAAGCACGGTCATGCCGACCGCTGCCGCACCGGCCAATTCGCCGTCTGCGCCGTCACCGACGAAGACGCACTCGGCCGGCGCGACGCCCAAGCGCTCGGCGGCGATGCGGTAGATCGCCGGGTTGGGCTTGGCAAACCCGACTTCGCACGAGAAGACCGCGACGTCGAAGCGGCGGGCGAGCGGGCTCTGCGGCCATGCCTCGGCGGTCTCGGAGGTGGCGTTGCTGATGAGGGCCAGTGGATGCCCGCCGTCGCGCAGCACGTCGAGCACGTCCAGGGTGGCGGTCGAGACAGCGCCCAACACCCGGCGCGCGAGGGCACGGCGATGTTCACCGGCCCGTTCCACCTGTTCGTCGGTCGGCGTGCCGCCGAGGCGTCCGGCAAGGATGCGGACGGTGTCCTCCACGTCCCACCGGACCAGCCGGTCACGCCAGGTTGCGTGATAGGCGGCGACCAGCGCGGCCGGAGCCACCCCGACCACGAGCGCCATCTCGCCAACAACCCGGTCACGCTCGTCATCGGCACCGTGAACCAGGGTATGGAACAGGTCGAAGATCACCGGCCGAGACATCTCAACATCCTACTGAGGCCGTCGCCGCCGTCGACCGCTTGCGATCCCGGGTTACGGCCTCTGAATCATGGAACTGAGGGTGCGGACGGCTACCGACCGGCGCGCAGCTCAGCAAGGACCTGTACGGCCTCGGCGCGGACCTGGGTCGGGCAGCCCCAGTAGTCGTAGATGCCACCGCGCTCACTGTTGTGACCACAGATGACGAACACGCCGGTGCCCAGCCGGCGTTTGAACTCGGTGGCCAGCCATCCGACGAACCCGCTGTTGTCCACGTCGGGCGGGAAGTGAAATGAGAACACCGCGAAGCGCTCACCATCGGTCCCGGCATCCGGTGCCAGCCAGGACCACCGATCCTCGTCGCGCACCACGGCCAGCAGGTCAGCCGTCAAGGCCGGGGGCTGGGTGAGCGGCGCCTCGAAGAACGACCACTCACCATCGAACATGACCAGCTCGGCGGCCGCGATGACCCGCCGCAACCGCTGCGCCGTCTCGTCACTGGACTCCTGGCTGATGCTGACCATGCGCCGATATTGCCCGACGACGCCAGCCGACGCAGTCGCCCACGACACACGGCCACCGTTCAGCCCCTCGGCTCACCTGATCCGCGACCCGCGTCGGGCCTAGCAGCGAGGCGGCACGATCCCCTCTGCACGTGAGCGGCGCTCACGTGCAGTGGGTCGAGTCCCGTTCAGCCAGTCGGTGAGGAGGGGGATCGTGTCCCCGAGGGTGTCGACGCGATGGTGAGCGCCGGTTAGTTCGTCGCCAGGGTGTGTGGTGCGAACGGCGACGACAGTCATGCCGGCACGCCGGGCTGCTTCGATTCCGGCGGGAGCGTCCTCGATCACAAGGCAGTTCGCTGCGGGGGTGTCGAGAAGGTGCGCCGCGCGCAGATAGCCCTCGGGGCTCGGCTTGCCGCGCCGGACCTGGCTGCTGTCGACCAGGACGGGAGGATCGGGCAGGCCGCCAGCGCGCAGCCGCTGCCTCACGGTCGGCGTTCGGCCCGACGTGACCACACCCCACGGCTGACCATCGAGCAGGCTCAACACGGCGGCGGCCTCGGGATAGACGGGAAAGGCGTCGCCTTCGGCGGCCATGATCTCTCGTACGAGCCGGTATTCGGCGTCGACGTCGAGGTGCGGGGCCACCACCGTGATGGTGTCGACAGGCCGGCGGCCATGGGTTTGGGACCAGACCAGGTCCGGGTCGAGGTGGCGCAGCGTCGCCCACCGACTCCAGATCCGACGGTACGCCGGATAGGAGTCGACGAGCACGCCGTCGACATCGAACAACACCGCAGCGGGATTGGACATCACGTCGCCTGGCGGTGCAGCAGCTCGACGGTGGCGGCGGCCTGATCGGCGATTTCGTGGAGCAGGCGGGCAGCGGGCAGGACATCGCGGACGAGGCTCACGGACTGGCCCGCGTACAGGGCCATGGCTGCCAGGTCACCGGTCATCCCGGGCAGCGGAATCAGGTCCTCGTATCGAGGTCGGTTCTCGCCGGACGCGTCGATGGCGACGACGTCACCCTCGCCGGGCCGTAGTGGGGCGGGCGGCGAGCCGGCCGCCTGCCACCGTTGAAGGGTCGTGTTGCGTAACGCGCGATGCGTGGCGTTCGGCCATCCGCCGTCGAAGCAGAGGGTGTGTACGGTGTCCGCTCCGGTGGCCGCGATCAGGTGCTGCCGGTACACCTCGTGGGTGGCGGCTTCGGCAGCGGCCAGGAAGCGGGTGCCCAGCATGGCACCCTGGGCGCCGAGCGCGAGCACCGCCGCGACGCCACGCCCGTCCGCGATTCCTCCCGCAGCCACCACCGGTACCGGCCCGACCGCGTCGACGACCGCCGGCACCAGAGACATCGTGGTGGTGCCGCCGCGGACGTGACCACCTGCCTCCCAGCCTTGGGCCACGACGACGTCCACCCCGGCCGTGACAGCCTGCACGGCCTCGGCGATGTCGCCGATCGTGTGCAGGTGCAGCGCGCCGGCCTGGTGAATCCGGCCGACCATCGGCGACGGGTCGCCCCAGAAGGTGGAAATGATCCGCAGTTTCTCCTGCAGGCACACGGTGAGCAGATCGTCCACCGGGAAGTCGAGAACCAGGTTTGCCCCGAACGGCCGGGTGGTGAGCTCCCGGGTACGCCGGATGCTCCGCCGTGCCTGATCGGGGGTCTGCCACGTCAATGCCAGCATGCCAAGACCACCGGCCTCGGACACCGCCGCCACCAGTTCCGGCACCGCCGCGGAACCCACGGGCGCCTGAACGACGGGCAGATCGATGCCCAACCGGTCACACAACGCAGTGCGCAATCGCCTCACGAAGCAGCCCCGATCGCTTCGGAAATCGAATCAGTACGTCGGACGGTATTGTATCGAATATCGAAGCATCAAGAGGGGCGGCGCAGGCGATGACGGCACCCAGGCCGGGCAAGCCGGTACGCGGATCGAGTACCGGGCGACCTCTCATGGCCGCCCTCGACCTGTTCGGGCGTCGCTGGAACCTGCGCATCATCTGGGAGTTGCAGCATGGGCCGGTCGGCTTCCGCGCGCTCCAGCAGCGCTGCGACAACATGTCATCCAGCGTTCTGCGGCAGCGGCTGACCGAACTGCTCGACGCCCACCTCGTCGCCCAGCAGGCGGACACGGCCTACGCGCTCACGGACCTCGGCCGCGGCGCCTACCAGGCATTGCGCCCGCTCGTTCGCTGGTCCGACGCATGGGCCTCGACCGTGAGCGAGGACGACAAGGCCTGAACCCGCGCAACGCCTGCCCTGGCGCTTCCGGAGCGCAATCGCTACCGTGCTTCTAAATCCGAAGCATCGGAGTCTGGCCATGGCCCGTACCCCAGTGCTCGAACCGCCGTTCACGCCCGACGGGCCCGCGCGGGTCACGGCCGCCTGATGGCCGGCCCACCCGTGGCGATGGTGAACGCCTGTACCCGCTACGGGAGAGGCGGTAGCCCTACCACAGTCGTGATCGACGATGCCGTGCTCGTCGACGACGAACGGCACGCGATTGCCCTGAACGCCGGCACCTCGCACACCGCGTTCATCGACACCACCACAGCGGACGCACCCAGGGTGCGGTTCTTCACGAGCACCGGGGAGCTCCCGAACTGCGGGCACGGCACCATCGCCGCGCAGGCCGTCCTCCTCGACCGCAGCGGCGCCACGGAGCACCACGGCCGCCAACGCAGCGGAGGCCGCACCTTCGCAACGACCGCCATCCGCCGCCATGACGGCATTGAGGTCTGGTTCGACCAGGGCGTCATCGCCCTGTCGGATCATGCCGGCGCGACTGGCGGTGGCATCATCGCGGCCCTCGGCCTGGAACGAGCGGACATCGCCGCCGACCTACGGGTCGCCTCGCCCGGCACGCCACGACTCCTCGTTCCCGTCCGGGATCGCCGCACACTGCTGTCCATGCGGCCCGACTTCGATCGGCTGGCAACCGAGTGTCGGCTACTCGGGTATCTCGGCTGCTTCACCTACGCGCTGCCGCCGACCGCGAGAACGGGCGCCGCCCGGATGTTCGCCCCAGCGATCGGCGTCGACGAGGACGTCGCAAACGCCAACAGTGTCGGCTGCCTCGCCGCTCACCTGCTCGACACCTACGGCAACAGCGCGATCGAGATTCACCAGGGCGACACGCACCAGAGCCCATCGTCGGTCTTCGCCAGCGCGACACACACCGCGGACGGCATCGTCGCCAGAATCGGCGGAGTGGTTGACCTCAGCCCGCCTCAGCGCGACCGTCCAGCTACGCGCCGGCCGCCTCCACCCACGACGGGCACCCACGCCCGCCTCTAAGTGCGAGCTTCGACCAGCGCGAACCCTCGGGCCAGATAGTTCGGCAGCGCATGAGGATGATCCCAGCTTGAGGTACGGAGCCAGACCCGCCGGATTCGGCCGCCCTGCTCACCCTCGACTCTCCGCTGCCCGCGAGGCGATCATCAGCACCCACGTCGCCACAATCCACATTGACCGGATGACGCCGCATTCGCTCGGGAACCCTGGTGTGCCAGGCCGCAGCTACACTGACGCCTTTGGTTCCCCTGCTCGTCCACGGAAACGGAGGCGTGATGGTCAATCCGCTGTTGGACGCCGAGGATGCGCGGGAACGCCTGGAGGCATGGCAGGCCAACGCCGTACGCCGGGCCGCCGACACGCAGGCCGCCGCTGCCGGCTTGGGCGCGCTGCGGGTCACGGCCAGCGACGCCCACGGGATCGTCGAGGTCACCGTCGACTCCACGGGGGCGATGGCCGACATCCGGCTCTCCGCGCGGGTGCAACGCGTGAGCCTGGAGCAGACGCAGCAGGCGATCATGGGCGCCTATCGCAACGCCCGGGTCAAGCTCGCCGAGGCCGCCGCCGAGGTCGTGCGGGAGACGGTCGGCGCCGACTCGGCGACCGGCCGGGCCCTGCTGGCCGGATTCCGGACCGCCGACACCGAGGACGAAGAGAGGCGATACTGATGCACGGGGGGTTCGAGGTCAACGTCGAGGCGCTGCGCGCGCACGCGACGGCCATGTCGGCCATTCACGACCGCTTCGCCGCCGTGATGGCCGCGAGCGGCACCATTTTCCAGGCCGACGATGCCTACGGGCAGCTCTGCCAGTTCTTGCCGCCCATCCTGGAGGGACGCCACCGGGACCAGGACAAGGGCGTGGGGATGCTTGCCGAGAACATCGAGCTGCTCGCCGCGGGAATCAAGAAGAACGCCGACGCCTACGAGCGGGCCGAGGAGTCCACCACCGACGGCTTCAACTCCTTCCACTCCGCGACCTGAGCCGGCCCGGCGCCCTCTCATGAGCAACCCACTGGTCGCCACGACCTCCGACATTGCTTCGACCAGCGCCGCCCACCGCGACGGCTGGACCGGCCTGCCGCTCGCCGACGACTACATGGGCATCAAGGACGCCATCGACTCCGGCAGCTGGATCGACGGCTCGGTCGCGGGCTTGGGGGCCGCTCTCGACGGGGCGGCCATCGCCATCGACCCGTTCAGCACGCTCCTGTCGATGGGCATCGAGTGGGCCATCGAGCAGGTCGAGCCACTGAAGCAGGCCCTCGACTGGCTCGCCGGTAATCCCGAGATCATCGAGACGCACGCCTTGACCTGGGACAACATGGCCAATGAGCTGTTCTCCATCGCCGAGGACCTCAAGGCGCGGCTGGTCGGCGACCTCGACGGATGGCAGGGCGCCGCCGCCGACGCCTATCGCGACATCCTGACCATCAACATCGACGTCGCCGGGATCTTCGCGGGCACGGCCGCCGGCATGGGTGCCGCGACCCGTGGCGCGGGGATCCTGGTGCAGACGGTGCGGGAGGTCGTGCGCGCCTTCATCTCCGACTGCATCGCCAAGGTCGTGGTGTGGCTGGCCGAGGTGGTCTTCTCCCTCGGCTTCGCCACACCGCTGGTCGCCTCCCAGCTCGCAATCGCCGTCGTCCGCTGGACCGGCCGCATCTTCGGCTGGCTGATGGGCCTGATCACCAGCCTCTCCAGCCTTCGCGCACTCCTCGACGTCTAGGCGGTCCTCGATGAGACAACTCATGGCGGCTCTGCGGACCGCCGCCGTCCTGGTGGTCCTGTTCGCTGTGGCGGGTCTCCACAAGCGCCCCTCAGGCCCCACCCCACCGCACGGCGATGGCGGCGATGGCCCCAACCGTCCCAAGTTCAACCCGGGAATGATGCCCAAGCGCGTGGGACCAGCCCAGCAGCACGGCATCAAGCGCGCCGGGGAGGGCCGCCCGAAGGACGCCGACACATCCGAGCCCGAGGTGCCCAAGAGGACCAACCCCTGGGACGACCCCGAGTTCGCCGACGCCAAGTTCGACATGGACCGCTTCGGTCAGATGGGCGCCGGGGCGATGGACAAGATCTGGGACGGCGACGGGAGGGGTAATGGCGACCACAAGCCCTCGTCCACCGAGCCCAACAAGACGCTCTTCCCGCCCGGCACCACCAAGGAGCAGGTCGAGGGCTGGTTCAAGAGCATCGCCGCCAACCCCGACAGCCGCCCTGAGGCGCGTCCCGGCGGCGACGGCTGGGAAGTCACCGGCACCCGCGACGGCATCACCTGCGTCGTTATCCTGGACAAGGACGGCAGCATCTCCGGCGGCCACCCCATCAGCGGCGAGGGCGTCAGAACCAACCCGCCGGCCTAGCCACCGCACCCACGGGAGACCCATGGAAGTCAACGAATACATCCGGCTCAGCCCTCGGATCATCGACCAGGTCGCACCCAAGATCAGCCCGAAGTACCGGTCGATGGTCCTGAGGGCCAGAGGCGCCGGCGCCTGGGACCACGCGATCACGACGCTCGTCGGTGCCCTGTGGGAGGAGGGCGTTGTGATCACCACGGCGGAGAAGGACGCGCTGCGGGAGCTCACGGAGTACCTCCAGGAACCTCTGACGCGCGTGGAGCAGATCCGGACCTCGGACTGACGGCGGGAGCGTAGATCGGGCCCCTCGAACCCTGCACCGTGTCGACCAGCTGGCGTTGCGACACGTCATTGCCATGCGACAGCGGAAAGGCCACCTCCCGAAGTGGCCTTGACCTGCCAGACCTGAGAGCGGGCGATGCTGGTATCGAACCAGCGACCTCTTCGGTGTGAACTCTCCGCGAGCCGGTCGGGTCGGGCTTGATGCGGGGTCAGACGGCCTGTTGGCGTGCCTCTCGGCTTGGTCCGACTGGCACCGTTGCTGTAATGCTGGTGTCAGACGAGGCGCTGGATCCGCACCTTCGGGTGCACATTCCTCAGGTGTCCTTGCTTATGTTGGCGGACCTGTTCGTCCCAGACCTCCTGGTCTCACGCTGCCGCGTGCGGCAGGGCCAGGGCGCATCGCAGCCGCCGCAGCTCCAGATCGGCAGCACCGGGCCATGCGTGGTCATGCGCGGCGTCCGAGCAGGGCCGCCGTCATCGACCGCGCCTGCCGGCTGGTCGCCCAGCCCATTTGCCAACGCGGGTACGGCGTGAGCCGCGACCACCACGCCCGGCAGCCGACACACCAGCCGGCCAGCCCTCGAACGTGCACCGCGAGGATCACTTGCTCCAACGCACCGCTCACTGCCCCTCTGCCTGCGGCCAGTGCCCACGACTGATCGGTATTCGGTGCCGAGCACGGCAGGGCAGTTCGACCCCACAACGACAGATTCGCCGCTGGAATTTCGACGACCACACCGGCCGGTGCCGCCGCACGAAGGTCAACGCAGTGGCCGCGATGTACCCGTCATACGACACGCGCCGTCTGCTGACCGTTGACCGGCCGGACGATCCGGCCGCGCGCCGGGTCACCGGAGGCCCTCCGGCCGGCATGCCCCGAACTGGTCCGCCGATTCGTGATGGCCCTGGCACCGCCGCATCTGCCTCGCGTGGTCGAGTAGACGCTGCTGCGCCGCCGCCTGCTCAACGTCCTGGTACCGCTGCCCGGTCCCGGGCGGTGGCGGCGGCTGAGGCCGCCGAAACAGCCACCGCGTGAACGCGCGCAGCTCAGACCAGATCGCCACAGACTCGCCCCCTCGATTGAGCAACAGGGGGCGGCGACGAGATCTGTCCGGCTCTATCGGGTGTCAAGCAGGCACAAGCTCGCCGCCGCCAGTGATCGAAACGCTACGAGTGGTAACCAGCGCCGGCAGGGAGAGTTTGTACCTCAGGGAGGGTTACCCGATCATGCCGATTGCCAGGGCCAACTCTCGGGCGTCCTCACCAACCGTGCCCGGCCGGCTCGACAATTCCATGGCAACAGTGCGGGCGTACGGGTTGTGTCGCACCGTGTCGACGCTCTCCCGCAGTGCCCGGCCGAGCAGGTGCACCGCAGCGACCTCCCCACGGTCCAGCATGTGCGCCCGAGCCGCATCGATCAGCGCGGCAGCCCTGCGGGTCTGCGAGGGCAACGCCCGATAGTCGGTGGCGTCGGCCCGCCGCACCGCCTCACCCGTGCGGCACAGGTCCGTCTCGATGGAGACCGCATACGCCGCACACGCCGCCGATCCGAACATCAGCCACGGATGGACGTACCGGTCGCCGAGCCGGCTCGCGGCCGAGTCGGCGGCATCCCACGCCCGCCACGCCCGACCGGCCCGGCCAACCTTGCTGTGGCCCAACGCGATGCCGAGCTGCACCTGACCCCATCGCGCCAACTGCTCACCACCCGCCGCCGGGTCAACCAGACCCGAAGCCTCGACCAGCACCTGCTCGGCGGCATCCACCTGATTCGCGCCCCGATAGACGTGCGCGTAGTACCAGGCCGCCACCGCCATCGCCGCCGGGTCGTCCGCGTCTCGTGCGGCCGACATCGCCCGGTCGGCAGCAAGCCACACCAACTCCGGCAACGGCTGGTGCGCAAGGTACAACTGCACCAGGTGATACACCCGCGCCAACTCGACCAACGCCAGCCGACGGTCCCCGCCGTCGAGCATCCGGGCGCTGCGCTGCGCATCCGTCAGCAACCCGGGAAGCACCGCCGCCACCGCTGTACGCTCGGTCGTCGATCGATGCCACAAGGCCCACGCCTGATCCACCAGGTCGCGCAGCACGACAACCGGCCGCACCGGACCCACCGGCACCGATGCCCGCTGCATCACCACGGCGACCTTGCCGACCTCGGAATGCCCCGCCCTGGTGACCGACGCCACCGGCAACGACTGATCACCGGTCAAATCCGCTAGATCCGAGAGGTCGAGCACCTCGGCCAGCCGCAGCAGCATGGGCAGGCGTGGCGGCAGTAGCCGGCCATTCTCCAACGCCTTGACCCACTCCGCGCTACGCCCGACCAGCCCGCCGAGAACAGGCCGAGTCTTCCCCGCACGCTCGCGATACATTCGCAGGCGCGCGCCAAAGGCCGCTGGATCGCTCATCATCGTCTCCCAGGTAGCGGTCCGGGCAGCGGACCACCAGCCACTACACGGCAGACCACCACAATCGACGGTACCCCCGCCACCGCACCGACGCGCCCCACCACTACGGCTAATACCGCAACCGCCAGGCGAGCGCTTCGGACCTTGAGCACACCCAGGCCAGGAGCCACATCGGCTCCTCGCTTGTGAGTCTTGGGCGCTGCTCCGAAGGCGACGACGCCCTACAGCCGGCAGCGTGAGCGTCGGTTCCGCGACCCCGTCCGCATCCCAGCACAAGGCCCCTGCTCGCTATCGGCATGACGGGACGTTTTGTCGGCGACCAACCTGCCGTCTTCGAGTCGCTGTTCTGACGCACACCAGTTGGCAGACCTGCGGTCGGATCGTCCGCCGGCTGCCGGCATACCTGCCCGAACTCACGGATGGCTTTCGCCACCGGCGGCGATTGGGAACCGTCTGGCTGCTACAGCTTAGACGTCGCCGAAGCTACTCACGGTCTGCAACAGGCCGCGGGTCCGGTAGTACGCGCGCAGCGGCTCGCTCTGTCGACGGTCAGGACTCATAGGCGACTCATGATCTATGCGGCTAGATAGCGAAAGCCCGGCTGGACTACGTCCAACCGGGCTTCGACTTGCTGTGGAACATGGTGGGCGATGCTGGTATCGAACCAGCGACCTCTTCGGTGTGAACGAAGCGCTCTCCCACTGAGCTAATCGCCCTCAGCGCCACTGACTCTACCCGATCGTGGAACCGGACCGGAAATCCGGGGTCAGTGCGTCGCCAGGTACTGCATCGCCTCGGCGACCACGTCGATGCCGAGGCTGTACTTGAGGGACAACCAGACGACAGTGGCCACGAAGACCAGGCCGACGGAGCCGAGCACGATTCGCACTGGCAGCGACTGTCTCGTTACCCAACGTGTCCAGCCGTGGACGTGGCGGCGGGTGAAGCCGAGCAGCCGCCGCGCCCAGTGATATTCGACGGCCCAGATGCCCAGGCCGGCGATCACCAGCAGCCAACCCGGCCCGGGGAGCGGAATGAGGGCGATGCCGATGGTCACCACCAGCGCCCCGGCTATCGCGACGAAGATCTTGAGTGCGATCCGCCCGGTGGGGTTGGCACGGATGAGGTCGAGGGTCAGCGAGATCCGTTCACGCCAGCGGGGCCGGCGCGGAGGATCCTGCACGGCGATTCCGCCACCACCATCGGCGGCGTCGTCGCCACCGGCGGCAGCGTCGCCACCACGACCACGACCACGACCGGCGCCGTCGCCACCGGACCGTCCGGCGTCGGACGCCGGCCGACCGGCCCGTTCGGGCTGCTCCATCGGCACTCCGTACCCCCGCTTTTCGGCTGCTCGGACCGCGACTTTCGGCGGGCCGGGTGCCGCCGCGGGATCCACTGAGGATTGCTTCGTCACCATTTCACCCCCCAGTGTCGCTCGGGCCCGTCACTGCAACGCCCGACTGGACGTTACCGGAGTAAGTCGACGACTGAGCCACCCGATACCGGGCGGGATCACGCACTGGGCAGAACCGGAAATCCTACATGAATGCTCACATTCACGCGGCCTTTCCGTCCCCCTTCCCACCACTGGGTGAAGTCAGCGTATGGCGGAGCGTAGCCAGAGGTAGCACCTGAGTATGGGAAAAGCGGGACACGCGCGTTCCGCAGCGGTGCCGGGGGGAGAACGTCCATGAGTGTCATCCGACCGACGACCGTAGAGGTCGAGACGTCGCTAAGGCTCGTCGCACCTGACGCCACCGCCTTGCCGGTGCGTGCCAGTCTGCGTTACGACCCTGCTGACCCGTATGCGGTCCATGTCCTGTTCCATGCTGAATCGGCAGGGGGCGAGGCGGTGAGTTGGTCGTTCGCTCGCGAACTTCTGGTCACCGGCCTGGACGAGCCGGCCGGCATCGGGGACGTTCGGGTCTGGCCCTGGGCCACACCGCGCGGCGACTTCGTCGCGCTGGCCCTCTCGTCACCGGACGGCAACGCCCTCTTCGAGGTGCCGCGCAGCGTCCTGGTGCGTTTCCTTCGACGGACCTACGTCGTCGTCCCGCGCGGCCGTGAGGCCGAGCACCTGGACGTCGACACGGCGGTGAACCGGCTGCTCGCCGGCCGCTGACCGCCCGAACGGGCAACACCGGCCACACCGGGGCCGCGCGGATCTGCCGAGTCCGCGCGGCCCCGGCACACACCCAGGGCGTGATTCGGAAGTGTCGGTCGAGCCGAGCCGGAGTCCAGGCGTCGTCCGGCCAGCACTTCCGCATCACGCCCTAAGGGGTACGCGGGCAGCCCGCCGCGGGTGGGCCGGTGCTCAGCCGTGCGTGGTGATGCCGCCGTCGACGGGGATGACCGCTCCGGTCAGGTACGCGCCGGCGCGCGACGAGAGGTAGATGGCCGTGCCGGCCATGTCCTCGGGGCGCCCGATGCGGCCGAGCGGGACCTGCTGCTCGATGGCGGCCCGGCTCGCCGGGTCGTCGAGCGCGAACGCCATCATCTTGCTCTCGAACGGGCCGGGCGCGATCGCGTTGACGGTGATCTGCTCCCCGGCGAGTTGGTGGGCGAGGCTGCGGGTGAGCATGTGCACGGCGGCCTTGGTGGCCGAGTACGCGTACACCTCCATCATCGGCACCCGGATGCCGTCGATCGACCCGATGTTGATCACTCGGGCCGGGTCGTCGGCGCTGGCGGCGGCGCGCAGCGCCGGCAGCAGCGCGGTGGTGAGCCGGAAGACGGCCTTGACGTTGACCGCCCAGAGCTTGTCGAACGCGGCCCCGGGGTAGTCCTCCAGTGGCGCGCCCCAGGTCGCTCCGGCGTTGTTGACCAGCACATCGAGGCGGCCGAAGCGCTCGCGCACGGCGGCGGCCAACGTCTCGGCGCCGGCGTCGTCACCGAGGTCGGCGGGGATGGCCTCGCAGCGGCCCTCGGCGGACAGGGTGGTGGCCACCGCTTCGCAGACGTCAGCCTTGCGGGACGAGATGATCACGTGTGCGCCGGCCCGGACGAAGCCCTGGGCGATCATCAGCCCGATCCCCCGCGAGCCGCCGGTGACCAGGACCGTCTTACCTTCGACCGAGAACAGCTGCGTCATGCCCATCCCATCGCGAGTCGGCGGGTGCCGCCGGGCGGGCGGGTGACCGGCGGATACCGGGTGGACCGCGGACCGACGGCGCTACCGCCGGGTAACGTAGCCCGGTCGCCGGGACCGGGACAAGCCCGCAGCTTGCTGCGGATTCCGCTGCGAACGTCGATCGGGATGCGGTGACCTGCGGTTCGGGCTACCGTCGCAGGCGATGGTCTCCACCGATCCCTCCCCCGCGCCATCGATCGGAACGGCGTCTCCCGTCACCGACGAGATAGCCACGTTCGCGCTGGCCGATCTTGCCGGTGCTCCGGGCTGGCGTCGGCCGGTGATCGTCGAGCGGGACCTTCTGATTCTCACCACGCGTGGGCACGGCGACGCGGAACTCGACTTTCACCTGCTGCCGTGCCGGCCCGGCACGCTGCTGCGGGTCCGCCCCGGCCAGGTGCTGCGCTGCGCCGGCCCGCAGTTCGACGCCACAGTGGTCGCCTGGGATGCCGAGGCGCTGCGCGGCTTCGACGTCGACCTGGCCACGACCGCGACCTGGCGGCAGTTGGCAGGTGAGGACGAGGACGCGGTGATCAGCGAGGTGAGCCAGTTGGCGGTGGACTGTCGACGGCACCCCGACAGCCCCACCGCCCGCGCGCTGCTCCGGCACCAACTGGCCGTGCTGCTGCTGCGGCTGGCCGTGGCCCGCGACGACCGGTCGCCGTCGCGGCCCGAGGACGAGACGTTCCGCAGGTTCCGACTCAAGGTGGAGCACGGCTACCCGCAGACCCGGCGGGTGGAGGATTACGCGGCCGAGCTGGGCTGCTCGGTGCGGACCCTGACCCGGGCCTGCCTGGCCGTCACCGGTCGCAGCGCCAAGCAGGTCATCGACGAGCGGGTCGCGTTGCAGGCCGGCCGGTTACTGGCCGCGACGGATCAGCCGATCGCCCAGATCGGCCGGCGGCTCGGCTTCTCCGAACCCACGAACTTCGGTCGCTTCTTCACCCGCGAGGTCGGCGTCAGCCCCGGCGCGTTCCGGGCCGCCCGGGATCAACCGGTGGCCGGCCGGGTGGTCCGGCCTCGACCGCCGACCGAGTCGACGGGCGTCAACAGCGGCTGGTTCCGCCCCGGCACCCTCGGCGAACCCGCCAACGGCGGGTACGCCACGAGACCCGGGCCGCCCGCCGGAGGGCCGGGCGGCACCGGCCGGGCATGATGGCAGGGTGCAGATCTCCGCGCGCGGCGACTACGCGGTACGGGCGGCGTTGAGCCTCGCCACCGCGTACCCCTCGCTGCTGTCCACCCAGGTCATCGCCGCGGAGCAGGACATGCCCCGCAAGTTCCTGGAGGCGGTCCTGGCGGATCTGCGCCGGGCCGGCATCGTCCGCGCCCAACGCGGCGCCGAGGGCGGCTACACCCTCGCCCGCCCACCCCGCGAGGTGACCGTCGGCGCGGTGCTGCGCGCCGTCGAAGGCCCCCTGGCCGGGGTACGCGGGCTGCGCCCCGAGGAGACCCGGTACGAGGGCTCGGCGGAGAACCTGCCGGGCCTGTGGGTGGCGGTCCGCGCCGCCGTGCGGCGGGTCGTCGACGAGGTGAGCCTCGCCGAGATCGTCAGCGGTCGACTGCCCGCGCACGTCCGCAAGCTCACCGCGCTGCCCGACGCGTGGGAGCCCCGCTGAGCTTCGGCCGGCTCACAGCGTCCACACCACCTCCTCGGTGGTGAGCCGCGGCAGCCGCTCCCCCCAGGCGTCCGGGCCCGGGTGGCCCAGGTTGAGCAGCAGCAGCGCCTCGTGCCGGCCGTCGGAAAAGAACTCGCGGGTCACCCCTGCCGCGTCGAACCCGGCCATCGGGCCGGCGGCCAGCCCGGCGGCGCGTACGCCCACCAGCAGGTAACCGATCTGGAGGGTCGCGCTGAACCGGGCCTGCTCGGCGCGAGCGGGACGGTCACCGAGCCAGTCGCGGGCCTGCGGCCGGTGCGGGTACAGCTCGGGCAGCCGCTCGTGGAAGTCCACGTCGGCGGCGAGCACCGCCACCAGTGGAGCGTTGGCCGTCTTCGCCCGGTTGCTCGACGAGACGTACGGCAGCAGCCGCGCCCGGGACTCCGGCGAGCGCAGCAGCAGCACCCGCAGTGGTTGACCGTTGTACGCCGTCGGCCCGTACCGGATCAGGTCGTGCATCGCCGCGACCTGGGCGTCGGTGACCGGCTCGTCGGTGAAGGTGTTGGCCGTGCGGGCCGCCCGGAACAGCAGGTCCTGGGCGGCCCGGTCCAACGCGAGCAGGTCGGCCGCGGTGGCTGCGCTCACGCTGGCGCGGCGGTGGTGTAGCCGCCCCGGTGGTGGACCAGTGGCGGGCCGTCACCGCCGTCGCCGAGGGCCAGCGGCTCGGCGATCACCAGCAGGTGGTCGCCGGCCGGGACCCGGTGCACCACCCGGCAGAGCAGCCGGGCCAGCACCCCGTCGAGCAGCGGCACCCCGAACGGCCCGGACGTCCAGTCCGGGTACGCGGCGAACCGGTCGATGCCGCTGGTCGCGAAGACAGTGGCGGCCTCCCGCTGCCCGGCCCCGAGCAGGTGCACGGCGACGTGCTCGGCGCGGGCGAGCACCGGCCAGCTCGACGACGCCACCCCGAGGCAGAACGAGACCAGCGGTGGGTCCAACGACACCGACGTGAACGAGGTCGCGGTGAAGCCCGCCCGAATGGGCGCGCCGATCCCACCGAGGCAGGCGGGGTCGGTGCCGCGGGCGACCGCGGTGACCACCGTGACACTCGTGGCCTGCCGACGTAGCAGAGCACGGAACAGGTCCGGGTTCACCGGTAGCAGCTCGGCGACGTCCGTCACCGGCCGCTCTACGGTGGTCATGCCGGCACCGGGGCAGCGGCGGCGTACGCGCTGGCCGGTCGGGGCAGGCCGTAGTGCTCGCGCAGCGTCCGACCGGTGTACTCGGTGCGGAACAGTCCACGGGAGCGCAGCACCGGCACCACGTGGTCGACGAAGTCGGCGAGCCCGCCGGGCAGGTACGGCGGCATGATGTTGAACCCGTCGGCGGCGCCCTGGGTGAACCACAGCTCGATCTGGTCGGCGATCTGCTCCGGCGTACCGGCGACGACCCGGTGGCCCCGACCGCCGCCGAGCCGGCCGATCAGCTGGCGGATGGTGAGCTGTTCCCGGCGGGCCAGCTCGGTGACGAGGTGGTAGCGGCTCTGGTGGGCCTGCACGGTGCCGGCGGCCGGCAGCTCCGGCAGCGGCCCGTCCAACGGCAGGCCGGTCAGGTCGATGCCGAGCATCCCGGAGAGCTGGGCGAGGGCGTAGTCGGGAACGATCAGCTCCTCCAGCTCGGCGGCGAGCGCCAGCGCCTCGGCCTCGGTGCCGCCGAGCACCGGCGCGATGCCGGGCAGGACCTTCACCAGGTCCGGGTCCCGACCGGCGGCGGTGACCTGCCGGCGCAGCTCGGCGTAGAAGCTCTGTCCGTCGGCGAGGGTCTGCTGCGCGGTGAAGACCGCCTCGGCGTAGCGGGCGGCGAAGGCGATGCCGTCCGGCGACGAGCCGGCCTGCACCAGCAGCGGCCGACCCTGCGGCCCTCGGGGGATGTTCAGCGGGCCACGGACCTGGAACTCCGGCCCGCGGTGCGCCACCTCGTGCACCCGGTCGGTGTCGGCGAACACCCCCGCGCCGGTGTCGAAGACCAGCGCGTCGTCCTCCCAGCTGTCCCAGAGTTTGATCGCCACGTCGACGAACTCGGCGGCCCGCCGGTAACGGTCGGCGTGTTCGGGGTGACTGTCCCGGTTGAAGTTGACCGCCTCCCGCTCCTGGGCGGAGGTGACGATGTTCCAGCCGGCGCGACCGCCGCTGAGGTGGTCCAGCGAGGCGAACTTGCGGGCGGTGTGGAACGGCTCGTTGTAGGTGGTGGAGACCGTCGCGATGAGACCGATGTGTTCGGTCACCGCGGCGAGCGACGCCAGCAGGGTCAACGGTTCGAAGACGGCCTGGATGTTGTGCCGTGGGTTCGGCCCGACCGAGAGACCGTCGGCGAGGAAGAGCGAGTCGAGGGTGCCGCGTTCGGCGATCCGGGCCAGCTCCTGGAAGTGGCGTACGTCGGTGACCCGACGCGGGTCGGTGCGGGGGTGCCGCCAGGCGGCCTCGTGGTGGCCGACGCCCATCAGGAACGCGTTGAGGTGCAGGGTGCGGGTCATTGGGGTCCGTCCTATCCGGCAGAGACGTCGACGCGCCAGGTGGAGAAGCGACGTTCGAGGGCGACGAGGAGCTGGTTGACGACCAGGCCGATGGCGGAGATCGTGATGATCCCGGAGTACATGTCGGCGATCGCGAAGTTGTACTGCGCGTAGTTGATGAGGTAACCGAGCCCGGCCTTCGCGCCGACCATCTCGGCCGCGACCAGCACCAGGATCGAGTACGCCCCGGCCAGCCGGACGCCGGTGAAGATGGTCGGCACCGCGGCCGGCAGGATCACCTTCTGGAACAGCCGCAGGTGGTTGAGCCCCATCGAGCGGGCCGACCGGATCAGCAGCGGGTCGACGCCCTTCACCCCGGCGATGGTGTTCAGCAGGATCGGCCAGGAGCACGCGTAGAGCACCAGGGCGATCTTGGAGGTCTCCCCCAGGCCGAGGATGAGCACGAAGACCGGCAGCAGGGCCAGCGCGGCGGTGTTGCGGAACACCTCCAGCAGCGGGCTGAGCAACTCGGCGAGCGGCCGGTACCAGCCGATCAGCAGCCCGAGCGGGATGGCGGTGAGCACCGCCAGGCCGAGCCCGGCCAACGACCGGGTGAGGCTCGCCCCCACATGCTCGGCGAGCTGGCCGCTGCGCAGCAACTCCCACCAGGCCACCAGCACCTCCGACAGCGGCGGCAGGAACACCCGGTCCACCAGCCCGAGCCGGGGCGCGCCCTCCCAGATCGCGGCCAGCGCGAGAATCGCGACGCTGCGGTGCAGCGCCCTCCCGCCGACGCCGAGCAGCCGACCGGCAAGGCCACCGGCACCGGGTCCGGCGGGCGCCACCGCGTCCGGCACGGCTGTCGGGGCCGCCAGCCGGGTGGGACGTTCGGCGATGTCAACCAACGCGGGCCTCCTCGGTGTGGGCCACCGCCGGCGCCGCGCGCCGCGCGTCCGCTCCGGCGACGACGGGAGTACGAGCACCACCTGCTCCGGTGCGGGCGGTGCGGCTGCCGGTGGCGCCCTCAGCCGCCTGGGCGGCCCGCACCTCGTCACGCAGCAGGGTCCAGATCTGGTGGCGGTGGTGGCGGAACGCGTCGGTGGAGCGCACGTCCTCGACCGCGTCCCGGTCGCCGAGGTCGATGTCGATGACCTGTTTGAGCCGTCCGGGCCGGGACGTCAGCACCGCCACCCGCTGACCCAGGTAGACGGCCTCGTCGATGCCGTGGGTGATGAACACGATGGTCTTGCCGGTGCGGGCCCAGATGCGCACCAGCTCGTCCTGCAACGAGTCGCGGGTCTGCGCGTCCAGGGCGGCGAACGGCTCGTCCATCAGCAGCACGTCCGGGTCGTACGCGAGACTGCGGGCGATGGCCACCCGCTGCTTCATCCCGCCGGACAGCTCGTGCGGGTAGCGGTCGGCGAAGCCGCGCAGGCCCACCAGGTCGAGGTGGTGCTCGATCAGGGCGGCGCGATCGGCGCGGGGCACCCCCTTGGCCTCCAGGCCGAACGCGACGTTGCCGGCGGCGGTACGCCAGGGCAGCAGCGCGTACTGCTGGAAGACGATGCCCCGGTCCAGGCCGGGACCGGTGACGGGCCGACCGTCGACGAGCACCCGCCCCGCGGTCGGCTCGGTCAGCCCGCCGAGCAGGTCGAGCAACGTGGACTTGCCGCAACCGCTCGGGCCGACGACGACCAGGAACTCGCCGGGGCGTACCCCGAGGGTGACCTCGTCCAGCGCGGTGACCGCGCCGGCGCCACCACGCCGGCTGGCGCGGACCGGGAAGGTCTTGCTCACCCGATCAAAGAGGATCTTGTCGGTGCTCACGCGTTCCCCCCGTCCACGAAGGGGTTGAACCGGTTGGTGTAGATGTCGCCAGGCTTCGGGCGGTCGCCCTTCAGCTCGCCCTCGGCGGCGAGCCAGTCGATCCAGGTGCCGAACTCCTGCTGGTCGATGACACCGCCACGGCCGGCGACGCCACTGCTCTTCCAGTACGCGACCAGCGACGGGTCCTCGTTGCGGCCCCGTTTGCCGATGATGTCCCGCATCCGGGCGACGACCGTCTCCCGGGGTTGGGTGCGGGCCCACTCGATGGCCTTGCCGACCCCGGTGACGAACGCCTTGACGGTCTCCGGGTTGCGCGTGATGAAGTCGTCGCGGAAGACGTAGGTGCCACCGCTGAAGGCGCCGAGCAGCTCGTAGTCGGTGAAGATGGTGCGGATGCCGCCACCGGCGACCGCCTTGTCCCGGATCACCCCGCCGAGCACGGCGACGTCGATCTGCCGCTGCCGCAGCGACTGCTCGGTGTTGACGGGTGGGAGGGCGACCAGCTCGACCTGCTTGATCTCGGCGGGGGTGAGCCCGCCGCGGGCAAGCCAGGTCTTGAGCACGGCCTCGGCGTGCGCGCCGAGGGTGTTCACGCCGACCTTCCTGCCGATCAGGTCACGGGGGCCGCGGACGGGGCTGTCGTCGAGCACGTAGTAGCCCTGGAAGGTTTGCGCGTCCGAGCCGTAGTAGCTGACCACGGCGGTGATCGGCGCGTTGGCAGCGGCGAGCTTGACGATGGCGCCGTTGAACGCGCCGCCGAAGTCGCTCTGCCCGGTGGCCGTGGCTTGGATGTCCTGCGGACCGCCGGTGACGTTGCCGATCCAGTTGAGCTTGACGTCGCCGAAGTAGCCGAGGTCGGCGGCGAGTTCGGGGAGGGTGACCTGGCCGACCGAGCCCTGGTAGCGCAGCTCGCTGGCCTGGCCACCGTCGGCTGCCGCGTCACCGCCGCAGCCGGCGGTGGCGGTGAGCGCGACCAGCGCGGCAACGGCGGTGAGGGTACGCAGAATGGCACGACGGGGTGGGGACATGAGGAGTCTCCTGATCTGTCCACGATGGGAGCGGGGACGCCCGGATGAGGGCGTGCGGGCACGCTGCTCCGCGTTGAGCGGGCGGGCGGTGGGAGTGCGGCGCTGGAGCCGAGCCGGATGGACCGGTCAGCTCAACAGAGCGCGCTCGCGTGCCGGACCAGGTCGACGTGCACACGAGCGGTGAGGAGAAGCTCATCCCGCTGCGACATGACCCCATGCTGCCCGGGATGGGAACGAGCGGTCAACGGCCTTCCAGAAGATGAGACTTCTATCGCTGCCGATGTTACGAACCACCCCGACCAGCGTTTACCGTGCCGCAACACCTATCTGTTGGATAGAGATTGCGATGCCTGCCGGGCGACCGTCCAGCACGGACGGCGAGAGGGTTTCAAAAGTTGCCGGTTCGGGAATGTTCGATCTCGACACGGCAGGGAACGGTGACGAGGGGAGACCTCCGATGGGCCTCATGTTTCGCAAGCGCAAGAAGTACGGTCCGATCATCCTGAACTTCACCGAGAACGGCTTCTCCTCGTGGAGCATCAAGATCGGTCGCTGGTCCTGGAACTCCAAGGCCCGTGCGCACCGGGTCGACCTGCCGGGTCCGCTCTCCTGGAAGCAGGACAAGTCCCGGTCGTAATCATCCCGGGAGTCGAGCGGGGGGGCGGAGCTAGTGCGGGAGACCGCTCGGCCTCGACGAGACTCACCGCCCTCGCCCCCGCGCCGCCGGCGGCGACCCAGC
>NZ_JBVJGQ010000003.1:645303-671113 GCF_055587245.1 Micromonospora sp. NPDC047756
TATTTTTAAATTTCCGGTTGTTATTTTACCGGTGTTGGTGGGGGGGGGGGGGTTTTATCCCGGACCCCCGGGGGGGGCCCCCCCCCCCCCCCCCCCCCCCCCCCACGCGTCCCCACCCCGCCCCGCACGTCCCCGCGCCGCCGCGCCCCGCCCGTCCCCCGCGATCTTGCAGTTTCGGTTGTTGATTCGTGAGGGATGCCCCTTATGTAACCGCAGAAAGTGCAAGATCGCGGGGCGGGGCGGAGCGGGCGGGCGAAACGGGGTGGGGTGGGGTGGGGTGGGGTGGTTAGGGGGTTGCTTTGATGGTTTCGTCGCCGGCCAGGCGGCCCGTTTCGCGGTCGCGGCTCAGGACGCCCGCGTCGAGCAGGCTGGTGAGGGCGCGGTTGGCGTCGGCGGCACGGTAGACGGTCGCGGCGAGGGTGTGCCGGCGTAGCTCGGTGACCTGCCGTGGCCCGCCCGCCCGCAGCTCGGCCAGCAACTGCTGGGCCAGCGGTTCCAGGTCGGGGTCGCCGACCACGTCGACAGTCGTGCCGGTCGGGTCGAGTGGGTCGCGCAAGCGTACGGCGAACTGCGCGCCGACCGCCCAGAGCGCGTCGCGTACCGCCTCCAGACTCCGATCGGAGCGACTGCCGAACGCGACAACACCGGCAGTCTCGCCGCCGGGCAGCACTGGCGCCACCTCGGCGACCAGGGGAAAGCCGGCGGAGACGAGCACGTCCCGGGCACTGTCGCCGGTGTGCAGCAGCAGCTCACCGGTCCGGCCGTTGGCCGCCGCGGTGAGCACCTTCGGCGTCACCGCGCCGGGCAGGTCCACGAAGGAGAACAGCGGCGCGCCGGCCGCCCCGGCGGCCTTCACCGCGACCGGCAGCCGGTAGGCGTCGCCGGGCAGCAGGTGCACGGTGACCTCGGCGGGCAGGTCCGCCTCGATCGGGCCGAGCCGGGTCGGCAGCTCCGGCGCGCCGTCGGCCAGCACCAGCACCGTCACCTGCCGGCCGCGCACCTGGTCGCCGTGCCCGCCGACCAACCGGAGCGCGGCCTCGGCGGCTGCCGCGTCGACCCCGGCGAGCGCGACGGTGGCCCGCCGGGAGCGGTGCAGGGCCGCGGGCAGCCAGGTCGTCAACTGGCGGACCAGCAGCTCGCGGAGGAAATCAGTGGTCCGGTCGGTCGGCATCGGTCCGTTCTACCGTACGAACGGTCAGACCGGGACGGAGATCCCCACCCCGCCGCGGGTCTGCCCGCCGTAACGCTGCCGCTCGGCGTTCAGGTCGAGCCGACCGATCTGCTTGCGGGCGGCCAGAGCGGTGTCGTCGAGCAGGTCGGCCGGGATCAGCCAGACCACCTCGAACTCCAGGCCGTCCGGGTCCTTGCCGTAGAGGCTCTTCGTCGTGCCGTGGTCGGAGGTGCCGGCCAGTGCGCCGGCCGCGGCGAGCCGCTCGGCGGTGGCGGCCAGCTCGTCGAGCGTGTCCACCTCCCAGGCGAGGTGGTAGAGGCCGACGGTGGACCGGCCGGCGGTCGACCGACCGGCGCCCGCGCCGATCTCGAAGAGGCCGAGGTCGTGGTCGTTGGTGGAGTCGGGGGCCTGGAGGAAGGTGGCACCCCGGAAGCCGTCCGGGGTCATCGCCACCGGGCGGAAGCCCAGCACGTCGCTGTAGAACGCGACGCTGCGGGCGAGGTCACTGACGTAGAGGACCGCGTGGTTGAGCCGGTGGATACCCATGACCCGACACTAGCGCGATTTAGTTGAGCATTCAACTATCGGGGGTATGATGGCGGTCATGACCCGCTGGCTGGACCCCGACGAGCAGCGCACCTGGCGCGCGTACCTCACCGCCACCCGGGCGCTGATGGACACTCTCGACCGTGAGCTGCAACGTGACGCGGGCATGCCACACGCGTACTACGAGATCCTGGTCCAGCTCTCCGAGGCCCCCGGTCGTCAGCTGCGGATGAGCCAGTTGGCGCAGGCCGCGGGGTCATCCCGCAGTCGGCTCTCGCACGCCGTGGCCCGCCTGGAGGCGGCCGGCTGGGTGCGCCGCGAGGACTGCCCCACCGACCGGCGCGGGCAGATCGCGCTACTCACCGATGAGGGTTTCGCCACCCTCGCGGCCGCCGCACCCGGCCACGTCGAGGGGGTACGCCGACACCTGTTCGACGCGTTGAGCCCCGCTCAGGTCGATCAGCTACGCCGGATCAGCGAGACCCTGGCCGAGCACCTGACCGGATCCTGACCAATCGACACCGGCGCGGGTCTTGTACTTACCGTCGTCGAATGAGCACGATGGGGCGTGTCTTCCGGCTTCGGTGAACTGACTGATCAGGCGCACCACCTCGTGTCCTCCGGCGATCTTGCCGGCGCGCAGCAACTGCTGTCCGACGCGCTCACCGACGCCGACCCCCGCCCGGCCAACGCCACGCCCGAGCTGGCCGAGGCGGCCAGCCTTCAGGCGCGGGTGCTGATCGCCCTCGGCGAGCCGCACTCGGCCCGAGGGTGGGCCGCGTTCGCGTACGCGGCCACCACCCGCCTGCACGGCCGCGCCGACCCGCGCACGGTGGCCGCTGCGGCGACTCTGGCCGCGGTGCTGCACCGGGTCGGCAGCCACTCCCGGGCGGCGCGGCTCTACCAGGAAGTCATCATCGAGCTGACCGCGCAGGACGGCCCGGAGTCGCTGCGGGTGCTCGCCGCGCACGCCGACCTGGCCACCGTCGAATACGCGCGCGGCCAGTGCACTGTTGCCCGCGACCGCCTCCAGGACGCCTGGGAGCTGCACCGTGAGGTGTACGGCGACGGGCACCCCAGCGGCATCAAGATGCTGGCGCGGCTCGGGGCCATGCAGCGCGACTGCGGGCAGTTCGCCGAGGCTCACGACAACCTGGCGCTCGCCCGCGAGCTGTGCCGGCAGCACCTGCCCGCCGACGACCCGCTGGCCACCCAGGTGGCGGCCCTGGCCCGGGCGGCGGCCAACCCCGACCACGCCTGCGCCGACAACCCGCCCACAGCTCGGGACACTCCGGTCGTGCCGGCCGCCCGCGTCCCACCGCACGACGACGGGCCGGCCGAATCCGGCTACCACCCGCAGGCAGCCGCTCCCCACCACGTCGGAGCGGTGCCGAACCCCCGGCTGCCCTCCGACGAGGCGGTCGGGTCGACGGGCAGCAGATGGTCGCCCGAACCGGCGGACGACCCCTCGCCCCACCCCGCCGACCCTCCGGTGCCCCCGTCGGTGGTCGGGTTGGCCGGCGGCGCGGAGGAGCAGCCCGGCGTCTACCGCCTGCGCCGCACCGCCGACCCGTACGGGTCGCACGACCCGAACCCACCGCTCGACCAGCACCAACCGTCCGACCCGTACGCGCGGCCCGACCCGTACGCGCAGGTCGAGCCGTACACGCCGTCGCGGCTGTTGCCGGTGCCCGTGCACCGCGCGCCGCCGGAGCAGCGCAGCCGGCTGGTACCGGTGCTGGTGGCCGGTGTGGTCGTGGTGCTCCTCGGCGCGGCAGCGGTGATCGCCGGCGTGGCCCGGGTCGACGGCGACGACGAACCGACCCCGCCGCCGGCCAGCGCCTCCCCCACCGCCGGCGCGCCGGCCAGCACCGCCCCCGCCCCGGGCGGCACGGCACCCACGTCGGCTGCCGCCGCGGCCCCACCCGGCACCCCACCCAGTGCGGTGACCCTGCGCGACGCCCGGGACAGCATCGCGCTGAACTGGACCTACCCGGCGGGCGGCGAGGGCCCGGTGGTCATCGCGGGCGGCCGCACCGGCCAGGCCCACAACATCTTCGCGACGCTGCCCGCCGGCACCACCAGCTTCGTCATCTACGCGCTCAACCGCACAAACGACTTCTGCTTCACCGTCGCGGTCGCCTGGTCCACCGACGTCGTGGCCCGTTCCAAGCAGGTCTGCACCCGCCGCCGCTGACCCGCCAGCCCCGCCAGCACAGCCCCGCCTCGTGGCCCGCCTCGTTGCCCCGCCTCGTGGTCCCACCTCACCTCGCCGACTTCACTGAGCGTGGCATTGACCATCGCGAAGCCCGTCCTGACAACCCGTCACAGCAGACGTACCCCACGCCACGCCGACCCAGCCTTTGCTCTGCTTACCTATCTGCACCACCTCGGATGACCAGCTGAAACGTCGCGGCCACCGCTTCGACACGCGTCGACAGCCATCACGTTGCGTAGCTGTCGCACCCGCGGGTGCAGAGCAAAGGGGGGATCGGCGGGCGGTGGGGGGAGGTCGTCGTCACAGACCGTCTACCTGTGGCCGTCCTCGGGCGGCAACGCTGGCAGGAGCAGGCACACCCGCAGGCCGGGCTGCTCCGGCGCGTCGGTCAGGGTGATGCCGCCGCCCGCCCGTCGGACCAGCTCCCGGACGATGGCCAGCCCCAGGCCGGCGCCCCCGTCGTCGCGGGCCCGCCCGTCATCCAGCCGCGTGAACCGGTCGAAGACCCGCTCCCGGTCCACCATCGCGATCCCCGGGCCGTCGTCGGTCACCGTCACCAGGTGGTACGCCCCGACGCCGGGCCCGAGCCCCGCCCCGGTCGCCGACATCGCTCCAGTCGCCGATATCGCGCCGGCCAGCGACACCGCCTCGCCCAGCGGTACCGCCTCGGCCGCGAGCACGACGCTGCCGTGCGCGTGTCGTACCGCGTTGTCGACCAGGTTGGCCAGCACGCGACGCAACTCCTCGACGGTGCCGATCGTCCAGAGCGGGTCCGTCGGCAGTGTCACCCGCACCGGCGGCGACGGGTAGCGGGCGGCAACCTCGGTCAGCAACGCGCCCAGCTCCACCGGGCCGGTCCCCCGCGTCGGCGGAGTCTCGTCCAGGCGGGCCAGCAGCAGAAGATCGTCGACCAGTCGGCTCAACCGCTCGGTGTCGGCCAGCAGGTTGGCCGTCACCGCCGTCCAGTCCGTCCGGTCGGCGAGACGCTGGGCCACCTCCAGCTCCGTCCGGATGTTGGTCAACGGGCTGCGCAGCTCGTGCGCGGCGTCGGAGACGAAGGCCCGCTGCCGGACGCGGGCGGACTCCAGCCGACCCAGCATCCCGTTGAGGGTGACCGCCAGACGGTGGATCTCGTCGGCCGACGCCGGCACCGGCAGCCGGCCGGCGCCGGCCCTCCCGGTGATCTCCTCGGCACCTCGACGTAGCGCCTCGACCGGCCGCAGGGTGGCCCCCACCACCCGCCACGCCACCCCGGCCAGCACGGCCACCAGCAGCGGGAACGCCACCAGCAGGATGGCCCGGACCACGTGGGTGCTGTGCCGCACGTCGGCCATCGAGCGGGCGACCAGCACGGTGAGCGGGTCGGCGGCGGTGCCGGCGGGTACGGCGACCACCCGGACCGGGCCGACGAGCCCGACCCGCTCGGCCGGCACCTCCAGCCGCTGCCGACCGTCGCGGTCCAGCCGCTCCGGGCGGACCATCGGCACCAGCCGGTCGGCGTCGATCGAGGCCGCCCGGATTCGTCCCTGCTCGTCGACGACCTGCACGCGGACCTGCCCGCCGGCCACCGGCAGCGGGTCGGGCAGCGCGTCCTCGGCGGCGAGCAGGGCGACCGCGTCGGCGGTGCGGAACGCCTCGGTGTCGACGGTGCGCTGGAGTACGAAGCCGAGCGCGCCGAGCAACACCACCCCGCCCACGGCCAGCCCGATGGTGAGACCGAAGACACCGATCGCCATGAGTCGCCCGCGCAGCCCGAGGACCGGTATCCAACCGGGCCTGGCCCGACGGGTGGTGGCCGGGCCGTCGGCGCTCACGTCGCCAGCCGGTAGCCGGCGCCCCGGACCGTCTCCAGCCGGTCCCGGCCGAGCTTGCGGCGCAGGTAGCCGACGTACACCTCGACGGCGTTCGGCGCGGTCTCCAGGCTGGCGTCCCAGACGTGGTCCAACAACTCGACCTTGGAGACGACCTGGCCCGGCCGGCGCATCAGGTAGTCCAGCAGTGCGAACTCCCGCGCGGTCAGCGTCACCTCGGTGTCCGCCCGGGTCACCCGTCGGCGGGCCGGATCCAACCGCAGGTCACCGACGGCGAGGACGGTCGGGCGCTCCGGCGCGCCCCGACGCAGCAGGGCCCGGAGCCGGGCCAGCAGCACCACGTACGAGAAGGGTTTGGTCAGGTAGTCGTCGGCGCCACAGTCGAGGCCGTCGGCCTGGTCGTACTCGCCGTCCTTGGCGGAGAGCATCAACACCGGCAGCCAGTGCTGTTCCGCGCGCAGCCGCCGGACCAGCTCGTACCCGGAGAGGCCAGGCAGCATCACGTCGAGGATCATGGCGTCGTACCCGCCGTGCCGGGCCGCGTCCAGGCCCGCAGGGCCGGTCGTCGCCACGTCCACCGCGAACCCCTCCGCCTGGAGACCCCGTTGCAGGGCGGCCGCCAACCGGGCCTCGTCCTCCACCACCAGCACCCGCACAGCTCAAGGGTGCCACCCGGGTCAATCGGGGCGGTTCGGTGTCCTCAGCGCGTTCACAGCACGGACGAGGCAAGATGGCCGCAGGAGGTGCCACCATGTCCGTCCTGAGAAGCCGTCCCGTCCTTCGCTGGCTGGTTCCGGCCACCGCAGCCGTCGCCGTCATCGGCGGTGGCGCGGCGATCGGCACGTTCGCCGCCGAGGCCGAGCCGAGCCTGCCGCCCCGAACCGCCGCTCAGCTCCTCGTCGACCTGCAGACATCCCGGCTGGAGGGGTTGTCCGGGACCGTCGTGCAACGCGCCGACCTCGGCTTGCCGTCCCTCGTCGGGCTGGTCCCCGGCAACGAGTTGACCACCCTGCTGACCGGCACCCACACCCTGCGCGTCTGGTATTCCGGGCCGGACAAGCAGCGGGTCGCGCTGATGGACACGCTGGGCGAGCAGGACATCATTCGCAACGGCCAGGACCTGTGGACGTGGCAGAGCCGCAGCAACACCGCCACCCACCGCACGCTGGGCGGCGACGCCGGAGCCTGGAAGCCGGCCCCGGAACCGGCAGCGAGCCTGCCGGCCACCCCGCAGCAGGCCGCCGACCTGGCGTTGAACGCGATCGACCCGAGCACCGAGGTCAGCGTGGGCCGGTCGGCGACCGTCGCCGGACAGGACGCGTACGAGCTGGTGCTCCAGCCGCGCGACCAGGCCTCCCTGGTGCACCAGCTGCGGATCGCCATCGACGCCAAGCAGCACGTGCCGCTGCGCTTCGAGGTGCTGGCGAAGGGCAGCGACCGGCCGGCGTTCGAGGTGGCCTTCACCCAGGTCGACTACCGCCGCCCCGACGCCGACCAGTTCCGTTTCAACCCGCCGCCCGGCGTGACCGTCGACGAGGAGAAGGCCGAGCGCCCGACGGGCAAGCCCGGTCACGTCGAGCCGGCGGGTGACCCGCAGGTCCGCGCGGTCGGCGACGGCTGGACGACAGTGCTGGTCGGCCGCCTCGACGGGGCCGACGCCAATCGGAAGCCCGCCCCGAAGCAGGCAGCTGCCCCGGCCGGGACCGGGCCGGACCTGGACATGTCGAAGCTGCTCGGCGGGCTGCCGGCGGTCAGTGGTGACTGGGGCAGCGGTCGGCTCCTCACCAGCAAGCTGTTCAGCGTGCTGCTCACCGACGACGGCCGGGTGCTCGCCGGAGCGGTGACGCCGGAGCGGCTCTACGAGGCCGCGCGCGGCTGATCTCCGCGGTGTTCGCGCCGGGTCGACCTGACGGTCGGCCCGGCGCTTCGCTGTGGCCGGCCCGGGGTCAGGCGCGGCGACGTCACCCGGCGCGCCGGACCGCCCGGCTTGGTGGGAACCGGCGCAACGCGCTATCTTCAACAGTTCGAAGGCACAAAAAAGAACGGCTTAAAAGCCGTTCCTGCAAAGGATTCTAATCTTTAGGGAGACGGCTTGTCAAGGCACTCCGGCGGTTCCGGCGAATTGCCGCTCGACGACGAGATCGGTCGCGAGCAGGAGTACGTCTCGATGCTCTACAACCGGCTGGACCAACTGCGCGAGCAGGCCGCCCACCGGCTCACCGCCGAACTGCACAACACCGGCGGCACCCTCCAGGACCGCTCGCAGCGCGACAGCTCGGTAGCGATGTACGCCGATCAGGTCGAACAGTTCTCCGCCGTGGAGAACGGGCTCTGCTTCGGCCGTCTCGACGGCGACGACGACTCCCGCCGCTACATCGGTCGGATCGGCATCTTCGACACCAGTGGTGACTACGATCCGCTGCTGATGGACTGGCGGGCACCAGCCGCCCGCCCGTTCTACCTCGCCACGGCCGCGAACCCGCAGGGCGTACGCCGTCGCCGGCACCTGCGTACCCGGCAGCGCAAGGTGACCGGGCTCAACGACGAGGTGCTCGACATCGACACCGCCTCCCCCGGCGCCCACGAGGAGCTGACCGGGGAAGCGTCGCTGCTCGCCGCGCTCAACGCGGGCCGTACCGGCCGGATGCGCGACATCGTCGAGACCATCCAGGCCGAGCAGGACGAGGTCATCCGCGCGGAACTTCCGGGCGTGATGGTGGTCCAGGGCGGCCCCGGCACCGGCAAGACCGCTGTCGCGCTGCACCGGGCCGCGTACCTGCTCTACACGCACCGGCGGGAACTCTCCAGCCGTGGCGTCCTGCTGGTCGGCCCGAACGCGACCTTCCTGCGCTACATCTCCCAGGTGCTGCCGACGCTGGCCGAGACCGGCGTGCTGCTGCGTACCCAGGGTGATCTTTTTCCCGGGGTGAGCGCCCAACGGACCGAGCCGGCCGAGACCGCGGCGCTCAAGGGCCGGGCGGTGCTGGCCGAGGTGTTGGCGCTGGCCGTACGGGATCGGCAGTGGGTGCCGGACGAGCCGCTGGAGATCGAAGTCGAGCGAGAGACGCTGACCCTCGACCCGGAGATCGTGCGCGCGGCCCGGGACCGGGTCCGCCGCGCCGACCGACCGCACAACCTGGCCCGCGCGCTGTTCGACGTGGAGATCGTGCACGCGCTCGCCGACCAGGTGGCCGAGCGGATCGGCGCCGACCCGCTCGGCGGGGACAACCTCCTCGACGAGGCGGACCGCGCCGAGATCCGGCGCGAGCTGCGCGAGGAGACCGAGATCCAGGCCGCCCTGGACCGGCTGTGGCCGGTGCTCACCCCGCAGCGGCTGCTGGCCGACCTGTACGCCGACCCGGACCGGATCGCCACCGCCGCGCCGATGCTCGACGAGGACGAGCGGGCGCTGCTGCGCCGCGAGCGCGGTGGCTGGACGCCGGCCGACGTCCCGCTGCTGGACGAGGCCGCCGAACTGCTCGGCGAGGACGAACGCGCCGCAGCCGCCCGGCGGGACCGCATCCGGATGATGGAACGGGAGTACGCCGAGGGCGTGCTGGAGATCGCCCGGGGCTCCCGCTCGATCGACGTCGAGGACGAGGCCGAGGGCGGTGAGATCCTCGGCGTGACCGACCTGATCGACGCGGACCGACTGTTGGAGCGGCAGGAGGAGGCCGACCGGCTGACCACCGCGCAGCGGGCCGCCGCCGACCGCACCTGGGCGTTCGGCCACGTGATCGTGGACGAGGCGCAGGAGCTCTCCCCGATGGCCTGGCGGCTGCTGATGCGTCGCTGCCCGAGCCGGTCGATGACGATCGTCGGCGATGTGGCGCAGACCGGCGCGCTGAGCGGCACCCCGTCGTGGGCGGACGCCCTCGCCCCGTACGTGGAGCAGCGGTGGCGGCTCACCGAGCTGACGGTCAGCTACCGCACTCCCGCCGAGATCATGGCGGTCGCCGCCGACGTGCTGGCCGAGATCGACCCGGCACTGCGGCCGCCGCGCTCGGTGCGGGAGAGCGGCGTACCGCCGTGGGACCGGGCGGTCCCCGACGGCCGGTTGGCGGCGGAGCTGGTCGCCGAGGCCACCCGGGAGGCGGCCGGGTTGAGCGAGGGGCGGCTCGGGGTGCTCGTGCCGGCCGGCCTGGTGGGTGAGCTGGGCGCGGCGGTGCTCGCCGCCCTACCCGAGGCTGCCGTCGGCGAGCATCCGGAGCTGGAGAGCAGGGTGGTGGTGTTGACGGTCGCCCAGGCCAAGGGGCTGGAGTTCGACTCGGTGCTGGTGGTCGACCCGGACCGGATGGTGGCCGAGTCCCCTCGCGGGCGCAGCGACCTCTACGTGGCCCTGACCCGCGCCACCCAACGCCTCGGCGTCCTCCGCCCCGCGAGCTGACCGCGAGCCCTGCCGCCCCGACCGAGCTTGCACTCGGTCGGGGTGGTGGGTGGGGTTAGTCGGTGGATTTGTCCCTGATGGACTTTGCCGGGGCGGTTGCCGACGTGGACTGGTCGCTGGTGCCGCCACCCATCGGGGTGCTCAGGCCACCGGTGGTGGCATCGCCGGTGGTGGTCGGCGCGACGGTGCCCGGATGTCGCTCCGGCTGCCGGGCCACCCGGCGTACGCTCGCCGGCCCGGCGGTGCCACCGGTGGTCGTCACCGCACCCTGCCCGCCGACGGGGCCACCGTCGCGCAGCACCTGTGGGTCGATCCGTTCCTTCGCCGGGTCGAACGGGTCATCTCGCTGGATCTGACTCTCCACATCGGTGCGGGGCACCGTCACCTCGTCGAGGGCGCCCTTGCCGTACACACCGCCGGCGATCCGGTCCTCGGCCTCGCGGGCGGCGTCCTGCCGCATGTCGTCCTCACGCACGTCCATCACCTCGCAGAAGCTGTGGAACTGACTGCGTGCCCGACCACCGGCCGACCAAACCCGCGTGACCGGGAGGTCGTCCACGGCGGTTCACCGTCACGCCGCCCGCTGGCCGCCTGCCCGCAGCCCGAGATGTCCATGCTGTCCCGCGACCGGTGGGAGATGCCCGCCGGCAGGAGGGGATGACAGCGTGCGCACAGTACGCCGTACCGCCGTCGCGGCGCTGGTGGCCGCGACGGTGACGACCGGGCTCGCGGTGCCCGCTCAGGCGAAGCCACGACCGGACCGGACATTCGACGTGCAGGCCCACCGGGGCGGCCTCGGGCTGCGGGTGGAGAACACCCTCGCCTCCTTCGGCAATGCCCTCCAGCTCGGGGTGAGCACCCTCGAACTGGACGTGCAGATCACCGAGGACGGCCAGGCCGTCGTCACCCACGACCGGAAGGTCGCCGGCACCAAGTGCGTCGACACCGCTGCGGTGACGCCCGACGACCCGGAGTTCCCGTACGTCGGGAAGTACATCAACACGCTCAGCCTGGCCCAGGTGCGTTCGCTCGACTGCGGGTCGAAGACGCTGTCGGACAAGCCCGGTCAGGTCGCCGTCCCCGGTGCCCGGATGCCGCTGCTGCGTGAGGTCTTCGCCCTGGTCAACCGCTACCAGGCCAAGGACGTGAAGCTCAACGTCGAGACCAAGGTCGAGGCCGGCGCGCCCACCGAGACCGCCCCGCGCGAACAGTTCGTCCGGGTCACCGCGGGCGAGATCCGCGCCGCCGGGCTGCTCAAGCAGGTCACCATCCAGAGCTTCGACTGGGGCGCGCTGATGCGCATGCGCCAGGTCGAGCCGAAGCTGCCGCTGGTCGCCCTGACCAACTACGACTTCCTTCAGACCGGTCAGCCGGGCGCGTCGCCGTGGCTGGGTGGGCTGGACATCGACGACTTCGGCGGCGATCCGATCACGGCGATCCGCAGCTTCGGCGCCAGCGCCTTCTCGCCGGTGCACGGGATGCCGCAGAACGGCACCGTCACCGACCCCGGCTACAAGCCGTACGTCACGAAGGAGATGGTCGCCCAGGCGCACCGGTACGGGATCAAGGTGATCCCGTGGACGGTCGACGACGTGCCGACCATGACCAAGCTGATCGACGACGGCGTGGACGGCATGATCACCGACTACCCGGACCGGTTGCGGGGCGTACTGGCGCAGCGCGGTTACCGGCTGCCGAAGGCGTACGCCGCGCCGTTCGACATCCAGGCGCACCGGGGCGGTCGGGCCACCCGGCCGGAGAACACCCTGCCGGCGTTCGCGAACGCGCTGTCCAACCGGGCGATCTCCACGCTGGAGCTGGACACCAACGTGACGGCCGACGGCACGCTCGTGGTGCTGCACGACCGCACCGTCAACGGGTCGCACTGCGTCGACACCAAGCCGGTGCGCCGCGGTGACCCGAAGTTCCCGTACGTGGGCAAACCGGTGCACGAGTTGACCCTGGCGCAGCTCAAGACCGTGGACTGCGGCACGAAGACGCTGCCCGAACTGCCCGCCCAGGTGCCCGCGCCCGGTGCCCGGATCCCGACCCTGGACGAGGTCTTCGCCCTGGTGAAGGCGAGCGGCCGCACCGACATCGGCATGAACATCGAGACGAAGATCAGCCCGGTGGTGAACGACACCGAGCCGTACCGCAGCTTCACCCGCAAGCTCGTCGACGCGATCCAGCGGGCCGGCTTCACCAGCCGGGCCACCATCCAGTCGTTCGACTGGCGCACCATCACGTACGCCCGGCAGCTCGACCGGCGGATCGGCACCGTCGGCCTGGTCTGGCAGTACGGCCCGGCCGAGTGCGCGACCCTCGCCGACGAGTGCTCGCTGGAGGCGGTCTACGGCAACCCGTCGGTGAAGAGCCCCTGGACCGGTGGACTGGACTGGTGGAAGTATCAGGACCTCGGCAAGCTGACCCGGGCCGCGGGCGCCGGCACGGTCTCCGCCAACTGGCAGGTGCACGACCCGAAGCAGGGCACTGTCGCCTCGGCCGACTGGTACCTGCGGGAGAACCCGGCATACTTCCACGGACCGGACGTACGGACCCTTCAGACGCGCGACAAGCTGAAGGTGATTCCGTACACCGTCGATGACGCCACTGTGATGCAGCGGGTCATCGACCTCGGCGTCGACGGCATCATCACCGACGACCCGGGCCTTCTGGTGAGCGTGGCGATGCGCAACGGCCTGCGCTGACCTGCCGACCTCCGATCGCCGGCCGGATTTTTCCGGCCGGCGATCGGTGTTACCTGCTCGGGGGCCTCGGGTAGTCGGGGGTTGTCCCCGCCACGAAAGCGAACCGTGCCGTGGCCGAAACGCGGTAGCGGGGCGAGGAGATGCAGGTACGACTCATCGCATCCTGAGGAGGACCAGATGAGCACGCAGGCTGCTTCCACCCGGCCGATGAACCGGCCCATGAACGACCCGCAGAACCCCGCTCAGATGCGGGACATGCAGACCCAGCAGATGCCGGTCATGCGGGACGGGCACCGGAACGACATGCAGGCTCCCGGTACGGAGACCAAGCAGGCGTTCAAGACCACCGAGTTCTGGATCTACCTGATCGCGGTGGCCGCCGTACTGGGCGCGTCGCAGGTCGTCGGGCAGAACTCCGCCGGGGTGGACATCTTCCGGGCCGACAACGCCTGGTTCCTGATCACCCTGCTGACGCTTGGCTACCTCGGTAGCCGAGGCCTGGCCAAGGCCGGCAGCAACCATCGCAGCAGCGAGGAGCGCAAGGCCCGGCACTGACCGGCCGTAGCGCACAGTGGCCTCCGGGAGACTCTCCCGGAGGCCACTGTCGTCGTGTGTGGATCCGTTACTCGTCGCCGCCGAAGTCGCCGAAGTCGCCCTCGAACGCGTCCTCGATCATCTCGCCGGCGATCATGCCGCCGGCGACGCCGAGCGCCGCACCGGCCACCATGCCGCCCATGCCCATGCCGCCTCGGCCGTGGCTCGGGCCGTACTGGGAGCGCAGGCTGCCGTAGCGGGAGGTGGTCTCGCGCAGCCAACCGTCGACGACCTGCGCCCAGTCCACCCGGTCAGCGTCGGTGTGCGCCACCTGGTAGCGGCCGAACACGTCGTGCCCGGCGCTGAGGAACCCACCGCGCTTGTCGCACTCCAGGATGATCTCCACGCCGCGCTGGTTCGTCACGAAGGTCAGCTCGACCTCGTTGATGGTGCTCGCGTACTGCGGGGAGGCGTAGAACTCGATCTCCTGGTAGAACGGCAGCGTCTGCTGCACGCCCCGGATGTGGCCCCGCTCCAGGTCGGCGTGCTTGAACCGGAAGCCGAGCCGCTGGAACGCCTCCAGGATCCGCTCGTGCACCGGCAGCGGGTGCACCGCCACCTGGTCCAGGTCGCTCTTGTCCACGGCGCGGGCGATCGCCAGCTCGGTGCGCAGACCCATCGTCATGCCGTGCAGGCGCTGGCCGTACACGTCGGTGATCGGGGTCTCCCACGGCACCGGCATCTGGAAGGGGATCGAGAGCTGCTGCTTCGGGGCGAGCTGGAGCGCTCCGCTGACCGCCATGCGGTGGAACTCCATGGTGCCCGCGTACTCGGTGTCGTGCCCCTCGACCTCGACCCGGGTGACCAGGCCGATCACCACCTGCTCGATGGCTGCCTCAGCGTCGCCGCCGACGAGGTTGACCTGCCCGTCGAGGGTCAGGCCGGGCCGGGTGTTGGGGTTGGTCAGCACGGTGTCCACGCTGGGACCGCCCACGCCGAACGCGCTCAACATCTTCTTGAAGACCATCGGAACTCCTGTGCGACGCCGACCGCTCCAGGTTGGAGTCGGACGTTGACTCGAACGGCACCCTATCCGGCACCCCTGTGAGGTGGCTGTGAAGCGCCACTCGACGGGCGCGTCCCGCCGGCGGCGCTTGATCGATGTCCGTCTGCCGATCAGCGTCGGCGGAGGGCGGACGTCAGGTGCTGAGCCTTTGGAGCTGATGTCGCAAACGAATCAGGCGCTCGTCAGCCTGGTTCGACGATCACCAACTCGCCTACCTGCTCACCGATCGTGGGGCGGGCCTCCGCGGGCAGTCCACGGTCGGTGATCAGCACGTCGGCGGCTTCCAGTGGGGCGATGGTGGCGATGCCGATCGTCTCCCACTTGGTGTGGTCGGCGAGCACCACGAGTCGACGCGCGGCACCGATCAGGCACCTGTTGACACCGGCCTCCAGCAGGTTGGGTGTGGTGAAGCCGGTCCGCGGGCTGAGGCCGTGCACACCGAGAAAGAGCAGGTCGACGTTGAGCGCGCTGATCGCCGCCTCCGCCACCGGCCCGGTCAACGCGTCCGACGGGGTGCGGATGCCACCGGTCAACACGACGGTCTGGTCGGCGCGCGGGTTCTGGTAGAGCGCGTCGGCCACCGGGATCGAGTTCGTCACCACTGTCAACCCGCGTACGTCGGAGAGGAGAGTGGCCAGCGCGGCGGTGGTGGTGCCCGCGGAGAGCGCGATGGCCATCCCCGGCTCCACCATCGTCGCCGCCCGCTCGGCGATGGCCCGCTTCTCCGCCTGCTGGCGAATCGACTTCGCGGCGAAGCCGGGTTCCTCGGCCGAACCGGGCCCGGCGAGGGTCGCACCGCCGTGCACCTTGTCCACCAGGCCCCGGTCGGCCAACACCTCTAGGTCGCGCCGGATCGTCATGTCCGAGACGCCGAACCGACTCACCAGCTGACTCACCCGTACCCCGCCGCGTTGGCGGATCAGATCGAGAATGGCGGTCTGCCGCTGCTGGGCGAGCAACTCAGGGAACCTCCTTCACAGCGAAGGCATCGGGCCGGTCCTCACGGACGACCGCCACCTCACCGGCCGGTAGTGCCAGCTCACCGACGCAGTATCCCCCGGTCAACAACTCGACGCCGCGCGCCGGTAGGCGTACCTCGGTGTCGGTGTGGTTGATCGCGAACAGCCAGGTCCGGTCGGCGTCGCGGCGGCGGACCACCTCGACGCCCGAGGGTGCCGGCGCCGCCGGGCGGACGTCGGCCTCCGCGAGCAGCCGGGCCACCAACCGGTCGGTGGCCGGCTGGTCCAGCCGGGTGCCGACATACCAGGCGGCACCGTCGCCCACCCGGTGCCGGGTCAGCGCCGGCACGCCCGGCAAGGGCCCATCGGTGTACGAGGCGAGCACCTCGGCGGCGTCCGGGTGCACCCACTCGGTCCACACGTCGGCGGTGCTGCCGTCGTCCAAGTGGACCTGCTCGCCCTCGCGCAGCGGGAAGAACTCCTCGGTCCGGACGCCGAGCAACTCCCGGAACGCGCCCGGGTAGCCGCCCAGCCGGATGTGGTCGTCGGCGTCGACGATGCCGCTGAAGTAGGTGACCGCCGCCGTGCCACCGGCCTCGACATAGCGGTGCAGCGCGGCGACGTCGGCGTCCCGGACCAGGTAGAGGGTCGGCACCAGGACCAGTCGGTAGCCGTTGAGGTCGGTCGACGGATGGACGATGTCGGCCGTCACACCGGCCCGCCAGAGCGAGCCGTAGAGGGCGTTCAGCCGGTCGGCGTAGGTGACGTCGGCGCTGGGGTGCGAATCCAGCTCGACACCCCACCACGCCTCCCAGTCGAACAGGATCGCCACGTCGGCGTCCACCCGGCTGCCGCGTACCTCCGCAAGGGCCCTGAGGTCCGCGCCGAGCTGGCAGACCTCGCGGAACACCTTGGTGTCCGGCCCGGCGTGCGGGACCAGCGCGGAGTGGAACTTCTCCGCCCCGGCCCGGGAGGCGCGCCACTGGAAGAAGAGCACCCCGTCGGCGCCACGGGCGACGTGCGCGAGGCTGTTGCGGCGCATCTGCCCGGGCAGCTTGGCAACGTTGCGGGGCTGCCAGTTGACCGCGCTGGTGGAGTGCTCCATCAGCAGCCACGGGTCGCCGCCGGCGACGCCCCTGGTGTGATCGGCGGCGAGCGCCAACCCGAGGTGCGCCTGCGGGTCGGCGGCGGTCAGGTAGTGGTCGTTGGAGACGAGGTCCACGTCGGACGCCCAGGAGTGGTAGTCCATGTGCTTGACGCCGAGGCCGATCATGAAGTTGGTGGTGATCGGCTGCCGGACCAGCGTCTGCAACACCTCCCGCTCGGCGCGCAGTTGGGCGCGCTGCTCGTCGGAGGAGAACCGCAGGAAGTCCAGCTGTTGCGTCGGGTTGGCGAAGGTCGGCGCGTCGCGCGGCGGGTTGATCTCGGCCCAGTCGCCGTAGCGCTGGCTCCAGAACGCCGTGCCCCAGGCGTCGTTGAGCCGGTCCAGGTCGCCGTAGCGCTCGCGCAGCCAGCCGCGGAACGCCTCGGCGCTGACGTCGCAGTAGCAGTGCACGTTGTGGCAGCCCAGTTCGTTGGAGACGTGCCACATGACCACGGCGGGGTGCTCGGCGTACCGGCCGGCCACCGCGCGTACCAACTCCAGCGACCGCTCGCGGAACACCGGGGAGCTGGGGCAGTACGCCTGCCGTCCGCCCGGCCAGAGGATCGCGCCGTCGGCCCGGCGGGGCAGCGTCTGCGGATGCGCGCGGGCCAACCACGGCGGCGGGCTGGCCGTGGCGGTGGCCAGATCGACCTGGATGCCACCGTCGTGCAACAGATCCAGCACCCGGTCCAGCCAGCCGAACTCGAACCGCCCCGGGGCGGGCTCCAGCAACGCCCAGGAGAAGATGCCGACGGAGACCAGGTTGACCCCGGCCTGGCGCATCAGGTCGACGTCCTCGGACCAGGTTTCCTCGGGCCACTGCTCGGGGTTGTAGTCGCCGCCGAAATAGATGCCGTCACCCTGCCATCGCCGCATGACAGCTGAGGGTGCACCCGCCGGCCCGTCGAAGTCAACAGGTTCCAACATCGAGGTTCTTTCCAACGTTTACCAGGTAACAGCCGGATCACGACTGGGTTATCAGAGGCGAACAGCCCTCTTGACAGCACCCGAGCGCAGGGTAGCTTGAGGCCCCAATGGCCGTTCGTGTTCGCCAATGTGGATTCTCGGTGGATCTCAATGTGTGATCACGACACTGGACCTGCCTGCACCACCCTGACCCTTGGGCGTAGCTCCTTCTCATCCGCAGGAGGCACAGATGTCCCGTCCCCAATCCCAAGCCGAGTACCTGGCTCGGCTCGTACCGCCCTCAGTCGCCGGCATCAACCGACGATCGTTGCTGGCCGGCGCGGCCGGCACGGGCGCGCTGCTCGGCACCGGCCTGCTCGCCGGCTGTGGCGACGACTCCGGCTCCGGCGGGTCCAGCAAGGACGTGTCGCTCGGATCGAACCAGTCCGACCCGAAGCCGAAGGACGTCCTGGCGAAGGTCACCGACGGATTCAAGACCTCGTCCGGCGTGCAGGTCGCGATCAATACGGTCGACCACAACACGTTCCAGGAGAACATCAACAATTACCTACAGGGCAAGCCGGACGACGTGTTCACCTGGTTCGCCGGCTACCGGATGCGCTTCTTCGCACAGAAGGGCCTGGCCAGCGACGTCAGCGACGTGTGGAGCAAGCTCTCCGGCTTCTCCGACGCCTTCAAGAAGGCATCGACCGGCGACGACGGCAAGCAGTACTTCGTCCCGGCGACGTACTACCCGTGGGCGGTCTTCTACCGCAAGTCCGTCTGGCAGCAGTACGGCTACCAGGTGCCGAAGACCATCACCGAGTTCACCGACCTCGGCGCGCAGATGAAGAAGGACGGCCTCATCCCGATCGCCTTCGCCGACAAGGACGGCTGGCCGGCGATGGGCACCTTCGACATCCTCAACCTCCGCGTCAACGGCTACCAGTTCCACGTCGACCTGATGGCCGGTAAGGAGGCCTGGACCTCCGACAAGGTCAAGAAGGTCTTCGACACCTGGGCCGGCCTGCTCCCCCTGCACCAGCCGGACAGCCTCGGCCGCACCTGGCAGGAGGCCGCGCAGTCCTTGCAGCAGAAGAAGAGCGGCATGTACCTGCTCGGCCTCTTCGTCGGCCAGCAGTTCAGCAACGACGAGCAGGACGACCTCGACTTCTTCACCTTCCCCGAGATTGACCCGGCCATCGGCGCGAAGGCCCTCGACGCTCCGATCGACGGCTACATGATGGCCCGCAAGCCCAAGAGCGAGGACAACGCGCGCAAGCTGCTGGAGTACCTCGGTGGCAAGGCGGCCGCGGACATCAACCTCAAGAACGACCCGGCCGTGCTCGTCGCCAACAGCGGCGCGGAGGTCAGCGGCTACACCGCGCTGCAGAAGAAGGCGGCCGAACTGGTCGGGTCGGCCACCGAGATCGCCCAGTTCCTCGACCGCGACACCCGGCCGGACTTCGCCTCCACCGTGATGATCCCGGCGATCCAGCAGTTCATCAAGAACCCCAAGGACATCGACGGCCTGACCTCGTCCATCGAGAACCAGAAAAAGTCGATCTTCACTGACTGACGGCGGAAGGGGGAGGACATCGTGTCCGACCTGCCCCTGATCCAAGCGGATCGCGCCGTGCCGCCGCCGGCCGCGACCACCTCCACGGGTGGTCGTCGTCGGCGGCTACGGCTCATGTCCCGCACCGACCGCGTGGTCATCACGCTGATGGTGCTCGTCCCGCTGCTGCTCGTCACCGGGCTCGTCTGGTTGCCGGCGGCGGCCACCGTGCTGCTCTCCGGCACCAACTGGGACGGCATCGGCCCCCTCAACGAGATCGAGTTCGTCGGCGCCCGCAACTACAGCGACGTGGTGAACATCTACCCGCCGTTCGTGCCGGCGATCCAGCACAACCTGCTCTGGCTCGCGTCGCTGTTCGTGGTCGCCACCCCGTTCGGCATGTTCCTCGCCGTGTTGTTGGACAAGGAACTGCGCGGCAGCCGCTTCTACCAGACCGCGCTCTACCTGCCGGTGGTGCTCTCGCTGGCGCTGATCGGCTTCGTCTGGCAGTTGCTCTACTCCCGCGACCAGGGGCTGATCAACGCCGTCTTCGGCAGCAGCATCGACTGGTACGGCGACTCGAACGTCAACATCTGGGCGGTGATGGTCGCCTCCGGGTGGCGACACGTCGGGTACATCATGCTGCTCTACCTGGCCGGCCTGAAGGGGGTCGACCCGTCGTTGCGCGAGGCCGCGGCGGTCGACGGCGCCTCGGAGCGCACGACGTTCTTCCGCGTCGTGTTCCCGGTCATGCGGCCCATCAACATCATCGTGCTGGTGGTGACCGTGATCGAGTCGCTGCGCGCGTTCGACCTGGTCTGGGTGGTCAACAAGGGCCGCAACGGATTGGAGCTGATCTCCGCGCTGGTCACCCAGAACGTGGTGGGTGAGGCGAGCCGGATCGGCTTCGGCTCGGCACTGGCAACGATCATGCTGGTCGTCTCGCTGGTCTTCATCACCATCTACCTGGCGACCGTGATGAGGGAGAACCGGCAATGAGCACCGCGACCGTCACCCGGCGTACCGAGGGCGGGGCCGACGCGCCGCCGCCCCGACGCAAGCTGACCCCGTTACGGATCCTGCTGCACGGCTTCCTCATCGTCGTCTCGCTGGCCTGGCTCTTCCCGATCGCCTGGGCGGTGCTGACCTCGCTGCGCTCCTACGACTACACCGCCGCGAACGGCTACGTCTCGTTCGGCGGCTGGACCTTCGACAACTACGTCACCGCCTGGCGGACGGCGGAGTTCGGGCAGCACTTCCTCAACTCGGTCTACATCACCGTGCCGGCGGTGCTGCTGACCCTCTTCCTCGCGTCCTGCGTGGCGTTCGTCATCGCCCGGTTCAGTTGGAAGCTCAACCTCGTCCTGCTCGGGATCTTCACCGCGGCCAACCTGCTGCCCCAGCAGGCGCTGCTCATCCCGCTGTTCCGGCTGTTCACCGAGGTCCCGCTGCCGGAGTTCATGAGCGACTCGGAGCTGCTCTACGACAGCTACTGGGGCCTGATCCTGATCAACGTGGCCTTCCAGTGCGGTTTCTGTGTCTTCGTGCTCAGCAACTACATGAAGGCGCTGCCCCGTGACCTGTACGAGGCGGCGATGGTCGACGGGGCGAGCATCTGGCGACAGTACTGGCAGGTCACCATGCCGCTGTGCCGGCCGGCCCTGGCCGCGCTGGCGACGCTGGAGGTGACCTGGATCTACAACGAGTTCTTCTGGGCCACCGTCCTCATGCGCACCGGCGACAAGTTCCCGGTGACCAGCTCGCTCAACAACCTGCGCGGTGAGTTCTTCACCGACAACAACCTGGTCTCCGCGGGCAGCGTGCTCGTCGCGATCCCCACCCTGGTGATCTTCTTTATGCTCCAGCGGCACTTCGTTCGGGGCCTGACCTTGGGAGCATCCAAAGGATGACGATCCTGCACCTGCGCCGCGCGCGGACCAGCCTGGTGCTCGACGCGCGCGGCCCGGGGCTGCCCCGGGTCGTGCACTGGGGCGGCGACGTCGGCGCCCTCGACGACGACGGCCTGCGCCAGCTCAGCGACGCGACGGTGCCGCCGGTGGTGCCGAGCAGCTTCGACGAGCCGACAGTGCTGTCCCTGCTGCCGGAGGCGAGCGCCGGCTGGAGCGGCCGACCAGGTCTGGCCGGGCACCGCGACGGACGAGACTGGTCCACCGCGTTCCGGCTGGACGGGTTGGACGGGCACGACACCGGGTCGGGCGCGGCGCTGCTGACCGTGCGGGCGTCGGACCCAGCCGCCGGGCTGACCCTGACCATCGAGATCACGCTCGACCCGTACGGCCTGCTGACCGTTCGGCACCGGCTGCGCAACGACGGCGACAGCGCGTACGAGCTGCGGGAGCTGACATCGGCGCTGCCGGTGCCGGCGGTCGCCACCGAGCTGCTCGACCTGACCGGCCGGTGGTGTCGGGAACGGTCCCCGCAGCGGCACCCGTGGCAGCACGGCACCTGGGTCCGCGAGGGCCGGCGCGGCCGCACCGGGCACGACGCCACTCTGCTGCTGGTGGCCGGGACCGCCGGGTTCGGCTTCGGCCACGGGGAGGTCTGGGCGGTGCACACCGCCTGGAGCGGCGACCACGTCACGTTCGCCGAACGCCGCCCCACCGGAGAGTCCACGGTGGGTGGTGGAGAGCTGCTGGCTCCCGGCGAGGTCCGGCTCGGCCCCGGCGAGTCCTACGAGACTCCCCTGCTCTACGCCGTCTGGTCCGACACCGGGCTGGACGGGCTCAGCGACGTGCTGCACACCCACCTCCGGGACCGCCCCGGGCACCCGCGCTCCCCCCGCCCGGTGACCCTCAACGTGTGGGAGGCGGTCTACTTCGACCACGACCTGGACCGGCTGCGGGCGCTCGCCGACCGGGCCGCGCAGATCGGCGTGGAGCGGTTCGTGCTCGACGACGGTTGGTTCCGCGGCCGGCGCGACGACACCGCCGGGCTCGGCGACTGGTACGTGGACGAGGACGTCTGGCCCGACGGCCTGCACCCGCTGATCGAGCACGTCACCGGCCAGGGTCTCCAGTTCGGCCTCTGGGTCGAGCCGGAGATGGTCAACCCCGACTCGGACCTGTTCCGCGCGCACCCCGACTGGGTGCTCGCCGGCCCCGGGCGGCTGCCGCCGGCCTGGCGTCACCAGCAGGTGCTCGACCTGGGCCGCCCCGAGGCGTACGCCTACGTGCTGGAACGTCTCGACACGCTGCTCACCGACCACCCCGGCATCCGGTACCTCAAGTGGGACCAGAACCGGGACCTCACCGAGGCCGGGCACCACGGCCACCCCGGGGTGCACGGGCAGACCCTCGCGGTCTACCGGCTCTTCGACGAGTTGCGCGATCGACACCCCGGCGTCGAGATCGAGAGCTGCTCGTCCGGCGGGGCCCGGGTGGACCTCGCCATCCTGGCGCGTACCGACCGGGTCTGGGCCAGCGACTGCAACGACGCCCTGGAGCGGCTCAGCATCCAACGCTGGACGGGGCTGCTACTGCCACCGGAGCTGATCGGCACCCACATCGGCCCGGAACGCTCACACACCACCCACCGCGTACACGACCTGGGTTTCCGGGCGGCGACCGCGCTCTTCGGCCACCACGGCATCGAGTGGGACATCGCCTCGATCAGCGCAGCCGAGCAGACCGAGCTGGCCGCCTGGGTGGCGCTGCACAAACGGCTGCGTCCGCTGCTGCACGCTGGTCGGGTGATCCGGGTCGACCACCCGGACCCGGCCGTCTGGGCGCACGGCGTGGTCGCCCACGACAACACCCGAGCGGTGTACGCGGTGGCCCGGCTGACCACATCGGTGACGCAGGTCCCCGGCGCGGTGCGGCTGCCCGGCCTCGACCCCGGCCGGCGGTACCGGGTGCGACAGGTGTCGGGCGTACCGGGCCCGGCGAGCATCGAACTGTCCCCGCCCACCTGGCTGGCGGGTGGTCTCACCCTCAGCGGGGCGGCGCTGGCCCGGGTGGGTGTGCAACTGCCCGCCCTGCACCCGGAGCAGAGCCTGGTGCTGGAGGTCGACGCCGTCGGCTAGAAATTCTCTTGCTCGGGGTGTCGAGAACGGCGGGGCCGGCTTCTACCTCAGGGTGAGAGCACCGACGACGGTGCCCAGGCGTGAGGAGCCAAGATGAAGTACATGCTGCTGATGCAGTTCAGCGCCGCCGGGACCGACTTCCCGAGCATCGACACCTGGACCCAGGACGAGGTCCGGGCGCACATCGCCTTCATGGGCGAGGTCAACGCCAAGCTCACCGCCGCCGGTGAGTGGGTCGACGGGCAGGGCCTCGGTGGCCCGCAGCAGGCTCGGATCGTCCGCGCCGGTGAGGGCGGGGCACCGGTGGTCACCGAGGGGCCGTTCGCCGAGACGAAGGAGTTCCTGGCCGGCTTCTGGATCGTCGACTGCGAGAGCCCGCAGCGGGCCGTGGAGTTGGCCGCGCACATCTCCACGGCACCCGGCCCCGGTGGCCGACCGCTGAACATGCCAGTCGAGGTGCACCCGGTGATGTCCGCCCCGGCACAGGAGCTGTGAGGACTGAACACCGATCTCCGCATCGAGGACCTGCTGCGCGAGTTGGCGCCGCAGGTCCTCGGCGTGCTCAGCCGCCGCTTCGGTGACTTCGCCACCGCTGAGGACGCGGTCCAGGAGGCGCTGCTGGCCGCCGCCACCCAGTGGCCGACCGAGGGACTGCCGGCGAACCCCCGTGGCTGGCTGATCCAGGTCGGCTACCGGCGAATGATCGAGCTGGTCCGCGGTGAGCAGGCCAGACGCCGCCGGGAGGACCTGGTCGCCCGCCGGGATCCGGACGACCAGCGGTACGCGCCAGCCCCGGACGAGGAGTTGACCGCCGAGCGGGACGACACGCTGGTGCTGCTCTTCCTCTGCTGTCACCCGGCGCTCGCGCCGACGTCGGCGGTGGCACTGACCCTGCGCGCCGTCGGTGGGTTGAGCACCGCCGAGATCGCCCGCGCGTTCCTGGTGCCCGAGGCGACGATGGCGCAGCGGATCAGCCGGGCCAAGCAGCGCATCCGGGCATCCGGGCTGCCGTTCCGGATGCCCGATCCGGCGGAGCGGGCGGACCGGTTGGTCGCCGTACGGCAGGTGCTCTACCTGGTCTTCACCGAGGGCCACACCAGCACCACCGGGCCGGACCTGCGTCGCGTCGACCTCGCGGTGGAGGCGACCCGGCTGACCCGCGCGCTGCACACGCTGCTGCCCAACGACAGCGAATCAGCCGGGCTACTGGCATTGATGCTGCTCACCGAGGCCCGCGGTCCGGCGCGGACCGGGCCGTCCGGCGAGCTGATCTCACTGGCCGATCAGGACCGCAGCCGATGGGACTCGACGGCGATCGCCGAAGGCGTCGCACTGGTCACCTGGGCCCTGCCGCGCGGGCCGGTCGGTCCGTACCAGGTGCAGGCCGCCATCGCCGCCCTGCACGACGAGGCGCCGAGCGCCGAGCAGACCGACTGGCCGCAGATCCTGGCGCTGTACGAAGTGCTGGAACGCTTGGCCGCCAGCCCGGTGGTGGCCCTCAACCGGGCCGTCGCGACGGCCATGGTGCACGGACCGGCCGCCGGCCTGGCTGCCCTCGACGGGCTGACAGACGACCCGCAGTTGGCCGGACACCACCGGCTGGCCGCCGCCCGCGCCCACCTGCACGAGATGGCCGGTGACCAGGCCCAGGCGATCGCCGGCTATCGGATCGCCGCCGCCCGCACGAGCAGCCGCCCCGAGCAGCTCTACCTGACCATGCGAGCAGCCCGACTGGCCGCCCAGCCCGGGGACGGCCCGCCTCCAACTGTCACAGCCGAGAACGACCTGTCTGCCTCAGCGGTTCTGCCCGTCGATCGATCGCGGTAGGCGACGTGTCGCGACCCCGGGGCCCCGCTCCGAAAGCGCCCCATTGAGGTACGGCAGCAGCCTCACCCGCCACGGCTGACAATCTTGGACAGTTTCCGTCATCGCGAAACGGAAAGTGTCCAAGATCTACCATGCCGGTGCCTTCGCACCTCCACCTCCACCTCCACCTCCACCTCCACCTCCACCGCCACCGCCGTCGCCGTCGCCGTCGGGACCGCCGTCGCCGTCACGGTCGGGACCACCGGGCGGGCCGGCACCCCCTCACTCGACGCGCATCAGCAGGCGGCCGCGTGCCGTACCACCTTTGGAGCTGATGCCGTAAACGATTCATCCACGGCCGGAACAACGGAACGGCCGAGTACGACGGTCGGGACCACCGGGCGGGCCAGCACCCCTCACTCGACCACATCAGCAGGCGGCCGCGTGCGGGACCGCCTTGAGAGCTGATGCCGTAGACGAATCATCCACGGCCGGAGCGGCCGAGCGGCGCGGGCCGGAGCGGCGGAGTGCGACGGGGGCGACGGTCGGGACCACAGGGCGGGCCGGCGCCCCCTCACTCGACGCGCATCAGCAGGCGGCCGTGTGCCTTACCACCTTCGGAGCTGATGCCGTAAACGAATCATCCACGGCCGGAGCAGCGCGGGCCGACGCGGACCGGAGCGGACCGGACCGCCGGAGGCGGCGGGGCCGCGCAGGGCGGGGCCGGCCTCCGGGGCGGCGGCCTCAGGGGCGGCGGAGACCGGGGCGGCGGAAGCCGGAGCGGCGGAAGCCGGGGCGGCGGAAGCCGGAGCGGCGGAAGCCGGAGCGGCGGAAGCCGGAGCGGCGGAAGCCGGAGCGGCGGAAGCCGGAGCGGCGGAAGCCGGAGCGGCGGAAGCCGGAGCGGCGGAAGCCGGAGCGGCGGAAGCCGGAGCGGCGGAAGCCGGAGCGGCGGTA
>NZ_JBVJGQ010000003.1:671208-832497 GCF_055587245.1 Micromonospora sp. NPDC047756
CGGAGGCCGGGGAGGCGGAGGTGGCGGGGCGCTAGGTGGCCGATTCGTTTGTGACATCAGCTCCAAAGGCGTTCGGTGGCAGGTGCCGGGTGTGCGGACGTCACGTGCTCGGACCCACCGGGCGGGGACCTTGCCGGCACTAGCCTGGGGGCAACGGGCTCATCGACCACGAAGGACCGAGGGGACGCATGGCGTACGTGCTGCTGGGGATCGCCATTCTCGCCGAGGTGGTGGCGACCAGCCTGATCAAGAGCACCGCCGGGTTCAGCCGGCTCTGGCCGACGGTGGCGTGCCTCGGTGGCTACGCGCTGGCGTTCCTCCTGCTGGCCCAGGCCGTCAAGGAGATCCCCGTCGGGGTGGCGTACGCCCTCTGGTCGGGTCTGGGCACCGCGGCCATCGTGGCGATCGGGGCGGTGTTCCTGGGGGAGTCGGTGGGGTTCGCCAAGCTCACCGGCATCGTACTGATCATCGCCGGGGTGGTCATCGTCAACCTCGCCGGGGAGCACTGACCGGGACGGTTTCCGGTGGCCGGGCCCGGTGCGGACCCGGCCACCGGTCCGACGGTCAGCTCGCCGTGCAGCTCACCGCCGGCAGGCCGTTGGCACCGGTCCAACTGCCGAGGAAGCCGAAGCTGGCGCTGGCGCCGGCGGCCAGTCGCCCGTTGTAGTCCGTGTTGCGGGCGGTCACCGTGGTTCCGCTGCTGGTGAGGGCCACATTCCAGGACTGGGTGACGCGCTGGCCGTTGGCGAAGGTCCACCCGGCGGTCCAGCCGGTGATCGCCCTCGCGCCGGCGGTCACCCGTACCTCACCCTGGAAGCCGCCCTGCCACTGGTTGGTCACCGTGTACGTCGCCGTGCAGCCACCGCTCGGGGGCGGCGTGGTCGGCGGGGGCGTGGTCGGCGGAGGCGTGGTCGGCGGGGGCGTCGTCGGCGGTGGGGTGCCGCCGAAGACGGTGGCCTCACGGGCGGTCTGCCGGATGCCGTTGGCCCCGTTGAAGAGGCGCTGACCCCAGTCGGTCAGGTTCGCCGGGTTGAAGTTGGTGGCCAGGTCGAGATACTCGACGCCGCCACCGTTGCCGCTCCAGGACCAGCCCAGCCAGCCGATCCCGTTGGCCTGGCTGTAGGCGAGGATGGCGTCCTCGTCCGGGTTGCCGTCGGAGTGGTTGAAGCCGAACTCTCCGACCACGATGGGCAGCCCCGCGGCGCGGAACCGGCCCAGGTAGTCGCTGATCTCCGCGGCGGTGTCGAACACCCCGTACATGTGGATGGAGAACACGGTGTTGCGGGCCGGGTCGGCGGCGAAGACCGACGCGGCGTTGTCGCGCATCAGGAACCCCCAGTCCTGCCCCCAGTTCGGCGCGTCCACCATGATGGTGTGGGTCAACCCGCCGGCCCGCAGGCGCTTGATCGCGTTGGCGCTGTCGGTGGCCCACGAGCCGTAGTTGTAGTTGCCGTACGGCTCGTTGCCGATGTTGACGATGACGTAGCGCTCCTGGCCGGCGAGGACGTCGGCCAGGCTGAGCCAGTAGTCGACCGCGCGGTCGAGGGTGATCGCGCCGCTCTGCTCGCCGTACCCGGTGGTGTCGTGCACCTCCAGCACGCAGATCAGCCGGTTGGCCTTGCAGAGCGAGATGACGTTGGCGACGTCGGCGTTGGTGTTGCGGGTCCACCGGTCGCCGCTGGAGAGCACCACTCGCACGGTGTTCGCGCCGAGCGCCTTGACGTCGGCGAACGAGCTGGTCTGCTGCGGGTACCAGGTGTGCGCGTGGTTGACGCCGCGCATGACGAATTCGGCGCCGTTGGCGTCGTACAGCGTGCCGCCAGCGACGGAGAACCCGGCCGCGGCGTGCGCCGGCTGGCCGAACGCCAGCACGGTGACGAGCAACGCGAGCACTGTCGCGCCGGCGACGGAGAGTCGAGTCTTCATGGCCTTCCTCAGGGAGGACCCCCGGTGCCCGACAGGGGTGGGACGTGGCAGGGGAAGGCGGCTGCAGCCCGGCAGCCGCGCCCGGCTCCCGGCGCAGGGATCAGCGTAGGACGATGAATTGGGTCCTCGCAACCGGTTCAGTTGACGGGCCCGCAGCCCGGACAGCCGCAACGGCCCACGCGGACGCGGGCCGTCACGGGGCGGTCATCCCCACCACAGGATGTGCGCCACACCCGGGTCTTAACCGGTTAAGAGCGACGGTAGGCAGGCGGCCGGCTTCCGTCAAGCATCGCGGCAGCCGAACCGGACGGGAGGGTTGACCGCCGTGCACCGGGGTATCCCGGGAACGATCCGTCAGTGAGAGGGGATACCAGGATGGTCAGCGTCGGCTACACCCTGATGAGCGAGCAGGCCGGGCCCAAGCAGCTGGTGGACCATGCGGTACGGGCCGAGGCGGCTGGCTTCGACCAACTGGTGGTGTCCGACCACTACTACCCCTGGCTGGACTCCCAGGGCCACTCCCCGTACGCCTGGTCGGTGCTCGGCGCTGTCGCCCACGCCACCTCCCGCGCGGAGCTGATGTCGTTTGTGACCTGCCCGATCCGCCGCTACCACCCGGCCGTGGTGGCGCAGAAGGCCAGCACCGTCGGCGCGCTCTCCGACGGCCGGTTCACCCTCGGCCTGGGTGCCGGGGAGAACCTGAACGAGCACGTGGTCGGCGGCTGGCCGCACGTGCAGCAGCGGCACGAGATGTTCGAGGAGGCGTTGCAGATCATCCGGCCGTTGCTCAACGGCGAGACGTTGACCTTCTCCGGCAACCACTTCGACGTGCCCGACGCCTACGTCTGGGACCGCCCGGAGCGGCCGGTGCCGATGGCCATCGCCGCGTCCGGTCGACAGTCCGCGACGTTGGCCGCCGAGTACGGCAACGGCCTGATCTCCACCGAACCCGACCGGCACATCATCGAGATGTACGACGACGCCGGGGGCGCCGGGCAGCCCCGCTACGGTCAGGTGGCCATCTGCTACGGCCCCGACGAGGCGGAGTGTCGCAAGATCGTGCACGACCAGTTCCGCTGGTTTGGCATGGGGTGGAAGGTCAACGCCGACCTGCCCGGCCCGGAGTCCTTCGCCGCCGCCACCCAGTTCGTCCGCGAGGAGGACGTCGCCGAGGGCATCTCCTGCGGCCCGGATGTGGACGCGCACGTCGAGGCGTTCCGCAAGTTCGTCGACGCCGGCTTCACGCACGTGGCGATCATCCAGGTGGGTGGGGAGACCCAGCCGATGTTCCTGGACTGGGCCCAGGAGCAACTGCTGCCCCGACTGCGCCAACTGTGAACCGGATCGCGACCCGACGACCAGGTGACCCGGCTGGTGCCGGACGCCGACGTGGTGGTCGCTCCCGGCGGCCGCACAAGTTGGCGACGACCGACTTGCTGGCGGTCGGGACGCGATCCGGCAGTTGCTCGCCGCTCATTCCGCACTCACGGACAGGTGACCATCATGCGCTTCGGTAACACGGAGATCCGCCCGCTCGGCGGTGGCCTCGGCTGCTTCCTGATGATTCTCTTCTCGATCGTGGCGTCGGTGGTGCTGACCGTCCTGCTCAACCTGGTGCTCTGACGCCTGCCGAATCTCGCCCCGAGCTGCGGGTGTGGGAGAGCTCGGATGAGCCCTCCCACACCGTCCCCGACGTCAGAGGAGTCGGATCGCGTCCCACTGCCAGGCGGCGCTGGCCGGGATGATCAGGCTGTTGGTGTAGGCACCAAACCCGCCCGAGGTGTTCGCCAGCGCGGTGTGCATGGTGATCGACGCGTTCGACTGCGCGTACATCGCGCCCAGGTCGTCGCGACCGTCACCGTTGAAGTCGCCGGTGATGCTGCGGAACGAGTTCCACCTCCAAGAGTTGACGGGGAGCTTGTAGCTGCCGGTGAAGGTGCCGAACCCACCGTTGGTGTCGCTCAGCGAGGTGAACAACTCGATCGAGCTGTCCTTGTAGCCGTACAACATGCCAGCGTCGTCGCGCCCGTCACCGTTGAAGTCACCGGTGGTCAAGCGAATGGCATCCCACTGCCACTTGGCGCTGGCCGGAACGGTCAGGCTGCCGGTGAATGCGCCGAACCCGCCCGCCTCGTTGGCCAACGCGGTGTTCATGGTGATGGAGCCGTCGGACCGCGCGTACATCGCAGCCAGGTCGTCGCGGCCGTCGCCGTTGTAATCCCCGACGATCGTCCGGAAAGAGTTCCACCACCAGGAGTTGGCGGGAATCTTGTAGCTGCCGGTGAAGGTGCCGAACCCACCGTTGGCGTTGCTCAGCGAGGTGAACAACTCGATCGAGCTGTCCTTGTAGCCGTACAACATGCCAGCGTCGTCGCGCCCGTCACCGTTGAAGTCACCGGTGGTCAGGCGAATGGCATCCCACTGCCACTTGGCGCTGGCCGGAACGGTCAGGCTGCCGGTGAATGCGCCGAACCCGCCCGCCTCGTTGGCCAACGCGGTGTTCATGGTGATGGAGCCGTCGAACTGGTAGTACATCGCAGCCAGGTCGTCGCGGCCATCACCGTTGTAATCCCCGACGATGGTACGGAAGGAGTTCCATTTCCAGGCATTCGCGGGGATCTTGTAACTGCCGGCGAAGGCGCCGAACCCACCGTTGCTGTCGCCCAACGAGGTGAACAACTCGATGGAGTTGTCGCGGTAGCGATAGAGCATCACGGCGTCGTCACGGCCATCGCCGTTGAAGTCTCCCGACTTCTGCACGACAGCAGGGTCCTGGACGGGCGTGACCCCCGGTGCGCCGGGCTGACTCAGCCACTGCTCGACGCTCTCTCCGCGCAGAACACTGAGCAGGGCGGCCTTGTTGTCGTAACTTTCGACCTTGTCGCGGTCCTCGCTCAGGTGGATGTGCCACAGGTGTGAGTTGTCAGACGACGCCGGCTCGTCCCGCCGGAAGTCCCATCCCTCCACCTCACTGTCGCTGTCGGCCTGACCGAAGAATTCCCGCCACCCGTCCAGGCGCGGGTCGCTGGCGTCCCGACCTGAGGCCAACAGGCGGCTGGAGTAGCGGGCGATGTTGCTGTAGTCGCCCGCCGCGGCCCGCACCGTGGACGGAAGGACCAGATCCGGGTTGGCTGCCTGGCCAGCCATCAGCGAGAAGCCCTGCGCCTCTGGGAAGGTCCAGTCGTAGGCGGCTCCCTTGTCGGACGGACCGCCCTGGTCCTCGGCGTCCTGGACGGAGTAGTTGTCAGGGTCGTTGCCCGCCCGGGTGTTGTGGTACCCGGGTTTGTCGACCCAGAGGCCGCCGTTCTCGGTGCCGGGCTCAAGGCTTCGGAGCTCCTCCATCAACCACCAGGCGGCCGCGGTGTTCCTGGCAGGATTCGGGTTCTCGTCCGCGCTCGCCGGGCTCGGCGCCACGACGCCGCTCGCCACAATCAGCGCCGAGGTGGCAACAGCAAGAATGCGGAGAGCGCGCGGTTTAGGCATTTCGCGGATAGAGATTTTGGGCATGGAGGGGTACATCGTGCTCCTTTGAGGAACGACAGATTCAGAAATCCCAGCGAGGGACGCGTGTTGACGAAGCCTGGACCGGTTGAACCGGTCACCGACAAGCCGGGCAGCCCATCCTCCGAGCGCGCGGAAGCGCTAGAGGATGGGTCGGCTGTAACGCCAGTGCGGTGTGGCGGACGAAACTATTCGCTCATCCGTCGCTGGCAGTCGCCACAGACAGGCAACTGTCGCGGCGGGCATCGCACCAACCGTTGATCGGTTCTCGGCGTTCGTGCACACGCAAGAGGGCCCCCGTACTCAATGCAACTCTCCTCTTTCGAATCTGGACGACCTGTGAGCAGGCCCGCGCCACGATGAGTTCGCGCCGTATTCGGGTCGAACACGGGGTCAATGATCACCGACTCTATCCAGATGATTTACCCATGTCAATCATTTGCCGAGCCACCCAAAAATTGAGGATTCGACGTCAGGTTGACGTGGCGGGCAGAAGCGCCGCGACGGGGTCCGCGGCCACCCCCAGCGCTCAGCCGTCGGCGAGGTCCAACTCGGCGAGCAGCGGGTAATGGTCGGAGGCGGTGGCCGCCACGCCGTCGCGGATCACCCGGCAGTCGCGCACCCGCTGCGCCACAGCGGTGCTGCCGAGCAGGTAGTCCAACCGCATCCCGGCGAACTCGGCCCCGCCCAGCCCGGTCGGCACCGTGTAGCCGGCGGCCTCCGGCGCGTCGGCGTTGCCCGACGGCCAGAGATCGACGAGACCGGCGGCCAGCAACCGGGCGACCGCCCGGGTGTCCACCGTGTCGCCGGAGCGACGCAGGTGCCGCCGCCGGTAGAGGGTGGGCATACCGGCCAGCCGGTCGGTGTGGTCGACGCTCGGATCGAGCGAGTTGAGGTCACCGGTGATCAGCGTCAACGGCCCCTGGTTGCGGCGCATCGCGGCGATCAACCAGTCCACCTCCATCCGCCGCCGACCCCCGGAGTACGGGTAGAGGTGGGTGCCCAGCACCGTGAACGGGCCGGCGGACGTGGCCACCACGACGCGGGCGGCGGCATGGTGGAACGGCCGACGCACCGGCCTCGCGTCGACGACCCGGTACGGCGGCCGGACCAGCACCGCCACCGGCTGCCCGAAGCAGGACCGGGCCAGGTGGGGAACCATTCCCACCCGGCCCGCCACACCGGCCATCAACCCGTCCCGGTCGAAGCCGCGCAGCTCCTGCAGGGCCAGGACATCCGGTGCCTGCTCGTCGACGACCTGGACCACCTGATCCAGCCGGTCGAGGCCGCCGCGATCCCGGCCGCCGGTGCGGATGTTCCAGGTCATCACCCGCAGCACGACGGCGACGCCTAGTCGGCCCGGCCGGCCCGCGCCAGCTCGTCGTCGAGGGTGTCCACGTCCTCCGACTCGATGGCCGGCTGGTTACCTTCCTTCAGATCCTCGTTGGGGCGGATCACCAGGTAGAGCAGGCCGACCCAGAGCGCGGAGAGCACGATCGCGCCCATGAAGTCGGTCGGGTGGTGCATCCCCCGGTACATCCGGGACGTGGCCACCCCGACCGGCATGAGCACGGCCAGCCCCACGAAGATCCAGCGCCACCACCGGTCGGTACGCGGGAACACGATGAGGGTGATCGCCAGCCAGATGCAGATCGTGGCCGCGATGTGCCCGGACGGGAACGACGAGGTGGGCATGGGCCCGTCCAGGTTCTCCACCGGCGGACGCGGCCGGTCCACCGCGCGGGCCGACGCGAGGAAGAGGGTCAACTCCCCCACCATCGCCAGCGCCACGAAGAGCACCGGGCGCCAGCGCCGCCACACCGCCAGCACCAGCGGGCAGAACACCAGCGCGATCAGCAGGATGGCATGGGTGTCACCGAACTTGCTCCACCACCAGCTGACGTCGGTCAACACCTCGGTGTGCCGTTCGGCGAACCACCGCGGCACCTCCGTGTCGAGGGTGTCGAAGAAGGTGCCCTTGGCGTGGTAGCTGACGTACGTGCCGAACCCGTACAGCGCGCCGAACACGATCACCCAGCCGACCAGCAGCTCGGCCACCGCCGAGCGGGGATGAGCCAGCACGTGTTCCTCGGCCGGGGCGGGGGCGATGTCGTGCCCCGCCTCCGGCTCCAGGCCCTCGGTCAGCGGCGGCACCGGCTTGCCCCGCTCCCGCCGCCACAGTCGGAACGCGTACGCGGTGACGCCCAGCCAGGCTGCCCCGAGCAGCCAGGCGGCGATCACGTCGGAGACGAAGTGCACTCCCAGCGCGATGCGGGTCAGTCCGACCAGTGCCACCAGCACACCCACGCCGACGATGGCGGGCTTGCGCCAGCGGGGTGCCATCGCCGGCAGGAACACCAGCAGCAGCGCTCCGTACGCGACGAACGAGCCGAGCGCGTGCCCGCTCGGGAAGCTGTTGCCGGGCGCGCTGGCGATCGGCACGTCCACCACCGGACGGAGCCGGCCGACAAGCGTCTTCAGTGACGGGTCGAGGATCAGGCCACCGACCCCCGTGATAATCAGGTAGAGGGCGAGGCGGGGCTGCCGCCGGATCAGCAGTCCGACCACGGCGATGGTGACCAGCCAGATCAGGATCGGCCGACCGCCCAGATCCGTCACCGCCTGGAGCACGGTGACCAGCGCGTGGTGCGGGGCGACGAGCCCGTTGAACCACTCGGCGAGTCCGTGGTCGGCGTCCTGCAACGGGTTCCACTGCACCCGGACGAGCAACAACAGCAGCCCGAAGGCCACCCCGGCACCGGTGACGGCCACCAGACCGGCAATGCTCCGTTCGGCGAAATGACCGACCGGACGGTGCGCCACCTCTTTGACCGCGGCCACCCCGCACCTCCCTTTCCTGTCTGGCGAGGCGCTTTACCCGATCCGCGTCCGTCGTACACGCCACAGCGCTAGAGCGCCGACATGTCCCCGGTGTCGTACAGCTCGGCGCGGTCCGGGTCGGGCTCCCACAGATCCGGTTGGGCGGGCTCCCGCGCACCGATTCGCAACGCCTCCAGTTGAGCGGCGAAGGCCAGCCCACCGAAGAGCGCCATCCCGGTCAGGTTGGCCCAGAGCAGCAGCGCCATCATGCCGGTCAGGGCGCCGTAGGTCTGCCCGAAACCGTCACTGAACCGTACGTACGCGGCCAGCAGCAGGCTGGCCAGCCACCACAGCGCGGTGGCGATGCCGGCCCCGAAGAACAGCCAGGACAGGCCGGGCTGGTTGCGGCGCGGCGCGTGTCGGAACAGCACGGCGACGGCGACGATGGTCAACCCGAGGCTCAGCGGGAAGCGGATCACCTCCCAGATGACGTGGGCGAGCGCGCCCCACTCGTAGTGCCTGCGCACCGAGTCGCCCATCGCACCGCCGCCGACCAGGATCAGGAAGCCGGCGAGCGCGGGCAGGCCTGCGGTGACGGCCAGCACGGCGGCCCGCAGGTATTTGCGCAGCGCCGGGCGGTCCCGCTCGACGCCGTAGATGCGGTTGGCGCCCCGCTCGATCTGGGCCATCGTGGTGGTGAGCGCGAACAGGCCGGTGAGCAGACCAAGGGTCAGTGCCAGCTCCCCGGCGTCCTCGGCGCGTTCGCCCTCGCCGAGCAGGTCACCGACGACCTCCGCGCTCTGACCGGGGGTGAGGGCCAGCACGGTGTCGGCGACGACCCGGCCGCCCTCCTCGACGCCCAGCTCGGTGATCAGGCCGGTGAGCGCGATCAGGAACGGCACCACGGCCAGGCAGAGTTGCAGCGCGAAGGCCCGGGAGTGGCTGAAGCCGTCGCCGTAGCGAAACCGGATGAACGCGTCCCGCAGCAGGTGCCAGCCGCCCTGCCGGCGCAGTGTGTGCCAGGCGTCGTCGGCGGACAGCTCCTCGTCGGCCATCAGCCGGGTCTCCGGCACGATCCGGGTGCTACTCACGGCGCGCTTCTTCGATCAGCTGCTCGCCCCGCTCCCCGGCGCCTTGCGCGTCGACGGCCAGGTCGGGGGCGTCCTCGGGCTGCGGAACGCAGAGCCAGAGCGCCTGGGGCCGGATCTCCGCCCGCAGGTGCCGACCCGGGGAGATCAGGTCGCCGTCCAGCTCCCGAGGCTGCGCCCGGTTGCTGCTGACCACCACACGCCGACCCCGGAACACCTCCAACTGCGGCACCTGACCGCTGCGGCGGATCACCGCCCAACCGAGCGCGAGCCAGTGCCGCAGGTTTCGTGGGGTGAGCACGGCGACGTCGAGCCAGCCGTCGTCCGGCTCGGCCTCGGTCAGCAGCGTCACTCCGCCCTGCAACCGGCCCACGTTGGCGATCAGGACCGAACGGGCCCGGCGGCGCACCGGCGGCCGGTCGTCGATGCGGATCTGCACCCGCATCGGCCGGTCCCGCAGGTGGCGGACGGCGCCCACCACGTACGCGGGCCAGCCGATGCGGGCCTTCGTCGTCTCGTTCGTGGCTTCGAGCATCTGGGCGTCGAAGCCCATGCCGGCCATCACGGTGAAGTACTTGTCCTCCACCGCGCCGACGTCGAGCAGTCGCCGGCCGCGTTCGACGGCGACCTGGAGCCCGGCGGCCAGATCGGTGGAGAGCCCCAGGTTGGCGGCGAGGAGGTTGCCGGTGCCCTGCGGCAGCACGGCGAGGGCCACGTCGGTGCCGACCAACCCACTGACGCAGGCCATCACGGTGCCGTCGCCGCCGCAGGCGAAGACCAGGTCGACGCCGGCCTTGACGGCCTCTTCGGTCTGGCCCCGGCCGGGGTCTTCGACAGTGGTCTCGTACCACTTCGGCTCGGGCCAGCCGGCCGCGGCGAGGGCGTCGTCGACGGTGCGGCGCAGCTCGTCGAGATCGTCGACCTTCGACGGGTTCACCACCACGGCGGAGCGCAACCCGCCGTCGCCGCCGGCGGGCCGCCTGTCCTGTCCAGCATTCACGGCGTCAGTGTGCAGCACCCGGCCCGCTTCAGCGAGCCGGCGGCCAACCGGCGTCGGAAGTTCCACAGACAGGTTTCAGAATGCTCGCGCCCGTCAGGCCGCCGCCCGCAACGCGACCTCCACCCGTCTGCGCAGATCGTCGAGGTCGACCCCGGACTCGGTGAGCACCACCGCCCCCAGCCCGTGGCCCTCCCGGAGCACCCCGAGCAGGATGTGCTCGGTGCCGATGTGCTTGTGTCGCAGTCGCAGGGCCTCGCGCAGGGACAGTTCCAGCGCCTTCTTCGAGCGGGGCGAGAACGGGCCGCCGAGGTACCGCCGACGCCCCCAGCGGCGGCGCGGCGCCGGCACCGCCTCCCGTAGGGCGTCGGGGCCGAAGGACTGCTCGATGCGGGCCACGATCGCGGCCAGATCGATGCCGATCTCCCGCAGGGCCGCCGCGTCCGCGTCGCCGAGGCCGGCGCCGCCGCTGACCGTGTGCCGGCGGATGCGTTCGCGCAGATCGTCGCCGCGTACCCCGGCCTCGGCGAGCACCCGGCTGGCCAGCCCGGCGTCGTCGGCGAGCAGGGCGAGCAGCAGGTGCTCGGTGCCGACCGGGCGTTGGCCCTCGACCCGCGCCTCCTCCAGCGCCCGTCGCACCACGTCGCGTGCCCGGTCGGTGAACCGTTCGAACATCACGCCTCCCAGGATGAGTTGACCGCCGGTCGCCCGGCGTGCTTCTTGTGCACTGCCTGCCGGCTGACCTCGAGCGCGTCGGCGATCTCCTGCCAGGACCAGCCCTGTCGTCGGGCGTTGTCGACCTGGACCACCTCGAGCCGCTCGAGGAGCCGGCGCAGCGCGCGGACGGCGCGCAGCCCGACCCGGGGGTCGGTGCTGCCGGCTGCCGCCGCTAGTTCTGTCGCCTGACTCATGCCGTCAACATACGTTGACAACGCCCTCCCGTCAACCCTGGTTGACATGATCGGTTCGCGGTGACAGCAGCCGCCGCGCACCGGAGCCCTCACGACCGAGCACGTCGCGCGGGTTGGTCAGATGACAGGCCCGCAGCGACAAGCAGCCACAGCCGATGCAGTCACTCAGGTCGTCCCGGAGCGCCTGCAACTGCGCGATGCGGGCGTCGAGCTCGATACGCCAGGCCGCCGACAGCCGGGCCCAGTCGTCGGGGTTCGGGGTGCGTTCGCTGGGCAGCTGGTCCAGGGCTTCGCGAATCGCCGTCAGCGAGATGCCGACGTGCTGGGAGGCCCGGATGAACGCGACCCGCCGCAGGGTGTCGCGACTGTACCGGCGCTGGTTGCTCGTCGTCCGCGTGCTGCGGATGAGGCCCTTGCGCTCGTAGAAGTGCAGCGCCGAGACGGCGACACCGCTGCGGTCGGCGACCTGACCGACGGTGAGTTCGTGAAACGTGGTGTGGGGCCTGGGCATGGATCGACCGTACCGCTTGACCTCAACCATGGTTGAGGCCAGAGGATCAGCGGCGTCCCGAAACCGCGAGCAAGGAGCCTCTCCGTGACCACAGTTCTCGTCATCGGCGCCACCGGGCAGCAGGGCGGCGCCGTCGTCGATCTACTGCTCCAGCACGGCCACGAGGTCACCGCCTATGTGCGCTCACCCGAGTCGCCGCGCGCCCAGGCGCTGTCCGCCGCGGGAGCACGGCTCGTCGTCGGCGACCTGGGTGACCCGGTGGCGCTCGCCTCCGCCGCTCGCGGTGTCGACGCGGTCTTCGGGCTGTCCGTGCCGTTCGGATCCGGCGGAAAGGACGAGGAGATCGCCCAGGGTCGCCTCCTGGTCGACGCGGTGACCGAGTCGCACCTCGTCTACTCCTCGGTACGCGGTGCCGACCGGATGGTCGAGACCGACATCGACCACGCCGACAGCAAACAACGCATCGAGGCGTACCTGCGCGCGCGGGAGGTACGCGCGACCGTCCTCGGGCCGGTCTACTTCATGGAGAACGTCCTGAACACCGGGTTCAGCCGCCTCACCGACGGGATCCTGGCCAACCCGTTGTCCGGGGGCAAGCCGCTGGACCAGGTCACCGTCCGGGACATCGCCGGCCTCGCCGTGCACGCCATCGAGCATCCCGAGCGGTTCGTCGGCCAGCGGATCGACGTCGTCTCCGACCGGGTGACCGGCGAGGAGGCGGCCGGCATCCTCAGCGACGTGCTCGGCCGCGAGATCCCGTACCAGCAGCTGCCGTTGGACCAGGTCCGGCAGTGGGCCGGCGACGAGATCGCCGACATGTTCCAGCGCTTCGAGGGCAACACCGACTTCGTCGACGTCGACGCGCTGCACGCCACGTACCCCGACGTCGCCTGGCACCGCTACGCCGACTGGGCACGCACCGTCGACTGGGACCGGGTCCTCTCCGGTCGGACGAGCGGGCGATAACGCAACGACGCTACGCTGCCCCGCTCATCCGACTACCCTCGGTCAGGGACAGCTTGGTCGTGCCGGGCGCGACGCCCGGGAGGTGATATCGGATGGCCGCACCCGCCGACGCAGCGGTGCTGGTCGGCCTCGGGTCGGAACTCGACCTCCCGGTCGTCGAACAGGCCGCGCAGGAGGCCGCCGGACACGGCCGGCCACTGCACCTGCTGCACACCTTCGACTGGCGCGCGGCCTTCGCCGCGGACACCGTCGCCGCTCCCCGCGACCAGGCCGAAAAACTGATCACCCGCGCCGCCCAACTCGCCCACCAGACCGAGCCAGGGCTGACCGTACGCGGGGAGATCGTCGAGAGCACCATGCTGCCCACCCTCATCCGCCGCTCGGAGGGCACCTTTCTGCTGGCCGTCGGCGACAGCGGCATGGCGGGCAGCGGCCAGTGTGTTCCGGCCGATACGACAGCCGTGCAGTTGGCCGCACGCGCCGGCTGCCCCCTGTTGGTGGTTCGCCGTGAACCGCCACCGCAGGGCCCGGTGCTGGTCGGCGTCGACGGCTCCCCCAGCTCACACCTCGCCCTGCAGTGGGCCGTGCGGTGTGCGGCCCGCCGGGGAGCCCGACTGCTGGCGCTGCGGGTGGTCGAGTACGACGAGGACACCGACGCGGTCGCCGAGCAGCTCACCGAGGCACTGGCCCGGCACGCCGGGCGGGACCACGCCGTGCCGACCGAGTGTCGCGTGGTACGCGGCGACCCCGCCGACGTGCTGATCGACACCTCCCGTGACGCGCAGGTGGCGCTGGTCGCCGCCCGTGGCGACGAGCCGGGGCGGGCCATGCTGGGCGCGGTCGCCCAGTCCCTGCTCTACCACTCCCCGGCCCCGGTGGTCGTCGTCCGCGGCCTGGCCGAGGTGCCGCTGACCGGGCCCGGCGCCCGATCGGCACGGGACCAACGACCCTGACCCACGGCGTCCGCAGCGGCCGCGCCCGGTGCCGGACGCCCCACTCCAACCCGCGAGAGGCAGCATGATGGAGACCGCTCTCGACGTGCACCACGCCCTCAGCGACGACGAGCTGCGCCGGCTGGACGCCTACTGGCGCGCCGCCAACTACCTCACCGTCGGGCAGATCTACCTGCTGGACAACCCACTGCTGCGCGAGCCGCTGACCCCCGACGACATCAAACCCCGGCTGCTCGGGCACTGGGGCACCAGCCCCGGCCTCAACCTGATCTACGCCCACCTCAACCGGGTGATCGTGGCGCGCGACCTCAACGCCATGCTGGTCACCGGCCCCGGCCACGGTGGGCCGGCCATCGTGGCCAACACCTGGCTGGAGGGCACCTGGTCGGAGCGCTACCACGACGTGGCGCGCGACGAGGCCGGCATGTCCCGGCTCTTCCGCCAGTTCTCCTTCCCGGGCGGCATCCCCAGCCACGTCGCGGCGGACGTGCCGGGTTCGATCCACGAGGGCGGCGAGCTCGGGTACGCGTTGAGCCACGCCTACGGCGCCGCGTTCGACCACCCGGACCTGCTGGTGGCCTGCGTGATCGGCGACGGCGAGGCGGAGACCGGCCCGCTGGCCGGCAGTTGGCTCTCCGACGTGTTTCTCAACCCGGCGCGCGACGGCGCGGTGCTGCCCATCCTGCACCTCAACGGTTACAAGATCGCCAACCCGACGGTGCTCTCCCGGATCCCCGAGGAAGACCTGCTCGACCTCCTGCGCGGATCCGGCTACCAGCCGTACGTGGTGGCCGGTGACGAGCCCGCCCGGGTGCACCGGACCCTCGCCGCGACGCTGGACCGCGTGTTGGGCGAGATCGCCGAGATCCAGCGGCGGGCCCGCTCCGAGGGCGTCGTCGAACGCCCCCGCTGGCCGATGATCGTTCTGCGGACGCCGAAGGGCTGGACCGGCCCGCGTGAGGTCGACGGCACCCAGGTGGAGGGCACCTACCGCGCCCACCAGGTGCCGCTGTCGGGCGTACGCGACAACCCGGCGCACCGGGCCGAGCTGGAGCACTGGTTGCGCAGCTACCGGCCGGAGGAGCTGTTCGACGCGACCGGCGCGCCGGTGGAGGAGCTGCTGACGCTGCCGCCGCGCGGTGACCGGCGGATGAGCGCCAACCCGGTCACCAACGGCGGCGTGGTGCTGCGCGACCTGACCCTGCCGGACTTCCGCGACTACGGCGTGGAGGTTCCCGAACCGGGCACGCCGATCGCCGGCGCGACCGGGGTGCTCGGCCCGTGGATCCGCGACGTCATCAGCGCCAACCCGGAGACGTTCCGGCTGTTCGGCCCGGACGAGGTCGCGTCCAACCGGCTGGGCGCGGCGTTCGAGGTCACCGGCCGGGCCTGGGTGGCCGCCACCGTGCCCGGCGACGACCACCTCTCCCCCGACGGTCGGGTCATGGAGGTGCTCTCCGAGCACCTGTGCCAGGGCTGGCTGGAGGGCTATCTGCTGACCGGCCGGCACGGCGTGTTCACCAGCTACGAGGCGTTCATCCACATCGTCGACTCGATGCTCAACCAGCACGCCAAGTGGCTGAAGGTCACCCGGGCCATCCCCTGGCGGCAACCGATCGCCTCGCTCAACTATCTGCTCTCCAGCCACGTCTGGCGGCAGGACCACAACGGCTTCTCCCACCAAGACCCGGGCTTCATCGACCACGTCGTCAACAAGAAGGCCGAGGTGGTGCGGGTCTATCTGCCGCCGGACGCCAACACGTTGCTCGCCACCATGGACCACTGCCTGCGCAGCCGGCACTACATCAACGTGGTGGTGGCCGGCAAGCAGGCCGCCCCGAACTGGTTGACGATGACCGAGGCGATCCAGCACACCCGGCGTGGCCTGGGCATCTGGGAGTGGGCCAGCAACGACGGCGACACCGAACCGGACGTGGTGCTCGCCTGCTGCGGAGACGTGCCCACCCTGGAGACGTTGGCCGCCGCCGAGCTGCTGCGCGAGAACCTGCCGACACTGAAGGTGCGCCTGGTCAACGTGGTCGACCTGATGCGACTCCAGCCGGACACCGAGCATCCACACGGCCTGACCGACAACGAGTTCGACACCATCTTCACCCAGCACCGACCGATCATCTTCGCGTACCACGGTTATCCCTGGCTGATCCACCGCCTCACCTACCGCCGCACGAACCACGAGAACCTGCACGTGCGCGGCTACAAGGAGGAGGGCACCACCACCACTCCGTTCGACATGGTGATGCTCAACGACCTGGACCGCTTCCACCTGGTCATCGACGTCATCGACCGGGTGCCCGGGCTGGCCGCCGGTGCCGCGCACCTGCGCCAACGGATGGTCGACGCCCGGCAGGCGGCCCGCGACTACACCCGGCAGTACGGGGAGGACGACCCCCAGGTCGCCGAGTGGCGCTGGGTCCGCGAAACCGACCCGACCACCCCCTGAAGGAGGACGACGTGCGCGACGCGGAGATCCTGGTCGGCTACGACGGCTCCACCGATGCCTCGGTGGCCCTGAACTGGGCGATCGACGAGGCACGGCACACTGGCCAGCCGGTGCGGCTGGCGTACGTCTTCGAATGGCTGACGGTGGCCAGTTGGGTCGGCCCGGGCGTGGCCCCCGGCGTGTGGCCGGACGACACCGCCCGCCGGCAGGTCGACGACCTGGTCCGCGGGGCCGCGGCGGACGCCACGGCGGCGAACCCCGGGTTGACCATCACCGGCGAGGTGTACGACGGGCCGCCCGCGCTGGTGTTGCAGGAACGCTCGGCGGAGGCCGGGATGCTGGTGCTCGGCAGCCGGGGTCACGGCGGGTTCGGCGGCCTGCTGGCCGGGTCGACGGCGGTCTCGGTCGCCGCGCACGCCCACTGCCCGGTCGTGGTGGTCCGGGACGGGGCCGACAGAGCCCTGGCCGGCCCGGTGGCGGTCGGCGTGGACGGCTCGGACGCGTCGCTGGTGGCGCTCGGTTTCGCGGCCGAACGGGCCGCGCAGCGGCAGGTGCCCCTGCGTGTGCTGCACGCCTGGACGCCGGGCCCCGGCGGGGCGGCCGGGGTGCCCGACGAGCGGGCCGCCGTGGAGCAGGCGCTGGAGCCGTGGCGGCGGACGTTCGCCGAGCTGACCATCACCGTCGACCTGGTTCCGGCCAGCCCGGCGGCGATGCTGATCGAGGCGAGCCGGGACGCGCGGCTGGTCGTGGTCGGCAGCCGCGGCCGGGGTGGACTGGCCGGGATGCTGCTCGGCTCGGTCAGCCAACAGCTCATCCAGCACGCCGCCTGCCCGGTGGCGGTGGTCCGCGAACGCTGACCGTGTCGCGGACTGCGAGAGACGGTCAGGCAGCGAGCACCGTGGCCTCCAGCGTCGGGTCCAGCCCGATCGAGCTGCGGTGCGGTCGCCCGGCGCGCGGCGGAACCGCACCGACGGCCTTGAGCTGCGGGTAGTCGCCGTCGACGGAGCCCGGGTCGGCGTCCACCACCGGGGAGTCCTCGTGCAACCCCGCTGCGGCATGGTCGGTGTAGACCGACCCGCTGGACACGTACACGTAGTGACCGACCGTGTCGACCAGGGCGCGCGCGGCGTCGCCGGCGGCCCGCGGCGCACCGTCCCAGGTGTCCACAGCGACGTCCCACTCGCCGCCCGCCAGAGCGGCCAGGCCGTCCGGCGCGGTGCGGTCACCCCGCAACCGGTGTACGCCGGACGGCACCGTGCCGTGCAGCCCTCGGTTGAACACCGTCACCGACCAGCCGCGGCGCACCGCCTCGGCGACCGTCGCCCCGCCCACGAAGCCCGTACCACCGAGCACCAGCAGTCTCATGCGCTCCACCCTGCTGGCACCGGCCGGCGACGGGCAGCCCCGTTTGCCGACAGCGGATCTGCCCGTGGCAGAACCGGACGGCGCTGCCGTCGTTCACCTGTTGCCGATCGCCGACTCGGCCAGCGCGCTCCTGCGGCGCAGCAGCGCCGCACGCGCCCGACGGGCCGCCCGTAGGTTCAGGGCCGCCACCGCGCCGAGCAGGAGCACGACGCCCAGCAGCGCCGGCTCCAGTTCGTGTCGCAGCAGGCTGATGATCAGCGCGCCGACGCTGAATGCCAGCCAGGCCCCGACGCCGAGCCAACCGGCGACCACCCGATCCCGGGCGAACAGCGGAGTCCGTCGGGTCACGGCCCAACCACCGAACACCGCCCAGCACAGGCCGATCGCCACCAGGACGGCGAAGGCCACGTTGGTGCGCGTCGGCAACCCGGGCTCGGTGGCCCAGAGCAGGCCGATCAGGGCGCTGGCGGTGAGACCGGTGAAGGCCAGGGCCAGGTAGCCGACCCGCCTGCGCAGCGACAACGGCGCGTCCAGTCGCGCCAGCACCTCTTCCGGCGTCATGCCTCGTACCCCTTCCGCACCAGCTCGTGACGTAACAACCTGCGGGCCCGGTTGAGCCGCGACTTGACAGTGCCGACGGGTACGCCGCAGATCAGCGCGCACGCGTCCAGCGGCTGGTCCTCCAGGTAGAACAGCAGAAGCACCTCCCGTTCCCGGGCGGGGAGCGCCGCCAGCGCCCCGGCCAGCGTCTCCCGGTCGACGACCTCCTGCGCCTCGTCGCCGCCGGGCAGGTCGTCGACCGGTTCGGGCTCCGGGCGGGCGTACGCCTCCCGCAGCCGGTTCATCACCGCCCGGCGGGCGATGATGAACAGCCATGGGGTGAACCGGTCCGGCTGCCGCAACGTCGGCAGCCCCTTGACGACCGCCAACCAGATCTCCTGCACCACGTCGTCGTCGGACCCACCGAGCATCCGCCCGACGTACCGTTCGACCGCCGGATGCCAGCCCTGCACCAGCTCGGCGAACGCCTCCCGTTCGCCCAACTGGCAGCGGACCACCAGCAACTCATCGCTCATCGGCCCTCCTTCGCCTGTTCAGTCGGCGTGAAAGCCCGGCAGGTTCACGACCCGCCACAGCGAAAAACCGGCGTCGGCGGGTGGGGGGTCGCGACGGTAGACCCCCGCTCAGAATGCAGGAAAGCCACCCCGGGCATGGTCAACGAAGCCGCCGATTGCGAAACTGCTTCAATCTTCCTCAGCACAACCCGGACGGAGCAGGGAATGTCCAGCACCCCGCTGTCCCTGCCGCAGCCCTCCGCGCGGGCGCCCGAGTTCGGCCGCGACGCGCTCATCGTCTGCGAGAACCTGGTGCGGATCTACCAGACCGGTTCGATCGAAGTGCAGGCACTGCAGGGCCTGGACCTGGCCGTGGAGAGCGGTGAGCTGGTCGCGGTCGTCGGTGCCTCCGGCTCGGGCAAGTCGACTCTGCTCTCCATCCTGGCCGGCATCGACGCCCCCACCGCCGGGCGGGTCCGGGTCGAGGCATGGAACCTGCTGGCGATGTCCCGCGCCGACCGGGTGGATTACCGACGGCACACCGTCGGGTTCGTACGGCAGCAGACGGCCAGCAACCTGATCCCCTACCTGACCGCACGGGAGATGGTGGACCTGCCGATGACGGCGGCCCGAACCTCGAAGCGGGAACGCCGCGAGCGCGCGGGCGAGCTGCTGGACAGCCTCGGTGTCGCCGACTGCGCCGATCGCCGCCCCGGGCAACTCTCCGGAGGGCAGCAGATGCGGGTCGCGATCGCGGTGGCGCTGGCCAACCAGCCGCGGGTCCTGCTGGCCGACGAGCCGACCGGCGAGCTGGACGCCGCCACGTCGGCCGAGGTCTTCGCTGTGCTGCGCGACGTCAACCAGCGTTACGGCGTCACCGTCGTCGTGGTCACCCACGACCCGGAGGTCAGCGGTCAGGTCGAACGGACCGTCGCGATCCGGGACGGGCGCACCAGCAGTGAGGTGCTGCGCCGCACCACCACCGACGCGGAGGGCGACACGCACATGATCGCCGAGGAGTACGCCGTGATGGACCGGGCCGGACGGGTCCAGGTGCCCCGGGAGTTCCGCCAGGCGCTGGCGCTGACCCGGCGGGTCCGGCTGGCCCTGGAACCCGACCACATCACGATCCGCCCCGACTCGGGAAGCGGCGAATGACGAGCGAGCCGCTGCTGAGCGTGCGCGGCGTACACCGGCGCTTCCAGGCCGGGCCGACCGTCGTACACGCCCTGCGCGGCGTGTCGTTCGACGTGGCCGCCGGTTCGATGGTGGCGCTGGTCGGCCGGTCCGGCTCGGGAAAGACCACGCTGCTCAACGTCATCGGTGGCCTGGACCGCCCGGACGCCGGCACCGTGCACGTCGACGGCACCGACGTCACAGCGCTCGACGAGGACGGCCTGTCCCGGCTGCGACGCGAGAAGCTGTCGTACGTCTTCCAGAGCTTCGGGTTGATCCCGGTGCTGTCGGCAGCGGAGAACGTGGCTGCCCCGCTGCGGATGGCCCGCGTCGCCCCGACCGAGCGCGAGCGGCGCGTCGAACTGCTGCTGGATCTGGTCGGCCTGGCCGACCACGCCCACCAGCGGCCGGCCGAGTTGTCCGGCGGCCAGCAACAGCGGGTGGCGATCGCCCGCGCGCTGGCCGCCTCGCCCCGACTGCTGCTCGCCGACGAGCCCACCGGGCAACTGGACGCCGAGACCGGCCTGTCGGTGATGGCGCTGCTGCGCGGGATCGTGGAATCCGAGGGCGTCACGGTGCTGGTGTCGACGCACGACGCGGTGATGATGGCCCTGGCCGACCGGGTGATCCGCATTCACGACGGGCACCTCGACGAAGAGGCGGCCGGGCAGCCGTACGCACCCGTGCCGGACGTACGGTGACGCGACGATGAGGTTGGTCAGCCGGCGCGCCCGCGCGCAGTGGCCGTTGCTGGCAGCCCTCCTCGGGGTCGTCACGATCGGCGCGACCCTGCTGGGCACCTGCACCCTGCTCGTCACCCGCACCGCCGAGCGGGCGCTGGAGGTCGCCATGGCCCGCGCCGCTCCCGCCGACGTCGACGTGACCGTCTACACCGGCACCGTCGAGGGCCGCGACACGCAGTCCGTCGCCGCCGACACCCGTACCGTGGTGGCCTCCACGCTCGCACCGATCCCGGTGACGACAACCGCGCGGGCGTCGACGGTGCTGCGGGCGCTGCCGCCCACGCTCGCCACGGGCACCACCGTCCCACCGCAGGCCTACCTGTCGGGGCTGGACGACCTGCCGACCCGCGCCGAACTGGTCACCGGGCGCTGGCCACAGCACCCGGGCGACGCGGTGCTGCTGGAGTCCACCGCGCACCTGCTCGGCCTCACCCCCGGTCGCCGGGTACGCCTCGGCGCCGAGCTGGCCCACGCACCCGTCCCGGCCATCGACGTGACAGTCGTCGGTGTGGTGCGCCCCCTCGCGGGACGCGGCTGGGACCGGGACCCGCTGGCCGCGGCCGGCTCCGCGATGGGCTACCGGGACGGCCGGTTCATGCAGCCGGTCAACGCCTACGGCCCGTTCCTCGTCGACCTCGCCGACCTGGTCACCACCGGCGCCACAGTCGACCGGATGGAGGTCACCGCCCATCCGGACCTGTCCCACAACAGCCGCAGCGACCTGGAGACCGTGGCCGGGGCCGTCGACAACGCCGACCGCCGGCTGGCCGGCACCCTCGGCGAGCGCGTCCAGCTCGCACGGGTCGCCTCCAACCTGCCGCTGACCCTGCGGGCCGCCGACGACCAACGGCACGTCACCGCCGCCGTCGTACTCGCCGTCGCCGTCCTCGGCGGTGTCCTGGCCGCCACGGCACTCGTCCTCGCGGGCCGGCTGACCGCGGGCATCCGCGCCGACGAGACCACCCTGCGCGCCGCCCTGGGCGCCAGCCGTCGCCAACTCGCCGCCACCGCGACAGTCGAGGCCGGGCTCGTCGCCGCCGTCGCCGTCGCGCTCGCGATACCTGCCTCGTCGGCCCTGCACTCCGCTCTGACGCACCTGCCACCGCTGGACGGCGCCGGCCTGACCGTCCGGCCAGCCGTCGCCGGTGTCCAGGTCCTCGCGGTCGTCGGTGGCGCGCTGGTGCTCGCCGCCGTACTCACCGTCCTGGCGATCCGACCCGTCCCGGCGGCCGGCGAGCGGCGCACCCGCCGCGAACTGCTGGCCCGATCCGGCGCCGACCTGCTGCTCGCGGTATTCGCCGCCGTCGGGTGGTGGCAGCTGTACGCGCAGCCCACCACCGCCAGCCCGCGCGCCGACGCGGTCCGGGTGCTCGCGCCGGCACTGCTGCTCACCGCAGGTGCCGCCCTGGCCCTCCGGGTGGTACTCCCCGCCCTGCGCGGTGCCGACCGGCTGGCGTACCGCGCCCGCGGGCTGGCGCTTCCGCTGGCGGTCTCCGAGGCTGCCCGCCGACCACAAGCCGTAGCCGCCGGGCTGCTCGTCGGGCTGGCCTGCGCGGCCGGAACCTTCGGCCTCGCCTTCGACAGCACGTGGCACCAGTCGCAACGCGACCAGGCCGCGCTCTCCGTGGGCACCGACCTGGCACTCACCCTCAGCACGGCGCCGGTGGCCGGAGACGGCGCCGTCGTCAGCGCGGCCACCACGGGAGCCGTGAGTCCGGCCCTCGACCGTGGCACCACGGTCGGTCAGTGGCTCGGCACCGCCGGCGACGCGCCGCGTCTGGTCGCCGTCGACACCACCCGCGCCGACGCGCTGCTGCGCGGGCGGCTCGACAGCGAGCGCGGATGGGCGGACGTCGGCACCGCGCTGGCACCACGCACCCGGGTCACCGGCCTCGCCGTCCCGGCCGGCGCCCCGCTCGTACTGAGCGGAACCGCCTCCGGCGGCACCCCGCTCACCGTGACGCCCACACTGCTGCTGCAGGACGCCACCGGCCTGCGCACGACCTGCACCGGTCCCGCCGTACCACTCGACGGTCGGGAGGTTCGGCTGCCCGACTGCGCGTCGGCCGACGGACTGCGGCTCGTCGCGGTCGCCCTGCCGATCGCCGCCGACCCGGTCGGCGGACGCGTCGCCGTGGCCGTCACGCTCACCGTGCCGCCCGCCGGCTCGGCGGAGAGGTCCTCCGACGGGTCGGACTGGACCGCCACGTCCGCGCCGCCGGTCCCGGGCAGGTTGGTCGACCCGACGGTCATGATGTCCGCCACGCCGACGGGAACCGCGCTGCGGATGGCCACGACAGTCGACCTCGCCGGCGCCGACGACGCCGCCCGGACCCTCGTCGCCACCGCCTTCCCGGACCCCGGCCCGGTGCCCGTCGCCGTCTCCGACCACTTCGCCAGCGAGGTCGGCGCCGATCGCGGCAGCACACTCAGCGTCACGGTCGGCATCACGCCCGTTCCGGTCGTCGTCACCGAGGTCATCCCGACCGTACCGTCCGCCCCCGGCGCCGCCGCCGTGCTGGCCGACCTGGACACACTGTCCCGCGCACGCGTCGTCACCGGCGACCTGACGTTCCCGGTCGACGCCTGGTGGGTCGGCCACCCGGCCGAGCCCGGTGCCGCCGAGCGGGCCACCGCCCTGCACCTGGGCACCGTCACGACCCGCGACGCGGAGACCGCCCGTCTCACCGACGGCCCGCTGAGCGCCGGGCTGCCGGCAGCTCTCCGGCTCATCGTCCCGGCCGCCGCACTGCTGCTGCTCGCCGGCGTCGTCCTGCACGTCACCTGTGATCTGCGGGTCCGCGCCGTCGAGGTGGCGCGGCTGCGCGGCCTGGGGATGTCCCGACGCGACACCCGGGCCGTGCTGCTCGGCCAACACGCCGGTGTACTGCTGCCCCTGCTCGCGGCGGGCACGGCCGTCGGCGCGCTCGCCACCCACGTCGTCGCTCCCCTGCTGGTGCGCTCCGACACCGGCGCCGCGCCCGTCCCGGTCGCCCAACCGCACTGGCCGTGGCCGGCCGAGAGCGCCCTGCTCGCCGTCCTGCTGGCCGGATGTGTGCTGGCGGTCGCCATCGTGGTCACCGTCCAGGTCCGCCGGGCCGATGCCGCGCACCTGCGGGTGGCACCGTGAACCGGTGGTTGACCCGGCGGTGGCCGACGCCGCACTGGCCCAGCGTCCGTGGCCGTGGCCGTAGCGGCGTCGGGCCGCTGCTGCTCACCGCCGCCGTGATCGCGACGGTCGCGCTGCTCGCCGGGGCCGTACCGCCGCTGCTCCGCGCCGCCGCCGACGACGCCGTCCGGGACACGGTCCGCGACGCCGGCACCGACTCGAACGTCCTGGCACACGCCGACTGGGAACGCGACGACGGACCGACCGGTGGTCGGGTCCGGATGCCCAACCTCGCCGAGGCGGTCGACGCCTTCCTCGCCCGAACGACATCCGCGCTCGGGCCCGACCTGGACGCCGCGCTGCTGCCGCCCGTCACCGTCGTCAACGGCCCGATCCTCAACATCACCGACGGCAACGCGCCGCGTACCTTCCAGTTCACCTACCTGGCCGGTGACCTCGGCGGCCCGGACGTCACCTGGATCGCCGGCAGCCCGCCCGGTCCCACCGTCTCCGACCAGTACGTCGAGGTCCCCTACGACGGGCCCCCCTGGCCGGTGCAGATCGGCCTCTCCGAGGCGGACGCCGCCGCACTCGACCTCGGCCCCGGCGATCGGATCCCGGTCAAGGACGGCGAGGGTCGCGACAAGGACGTCCGGGTCAGCGGGATCTACCGACCCGCGGACAGCGCCGACCCGGCCTGGCGACTCGCCCCGGCACTGCTGCGTCCCGTACCCGGCGCGGACGGCGTCGGGACCACCCGGTTCAACGGCCTGCTGTCGGGCGAGTCGTTACCGGACGCCCGGCTCGCCGTCGACGAGGACCAACTGCGACGCACCGTCCACTTCGCACCCGGTCCCGACGCGCTCACCTCGGACTCCGCGACGGCGCTCGCCAGCCAGGTGGTCAAGCTCAAGGCGACCTCCGGCGCGTCGAGCGACCGCGACCAGTCCCTGAAGTGGGAATCGCAGCTCGACGCCGTCCTGCGCGACGCCCGTACCCGTAACAACGCCGCTGCGGCGCAGGCCGCCGTCCTGCTCGCCGGGGTACTCACCGCCGCGGTGCTGGTCCTGCTGCTCGCCGCCGACCTGCTGGTCCGCCGCCGCGCCCCGGTGCTGAGCATCGCCCGGCAGCGTGGGGCGGCGCTCCCCGACCTCGGCGCGGAACTGGTCATCGAGTCCGCGGTGGTGTCCCTGTCGGCCGCCGCCGTCGGGCTCGCGCTCGCGCGCGCTGCCGCTGGAGGCGTCGCCTGGACCTGGGCCGTTCCCGTGGTCCTGGCCGGCGTGGTCGCCGGGCCGGCGTTCGGCACCCTCGCCGCCGCCCGCGCCAGCCGTGACCGACGCCAACCCGCCAACCCCGCCGCTCGGCGTTGGATCCGGGCCACCGGCCAGCTGCGCCGCGCCGCCGTGGAGGGCGCTGTCCTGATCGCCGCGGTCGCCGCCTTCGTCACACTGCACCAGCGTGGGCTCCTACCCGTCGCCGCCGACGGCGACACCGGTGAACTGACCGGCGACCTCATCCTGCCGGTCAGCGCCCTCGCCCTGGGCGCGCTCGTTGGCGCGCTCGGCCTGGTCCGGCTACTGCCCCTCGGGGCGCGGTTCGCGCTCCGGCAGGCCCTGCGCTCACGCCGCCCCCTGGCCGTGTTCAGTGCCTCCCAGGCGACCACGACGGCCGGACGCGCGCTGCCCCTGCTGGTGCTGGTCAGCACCACGGCGCTCGCGTCGTTCGCGCTCATCCTCGGCACCACCGTCACCAGGGGCCTGACCGACGGCGCGTGGAGCACCGTCGGCGCCGACGCCCGCCTCGACGTCGGCGCGGACGCCGCGACCGCCACGCCCGCACTCGCCCAGCGCATCGCCGCCGCACCCGGGGTGGCACAGGTCGTCGTCGCGCAGGTGACCGACTCGGCACGCGTCTTCACCGAATCGACACTGCTCACCCCGCGCCTGGTCATCGTGGACGCCACCGCGTTCCAGCGCCTGCTGGCCACCACCGCGCTGCCTGACGCGCCGGCGCTGGCCCGGCTCACGGCCCCCGGCCCGAGCCCCGGGGAGGTCCCCGCACTGGTCCGCTCGACATCCGGCGATCTGCACACCGGCTCGCGGCTGCAACTCCCCCGCGACGACGCCCCGGCGATCCGTCTCGCCGCCGTCGGCACCGCTCCCTCCGTCGGCGGCGTCGACGACGTCGTCATCGTGGACGCCACGGCCCTTGCCCGCGCCGGGCTGCCCGCCGTCGCGAACACCATCTGGGTGACCGGTCCCGGCGCGGGACGGGCCGTGTCGAACACCGGAGTCGCCTCCGACGTCGTGCTGCGTACGGACGTCCTGCGGGCGCAGCGGGTGGCTCCGCTGACGGCCGGGCTGGTACGGCTGGCATGGACAGCTGCCGCGGTGCTGCTGGCGCTGGGGTTGCTCGGCCTCACGCTGGCCGCCGCCGCCGGTGCGTCGCAGCGGTGGCAGACCCTCACCCGGCTGCGGACCCTCGGTCTGCGGCCACGCGACGTCCGCTGGGTCGCCGCCGGGGAGTTGCTCCCGCCGGTCGTGGTCACCGCGGTGTGCGGCCCGCTGCTCGGGGCCCTGCTCGCACGCCTGACGCTGGGCCCGCTCGACCTGCGGCTGCTCACCGGCCAGGCCGCCGACCCGGCGGCGGCCCGACCGTGGTGGCTGCTGGGCCTGCTGAGCGTGGCGCTGCTGGCGGCGGCGGCCACCGTCGTACCCGTCGAGTCGGCGCTGCGGCGACGTGACCGGCTGAGCGAGGTACTCCGCGCCGGCGAATGACCGCTGGCCACCCATGAAGAAAAGGCCCGTCGCCGGATTCCGGCAACGGGCCTTCTGATCGCTCCGTGTGGATGGTGGGCGATACTGGGTTTGAACCAGTGACCTCTTCCGTGTCAAGGAAGCGCGCTCCCACTGCGCCAATCGCCCGTGGCGGCCCCGTGGGGCACATCGCGAGCGGACGACGGGATTCGAACCCGCGACCCTCACCTTGGCAAGGTGATGCGCTACCAGCTGCGCTACGTCCGCACGTCCCCGGCGAGCGCCGGCGACAGGTGAACTCTACCCGATGCCAAGATCGCTTCGAACGGCACCCTGGGCGGTCGCGGTTGCGCTGGTCCCGCCCGGGGTACTGATGGGCACGACAGCGCACCACACCCCCTAAGGAGGCTGTCGTGGGTATCGGCACCAGCATCTTCCTGATCGCGCTCGGCGCGATCCTCACCTTCGCACTGGACGCGAGCGTCGGCGGCATCAACCTCGACGTGGTCGGCTGGATCCTGATGGGCGCCGGCGTGCTCGGCCTGATCATGACCACGCTGATCTGGGGTCGCCGCCGCCAGGTCGTCACCACAACCGAGCAGCCGGTGGAGTACCAGCGGGTCGAGGAGCGGCGGGACATCGCGCCGCCGCTGTGACCCGGTTACTTCACCGCTGGACGAGCCGCCAGACCACAGCGGACCCGGGCCGGCCGCCTCGCTGAAGGCGGCCGGCCCGTCCGTGAACGCGATCGGTGGCAGCGCAGGATGGGACAGAGGCAACAAAGGTGCCGGCCGCCGCCGGTGATGTCCTCGCCAACACCGCCTAGTCGATCATGGCGTGGTGCTGCGTGACAAGCTACTCACGACAAGACAAAGCAGGCACCACAACGCCATGATCGACGGGCCCGCCGCCCTCGCCCGCGATCTTGCACTTTCTGCGCCGACACAAGTTGCATTTCACCCCCTATCAACAGCCGAAACTGCAAGATCGGCGCTGGCCAAGGGGGTTGCCGCCCCCGCGCTACGATCCAGATCATGAAGCCCCTCGACACGGTGCTGGCCGCGCACCGGGCGTACCTGCTCGGTTGGAACATCGGCGTCGCCGGGGGGCCGGATCTCCCGACCTACCGCAGCGATGTGCCGCACGCACCCCTCAACGGCGTGCTGCGGGTGGTCGGGCGCACGCCGCAGGACGCGCTCAGCGAGGCCCGGACGCGCCTGCACGGCGTACCCCGGATCTGGTGGGTCGGCCCGGACAGCGACGCCGGCACCGCGGACGGCCTGGTCTCCCTCGGCGCGGCGCAGGTCGCCCGGATGCCGATCATGACCGTGGGGATCGGGGCGGTGCCGGAGGTGCCGACTCCGGCCGGCGTGCGCATCGCCGAGACCACCGACCTCACCGCGTTCGTCCCCGCCTATGCCCGGGTGTCCGGGATCCCGGCGGACGGTGTGGCGGCAACGATCGAACGGGAGAAGGCATTCACCGGCGAGGGCACAGTGCTGCGGCTCGCCGGTCGCCTCGATGACGGCCGGATCGCCGCTACGGCGGTCGCCTGGATCAGCCACGGTCTGGTCACCCTCTACTTCGTCGGCACCCGGCCGGAGCAGCGCCGCAAAGGCATCGGCGCGGCCATGACCAGAGCCGCCCTCACCCTGGCCGCCGAGCGGGGCGCCCGCACCGCCGCCCTCACCTCGACGGCCGTCGCTGAGTCGGTCTACCGCAGCCTCGGCTTCCGGCCGGTGGGCGAGTTCCGCCTGCTGACCTTCTGAACCGACCCGCACCGCCCACCGCCCACCGCTCGCCGCCGCTCGACGGCCGCCCGCCGCCCGCTCGCCGCTAGCCGCCCGCCGCCCGCCGCCCGGCACCGCGCCAAGATCGTGCTGGATCCTGGATGTAGTGGGCTCATCGACGGCGCGATACCACTACATCCAGGATCGGGCGCGACCTTGGCGCGGTGCCGGCCGCCCGGCGATGGTTGCCGGCGAAACCATTGACTACGGCGGTCAGACAGCGTTGTCTTTCCTGTGGCACCTGGGGAAGGGGAACGATGGTCGACGATTTGTCCCTCGTATTCTGTGTGAGCGCTGACGTGTCGGTACGCGAGCGGATGGTGCGGCGGCTCGACGGGCTCGGCACTCTGGTCATCTGCACCGACCTCGCCGAGCTTCAGGCGATGATCGGCCCGCCCATGGTCAACGGGCCGGCCTCACTCCTCAACCCCGCCCCGCCCGGTGCCGACAACGCATCAGCCCCCGCCCGCGAAGCCGCCGCCCGCGAAGCCCCCGCCCGCGAAGCCGCAGCGCCCGAAGCCGCCGCCCGCGAAGCCGCCGCCCGCGAAGCCGCCGCCGAAACCGCTCCCGCAGTGAGGGCCGCCGCAGCATCGGGGGCCGCCGCCGCGCCCGTCCCTGCGGTGACCTCGGGACGGATCAGCCTGCGTGACCTTGAGATCTACCCGCACGACCACCTGGTGACGTGGCGCGGAGAGAGGCTGATCTTGACCCGACTTGAGCGCAACCTGCTCACTCAACTCGCCACCGCGCCGGTCGGAGTCTGGACGTACCAGCAGCTCTTCGAATCGGTCTGGGGCTGCGCGTTCCTCGGCGACACGTCGAGCCTGCACTCGGCCGTGAAGCGGTTACGTCGCAAACTGCACGCCGTCGACGACGCCCTGCGCGTGCACACCGTACGAGGCGTCGGCTACCGGCTCAGCGTCGACTGATGACGCGGCACCGCAAGCGAAACGGCTCGCCACCGGTCTTCCGGTGACGAGCCGTTCTCCTTTGGTGGGCGATACTGGGTTTGAACCAGTGACCTCTTCCGTGTCAAGGAAGCGCGCTCCCACTGCGCCAATCGCCCGTGCTTGTTGCCGAGGTGGGGACGGGATTTGAACCCGCGTACACGGCTTTGCAGGCCGTTGCCTCGCCTCTCGGCCACCCCACCGAGGTTGCCCCCGTCATGCGTGGCGGCAGCTCCGAGCGGACGACGGGATTCGAACCCGCGACCCTCACCTTGGCAAGGTGATGCGCTACCAGCTGCGCTACGTCCGCACGCCCCCGGACGTTCCCGGGTGACGGATGAGAACTTTAGCCGAGTAGGTGTTTGACTGCCAACTCGGGGTCGCCTCGGCGCGTCCCGGCTGGTTGGGGCTGGACCGGGATCACCCCCGGCCGGCTTCCTAGGTGGCTGGCCTGGTCCCTGAATCCAGCACTGACCGTCACGCTCCGACATTCCTCGGCAATGATCGTCATCATCGCGTCGCATACCTGACCATCGACGTCTCGACGACCCGGCACCGGGCAGCGGACCTCGGTGAACACTCTCCGTGGAACGACTGACGACACCCGAAAGAAGTGTCCGGCTTCCGACTGCCACGGTGCGGATCGGCGCGCGGTGGTAACTGTTCGTGTTCAGTCGGATGGGCTACGGTAACGGTCGTGACGAGACGTGCGGCCGAGATCCGCCTGGATGCCCTGCTGCGCACCGCCTGCGACGTTATCGTGGAGCGCGGTCTGGCCAACACCCGGACGGCTGACGTGGCGAATGCCGCGGGCGTGAGTCAGGCGTTGGTCTTCTACCACTTCGCCACCAAGGAACGGCTGCTCGCGCAGGCCTTCGCGTACGCGGTCGAGCAGGATCTGGCCCGGCTCGACGCGGTGACCCGCTCCTCGGCCGCACCGCTGGCCAAGCTCCGCCGGATCCTCAAGCTCTACACCCCGGCCGGTCGGGCGACCTCCTGGTCCATGTGGATCGACGGCTGGTCCGAGTCGCTGCGCACCCCGGAGTTGGAGAAGGTCTCCCGGCGGCTCGACCTGCGCTGGCGACAGGACCTGGCCGCGGTGATCACCGCCGGGGTGGCCGACGGCACCTTCCAGTGCGCCGACGCCGACGGGGCCGCGTGGCGGATCAGCGCGGTGATGGACGGCCTCGCCGTCCAACTCGCCGTGCACGACCGGGTGATCTCCCGCCGTCAGTTCGGCGAGTGGGTCCGGCTGGTCACCGCCCGAGAGCTCGGCCTGGACCCGGCCGACCTCGACTGAGCTGGGCCAACCAGCACCGAGCCGGGCAAAACGGACTCAGCCCACCCCGTCGACCGGAACAATCGGCGGCATGGACCTCTTGGAGGCGTACCGCCGGAGCCTGGCCGAATTCATCGACCGGGTGGATCAGATCGAGCCCGGCCAGTGGTCCGACCCGACACCCTGCTCGGACTGGGACCTCCGCACGCTCGTCAACCACGTGGTGACCGAGGACCGGTGGAGCGTTCCGCTGCTCGCCGGCCGGACCATCGACGAGGTCGGCGACCGGCTCGACGGCGACCAACTCGGCGCCGACCCGATCGCGACGGCTCGGGAGGCCGCCGCGCAGGCCGAGATCGCCGCCGCCCACCCCGGCGCGCTCGATCGCACCGTGCACCTGTCCGGCGGCGACACTCCGGCCACCGAATACCTGCGGCAGCTCCTCGCCGAGCACCTCGTGCACGGCTGGGACGTGGCGGTGGCGATCGGCGCGCAGCCACGGTTCGACCCGGACGCGGTGCACGCCGCCGCCCAGTGGTTCGCCGGTGAGATCGACGCCTACCGGCGCAACAACCTGGTCCACACCGGCGTACAGGTGCCCGACGACGCCGACGAGCAGGACCACCTGCTGGCCGCGTTCGGCCGCGACCCCGACTGGGCGCCGAGCGCCTGAGCGAATCTCGATCCACTGGCGCGACAGCGGCGCCGGACCTTGCCGTGACCTCGGGAGACTGATATCCACAGATGCGCATGCGTTACCGCGCATCTGTGGTCGGCGACTCGCCGGCCATCCCGCTCCCACGAGGAGGTCCCGTGCCACAACCGGAGTGGTCACCCCCGATGAGCCGGCGTCGACGCCGGCTCATCGCCATCCTGGCGACGACGGCGACGGTCGCCGCGCTGCTCCCCACCGGCATGAGCACCGCCGCCCCCACCGGCGGGGCGACATCCACCGAGCGCCGGTCCGGACCGTTCGCCGAGGGGCACACCCCCGCCGACGCCGACTACCGCGCCGGTACGGCGGCACCCGACGCCCGCCAACGCGGCCTGGCCCGCGCCGCCGACCCCGACGCCCGGTGGAACCGGCTCGGCACCCCACAGGCGCTCGGCCCCGGCCGCACCCCGCTGGCCAGCGGGCTGCCCGCCGACCCGGAGGACGCCGCCCGCGCCTACCTGGCCGCCAACCAGGACCTGTTCGGCATGGACGCCGCCACGGTGGCCAGCATGGAACGGGTGCTGATCCGACCGATCGGCAGCGGCACCGTGGTCACCCTGCGGCAACGCTTCGGCGATCTGCCCGCCGGGCCGGACGGTCTCGTCACCCTCGCGGTCGCCGACGGCGCGGTGCTCTCGGTCAGCTCCTCGCTGGCCCGCGACACCGGCACGCCGGCGCCGGCCACCCGCACCGCGGAGCAGGCGTACGCCGCCGCGCTCGCCGACGCCAAGCTGACCGCCGACGCGGTGGCCAGCCACACCGTCCGGTCGGTGGCCGTGCCCACCCCGCTGGACGGGCCACGGGCCGGCTACGAGGTGACCATGATCGGCGCGGACACCGAGCACCCCGCCGCGTTCACCAGCTACGTGGACGGCAGCACCGGGCAGGTGCTGGTCCGCGAGGATCTCGTCGACTTCGACTCCGACAACCCGAGCTGGGCGGTCTTCCCGGCCACCCCGCCTCGCGACCTCGGCCCCGGGCAGGACCCCCGGGTGCGCTGGTGCGGCGACCCGGCCCCCGGCTGCCAGGCCGCCTTCCGCGACCCGGCCACCGGCCAACCGTGGGACGTCGACGCGGCCACCGGCACGCCGACCTTCACCTCGCGCGGCAACTCGGCCAACACGGTGCTGTCCTGGGGTGCGAGCACCCCGGTCGTGCCGGCCCCCACCAGCCCGGAACGTCGCTACGAGTACCCCTTCACCGACCAGTGGCACCAGGCCCGGTGCAACCCGGGGGTGTTCACCTCCGCGCAGCGCAACGACGCGGACGCGTCGATCGCCAACCTCTTCGCCATGCACAACCGGATGCACGACTGGTCGTACCAGTTGGGTTTCACCGAGTCGGCGTGGAACCTCCAGGCGGTCAACCTCACCCCGTCCGGGCTGGGCGGTGACGCCGAGCAGGGCCGCGCCCAGCAGGGCGCGCTGACCGGCAACCGGAACAACGCCAACCAGGGCACCCCGCGCGACGGGTTGCCGCCGACCACCAACATGTACCTCTGGCAGCCGCAGGCCGGCGGGCCGTACCCGCCGTGTGTGGACGGCGACTACGACATGACGGTGATCGGTCACGAGTACACCCACGCGATCACCAACCGGATGATCGCCGGCCCGGACAGCGGGATCAGCGGTCACCAGGGTGGGGCGATGGGTGAGTCCTGGGGCGACCTGCTCGCCGCCGAGTACCTCTTCCAGCACGGGCTGCGCGCGCCGGGCGAGACGCCCTTCATCACCGGCGGCTACGTCACCGGCAACCTGGTCAGCGGCATCCGCAACTACGACCTGAGCCGCAGCCCGCTCAACTACTCCGACATCGGCTACAACACCGCCGGCCCGGCCGTGCACGCCGACGGGGAGATCTGGGGCGCGACCAACTTCCGGGTCCGCTCCGCCCTGGTGAAGCGGTACGGCCTCGGCACCCCGCAACGGCAGCTCGACTGCGCGCTGGGCACGGTCGCCGCAGATCAGTGCCCGGGCAACCGGCGCTGGTCGCAGCTGGTCTTCGACTCGTTCCTGCTCCAGGCCGCCAGCCAGGTCAGCATGCTCGACATGCGCGACAACATGCTCACCGCCGACCTGCTCCGCTTCGGCGGCGCGAACCAGGACCTCATCTGGACCGAGTTCGCCCGCTCCGGAATGGGCCGGGACGCCGCCACGAACGGCGCCGGTGACACCGACCCGACGCCGAGTTTCGCCTCGCCGCGCGGTGGCAACGCGACGCTCACCCTGCGCCCGCGCGGAGACAGCGCCGAAGCGCCGATCCGGGTGTACGTGGGGGCGTACGAGGCGCGGGCCGTGCCGGTGGCCGACACCGACCCGGCGACCCCGATCCCGGACACTGTGGAGCTGGTGGCCGGCACGTACGACCTGCTCGCCGTGGCCCCCGGGTTCGGGCACCAGCGGCTCAGCGTGGTCGCCAGAGCCGGTCAGGACGGGTACGTCGACCTGCGGATGAGCCGCAACCTCGCCTCCACCGCGTCCGGCGCCACCGTCACCGGCGACGGGGTCAACCTGGACCGGGTCGTCGACGACACTGAGGCGACGAACTGGGCGTCCCTGGACGGGGTCGCCGGCCGGCAGCTCACAGTGGCACTGGCGGGTGACGCCCCGCAGACGGTCAAGCGGGTCAACGTCAGCGCGATGCTGCGCCCGGCGATCACCGGCGACGCCGACACCGGCGCGCAGAACGCGCTCAGTGCGCTGCGCTCGTTCGCGGTGTCCGCCTGCAACGCGACGACCACCGACTGCGCGGATCCGGCGCGTTGGCAGCGCATCTACACCAGCGCGGGGGACGCGTTCCCCGGCGGGGCGTACCGGGCGTACAGCCGCGACATCAACCTCCGGACGTTCGCGGTGCCCACCACCCTCGCCACCCACCTGCGTCTCGAGGTGCTGGCGAGCCAGTGCACCGGCGGCCCGAACTACGCGGGCGAGCAGGACGACGACCCGGCCACGACGACGGACTGCGCGACCGCCAGCCCGGCCCGGAGCCAGGTCCGGATCGCCGAGTTCCAGGCGTTCTCGAAGTGACACGGTGGGGCCGGCGGAAATCCCGCCGGCCCCACAACCCCCGATCAGCGAGCGCTGACGCCGGACGGCTCCCGTCGCGGACCCCCGATCAGCGAGCGCTACCGCCGGACGGCTCCACCCGACGGCGGGAACCCTCCGCGGCCACCTGCTCGCGGACCCTCGATCAGCGGTGAGCTCGGCTCCACGGGTCGGCGACGGCCGGGCGCTCCCAGCGCCGGTCCACCGGGGGATCGTCACCCCCGTCGGCGTCGGCGGGCGCGGCCCGGGTCAGCTGCCGCAGCCGCAGCAGCAGCCCCACCCCGAGGAAGAGCAGCAGCCCGCCGAGGAGGAACGCGGCCTGCACCACGCCGAACGCGCCGGACTGCGAGACCGGGCGGTTGGCCGCCGGCGGCGCGGCGTCGGCCGGGTACTCCTCGACCGCCTCCTCCGTCGCCGTGCTCTCGTCCTCGGTCGGCGCGCTGGCCGATTCGGTGGGCTTCGGCGGGGTCTTCGTCGGCTGCGGGGTGCTGCTCGGCGCGCCGCCCACCCCCACCACCGAGCGGGTGGCGGTCTGCCGGGCCAGCAGGCGCAGGTTGGCGTCGTACGCCTCGGCGGCGAGGGTGACCCGCCCCTGGGTGACGTCCTCGGCGAAGGCCACCCGGTAGCGGGCCGTGACAGTGCGACCCGGGCAGAGCGTGCCCGGATCGAGTTGCCGGTCGGTCAGCCGGGCGGTGTCACCCTCGGTGCGGATCTGCAGCGGAAAGTCGCCGGTCTCCTCCACCCGGTCCATCTTCACCTGGTCGAGCCGCAGGCCGCCCTGCACGCTGAGCACCATCGACCAGCGCACCTTCGCGCACCTGGCGCGCCGGTCCGTCTGAGTGACCACCGCGGAGATCGTCCGCACCTGCTCACCGGCGGTGAACCGTCCCGGCAGGCCGCTCATCTCGGTGGTGAAGGCCGCCTGTGCCGGGGCGGCCACCGCCAGCTCCACCCCGCTCAGACAGGCCAGCACCACCCCTGCCCTCAGCGCATACCGCCACACCGTCACCACCGCCGTCCTCCGTTCGGTCGCCTCCACCTCGCAACGCTAGAAGCGTCCGACGGCACCAACCAGACGGGTGTGTTCGCACCGGACGGTAAGGACGGGGTGGGTTTTCACCGACCGTGGTGAACCGGTCACCACTCCCCCGCGACACGCCGGCAGTCGGGCCGCTGGGACAATCACGCCGTGTCCGAACTCTCCAGCACGTTCGTCCGGCTGCACGCCCGGCTGGCCCCGGTCCCCTTCGTACCTGAGGTGCGGCTGCACCAGGCGGACGAGCCGATCGGCCTGTGGGAGCTGACCGAGGGCGAGTTCTCCAGCGACCGGCCGCCGCCGTTCTGGGCGTTCGCCTGGGCCGGCGGGCAGTCCCTCGCCCGTTATGTCACCGACCACCCGGAGCTGGTCGCCGGCCGGCGGGTGCTCGATCTCGCCTCCGGCTCCGGCCTGGTGGCCATCGCCGCGGCCCGCGCCGGCGCGGCGTCCGTGCGGGCCGTCGAGGTGGACGAGTTGGCGGTGGCGGCGGTCGCCCTCAATGCCGAGGCCAACGGGGTACGCGTCGACGCCGAGTTCGGCGACATCCTCGACGGCGACGCCGGGGACGCCGAGGTGGTGCTCGCCGGAGACGTCTTCTACAGCGAGGCGATGGCCCGCCGGGTCCTGCGTTTCCTGCTGCGCGCCACCCGGGCCGGCGCGCCGGCGCTCGTCGGTGACCCCGGCCGGGCGTTCCTGCCCCGGGACCGCTTCGACGAGGTGGCCGGATACGACGTGCCGGTACCGGAGGCGTTGGAGAGTGTGCGGGTGAAGCGCACCACCGTCTGGCGGCTGCGCGCCGGGCTGCCGGGGGCCTCCGGCTAGCGTGTCCGGGTGCTGTTCCGCAGCTGGGCGCAGGTGGCCGACCCCGCTTGGCCGGACGTGTCCCGGGTGCCGGACCACGTCGGCGGCACCCACCTGGTCGTGACCCGGCACGCGCTGGTCCGCGAGGTCCTCGCCGACCCGGTCACCTACCGACCGGACAACGCGCTGGACGCGGTGACTCCGATGCCGGTGGCCGCGCTGCGGGTGCTCGCCGGGCACCGGTTCCGGCTGCCGCCGACCCTGGCGAACAATTCGGGCGCCAGCCATCCGCAGATCCGGGCCATCGTCGCTCAGGCGTTGCACCCGGCCCGGGTGGCCGCGCAACGGCCCTGGCTCACCGCGCTGGTCCGGGACCGGGTCGCCCGCATCGGTGCCGCGCTCGACGCCGGCGCGGCTGTCGACCTGTACGCGGATCTCGCCGCCGACCTGCCGCTGCTGGTGCTGGCCCGGCTGGTCGAGTTGCCGGACGCGCCGGTCGGCGCGGTCAAGGAGTTCGCCCGCGCCGCGCTGGAGTTGTTCTGGGCACCGCTGGACCCCGACCGGCAGCTGGCGCTCGCCACCGAGGTGGGCCGGTTCCACAGCGTGCTGCGGGACTTCGCGGCCGTCGGTGGCGGTCTGGCCGCCGAACTGCGGGCGGCCGGGCACCCGCCGGACGTGGTGGTCGGCGCGCTCTTCTTCCTGTTGGTCGCCGGGCAGGAGACCACCTCGCAGTTCCTCACCCTGCTCCTGCACCGGCTGGCCGACGAGCCGGCCGTCCGGGCCGGCCTGCGCGGCGGCGAGATCGCGGTGGCCGACGTGGTGGAGGAGGGGTTGCGGCTGGAACCACCGATCGTCACCTGGCGGCGGGTGGCGGTGACGGAGAGCACGCTGGGCGGCACGCGGGTGCCGGCGGGCAGCAGCCTCGTGCTGTGGCTGGGCCGCGCCGGTCGGGACCCGGCGGTCGTCAAGTCGCCCGACGAGTTCCGTCCGGGCCAGCGTGGATCGCGCCGGCACCTGGCGTTCGGGGCGGGCGCGCACCGCTGCGTCGGGGACGTGCTGGCCCGGATGGAGGCGGCCGTGGTGGTGGCCGAGGCCGCGCCGCTGCTGGACGGGGTGACAGTGCTCCGTCCGCCCTGGTGCCCGGACAATCTCACCTTCCGGATGCCGGACGCGTTCGTGGTCCGCCGCCGCACCGGGGACACCGGGCTGACCGGATCCTGACATCCGCTCGGTATGTTTCCGGGCGTGTCAGCCACCTCCACCCGTCGGATCCCTGCCGTCGTAACGCTTCTGGCCCTGCTGGCGTTGACTGCCTGCACAGTCGGTCCGAGCTATCCGGCGCACGCCCGGCAGGTCGCCGCGGCAAAGCCGACGCCGTCCGTCTCGGCGGCGACCCCCTCGACCTCGCCGTCCCCGAGCGCGAAGCCCGCGTTCAAGAGCCTGGCCTGGTACGTGTCGCAGGTGCCGACGTTCCCCGAGGCGCCACTGCCGCAACCGGTGCCGCTGCCCACCACCGGTTCGGCCGCGTTCTGGCATCGCCTGCCGACCGACCAGAAGGTCGCCTTCATCACCATCGACGACGGTGGGCTGGCCCGCCCGCCGGGAGTGATCGACTTCATCTGGGAGGCGCGCATCCCGGTGACGATGTTCCTCAACTCGCCGGCGGCGGCGGAGCACACCGACTACTTCCGGCAGATCGAGGCGGTGGGCGGGGTCGTGGAGAACCACACCATCCACCACAACTCGCTGGCCGGCCGGTCGTACGACTACCAGAAGCAGGAGATCTGCGGCGCCGCCGACAAGTTGGAGGAGCTGTTCGGCAAGCGGCCCACCCTGTTCCGGCCACCGTTCGGTGAGCATGACAGCACCACCCTGAAGGCCGCGCACGACTGCGGCGCGAAGGCCGTCTTCCACTGGACCGAGACCGTCCACGAGGGGAAGGTGCGCTACCAGACCCCGGAGAAGGTGGTCCAGCCCGGCGACGTGCTGCTGATGCACTTCCGGCCGGCGCTGATGGACGACCTGCTCGCGGCGTTGAAGGCGATCCACCGCGCCGGGCTCACGCCGGCCCTGCTGGAGCAGTACGTACAGTGATCATCCCGCCACCGACCTGACGAAAGTCAGGGACGGCTGGTGCCGTTCGGGCGCGGCGGCGCGGCGGCCCGCTCGCCTAGCGTCAGCGCATGATCACATTACGTGGGTTGACGAAACGGTTCGGGTCGACGGTCGCGGTCGACGCGTTGACGGTCGACGTCGCGCCCGGCCGGGTCACCGGCTTTCTCGGCCCCAACGGCGCCGGCAAGTCCACCACCATGCGGATGATCCTCGGGCTGGACCGTCCCACCGCCGGGCAGGCCCTGGTCGGCGGGCGCGCGTACCGGGAGTTGCGCCGGCCGCTGCACGAGGTGGGCGCGCTGCTCGACGCCCGCGCCATTCACCCGGCCCGGTCCGGCCGGGCGCACCTGCGGGCCATGGCACACAGCAACGGCATCCCAGCCCGCCGGGTCGACGAGGTGTTGGACACCGTCGGGCTGGACGGGCGGGCCGCCGCCAAGCCGGGTCGGACGCTCTCACTCGGCATGGGCCAACGGCTCGGCATCGCCGGCGCGCTGCTCGGCGACCCGCCGGTGCTGATGTTCGACGAGCCGGTGAACGGCCTCGACCCGGACGGGGTGCGCTGGGTGCGGCAGCTGATGCGCTCGCTGGCCGACGAGGGGCGGACGATCTTCGTGTCCAGCCACCTGATGAGCGAGATGCAGCTCACCGCCGACCAGCTCGTGGTGATCGGCCGGGGGCGACTGCTCGCTGACGAGCCGATCGGCGAGGTGATCGCCCGCGGCACTGTCGCGGTTCGGGTCCGCAGCCCGCACCCGGATGGGCTGGTCGCGCTCGCCGCGCGCCTCAGGGCCGCCGGGGCGAGCGTCGAGGCGGCCGACCGCAACGAGCTGACCGTCACCGGCGCCACCGCCGACCAGGTCGGCGACCTGGCCCACGACCTGGGGGTACGACTGCACGAGCTGAGCGCACACGCGGCGTCGCTGGAGCAGGCGTTCATGGAGCTGACCGCCGACAGCGTCGAGTACGCCGGTGGCCCGACCGGAGGTGGGGCGCGATGAGCACCAGCACCAGCACCCGCCACGGCGCGGTGGCCGCCGAGTGGACCAAGCTCTCCTCGGTCCGGAGCACCTGGTGGACGGCGCTGGCCGGGCTGCTGGTGATGGCCGCCAGCGCCGGTCAGCTGGCCATCTACGCCGCCAACGACAACACCAACGACGACCCGACCGACGACCGGGGAATCGTCACCGTCGGCAGCGTGCTCATCGACTCGGTCGAGTTGACCCAGTACGTGGTGCTGGCGCTGGGCCTGCTCGCGATCACCGCCGAGTTCACCAGCGGCACCATCCGTACGACGCTGCAGTGCACCCCGTCCCGCGGTCGCGTACTGCTGGCCAAGGCCGCCGTCGCCGGGGCGGTCACCTTCGTGCTCGGGCTGCTGCTCGGCGGCGTCGGCGCCCTGGTCGCCGGGCCGGTGCTCGGCGAGTGGGGCAGCGCCCCCGCCGCCGGCACCGTTGGCGACATCGTGGCGGTGGCGACCTACCTGGCGCTGGTCGGTGTGCTCGCCCTGGGCCTCGGCGCCGCGCTCCGCAGTGCGGTGCTCACGCTCACCGTCCTCCTCGCCACCCTGATGATCGTGCCGCTGTCGCTCCAGGAGCCGGACATCGACGTGCTGAACCGGATCGCCGACGTGTTCCCCGGCGTGGCCGGCGGGCACTTCCTGGCCGGCGACACCGAGCCGTACCCGCCAGTGGTCGGGCTGCTCCTGCTGGCCGGGTGGGCCGCCGCCGCACTGGTGCTGGGCCGGGCCGCACTGCGCCGCCGCGACGCGTAAGGCGGGCCGCGCTGAGCGGGGGTCGATCGGCCCCCGCTCAGCCGTCGACCAACCCCGCCTCGTACGCCAGGATCGCCGCCTGCACCCGGTTGCGGACGTCCAGCCGGGTGAAGATGCTGGTCAGGTAGCTCTTCACGGTGCCCTCCACGAGGTGCAGCCGCCGGGCGATCTCGGCATTGGAAAGGCCCGCCCCGACCAGGGCCAGCACCTCCCGCTCCCGCTCGGTCAGCCCGGCCGCTCGGTCGCGGGCGGCGGGTCGACGGGCCAACCGGTCGGCACCCAGCTCGATCACCCGACGGGCCACCCTCGGCGACAGGTACGCCCCACCGTCGGCGACCGCGTGCACACCGGCGATCAGCTCACGCGGGTCACCGGCCTTGAGCAGGAAACCGCTCGCACCGTGCCCGAGCGCCCGGGCCACGTGGTCGTCCTCGCCGAACGTGGTCAGCATGATCGTCGCGGTGTCCGGCACGACCCGGCGGATCTCGGCGGCGGCGGCCAACCCGTCCAGCCGCGGCATCCGGATGTCCAGCAGCGCCACCCGGGGACGGTGGGCACGGACCAGTTCCACCGCCGCGTGCCCGTCGCCGGCCTCGGCGACCACCTCGATGCCCGGGTCGCTGGCGAGGATGGCCCGGACGCCGGCCCGGATCATCGCCTCGTCGTCGGCCAGCACCACCCGGATCGGCGGTGTCCCCGTCGTGTGGGTCTCCACTAGGCGATCCACTCCTTGCTGACCAGCCGGCCATCGGTGAAACAGAGCCGCCAGGTCGGCGCGGCGAGGGGAAAGTTACCGTCGGTGTAGTACTCGCAGCCGGCCCGGCCGACAGCCGCCGAGCGTTCCAACTGCCGCCGGGGCAGCCCGACCAGCTCCGACCGGGCCGCGCCGACACGCAGCTGGTCGAAGGTCGCCTGGTCCAGCACCGTCCCGGCGGTCGCCACCGGGTAGTAGACGAACGAGAGCACCAGGGCGAAACCGACCGGGGCGACGAGCGCCACCAGCAGGCTGCGTCGAACCCGCCGGCGGGCGTCGTGCAGCCGCCGCTCGGCATCCACGGGCCGCTCGGCCGGGCCGGGGCGTTCCTCGGACCATGACGTCGGCCCGACCTCGGCCACCGACCCGGCCGCCTCCGGCGGCGTCGCGGTGGCTGGCAACACCGCCCGTACCGCGAACCCACCCTCGGCCCGACGGCCGGCGTCGAGCGTCCCACCGGCGAGGCGGACCCGCTCGGCGAGGGCGAGCAACCCACTGCCCTGCGACGGCGGGGCGGGCAGCGGGCCGGCCGGTGGCGCGTCGTTGACGACTGCCACCTCGACCCGGTCACCGTCGCGGCTGAGTCGCACGTCCACCGGGGCGCCCGGCGCGTACCGGGCCGCGTTGGTGAGCGCCTCCCGGACAATCCGGTGCGCCGCGTGAGAGGTCATCGCCGGTAGGTCCGCGACCGCCGGGGCGGCGTCCAGCCGTACCGCCATGCCGGCCTCGCGGGCACCGTCGACCAGATCGGCCACCGTCTCCCCGCTCGGTCGCAGCGACGCGCCAGCCTCCTCGCGGAGCACCCCGATGATCTCGTGCAGTCGCTCGGTGGCGGCGGAGACGCTGGCCCGCAACTCCCCGGCCGCGGCCCGGTGCCGGTCGTCCAGGTCGGCGGCGACCTCCAGGGCGGCGGCGCGCAACGCGATCAGGCTGAGGTCGTGACCGAGGGAGTCGTGCATCTCCCCGGCGATCCGGGCCCGCTCACGCAGCCGGATCCGCTCGGCGGCACCCCGCTGTTCGCGGGTCAGCGCGTCGACGTGCCGGCGACCGGCATCGGTCAACTCCTGCTGCTGACGGCGGTACCGGCCGACCAACCAGGGGAACACGGCGGCGAAGAGCAGCACCGAGGCGAGCAGGAACCAGGTGGCCGCGCCCGCGCCGAGGAACCCCAGGTTGAGCGCCGTGCCACCGGCCGTGATCAGCACGAACACCATGATCGCCGGACCCACCGTGGCGCTGCGCCGCCCGGCGAGATAGCTGAAGACCGGAATGGCGAACACGAAGTTGCCATCGGCCAACGACCCGAGCACCGCGAGCACCAGGGCGACCAACGGCTGACGTCGAGTCGCCGCCACCGCCACACCGAGCAGCAGCAGCTTGCCGACCAACAGCGGCACCGTGTACCGCGAATACGGCGGGCTCACCTCGGCGTAGCCGACCGGGGCGGCCACCACCGCAAAGAGCAGCACGTCCAGCAGCAGGCGACGCCGCCGGTGCAGCCAACCCGGCGGCGAATGGTCGAGGATCCGCACGGCGGTCAGGCTACCCACGCCCGACCTGCGCGGACACCGACGAAAGTCAGGTGTTCAGCCGCTCTCCTCGGCCCAGACCCGCCAGTCGTCCAGCACCCCGTGCAGGGCCGGAGTGAGCCAACCCGGCGCGGACCGCCGGAACACGCCCGGGTCCATCGCGCCCGCGCCGTCCGGCAGCGCGCCGAGCAGATTCGGCACCAGGTCGGTGAGGTTCGTCCAGTGCACCAGCTCCGGCCGGGCCGGCCAGGCCCCGATCACCACACCGGCCGGCACCGCCCTACGGTCCAGCGCCTCCAGGGTCAACGCGGTGTGGTTAAGCGTGCCCAACCCGGCACGGGCGACCACCACCGCCGGCGCGCCGAGCGACACCGCCAGGTCGGCCATCGTCCACGCCTCCCCCGACGGCCGCAGCCCCATCGGAACCAGCAACCCACCCGCGCCCTCGATCAACACGAGGTCGTGCTTGTCGGCCTCCGCGCGGACGGCGTCCACCGCCGCGTACAACTCCAACGGCGGCAGGTCGGCGACCCGCGCCGCAGCCAACGGGGCGAGCGGATCCGGATAGCTCGCCAGGGTCCGACCGGTCAGGGGCGCGGCCAGCCGGTTCACGGCGTCCACGTCGCCGGGCTCACCGCCGGCCGTACCGGTCTGGCCCGGTTTGACCACCGCCACCCGCAGCCCGGCGGCCTGCGCGGCGGCCGCGATCGCCGCTGTCACCACCGTCTTGCCGACCTCGGTGTCCGTCCCGGTAACCAGCACCGGCCCCGCCCAGCCCGTCACGGCTCCACCTCGGCTCGCGACTGCGGGGCTCGCAAACCCGGCTCACTCCTCGCGCTCACGGCGCGCTGTCCACGATGACGTCCAGCGCCCGCTCGAACGCCGCCCGGGGCACCCCCGCGCTCACCGTCAGGCGCAGGCGGGAGCGGCTGTCCGGGGTGGATGGCGGCCGGAAACAGCCCACCGCGACACCCCGGTCCCGGCAGTCCGCGGCCCACTCGGTCGCCGCCTCCGGACCCGGGGCGGTCACCGAGATCACCGCCGCGTCCGGGGCGGAGACGGTCAGCCCGGCCGCCCGCAGTCGACCGACCGCCAGTCCCACCCGGTCGGAGAGTTCGGCCCGCAGGTCGTCGCCGGCCTGGGCGAGCCGCAGCGCCGCGTGCACGCCGGCGGCGACCGCCGGCGGCAGTGCCGTGTCGAAGATGAACGTGCGCCCCGTCTCGACCAGGTGCCGGACGAACTCGGCCGGGCCGGCGACAACGCCACCCGCGCCACCGAGCGCCTTGGACAGGGTGGCGGTGACCACCACGTCCGGCTCGCCCGCCAGCCCGGTGGCCGCCACCGCGCCCGCGCCGGCCGGACCGGTCAGACCCAGCGCGTGCGCGTCGTCGACCAGCAGCAGCGCTCCGTGACGGCGGGCCACCGCGTGCAGCCGAGCCAGCGGGGCGAGGTCACCGTCGACGGAGAAGACCGACTCCGTCACCACCACCGCCGGGCGGCCGGGAGCGGCCGCGAGCGCGGCGGCCACCGCGTCGACGTCGGCGTGCGGGGTGACCACCGTCTGCGCACCGGAGATGCGGCAGCCGTCGATCAGCGACGCGTGGTTGTGCGCGTCGGAGACCAGCAGCGTCCGAGGTTTAACGAGCGCCCGCAGCGCGCCGAGGTTGGCGAGGTAGCCGGAGGAGAAGACCAGGGCGCCGTCGGTGCCCAGCCAGCGGGCCAGGTCCTCCTCCAGCGCCTGGTGCGCGTCGGTGGAGCCCCGGACCAGGCGCGACCCGGTAGCCCCCAGCCCGTACGCCGAGAGGGCCGCCGTGGCCGCGGCGACGACGTCCGGGTGGGTGGCCAGGCCGAGGTAGTCGTTGCCGGCCAGATCGGTCATCTGATCGTCGGCCGGACGCGGATGCAGTCGCCGGGTGAGCCCGGCCTTCGCCCGCAGCTCCGCGCGGCGGTCGAGCGCCGCCAGCCAGTCCGCCACCGTCACCCTCCCCCCGCCGTGTGTGCCGGTCAGCCCGACACCCGCCGGGCGAAATTACCACCCGCCGCCATCGGCCCGACGATTCCACTCGGTGCGGGGCACCGACGGGCCGCCAGGTCATTCAGGCTGATCGGAGAGCCTTGTAGGGTACGAGCCATGCCAGAGATCCTCGACCAGGCCCGGACCCAGGTCCTGGGTGACGGTGTCGGCCTCGATCAGGCCGGCATCCTCGCCGTGCTGAACCTGCCCGACGAGCACCTGCCCGCCGCCCTCCAGCTCGCTCACGACGTGCGGATGCGCTGGTGCGGCCCGGAGGTCGAGGTCGAGGGCATCGTCTCGCTCAAGACCGGCGGCTGCCCGGAGGACTGCCACTTCTGCTCGCAGTCGGGCCTGTTCACCTCGCCGGTGCGCTCGGTCTGGCTGGACATCCCGTCGCTGGTCGAGGCGGCGAAGCAGACCGCCGCGACCGGGGCGACCGAGTTCTGCATCGTCGCCGCGGTCCGCGGTCCGGACGCCCGGCTGATGAAGCAGATGCGCGAGGGCGTCGCCGCCATCAAGGCGGCTGTCGACATCCAGGTCGCCGCGTCGCTGGGCATGCTCACCAAGGAGCAGGTCGACGACCTGGTCGACATGGGTGTGCACCGCTACAACCACAATCTGGAGACCTGCAGGTCGTACTTCCCCAACGTGGTCACCACGCACTCGTGGGAGGAGCGCTGGGAGACGCTGCGGATGGTTCGCGACTCCGGCATGGAGGTGTGCTGTGGTGGCATCCTCGGCCTCGGTGAGACCGTCGAGCAGCGGGCCGAGTTCGCCGCGCAGCTCGCCGAGCTGAACCCGCACGAGGTGCCGCTCAACTTCCTGAACCCGCGTCCCGGCACGCCGCTCGGTGACCGTCCGGTGGTGGAGGGCAAGGACGCGCTGCGGGCCATCGCCGCGTTCCGGCTGGCCATGCCGCGCACCATCCTCCGGTACGCCGGTGGCCGTGAGATCACCCTCGGCGACCTCGGCACCCGTGACGGCCTGCTCGGCGGCATCAACGCGGTGATCGTCGGCAACTACCTGACCACGCTGGGTCGACCGGCGACGGCCGACCTGGAGCTTCTGGACGAGTTGAAGATGCCGGTCAAGGCGCTCTCCGCCACGCTGTGACGACGATGACGACGACGGAGCTGTGGTGCGACAGGTGCGGTGAGCCGGCGACGGCCACCGTCCACCCGGCCTGCGCGTCCGCCCGCCAGTTGGAGCCGCCCCGGTTCTGCCCCCGCTGCCGTCGCCGGATGAAGGTTCAGGTGCTGCCGGTGGGCTGGGCGGCGGTCTGCGTCGAGCACGGCGAGATGCGAGGCTGAGCCGGATGTTGCGAGGGCGGGCGGTGACACTACGACCGGCGACGGTCGCGGACGTGCCGGCCCTCGCCGCGATCCGGGCCGACCCGGAGGTACGCCGGTGGTGGCGGGGCGGCGACGACCTGGCCGACTCCGTGCGCGCCGATCTCGCCGACGACGACCTGCACGTCTACGCGATCGAACACGACGGTCGGGTGGTCGGGGCGATCCAGTGGTACGCCGAGGCTGACCCGGACTACCGGCACGCCAGCCTGGACGTCTTCCTCGACCCGGCGGAGCGCGGCGCCGGCCTCGGTGGTGACGCCATCCGCACCCTGGCCCGACACCTGATCGACGAGTACGGCCACCACCGTTTCACCATCGACCCGGCCGCGGCGAACAGCGCCGCCATCCGGGCGTACGCGAAGGTTGGTTTTCGCCCGGTGGGGGTGCTGCGGCGCTACGAGCGCGGTGCGGACGGCCGCTGGCACGACGGCCTGTTGATGGATCTGCTCGCCGACGACCTGGTGGAGTGAACGGGAGCCCGCACGCAAGGGTCAGCCCATTTGCGGCATTTATCCCCTAACGCCCGTATCAGGCTTATCGTGCCTTGAATGAGGGTGGAGACGAGGGGGTCGGACGCGAGCGCCGGCCCGATCCTCGCGGGCCGGTTCCGGGGCGACATCGAAGGGCTGCGTGGGCTCGCGCTGGCGCTGGTGCTGGTCGGGCACGCGGGCATCTCCGCGCTCCCCGCCGGGTTCGTCGCCGTCGACGTCTTCTTCGTGATCTCCGGCTTTCTGATCACCGGGCTCCTCGTCGACGAGATCCGCCGGACCGGCCGAATCCGCATCGTCGACTTCTACGCCCGACGCGCCAAACGGTTGCTGCCGGCCGCCACCGTCGTCCTGGTGGCGAGCCTCCTGCTCACCTATCTGTTCCTGCCCCCGATCCGGTGGTCGGGAACCGCCCGGGACGCGCTGGCCAGCGCCGCGTACGCGATGAACTGGCGTCTGGTGGAGCAGTCGACCGACTACCTGCGCTCCGAGGAGGCTCCCAGCATCCTCCAGCACTTCTGGTCGCTCGCCGTGGAAGAGCAGTTCTACCTGGTGTGGCCGCTGCTCCTGCTCGTCGTCGCCCTTCACGTTTCGCGGCGCACGTCCCGGCACACCGACGCGCGGCGTCCGATCTCGGGCGGTCGGCCGGGCCGACACCGCAGACCGTTCCTCGGCGACCGGATGTCCCCGTGGCTGCTCGCCGCCTTCGCCCTGGTCGGCATCCCGTCGCTGGCCTGGTCGATTCACCTCAGCCAGACCGAGCCGGCGCGGGCGTACCTCGTCACCACCACCCGGATGTGGGAGCTGGCGCTGGGCGGTGGACTGGCGATCCTGGGTGGACACCTGTCCCGGTTACCGCGTCCCGCCGCGATCGCACTCGGTTGGGCCGGGATGGCCACTGTCGCCCTCGCCGCGACGCTGATCCGACCGGAGACGGCTGCCTACCCGGGATATCTGGCACTGCTCCCCACCCTCGGCGCGGTGGCGATCATCGCGGCCGGGCCCGGCGCCGGACGCTACGGGCCCGCCCTCCTGCTCAACAGACGGCCGACGCGCGCGATCGGCGCCGTGTCGTACTCGTGGTATATGTGGCACTGGCCCCTGCTGGTGGTGGCGGAAGCCCGCTGGGGACCGCTGGGCACCACCGCCGGCCTCGCGATGATCCTCTGTTCGGCCGTCCCGGCGGTGCTGACCTACCACCTGGTGGAGAACCCGTTCCGGTACGCACAGTTCTCCAGGGCCCGCGTGCTGCGGATGGGACTGGCCGCCACCAGCGTCACGGTCCTCACCGGAATCGGACTGCAACTGGCGGTCCGGCCACCGGTCCCGGGCCAGGCACCCCTGGCCGGGGCCGCCGCGCCGGTCGCGTCACCCGGGGGCGCGCGGGCAGCGGCACCGGTGGACCGGTTCGCCCGCATCACACCCGATCCGCTCGAAGCCCGCGACGACCTGCCCGACGTCTACCGGGACGACTGCGTCACCCAGGCACAGGAGGCGAGCCTGCGCAGCTGCACCTACGGCGACCGGGATTCGCCGGTCGAGGTGGCCCTGGCCGGTGACTCACACGCGGCGCACTGGGTGCCGGCCCTCCAGGTCATCGCGGCGCAGCGCGGCTGGCGGCTGGTCACCTACATCAAGACGACGTGTTCCTTCCTGACCGTGCCGATCGGCATCGCCGGCCGGCCGGACCACAGCTGCACGGAATGGAACCGCAATCTACGAACCGCCCTCACCGGTGAGCGGCGGCCCCGGCTGCTCATCGTCTCCAGCGTGACCCAGATTCCGCTGGTGGACGGCAGCCCACCGCCACCGGGCCCGGCGACGACCGACGCGCAGACGGCCGCGCTGTCGCAGACCTGGTCGGAGATGACCGGGGCCGGGCTGCCGCTGGTGGTCATCCGGGACACCCCGTCGTTCACCGTGGACATCGCCGAATGCGTCTCGGCCCATCGCGAGCGGCTCACCGCCTGCGCGCAGCCCCGGCAGCGCGCGCTCACCTGGGGCATCCCGCAGGAGCGCGCCGCGGCGGCGGTGCCCGGCGTACGCCTGGCCGACCTCAACGACGCCATCTGCCCCACCGAACCGTGCCCCGCGGTGATCGACGGGCTGCTCGTCTACCGGGACGCGCACCACCTGACCGCCACGTACGCCCGCAGCCTCGCCCCACGGCTGCACGACCGGTTGCGTCACCTCGCGGCGGAACACCTGCCGTGAGAGCAGATCGTGAACAGTTGCCGTCCGCGCGGGGCGGCAACTGTCCACGATCTCGTGCGCGGTGCCGGTCAGGCGATGGCGCAGGTGGTGTTGTTGACGGTGAAGGCGGTCGGCTTCGGGTTGGCGCCGCTGTACGTGCCGTTGAAGCCGAAGCTCACCGACGCGCCGGCCGCGATCGTGCCGTTGTAGGACAGGTTCGTGGCGGTGACCGCCGCGCCGCTCTGGCTGATCGCCGCCGACCAGCCCTGGCTGACGCTCTGCCCGCCGGGGAAGCTGAACCGAAGGGTCCAGCCGTTGATCGCGGTGGTGCCGGTGTTGGTGATCGACACGTTGGCGGTGAAGCCGCTGCCCCAGTCGGTGGTGGCGTACCCCACCGTGCAGGTGCCACCGACCGGCGGGGCCGCCGTGGTCACCGCGACCGGCGTGGACGCCGCGGAGGTGTTGCCCGCCGCGTCCACCGCGACCACGTAGAACTGGTACGCCGTGGAGGCGGTCAACCCGGACACCGCCTGGGTGCTGCCGGTCGGCGAGCCGACAAGCACGTCGGTGGCGCCGGCCTCGCGGTAGACCCGGTAACCGGTGACGCCCACGTTGTCGGTCGACGGGGTCCAGGCCAGGGTGAGCCCGGTGGCGGTGACGGCCGAGGCGACCGGCGTGCCGGGGGTGCTCGGCGCCGTGGTGTCGGCGGTGCCGGCCGGCGGCGTGGTCACCGTGAGCTTCGGCGAGGCGGCCGACGTGTTGCCGGCCCCGTCGCGGGCCACGACGGTGAACTCGTACGACGTCGCTGGCAGCAGCGTCGTGATGGTCACCGTCGTGCCGGTGACCGGCCGGACCAGGACCGTGTCGCTGTTGACCTGGACCTCGCGGACGTCGTAGCCGGCCAGGCCGCTGCCGCCGCTGTCGGTCGACGGCGCCCAGGTCAGGGTGACGGTGCGGGGTCCGAGGTTGGACGCCACCGGGGTGCCCGGAACGGTCGGCGCGGTGGTGTCCGGCACCACCGGACCCGGCTCCTCACCCCACACCCGGGTGGTGCCGGAGTAGAGCGGGACCTTCCGGTTCGGCCCGGCCGCGGCCTGGTACGACGGGTCGTTGGTCGGGTCCCAGGTGCCGCCCTCCGGCACGCCGACCTTGAACTGGACCTCCATCCGGTGCTGCGACTGACCCGCCGGAGCGATGGTGTACCCGGCGCAGTCCACCTCGACGTACCAGATGTCGCCGCTGAACTGCTTGGCGGTGGTCGGGGACGGGCAGCCCTGGGTATAGCCGGCGGTGACCTGCACCGGGCCGGTGCCGTCGGGCCGGAAGTAGTACCGGAACCGGCCGTCGGTCAGCGCGCGGGCCGGGAACGCGGACTTGTTGTAGACCATCACCTTGAGCCCGGTGGCGCGCGGTTCGGCCTGCGTCACCGTGGTCTCCACGGTCAGCTCGTCGATGTCCGGCGTCTCGGCGACCGGGAAGTTCGCCAGCGGCGTGCCGCCGTACTCGGAGGTCAGCCGGACCAGCGCGGACGTGAAGCCCGCGTTGTAGTCGGTGGCCACCTCGTTCATCACGTAGTCCGACCGGCTGTCGCTGTACGCGTCGTTGGCCGAGGACGGGCCGCCGACCAGCGCACCGTAGAGGGTGTGCCGGGTCTCCACCGGCACGGTCTGGCTGTCCCACCAGGAGCCGTGCGCGGTGCGGTGGTGCGGGTTCTTCGGTGCGTTGACGCCGAACCCGATGACGTAGCTGGAGTTGCGCGGGTTGTCGCCGAGCGCGTAGTTGATCTGCCGCACCGCGAAGTCGTGGTAGCGCGCCTTGCGGGTGGTGTCGGTGGTCTTGTCGCTGTAGACCAGCGCGGCGAAGGAGGTGTTCGCGGCATAGCGCAGCGCACCCCAGGAGTCGAGGACCGCCATCCCGCCGGGCGAGTACGGAACCCGCTGCCCGTTCACCCCGACGGTCCAGTAGTCCAGCCACCGGTTGGCGTCGTCGACGTACTTCTGCTTGCCGGTCAGGTTGGCCAGCAGCACGTACGCGCCGAACTGCTTGTTGTCCCAGGCGATGGTCCACTTGTAGGAGCGGGTGGTGCTCTGGTTCTCGGTGCCGAGCTTGTCGTACTCACTCTCGGCCTTGGCCAGGTAGCTGGCCTCGCCGGTGGCCCGGTGCAGCCAGATCGCGGCCCAGACCAGCTCGTCCTGCCAGCCGCTCCACGAGCGGTAGAAGCTCGTGGCGTCGGTGATGCACTCGTGGTAGGCCTTCCGCACCGTGTCGGCGAAGGTGTAGAGCTGCCGGGCGTGGCCGAGCAGCTTGTCGGCGTAGGCCGCGTCGGTGGGGCGGAACACCATCGAGGAGGCGGCCATCGCGGCGGCCGTCTCCCCGGCCAGGTCCGCGCCGCCACAGCTCGCATCGATCTTGTACGCGGGACGCGCCATCTGCATCACCTCGGCCGGACCCCACCACTTGTGGTCGTCGTCGCCCTTGCCGACCTGTCCATAGAGGACGTTGGCCGACGGGTGCGCCTTGATAAAGTAGTCGTTGACGAAGCGCAGGTTGTTGAGCAGGTGCGGCAGTTGCCCGGACGAGGTGTAACCACTGCGGTACTCGACCGCGCCCCAGGCGAGCATCGTGGCGCTGAACGCCATCGGGAAACCGAACTTGACGTGGTCGCCGGCGTCGTACCAGCCGCCGGTGAGGTCCACCCCCGTGCCAGCCCCGTCGGTGAGCGCGCTGTCGCCGCGCCAGGAGACCCGGTTCCAGTCGGGCAGCCGCCCGGACTGCTGCGCCTCGTAGAAGAGCAGCGACTTCTGCAACGCCTCGGCGTAGTTGTAGGTGGCCGCCGGCGCGGCGGACGCGGGCTTGGCCGCCGAGGCGGCGGTGGCGGGCCCGGACGGTGGCGCGGTCACCGCGAGGGACGCGCCGGTGAGCAGCGCGACGCCGAGGGCCAGCAGCCGCCGCGGCCAGGGCTGGTCGGCGACCGGCGACCGGCCGGGCTGGCCGCTGAACGGCCGGGTCAGGTGGCGCATGGCGGACTCCTGTCGGAGGCGCCGCCGGCGGTCGCACCGACGCGGGACGGCGTACGGGCGGCACGGCCACCGGCGACAGCGGGGTGGCGGTGTGACCACGGGCATGGAAGCGCTCCCATGGATAACCGACAATGTAATGGGCGGGTCGCCGGTTGGGAAGCCTGCCGATGAGGGCGGGGGCGCGAGCCCCGATTCACCGGCGACGAGTGGATCGTGCTGGAACCGCCACCCGGTGTGTCGGGCGCAGCCCTCGCGATGGACCTCAGCGAGAGCCCCGTGCGGGAGTTCCCCCGGCTCCACCTGGATCTGGACGCCGACGACCGACCCCTCGACGAGGAACTCGACCGGTTGCTGGCCCTCGGCGCGCGGATCGTCGACTGGCGGGACTACCCCACCGACCCACACCCGACCGAGCCGCCGTACGTGGTGCTCGCCGACCCGGAGGGCAACCGGTTCTGCGTCTCGGGCCACCGCGCGCCGCCCGAGCCGTGAGCGTAGAGCCCTAGGCGAACGCGCCCGTGCGGTCCGCCCCGGCGGGAACGGCGAGCGCGACGGTGAGGGTGAGCAGCCCTCCGTCGCGTTCCACATCGGTGGGCCGGCCCAGCCGGTGCAGCGTCCGCAGCATCGGGTCGTTCGTGGCCTGCACGTGCAGCACCAGCGCCGCGTACCCGCAGCGGTCGGCGTGCTGGACCACCCGGCGCAGCAACGCCGAGCCGAGCCCACGCCGCTGCCAGTCGTCGCGCACCAGCAGCGCCACCTCCGCCTCGTCGCCCTCGCCGAGCAGGTTCGCCATGGCGACCACCGACTCGGTCACGCCGTCGGAGCCGGTGGTGCTGGCGATCAGCGTCAGCCCGCGGCTCGGCTCCAGCAGTCGACGCATGCGGGCCGGCTGCGGCAGCGCCGCCCCGCCCAGGTAACGCCGCTGCCGGCTACCCGGCGAGCACGCCTCGTGCAGCTCCACCACGCCGGGCAGATCGTGGACGCCGGCCGGCCGGACGGCCGCCTCCGCGCCGTCGGGCAGCACCACGGTCACCTGTTCGGCCGCCCGACGCGCCACCGTGGCGGCCAACTCGACGAGGGCCTGCGCCCGCGCGTACTCCGCCGGGGTGAAGTCGGGGGCGGCCCGGCGCAGCGCGAACGAGCCACCCGCCGGGTCCGCCAACACCATGCTGGCCCCGGTGATCCCCCGTTCGCCGCCGACCGACGCCGGCCGCCAGCTGACGACGTCGGCGGCGAGCAGGGTCCGCAACGCCTCGCCCGTCGCATCCGGGTCGCGCACCAGCCGGTTGGCCAGCCCGAGCACCCGGGTGGGCTGGTCGGCCAGACCACGCGCCTCGCTGCGCGCCACCCAGCAGTCCCGGCCGCGACCCCGCTCGACGGCGGCGATCAGCTCAGCCTCGTCGAGCGCATCCGGCGCGTCGACCAGGAAATCGTCCACCGCACCCTGCTCGGTGGGCTGCACCTGCACGGTGAGGATGTTGACCCCACGCAGCGCGAGGCTTGCCGTGAGCACCGACAGGTAACCCGGTCGGTCGTCCACCGTCGCTCGGATCCGCCACAACGTCATGGTTGGCTCCCTTCCCCGGTAAGAGCCTCACCCCCGCCTGTTGCCGCCCGGTTGCCCGGCGGTGTCGGCCCGGGAACTCCTCGGGCCGCTCAGGGACCGGCGACCACCGGCGGCGCACCGACGAGATCGAGTCGGTCACCGAGGATCACCGCACAGGCGCGGACGAGCTGGGTGAGCCGATCCACCTCGGTGCCGTGGAACGCCGCGGCGGAGAGGGTCTCGCTGCGCTCACGGGCCACCACCAGCACCAGGCCCGCCCGGCCGAACGGCGCGATCGCGTGGTGGGTCCCGTCGGGCGTGGTCATCGACCGGCCGCGCAGCGGGGTCACCTCCGGCAACCGCGGGGGTACGGGAGCACGCCAGCTCGCGTACCCCACGGTCGCCCCGCCGCCGCCGCTGCGCGAGGCCCAGTCGACCGGCACCACGGCGGCCACCGCCCAGTCGGCGGCCAGCAGCCCCGGCACCGCGTCGACCAGGGTGGCCAACCCGTCGGCCGGGTTGGCCGCGACCTGGGCCAGCAGCTCCGCGTCCTGGCCGGTGGTGGTGGGCGCGCCGATCGCCCGCCACACACCGTCCACCCGCACGCCCGGTATCGCCGCGAGGCCGGCCAGCAGCCGCTCCACCCGCGCCGCACCCGGCCAGACGACAGTGAAGTCGTCCACCGCGCGCCCGCCGAGCCGTTCGAGCACCACCACCTGGACGATGTCCGCCCCGGAGACGCCCAGGGTGCGGGCGACCTGACCGAGGGTGCCCGGACGGTCCGGCAGGGTGACCCGAACTCGCAGCAACATGTCTGTCCCTCCGCTCGGCGGGCCGGCGAAGAAGCGGCCGGCAGGCTGACAACAGCCTGGTAGTTGACCATTTCGTCCCTGTTGCAGGGGCATGTCCCGAGCGGAAATTCTGACCTTGACAACGTGAGCGGGCTGCCATCAACTAGTCCGATGAGTGATCCGGCCGCCGATGCGTCACGGCCGGAGGCCGTTCCCGTCTCCCCGGCGGGGCTGGCCCTCGACCGTCTCGCCGACTACCTGGCGGAGCACCGACCCGAGCTGGCCGCCGGGCCGCTACGAGCCCACCTGATCGCGGGCGGCAAGTCCAACCTCACCTACCTGCTGCGCCTCGGAGACCGCGAGGTGGTGCTGCGCCGCCCCCCGCTGGGCCACGTGCTGGCGACCGCGCACGACATGGCACGGGAGTTCCGGGTCATCTCGGCGTTGGCGCCGACCGAGGTGCCGGTACCGGGCGCGTTGCTGCTCTGCACCGACCCCGAGGTCGTCGGCGCGCCGTTCTACCTCATGGAGCGGATGCCCGGCGAGGTGTTCCGCACCCGCGCGCAGACCGACCCGCTGGGCGACGAGCGCCGCCGCGGCCTCGCCATGGCGATGATGGACACGCTGGCCGCGCTGCACAACGTCGACCCGTCCAGCGTCGGGTTGGCTGACTTCGGCCGCCCCGAGGGCTACCTCGCCCGGCAGGTCCGCCGCTGGGGCGGGCAGCTCGACCGTTCCCGCAGCAGGCCGCTGCCCGGCATCGACGAGCTGCGTGACCTGCTGGCGGCGACCGCACCGGAGGGCGCGAACGCCGGCCGGATCGTGCACGGCGACTACCGGCTGGACAACCTCCTCGCCTCGGCCGACCCGGTCGCCGTCCACGCGGTGCTCGACTGGGAGATGGCCACCCTCGGCGACCCCCTCGCCGACCTGGGGCTGCTGCTGACCTACTGGGACGTGCTCGGTGGCAGCGACACCGCCGCGGGCAACCCCGTCGCCGACGGGCTCGGCCCGCGCGCCGGCTTCCCCACCGGCAGCGAGCTGATCGACAGGTACGCCGGCCGCAGCGATGTCGACGTCGGGCCGCTGTACTGGCACGTGGCGCTCGGCTGTTTCAAGCTCGCGGTCATCTGTGAGGGCATCCACTACCGCCACACGCTCGGGCAGACGCTCGGCGAGGGCTTCGACCGGATCGGCGAGATGGTGGCACCGCTGGTCGCGCACGGGCTGACCGCCGCCAGGGAGCGGTGATGGACTTCTCATACGACAGCCGGACCGAAGAGCTGCGCGCCGAGCTGACCCGGTTCCTGACCGAGCACGTCTACCCGGCCGAGGCCGTGCACGCGGAACAGGTGGCCACCGGGGACCCGTGGTCGCGTACCCCGGTGTTGGCCGAACTGAAGGCGGAGGCCCGCAAGCGCGGCCTGTGGAACCTCTTCCTGCCCGACCCGCGTTACGGCGCCGGCCTGACCAACCTCCAGTACGCCCCTCTGGCCGAGCTGACCGGGCGCAGCCCGCACCTCGCGCCGGAGGCGGTCAACTGCGCGGCACCGGACACCGGCAACATGGAGTTGTTGGCCGAGTTCGGTTCGCAGGCGCAGCAACAACGCTGGCTGATGCCGCTGCTGGAGGGCGAGATCCGCTCGGCCTTCTGCATGACCGAGCCGGACGTCGCCTCCTCCGACGCCACCAACATCGCCACCCGGATCACCCGCGACGGCGACGAGTACGTGATCAACGGACGGAAGTGGTGGTCGTCCGGGGCGATGGACCCGCGCTGCGAGATCTTCATCGTGATGGGCAAGACCGACCCCACCGCCGACCGGCACCGCCAGCAGAGCATGGTGCTGGTCCCCCGGGACACCCCAGGGGTGACAGTGCGCCGGGGCATGACCGTCTTCGGCTACACCGACGGTACGCACGGCGGCCACGCCGAGATCGACTTCACCGACGTCCGGGTGCCAGCGGAGAACCTGATCGGCGCCGAGGGCACCGGCTTCGCCATCGCCCAGGCCCGGCTGGGGCCGGGCCGGATCCACCACTGCATGCGACTGATCGGAATGGCTGAGCGCGCGTTGGAGCTGCTCTGCAGGCGGGCGCTGGAGCGGATCGCGTTCGGCCGACCGCTGGCCGAGCAGGGCGTGGTCCGGGAGTGGATCGCCGAGTCCCGGGTCCGCATCGAGCAGGCTCGGCTGCTGGTGCTCAAGACGGCCTGGCTGATGGACACCGTCGGCAACAAGGGCGCGCACACCGAGATCCAGGCCATCAAGATCGGCACGCCGGCGATGGCGGAGTGGGTGATCGACAAGGCCATTCAGGCCCACGGTGGCGCCGGTGTCAGTCAGGACACGCCACTGGCCGCCCTCTGGGCGCAGACCCGCACCCTGCGCCTGGCCGACGGGCCCGACGAGGTGCACCGCAACTCCCTGGCCAAGCGCGAACTGCGCCGCTGGGCCCCGTAACCGCGCCCACCCCCGCGCCCCGCCCCGCCCCCTCCACGCCCCGCCCCGCCACCCGCACCAAGATCGCGCTCGATCCTGGATGTAGTGGTGTGCGCTCGCCCGGAGGCCACTACATCCAGGATCGAGTGCGATCTTCCCCGCCAGCCTTCGCGATCATGAGGTTGACGAGCTGGAATGCCGGAAATGTCCAGGCCAACCCCATGATCGACACGCTGGGCGGGTGGGGGTGAGGGTGAGGATGTGGGGGTTAGGCGGAGGCTCGGTGGATCAGTTGGGTGTCCAGGAGGATGTGGGAGGCGGGTAGCTCCTCGCCACGGATCCGGGCCACCAGCAGGCGGGCCATCTGCCGGCCCATCTCCTCCACCGGCTGGAAGACAGTGGTCAACGGCGGCTCAGCCTGGCGGGCGATGGTCGCGTCGTCGAAGCCGATCACCGCGACGTCCTCGGGCACCCGCCGGCCGGCCTCACGCAGGGTACGCATCGCGCCGAACGCCATGAGGTCGGAGGCGACGAAGACCGCGTCCAGGTCCGGGCAGACATCCAGCAGTCGCCGCATCCCGGCCGCGCCGCTGCCCTCGCTGAAGTCGCCGTACGCGATCAGGTCGGGGTTGACGCTGGCGCCGGTGGCCTTGACCGCATCGGTGTAGCCGGCCAGGCGGGCCAGCCCGGCACCCATGTCCTGCGGACCGGCGATGGTGGCGACGCGTCGCCGGCCCTGTCTGGCCAGGTACTCCACCGCCTGCCGGGCCCCGCCAACGTTGTCCACGTCGACAAACCAGGCCGGCTGGGCGCCGGGTTGCAGCATCCGGGCGGGCCGACCGCCGAGCACGGCCGGCAGGCCGCGCTCCTCCAGCAGCGTCGGCAGCGGATCGGAGTCGTGCAACGACAGCAGCAGTACGCCGTCGACGTGCTGGTTGGTGAGGTGGTGCTCGACGCGCTCCCGTTCCACCGGCGACTGGGCCATGGCCAGCCAGAGCTGCATCGGCGTCTCCAGCAGCCCCGAGCTGATCCCCCGCACGATCGAGGCGAAGAACGGCTCGGTGAAGACCCGCTCGCCGGACTCGGACACCACCAGCGCGACGGAGTCGGTCCGCTGGGTGACGAGCGCACGGGCGGCCCGGTTCGGCACGTACCCCAGCTCTGCGATGGCCTGTTGGACCGCGGCCCGGGCCTCCGGGCTGACCTGGGGTGAGCCGTTGACCACGCGGGAGACCGTGCCCCGACCGACGCCGGCACGCGCCGCGACCGCGTCGAGGGTCGGGCGCCCGAGCGACCGGGTGCGCTGCGTTGTCATCGTGTGCTCCTCCGACGGCGGGCGGACCCGGCGCCACCTGCGGGAGGTGGACGCCGGGGCCGTCCTGATGGCTGGCCCGAGCCTATTGTGCGGCCAGACCGTTGCGCCGGATCACCGAGGCGTACCACTTGGCGCTGGACTTGGGGGTGCGGACCTGACTGTCATAGTCGACGTGGATCATGCCGAACCGCTTGGTGTAACCCCAGGCCCATTCGAAATTATCCATCAGCGACCAGGCAAAGTATCCCCGCAGAGGCACTCCGGCGTCGATCGCCTCGTGGGCGGCGCGCAGGTGGGCGTCGAAGTAGGCCAGCCGATCGACGTCGTCGACCTCCCCGTCGACCACCGAGTCGACGAACGCGGAGCCGTTCTCGGTGACGTACAGGGGCAGCTCGGTGTAGTCGTGCACCCGGCGCAACGTCTCGGTCAGACCCGGGGCGTCGATCTCCCAGCCCATGTCCGTGACCGGAACGCCACGGGTGACGAAGCGGACGTCCTCGCTGCCCGGCCAGCACGAGGGGGCCGGGTCGGCCTCCGCGCCCTCCACCGGCGCGGCGACCACGTGCCGGCTGTAGTAGTTGACCCCGACCAGGTCCAGCGGCGTGGAGATGGTCGCCAGGTCGCCGTCGTGCACGTGCTCGAAGTCGGTCACCGTGCTGAGGTCGGCCACCAGGTCCTCCGGGTACGACCCCCGCAGCAGCGGGTCCAGGAAGAACCGGTTGGCCAACCCGTCGATACGCCGGGCGGCGTCCACGTCGGCGGGGCTGTCGCTGGCCGGGTCGACCGGGTAGAGGTTGACGGTCACGCCCACCTCGGCGCCCGGCCGGGCGGCCCGCAGCGCCTGCACGGCCAGGCCGTGACCGAGCATCAGGTGGTGGCCGGCGCGCACCGCGTCCGCTCCGTCGGTGCGACCGGGGGCGTGCACGCCGGAGCCGTAGCCGAGAAACGCCGAGCACCACGGCTCGTTCAGCGTGGTCCAGTAGCGCACCCGGTCACCGAGCGCGTCGGCCATCAGGCTCGTGTAGTCGGCGAAGCGGGCCGCGGTGTCCCGGGCCGGCCAACCACCGGCGTCTTCGAGCGGCTGCGGCAGATCCCAGTGGTAGAGGGTGAGCCACGGCTCGATGCCGTTGGCCAGCAGCTCGTCGACGAGTCGCTGGTAGAAGTCCAGGCCCTGCGGGTTGGCCGCGCCGGTGCCGCCGGGCTGCACCCGGGACCAGGAGACCGAGAAACGGTACGACTTCAGGCCCAGCTCGGCCATCAGCGCGATGTCGTCGCCGAGCCGGTGGTAGTGGTCGCACGCCACGTCGCCGGTGTGCCCGGCGACGACCCGACCGTCGGTGTGGCTGAAGGTGTCCCAGATCGACGGGGTACGGCCGTCGACGGCCGCCGCCCCCTCGATCTGGTACGCCGCCGTCGCGGCCCCCCAGAGGAATCCGGGTGGAAAGGTCAGCCCGGGGCGCTCGTCGAGGACGTCGACGGCGGGTGGGCTGGCGGGGTTGCTCACGACTTGACGGCACCTTCCATGATCCCGCCGATGATCTGGCGGCCGAACACGAGAAAGACGATTACCAGGGGGATGGTGCCGATCGCCGTGGCGGCGAACACCTGGGAGTAGTCCGTGTAGTAGGCGTACGAGAGGAAGGAGAGCGAGACCTGCAGGGTCGGGTTCTCCGGGGTGAGGATGGCGTACGGCCAGAGGAACGAATTCCAGGTCTCCATGAAGGTCAGCAGACCGAGGACGCCGGCGGCGGGACGCAGCGCGGGAAGCACGATGCTCCAGTAGATCCGGAACGTGCTGGCCCCGTCGACGCGACCGGCCTCGATCAGCTCGTCGGAGATCGCCTGGCTGGCGTACTGCCGCATCATGAACACGCCGAAGGCGCTGACCAGGAACGGCACGGTCACCGCGTAGAGCGTGTCGTACCACCCGAGGTCCTGCATCATGCCCCAGAGCGGGAGGAGCCCCATCTGGGTCGGGATCATCATGGTGATGATGATCGCCAGCAGGAGGGCGTTGCTGCCGCGGAACCGCAGCTTGGCGAAGGCGAACCCGGCCAGCGAACCGGTGAGCACCACCGAGATGGTGACCACCGAGGAGACGATGATCGAGTTGATCATGCCGGTGAAGAAGTTGGCGGCGTCGTTGTCGAGGACCCGCTGGAAGTTGTCACCGAACGCTCCGCCGGGGGTTACCGGTGGCGGCACGTCGTTGATGTTGTCCAGACTGCGGGTGCCGATCACGACCATGTAGTAGAACGGGTAGATCGACAGCAGCGCCGCCAGGACGAGCGCCACGTAGGTCAGTGGGCTGGTGCGCCACAGGCGCTGGGAAGCCGAGATCATCGATCTCTCCTCACTTCGCCGAGCGGCGGACGAGTAGGAAGTTGAACAGCGACACCGCGACGATGATCATGAAGATCGCCCAGGCGACCGCGGCTCCGTAGCCGGCGGTGCTCAGGTTCTCGATGCCCATCTCGTACATGTACATGGCCAGCGTCTGGAACTCCCGCTGGTCGCCGCCGAGGATGTTGCCGTTGCCGAAGAGCAGCGGCTCGGTGAAGAGCTGCATGCCGCCGATCGTGGACAGGATGACCACGAAGATGAAGGTGGGCTTGAGCATGGGCAGGGTGATCTGCCAGAACTGCCGCCACGGGCCGGCGCCGTCGATCTCCGCGGCCTCGTAGAGGTCCTTCGGGATCGCCTGCATGCCGGCGAGCAGGATCAGGGTGTTGTATCCGGTCCAGCGCCAGTTGACCATCGTGGAGATGGCGAACCAGGAACTCCACCGCTGCGAGTCCCAGTCGACCGCGTCGACACCGACGAGGCTGAGCAGCCAGTTGAACAGGCCGAACTCCCGCTGGAACAGCATCCCGAACACGATCGCGACCGCCGCCACCGACACCACGTTCGGCACGAAGATGGCCATCCGGAAGAAGGTCTTGGCACGCAGGAAGGTCCGGTTGAGCAGGTTCGCCAGGAAGAGGGCGAGCAGCAACTGCGGAATGGTCGACAGGGCGAAGATGCCGAACGTGTTGACCAGCGCGTTCCAGAAGTACTCGTCGGACACCAGCCGGGTGTAGTTGTCGAAGCCGATGAACGAGTGGTCGCCGATCATGTCCCAGTCGTGCAGCGACATCCAGGCGGTACGCAGCATCGGGTACAACCCGAACACGCCGAAGATCACGAAGAACGGCGCGATGTAGAGGTACGGCGAGTACTTGACGTCGAGACGGTTGAGTAACCTGCCCCGGCTACGTCGGGAAGAGACGTCGGGGGAAGGCGGTGCTGCTGGCGACGGCGGTGCCGTCGTGGCCGACAGGCTCATGCGAAATTCCTTTTCCGGCGAGGCCCGGGGGCCCTCGCGCAGGGCGCTACGCGGAGGGGACCGGCCGGTGGCGTCCGGGAAATCCCGAACGCCACCGGCAGGGAATCACTCAGAAGGCACCCTGAGTCTTGGCGTCCTTCGTGAACTGCTCCCAGGCCTTCGCCTTGTCGGCCTGCCCGTTCTCGAACGCCCGCAGTGCCGGCTCGAACGCGTTCTCCTTCACCGCCTGGTGCTTCGGGCCCAGGTGGGTCGGCTGGATCTTGGCGACGCTCTCACCGAAGATCTTGCCGGTCGGCGCGTTGCTGAAGTACTCGTTGGTGTAGCTGAGGAACGTCTCGTTCTTCAGCGCTTCCAGGTTGGTGGGCAGCGGGCCCTTGAGCTTGAAGGCCTCCACCTGGCTCTTGGCGTTGGTGAGGTACTCGGCGAGCTTCGCCGCCTCCTTCGGGTACTTGCTCTGCTCCGGAACCGCGAGCCAGGAGCCGCCCCAGTTGCCGCCGCCACCCGGCACGGCCGCGACGTCCCACTTGCCCTTGTTCGCCGGACCGGAGTTGTCCGAGACGATGCCGAGCATCCAGGACGGGCAGAAGGTGACCGCGAAGGTGCCCTGCTTGAAGCCACCCGACCACTCCGGCGACCAGGTGGACGTCTTGGCGGAGATGTCCACCATCGAGGTGGCGGTGTCCCAGGCGTTCTTCACCGCGGGGCTGGTGTCCGCGATGATGTTGTTCTCCTTGTCGTAGAACAGATCACCGTTGCCCTGGAACATGACACCGTTGGAGACGGCGGTGATCGAGTCGACGAACGCCTTGCCGGTGGCCTGCTTGTACTTCCGACCGGTCTCGTGGAAGCCGTTCCAGTCCGACCAGAGCGCCGACACCTGGTCGCGCTCGGTGGGCAGGCCGGCCGTCTGGAACAGGTCCTTGCGGTAGCAGACAGCGAGGCTGCCGACGTCGGTCGGCAGGCCGACCAGCCGGCCGTCCTGCGACTTGCCCAGCTCCCACTTCCAGGGCAGGTATTCCTTCGAGTGGTCGGCGATCAGCGGGTTGAGGTCAACCCAGTTACGCGGGTTGGTCTTGAACTCGTTGAGGATGCCCTCTTCCAGGGCGGTGACGTCCGCCGCGCCCTTGCCGGTGGCCAGGTAGCGGACCAGCTTCGGCCGGTACTCGCTGAGCTGGGCGGTCTTGCGCAGCTCGACCTTGATGCCGGTGTCCTTCTCGTACTGCTTGACGAGCTCGTCGTAGCCGAACTCGCTGAAGGTGTCGACGACCAGCTTGGCCGGCTTCTCGCCGGCCGCCGGCTTGTCGTCGTCGTTGCCGCAGGCCGCGAGACCGCCGATTGCGGTGATCGCGGCCAGGGCAGCGGCCGCCAGGCGGGTACGCCGCGTGGTGACACTCATGCGCTGACCCCTCTTTCCGGTGGTGAGGCTGGGTGGTTGTGGTGGGGGGTGTCTCATCGCGCCAGGCCGGGGATGCATCAGTGACCCATGCCACCTCCGGGAGCGCTCCCATGAGATTGCCGGCGGGTAACGGGAGTGTCAATAGGACGTTGGGAGCGTTCCCAGATCGTTACCGCTCACCACTTTCACCGCACCGACCCCACCCACACCGCCTGCACCAATACGGTGACCAGGAACTTTGGGCCAGGAAACGGAGTCCCCCCGACGCGGACTTCTTGATCGACAACGCTCGCTCGGGCGCGGCGGGGTGGCGGGCGGGCGGCGGATCAGCAGAAGTGGCGCAGGAGGGTGGTCGCGCGGGTGGCGTCGAACCGGGACGGGTCGAAGGTCGGCCCCGCCCAGTCGCGCAGCATCGCGTGGCGGGAACTGACGAGGTCGACCGCGTCGCTCTCGTCGTCCACGGCTTCCAGGAGCGCCTGGTAGCCCAACGACCCGCCGACACCCTCCGGCGGGCAGGCCCGTTCCCCGGCCAGGCAGACCGGGTACCGCTCGTCGGGGTCGGCGGTCAACGCGTCCTCCACGACCAGGTCGTGCTCCCACCAGTCGCCGAAGTCGTACGTGTAGGAGAACCGGCTGCCCTTGCCGAGCACCGCGTCGAGCCGCACGTCCAGCTCGTCGTGCAACGCCAACTCCCCGTCCGCGTCCGGCTCGCCGTACTGCACCGCGTCGATCTCGAACGAGTGCAGGCGGCAGTCCCGCCAACCCATCGCGTGCTGCACCACCCGGTGCAGCCGATCCAGCGTGTAGCCGGCCGGCACGAGCACCCGACGCCACACCGGCGGGCGGGTCCCGGCGAGGGACATCTTCAGCTGGAAGATCTGACGCGCCATGCTGTCCTGTCCTCCCGCGGCTTAGGCTGCGAGCATGATCTGCCGAGCGTGCCGGGCCCGGCGACACGACGACTGCCCGGGCCGGAACTGGTGCGACTGCCAGCACCGTACCGCCGAACCCACCCCTCCGGTCACCGGTCCGGCCGACGAATGACCGTCGGAATTCCGATCCGACGGCTCTGGCCCGAGCCGTCGACGCAGCCGCTCGACGACGCCGCGTTGACCGTCCTGTACGGCCGCGCCGACGAGCCCCGACTGCGGGTGAACTTCGTGGCCAGCCTGGACGGCGCGGTCACCGTGGACGGCTACTCGGCCGGGCTCTCCGGCGAGCCGGACAAGCGGGTGTTCGGTCTGCTGCGGATGGTCTGCGACGCGCTGGTGGTGGCCGCCGGCACCCTGCGCCACGAGGAGTACCGGGCGGTCCGGCTCAACGAGCGCCGCCGAGCCTGGCGTCTGGCCAACGGGCTGGCGGAATACCCGACGCTGGTGGTCGTCTCCAACTCCCTCGACCTGGACCCGGCGCAGGCCGCCTTCGCCGACGCGCCGACCCGCCCGCTGGTGCTCACCCACGCCGACGCCGAGCCCCCGCCCGGCCTGACCGACGTCGCCGACCTGCTGCGCTGCGGCGCCGGGCGGGTCGACCTGGCCGCCGGTCTCGTCGAGCTGCACCGCCGCGGGCTCACCCAACTGCTCTGCGAGGGCGGCCCGCACCTGTTCGGCGCGCTCACCGCAGCCGACCTGGTGGACGAGCTGTGCCTCACCGTCTCGCCGCTGCTGGCCGGGCCCGGCCCCGGCCGGATCACCGCCGGCGACACCGCACCGCCCCGGCACCTGCCACTTCGCCACGTGCTCGCCGCCGACGACGGCGTTCTGATGCTCCGTCACGCCCGCCGGTAACCCGCCGTCGCCGGGGCACACACCCACCGTTGTGAGTGTGACGGCGCATGGTGTCGTCCGCCGCGTCGCGTGGCGACCTGTCGTACTCCTCGGGCAGGATGCACTGCATGCGCGCCGACCGTGATGCCCGACCGACCCGAGCCGCCCGATGACCGACGCCGAGCTCGACAGCCCGGGCGGGGTGGTCGGCCGCGTGCTGGGCACCGCCGACGCCACCCCGTTGCAGTTCTGGACGGCCGTCGCCCCGGGCAGTTACCTCCAGCTCGACGACGTGGTGGTCACCCGGCGCGAGCTGCCGGACCGGGAGCCGGTGACGATCGCCGGTGTGGTCACCCAGGTCCGCGCTCGGCACGAGGGCGCCCAGTTCGAGTCCGACGTGTTCGCCATTGCCGACGGCACGCTGCCCGCGCAGGTGCAGGAGGCGGCCGAGGTGACCACCACCCGGGTCGATCCGGAGCTGTACGTGCCGCCGACCCCGGGCGCTGTGGTGCACCGGGCCGAGGGTGACGCCCGGGCCCGCGCGCTGCACTTCGACCGGATGGAGCGGCGCATCCCGATGGGGATGGGTCGGGACGGGGTCCCGGTCTACCTCAACGCCGACTTCCTCGACGGCAGCCGGGGTGCGCACGTCTCGATCTCCGGCATCTCCGGGGTGGCCACCAAGACCAGCTTCGCCACCTTCCTGCTTTACTCGGTGTTCCGCTCCGGCGTGCTGGGCGGCGACGCGGTCAACGCCAAGGCACTGATCTTCAACGTCAAGGGCGAGGATCTGCTCTTCCTGGACCACCCGAACACCCGCCTCGACGAGCCCACCCGCGCCGCGTACGCGAAGCTCGGGTTGAGCGCTGGCGCCTTCCCCGACGTGCGGGTGTACGCCCCGCCCCGGGTCGGTGACTCGGCCGGCACGCCGGATGTGAGCAGCCGGCTCACCGGCGTCGACTCGTTCTACTGGACGTTGAGCGAGTTCTGCACCGACCGCCTGCTGCCGTACGTCTTCGCCGACGCCGACGACGAGCGCCAGCAGTACACGATGGTGGTCCACTCGGTGGCCGCGCACCTGGCCCGCTACGCCCAGCCCGCCGACGGCGGAGTGAGCATCGACGGGGTGCGGCTCGGCTCCTACGGCGATCTGGTCGACCACATCGTCGACCAGCTCAACGACGACGAGACCCGCTCCGACTGGGCGGGCAGCGCCGTGGGGCTGGGCACCGTCAACGCGTTCGCCCGGCGGTTGATCGGCAGCAAGAAGGACCTGGCCCGGCTGATCCGTGGCGACCTCGCCACCCGCCGCCCCCACTCCATCAACACGAGCGAGTCGGCCCAGGTCACAGTGGTCGACCTGCACAACCTTCCGGACCGCGCGCAGCGGTTCGTGGTCGGTGTGACGCTCAAGAGCGAGTTCGAGCGCAAGGAGAAGTCCGGCACCGCCAAGCCGCTGCTGTTCGTCGTCCTCGACGAGCTCAACAAGTACGCCCCCCGGGAGGGTTCCTCGCCGATCAAGGAGGTCCTGCTGGACATCGCCGAGCGGGGCCGCTCGCTCGGGGTGATCCTGATCGGCGCGCAGCAGACGGCCAGCGAGGTGGAGCGGCGGATCGTCACCAACTCGGCGATCCGGGTGGTCGGCCGGCTCGACCCGGCCGAGGCGTCCCGCCCGGAGTACGGGTTCCTGCCGCCCGCGCAGCGCCAGCGGGCGTTGCTGGCCAAGCCGGGCACCATGTTCGTCAACCAACCGGACATCCCGGTGCCGCTCTGCCTGGAGTTTCCGTTTCCGGCCTGGGCCACCCGGGTCTCCGAGGCGGGCCGGGCACCATCGGACACGCTGCGCTCGATCACCCAGTCCGCCGACCCGTTCGCCGTGGTGGGCTCCGGCGGCGGCACCGACGACGACATCCCGTTCTAGGTAGGGGCCGGCACAGCCATGAAGATCCTGCACACCTCCGACTGGCACGTGGGAAAGGTGCTCAAGGGGCAGTCCCGGGCCGACGAGCACAAGGCCGTGCTGGCCGGGGTGATCGAGATCGCCCGCGCGGAACAACCGGATCTGGTGATCGTCGCGGGTGACCTCTACGACACCGCCGCGCCAAGCTCAGAGGCGACCCGCCTGGTCACCAGGGCGTTGACGGCGTTGCGTCGTACCGGCGCGGACGTGGTGGCGATCGGCGGCAACCACGACAACGGCCCGGCGCTGGACGCGTTGCGTCCGTGGGCCGACGCCGCCGGCATCACGCTGCGCGGCGGGGTGCGGGAAAACCCGGACGAGCACGTCATCGACGGCACCACCGCCGGCGGCGAGCGGTGGCGGCTGGCCGCGTTGCCGTTCCTGTCCCAGCGGTACGCGGTGCGCGCGTTGGAGATGTACGAGCTGACCGCCGCGGAGACCAACCAGACGTACGCCGACCACCTGGGCCGGGTGCTGGGGCGACTGACCGAGGGTTTCACCGAGCCGGACCGGGTGCACCTGGTCACCGCGCATGTGACGGTGACCGGCGCGGCCGCCGGTGGTGGCGAGCGCGACGCGCACACCGTGTTGGGCTACGCCGTTCCGGCCACGGTCTTTCCGGCCACCGCGCACTACGTGGCGTTGGGTCACCTGCACCGGGCACAACGGGTAGCCGGCCCCTGCCCGGTGCGGTACAGCGGCAGCCCGCTCGCTGTCGACTTCGGTGAGCAGGAAAACGTCCCCTCGGTGACGATGGTCGAGGTGACGGCCAGCACGGCCGCCCGGGTGCGGGAGGTGCCGGTGACGGCGGCGAGCGCGCTGCGGACGGTGCGCGGCACCCTGGCCCAGCTCGCCGAGATCGAGGCACCGGACGCGTGGCTGCGGGTGTACGTGCGGGAGCAGCCCCGCGCCGGCCTGCGCGAGGAGATCCAGGAGCTGCTCCCCCGGGCCCTGGAGATCCGGATCGACCCGGAGCTGTTGGCCGCGCCGGGCAGCGGCGCGCGCATCGCGCAGCGGTCGGGGCGTTCGCCTCGGGAGTTGTTCGCCGACTACCTGGACAGCCGCGGCCACGCCGACGAGGGTGTCCGGGAGCTCTTCGACGAGCTTTTCGAGGAGGTCGAGCACTGATGCGTCCGATGCGATTGGACATGGCCGGCTTCACGGTCTTCCGGGACGAGACCACTGTCGACTTCACCGACGCCGACTTCTTCGCGCTGATCGGCCCCACCGGTTCGGGCAAGTCGACGGTGCTGGACGCGATCTGCTTCGTCCTCTACGGCATGGTGCCCCGCTGGGGTGGCGCCCGGGGGTTGGCGAACGCGCTCGCGCCGTCGGCGGCCGAGGCGCGGGTGCGGTTGGTCTTCGAGTCCGGCGGCGCCCGTTACGTCGCGACCCGGGTGGTCCGCCGGGACGGCCGGGGCAACGTGAAGACCGCGAACGCCGGGTTGCAGCTGATGCCGGCCGGTTTCGACGTGACCAAACTGGACACCGGTCTGAGCCCGGACGACCTCGGCGAGGTGGTGGCCGGCACCCCCGCCGAGATGGAGCAGGCGGTGCTGGAGGCGGTCGGGCTGCCGTACGAGCAGTTCACCAGCTGTGTGGTGCTGCCACAGGGGCAGTTCGCCGACTTCCTGCACGCCAAGCCGGCGACCCGGCAACAGATCCTGGTCAACCTGCTGGGCCTCGGCGTCTACGAGGACGTGCAGAAGAAGGCGACGGCGCGCGCCGCGCAGGCGGAGGCCCGGCTGGAGGCGGTCGACCAGGTGCTCGTCGGGTTGACCGGCGTGGACGACGAGGCGTTGGCCGAGGCCGACGCCCGGGTCGAGCGGATGGCCGAGCTGGCGGCGGCGGTGGCCGAGGCGGTGCCGGAGCTGGCGGCGGCGCGGGTCACCGCACGGGAGGCCGCGGCGGCGTTGACCGCGCTGGACGACGAGCTGACAGTGCTGACCGGGGTGCGCGCGCCGGGTGGGGTGACCGCTGTCGCTCGCGCGGTCGCCTCGGCGCGGGCCGACGCCGAGGCGGCGGCGACCGGGGTGTCGCTGGCCGAGGAGCGGGAGGACAAGCTGCGCGGTGAGCTGGCCGCCGCCGGTGACGAGAGCGCGCTGCGACTGCAACTGCGGGCGTACGACGATCGGGATCGGCTGTCCGGCGAGGCCGACACGGTCCGGGCGACGGTGCGCGCGGCGCACGACGAGCACGCCGCCGCGGTGGCGGCGCTGGCCGCCGCACGGGTGGTCGCCGAGCGGGCCGACGCCGAGCTGGAGGCGGCCTTCCGGGCGCACGAGGAGGCGAAGGCCACCGACCTGGCGGTGAGCCTGCGGGTGCACCTGCACGCCGGTGCGGCGTGCCCGGTGTGTGAGCAGCCGGTGGCCGAGGTGCCGGCGGTGCCGGCCGATTCGGCGGTGGCCGCCGCGACGGCGGCGGGCAAGGCGGCGCGGGCCGCTTCCAAGGCCGCACAGGCGACGGTGCAGGAGCGGGACGCGGCGGCGCGGGAGCTGGAGCGGCTGCTGGTGCAGGCGCGAGCCCGCCAGGAGCAGATGGAGGCCCGGCTGGCCGAGCTGGACGGGCAGCTCTCCGGCGCGGCCGAGCCGGCCGTCCTGCGCCGGGAGCTGGCCGAGCACGCCCGCTTGCGGCGCGCGCTGGAGGAGGCGGCGACAGCGGTCCGGGCCGGCCGCGAGGCCGCCCGGCAGGCCCGGGCCGGGGTGGACGCCGCCGAGGAGCGGCTACGGGCGGCGTGGCGGGCCTTCGACACCGCCCGTGACGGGTTGGCCCGGTTCGGCCCACCGGCGACCGACCGGGACGACGTGGCTGCCGCGTGGGCGGCGCTGACCGGGTGGGCGACCACCGAGGCGGACCTGCGCCGCGCCGAGCGGGCCGGTCGGGCCGACGCCGTCGCGGAGGCCGAGTCGGTGGCCGACGGGGTGCAGCGGGGCATCGCCGGCATCTTCGCCGCCGCCGACGTGCCGGTCGGGGACGACCCGGTGCACGCGGCGACGGTGGCGGTGGAGCGGGCCGACGCCGACCGGCGGCGGCTGCACGAGCGTCGCGAGCAGGCCGGTACGTTGCGCGAGCAGCGGGCGGGCCACGAGCGGGAGGCGCAGGTGGCGCGCGCGCTCGCCGGGCACCTGCGGGCCAACAACTTCGAGCGGTGGTTGCTGGCCGAGGCGTTGGACCTGCTCGTCGACGGCGCGTCGGGGATCCTGCGGGAGCTCTCCTCCGGTCAGTACGAACTGGTGCACGACAAGGGCGAGTTCGTGGTGGTCGACCACCACGACGCGGGGTTGCGCCGGGGCGTGCGCACCCTCTCCGGTGGTGAGACGTTCCAGGCGTCGCTGGCGTTGGCGTTGGCGCTCTCCGAGCAGTTGGCCGGCATGTCGACCACGGCGGCGAGCCTGGAGTCGATCGTCCTGGACGAGGGTTTCGGCACGCTCGACGCCGCCACCCTGGACACGGTGGCGGCGACCCTGGAGAACCTGGCGGCCCGGGGCGATCGGATGGTCGGTGTGGTGACCCACGTGCCGGCGCTGGCCGAGCGGATCCCGGTCCGGTTCGAGGTGCGTAAGGACGCGCGCTCGTCGCGTATCGAACGGACCGGCCGGTGAGCGCGAGGAGCGCGGTCGCTGACGGTGGGCCGGCCCGGTGAGCGACGCCGCATTCTTCGTGGATTCGTGGGATCCGGCCTACGGGGCGTCGTTCGAGGCGTCCGCCGCCGGCCCGGCCGCGCCGAGCAGCGCCCAGGTCGACGCGGACGTGGAGTTGCCGGCTGTGGACTGGCGGGCGATCGGGGTACGCCCCGGGGTGCGGGCACCGGACGTGGTGTTGCTCGTCGACGGGGTTCGGCGCATCGACGCCAGCATCTGGACGGCGGAGACCGACGGGTTGTCGTTCCCCGGGTTGGCCGCCTCGTACGCGGCCGGGGTGGTCCGGTGTGACCTGGGGCGGGGTGCGGCGCAGTTGGCGGGCACCCGGGTTGGCCGGGGCCTGTTCACCGCGAGCCCGTCGGCGCAGGACGTGGTGGCGGGCGCGATCCGTTACCCGGTGCACCGGGTGGGTGGCACCGGTGAGCTGGCGAAGTTGCCGGCCGCCGTGCAGGGTCCGCTGACCGCGTTGGAGGTGGCGGTGTCCGACGCCGCCCGGGTCGACGGCGATCTGTTGGTGGTGGACGGCCCGCTGCGCGCTCGTCGGCAGTTGCCGCGCACCCTGGGCTACATCAAGACGCAGCACAGTCAGTACCTGGACGCCCGGCTGACCGCTGTGGTGACGGGGATGGCATCGGGTGAGCGTTCCCCGGTGTTCCGGCTCGGCACCGCCTGGGGCGGTTGGTCGTGGTATTTGCGGCTGCCGGTGGCGATCGGCGCGCCGTGGGCGGGCATCGTTCGGGTGGAGTGCTCCGCCGACCTGCCCGTCGAGGCGGCGATCGAGCTGGCCGACCTGTCGCTGGTGACCCTGCCGCGCTTCGCCTCCACCCCGTACAAGGATCCGCGGGCCCCGCAGAACCTGATCCCGATCGCCGGCCTGGAGCGCCGGCTGCGGGCCCTGCTCGGCGATTCCCGGTTGCTGCACCGTGCGTTGACCGCCGCGGCCCGCGCCGCCCGATGAGCGCGGACACTGGTTCCGATGGGGCGTAAACGGGCGGCTGACCGGGTGGTCGAGCAGGTGGACACCGGGCTGGCGGAGCTGGTGCCGGCTCCGGACCGGGCCGGCTCGTGGACGCTGCTGCTGGACGGCGCGCCGCAGTCGCACGTCGACCTGACCGATCCCACCCATCTCGAGTTCGAGTACGTGCGGCGGTTGGCTGCCGCGGTGGATCTGATCGCACCGGCCGGTGAGCCGCTGCGGGTGTTGCACCTTGGTGGCGGCGCGCTGACCCTGCCCCGGTATGTCTCCGCCACCCGACCCGGGTCCACCCAGCGGGTGTCCGAGGTGGACGGTGCGCTGGTCGAGTTGGTCCGTCGGGCGTTGCCGTGGCCGTCGGACGCCCGGTTGCGGGTCCGGGTCCAGGACGCCCGGGCGGTGCTCGCGTCCACCCGGGAGGCCAGCTACGACGTGGTGGTCGCCGACGTGTTCGCCGGTGCGCGTACGCCGGCCCACCTCACGTCGGTGGAGTACGCCACCGAGGTGGCCCGGGTGCTCCGCCCCACCGGGTGGTACCTGGCGAACCTGGCCGACGGTCCGCCGCTGCGGCACGCCCGTGGGCAGGTCGCCACGGCGCGTTCGGTGCTGCCGCAGGCCTGTCTGGTCGGGGACGCGGCGGTGCTGCGCGGGCGCCGGTACGGCAATCTGGTGCTGGTCGCCGGGCGGTCCACACCGCCGGTGCCGGAGCTGACCAGACGCGCCGCCGGTGACTGGTTTCCCGGCCGGGTGGTGGCCGGCGACGACCTGGACCGCTTCGTCGGTGGCGCGCAGGTGGTTCGGGACGCGGACGCCACCGGCTCCGATCCGCCACCGCCGGGGCTGTTCTCGGTACGCCGCTGACCGTCCACCCCACCGGGGCGGGGAAGTTTTTTCGTCGTCTGTTGATCCGCTGGGGCCGGCGCTGCGTACCACCGGGCGGCCCACCTCGTGGGCCGGCGTTGGTCACGGACATCCCGGAGGTCTGCATGCACGCGGTGGCGGCCGGTTGGCATGGCGACGCGGTACGCGCTGACTGGTTGTCGGCGCGACCCTCGTCACGGTCGACCTCGTCTGCCCGAGGGGTCGACGCACGGGCGTCGACTCGCCAGAATGGTCCGGTGACGCCGCGACCGGCGCCCGGACGCCATCAGGCGACGACAACCGAGGCCAGCCACTCCGACCAGTTGATCCGTCAGCTCTACGCCGAACACGCCGGCCCGTTGCTGATGTTCGTCATGCGCCTCACCGGGGGGGACCGGCAGCGCGCGGAGGACATCGTCCAGGAGACGCTGCTGCGGGCCTGGCGCAACGCGCACCGGCTGGGCACGCAGGGGCAGGGCTCGTTGCGCCCGTGGTTGGTCACCGTGGCCCGCCGCATCGCCATCGACGAGCACCGCAGTCAGGAGGCCCGGCCGCCGGAGACGTACGACCGGGACCTCACCGCGTTCGCCGAGGCGGACAGCACCGACCGGGTACTGCGCACCATGACGGTGGCGGACGCGCTGCGTACGCTCAGTCAGTCGCACCGGGAGATTCTGATCTCGACGTACTTCCGGGGGCGGACGGTGCCGGAGGCGGCCGAGGAGTTGGGCCTGCCGTTGGGCACCGCCAAGTCGAGGGTCTACTACGCGCTGCGCGCGCTGCGCACGGCTCTGCAGGAGCGGGGGGTGACAGAATGAGCCGGCCGGACCACATGGACGTCGCGGCGTACGCGCTCGGTGTGCTCGACGAGCAGGACACTGAGCGGTTCGAGGAACATCTCGCCACCTGCTGGGCGTGCGCCGCCGAGTTGGAGACGATGGTGCCGGTCGTCGGGCTGCTCTCCGACATCGACGGCGAGACGATGATGGCGCTGGAGCAGACGGCGACCGACCCGGCCCTGCTGGACCGCACGCTCGGCGCGGTCCGGGCCGACCGGCGGCGTAGCCGGTTTCGTCACCTGCTCGCGACGGCCGCCGCGGTGGTGGTCTTCGGCGGTCTGACCGGGTACGGCTTCGTCAGCGTGACCGGCAACGACCAACCGCCGGGGGTGCTGGCCGAGTCGACGCCGAGCGCGCCCAACGACCCTCCGACGAGCGTGCCGACGGCCGCGCCGAGCGGCCCGGGTGTGGGCGGCACCGAGGTGGAGGGCGACCAGGTCGAGGCGACCGACCCGACCACCGGTGTGCAGACCACCATGTTCCTGGTGACCAAGGACTACGGCACCCGGGTCAATTTCAGCCTGCGGAAGCTGCCCGGCCCGCGCATCTGCCGACTGGTGGTCGTACGCAAGAACGCCACCACCGAGGTCATTTCGACCTGGTCGGTGCCGGATGGTGGCTACGGCACCAACACCCGGCCGCAGGGTCTCGAGCTGAGCGCCTCGACGTCGGCCCTGCCGAAGGACATCAAGCAGCTCCAGGTGCAGTCGGTGGATGCCAACGGCGTGGCGAGTCCGCTGGTCACCGTACCCATGTAAGTGCGCCTACCGCATCGGCGCCGGTCATTGTCACAATGACCGGCGCCGATCTGTCGTTGCGCGCGGAGGGTCCCCTCGCGGGTGCGTACGCATGGCAGCCGGAAACGGTTCAATTGATTTAAGTGAAATTGACCACTGTTACTACTTCAACCTTGACAGCCCATCCGCCGTACCTATGGGTGAACTGTCAAGAATGAGGAGGGCACGTGGCACAGATGAAGCGGACCGTCATCGTCGCGAGCGCGATGGTCGCACTAACGGCCTGCGCTCCCGCGGGTTACGACGGGGCGAACTCGAGCGCGGCTGAGCCGGTCGCCGTCGCCGCGGCCGAGCCCACCGCGACGGTTGAACCTGAGGCCTCGCCTTCCGCGGAGGCGCCCGCCGCCGACGCCCCGCCCGCGGACGTCGACCTGACCGAGAAGTTGATCGGTAAGAGCGTCGCCCGGATGGGCAAGGTGGTCACCGACCAGGACGGCTGGATCCTGTACCGCTTCGACAAGGACACCGCCGACCCGCCGTCGTCGAACTGCGTCGACAAGTGCGCCGAGGTGTGGCCCCCGGCACTGACCGACGGCAACCCGGAGCTCACCGGCGTCTCGGACGACAAGGTCAGCAGCGTGACCCGGCAGGACGGCACCCGTCAGCTCACCGTCGGCGGCTGGCCGGTCTACCGCTACATCGGTGACAAGAAGCCCGGCCAGTGGAAGGGCCAGGCTGTCGGTGGCACCTGGTTCGTGGTCCAGCCGGACGGCAAGAAGAACCTGAGCTGCCTGCCCAAGGGCACGCCGAAGGCGGTCGCACCGCCGGCGGACAGCGACTCGAACGACGCTGGCGGCTCGGGCTACTCGTACTGAGCCTGGTCGCCCACGAGGGCACGGTGGTCGGTCGTCGCCGGGGAGGGCGCGACCGGCCACCGTCGTGTCCGGGGTGGGTCAGGCCCGTTCCCACGGGCTCGGCACCGGGAAATACGTCTCCAGGAACGGAATGAGCAGCGCCAACTGCGCCTCGAGGTCCTCCTCGACGGAGAACGCGTCGTTCAGGCAGAACACCTGCCGGTCCCGACGGGCCAGCAGGTGCGCCAACCGGGCGGGCGTGTCCGGGTGGGACAGCTCGGCGATGGTGTACCGCAGGTTCCCCGGTGCCGCGCGACCGGTGTGGAACGCGTAGTAGTGGTGCAGCGACGAGGCGACCGACAGGTCGTCCATGCTGCGGAACTGACTCGCCGCGGTCCGCCGGTACTGCTGCGGGAACGTCTGCTCGATCTCCTGGAGCACGCTGCGCCGCAGCGCGTGCGGCATGTGCTTCATCTTCTGGGTCAGCACGGTGCCGAACCGCTCCGCGATCAACGCCCGGTTGTTCTTCCCGGCCGCCGACGACGGGATGTCCCCGGCGGCGGGTGGACCCGGCGGCACCAGCGCCGGCGACGGAAAGAACCGGGAGATGCCGTTGGCCAGGAAGAAGTCCTGGGGCAGCACCTCGGTGCCGAGGAAGACGTCGTCGTTGAAGTACAGAAAGTGCTCGGAGAGCCCGTCGATGTGGTGCAGCTGACTCTCGATGGCGTGCGAGTTGTACGTCGGCAGCACCGTCGGGTCGGTGAAGATCTCCCGATGGCTGACCACCCGCAACCCGCTGGCGGACGGATCCAGCCAGGCCGGCACCTGGTCGTCGGTCACCACGTAGACGTGGCGCACCCACGGCGCGAACAGGTGCAGCGAGCGCAGCGAATAGCGCAACTCGTCACGGCTGAGGAAGCGGGCCGCGCTCGCCGCCTCCGCGTGGTACGGCACCCCGGCCACCTCTGCCCGTCGGCGTAGCCAGGCCGGGTCGGCACCGTCGACCCAGGTGTAGACCACGTCGACCGGGAACGGCACGTCGTCGGGGCGCGGTGCGGCGAACTCGGGGCGGGTCCAGGCGGTCGCGGGTGCGGCGGCGGGCGCCAGGCCGGTGAACCGCGATTCCGGTACGAGGACCAGCGGCGCCGCCACGGTCACCTGTTCGGCGACGGCGTTGGGCCGCGGGGCGACGAGGCTGTCCGCCTCCCGGGTCCAGAACTCCACGTCGCACCCGTACGCCTGCCCCAACACCAGCCGCCGCTGGGGGTCGGTCCAGTACCAGGTCAGCCGCAACACCGCGGCGTCGGCGAGCCGGTCCCAGGTCTTCGGTTCGAAGCCGGCCGCCGGCTGACCGGTGCCGTCCGGCACACCGACGTAGCCGGGGACCCGACCGCAGGCGGCGGCCAGTGCGGCGTACGCCCGCGTGCGGTGCGCGGCGTCGACGGCGACCACCGACGAGCGGTGGGTTTCGCCGCGTACCCGGAAGTGGGGTACGCCGGCCTCGTCGAGCGCCGCCGTCACCGCGGTGAGGTTGTCCAGCCGTGCCATCAGCGGGGTGACGGCCCCGATCCGGGCCACCCGGGGTCCCCGGTCGGCGGTGACGACCACCCGGTCCGCGCCGGCCAGCAACTCCGGCTGGCGGCGGGCCAGCCGCTCGCCCCGGCGCTCGGAGAGCTGCCCGTCCCGCGCGGCCCGGGCGACCCACTGCTTGAGCTGGTGCCGGGCCCGGGGGCTCACCTTCGTCGCGATGGCCCGCCGGGTCTGCGGGCTCAGCACGCGGCGGTACACCTCCACGAAACCGGTGGGCTCGGCCAGCGCCCGGGGCGGTTCCCCCGGCGTGGGCTTCGACTCGGTCACCGCTCGTTTCTCCTTGTGTCCGTGCTCATGGGCGATCGACGACGACGATCGACAGTTCGCTGTCGCGGGTGTAGTACGGGCGGACGCGCAGCAGTGGTGCCGGATCCTCCTCGACGAGGTCCAGTCCCGGATCGTCCACCAGGTAGATCTCCGGGTAGTTGTAGACGAGTTTCTTGTCGACGATGTCGTCGACGAGCAGACCCACCCGGACCTCGCGGTCCGTGCCGGCCTGCCGCAGCCACAGATCCCAGTCCTCATATCGGCCCAGTCGATGTGCGGCCAACTCGTCCACCACCACCTCGATACGCAGATGACCGCTGCGAGTCTGCACCACCGGCACGAACACCGCGCACTCGTGGTGACCCCGTCGATGGAGCACGGCCTGCTCGGGAACCCCGGACCCGCACCAGACTGCCTCGATCGACACCCGCTCACCGCTGAGTGCGACCCGCCGCACCTCGGCATGTTCTGCCCGGACCCAGCTGCGTACCGCCAGAAAGCCGTCCGCCGTTCGGTACGGCAGGTGCGAACGGACTGCGTAGCCACCGGCCGGGTCGTCCACCGGTCGGTGGCCGCCCGCGAGCACCCGCGTGTCGATCCGGGCTGGGCACAGTCGCAGCCGCGCCCCGGTCGGTGGCTGCAGATACGCGTTCCAACGGCCCTCCGGCAACGCGTCGGCGGGCAGCACGGCCACCTGGCGCACCCCGTCGTCCTGGGGTTCAAGTGGCACGCGCACCTTGTGCCCGCTGTCCCGGTCGCGCAGCAACAGGTGGGCGCCCGCAGCGAGGTCCGGCGCATCGACACTCAGGCTGAGACCGAGGTCCGGCAGTACCTGACAGTCCACTTTCGGCCCGGCGGCTGGTGCGGCGGCTCGTCGCCGGATCGCCTTCTGTAGTCGGGCGGAGGTGGCGCGGGCCTGCCGAATGCGCGAGAGGCGCACCAGTGCGCCCATGCTCGCCCGACGGGCCAGGTCACTACCCGCGATCCCGCGAAGGAACGGATCGCCCAACAGCCGGACCAGATCCGGTTCCCGAACCAGCTCACCGCGACGAGCCAGCACCGAACGACCGGGCCGCGGCCCCTTGCCCGACCGGGCGGCCCGCGCGGGTCGCCCGAGCGCTGGACCTCGCTCGCCCAGCACGGCCTCACACTGCTGGGCGAAGGAGTCGGCGAGCGTGTCCGGGTCGAACCGCGCCGCGTTCACCAACGCCTGCCGGGCCAGCCGGGCCCGGAGATCGTCGTCGTGCATCAGCGTCCGCAACGCCGAGGCGTACGCGTCGACGTCGTCCATCGGGACCAGCAGACCATCGACCCCGTGCTGGATGATCTCGCGGGGTCCGACCGGGCAGTCGGTGCTGACGACCGGCAGGCCGAGCCGCATCGCCTCCACGATGGTCATGCCGAACGATTCGCGCTCCGAGGAGACCGCCGCGAACGACCCCTTGACCCACTCCGTGGACATGTCCTCACGCCGACCCATCAGTTGGACCTGGTCGGACATCCCCAACTCGCGGACCTGTGCGACCAGCGCGGGGCGTTGTGGACCATCCCCGTAGATCCGCAGTTTCCAGTCGGGCTGATCGCCAGCTGCCCGCGCGAAGGCGGCGATGAGCCGATCGTAGCGTTTGATCGGGTCGAGCCGTCCCGCACTGACCACGATCCGGTTGGTGCCGTCGGCCGGCGGCACGGTGGGCTGGGGAACGCTGTTCGGCAGCGCCGTGACGCGGGTGTGCGCCACCGGATTACCTGATCGGAACGCGGCGGCGTCGGCCTCGGTCACCGTGAAGGCGAGGTCGATCCGGTCGTACGACAGCCGAATCTCCTCCTTCAGCACGTCGTCGATCAGATCCTGCGTCATGTGCTCCTGCGCCACCCGGACCGCGTGGTCGGGGCCGTGCCGTGCCACCACGACGTTGAGGCCTGGCCGGGTACCCACAATCACGTCAGCCCCGGTCGAGCGCAGGTAGTCGATCATCCGTTCATCGGTCAGTCGGCTGTACTGGGTGTGGAACTCCTCGCTCTTCGGCACCAGCAGGGACGGCTCCCGGAGCCGGGGATCGGCCCGGTCGGGACGCCCGGGTCGGGTGTCGAGGAGCGGAACGAGCGCGATCCGGTCGTCGATGGCGAACATCGGCTCGTCGGTCCGGCGGAACACGGAAACGATCTCCACGCCGTGACCCCGGCCCACCAGGGCGGTGGCCAGGTTCAGCACGGCTCGATTGGTGCCACCAACGCCGTACATGTTGTGAATCAGAAAGGCGAACTTCACCCCGAGGTCCTCAGTTCGTAGGGGCTCGGGACCGGGAAGTACGCCTCCATGAACGGCTCGAGGATGGTCATCTGGTGCTGCAGTTGAGCGAATGTCGAGAAGGCGTCGTTGATGCAGAAGGTGTCCCAGTCGCGCCGCGCCTCCGCTCGCCGCAGCCGCGCTTCGAGGTCGGGTACCGCGAGCTGGACGTAGCCGTAGTTGACGCGTCCGGGCAACGCGCGGCCGGTCAGGAACGCGTAGTAGTGGTGCAGCGAGTAGGTGATGGTCAGGTCGTTGGCGCTACGGAACCGACTGCGCATGGTGGCCTCATGCTCGACCGGGAACTCCCGCTCGATCTCCGCGAGGATGCTGCGCCGCAACGGGTAGGGCACATGCTGGGAGCCCTGGGTGAGGGTACGGCCGAACCGCTTCTCGATCAGGGCCCGGTTGTTCTTGATCATGGCGTCCACCGGGCTGTCCAGCTCGGTTATCTCGCCGAGCGGAATCCGGTTCTGTGACAGGAAGAACTTGGTGTTGCCATTGGCCAGGAAGAACGTCTGCGGTGCCAGGGGGCGACCGAAGAACATGTCGTCGTTGAGGTACAGAAAGTGCTCGGCGAGCCCGTCGATGCGGTGCAGTTGACTCTCGATGGCACACGAGTTGAAGGTCGGCAGGGCGTCCCGGGCCGCGAAGATCTCGTCATGGTTGACCAGAAAGATGTTGCCGGCGCTGAGGTCCAGCCAGGCCGGACGCTGGTGGTCGGTCACGATGTAGATGTTGCGGACCCACGGGGCGTTCAGGTGTAGCGACCGCAACGAGAACTTCAACTCGTCGCGGTTGATGTACCGCGACTCACTTGCCGACTCGGCGTGCAGCGACTCACCACGGACGCCCGCGCGGCGTTGCTGCCACTGTGGGTCCGCGCCGTCCACCCAGGTATAGACGACGTCTATGGGGAAGTCGATGTCGTCCGGGAGCAGGCGGTCGAACTCCGCGCGGCTCCGCCGGGGCGGGTGCCACTTCGCCGGAGAGGCGAGGCGGGTCAGCCGATGCTCGTCCACCTGCACCGGCGCGCCCTCCAGCGCCACCGCCCGCATCATCCGGTTGGGACGGGGCGACCGGAGCAGCCCGGCCTCCCGGTCGGGCTTCCAGAACTCGATCTCGCAGCCGTACGCCGGGCCTAGGATCAGCTTCAGGGTCGGGTCGGCGCGGAACCAGGTCAGCTTGATCGCCTGGGCGGCGTACAGCTCGGTCCAGGCCGGCGCCTCCGACGCGTCCGCGAGGCCGCCGACGATCGGCGGCCGGGGCAGTACCTGGCTCACGTAACAGGTCTCGACCCCGCCCAACTTCTCCAGCGCGCTCAGCGCAGCGAGCCGATCAACCTCACTGACGCCGATCACCGGCGTCCGATCGTCCATACCGCGGACGAGGAAGTAGTCCACCCCGTGCGCGTCCAGCGCGCCGCTCACCGCGTCGACGTTCAGTTGACGCCCCAGGATCGGAGTCAGGTTGGCGTGCACGTGCGCCGCACGACGTCCACCGTCGACCAGGACCTCGCGAAGCGCGGGAAGGTCTCGCCCAGCGCTCGCCACCGGCGCGGAGCTGGCCGCGTCGGCGGCCCGGGATGGCGTGCCCGCGTACTGCGGTACCACCGGCGTGTTGTTCACGGCACTTCCTTCACCCAGTTCAAGGACGATGCGAGTTGGTCCGGTCGCGAGACGAGGAGCCCGCCCGCTGTCGACACCGCCAGGAGAACGGCGCAGCCGGACGCGTCGACCTGCACGGCGTGGCCACCAGCGATCGGAGTCGGCTCGCGGAGCCAGTGGCAGGGCGTCGACCCGGCCGGGTCCAGCCACGTGACGCTGGAGCCCGATGCGTCGTTCCGGACCGCCAGCAGGACCGTGCCCGGGTCGGACACGAACCGAGCGGTCAGCGGGCCGGGGCCGCCGTGGCCACCGAGGTCGGCAACCGTTGACGGGTCCCATTCCCGGCCGCCGCCGCGCGTCCGGTACGACAGTACGGACGCCGAGTCCCGTCGCCGGAACAGCAGTAGTCGCTCTCCGTCGGGCAACCCCGTCACGGCAGGCGGGCCTGCCGGTGCCTCCGTCTCCAACTGGACGTACTCGGCGATGAGTTCCGGTACGGAGACCAGCCAACGCCCGATTCCAGTGCGCCCGGCGGCCAACACCTCCACGTGGTGCTCGTTCAACCTCACCGCGGCCAGGCCGTCCTGGATGTCCCGGCCACCGAGGTCCTGCCACTGCGTCCAGGACGACCCGTCGTACAGCCGGGCGCTCAGTCCTTTGCCGGCGTTCCGGACCAGCAACAGGACACCCCCGTCAGGTAGGGAGACAGCGTGCGGCATGCCGATGTTCCGTCGATCCGACGGGGCATGCCGCCCGGCGGGGTTGCCGAGCGACTCCCAGCGAACGTCGGCGTCACCGACAGCGGGCAACACTGTTGTCCAGATGTCGCGGACGTGCCGATCTGGATCTGCGGTGACTTCTTGCCGCACCGCGAAGAGCCGCCATCCGCCGCTCGGGATGGTCACCACGGCGAGGTACGGCAGAAGTCCACCGCCGGGAATCACCCGGCTCGGGGCAAACTCGCCCGAGCCGGCCTGCTGCCAGTGGACGACCTGACCGCCCCGCACGGCGAAGGCCGACAAGTCACCGTTCGGGCCCGGTGCCGCCCAGGTCCGCGAGCCGGGATAGCGCAACGTGGTTCCGACGGCGTTCCCGGTGCCGATCGGGTCGCCACCGACCTTGCGGTCACCGTGGCCGACGGGTCCGTCGGCGGGGCGACCGTCGGCCCACCCGTAGATGTCCTTGTATCGCTGCTTGAGTGCCCGCGCCTCAGGGCTGAGGTTGGACGGCCACCGTCGGACGTAGTAGCCGCGGAACGCCTCGAGGATCGTGGTGCTGCCACCGCCCTCACTGAACCAGCGTTGGGCCGCCGCGTGCGCGAACAGCCCGGTGATGGTGTGGGAGAGGTGGTCGGAGAAATCACCGGTGTCGGCGTGCTGTGGGTTCGCCTTGTCGTGCAGTTGCCGATCGGGATCCGGGTCCATCGTCCACAACAGCGTCGGCTCGACGTCGCGCAGCAGGTGCAGCAGCGCCTCGATCAGCCCCTCGCGAGAGTAGGCGAACGTTGCGGAGACCGGCGAACCCACCGGGACCATGGTGGGCGTGACAGTGGCTTCGCCGGTCCACAACTGCGGCAGCGACCCGGCTCCGGCCGGCGAGCCGGGGGGCGGCGCACACCAGAGGTTCAGCGACACCAACCGGATCCACGGCGCGTCGACGAGCGTCGAAAGGTCCGCCTCGGCCGTCGAGCCCAGGGTGATCGCCGCACGCCGCCACTTGGCGTCCCGATCATCGAGAACCATCTCCCCGTACGCCGAGCGGAGCCCGTTGAACCGCGCGGCGGCGAAGCCCTCGAAGTCCACCGGCAGCGCGGCGTGTGCCAGCGACCCACCGGGGGCGTTGCGTCCATCCGCCTCGCCAGAGGTCAGGCAGACCGTCAGGTGTGTCGCACTGTGTCGCAGCTGACTCGCGAGCAGCGGGTTCAGGAAGTAGAGATCGTCGTCCTGGTGGGCCATGATCGCCATGGACCGCGGACGGCGGTCAGACCTCATGGCGCTCTCCAGATGGATCCGATCGTCGCCGGATCGGTTGCTCGTGAGAGCCGAGGACGGCCTTGAAGTCGGTGACCGTGTTGAGCATGTTGTTGGGCATGGTGGGCGCGTCGACCGGGGCGCGTCGACGGGCATCCAGCACCGGGCGGTACGAACGCCGCCACAGCTCCCCCGCGCCCACGTTCCGGCGCTCCGCCACCACGTCGTCGGGCAGCTCGAACGGGGCGGGGAAGGGCAGGTAGCGCGGCAGGAAGTCGGCCAGCATCCGCTCCTGCTCGGCGAACGACAGCGGGTCTGAGTCGGTGTCGTTGAGGCAGAACACGTCGCGGTTGCGACGAGCCAGCAGCTCGGCGAGCCGGGCGGGGGTCGAGGGGTGACCCAGGTCGGCGTACTCGTACTCGATGTCGCCGGGGACGGCCTGCGCGGTCAGGAACGCCCAGTACTGGTGCAGCGACGACGGGATGGACAGGTCGCCGTGGTGCCGGAACCGGTGCCGCGCGGTGGCCGCCACCTCGTCCGGCAGTGTGCCCTCGATCTGCTGCATGATGCTGCGCCGCAGCGCGAACGGGGTGTGCTTCATCTTCTGCGTGATGGTCACGCCGAACTGCCGTTGGATGTGCCGACGGTTGTTCTTCCCGGCGGCCTTCACCGGCGGGTCCTCCGGCTTCGCCTCCCCCAGACCGAACTGGGCCGGCGAGGGGAAGAACTTCGCGATCCCGTTGGCGTGGAAGAAGTGGTTCGGCAGCAGCGGACGACCGAGGAACACGTCGTCGTTGAGGTACAGGAAGTGTTCGGCCAGTCCGTCGATGCGGTGCAGGCGGGACTCGATGGCGTGCGAGTTGTACGACGACCGGCCACCGAGGTCGGCGAAGAGTTCGGCGTGCGAGACGACCGTGATCATCGGATCGCTCGGGTCGAGCCAGCTCGGCAGTTGGCTGTCGGTGATCAGGAAGATCCGCCGCAGCCAGGGCGCGAAGCTGTGCAGCGACCGCATCGAATACCGCAGCTCGTCGCGGTTGTGGTAGCGCGAGGAGTTGGCGGCGACCGCGTGCAACGGGCCGCCGGGGGTGCCGAGCGCCATCGACTTGCGCTTGAGCCACTGCGGGTCGGAGCCGTCCACCCAGGTGTAGACCGCGTCGATCGGAAAGCCGATCCGGTCCGGCGCCCGGACGGCCAGATCCCGGCGGGTGCCGTAGGTGTGGTCGTCGGCCTCGGGCACGAAGTGGCTCAGCAGCGCCGCCGCCACCCGGACCGGCTGTGCTTGGGCGGGCGCCTCGTCGACGACCCCGTTGCGTCGGGGAGCGCGGACCATGTCCCCGTGTCGGCTCCAGAACTCGATCTCGCAGGCGAACTGGGCACCGAGGACCACACCGGCACGAGCGTCGGTCACCGGGAAGCAGACCCGGATCACCTCGGTCGGGGCGCCGTCCGGTTGGTCCCGACGGGGCTGGACCTGCACCACCCGGACGTCGGCGCCCGACAGTGCCGGCGCGGAGCGGACCAGGCGTCGCACCTCCGCCCGCTGGTCGTCGAGGACCGCGACGGTGCTGCGCAGGTGGTCGTCGTTACGAATGCAGTGGTATTCGATGCCGGCGGCGTGCAGCGCCGTGGTGACGGCCGTGAGGTTGCGGTGCCACTGCTGCAACGGGGTCGCCGTGGCGACGACCTCGGCCCGGGTCCGAACGCCACCGTCGGTCACGGCCACCCGGGCACCGAGGTCATGTACGGTGTCGCTGCCGCGCGGGCGGGAGAGCGTCTGTACCAGGCCGATCCGCCGGTGTGCGGGCAGCAGACCCAGCACCCGTCGCCGTGCCGACGACGGTAGGAGTCGGTAGACCTTCAGAGCGATCATGCGCTGGGCCGCCGTCCGCTCGGGACGGCCGCCTCGTCAGCGGGCACCCGTCAGCCCTGCGGACGGGTAGCGGGGTGAGATCCCCCTCGCGATGATTCGACACAGACTCGCGCAGCCATCACTGCATGCCCTTCCACAGATCCCCCGTTGACACTGCGCAGGTGGCCCGAGGCACTCGTTCACCTGCCGGCCATCAAACAACCACATCATCGATACCTGACCCACCGCCAAAAATGGCATAAGGGCGGTATATGAGGGTCCGCCAAAATAATCCTGGCCGTTCGGTTGATCAACCAGACCGGGACGGTCGGCCGAACGTACCCCCGCGAAGCTCCTCAACCGCGGGCGGAACCGGTACGGCGGTCGCCAGCACCCATCGTGACCTGGCAGAGTAGCGGGGTGACCGAGACCGGACCCGCCGCGACCAGGGTGCTGCACCCGCCGGTCGGTTACCGGCTGACCGCCTCGGTCCGCGCCCTCACCTTCAGCCCGTACGACCCGTGCGCCCGGGTGGCGGCCGGCACCTTCTGGTGGGCCACCCGCACCCCGGAGGGTCCGGCCACGCTCGCGCTGCGACCGGCCGGCGGCGAGCTGCTCGCCGAGGGGTACGGGCCCGGCGCGGAGCACGTCCTCGCCCGCGCCGACGCGATCGCCGGGCTGCGCGACGACCTGACCGGCTTCACCGAACTGGCCGCGACGCACCCGCTGGTCGCCCGACTGGCCCGGGAGCACCGCGGGCTACGGATGCCCGCCACCGGGGAGGTCTTTCCCCGACTGCTGCGCGCGGTCTTCGAGCAGAAGGTCACCGGCAAGGAGGCCTACCGGGCGTACTCGGCGATGGTGCGGCACTTCCGGGAGCCGGCTCCCGGCCCGCTGCAGCCGCTGCTCCTGCCGCCCGAGGCGGCCACCGTCGCCGCGGCCCCGTACTGGGTGTTCCACCCGTTCGGGGTGGAGCAGCGCCGAGCCGACACGCTCCGTCGCGCCGCCGCGCTCGCCGACCGACTGGAGCGCAGCACCGACGCCGCCGACGCCACCCGCCGGCTGACCGCGATCCCCGGGATCGGGCCGTGGACGGCCGCGGAGGTGGTCCGGATCGCGTACGGCGACCCGGACGCGGTCAGCGTCGGCGACTACCACATCCCGAACACGGTGGCCTGGGCGCTCGCCGGCGAACCGAGGGGCGACGACGCCCGGATGATGGCCCTGCTGGAGCCGTTCCGAGGTCACCGGGGCCGGGTGTGTCTGCTGCTGGAGGCGGCCGGCATCCGGGCACCGAAGTACGGCCCGCGCGCCCCGATCCGCTCGTTCGCCCGGTTCTGAGTCGCTGCGGCGCCAGGGTGTTCAGCGACCCGCGCACAGCCGACGCAGGGTACGGCCGAGCCACCAGGCGTACGTGTGCTGCACGGCCCTTACCGCGGGGCCGCCGGCGCGGGTGAACCAGCGGTCCGGAAGGCTGAACGCGCGGACCTCGAACCAGACCGCGCCGGCGTCGTCGCGGACCACCTCGAACGCCTCCTCACCCCGCTCCGGGTGCCCGGGCAGAGTGCCGTAGCCGAAGCCGGCGAGCGTGGGTGAGTCCACGCTCCAGACCACGCGGCACGGCCCCCAGAGGCGGGCCGGGCCGACGCCGAGGCCGGAGGCCACCAGCACACCGGTGGTGGCCCGCGGCGCGTCGGTGCGGATCCGGACACCCGCGGCGCGGTGCAGCCGCCAGCTCAACACCGCGTCGGCGGCGGTCTCGAAGCAGCCGCCGGGCAACGGATACCGGTGGCGCAGGTGGTGGTACCCGCCGGGCAACGGCCCGTGCCGGGTCGACCCCACCTCCGGGTACGTCAACTCGGCCACCGTTGCCCCCTCGACCTCGACCGGACAGGGGTCAGGGTACGGCCGGTGCGGCCGGGCCGCCCGTCGATGGCAGCGGCGGCTGTGGTGTGCTGCCCCGATGACCGCAGAGGCGAGCATCGTTGCGGCCGGTGTCGTGGACGCCGGCGAGATCCTCACCGTCCAGCGCGCCGCGTACCTGAGCGAGGCGCAGCACTACGCCGATCCGTTCCTGCCTCCGCTGACCGAGACGGTGGACGAGGTCGCGGCGGTGCTGGCCGGCCCGAGCATCGTGCTGGCGGCCCGGTTGGGGCACCGGCTGGTCGGTTCGGTGCGTGCCCACCTGGACGGGGACACGGCGCACGTCGGCCGCCTCTCGGTCGCCCCGGACCAGCAGGGGCGGGGTGTCGGGGCGCAACTGCTCACCGCCATCGAGCGGGCCTGCACCGGGCGGGCGTCCCGCTTCACCCTGTTCACCGGGGCGGACAGCGCGCGCAACCTGCGGTTGTACGAGCGGCACGGCTACCGGATCGTGGCGCACCGCCCGGACCCGAACGGCATCCCGTTGGCGGTGTTGGAGAAGCCGGCGGTCAGCCCCGCTCGCAGCGACTCCTGAGCCGGTCGGCCTCCATCCGCACGTAGCGACGGAACAGCCCCCCGTACAGCCGGCCGATCAGGCCGGCCAGCGGGCCGGACTGGCTGAAGGCCAACTCGACGCGGGTACGCCCGTCGGGCAGCGGCAGCAGCCGGTGTTCTGCCGTGGTCCGCACACCCGGCGCGTCGGAGACCCAGACGAACTCCCGATGCTCGGTCAGCTCGGTGACCCGCCAGAGGGCCGGCCGCAGCTTCGGCTGGGTCAGTCGTGCGGTAGCGCCGACGGTCAGCGGCCCCGGCTCGCCCCGCTCGGCCCGCGTCACCGAGTCCGTCCACTCGGGCCAGCGAGGCACGTCGACAAGCACCGCCCAGATCTGCTCGGCGTCCGCCGCGATCTCGGTATCGGCCTCGAACCGCATGGTGTCCCCTCCCCGGCGGCGCCGCCCGGCACCGCCACGGGTGCAGACGAAGCCGCCGCAAGCATTGTGACAGCGAGGTTCACCGCCGTCGGTCCCTCCTCAGTGGAGGCTCACGGGAACGTCCGGTCGCCCGCCGCCACGCACGGATCAGGCGGCCTCGCGGAGGTCGGCCAGGGTGAGCGGGGTACGCCGCCGCAGCAGCTCCTCCAGCTCCGGCACCGAACCCACCTCGCCGAGCACGTTGCGGCCGCCGCCGAACCGCTCCGGATAGCGGCGGGTCAGCCGGAAGCGGTAGCGGCCCCGGATCAGCTCGACGCTCACCCGCCACCGCCCGCAGCAGTCACAGACCCACTCGGACACCTCGCGAAAGTAGCTCTGACCTGGGGATATCCGATCCGCCCGGTCGGGACGAGCGGCGCGGGGGCGGACACGCCGCCCCGCCGCGCACGGTGATCTGCCTCACGACTGTCGGCGCCGTCTGATTGACTGGTCGTCGTGGACCTGCCGATCAACCCGCCGGTCGAGCCGATGCTGGCCAAGAGCGTTCCCAAGCTGCCCACCACGCCCGGGGTGACCTACGAGCCCAAGTGGGACGGGTTCCGGTGCATCGTGTTCCGCGACGGTGACGAGGTCGAGCTGGCCAGCCGGGGCGGCAAGTCGATGACCCGCTACTTCCCCGAGGTGGTCGAGCAGGCCCGCCGGCAGCTGCCGCCGCGGTGCGCTGTCGACGGGGAGTTGATCGTGATCCGGCGCGACGGGCCGAGCGGCCAGCCCCGGCTGGATTTCGAGCTGCTGGCCCAGCGCGTCCACCCGGCCGCGTCCCGGGTGAAGATGCTGGCCGAGACCACCCCGGCCGACTTCGTCGCGTTCGACCTGCTGGCGATCGGTGACGAGGCCCTGCTCGACCAGCCCTACCCACGCCGCCGCGAGCGGCTGGTCGAGGCGCTGGCCGGGGTGCGCCCGCCGGTGCACGTCACCCAGGTCACCACCGACCCGGACACCGCGCGGCGCTGGTTCGACGTCTTCGAGGGCGCCGGGCTGGACGGTTTGATCGTCAAGCCGGCCGACCTGCCGTACGAGCCGGGCAAGCGACTGATGTTCAAGGTCAAGCACGCCCGCACCGCGGACGCGGTGGTGGCCGGCTTCCGCTGGCACAAGTCCGGGCCGGTGGTGGGCTCGCTGCTGCTCGGCCTGTACGACGACGCCGGGGTCCTGCACCACGTGGGCGTGAGCGCGTCGTTCAGCATGGCCCGCCGCGCCGAGTTGCTCGACGAGCTGGCGCCCTATCGGGACATCGCCGGTGAGCACCCGTGGGTGCACGGCGACCACGAGCGTGGCCAACGCATTCCCGGTGGCGTCAGCCGGTGGACCGGCACGAAGAACCTGGAGTGGGAGCCGGTGCGCCCCGAGCTGGTCGTCGAGGTGGGCTACGACGCCATGGAGGGCGAACGGTTCCGGCACACCGCGCAGTTCGTCCGCTGGCGCCCGGACCGCGACCCCCGATCCTGTCGCTACGACCAGCTCGACCGGCCGATCCGCTTCGACGTGGACCAGGTGCTGCGCGGCGACCCGACGGCCACCGTGGACCGAGCCGCCACCGGCTCGGCGTAGCCTGGCCGTCGACCCGATTCCGGAGGACCACGTGATCCGCACCGCCGACCAGCCTCGGAGGGCGTCCAGCCGCGGGGGCCGTCGCACTCTGGCCGCCTTCGTCGTCGCCGCGCTGCTCACCGCCGGTTGCACACTGCCGGCCTTCGCGCCGCGCACCGAGGTGGAGGGCGCGGCCGCCCCGACCGGCAGCGCACCGAACTGGCGGCCCTGCCCGGAGGTGCCCGACGAGTTGGTCGGGCGGGGCGCACCGAACATGCGCTACGAGTGCACCCGGATTCAGGTGCCCCGTGACTGGGGCACCGGCAACGGCGCGAGCGCCGGCCCCGGCGCCGGGCAGACCTTCGAGATCGCCCTGCTGCGCGCCCGGTCCACCAAGCAGCGCGACCGGGTGGGCTCCTTGGTCATCAACCCGGGCGGCCCGGGCGGTTCCGGTGTCGACACCGCCGTCTACCTCTCCTTCGGCGCCCAGTTCGGCGGGCTGCCCGCCTCGATCACCGAGCGCTTCGACATCGTCGGCTTCGACCCGCGCGGGGTCTCCCGCTCCAGCCCGGTGAAGTGCATCTCCGACGCCGATCTGGACGCCAGCTTCGGCTTCGACCCGGACCCGGCGAGCCAGTCGGCATTCGACGGCTTCGTCGGTCTGAGCCAGCGGATCGGTCGCGGTTGCGGCGACCGCTACGGCGACCAGTTGCCGCTGTACGGCACCGAACAGGCCGCCCGCGACATGGACGCGGTGCGCGCCGCCGTGGGCGACGACAAGCTCACCTACCTGGGCTACTCGTACGGCACCCTGCTCGGTGCCACGTACGCCCAGCTCTACCCGCAGCGGGTGCGGGCGCTGGTGCTCGACGGTGCCGTCGACCCGCAGCAGCGGCTGGTCGAGGGCTCGGAGAGCCAGGCCCGCGGCTTCGAACGGGCCTTCACCAACTTCACCCGCTGGTGCGCGGCGAACGCCGGCCGCTGCCCGATCGCCCCGGACGCCCGCGCCGCCGTCACCTCGGCCATCGACAAGGCCAAGGTCTCCCCGGTACGCGGCGACGACGGGCGGGAGGCCACCGCCGGCTGGGTGTTCTACGCCGTCATCTCCTCGCTCTACACCGAATCCGGCTGGCAGGAGCTGGCCCAGGCGATCGACAAGCTCGCCGAGGGCGACCCGAAGGACGTGTTCCGACTCGCCGACGCGTACGCCGGCCGGGAGGACAACGGGCACTACTCGAACCTGTTCGACGCCAACCTGGCCATCAACTGCGCCGACGAGACGGAGAAGCCGAGCCGGCAGCAGATCCGGCAGTTGCAGTCCGAGTGGCGCGGAAAATACCCGCTGTTCGGGCCGGCGTTGGCGGTCGGCATGCTGAGCTGCGTCGAATGGCCGGGCGGGCGTGACCCCTACCCGACCGGGAAGGCGAACGGCGCACCGCCGATCGTGGTGATCGGCACCACCGGCGACCCGGCGACGCCGTACGAGCAGACCCCACGGCTCGCGTCGATGCTGGGCGTCGGTCGGGTGCTGACCTGGGAGGGCGAGGGGCACACCGCCTACCCGCAGACGTCCTGCATCACCAACGCGGTCAACGCCTACCTGATCGACCTGACCGTCCCTCGCGAGGGCCTGCGCTGCCCACCCCGTTAGCCATCCGCGCGCCGCTTAGAGGTTTCTTCACTGGCATTGGACCCCGCTCGGTAAGCCCTGATCGTCACGCCTTCAAGTGGACGAAAACGCCAAATGCGTGATCCCACTAGCCGATCGGCAAAACGGCTGCCCCCAAGCCGTCGGTGGTTTCTATACTTGGCCTCACCCTTGGTGACCGCGGCAACGATGAGCCCCGGACGACTCACTCGGCTACTCTGTGCTTGTGGGCATGGCAGAGTGGTTTGAGTACGACGAACCGCTTGCTCCGCACCTTGCCGCGTTTATCGCGATATTGCGTCGTCGCGCAACGGCATGGCCTGGAGATCCCGCCGACACGTATCTCCTGGCGCCTGACCCGCAAGACGATGCCGACGTAGCCGCATGGGATGCAGATGGGCACGAGATGTTGGCCTGGATGGACGTTGTCGACGGTCTCGACGGTCGCGTTCTGTTTTGCCTGGGGGCGTACCTGGGTGGGGGACGCGTGCGCGGGGACCGAATCCACAGCACTATTCTGAATCTCCCGAAGCAGGCAACAGAACTAGCGTTCGAGGTTGCAGGAACTGTCGAGGAGTGCGCAGAGGCAACAGCGTCCTGGTTTGAGACCCAACTTCGCCGGCCCGTCGTGCGCCAGGAGTGGCTCCGTGGTGACATCGTTCAGTCACAGCGATGGCGGTTCGCCGACACGGGCATGGAATTAATTCAGACGGGATTTGGGACCGCCGACGGACCACCTCATCGCACTATTCGTGTTCGGGGAACCTGACGGGCCCTACGACCAGCACTTAATCCACGTTCATCAAAGGGTGGTCAGCGACGAGGCTTACGGCCATGACCCACGGCTGCGGCAAATACCCGTCAGGCGCGACTGGGCTATGTCATGGCCGTGACCCCCCGCGTCGGCTGATCACCGGCCACTGTTCCACGACCTGATCTGCTGGCTGCTTCTGGCCGCCATCGCCTATCAACTGGTGCCCTCGGGTCGAGGCGCAGAGGGGACGCCACGGACCGCTCTGCGCCGTGCCGCCACAGGACATCGACGCCCACCTCGCGCACCGCTGGCCGCTGATCCGCCCCAACCAAGCATCGGCGAGATAGATCTCCCCGATGCTCTGCAGTCGAGCCCGCCGCTACCCGCCCCTGTCGGGATGGCCGGCCATCGCCGGCCGTACTGAAACCACTGCACCCCCTCATCACCCAGCACGACGTCATCAGCCACTACCCCGGCAAGCCCACACCGAGCCGCCTTTACGATGTCGATTGAAGTACTAGATGCCGCCTCGCCCCCATGAGCCCGGGTCAAAGCCGATCGTTGTCGGATAGTTCTTTGGGCGAGACCATCGCTGACAAAATTTGCAGACGTTGATGGGCTTCTTACTTGCGGGTCGAAGCGCAACACTATAACGAATATCTTTTGGCCGGGCGCCTCTCTTGACCAGCGCGTTGCGACAAAGGGTCTCAGAACAATAGTTCTTTCCCTTCGCCGTACTCTTAGCGGCAGCCACCCAGTTGCCGGTACGAATGTCAACGGCGCCAACGACAGTCGAATGACCTCTGATCTTCGATCTCGTCATCGTGAATTCCATCAGGCTGATAAGCCTGTCTCGGGCGGCCGTTGCCTGCTCAAAGGCCTCTCCCGTGGATACCCGCCCCAGATCCACCGGGCATCCCTCAATGATGGTGTCATTGTGGACGAGGACGTCGGTATCGCCGACCAGGACGTAGTAGGTGTGGATGTCGTCGACGGTGAGGTTGTGAACCGTCGCGACCGCGCCATAGGCGACGACCGCGATGACGCTGACCCGAGCACCGTCCGGGCTCAGTAGCAGATCACCCTGCTTCAGGTGTTCCGCCCGCAGCCACTCACCCTGATTGTCGACCCAGAACGGGTGGCCGTCGGTGGCGGTTACCGTGCCGTCGGCCACGCCGTCACTGTCGGAGTCGATGCTGATGTCGACCAGCTTCTTCTGCCCGTCGCCGGTGATGAGGGCGGTGACCGGTCGGGCGCCTTCCTTGCCCGACTCCGGGTCGGCCGCCCACACGACGTCGTCGAGCTGAATCTCCTCAATGGCCTTGTAGCTGCCATCGGCCATCAGGACCGGCGTACCGGGCAGGAAGCTGTTACAACCGCTCGGCCGTTTCCCCTTCGCAGCTTTCTTGACCGCGCCGACGCCACGAGCAGCCGTCTTCGCCTGCCGGACGCCCGGCACCATCGACGCGATGCCCATGGCACAGCCCGCCGTGTCGCCACCCTTGCAGGTCTTCGCGGTGTCGATCGCGCCTGCCACCGCCGACACGGCGGCGGCAGCGGCCGCCACCACCTGGGCCGGGGGCGGCAGCACCGCCGCCACCATGGCTATCCCGCCCGCGACCGCGGAGATGGTGCCGGCGTTGTTGACCACGGTCTTGACCGCAGACTTGGCGGTGTTTGCCACCGCGTTGGCGGCCCGGCTGGCCGCATTCTTGATCTTCCCGAAGAAGAGGCCGTCCGGGTCGGCGAAGGTGACCGGGTTGTTGTTCGCGTAGGCGAACGGGTGCATCCGCTGCGGGTCGTACTCGTCAGTCTCCGGGTCGACGGAGATGAACGCGCCCAGCGCCGCGTCGTAGAACCGGGCACCCAGCAGCGACAGGCCCGTCGGATCGCTGATGCCGCCGACGAAACCTCGCTGGCCGGAGGGCCAGGTGCCGCCGGTGCCGCCCGAGCGGGCGTTTCCGAACGGGTCGGAGTATCGGACCGTCTCCACCCGGGTGACCGAGTTGACCGCCCAGTGCGCCGAGTCGTGCTGGTCGGAGGCGAGCCAGGTCAGGTCCGTCGGACCCGTCGCGGTGGACGCGGCCCGAGAGGCGACCGTGTCGCCGGCGTGCTGGTAGTACCGGGTCGCCGTGGTGTCCTGACCCTGAACGACCAACTCCTGCCCGGCGACGAAGACGGTGGCCTGACCGTTCGGGTCGATCCGGGCGATCCGGTTGCCATCGGCGTCGTAGACCATCCGGGTCTCGCCGCCCGGTCCGGTGATCTTCTGGAGTTTGCCCTGAGGGTTCCACTCCAGGTTCTCGGTGACCCCGTCGACCTTGCGGTAGGTGAGGTTGCCGGTGGCATCCCAGTCGTAGTGGTCCACCCGGCTGCCGGTGGTCACGGTCCGAACCGCGTGTGGCTGGGCGGCGTTGGCTGCGGCGTACCCGTAGTCGGAGGCGACACCGGTACGACGGTCGGTGACCGACTTGCGGGAACCGTCCGCGTGGTAGGCGTACGCCTTCCAGTACGGCGACTTACCGCTGATGGCGCCCGCGGTCGGCTCCGCGGCACAGGTCGTGGTCGCCTGCGTCCACGCCTGGCTGAGGCGCCTCAACTGGTCGTACTGGAAGCACTGGACGTCACTGTCGCCAGGTCGAGGTTTGTCGTCGTTGTCGAGCGGCGTGTTCGCCATCGACAGGACGTTGCCCTCGTGGTCGTAGTCGTAGGCGAGGGCGGCGACGTTGTTGACCGTCGCGTCCCGGTCGAAATAGAACTCCTTGAGCCGGCGGGTCGGGTCGTCGTAGACGTAGGTCTGGTACGCCTGCGGCTTGTTGTTGACGCCGAGGGTGCGCTTCAGGACCTCGCCGTAGGGCGAGTAGGTGGCGGCGTCGACGTAGACGGTGTTGGTTCCCGACGGGTACGACGTGCCCACCAGTCGCGTGACATTGCCCAGGTCGTCGTAGGTGTGGCCGATCGTCTCCCGCTCCAGGGCACCGGTCTTGGGAACGTTCATCCGGTCCGGCGACCCGTCGGCCTTGAAGGTGTACGTCGAGACGTACGTCCCGGCCGCCGTCCCCAGGCCCGACATCGCCGGGATGCGCGCCTCCTCGTCGGCGACCTGGTAGGCGTCGCTGTACGCGAAGATCTCCCGGACGAACTGGTGTCCGTCGACGGTCGACACCTGCTTGGACAGGTGCCCCTTGGCCACCGTGTCGTACGCCCACTCGGCGGCGAGCTGACCGTTGACCAGGCGCTTCTTCTGCCGTCCGAGGACGTCGTACTCGGTGGAGACCACGTCGTCGAGGGCGTTCTTCGACGAGGTCACGTCGTCGTCGTTGTCGTAGGTGAGGGTCGTCTCGCCCTTGTCCGGGTCGAGCGTGCGCACCTCCCGGCCGCGCAGGTCGTACCCGTACTCCCAGACCTTGCCGGTCGGGCCGGTCACGGTCGCCAGGTCTCCGCGCGGGGTGTACGTGTACTTCGTGGCGTCGTACCCGCCGCTCGGGGTGATCCCGTGGAACTGCCGGAGTTCGGTGGTCCGCTCGTGGACGTCGCTGATGGTCGCGGTGGCCGTGCCGCCCCGCGGCGGGGTGACCGACACCTGCCACCCGTCCGGGTTGCCGCCGTAGCTGGTGACCGTCGCCCACAACTGGCTGTGGCCCGACCAGGTGCCCTCGTTGACGACCCGTCCGAGGGCGTCATGACTCAGGACCGTGCGGACGCGGTCCTCGCCCGGGTTGAGTTGCAGCAGCTCGTTGGTCGGCGCTCCGGTGAGGTAAGCCGGACCTGCCCGATGCGCCTCCAGGCCCCGGTCGTTGTAGCCGGTCGACTCGACCAGGCGCTTCCCACCGAGGGAGTCCTCCTGCGTCTGGACAGGCCGGTACAGCGAGTCGAAGAGCCCGATCTCGGATATGTAGGTCTCGTTGGGTCCGAGTCGCTTGGTGGTGACGGCGAGCGGCCCGTCGGCGCGTACCTGGTAGCCGAACTCCAGGTTCGGAGTCTTGGTCGCCTTGGCCCGACCCGGCAGCCACACCTTGGTGAGCCGCCCCAACGGGTCGTGTGTCAGGTCGGTGCGCTTGTCGTTGGCGTCCACCACCGATGTCGGCTCGGCCCAGGCCGGCTGTTGGGTGGTGGTCGTCTTGTGTTGGAGCGGGTTGAGGGTGACCGTCTGGGTGACCGGCCCCGGACCGGCGGGTGTGTACGTGGTGGTGGTGACCCCGCCCCGGGCGTCCGTCACGCTTCCGATCCGCCCGAGCGCGTCGTAGCTGCTCCGGGAGGTGGTGGCGTAGACGGGTCCGCCGTTCCAGGTGTCGAGGGTGTCCTCGCGGGTCACCAGGCCCTTGCTGGGCGCGGAGCCGTGGGTGTCCGATCCGTCGTGGTAGGTCTTCACGTCGGAGATCACGTCCGCCGGGCGGTTCACCGTCGCCCCGCACGACTTGGCGACCGTCTCCACCCGGGACACCGCCGCGCGGATCCACGCGGTGCCGTTCTTGGCGTACGTGGTGGTGCTGCAGGTCTCGTCGCCGGTACGGGCGGTGTCCCCCAGATCGGACACCGTCTCCGGTTGGCCGTCCGAGTCGTAGGTGGTGCGGGTCTCGGTCCGCGCCCACTTGTTCGGCGCCAGCAACTTGCGGGTCTTCACGACCGACGGGCCGGTGAAGTACGCCCGGTCGGTGCCCCCGGTGTGGGTCCGCGCGGCGGTCTGGCGGGTCCAGTACTGCGTGGTGGACGCCTCGACGACGTCCGACCCGTCGAGGGTCGCCTCCTCGAGCGCGGCACCGGCCAGCGCCGGATGGTCCGAGAACGTGATGGACTCCGAGTCGGACACCTGCACGGTGCGCCGGCCACCGCCCGGCAACGGCTGGTCGTCCAGGCCCCGGTAGAACCGCTTGCGAGTCGTCAGCGGTACGCCCCGACCCGGCTCACCGACCTTCGTGACCACCTGGGAGTAGCCGCGCCACTGCCCGTACGTGCGGTGCTTCTTCTTGGTGAACTCACCGTCGTCGTAGCCCCACAGGACGCTCGTGCCGCCCCCGTCGGTGCTGTACTCGTACCGCGTCGTGATCGCCGGCTGGTCGGCGGTCCGGTCGATCTCGGAGATCTCGGTGACGACGTACTTGTGGAACCAGTCCCGCTTCGGGTCGGTGTAGCCGTCCGGAGTCCAGTACACGGGGTAACACAGCCGTGAGTTGGTCTCCGGTGAACCCGGCAGGTCGTTCAGGTCACAGTCAGCCTCGGAGTACGTGACGTGAATGTCAGCACCCGACTCGGTGCGGATGTTCTGGATCCGCCATCGGGAAAACAGCGGCGCACCCGCCAGGACATTGGCCCGGTTCACCAACTCCACCCCGGTGAACCGCACCGGCGGATCCGTGACGGTGCCACCGACGTGCCCGGCGTGCACGATCTCCTTGAGCCACAGCGACGCCGAACCGGCCACCTTCGGCGCCTTGAACTCGTGGCTCAGACTCCACGACTCGACGTCGGGGAACGCGCTGCCGTCACGTACCTGGGTGGTGATCTTCGTGAGTCGCTTGGTGCTGAAGAAGACCGGTGCCAGCTTGTCCGTGCAGGGGGCCTCGGCGCATTCCTTGTCCCATGGCACGTCCGGCCAGTTCGCCTTGACCGGCTTGCCGTCCTTGTGGCACTCGGTCACCAGGCACCGGTCGGCGACGCTGAACACCACCCGCCCGGTGGCGGCGACGCTCGAATAGTTGGCGTGCAGCCCGTAGTCGATCCGCGTCAGGTAACCGCCCCGGGTGAACGACTGCCGGTTGTTCTTGTCGTCAGCCGCGCCGTAGTGACCGGTCTCGCCCTGGTAGTAGTAGCGGACCGTGTTGCCGTGCACGTCCACGGTCTTGTCGAGCATCCAGCGCCAGGCCTGCTTGCAGGACGAGTCCTTGAAGTCGGTGGCGTGGCAGTCCTCGCCGGAGTGGTTGCCGAAGACCGGCATCGTCCACCGTGAGTCGGTCGCGGCGGCCTCGCCCGCGAAGAAGTAGCGGGTGCCGTCGGGCGTGGTGACCGTCCAGCGTTCGGTCGTGGCGCTGCCCGACGTCGCCGGACTGCCGTCCAACTGGATCCGCCAGTTGCTGTCGCTCTGCGCCCGCCAGGCTCCCGAGGCGTCATCCTTGATCAGGGACGTGTTGGTGCCGTTGAGCGAGACCGTGACGTTCGGTGAGTCACCCTTCCAGCACTGGTCGTAGGTCTTCTTGTCCTTGTTGTTCGGATCCTTGCCGGCGACCGCGTCGCGGTCGTCGGTGCAGGTGGCGTAGGTACGTTCGATGAAGCCCGGCGCGTAATCCCACCCGTCGCCGACCCACGACGCCTGATTGTTGGCGCCGGCCATCCGCCCGTCGACCACCTGTGACGAGTAGTCCAACGACATCTCCGGCAGCGGACCCTCTGCCGGCGGCAGGCGCAGCGGGTTCGAGTAGGAGAACCCTCCGGAGCTGTCTCCCGCGGTCCAGGATCCGGACGCCTTCAGGTCGGTGGCCTTGTAGTCGCCCTCCTCCGAGGACTCCTCGGCGGTGATGGCGAAGACCATCGGCGCCGCACCGGAGAAGTCGACCCTGGTCGACAACGTGCTGGTGACCGGGTCGTTGGTCGCGTCAACCCGATCGGTCTCCTGGCACTCCGACCGCTGCGGGGTCGTCGCCGCGCAGGCCGGCAGCCGTTTGAGGGTCAGCCGCTCACCCCAGCCCGCGCCGTAGAGCTGCCGGATCTGTGCGTAGTCGAAGGCCGCGTCGACCGTCCCGGCGTCGCCGTTCACCACGATTACCGGGCCGCTGACCCCGAGTCGGCGGGAGTGCTGCTCGTCCAGGAGTTCCACGCGCGCCTGGGTAGGGACACGCTTACCGGTGACGGTCGAGGCCGTCACCGGCAAGCCACCGGCGAGGCCCCGCACCGCCGACGCCGACTGCCGATCGCCCTCGAGTTGCCGCTCGCGCCGCGTCTCGGCGACCGCCAGCGTGGCCGCACCCGCCTTCGGCCAGGTCGCGTGCTTCGGCCCCGCCCACCTGCCGCCGTCGTCCGGAAGCGGGGTCCGGTCGACCGGCACCCGGCGGGCGGTCTCCGCCTTGGTCGCCTTGACGGGACGGTCCCCGGAAGGAACCGGGGATGCCTGAGCGGCTTGGGGAACCGTGAGAGTCGACGCCACCAGCACCGCGAGGCTGCCCAGGGCGATCAACCGTCGGGGACGGGAAAGGAGGGTGGGAGAATTCGGCATGGCCTCTTCCTGACGGGCGAGGGGTGCAAGGGAGGTCGGCAGGTACGGCAAGGCCCGCGGCGTCCAGCCGCACCCTCACCCCGAGATGGTCAGCCAGCTGCGAGATCAGCGATCCGGTCCGGATCGACTGTGGAGGTCCAGAGCCGGACATCGTCGACGACGCCGCCCAGCCGGGAGAACCGGGTACCGCTCACGTTTCCGTTGCATCCGACGAGGGTGGGGCCGCTCGCCATCCAGGGCGAGGAAGGGCCGTCCTGTTCGTCCTGCAGCACGCCGTCGACGTACAGACGGACCTTGCCCTTCGCCAGGTCGTAGACGCCGGCCAGGTGGGTCCACTTGCCGAGCTCCGGGGCCTGCTGCGATGCGGCGATGTGCCAGGTGGGAGTGCCACCGGACGCCGAGGGCATCCCGAAGTGCCAGCGGTTGGGCCCCGGGTTGTATCCGAAGAAGAAGCCGGGAGCGGCGGTGGCGATCTGCGTGACGACCGAGTGGTGGCCGGTCGTCTGGTCCAGCACAACCCATGCCGAGACCGTGAACGAGGCGTCAGTGCGAACCGTCGGTCCGGACGTTTCCGCGCAGGAGCCCTCGGCCAGTTCGAGCCCGAGCGCTCCGTCCCGACCAAAACCGCGATCGCGGGTCCACGCGTACGGGCCGGTGATGGTGAGGTTCCGGCCGTTGCCGGACCAGTCGGTCAGGTAGGTCGGCGTGTCGCTGGCCGGGCCGTCCAGGGGCCACATCCCCTCCAGCTTGACCGCCGGGTTGCCACCGTGCACGGCGGCCACCTCGGCAGCGGTCAGGGCTCCACGCCATGCCCGCACATCCGAGACCGCGCCGTTGATCCGATCCACCACCTTGCTGTCGTAGCGCCCACAGCCGATCGTCAACGGCCCGTTGGCCTGCCAGCCCGCGGCGTTGCGCGTCACGGATTCGGCGAGCGTCCCGTTGACGTACAGGCTCAGCCGTTTGCTGGTGGCGTCATACGTGCCTGCCAGATGCGTCCACTTACCGGAACTGCCGGCGGCACTGCCCTTGGCCGTCACCGAACCCGACGACACACTGCTCGTGTCCTTCATGACCATCGACCAGACCCGCGCGCCGTCGTTGGCCTGTCTGGTGCCCAGCAGGAAGCCACTGACCTGCTCGTTGTCCTGACCGAGCGCGGTCTGCGTACCGGCCGACACATCGGTCAGTCTGACCCACGTCGCGACGGTGAATGACTCATCGGTTCGTACCACCGGTCCGGCCGTGCCGAGGCACTGGTTGCCGTTCATCTGCGCCGCCGACTCCACCCGGCCGAACGGGTCGTCCGCCCAGTTCAGGTCCGCCGGGACAGTGGCGTCCCGGGCGAAGCCGGTCGAGTCGACACCGTCACCACGCAGCTGCCACCTACCGACCTGACCGGCGGGCAGTTCGGTGGCCGCCCGCGCGATCTGCGCCTCGGAGAGCAGGCCCTGCCAGACTCCGACGTGATCGACCGAGCCGGTCATGTGGTGGAACGTCGTGGACGCGCCACCGGCACAACCGAGCAGGAGCCGCGACTTGGCGTTCCACGGCGTGAAGGGGATGGCGTTCTCCGCCGCGAGCGCGCCGCCGACGTAGAGGCGGACGACCTTCGCCACGGGGTCGACGGTGGCGGCGACGTGCTGCCACACGCCAATGGCGGCAGCCGCCCCATCGGCCGTCGCGTACGTGACGGTGGAGCTGTCGGCGTTGGTCAGCGAGATCCGCCACCGATCGACGTCGGCGTTGTAACTCAGGACGAAGGCGGAAGCGACGGAACCGGTCTGAGCGACGATGGCCTTGTTGCCATTCTTCGAGGCCAGGTTCACCCAACCGGCGACGGTGTACTCGGCGTCGGTGCGCACCGCCGGCGACGCCTGAGCGCAGCCCGCGCTGCTGAAGGTCAACGCGGCGTTCGCGCTCCCCTTCCGGTCTGGTCCGTAGCCGACCCCGCTGCCGAGCACCAGGTCACGGCCCTCACCGGAGTCGTCGAGGCCGTCCCCGTCGAGCCGCCAGGCACCCTGGTTCTGCGCCTCGGTGATGCGGCCGGTGAAGAAGTTGAAGGCGGCCCTCGCGGAGTAGTTTCCGGCGTTGTCCTGCGCCCACACGTACACGACGGTGCGGCCGGCCTCCGGGGTGAACGTGATGGACGTCGTGCCCGTCGCAGCCACGAACGTCTGCCTTGCGTCGACGCCGATGCCGTGGGCGAACTGCTTCATCCCGGATCGCGCGTCGGACGAGGTGAAGCTGAGCGTCACCGGTTGCCCGACGGTCGGGGTCCCCGAGGTGCGCGTGACGATCGGGGTGGTGGGACCGGTGCGATCCACCCGGAAGTAGCACAGGCCGGTCCAGCCGGTGGGGTCGGTTTCGTCCGTCCCGCGTACCCGCCAGTTGTAGTCGCCCTCGGCAAGCGTGGGGGTGGCCCAGCCGCGCTCCCCGCCCGACGTGGTCCACGCGGAGAAGTGCTCCGCCGGGCTCGTCGGCCCGTTCAGGTCGAAGACGACCTTCACCGAGCCGTCGCCGTCGCTGGCCTTCCCGTACAGCGTCGGGGTGGCGACGTTGACCCACGGACCCGGCGACGTCTTGCTGCAGGTGCCGCCCGGAGCCGTACGAATCGCAACCGGAGATGTCGGCTTGTGCTGATAGCTCGCGACCATCTTCACGTTGCTCGGGTCGAACTTCGCCCAGCGGCCGCCGCTTTCGGTGCCCATCCGCAGACCGAACGTCATCGCCGACAGTCCGTCGTCGGCGTTGTCCTGGATCTTCTCCTTGATCGCCGCCGCGTTGAACGCCACCCAGTTGGCCGACTGGCCGCAACTGCTGCCGTTGGCTTTGACCGACTTTGTCTGCAGGGCGCCGCCGTGCATCCAGCGGCCCGCCATGCCGTCCCAGCTGTTTGTGTAGCTGGACAGGTTCCCCGTCTGCCAGAGGCCGACCGACTCGCCGTCGCAGTCACCCGAGTGCACGGCGTACGCGTCGACGCTGGCCGTCCCGGTGAGTCGCTTGCCGGCGAGAACCGTGGTGTCGAACTGGAAGTGCGACCGCCAGATGTCGCCATGGTTGTCCCAGTTGGATCCGACCCGCACGATCTCCCGGGGCCAGGCCGTTCCGGAGGTCCACGCCGTGCCGGCGTTCGAGTCGTTCACCGGTGCCCACCGGGACGGCTTCTTGTCGTAGGCGGGGTCGATGAAGATTGGAAAGTGGTCACTGGCCAGCAGTTCCGGAGCTGCGGCCACCGTCATCGTCGTGTCGTCGACCCGTACCGAGACCGGAGTGACAGCAGCGGTCTCCGCCGGGCCGCGGACGCTGGAACGCGCACCCGGCGCACGGGCGGCGCTCGACGAACCGAGCCCCGACCGCCGAGCCCCTGACTCCACCGGCGGCAGAGCCGAATCCCAGGCCAGCGCTGGCGGCGCGGCGGCGAGCACGCCGTCGGGACCGGAGATGACGACTCCCCCGCTCCCGGTTGCCACGTCGGCGGAGCCGCCCACGACGTACCGCGTCTCACGAACCGCCGGGTTCTTGGCGGCGGCTGGGGTCTTCACCACGAGCAGGTGGGCGAATCCCGACTTCTCGGCGCGGACGACCAGATCGACGTCGGGCAGGACGTTGGGGTAGGTGATCGTGTCCCGGTCGATGACGCCCGCCGGCAGCGGGCTCGGCCAGCCGAGCGAGAAGGTGGTGCCGGCGCCGGCCATGGTGGCGAACGGACCCGCTCCACCGGTCGAGAACACGACGTCGGCCGTCGACGCGACGGGGCGCACGAGGCCGTCGACCCCCACCGTCAGCGTCGTGTCGACCTGCCGCCAGGACCCGTTCCGCTTGGTCCAACGCGGCTCGGCCCACGCCTCGAAGGTGAAGTCACCGGACGGCTGGGCGAAGACCTTGGTCGTCTCCGTTGCCGCCGCGAGCACCTCGACGGACGTGTCACACGACTCTGCCAAGGCTTGGGCGGCGCGCTCCGACTCGGCCGTCGGCGACACCCTGACCGCACAGGAATCCGGCTGCTCCGCGGCGGCGCGATCAGCCTGCCAGACCACGTGAAGCAGGGACGCCAACAGTGCGCTCACCACAGTGGACGCACGCCAAACAGAACGAGTCGACGGCACTGCCAAACCCCCGTGAGGCAAAGTGATCAACGAATGTGCGGCACACGCTACAGAGGGTTCGACCCCAACACCATGGGTAAGAACGATCAATATCGGCCATCAATTGGCTTCACCGTACGGCCGTGGGGATGCATCGAAAATCGTCCAAGGACGGCGAAAATATGTGCGATGCGATGGACCGAAGGATGGCGAATCGACAGAAATTGAACGGTCGCCACCGGCCCATTCCCATTCCCGGCACTGTGAGATTGTCACCGGATGAGTGACGTGATCTTCCGGGTTGCGGACCGGGCGGACCTGCCCGCCGTCATCGCCCTGCTCGCCGACGACGTGCTGGGCAAGGCCCGCGACTTCACCGACGTCGACGAGGCATACGAGCGAGCGTTCGCGGACATCACCGCCGACCCGCGCAACGCGCTGATCGTCGCCGAGCAGGGCGGCGACCTCGTCGGCTGCCTCCAGATCACCTACATCCCCGGCCTCGGCCGGCACGGCGCCGAGCGGTCGCTGATCGAGTCGGTCCGGGTTCGCTCCGACCGGCGTGGTCAGGGTTTGGGCCGACAGCTGATGATCTGGGCCGTCAACCAGGCTCGCGAGCGTGGCTGCGCGCTGGTGCAGCTCACCACCGACAAGACCCGCGAGGACGCGCACCGCTTCTATCTGGGCCTCGGCTTCGTGGCCAGCCACGAGGGCATGAAGCTCGCGCTCTGACCCGCCGTCACGCCCGCCCGGCCTGGGGGCGAAAGTCGCCCCGACCGGGGGCACGTCCCCTGCCGCCTGGCCGGCCGGGCCACGCCCAGACGCGGCAGGGGAACTTCTTCGTCAGTACGAACGCTGTGGAGCTGATGTCGTAGACGAGTCACCCGTGGCGATTCGTTGACGACATCAGCTCCACAGCGAGCCGCGCAGGCCACTGCCCGGCAGGGTCGTGGACCAGGCAGCCGTCGCGCAGGCCACTGCCCAGCAGGGTCAGCCGTCGACCAGGCGGCCGTCGCGCAGGGCCAGCACCCGGTCGGCGAGGTCGATCAGGGCCGGGTCGTGCGTGGCCACCAGGGCCGTCATGCCGCGGGCGTGCACCACCGCGCGCAGCAGGTCCATGATGGACCGACCGGTTTCCGAGTCGAGCTGACCGGTGGGCTCGTCGGCGATGAGCAGGTCCGGCTCGTTGGCCAACGCGCGGGCCACCGCGACCCGCTGCTGCTGCCCGCCGGAGAGCTCGTACGGGCGCTGCGCGGCGTGCCCGCCCAGGCCAACCAGCTCCAGCAGCACCGCGACGCGCTCCTCCCGCTCCGCGGCCGGCACCTGGGCCAGCCGCAACGGCACGCCCACGTTCTCGGCGGCGGAGAGGATCGGCACCAGTCCGAAGGTCTGGAACACGAACCCGACAGTGCCCCGGCGCAACCGCAGCAGCTCCGCCTCCCCGGCCGAGGTCACCTCGTGCCCGGCCACCACCACCTGACCGCTGTCCGGCCGGTCCAGCCCGCCGATCAGGTTCAGGAGCGTGGTCTTGCCGGCCCCGGACCGACCCCGGATGGCGACCAGCTCGCCCCGGTTGGCGCTGAACGACACGTCCCGCACGGCGTGCACGGCGTGCTCGCCCCGACCGAAGGTCCGGCTCACCCCACTGACCCGGACCACCTCGCCGGGGTGCTCCCCGGACGCGCCGCCGAACCCGGCCGCGCCGGTCACCACCATGTTCTGTCGGCTCATGCCCCTGCCCCCCGCCCGTCCGAGGCCCGGTCGCCGGGCCGTACCTGCACATGGTCCGGCTCCAGGTCGAGCCGGACCCGCTCCTTCAGCGAGAGCGCGTCGACGAACGCCGCCGGCAACTGCATCCGACCGTTGCGGTCCAGCACCGCGTACTCCTCGCTGACCAGCTCGGTGTTGCCGTCCGCGTCGATCCGCGCGGTCCGGCGTACCTCGGAGGCGGTCCGGCCGTCGCGGATCGCGACGGTCCGACGGACCTGCGTGGCCACGGCGTGGTCGTGGGTGACGACCACGATGGTCACGCCCAGTTCCGCGTTGATGGTGCGCAGCGCCGCGAAGACCTCCGCGCCGGTCGCCTCGTCCAACTCACCGGTCGGCTCGTCGGCGAAGAGCACCTCCGGGTCGTTGGCCACCGCCACCGCCACCGCGACCCGCTGCTGCTCGCCACCGCTGAGCTGCCCGGGGCGCCGGTCGGCGCAGTAGCCGACACCGACCAGGTCGAGCAGTTCCCGGGCCCGCTCCCGGCGGGCCCTGCTGCTGCGCTTGCCGGCCAACTGCATCGGCAGCTCGACGTTCTCCAGGGCGTTGAGGTACGGCAGCAGGTTGCGGCCGGTCTGCTGCCAGACGAACCCGACCAGCTGCCGGCGGTAGCTCAGCCGTCGCTTCGCGGAGAGCGAGAGCAGGTCGTAGTCGGCCACCCGGGCGATGCCGGCGGTCGGGGTGTCCAGGCCGGAGAGGATGTTGAGCAGGGTCGACTTGCCCGAACCGGAGGCACCGACGATCGCCACCAGCTCACCCCGGTCGATGACCAGGTCGAGCCCCTGCAGGGCGACCACCTCCACCCCCTCGGTCTTGAAGATGCGCACCAGGCCGTCGCAGACGATGTGCCCGCGAAGGCGGTCCTGCCCGCCGGCCCGCTCGGCGGCGCGAAGTGCCGCCCGCTGTTGCAGGGCTGCCAGGTCAGGCACCAGTGGAGTCTGGGCGGTAGCGGTCATCTCAGCTCTCCTCTCCGAGCCGAAGCACCTCTCCGAGGCGCAACCGGCGGTTGTTCAGGGCCTCGACGGCGACCGCGAAGCCGAGGGCGACCGCCCCGAGCGCGAGCACCGCGGCGACCAGGCTGGGCTCGAAAGCCACCCGGACCGGCACACCACTGGTGAACGCGGACAGGCCGAGCACCGGGTTGAGCAGCAGGGGCAGTACCGCACCGACCAGCGCGCCGGTCAGCACCGACACCGCGACCAGCGGGGTCAACTCGACGAGCAGCAGCCCTCGCCACTGCCGGCGGGACAGGCCGAGGGTACGCAGCCGGGACAGCACCTGACCCCGGGCGCGCGCTCCGGCCAGCACGGTGAACGCGATGGCCAACAGCCCGAGCACGGTGCCGCCGACGGCCCCGGCCACGAAGCCGAAGGCCAGCACGCCGTTCGCGCCGCCCTCGCCAAGGTCCCGGCGTACGTCCGCCCGGGTGTCGACGGTGACCCCGATCAGCCGTTCCTTACCGGTGACCGCGCCGTCCCGCTGGTAACGCTCCTGCCCCTCGTCGCCGGCGACCCGCAGGGCCTCGGCGTCGAGCGAGTTCCCGGCGATCAGCAGGCTGGTCGGCACGGGTGTGGTGTTCCGCGTCGGCAGGGCCTGCCAGGGCAGGATCACGAAGCGGTTGGCGTTCGCCGCCAGCATCGGGAACCCGTCGGCGGTGCCGGCCACCCGGAACTCGTACCGCTGGCCCTGCACCGAGATGAAGGCGGAGTCGTCCAGCCCGGCCTTGGCCAGGTCGGCGGCGACCGCCGGTGAGACGATCGCCGGCAGCGGCCCCGGACCGGGAGCGGCGGTGCGCAGCGCGGCCGGAACCGACAGGTCCACCTGCGATTCGCGGGCCACCTTGTCCAACCCCGAGCCGTCGACGAGCAGCACGTCCGTCTGCCCGATGAAGGCGTCGGTGCCGACCTCGTCGGACGCCAACCGCTCATCGTCCTCGTACAGCACCCGGGTGACGGCCCGGACCCCCGGCAGGCGGCCCAGCTCGTCGATGGTGTCGGGCGCGAAGCGCTCCCCGCGGATCACCGCGTCGGCGGGCACGATCTGCGCGGCGGCCCGTTCCCGGCTGGCGTCGACGCCGGCGGCCACCACCGCGCAGAACGCCGCGGTGCCGATGGCCAACACCACCACGACCAGCGGGGCGGCGACCGCCGAGCGTCCGGCTCGGGCCGTGCCGAGGAAGGCCACGCTGCCCCGGGTCCGCGCGGCAAGCCGACTGACCAGCAACAACGGCCAGGGGTACGCGCGCAGCGCCAGCACCGCCGCCGCGACCGCCAGGAGCACCGGCACCGACACAAGCAGCGGGTCCACCTCGCCGAGGGTCAGGCCACGCCGACGCAGCAGCACCGCCGCGAGCCCGGCCAGAAGCAGCAGGGAGACCTCGGCGGTGAGCCGACGGGCCGACGGGCGCACCCGGATCAGGTCCCGGCGCGCCGCACCGCCGGCCGGTACGGCCAGTGTCGCCACCGGCAGCGCGAGCGTCACCAGCACGGTCACCGCGATGACGTACGGCGTGGTCGGGTCCGGGGCACCGGGGACCAGGGTGCCCAGCCACCAGCCCAGCACGGCGGCGATCGGGACCACCAGCACCGATTCGGCGAGGCTGCGCCGGGCGCCAGCGGTGGCTCCGCCGCCACGGGCGCGCAGCAACGCGAACTCCGAGCGACGCCGTCTGGTGGCGAGACTGGCCGCGAGCACGATGAGCCCCGCCAGGGTGGCCAGGACGCCGGCCGCGATCACCGCGAGCAGCGTCCGGACGGCGTTGATCTGGGCGGCGAACGCGCGCAACGGAACGTCGACGCCCTGGGTCAACGTGACCTCCGCTGGCTGGTTGCGCTGCATCACCTGCAAGCCGTCAATCAGCTCGTCCAGCTTCTGTGCGTCGATCCGGTCGACGCCCAGTCGGTACCGCCACGTGGACTGGATCGGCCAGCCCGCCGCGGCCCGCTTGTTGAAGACCGACTGCGCGACGACGCCGAACAGAATGAACGGCATGCCGTCCCCGGGCGGTTCGATGATCTGCAGCAGCTGTGGCAGCCCGTCCCAGATGCCATTCGCGCGGTCGACGGGGCGGAACAGCCCGGACACCACCAGCGGGGCGGCGTCGACGAGTCTGCCCTTGTCGTCGGCGCGGCCGATGCGCAGTTGACTGCCGGCGCGCAAATTGAGCTTGCGGGCCACGTCGACGTCGAGCGCCACCTCGATCGGTCGGTCGGGAACGTAGGTCTCGCTCGGCCAAGCCCCCTCGACGAGGGTGCTCGCGCCCTGGATGTCGGGCATGGCCCGCAGGCCCATGTCGACCAGCAGGTTGCGGGCCGCCAGGTCCGGCCCGACCACGCGGGCCTCCGCGGTCTCGACGCTGTACCACCGCTCGGTCACTGCCGAACGCACCGGCGGCGGCATCTCCGCGGCGAGGGCGTCGAACTGCTCGGCGGCGTTGCCCATCGCCGTCCGCCGAGACGTCGCGGGCTCCAGTCTGGTGGTGTACGAGATGTCCCGGCGGGCGGCCGGCTCGCTGGTGAGCTGTGCTCGCAGCCCCTGTTCGGCGAGCCGGTTGACCAGCCGGGGCACGCCACTGATCAACAGCGTGACCACCAGGGTCAGCACCGCCAGCAGCAGGAACTGCCCCCCGTACGCCCGGACCCGCCGGACGGCCGCCCCGACGCTCATCGTTCTCCCCCGATTCGCAGCTGAACCGCCGCCACCCGCTGACGGATGCCTGCGGCGATGAACGCGCTGAAGGCGAGCGCCGCCAGCAGCAGACCGACCGCGGTCAGGCCGATCGGCACCCAGGGCAGCACGAACGCCGCCGGGGGTGTCGGCCGACCGGCGGCCGGGGTGAGGATGACCAGTGGGGCCATCGTCGCGCCGACCGCGGTGCCGAGTAACAACCCGACGCCCACGCCGATGCCGGCGAGGAACGTCTGCTCGGCCAGCAGCGCCCGGGCCATCAGCCGAGGCGTGGCGCCGAGGGTGTGCAGGACGGCGAACTCGCCGAGCCGACGCCGGGCGGTGGCCCACACGTCCACCACCAGGCCGACGAGGGCGAGGAGCACCGCGCCGAGCGCGGCGGCGAGCATGCCGGTTCGGGAGCCGCGCCAGTACGGGTCGTCGGCGGCCGCCTCGATGGCCGCCTCCCGGTTGAGCACCGTGACGCCCGGGAGCGCGCTGACCGCCTGGGCGGCGGCGTTCGCGTCGGCGGCGCCGACCCACCATTCCGGAACGGGTCGCACCGCGCCGCTGCTCCGGATCATCGCGTCGACCGCAGCCGGCAGGTCCAACAGCACGCCGGCAGCGGTGCTGGTCGTCGGCACGGCGCTCAGCTCGCCGACCAGGTGCACCGGCATCGTCACCCCGGGGAGCGTGAGGTCGACGGTGTCGCCGACGTTCAGGCTCAGGGCTTCGCGTACCTGGGGGGTCATCAGCACCGGCGCGGGCCTGCTCTCCCCGCCCGCCACCACGGCGAACCGGGTGGGCGGCTGGTACGCGAACTGCCCGCCGGGAATCACCTCCACGGAGTGGACGGCGGCGAAGCCGGCGGCGGTGGTCCGCACCGGCGTGGACTCCACACCGGGGGCGGCCAGCATCCAGTCGCCGCTCAGGTCGGCGGGTCGGCTCGTGCCGTCGGCGTCGACCACCGCCAACCCGTCCAACTGGAGTCGGTAGGCGTTGCCGGCCGCCAGCCCACCGTCGGCTTCGAACCCGGCCAGCCGCAGCCGCGCTCCACCCACGTCGGGCAGTCGCACGGAGAACCGGGTGGCCCGGCCGTCACCGTCGGCGTTGGCCGCCGGCAGCCGCAGGGCGAGCCCGTCGGAGCTGGTGACCAGGAGCGTCACCGCGACCTTCACCGACCGGGCGGCGCTGCTCACCGGGGTACGGACCGTGCCGGTGATCGCCCGCGCCCCGGCGGGCAGTTCGACACCGGCGGGCGTCCCGCGCTCGTCGATCATGCGCTGGTACTGCTCCGACACCGATCCGTCGCCGAGGCGGTCGGCCAGCCGGACGACGCCTGGGGCGGTGGCCGGGTCGACCCCGATCACCGTCACCGGCAGGTTCTCCCGTCCGACCCGGATCTCGTCCCGCCACACCGGCAGCGCCCGGTCCACGCTCGGTAGCGCGGCGAGTTCACCGGCCCGGGTCGGTGGGGCGCCCCCGGTCCGTTCGGTCACCCGGAGGTCGGCGCCGACCGAGTGGCCAGCCTGCTCGACCTGGGACCGCTCGCCGGTGCTGATCAGCGACCAGGCCAGGGTGCTACCGCCGACGGCGAGGGCGAGCAGCAGCACCGGGCCGGCGTGCGGACGCCGTCCGGCCTGCCACATGCCGAACATGGTGGCGGTCCAGGGACGTCGGTCGACGAACCGCTCCGCGAACCGGGTGAGCGGCGGGAGCACCCGCAACGCCAGCACGGCACCGGCCAGCACGCCGAGCGTCGGGGCGGCGACCAGCAGCGGGTCGAGTCCGAGCTGTCCACCCGAGCCGGCCAGCGGGGAGGCGTACCGGCGTAGCTGCACCCAGGCGAGCACGGCGAGCGCCACGAGCACCAGGTCGACGCTGGCGCGTTGGACGCTCGCGGCCCGGTTCGGTCGGGATCGGGCCGCCATGTCGGCGACGTACGTCCCGGCGCCACGCAGCGTCGGAAGGACCATGGCGACGAGGCAGCCGGCCGCGGTAGCCGCTGCCGCCGCCCAGACCAGGGTGGCGTTGCCGCCGGCGGTATAGAGATCACCCGACCCGCCGGGTCGGATGTACCGCAACGCCTCACCGGCGATCAGCGGACCGAGCACGGCGGCCGGGGCGATCACCAGGGTCGCCTCGCGGGCGGCCAGGCCGGCCAACTGCCGACGGGCGGCGCCGCGGGCGCGCAGCAGCGCGGTCTGTGGGCGGCGGTCCTCGTGCAGCAGCGCGGCGACCAGCACCAGCGCGTACCCGGCGAGCACCAGGATGAGCAGCAGCGGGGTGGCCAGCGACGAGCGACCCACCAGGTCGGCGCGGCCGATCCGGTCCAGCAACTGCGGCATCTTGGTCACCGTCTGCCCGGAGCTGCCCAGTTGGGCGGCCTCGGGCACTGCGGTGACCGCCTCGGCGAGGGCTTTCCGAACGGCGGGCAGGTCGGCGGTGTCAACGGCGCCGAGGTCCGGTTGGGCCAGCCAGGACGCCGACACCGAGCCGGGGAAGGTGGCCGCGAAGTCGGCCGGGTCGAGCGTGAACGGTCCGTACGAGGTGCCGGAACCGGCGCTGCCCGCCCCCACACCGGGAGCCAGCAACCAGTACGCGTCCGCCGGGTCGCGGGGCCGCCAGGTGCCGGCGAGCACCAACTCCCCGCGTCGTTCGGTGGCCCGGTCGCGCACCGGGACGCGGTCGCCGACGGTCAGGCCGAGTGCGCCGGCGACCCGCTCGGGCAGGCTCACCTGGACGGGGTTCGCTCCGGGGCTGGACCAGGCTCCGCTGGTCAGCTCGGCGTGGTTGGCGAGGTCGGCGAACGTGGCCAGATTCGCGAAGACCGGTTCGTCGGCCGTCCGCGGGATCTGCCCGAGGTCGCCGGTCAGTTCCCGGCCGGTGCCGTAACGGGCGGCGGTGACGCTGACCGGGACGCCGCCGAGCCCGCCGGCGAACTCGGCTCGGACCGCCTTGTCCCGGGTTGCGAACTCGGCCGCGTCCCGCCCACCCGAGCCGCTGACCAGAAGGCCGCGCTCCTCGGCGGGCGAGGCGGCGACCAGTGCCCGCTGCCCGGCGTCCACCGCTCGACGGTTGTAGTCGGACAGCCCCGTGACCAACGCGACGGCGACGAGGGCAGCGATCACCGCCGCGACGAGCAACCCTCGTGCCTCGCGGGCCCGCCTCCACACCAGCTTCATCCGACGCCTCCCCTGGCCCTGGCGGGCCGACGACCATCAAGACAGGCCACCTACCGGGAAAGGTTCGCGCCCGTTACATGATCGTTATTACGGAGAGAGTTGTCGGGTGGGACGGCTAGTTGCGGCCTCGACGGTTGCGGATGCCGAAGACCACCGCGCAGAGCACCAGCATGACGCCGATGAGCTGCAGTCCCGGGGAGTCGTCGGCCCCGCCCAGCACCACGACGGTGATGCCGAGCGCCACCGAGAGGACGACGCCGACGATCAGGACGTACCTCATGGGGTTTCCTCCTCGACCCACTCCAGCAGGTCTCCGGGTTGGCAGTCGAGCACCCGGCACATCGCTTCGAGGGTGCTGAAGCGGACCGCCTTGGCGCGGCCGTTCTTCAGCACCGCGACGTTGGCGGGGGTGAGCCCGACGCGCTCGGCGAACTCTCCGACGCTCATCTTCCGCTTGGCCAACTCCACGTCGATGCGGACGACGATGGGCATCAGATCACCGCTTCCATGTCGGTCCGCAGGGTGGTGGCCTGCCGCAACAGCGCCCGCATCACCACCATGAGGAGCCCCAGCACGCTGACGCCCACTGTCAGCAGGAACAGCAGCAGCGGCAGCCCCGGGTCGTCCGCGTTGAACCCGACCCAGAGGAAGACCGCCACCAGCACCACCCAGGCGGCGGCGATGGACCAGACGATCGCGTCCACCCACTTGAGGGACGCCTCGGTGAAGATGCGGTCGTTCTTGACCAGGCTGAGCAGCTGCCAGGTCGCGACGATGATCACCTGGACGCAGAGCACCCAGAAGACCGTCACGGCGGTCGCCGGCCACCTGAGGTGGGCGTCCTGCGGCGACTGCTCGGCCATGTACCTGAACTGCCCGGGCAGCGAGAGGGTCTGGAACACCACCAGGACCCCGAACAGCACCACGAGGAAAACTCGGAGAGCGGCAACCGCTCGATGCTCTTTAACCATGCATCGAGTTTCGCTCGTTACCTATCGAAAGTCAATCGGTTGTCTCGGTCACGGCAGCGTCGGCTCGGGTGCCGGCTTCGCCTTCTGGGGGTAGAACGTCTCGTGACGGGCCAGCATGGCGACGAATTCACCGATCTTGCGCTCGCGGGTCTCGGCCCGTTTGACGGCGTTGAGACGATGGATCAGAGCGAACCGGTTGGCCTTGGTGAGCACGTCGAGCATGGCCTGGGCGGCGGGCTCGGCGGCGATGGCGGCCAACAGGTCGGCCGGCACCTCCGCCTCGGACGGCGGGGCGTAGGCGGCCGCCCACCGCCCATCCGCCTTCGCGGCGTCCACCGCGGCGCGGCCCGCCGCCAACATCAGCCCCTGCTCCTCCAGCCGGGCAACGTTGGCGACGTTGCGTTGGGACCAGACACTGCGGGGCCGACGTGGGGTGAACCGGATCCAGGACGACTCCTCATCCCGCTTGCGACCCTGCCCGTCGATCCAGCCGACGCAGAGAGCCTCGTCGACCGCCTGCTGCCAGGTCACCGTCGTGACCGTGCCGCCCTTCCTGGTCAGGGCGAGCCAGACACCGGGGGACGTGGCGTGGTTGGCCGACAACCACACGCGCAGGGCGTCGGCGTCCGCGACGATCAGCTCATCCAGCTCGGCGCTCGTCATGCGGGCAAGCTATCCGCCGGGTCTGACAGCCGGTGACCTCCGTGGGACTCGATCAACGCGTCCACGACGGCCGCGGCGTCGGCGTCCGCCACGTCCGACGGGTACTCCGGCAGCAGGTCGTCCCAGGCGATCAGCCACGACCCGAACAACTGAGCCTGCCCCTCGGGCCGAGCGAAGAACCAGACGTGCAGGTGAGCCCCGCCATCCCCGAAGCGGTAGACGTGCGCCCGCGAGACGTGCGGCAGCGCTCGGATGTGGCGAACGATCCGGGTGCTCAACAGCCCAAGTTCGGCAGCCAGCGCGTCAGGGAGATCCTCCATGTCGTGGTGATCGAGCGGCAACAGCATGAGCAGAAGCGGGACGCCCACACCCGGGATTCGGATCAACCGCCAACGCTCGTTGAACCAGATTCCCTCGTCCCGGTTGCGGCAGGTATCGCAGTCCGCCGGGTCCTCGCCGTGCCGTGCCGGCTCCGGCAGCACCGGAGGCCGTAGCGGCGACACTCGAAGTCCGTCCGACTCGAACGGACTGATCTCCCACCCGGTCATCCGCGCCCGGGGAAGGCGGCGCTCCTCGTCCGCGGCGGCGACCGCGCGGTTGTAGAACTCGTCCGGTCGTAAGGCCATGCGGCACAGACTAGTACGACAAGATCCACAATGGTCGACGGCAGATCGTCACCGAGCGGCAGACCGCCGAAGGCCCACCCCACAACCCAGCAGCTTTCCCGCCTGGTCGATGCCGTTCCGCCTACGTTCGTCGGTGGTAGTGGTTGCGGCGCGGGAGTTGGTCGGGGTCGAGCCAGGCCGGCGGCACGAACTCCGGGTGGCCGTCGTCCCCCAGCCGAACCACCCAGTCGGCCTGGTGCACGTGCCGGTGATGGTGGCCGCAGAGCAGCACCGCGTTGTCGAGGCTGGTCGGGCCGCCGTCGGCCCAGTGCCGGATGTGGTGCGCGGCGCACCAGCGCGCCGGCCGGTCGCAGCCGGGGAAGGCGCAGCCGCCGTCGCGCAACACCAGTGCCCGTCGCAGCGGCCCCGTGATCAGGCGGCGTTGCCGGCCCACGTCGAGGACCTGGCCCGCGCCGCCGAGCACGGCGGGCAGGACGGCGGCGTCGCAGGCGAGCCGGCGCACCGTGTCGGGGGTGAGCCGCAGACCGACGTCGAGGGTGCCGGCGCCCAACTGCCGCGTCAGCCCGTCGTAGTCGGTGCTGACGACAATCTGGGCCGGGTCACCGCCGTTCTCGGGCAGCTCACCGGCACGAAGTGCCAGCCGGCACACGTCCGCGAGGGCGTCGTGGCGACGTTGCCCGGCGCAGCGGTTGTCGTCGGGCCCGACGGGTGCGCTGAGCGGGTCGATGACGGCACGCAGCAGCGCGGCGGCCTCCGCGTCGAGCGTGCCGCTGAGCCGGAGCCGCCCGCCGACCTGTTCGGAGACGGTGATGTGTCGGTCGCGGTCAGCCCGGGCGGCCTCGGCGGCCAGCGCCGCCGCAGCGGCGGCGTCGGCAAGGTCGGGGGCGACGTGGTCGAGAATCCGGGTGCCCATCCGACGCAGCAGGCTGGGGTCGAACTGCGCCGCCCACTCGACCAGCACGCCGACCGCCTTGTCGGCCACCTCGACGCCCGCCGACGCCGACACCGTGGCGGCCGTGTCGGCGATGACCCGGGCCTGCTCCACGCTGACCGCGCCGCTCGCCAGAGCGTCGCGCGCGGCGGGCGGAGCCACGTCGAGCGAGGCGGCGAGACCGACCAGCCGACGCGCTGCGGCGACGTCGAGGCGCAGGCGGTGGCGCAACCACACAGCCGTCGAGGACGCGCCCTGCGCGACAGCGGTGCCCCGACCGTCCAACTCGCGGACCGCCGCCAACTGCACCGCCGCCAGCCGCTGCTGCAACCGGTGCGTGGCATCGAGCACCGCGATCAGATCGTGCTCGGCGAGGGCCCAGGCCGAGGCGTCGGCGCAGGCCGCCACCGCACCCTCCGCCCGCGCCAACTCATCGATCACAGGCAAACTCTAGAACAGGTGTACGACAACAAGCGGCCGCACGAAGCGCCCTGGGCGACCCAATCAGGCCCGGGTCAGCCCTCGGCCAACTCCGGCCGGTGCTCCCGGATCCAGGCCACCACGTCCGACCTCCGCCAGACCTTGCCCTGGACCAGGTCGGCCACGGGTTCCGGGAAGTTCCGATGGCTGGTGATCACATAAACGCGCTGCTTGCTGATGCCACCGAGCATCGCGCGAATCTCCGCAGCGCCCACCAGATCCATATGCCGGACGGTAAACAGATGACCCGACTCCTTGACCCGGGGCAACTTACCGGTCACCGTAAAGGGCATGTCTACGTCGAGTGGGGAGCCGCCTGGAGACGGGCCGCTGCGCAACCAGCATCCGGTGCACCAGCACCTGCCGCGCCGGCCCACGTGGCTCTGTCGGGTGTGCGCCGCCGCCTGGCCGTGCCCACTCGCTCGGATGTTGCTGCGGGTGCAGTACGGGACGGATCGGGTGGGGTTGTCGATCTACCTGGCGAGCCAGTTGTTCGACGCGACGGCCGACCTCTACCAGCTCAACCCCGAGCCGGGACCCGACCCACGGGAGCTGTTCGAGAGGTTCCTGGCGTGGACGGCCCTGCCACCGCCGTGAGGCGGCGGGGCGGTCACGGACCGTCGGGGGTGCGCTTGGCGCGGCTGGGCTGCACCCGCTTGGGTTCGCCGGGCATCTTCGGGTGGTCCGGCGGGTACGGCAGGTCGCCCTGGCCGGCGGCGGCGTCGCGCTCGGCCCACTCCAGCAGCGGGGTGATGTCCCACGGTGCGTCGTCGATCCCGGCGTGCGGGTCACCCCGCTCGGCGAGCCGGGTCGGCACGGTGCGCAGGTCGAAGTCGTCCGGGTCGACGTCGGGCAGCTCGTCCCAGGTGACCGGGGTGGAGACGGTGGCCCGCGCGTTGGCCCGCAGCGAGTACGCGCAGGCGATCGTGCGGTCGCGCGCCATCTGGTTGAAGTCGACGAAGACCCGGGTGCCGCGCTCCTCCTTCCACCAGGCCGTGGTGACCAGGTCGGGGTTGCGGCGTTCCACCTCCCTGGCCAGCGCGATGGTGGCCCGGCGCACCTCGGTGAACGTCCAGCGGGGTTGGATGCGCAGGTAGACGTGCACGCCCCGACCGCCGGAGGTCTTCGGCCAGCCGGTCGCGCCCAGCTCGTCGAGGAGCGCGCGGACCTCGCCGGCGGCCCGGGCGGCGTCGGCGAAGTCGGTGCCGGGCTGCGGGTCCAGGTCGATGCGCAGCTCGTCGGGGCGGTCGACGTCGGCGGCCCGCACGGGCCACGGGTGGAAGACGATCGTGCCCATCTGCGCCGCCCAGGCCACGTGCGCCAGGTCGGCCGGGCAGAGCTCCGCGGCGCTCCGACCGCTCGGGAAGGTGATCTGCGCGGTCGTCACCCAGGGCGGCACGCCCCGGGTGGGCACCCGCTTCTGGAAGAAGGCCTCGCCCTCGATGCCCTCGGGGAAGCGTTGCAGGGTGGTCGGCCGGTCCCGCAGGGCGCGCATGATCCCGTCGCCGACCGCGAGGTAGTAGTGGAAGACGTCCGCCTTGGTGAACCCCCGCTGCGGGAAGATCACCCGGTCCGGACTGCTCAACCGGACGGTGTGCCCGGCTACTTCGATCTCGGCGGCCGCAGCCTTGGTGCCACCCATCCCGCGACCTTATGCCACGCCCCCGACGTTCGACGTACCGTTGACGGGTGAGTCTTGACGACAACGAGCTGCCCCGTACCGACGAAGAGTGGCGGGTCCGACTGACCCCCGAGGAGTTCCACGTTCTCCGGGAGGCCGGCACCGAACGCCCGTGGACGGGCGAGTACGTGGACACGAAGACCCAGGGGGTCTACCACTGCCGCGCCTGCGGGCTGGAGCTGTTCTCCAGCGACACGAAGTTCGACTCGCACTGCGGTTGGCCGAGCTTCGACGACGCCATCCCGGGCCGGGTCAAGGAGATCGAGGACCGCAGCCTCGGCATGGCCCGTACGGAGATCCGCTGCGCCCGCTGCGACAGTCACCTCGGGCACGTCTTCCACGGCGAGGGCTTCACCCCGAAGGACACCCGGCACTGCGTCAACTCGGTCTCCATCAAGCTGGAACCCCGCTGAGCGAGGAGCCGCTCAGGGCGTACCCCTGAGCAGTTCGACCTCGGCGGTCCGGGACTGCTCGATCCGGCGGGCCAGGTCGCGGACCTGCTCGTTGCGGCCGACACCGACCTGGGACCGGGCCAGGTCGGCGGCCCATCGCTGGTGCTCGGCGAGCACCTCGCGCAGCACGCGGTCGACGTCCGCGTCCGGCGCGGTGCGCAGCCGGTCGAGCGCGGCGTCGTCGCCGTGCCCGTCGTGGTGGTGTGCGGCCGCGCTGGCGCCCGGCCCGGTCGTGGGCAGCCAGCCGCGCATGGCGGCCAGTTCGTCGGCCTCGGTCGCCTCGACGGCGGCGGCCAGGGTGCGCAGCGCGTCGTCGCGTACCCGGTCCCGGGCCAGCCGGACGATCTGCAGGGTGCGTTCGCTGTGCCCGACCATCGTGCTCAGGAACACCACGTCGATCCCGCTCATCGAGTCCGCCTCGATCGGGGACCCGGCACCCGCGGACCCGGCCGCCGCCGAGCCGGCCGGGGACGCGGGTGCCGGCTGCGGCAGGGTCGACGGGCTCGACGTGGTCGGTCCGGCGCAGGCTGCGGTGAGCAGCAGGGCCGCGACGAGAAAGACCAGCGGGGTACGGCGGGGCATGCCGGTTGCCTCCGTTCACGCGAGAGCGGCGACACGGGTGCGGCCAGGGGCCGCACCCGTGCGGTCAGACCTGGAGCCAGAGCGCCGGTACGTTCGGCGGCTCCCAGCCCGGGATCGCGGTGTGCGGCTGCCGGCAGCGGTACGTCGCCCCGCCGTAGGTGACCTGGTCGCCGACCTGGTACGCCCGGCCCGACGCCCACGTGCCGCCCTGGGCGGGCGGATTGGTCGGGGTGGGGGTCGGGGTGGGCCGTGGGGTGGCGGTCGGGCTCGGGGTCGGGGTCGGGGTCGACCCGCCGCCACCGATCTGCACGTCGATGCAGGAGTAGAAGGCGTTCGCCGTGTCGGAGATGTTCCACACGGCGAGGATCTTCTGCCGGCCGGAGAAGCCGCCGAGGTTGACGTTGTGCGACACCGTGGCGCCCGGCTGCTGGTTGTTGCCGTTGACCACGCCGACGCGGGTGTTGCCGATCCAGTACTCCCAGTTGCTGGTGGCGTGCCGGGCGGTGTTCACCCAGGTGAAGGTCAGCGAGCTGCCCACCGAGGTGGCCGGCCAGCCCCGGCTGTCGTCGTTGAGGACGGCGAACTGGGAGATTCCGGCATTGCAGCTGCGCAGGCCCTTGGGCCCTTCGACGCTCTGCGGCTCGTACTTGATCTGCCCGCAGTCGGGCACCCGGCCCTGCGCGCAGAGCGCCTGCCGGCTCGGTGGGGCGGAGACGTAGCCGTGCGCCTGCGCGGGGGCGGCGACGGTGAGGGTGGCGGCGACGGCGCCCGCCGCCACCAGCGGGACGGTGATTGTTCGACGCATCGGGGCAGCTCCTTCTTCGGGTGCGGTGAGGTGCCCCTCAAAGTAATTTAAACATTGTTAACAGTAAAGACTCTCATCGATAAATGCATCGATGGTGGCAGTTTTCTTCTCAGAGTCGGAGCAGGCTGCCCCCGTCGTCGACCTCGTCGGCCGACTCGTCGTCCAACCAGACGCCGCCGGTGCCGAGGTAGCGGAACCGGTACTCCCCCGGCGGCAGCTTCACCGTCACCGTCCGGGTGCCGTCGCGGCGGGTCACCAACTCGTGTCGACCGGGCTGCCAGCCGTTGAACGAGCCGACGACGCTCACCGGGCCGGGCGGGACGTCGCGGGGCAGACAGAAGGTGACCCGGGTCTGGTTGCCGAAGAGCCTGTTGCGCTTGATCACGGTGATCCTCCGGGGTTGCGGCGGTTCACCAGGCCCAACGGGCAACACGCCGACGCCGACACGCCGCGGTCGCGGTCGGGCGTGGACGTTCCGCCCCTGCACCGGTGCCACCTGGAGGATTCTGTACGCACTTGTCCATGTAACGGGGGTTTTCGGTGGCAACCTGCGAGGTCTGCGGCAACGACTACTGGATGGCGTTCGAGGTGCACACCGTCAGTGGCGACGTGCACACCTTCGACTCGTTCGAGTGCGCGATCCACCGCATGGCTCCGATCTGCGAGCACTGCCAGGTCAAGATCTCCGGGCACGGCGTCGAGGTCAACGGCCGCTTCTTCTGCTGCGCACACTGCGCCCGCGCCGTCGAGGGAGCGGTGGGCGCGGAGATCCGCGACGCCGTCGGCGCCCGTCCGGCCTGACCGCGCCCGCCCGGCCGCCGCCACCCACGTGGCACCGGACCGGGCGGGATCCCGGTGAACCCCGCCCGACCTACCATCGGTGGATGCCCCAGCAGACCACCGAACTCCGGACGGCCTCCTTCGCCGACCTGAACGCCCGCACCCTCCACGACCTGCTCAGATTGCGCATCGACGTGTTCGTGGTGGAGCAGAACTGCCCGTACCCGGAGCTGGACGGGCGGGACGTCGAGCCGGGCACCCGGCACGTCTGGCTCACCGACGGCGGCGCGCCGCTGGCGTACCTGCGGATTCTGGCCGACCCGGACGGTGTCGCCCGGATCGGTCGGGTGGTGGTGGCCCCGGCGGCGCGCGGCGGCGGACACGCCGGCCGGCTGATGGAGGCGGCGCTGGAGGTGGTGGGCAGCCGTCCCTGCGTGCTGGACGCCCAGTCGCACCTGGTCGGGTTCTACACCCGGCACGGCTTCACGGTCAGCGGCCCGGAGTACGTCGAGGACGGCATCCCGCACACGCCCATGCGACGCGAGGCCATTGACGGCTGACGATCGGGCTGGCATGGTGCCGGGTAGAGCCATCGCGGGAGCCAGCGATCAGGCGCGGGAGTGGGCAACTCCCGACGATCCGGGTGTCGACGTCCGACTCATCCCCCCGGGGGCTCCATGTCTCTCACCCGATCACGACGCGTGCTCTGGTTTTTCGCCGCCGCGGCGACCATCACGCTCCTGTTGACGACCGCACTGACCACCATCCTGACCAGGCCCGCTTCGGCGCACGGTTCGGTCGTCGACCCGGCCTCGCGTAACTACAGCTGCTGGCAACGCTGGGGCGGCGACTTCCAGAACCCCCGGATGGCCACCGAGGACCCGATGTGCTGGCAGGCCTGGCAGGCCGACCCGGCCGCCATGTGGAACTGGAACGGCCTGTTCCGCGAGGGAGTCGGCGGCAACCACCAGGCCGCCGTCCCCGACGGCCAGCTGTGCAGCGGTGGACGCACCCAGAGCCCCCGCTACAACTCGCTGGACACCGTCGGCGCCTGGAAGACCACCTCGGTGTCGAACAACTTCCGGCTCCGCTTCTTCGACCAGGCCAGCCACGGCGCCGACTACATCCGGGTGTACGTGACGAAGCAGGGCTTCAACTCCGCCACCCAGCCGCTCGGCTGGGGCAACCTGGAGTTGGCCGGCCAGATCGGCAACACCCCGGCCTCGCAGTGGGACAAGGACACCGGTGGCGTCTCGATCCAGATCCCGGTGAGCGCTCCGGGACGCACCGGACGGCACATCGTCTACACCGTCTGGCAGGCCAGCCACTTCGACCAGTCGTACTACCTGTGCAGCGACGTCGACTTCGGCGGCGGGTCGAACGAGCCGCCCACCACTCCCCCACCGACCACGCCGCCACCCACCACCCCGCCGCCCACCACGCCACCGCCGACCACCCCGCCGCCGGCGGGTGCCTGCACGGCGACGTACCAGGTCACCGGCCAGTGGGCCGGCGGCTTCCAGGCCGACGTGAAGGTGACCGCCGGCGGATCACCGACCCGAGGCTGGTCGGTGAGCTGGAACTACGGCAACGGCCAGCAGGTCACCTCGTCGTGGAACGCCACGGTCAGCAGCAACGGCACGCTGGTCACCGCACGTAACGCGAACCACAACGGCACACTTGCCGCCGGAGCGAGCACCACGTTCGGTTTCCTCGGCTCGTGGAACGGCAGCAACCCGGTTCCGCTGGTCTCCTGTACGACGACCAGTTGATCCCCGACCGGCGCCGCACCCGGGCGGGGGTGCGGCGCCGGCCGGCGGGAATGCGGTGGTGCCCGGCGATCCGTCCGGGCACCATCTCCGCATGATCGACATCTTGGTGCTCACCCCCGACGACTGGTCCACCTGGCGGAAGCTGCGGCTGGCCGCCCTCGCCGAGGCACCGGAAGCGTTCGGCTCACGGCTCGCCGACTGGCAGGGCGACGGCGATCGCGAGCAGCGCTGGCGCGACCGGTTGAGCATCCCCGGCTCACTCAACCTGGTGGCCGTCCTGGCCGGGCGTCCGGTTGGGATGTCGAGCGGCGTACCCACGTCGGACCCGCTGACGCTGGACCTGATCTCGATGTGGGTGCACCCCGACGCCCGCGGCAGCGGTGTCGGCGACCGCCTGGTGAACGAGGTGGCGCACTGGGCCCAGAGGCGCGGCGCCGAGCGGCTACGGCTCTCCGTCAGGCTGGACAACACGCGCGCCAAGTCCCTCTACCACCGCGCCGGCTTCCGGTTGACCGACGAGCCGGCTGACCTCATGCCCGACGGCGTACGCCGAGAACAGATCATGCTCCGCCCCCTCCACCGCACCCCGCCACGCTAAGCGAGACGCCCCGCCACCCCCGCGCCCATCGTCGATCAAGGACTTGTGGTGGTTGACAAAGCGCCCCCACGCACCCAAACCAGGCACCACAACTCCATGATCGACGAGGTCGGGCAGTCATAGCGCCGATCTTGCACTTTCGGTTGCCAGATCGCGCCCTATGCCCCTTTCGCCGGGACAGAAAGTGCAAGATCGCGGGGGCGGGAGGGCGGGGCGGGGGCGGGGCGGGAGGGCGGGTGGGGACCGTTAGACCAGGCAGTTGACGATTTCGGCTACTGTGCGGCGGCGGCCGGTGTAGAACGGGACCTCTTCGCGGACGTGCCGGCGGGCGCCGGAGGCGCGCAGGTCACGCATCAGGTCGACGATCCGGTGCAGTTCGTCGGCCTCGAAGGCGAGCATCCACTCGTAGTCGCCGAGCGCGAACGAGGCGACGGTGTTGGCCCGCACGTCCGGGTAGCCGCGGGCCATTTTGCCGTGCTCGGCGAGCATCTCGCGCCGCTCGGCGTCGGGCAGCAGGTACCACTCGTAGGAGCGGACGAACGGGTACACGCAGATGTAGGGGCGAGCCTCCTCACCGGCCAGGAACGCCGGGATGTGGCTCTTGTTGAACTCCGCCGGCCGGTGCAGCGCCATCTGCGACCACACCGGGGTCAGCGCCCGGCCCAGCGTGGTGCGGCGGAACCGCAGGTAGGCGTCCTGGAGCGCGTCGGGAGACGCGGAGTGCCACCAGATCATCACGTCCGCGTCGGCGCGCAGCCCGGAGACGTCGTAGACGCCCCGCACCACGACGTCCTTGCCGGCCAGCTCGTCGAAGAGGGACACCACCTCGCCGGTGACGTTGTCCCGCAGCGACGGCAGCGGTGAGCTGGCCCGGAACACCGACCACATGGTGTAGCGGATGCTGTCGTTCAGCTCCCGCAACCGGGCCGCGTTGGTCTGCTCGGTCATCTCGCCGATCCTCCCAGTGCTGTGATGATCTCTTCGGCCGCCGTCTCGCCGGAGCGGACGCAGACCGGGATGCCGACGCCGTCGTAGCCGGCGCCGGCGAGGACCAGTGTGGGGTGCGCGGCCCGCAGCGCCGCCCGCGCGCCGCCGAGCCGGTCGGCGTGCCCCGGCGCGTACTGCGGCAGCGCACCGCCCCACCGCTGCACGTGCCCGTCGACCGGGGCGGGCAGCGGAGTGCCGAGCACCGCCGACAACTCCCGGTGCACGGTGGCCGCCAGGTCCGCGTCCGGGCGTTGCAGGTGCGCCTCCTCGCCGTACCGGCCCACCGAGGCGCGCACCAGGGCCAACCCGTCCGGCTGGCGCAGGTGCCCCCACTTGGTGGTGAAGAAGGTCGCCGCCTTGATCAGCAGACCCTCGGTGCTCGGCACCAGGAAGCCGGACAGCTCGGGTAGCCGCGGCTGCGGCAACGCCATGGTGACCAGCGCGACGCTCGCGTAGTCCAGCGCTCCGACGCCCGCCGCCACCGCCGGCGCGGGGCCGGCCAGCAGCCGCGCCGCCGGTCGCGCCGGCACGGCCAGCACCACCGCGTCCACGTCGACCAGTTCGGGGTCGCGGGTCGGGCCGACGGTGAGCCGCCAACCCGTGTCGGTCGCTGTCAGCTCACGCACGGCCGCGTTCCGCCGTACCGTCGCGCCGCTGGCCGTCACGGCGGCCTCGACCAGGGTGCTGAGCCCACCGGCGAGGGTGCCGAAGACCGGGGCGCCGGGCGCGCGCGGCGCGGCGGCCTGCGCGGCCCGGACCGCACCGACCAGGGTGTGCTCCACCCGGGCCGTGCGGGCCAACGCCGGCATCGTCGTGACCAGGGACAGATCGTCGGCGCGGCCCGCGTACACGCCGCCCAGCATCGGGTCGACCAACCGCTCGACGACCTCGTCGCCGAAGCGGGACCGGACCAGCGCGCCCACCGAGACGTCCGCGTCCGGCCCGACCAGCGGCCGACCGCCGTCGACGTCGGCGTTCGCGACCGGGCGGGCGACGCTGGCCACCCGATCCAGATCCCCGGGTACGCCCACCAGGGTGCCGCCCGGGATCGGGCGCAGCCCTCCGTCGATGACCAGCGCGGCCTGCCCCACAGTGGGGTGCACGATCTTCTCGGCCAGCCCGAGCCGGCGGGCGAGGGCCACCGCCGCGCTCTCGGCGCCGGTCGGGTCCCGCATCAGGAACGACTCCGCGCCGAACTCCACCGGCTGACCGGCCAGCTCCCCGGTGCGCAGCTTTCCGCCCAGCGCGCCGGACTGCTCGTACACCGTGATCTCGGTGCCGGCGGGCGCGCGGTCGCGCAGGCGGACCGCGGCGGCCAGCCCGGCGATCCCGCCGCCGACCACCGCCACCCGCCAGGGCTGCCGCATCGCCTTCTCAGCCCTGGTCGGCCCGGCGGCTGGAGAGCTCGTGCACCAGCGCCACCACCCGGGTCAGCACCTCCGGGTCGGTCTCCGGCAGCACCCCGTGACCGAGGTTGAACACGTGCCCGGGGGCCGCCCGGCCCTGCTCCAGGATGCGGCGCACCTCGGCCTCCACCACCGGCCACGGCGCGAGCAGCACAGTCGGGTCCAGGTTGCCCTGCACCGCCTTGTCCGCGCCGATCCGGCCGGTGGCCACGTCCAGCGGCGTACGCCAGTCGACGCCGACCACGTCGGCCCCGGCCTCGCCCATCGCGCCGAGCAGCTCGGCGGTGCCCACCCCGAAGTGGATCCGCGGCACCCCGGCGGTGGCGAGACCGCTCAGCACTGTGGTCGAGTGTGGCAGCACGAAACGGCGGTAGTCGGCCTCGGAGAGCGCGCCGGCCCACGAGTCGAACAGCTGCACGGCGGAGACGCCGGCCTCGATCTGCACCCGCAGGAAGGCGAGCGTCACCTCGGCCAGCCGGGCGCACAGCGCGTGCCACAGCTCCGGGTCGCCGTACATCAGGGCCTTGGTCTTCGCGTGGGTGCGCGACGGCCCGCCCTCGACCAGATAGCTGGCCAGCGTGAACGGCGCACCGGCGAAACCGATCAGCGGGGTGTCGCCGAGCTCGACCACCAACTGCCGGACGGCCTCGTCGACGTACGAGACGTCGTCGCGGGTGATCAGGCGGATCCGCTCCACGTCGGCGGCGGTGCGGATCGGCTCGGCGACCACCGGGCCGGTGCCCGGCACGATGTCCAGGTCGATCCCGGCGGCGGCGACGGGCACCACGATGTCGCTGAACAGGATCGCCGCGTCCACGCCGTGGCGGCGCACCGGCTGGAGGGTGATCTCGGTGACCAGCTCGGGGCGCCGGCAGGACTCCAGCATCGGCACGCTCGCCCGGATCTCCCGGTACTCCGGGAGGGAGCGGCCGGCCTGGCGCATGAACCAGACCGGGGTGTGCGGGACGGGCCGACGTCGGCAGGCCCGGATGAAGGGCGAGTCGGCCGGTCCGCCGGGGCGGGATTCTCCGTCTCGGGCGGCAGTGCCCGTGGTGTCCGTGGTCATCGCCGCAATCGTGCCACGCCCACCACCTCCAACCGGGTGGGGGTGAGAGGAAGGGCACCGTTCCTTACGCCCGGCGCCCTTCACGAGCGTCGGCGCGCCGTCGAAGCGGGCGACGGACGGCGGCATAGGCTGCCGACATGCCCCCCCCGATCGCGCTCCCGGAGACGTTCGCCCGCGCGGTCGCCGGGCTGCGGTCGGCCGCCCCCCGGCCGGAGATCACCCTGGAGGAGGTCGGCGCCCCCCAGCGGCTGGCCCCGTACGCGTTCGCCCTCGCCGCGACAGTGCTGCGCGACGACGACGAGGTGGCGACCGGCCGGCTGATTCTGCTGCACAACCCGGTCGGGCACGAGGCATGGCAGGGCACCCTGCGGCTGGTCACCTACGTGACAGCCGAGTTGGAGGTCGATCTGGCCGCCGACCCGCTGCTGCCCGGGGTCGGCTGGACGTGGCTGACCGACGCGTTGGACGCCCAGGACGCCAGCCACCGGGCGATCGGCGGAACGGTGACGCAGACCATGTCGACCCGGTTCGGCGACCTCGCCGGGCCACCCACCATCGGTGACATCGAGATCCGCGCGTCCTGGACGCCGGTCGACGACGACCTGACCCCACACCTGCTCGGCTGGTGCGCCCTGCTCGCCTCCACCGCCGGTCTCCCCCCACCGGGCGTCACCGCCCTCGCCGACCGCCGCCCGGCCGGCGCAGCCTGACGTTTGGCCCTCGGGAGGACATCTTGCGGACACCTGATCGACACACGCCGGACCGGCTGCACCCGCCGGATCTCCGCGCGCACTAGGGTTGGCAGGTGACCGACGAACCACCCCTGCGCCGTCGGCCCACCGAAGAACTTCCGGGAAACGCACCCCAGCACCCGCCGTCGGCCCAGCTGCAGCCGGCGGGCGAGGGGGCTGACCCGGCCGACGGTGGGCCCGTTCCGCTGACCGCCCCGCGTGACGGCACCCCCGATCCGGTGGCCACCCCGGCCGAGCTTGCCGAGGTCGTGGCCCGCTTCGCGGCGGGCACCGGCCCGGTCGCGCTGGACGCCGAACGGGCCTCCGGCTACCGCTACAGCCAACGGGCCTACCTCGTGCAACTTCGCCGGGCCGGCGCGGGCACGGCACTGATCGACCCGCTGCCCCTGCCCGACCTCAGCGCGCTGGACGCGGTGATCGGTGAGGCCGAGTGGGTCCTCCACGCGGCCAGCCAGGATCTGCCCTGCCTGGCCGAGGTGGGGTTGCGTCCACGCCGACTGTTCGACACCGAGCTGGCGGCCCGGCTGGCCGGGTTCGAACGCGTCGGGCTGGCCGCGCTCACCGAGCAGCTGCTCGGGTTCACCCTGGAGAAGCACCACTCGGCGGCCGACTGGTCGAGCCGACCGCTGCCCGAGTCGTGGTTGACGTACGCCGCCCTCGACGTGGAGCTGCTCACCGACCTGCGTGACGCGCTGGACGCCGAGTTGACCCGGCAGGGCAAGTCGGCCTGGGCCGCGGAGGAGTTCGCCGCACTGGTCCGCACCGGGGCACGCCCGCCCCGGGTTCGGGCGGAGCCGTGGCGGCGTACCTCGGGCATCCACCGGCTGCGGGGGGCGCGGGCGCAGGCCCGGGTCCGCTCGATGTGGTACGCCCGGGACCAGATCGCGTCCCGGCGCGACGCCGCTCCCGGTCGGGTGCTGCCCGACTCGGCGATCATCGCCGCGGCCGAGCTCGACCCGAAGGACGAGAAGACCCTGCTGACCCTGCCCGGCTTCGGCGGTCGGTCGGTCCGTCGGCTGGCCCGCACCTGGCTCGCCGCGCTCGACGACGCCCGGCAGCTACCGGAGGATTCTCTGCCGGTCTCGCCGGCCGTGGAGGGCCCGCCCCCGCCACACCGGTGGGCCGAGCGGGACCCGGTGGCGGCCGGTCGGTTGGCCCGCTGCCGGGAGGTCGTGATCCGCGTCGCCGGCGAGCACAACCTGCCGCCGGAAAACCTGATCACTCCGGATTCGGTCCGCCGGCTGGCCTGGACCCCGCCGGAGGAGATCACCGAGGAGACGGTGGCGGAGACCCTGCGCGGCCTCAACGCCCGCGAGTGGCAGATCGCCCTGCTCAACCCCGACCTGACCGAAGCCCTGGCCCCAAAAACCCCAACCCCCTAACCCCACCCCACCCCACCCCGCCCCGCCCCGCCCCGCCCCGCCCCGCCCCGCCCCGCCCCGCCCGTTGATCATGAAGTTATTGCCAGGACACGCCGATGCCAGTGGCAATAACTTCATGATCAACGGAGGTGTTGGCGCGTTTCGGTGTGGGGTGGGCCACAGTGGGGGGTGGGGACGGGGTTGGTTACTGACGAGTAGCATTCGGGGCAACGTGCCCCTCGGCTAGGAGGCTCAAGTGCCCCGTGAAGTTCGCGACGTCGTCTTCGTCGACGGCGTCCGTACCCCGTTCGGCAAGGCGGGTGGCATGTACGCCAACACCCGCGCCGACGACCTGGTGATCCGCTGCATCCGGGAACTGCTGCGTCGCAACCCGCAGCTGCCCCCGGAGCGGGTCGAGGAGGTCGCCATCGCGGCCACCACCCAGATCGGCGACCAGGGCCTCACCATCGGCCGTACCGCCGCCCTGCTGGCCGGGCTGCCCAAGACCGTCCCCGGCTTCGCCATCGACCGGATGTGCGCGGGGGCGATGACCGCGGTCACCACCGTGGCCAGCGGCATCGCGATGGGCGCGTACGACGTCGCCATCGCCGGTGGCGTCGAGCACATGGGACGCCACCCGATGGGTGAGGGCGTCGACCCCAACCCGCGCATCATCGCGGAGAAGCTGGTCGACCCGTCCGCGCTGGTGATGGGCTCCACCGCGGAGAACCTGCACGACCTGGTCCCGCACATCACCAAGGCACGCACCGACGCGTTCGCGCTCGCCTCGCAGCAGAAGACCGCCAAGGCGTACGCCAACGGAAAGCTCCAGGACGACCTGGTGCCGATGTCGATCCGCGACGCGGAGGGCGGCTGGGGCCTGGCGACGGTGGACGAGGCGCCGCGCGACACGTCGCTGGAGAAGCTCGCCACCCTGAAGACCCCGTTCCGCCCGCACGGCAAGGTCACCGCGGGCAACGCGGCCGGGCTGAACGACGGCGCCACCGCGAGCCTGCTGGCCGACGAGGCCACCGCCCGCGAGCTGGGCCTGCCGGTCGCCATGCGGCTGGTGTCGTTCGGCTTCGTCGGTGTCGAGCCGGAGGTGATGGGCGTCGGTCCGATCCCGTCGACGGAGAAGGCGCTGCGCCTCGCCGGGCTCAGCATCGACGACATCGGCCTGTTCGAGCTGAACGAGGCGTTCGCCGTTCAGGTGCTCGCCTTCCTCGACCACTTCGGCATCGCCGACGACGACGCACGGGTCAACCCGTGGGGCGGCGCGATCGCCATCGGTCACCCCCTCGCGTCCTCCGGCGTGCGGCTGATGACGCAGCTGGCCCGCCAGTTCGCCGAGCACCCCGAGGTCCGCTACGGCCTCACGGCGATGTGCATCGGCATCGGTATGGGCGGCACGGTCATCTGGGAGAACCCGCACTGGGAAGGTGGCGACAAGTGAAGGCACCGAACGAGGTCGTCACCCGGGCGCTGCTGCGCCAGGTGAACGTGCCGGGGCTGGACCGTCCCGCCGCGCTGATCACGCTGGACAACGGCTTCGACCACACCAAGCCGAACACCTTCGGCCCGGCCGGGTTGGCCAGCCTGGACGAGGCGATCACCGCAGCGCTCGCCGCCGACCCGGCGTTCATCGCGGTCACCGGCAAGCCGTACATCTTCTGCGTGGGCGCGGACATCGTCGGCCTGCCGCAGCTCGCGGACCGCGCGCAGGCGCTGGAGATCGGCCGGCTCGGGCACCGGGTCTTCGCCCGGCTCAAGGACAGCACCGTTCCCACCTTCGCCTTCGTCAACGGCGCGGCGATGGGCGGTGGCCTGGAGTTGGCGCTGCACTGCCACTACCGGACGCTCTCCGGGGGCGCGGCGGCGCTCGCGCTGCCCGAGGTGTCCCTGGGTCTGGTGCCGGGCTGGGGCGGCACCCAGCTGCTGCCGAACCTGATCGGCATCCCCGCCGCGACCCAGGTGATCATCCAGAACCCGCTGATGCAGAACAAGATGCTCAAGCCCAAGCAGGCCGCCGAGCTGGGCATCGCGGACATCCTGTTGGAGCCGGCGGACTTCCTGGAGCGGTCCCTGGAGTGGGCCGCCGGCGTGGTCCGGGGTCAGGTCACCGTGACCCGGCCCGAAGTCGACAAGGACATGTGGGCGGGCGTGCTCTACTTCGCCCGCGAGACGCTGAACCAGCGGCTGCACGGCGCGGTCCCGGCCGCGTACAAGGCGCTCGACCTGCTGGAGACGGCGAAGGACGGCGACTTCGCCGCCGGCACCGCCGCCGAGGACGAGGCCCTCGCGGACCTGGTCTTCTCCGAGGAGCTGCGCAGCGGCCTGTACGCGTTCGACCTGGTGCAGCGGCGGGCCAAGCGCCCGGCCGGCGCACCGGACAAGGGCCTGGCTCGCACGATCACCAAGGTCGGCATCGTCGGCGCGGGTCTGATGGCCAGCCAGCTGGCGCTGCTGTTCGCCCGCCGCCTCCAGGTGCCGGTGGTGATGACCGACCTCGACCAGTCCCGGGTGGACAAGGGCGTCGGTTACGTGCACACCCAGATCGAGAAGGCCGTCACCAAGGGCCGGATGGACAAGGGCACCGCCGCCAAGCTGTACGGCCTGGTCAGCGGCTCTGTCGACAAGAGCGCCTTCGCCGACGCCGACTTCGTCATCGAGGCGGTCTTCGAGGACCTGGGCGTCAAGAAGCAGGTCTGGGCCGAGTTGGAGAAGATCGTCTCTCCGGAGGCGGTGCTCGCCACCAACACCAGCTCGCTGTCGATCACCGAGATGGCCGCCGAGTTGGCGCACCCGGAGCGGGTGGTCGGCTTCCACTTCTTCAACCCGGTGGCGGTGCTGCCGCTGCTGGAGATCGTCCGGGGCGAGCGCACCGACGACACCACCCTGGCCACCGCGTTCGCCGTGGGTAAGCAGCTCAAGAAGTCCAGCGTGCTGGTCAAGGACGCTCCGGCGTTCGTGGTGAACCGGCTGCTCACCCGCTTCCTGGGCACCGTCTTCGCCGCCGTCGACGCCGGCACCCCGCTGGACGTGGCGAACAGCGCACTGGACCCGCTGGGCCTGCCGATGCGTCCGCTCGCCCTGCTCCAGTTGGTCGGGCCGGCCGTCGCGTACCACGTGGGCGGCACCCTGCACGCGGCGTACCCGGACCGGTTCGGGGTCAGCGAGAACCTCAAGCGGATCGCCGACTCCGGTCAGCCGATCGTGGTCGACGACGAGGTCAACGAGGAGGTCGCCAAGCTGCTCGTGGTGGGTGACCAGCCGTTGACCGCCGAGCAGGTACGCCAGAACGCCCTCGACGCGCTCGCGCAGGAGATCCGGCTGATGCTGGACGAGGGCGTGGTCGCCGAGGCGCAGGACATCGACCTGTGCATGATCCTGGGCGCCGGCTGGCCGTTCCACCTGGGCGGTGTCACGCCGTACCTGGACCGGACCGGCACCTCCGAGCGGGTCACCGGCCAGCGGTTCCTGCCGCCCGGCGCGGCGAGCCTGCCCTCCTGACAGATCGCAGCACCACCGTCGCGGTGGTCGGACCGTCCCTGTCGGACGGCCCGGCCACCGCGCCCGTTTGTGATCAGCCGATTGCGGATGCGGGTTTCCGCGGGGACGGCGGCGGGCATCGCGCCGGGTTAGGATCACGCGTTTCGCAACCCCATCTTGGAGCTGACTGAATGTCTCAGCCGCCGGCCAATCCCTACGGCCCGCCGCACGATTCCCCCGACCCGTCGCAGCAGCCCGGCCAGCAGCCCGGCGGATGGCCGCCGCCGCAGCAGCAGGGGCAGCCGCAGCAGCCCGGTGGCTTCCCGCCCGCGCAGCCAGGCTTCCCGCCCGCGCAGCCAGGCTTCCCGCCCGCGCAACCTGGTTTCCCGCCCGCGCAGCCAGGTCCGCCGTACGGTGACCCGAACCTGGCCGGCGGTCCTCCCCCGGCGAAGAAGTCGAACGTCGGCAAGATCGTGCTGATCGTGTTGGCAGTGGTGCTGGTGTTCTGCGTCGGCGGCGCGGCGATCACCTGGCTCGTCGTCAAGGACGACGTGGGCGCCGTGGTGGACGCCAGCAAGACCCGGGTGGTCGCGCCGACCACCCTCGCCGGCCGGCCGAAGCTCACCAACCCGGAGCTCCTGACGGCCGCCGAGCAGGCGGTCGCCGGGATGAAGACGGCGGCGGGGAACGAGACGAGCACGGTGGCCGCCTTCTACGGCGATCCGGCCAAGCAGGACCTCGTCATGATCGCTGGCGTGTCCGGGTTGCTGTCGGACCCGAAGAAGGAGCTGGACGCCTATGTGGACGGCCTGTCCAAGCAGCTGACGGTGGACACGATGACGGCCGTCGACGCCGGCCCGCTCGGCGGTGAGGCACGCTGCGGCGACGGCAAGGCCGAGACCGTGCCGCTGGGCATCTGCGTCTGGGCCGACCGGGGCAGCCTGGGCATGGTGGTGATGTACTTCAAGTCCGCCGACCAGGCGAAGGCCGAGTTCACCACGATCCGGGGCCAGGTCGAGCAGCAGTCCTGAGCCGTACGAGACCGGGGCCCCGGCCACCTGAGGGTGGCCGGGGCCCCGTGCCGTCCGTCGACGGTCAGGCCGGTTCGGCAACCGCCGAGGTGGCGAGCGCCGCCGCCGCGGCCCGCGCCGCCGCCGCCCGTTCGGCGGCGTTGCCGAGCACGCAGAACTCGTTGCCCTCGGGGTCGGCGAGCACCACCCAGCCACCACCGGTCGGGCTGACGTGGTCGGCGACGAGCGTCGCGCCGATGCCGAGCAGTCGTTCGACCTCCTCGGCCCGGGTGCGATCGGCCGGTTGCAGGTCCAGGTGCAGCCGGTTCTTCACCGTCTTGCCCTCGGGCACGGCGATGAACAGCACCTCCGGACCGCCCGGCGGCAGGAGCATCGCCTCCGGGTCGCCGGGGAAGTCGTCGGGCTGGCGGGGGCAGTCGAAGACCTGCGACCAGAAGCCGGCGAGGGCGTACGTGTCGTGACAGTCGATGCTGATGTTGTGGATCGTCGAACTCACAGTGGTCCTCCACGGTGGCGACGTGGCGCGGCCTCGGATACCCGGCGCGCCACGCAGGAACTGGTTCCCCTTCGAGTGGGCGATCAACGCCCGACCCGTGTGGGGGCGCTCCGCCTCCGGGACGTCAGCCGACGCTGACCCGGGGTGCGGAGCCGAGACTGGTGGACATCGACGCACCCCCTTCCCTGTCGAGCTGACGACGCGATCTTGCCATTCGCCGAGCGGGACGCGCAACCCCGATCAGCCGGCTGCGGACACCGTCGCGGCGTCCGACGACGGAAGGGTGACGGTGACCTCCAAACCCCCGCCGGGCTGCGCGATCACCCGTACGGCGCCACCGTGCGCCGTGCAGACCGCCCGGACGATGGACAACCCCAACCCGGAACCACGGGCGCCGGTGCGTTCCCGACCCCCACGACGGAACGGCTCGAACAACCCCGGCACGTCGGCCTGGTCCACCTCGAAGCCGGTGTTCCCCACCACCAGCCAGGACGTGTCACCGTCGGTGCCGGTACGCACCCAGAGCCGGCCGTGCAGGTGGTTGTAGCGGACCGCGTTCTCGATCAGGTTCCCGGCCAGCCGGTCGAGCAGCCCCGGATCGCCGACGACCGGCGCGGACTCCAGCGACGTCTGCACCCGCAGGCCGATCCGCTCCACCTCGCGGCGCATCGCCGACAGCGCGTTGGCGGTGCCCGCCGCGAGGTCACACTCGGTCCTGCGGCCCAGCTGCCGCCCGGCCTGCGCCTCGCTGCGGGCCAGCACCAGCAACGCGTCCACCAGACCGTTGGCCCGCTCGGAGGCGTCGCGGACCACCGTCGCCATCCGTCGGTACTCGGCGGCGTCCGCGTCGTCGTCGCTGAGCGTCACGTCGATCTCGGTGCGCATCACGGCGAGCGGGGTCCGCAGCTCGTGGGAGGCGTTCGCCACGAAGCGTCTCTGCGCCTCGAACGCGGACGCGATCCGGTCCAGCATGGCGTCGAACGTCTTGGCCAGCTCGGCCACCTCGTCGTCCGCGCCCGAGTAGCCGATCCGCTGGTCCAGGGTCGCCTCACCGAGCCGCTGCGCGGTGGCGGTGACCTGGTGCAGCGGTCGCAACGCCCGGCCGGCCACCGCGTACGCGCCGGCCACCCCGACCACACTGATCGCCAACAGCGCGACCAGGCCCTTGGCCAGCAGCTCCCCGGAGGCGGCGTCGACCAACTGCCGCTGCCACTCGGCAGCGTCCATCCGCCGGCCGTCCGAGAGCAGCACGATCGTGCCGGGCACCAACTCGTCGGTGGGTCGCAACGCGTCGCGGACCAGCAGCCAGGCCAGCACCACCAGGATCGCTCCGGCCCCGACCAGCAGCACCCCGTTGAGCAGGGTCAGCCGCAACCGCAGAGTGGGTCGCAACCGGCGGCTCACGCGCTCACCTCGGCGGTGCGGTAGCCCGCACCGACCACCGTCTCGATCAACGGCGGGTCGCCGAGCTTCTTGCGGAGCGTCATCACGGTGACCCGCACGATGGTGGTGAACGGGTCCGTGTTCGCGTCCCAGACCCGCTCCAGCAGCTCCTCGCTGGAGACCACCGCGCCCCGCGCCTTGAGAAGTTCGCTGAGCACCCCGAACTCCTTGTTGGTGAGGTCCACCGGCACCCCGGCGCGGGTGGCCACCCGGCGGGCCGGGTCGAGCACCAGGTCGGCCAGTTCGAGCACCGGAGGCGCGGCCGGGGTGGCCCGCCGGCCCAGCGCCTGCACCCGGGCGACCAGCTCGTCGAAGGCGAACGGTTTGGGCAGGTAGTCGTCGGCCCCGAGCTGCAAGCCCTCCACCCGGTCGGCCACGGTGCCGCTGGCGGTGAGCATCAGCACCCGGGTCAACGCGCCGGAGGACGCCAGGTCGGCGCAGATCTGGTCGCCGTGCACACCCGGCAGGTCACGGTCGAGCACCACCACGTCGTACCGGGTGACGAAGGCCGCCTCGTGGCCGGCGTCGCCGTCGTACGCCACGTCGACCGCCATGCCCCGCTTGCGCAACCCCCGCGCGATCGCGTCGGCGAGGTTGCGCTCGTCCTCGACCACCAGTACCCGCATCCCGGCCTCCTCGCTGCTGACCACCGACAACCTAGTGCCGGCGGGCAACCATCGTCCCTCGTCGTCCGCGCCGGCCGGCGTTGCGGGCCACCGCGGGGTACGCGATGCTGGCCGGCGGTATCGAGCGACGGACGGACTGGCATGACCACTGCGGCACCACCCACCCGGCGGGACATCTCCTACCGGGGTTTCCACCTGCCGGCCGGCCTGACCAGCGGCAGCGGCGAGGGCCTGCTGGCCGGCGGTCGAGGGCTCGTCCTCGACGGCGTCGCGCAACGGGGCACCTGGACGTCGCCGCCGGTACCGGTCGGCTTCGCCGTCGCCGAGGTGGTGCCGTCCTGGACGGCGGACACCCCCGACGGCTGCTGGATCGAGGTCGACCTGCGCGGCTGGCACGACGACGGGCCCAGCACCGACTGGTACCGGCTGGCCCGCTGGGCCGCCGGCGACCACACCGTACGGCGCACCTCGCTGCCCGGACAGCGCGACAGCGCCGCCCGGGTCGACACCGACACCCTGATCGTGACCGGAGCGACGGTCACCGGTTGGCAGACCCGGGTGTCCCTGTGCCGACCCGCCGGCAGCCCCACCGGCCCGGTGCTGCGCAGCGTCGGCGCGGTCGCCACCGGCCCCACGACGGTCGACCAGGGATACGCGGGGGAACCCGTCCCGTCCGCCGCCTGGGGCCGGGTGCTGGACGTGCCCCGCTACTCGCAGCGGCTGCACGCCGGCCAGTACCCGCAGTGGGGTGGTGGCGGGGACTCCTGGTGCAGCCCCACCTGCACCTCGATGGTGCTCGCCTACTGGGGCGCCGAGCCGACGTCGGACCGCTACGCCTGGGTGGAGCCGTCCGGCCCGCGTCCGGTGGTGGTACACGCCGCCCGGCACTGCTACGACCACGCGTACGCCGGGGCCGGCAACTGGCCGTTCAACACCGCGTACGCCGGTCTGCACGGGGTGGACGCGTTCGTCACCCGGCTGCGGTCGCTGGTCGAGGCGGAGGAGTTCGTCGCCGCCGGCATCCCCCTGATCGTCTCCGCCGCGTTCCGGGCCGACGAGGTGCCGGGGCTCGGGTACGACACCGGTGGGCACCTGATGGTCCTGGTCGGCTTCAGCGCCGACGGCGACCCGGTGCTCAACGACCCGTACGCCCCGGACGACGACGCGGTCCGTCGCACAGTGCCCCGGCAGGCGTTCGAGGCGGTGTGGCAACGGGGCAGCGGTGGGGTCGCGTACGTGCTGCGACCCGCGTCGGTGCCGCTGCCCCCGCCACCCGCCCAGGCCAACTGGTGATCAGTCGGTCAGCTTCCAGAGCTGGTACTCGCCGGCCGCACTGCACACCAGGTAGCCGGTGATCGCCTGACACTCCCCGGTGGCGTCGGGCAGCACGTCCACGATGCGCACCTCTGCGGCGCCGACGTCCAACTCGCCGACGAGCACCCCCGCGTCGGGGTGCCGCCGGATGCCGACCAACCGGCCGCCGGGACCGAGTTGGTACAGCTCCCACCGGCCCAGGTCGCCCACCTGCTGCCCGGTCAGCGCATCGAGCACGATGTACTGCTCCAACGGGCCGATACCGCTGATGTTGGCCATCAGCCGGCCGTCGGTCGGCCAGGCCCACCCCCACTGGGTGCTGCTCCAGCGCACCTCGCCGGTTGCCGGATCGAGCGCCTGGAGTTCGTTGTTGCCGGTGCGCACACACAGGACGGGGCCACAGTCCAGCGCGAAGTCGACGTGGAGCCGGGCGCGGGTCCAGCGGGCCTCAAGCTTGTCCAGCCCGTACGCGGTGACCGTGCCCGAGCCTCTGTCGATGGCCAGCAGCAGGTCCTTCGTCAGGTCCAGGCCGACCCGACCACCGTCTGGCGGGCGCAGGTCGGCGCGGGCCAGCACCGCGCCGGTGATCGCGTCGCGTACCTCGACCGGCCCGTCCGCCTCGCTGAGCACCACCCGGTCCACCCCGCGCTCGGTGCCCCGCACAGTCGTCTCGGCGCTGGTGCCGGAGAGCTGCCAACGCACGGTGCCGCAGCACGGATCGACCACGCGCAGAGTGGACGGTACGGTCTCGCCGCCGCTGCGCAGCAGCACGTTGCCGTCGGTCAGCTTGGAGACGGTGCCTGGCTGCTGCCACCGGTACGCCCCGGTCGCCCGGTCCATTGCGACGGTGATCGTCTCCCGACCCTGCGGGCCGATCTCGTAGCCGGTGGCCAGCAGCATTCCCGCCAGTGGGGTCATCCCCCAGTATCTGGCCTCCGCCGACAGCGGCGCCTGCCAGACGAGCTCGCCCTTGGGTAACCGATAGGCGGACACCCGCGCCCGTCGGGTCGCGGTGGTGGTCGGCTCCAGGACCAGGAGGAGGTCACCGTCGACCATGACGTCGGACCCGGACCGGACCGGCAGCGTCAGCGGGGCCGACCGGGACGGCGCGACGACGGAGCCGGCGAGCGTGACGAGCGCGAGCACCACGACCAGCGCGCAGCGCAGCGGGCGACCATGGGCGCGGGGCGGGCGGACCACCGGGTCCGGGTCGGGGTCGTGCCGCAGCTCACCGAGGTCGATCACCGGCCCGGTCATCGCGCCAACCGCCACAGCGCGGTGGTGCCGTCGAGGCGCTGGCAGAGCAGGAGCGGCAGGGACGCCTGGCAGCTGCCGGCGATGCCCGGCAGCACGTCCACGATCCGCGTCCGAGCAGCCACCAGGTCCAGTTCGGCGACGACCATCCGACCGTCGTCACCCCGCCGCACGCCGACCAGCGGATCGTCCGGTCCCAGCACCGGCATCAGACTCCACACGCCGAGTTCGGTTCGTACCTGCCCGGTGGCCGCGTCCCGCACCGCGTACCCCTGGCCGGGCCGGGCCATCAGCAGTCGACCGTACCGGACGTCGGCCAGGACGTCCTGGCCCGGTTCCGACCACCGCACCGAGCCGGTGGCCGGGTCGAGCACCTGGAGGCCGCCGGTCTGCGGCACCGCGCAGAGCAGACCACCGCATTCGAGCACATGCGACACCAACGTCACCTCCGCCGTCCACCGTGGCGCCAACTCGGCCAGCCCGAAGCTCACCAGCCGGGTGCTGCCCGGCGGAACGAGCAGCACCAGGTCGTCGACGATCTGCACCCGCTGGTACGCCGACCGGTCACCGGGCAGCGTGTCGATGCTGCGCAGCAGCCGGCCGGTGCCGGCGTCGTGCACCTGCACCTCGCCGGTCGGTTGCAGCAGCACGAACTGGTCGACCTGCCCCTCGGGGGTGAGGTGGTAGGTGGGGCTGGCGGCCGGCGGGATCGGCACCGACCAGAGCACCAGCCCGGTGTCGGGCTCCACCCCGCTCATCGCGCCCGACCCGTTCTCCCGGCCGTTGGTCACCAGCAGGCCACCGCCGGGCGTCGGTTGGAAGACACCGGGATGCTGCCAGCGTTGCCGGCCCGTCGCGGGATCGAAGGCGGTGGTCTGGAACAGCCGGTTGGGGGCGTTGACCGTCACCGCCAGCACCAGACCCCGCTCGACCCGGACGTCGAGGTAGTTGCCCGTGCGGGCCACCGGCGCCTGCCACCGCCGCCGCACCCCGACACCGGTCGGTGCCGGCTGCGCGTACGCGGTCAGGTACCGGTCCCCGTCGGGTGTCGGCGGATCGACCACGTAGACGCCGTCCCCGGCCAGATACGCGGTGGCCATTCGCGACGCCGGCACCACGCTCACCGCGCGCCGCGTCGGCGGCGCGGCACCGGCGAGCATCACCAGGCTGAGAAACAACACGGTCGCGCTGCGCAGCGGGCGGCCGACGGCGCGCGGGCGGCGAACCGGAGGTGCCGACGCGGGCTCGTCGGTGATCTCGCCCAGCTCGATGATCGACAACGACCGTCCCTCCGTCACAGGTAAGGCTGGCCGACGAGTCACCGTCCGGCAAACCGACCGTCAGCGCACCGGCCCGGCAAAAGCGACGGAAACCCGCCTGTACGATGGCGCGTCGTGGCTGTGCCGGTGGTAGACCCTTCGCTGAATCCCGTGACCGACGCCGACCCGGCCGAGGCCGAGTCGACACGGCGGCCTCGACGCCGTCCGGCCCGAGCCGACCTGTTGGCCCTCGGAGCCTATGTGCTGCTGGGCGTCTTCGTCTGCCTCAACTACTGGGGTGACGTCAACGGCCGGGTCTCCTCGCACCTGCCCACCGACCACAGTTGGTTCGAGTGGCTGTTCGCGCACGGCGAGTACTCGGTGCGGCACCTGCAGAACCCGCTGTTCACGGCCCGTCAGAACGCCCCGGACGGGGTGAACATGATGGCCAACACCTCGCTGCTCGGGGTGACCCTGCCGCTGGCTCCGCTGACCATGCTGCTCGGCCCCCAGGTGATGTACGCCCTCTACCTGGGCGCGGCGCTGGCGGCCACCGCCGGCACCGGGTACTGGATGCTCTCCCGCCACCTGGTGCGCTCGCGGGCGGCGGCGTTCGTCGGCGGCGCGTTCCTCGGCTTCGCGCCGGGAATCATCCACCACGCCAACGGCCAACCGAACTTCGTCTCCAACTTCCTGCTCCCGCTGATCGTGGTGCGGGTGCTGAGCCTCGGTGAGCCGGGCCGGTGGCGACGCAACGGCCTCGTGCTCGGTGCGCTGGTGGCGTACCAGATCTTCATCAACGAGGAGATGCTCCTGCTCACCGCGCTGGCCTGCCTGGTCATCGTGGTGGCGTACGCCGTGCAGCGGCCGCGGGCCACCCGGGCCGCCGCCGGCACCTTCCTGGCCGGGCTCGGCGTCGCCGGCGGGCTGGCGCTGGTGCTCACCGCGTACCCGATCTGGTTCCAGTTCAACGGCCCGCAGTCCTACCGCGGCCTGCAGGGTGGCGTGTTCCACAACTGGGGCGAGGACCTGGTCGCCTTCGTCACCTTCGCCCGGGACACCTGGGCCGGCGACCCGGCGGTGGAGAAGACGATCGGGCTGACCGAGCAAAACACCTGGTTCGGTTGGCCGCTGGTGCTGCTCTCGGTGGTGGCGCTGGTGCTGCTCGTCCGCCGCTCGCTGGCCGCCCGGATCGCCGCGGTGCTCATCGTGGTGTTCAGCGTGGCCGCGATCGGGCCGTTCGTGCGCTTCAACGGTGAGGAGACCGGCGTACGCGGCCCGTGGTCGTACGTGTCGGACGACCTGCCGCTGGTCGAGATGATGATGCCGACCCGGTTGACGCTGGTGGTCGCGGCCGCGGTGGGCGTACTCCTGGCGTTGACCTGGGACGCCGCGCACCGCCAGGGGCGCGCGGTGGCCGACCGGCCGCGGGTGCCGGCCCAGCGCGTCGGCGAAGCGACCCCGGCGACGTCCGACGACGAGCCGGCCGCGCCGGCCGCAACCCGCCGCCGCTGGCTGCGCCCGGTGGGGTACGCGGCGGTCGCCCTCGCCGTGCTGCCGCTCTTCCCCCGCCCACTGCCCGCCCAGCAGATCGACCCGCCGCCGCACTTCATCACCGCGGGCGGCTGGCGACCGTACGTGCCGGCGGGTCGCACCCTGGTGCCGGTGCCGATCCCGAGCAACGTGCACGGTCTGCCGACGCTGCGGTGGAGTGCGCTGACCGGGCAGGAGTTCCCCGTTCCGGGCGGCTACTTCATCGGCCCGAACGAGCTGGGTGAGGGGGTCTTCGGCGCGCCGAACCGGCCGACCAGCACGCTCATCTACTCCACCATGGACAGTGGCACGCTCCCGGCGCTGACCGACGAGAACCGCCGCCAGACCGTCGAGGACCTACGGTTCTGGCGGGCGTCGGTGGTGGTGCTCGGGGCGCACCCCCGTGAGGCGGTGCTCCGTGAGCTGGTCACCGCCCTGATCGGGCCACCGCAGCGGGTCGACGACGTCTGGGTCTGGGACGTGCGCGCCCTGGTGGGGTAGTCAGCCGACCCGGTCCCGGACGTCCCACAACCAACCGCCGTCGACCGGTCGGCCCGGGCCGAGCAGGTCGTCGACGGTTCGGCGGACCGGGTCACCGTGCTCCAGGTGCCCGAGGACGACCACCGCGGCACGCCAGTGCCGCAGGTCCTCGACCGCCTGGCGGCGGTCGGCGTCGTCGAGCACCGGCACCACGCCGGTCTCGGCCACCTGCCGCAGCAGCACGGACGTGGGCCGATCCGGCGCGCCCCAACGGGCCGCCGGGTCGGCCGGGCCGCTGGGGCCGATGAAGTAACCGCCCGGCGCGGCGAACGCCAGGCCGGTACGGGCGGACCAGAGCATCGCCGGGCTGCGCCCGGCACCGGTGACCGGGGGCACCGCGACCACCGTCCGGCCGGGCGGCACCAGCGGACGCCAGCCACCGGCCGCGACGAACGCCGGCACCGGCGCGACCGGCACCACGCGGATCGGCGTCGGAAACAACGGCAGCAACGCGGCGGCGACCGCGCCGGCCCACAGCAGCCGCACCGGTAGGCCCGGCGCCACATCCGGCCCCCGCGCGGCCCGGACCCGGTCCACTGACAGCGCCACCAGCACCCCCAGCACCGGTACGCAGACCAGCGCGAACCGGGCCGGCACCGCGAGATCGAGCAACGGCAGCCCGCCGACCAGCCGATACAGCCCCGGAATGCCGGTGGCCGCACCGTCCACCCGCACCTCGTCGCCGAGCGAGAGCAGGGCGAAGACCACGCCGCAGGCGGCCAGTGCCCGGACCAGCGGTCGTCGCCACTGCCAGATCACGATCACCACGGCAAGCACCAGCAGGCCGGGGCCGAAGAACGAGTTCTCCTCGGTCGGATTCGGCGAGAGCAGCCCCGGCAGCCAGTCGTCACCCAGCACGGTCTGCCGGGCCGACGCGGTGAACGAGGCGACGTCCAGTTGGAAGCCCTGCGTGGCGAACGCCATCCCGGAGTAGTGCTGCGGGCCGTGGAACTGGAACCACAGCGGGTACGCCAGCGGCACCCCCGCCACGCCGGCCGCCACCGCGAGCCGACCGAAGAGGGCCGGTGCCAGCCGCCGTGCGGCCACCCGGTCGGCGAGCGCGTAACCCAGCGCGAAGACGCCGGCTGCGAGCACCAGGAAGACCAGCACCTCCTCGCCGATGAAGACCTGCCAGACGAGCAGCAGCCCCAGGCCGACGCCGGGCCGCCACACGCCGTGCAGCCTCGTCTCCGCGGCCGGCCGGAACACCAGGGCGAGGATCGCGGGCACCAGGAACTGGGCGGCGATGTGCAGGTGGGCTCCCGCCTGGGCGATCATGCCCGGGGCGAAGCCACAGATCAGCCCACCCACCGCGGCCGGGGCCCGGGTGCCGACCAGCCGGCGGCGCAGCAGCACGTACCAGGCGACGGCGGTCCCGGCGAGGCAGCAGACGACCGCCACGCAGAACGCCACCTGCGAGCCGAAGAGCACCGTGACCGGGGTGAGCGGAACACCCAGGCCGAGCACCGACGTGTTCGCCATCAGGTTGACCCCGTCGGGCGCGTTCAACCCGGTGCTGAAGAGCGGATTCTCCCCCTCGACCACCGCATGTGCCGCGTGAGCCAGCATCCACTCGAAGAGGATCTGGTCACCCGCCTGGTGGAACAGCCGCCACGGGTGACCCCACTGCCCGCTGGTCAGCAGCACCGCGAGACCCAGATAGCCGGCCACCACCAGCGCGTCCCGCAGCCAGCCCGCGCGGGAGGCGCCGACCGTCGCCGGAGGTGGGATGTTCGGGGACGTCGTCCCGGTGGTCATCAGACCGAACGGTCGGTGAGCGTCCGCACGTCCCAGACCCAGACGTCCAACTCCTGGCGGCCCGGACCGACCAGCTCCTCGACGGTACGTCGCAGTGGCTCGACGTTCTGCTGCCGCACCGGCAGCACCAGGATCGCCGCCCGCCAGTGCCGCAGCTCGTCGGCGAAGCGCCGACGCTGCCGGTCGTCCAGCTTGGGCGTACGGCCGGTGGTCGCCACCTCCTCCAGCATCTGACCCACCCCGCTGGGACGGCCGCCGAACCGACCCGGGTCACCGGTGTTGCCGTTGCGGGGCGCGAGGAAGTAACCGCCTGGGATCTTGAAATCGAGGTTGGTGGACGCCGCCCAGCGCATACCGTGCGTGTTGCCCATGCTGGGCACCGGGATCGGCACCAGCGTCTGGTCCGGCCCGACGTACGCCCGCCACCGGTCCGCCGTGATGAAGTCCGGCACCGGCGGCCGGGAGACCATCCGCAGCGGCATCGGTGCGATCGGCAGCAGCGCGAAGGCCAGGCCCGCAGCGGTCAGCACCCGGACGGTACGCCGGTCGGCCGGGCGTAGCGCCCAGGCCCGCTCGACGGCGAGCGCCAGCAGCAGGCCGATCACCACGCTGGTGATGAGCCCGAACCGGGTCGGCACCACCGCGTCCAACAGCGGCAGGTGGACCAACCACTGCCACGGCCCGGTGATCAGCTCACGGTCCCACCAGGAGACCCGCTCGCCGAGGGACAGCACGGCGAAGAACACGCCGGTCGCCGCGAGCGCCCGAACGATCAACTCCCGGCGCAGCCAGACCACGATGCCGATGGCCAGCATCGACAGGCTCCAGCCGAAGAAGGCGTTCTCCTCGGAGTAGTTCGGCGCCAGGTTGATGTTGGCTCGCTGGTTGCCGCCGAGGGTGGGCGAGCCGGGGGCGAAGAAGGCGGCGATGTCGTTGCCGTAGTCCTTCACCGCGTCGCTGAGCCCGTGGTAGGCCATCGGCCCGGCGAACTGCACGTAGAGCGGGTACGCCAGCAACGCCCCCGCCAGCAACGCGCAGGTCAACACGCCGGCGCCCAGAGGTCGCCATGCCGCCCGCCACCGGGCCGGCTCCTGGGCCAGCACCGCCAACAGGAAGACGCCGCAGGCCAACGCCGTGAAGAGCAGGATCTCCTCGTTGATGAACGCCTGCGCGGTGACCAGCAGGGCGAGCAGCGCCCCGTCCCGAACCGGTCTTCCGGAGCGGGTGAGCACCAGCACCCGCCACACGATGAACGGCAACAGGAACTGGCTGATGATGTTCGGGTGCCAACTGGCGTGCGAGAGCATCGCGGGCGAGAACCCGCAGAACCAGCCGCCGACCGCCGCCGCGAGCGGGGTACGCACCAGGTGGCGGGAGAGCATCAGGTACCAGGCCATCGCGGTGCCGGCCAGACCGAGCGTGACCAGCACCACGAAGGAGACCGCCGGCCCGAAGAGCAACGTCACCGGAACCATCGGGATGCCCAGCGCCAACACGGCGGTGTTGGCCATCAGGTTGACGCCGTCGGGGTAGTTGAACTGCTCGGTGTAGAACGGGTACTCGCCGTGCAGCACCACGCGTACCGAGTGGGCGAGGAAGAACTGCACCTGCGCCGGGTCACCGGTGTAGAGCGAGGCCACCCGACCGGAGGGGTCCAGCCAGATCCGGCTGGTCACCCAGAGCGCGGCGAGCAGGAACAGCCCGCCCACCGCCAGGTGCTGCCGACGCCGGGTCCACCGGCGCCACCGCGCTCGCGTCGGCACCGCGCTCTCGGCCGACGTTTCAGGCTCGGCGGGCGTTCCTGGGGCGGCCGGCGTCTCGGGCTTGCCCGGCGTCTCGGGCTTGCCCGGCGTCTCGGGCTTGCCCGGCGCTGTGGCAGGGTCGGCCGGCGCTGTGGCGGGCTTGGTCGGCGTTTCGGGCTTGGCCGGCGCTGTGGCGGCGTCGGCCGGGGTTTCGGGCTTGGCCGGCGCTGTGGCGGCGTCGGCCGGGGTTTCGGGCTTGGCCGGCGCTGTGGCGGCGTCGGCCGGGGTTTCGGGCTTGCCCGGCGCTGTGGCGGCGTCGGCCGGGGTTTCGGGCTTGGCCGGCGCTGTGCTGGGGACGGCCAGCGCGGGCGGGCCGGCGAAGAGGCCGGCCGGTGTGCGGTAGCTCACCAGCTCGGCGGAGTCGTCTACCGCCTCCGGGTGCGGCGCGGGCAGGGCGCGGGACTCGGCAGGCGTCACAGTCGGCGGAGTCTACCGGAGCAACCAAAACGCCCTAAACCCCCGGTGCCGTCCATTGTGGTGGTTCGGGTGGCGGCCAACTGAGGCGCCGCATCGGACATCTCGTACTATGGCGCTTTCCGACAGCGACGGCGAGCGATCGGGGGCGGGCCAGGTGACTCCAGGCCGTCGGTACGGCAGGGCGCTTCCCGTCCTGCTGAGCGCGCTGCTGGCCGGCACGGCCTGCGGTCCGGTAGCCGAGCGGAAGCCGCAGGACCTCCGGGTCGGGTACGACAGCCTGGACGGCACGCTCGCTGTGTGGCCGCCCCGCGGCAACCTCTCCGGGGACGCGGCGGCGACGGCGGCGGTCACCACGGCGGTCCGGAGCTGGCGATCGCCGGCCGACGACCGCGCGCACCTGCCCTCGTCGGGCATCCTCTTCTCCGGTCGGGTCGACGGCGTCCCGGTGGCGCTGGTGGCCGCCGACGTGCCCGGCGAAAGCGCGTCCTGGCTTCTGCAACTGACTCGTGAGGGCGACCGGTACGCGGTGACCCGCGCCGCCGAGTACACCGACCCGGGTTACCTGGTCTACTCCGACGTGCTGCCGGTGCAGACTGCTGGCGGCCGGCGTTACCTGGTCTCTTCCCGGGTGCAGAGCCTCCTCGGGCCCAAGGACCGGACGCTGACCATCGCGGACGGTCTCAGCGCACCGGTCGACGTGCCGTCCTGCACGGCCGTCGGCGTGACCGCGACCCTGCGAACCACGGAGTCGCTCCCCCGTGGACGCGCCGCCGACCGACTGCTCGACCTGGGCACCGGCACCGTCGACCCGCGCTACCCGTTGGTCCGCGACGAGTCCGGCACCGGCCGGCGGGCGCTCACCGGTCTGGACACCTGCGTGCTGTCCGGCGACCGGGGCCCCTTCGGCAGCATCCCGCGCCGAATCGGGGACCGGGACGCCCCACGCTCGGTGCCGACGTCCTGGCCGATGGCGAAGCTCACCGTGCGCTCGCTCGGCGAAGTCGCCCTCGGTGGCGGCGAGCCGGCCGAGTTGCAGCAGCTCAGCTGGGACACCGACGCCGGCGCGATGACGGCGGTGATCTATCGACCGGCCGACGGGAGCGCGCCCGTCGTCTCACCCGCCGACCGGGCCACCCCGTTGCAGGCGTACCAACTGCCGGTACCCGGTCAGCCGCTGGTGGTGCTGAGCTGGCGGGCCACCCGGGACAGCTCCCTGTCCGTTCCGCCGGGCACTCCCCTGCTGGTCGAGCGCCCCGGCCTGGTGGTCGTTCCCACCCCGTCCCGCTCCCAGACCTACAGCCTCGCCAACACCGACAAGACCCACTACCGCTCAATCTCCCCCCGCTAACCCACCCCGCCCCACCCCACCCCGCTCGCCCCCGCGATCTTGCACTTTCTGTGCCGACAAAACGGGCTCAAGGCGCATTACGCCGACCGAAAGTGCAAGATCGGCGCAGGCAGGGGGGCTCGGGCGGGGCAGTGGGGTCGGGAGGGCTGGGCGGTGGAGGGTGAGAGGACTGGGGGCGGGTGGAGGTGGGGTGTATAGGCGACGCCAGGCACCCGCCACACCGCGCCGCACCCCGGCGCACTCCCCGCCACCCCTCCAGAGAGTCGATCATGGAGTTGTGGTGGGTAACTGCTGGCCATATGCACCTTTTGCGGGGCACCACAAGTCCTTGATCGACGCAGCCTAGGCGGGGCTGAGGGCTCGGGCGTCCCGGGCTGAGTGGTGCGGGCTGAGTGGCGCGGGCGCTGCGGGGTGCGGGGCTGGGGCGGCCGGAGGGCTGAAGGGCTTGGGCGCTGCGGGGTGCGGGGCTGGGGCGGCCGGAGGGCTGAAGGGCTCGGGCGCTGTGGGGTGTGGGGTGTGGGGTGCGGGGTGCGGGGTGCGGGTGGGGGCCGGGGTGGATATGCGAACGGCGGGCGCCCCTCGGGACGCCCGCCGTTGGTCGTTCTCGTCAGTTCTGTGCGGCCGCGTCGCTGGGGGTGAGGCGGTCCGGGGTGGCGTCCAGGCCGGAGATCCAACCGGTGACGTTGCGGGCCACGTCCTGAGCGGTCAGGCCCAGGTCGGCGAGGATCTGCGCGCGGGTGCCGTGCGGGTGCCAGTCGGCCGGTACACCCAGGTCCTTGAGCGGCACCCGGACGTCGGCGTCGCGCATCGCCTGGGCGAGCGCGTCGCCCACCCCGCCAACCCGCACGCCGTCCTCGACGCTGACCACGAGCCGGTGGCGGGCGGCCAGGTCGACCAGCTCCGCCGGGACCGGACGCACCCAGCGGGGGTCGACGACGGTGACGCCGTAGCCCTGCTCGGCGACCCGGGCGGCCACCTCCATGCCCAACTGGCCGAAGGAGCCGACGGCGACGAGCAGCACGTCGGTACGGGCGGACTCGGCCAGCACGTCGACGGTGCCGACCCGGCGCAGTGCCGGCAGGTCCGCGGCGACCGCGCCGGTCGGGAACCGCACCACAGTCGGGCCGTTGTCGACGGCCAGCGCCTCGCGCAGTTCCTCGCGCAGGGTGGCGGCGTCGCGGGGAGCGGCGATCCGCAGCCCCGGCACCACCCCGAAGACCGACATGTCCCAGATGCCGTAGTGGCTGGGCCCGTCCGGGCCGGTGATGCCCGCCCGGTCCAGCACGAAGGTCACCGGGAGCTTGTGCATCGCCACGTCCAGCAGGACCTGGTCGAAGGCGCGGTTGAGGAAGGTGGCGTAGACCGCGACCACCGGGTGCAGGCCACCGAGCGCCAACCCGGCCGCCGAGGTGGCCGCGTGCTGCTCGGCGATGCCCACGTCGTACACCCGCTCGGGGTACTTGCGGGCCAGCTTGGCGATGCCGGTCGGCTCGGCCATGGCGGCGGTGATGCCCACCACGTCCGGGCGCTCGTCGGCGACGGCCAGCAGCTCGTCGGCGAAGACGTGCGTCCACTTCACCGACGGGGCGGCCAGCAGCGCGCCGGTCTCCACGTCGAAGGCGCTGCCGGGGCCATGCAGGCAGTCGGCCTCGTCCTCCTCCGCGGGACGGTATCCGTAGCCCTTGCGGGTGACGGCGTGCACGATGACCGGGCCGCCGAAGTTCTTGGCCGCGCGCAGCGCCGCCTCGACCGCGCCCACGTCGTGCCCGTCCACCGGGCCCACGTACTTGATGCCCAGGTCCTCGAACATGGCCTGCGGGGCGACCGCGTCCTTGATGCCCTTCTTGACCGCGTGCAGCACCTCGTACATCGGCTTGCCGACGAGCGGCGTGGAGCCGAGGGCGTCCTTGACGGTGTCGAGGACCTTCTCGTAGCCGGGGTTGAGCCGCAGCGAGGAGAGGTGGTCGGCCAGCCCGCCGATGGTCGGTGAGTAGGACCGGCCGTTGTCGTTGACCACGATCACGAGGGAGTTGCCGGCGGTGGCGATGTTGTTCAGCGCCTCCCAGCACATGCCGCCGGTCAACGCCCCGTCGCCGACCACGGCCACGACGCTGCGGGCCTCGCCCCGGAGGGCGTACGCCTTGGCGAGGCCGTCGGCGTAGGACAGCGCTGTGGAAGCGTGCGAGTTCTCGATGAGGTCGTGCTCGCTCTCCGCCTGGCTGGGGTAGCCGGAGAGGCCACCGCGCTGGCGGAGCTTGTCGAAGCCGGCCTGACGCCCGGTGAGGATCTTGTGTACGTACGCCTGGTGGCCGGTGTCGAACAGGAGCCGGTCCCGGGGTGAGTCGAAGACGCGATGCATGGCGAGCGTCAGCTCGACCACACCGAGGTTGGGCCCGACGTGCCCGCCGGTACGGGAGACCTTGGTGATCAGGAAGTCCCGGATCTCGGCGGCGAGGACGTCCAGCTCCTCGCCGGACATCCGCTTGACGTCCTGCGGACCGCGAACCGTCCCCAGCAGCCGGCCGTGGTTGGCCGTGTCCTCTTCAACACTCATGACCGGAGAGTCTATCGGCCCCCCGGTACTCCGCAGCCCGGCCCGAGCCCCAGGCACCCCGGCCGGGCCGGGTGTGGGTGGCTGAGCACCCGGTCAGGTGCCAGGCGGCGGGTTCTACCGCGCGTCCGGGGGAAGCAGCAGCCCGACCTGCTCGACGTGCTGCGTCATCGGGAAGAGGTCGAAGCCCCGCAGCGCCGCCAGTCGCCAACCGAGATCGGCGAAGGTACGCACGTCCCGGGCGAAGGCGGCCGGGTCACAGGCCACGTACGCGACCGCCCGCGGACCCGCGGCGACCAGCGCGCGGACCACCTGGGCGCCGGCCCCGGAGCGCGGCGGGTCGAGCACCACCACGTGGACCGGACCGGTGATCCGTCGACGGGCCAGCGCGGTCTCCACCCGGGCCGACACCACCTCGACGCTGGGCTGGTCGGCGAGGTTCTCCCGGGCGGCGGCTACACCCTGTGCCGCCGCTTCGACGAGGGTCACCCGGCCGGTCGCGCCGACCCCTGCGGCCAGCCCGGCGGCGAACAGCCCGGCGCCGCCGTAGAGGTCCCAGGCGACCTCGCCCGGCTGCGGGTCCAGCAGCTCCAGCACGGCGGCGGAGAGGGCGTCCGCGGCGGCGGGGTGCACCTGCCAGAACGCGGACGCGGGCAGCGTCCAGTCCCGTCCGGCGGCGACCTCGCGGACCTCGGTCGGGCCACTGACCGGGGCGGGCGCCCCGTCGCGGATCTCCGTGACGGTCACGTCCCCGCCGGTGCTGGCGACGGTCTCCACCGCCTCGGCGGCCGGCCAGCGCGCCCCGCTGGGGGTGAGCACCGGCAGCTGTTGGATGGCCGGGTGGGCGATCCGGCAGCGGTCGATCGGGACCACCTCGTGCGAGCGGTGTTTGAGCAGGCCGGCACGGTCGGCGGCGTCGACCGCGTAACGGACCCGGGAGCGCCAGCCCAGCAGCCCACCGGGCAACGCCTCGACGCGCACGCCGAGCCGGTCCAGCTCGTCATCGGTCAGCCCACCGAGACGGACCAACTGCTCGCGGACCACTGCGGTCTTCCAGGCCAGCTGGGCGGCCGGCGCGACGTGCTGGAGGTCGCAGCCCCCGCAGGCACCCGGCTTCGCGTACGGGCACGGCGGCTCGACGCGGTCCGGTGAGGGCTCGAGCACTGTCACCGCGTCGGCCCGGACGAACCCCCGGTGCACCTCGGTGACCTCGGCGACGACCCGCTCACCCGGCAGCGCGTGCCGGACGAAGACCACCTGCCCGTCCACCCGGGCGACACAGTGCCCGCCGGGCGCGACCGCGTCGACGGTCAGCTCGACCCGATCCGTCTCGGCCAGGCCCCGCTCGAACGCCGGTGACGCCGACGCGGACGGCGTCCCGGTTGTCGCGGTCCGCTGACCGCCGGGCTCAGTCACGAGTGTTCCCCATCGTTGCGCTGTTCTCGGGCCCATCCTCACCGGGCGGCGTGGCAGCCACCGGCGATGCGGCGAGCGGTGGTGGTACGGCGCTGCGTGGTCCACGCGCCGGTGTCCGGGACAGTGTGGCGTCCAGCCGGTCCAGGTTCTTGCTCGCTGTCGACGCGAGCTGCCACGGCACGCTGACCACCATGACTCCCGGTTCGAAGAGCAGCCGGCCCTTGAGGCGCAGGGCGCTCTGGTTGTGCAGCAGGTTCTCCCACCAACGGCCGACCACGTACTCGGGGATGAACACGGTGACCACGTCGCGGGGCGACTTGCGGCGGGTGGAGGCGACGAAGTCCAGGATCGGGCGGGTGATCTCCCGGTACGGCGAGTCGATCACGGTGAGCGGGATCGCCATCTCCCGTCGCTCCCAGTCGGCCTGCAGGTCCCGGGTGTCCTTCTCGTCCACGTTGACCGTCACCGCGGTGAGCGTGTCCGGCCGGGTGGCGCGGGCGTAGGCGATGGCCCGCAGCGTCGGCTGGTGCAGCTTGCTGACCAGCACGATCGCGTGGTTGCGGGCGGGCAGCACGGCCCGCCCCTCGTCCGGTGGGGTCAGCTCGACGGCGATCCGGTCGTAGTGCCGGCGGATCGCCAGCATCAGCACGTAGATCACCGCCATCGCGGCGATGGCGATCCAGGCGCCGAGCAGGAACTTCGTGATCAGGACGATCACCAGCACCGCGCCGGTCAGGCCCGCGCCGAAGGTGTTGATGGCGCGCGAGCGCTGCATCCGGCGGCGCGCCTCCGGGTCCCGCTCGGTGCGCAGGTGCCGGTTCCAGTGCCGGATCATGCCGGCCTGGGAGACGGTGAACGAGACGAAGACCCCGACGATGTAGAGCTGGATGAGTCGGGTCACCTCGGCCTGGAAGCCGACGATCAGCACGATCGCGAAGACGGCCAGGAAGACGATGCCGTTGGAGAAGGCCAGCCGGTCGCCCCGGGTGTGGAACTGGCGGGGCAGGTAGCGGTCCTGGGCGAGGATCGAGCCGAGCACCGGGAAACCGTTGAACGCGGTGTTCGCGGCCAGGAAGAGGATCAGGGCGGTCATCCCGGCCACCACGTAGAGCAGGATCGACCCGGAGCCGAAGACCGTCTCACCGAGCTGGGTGGTGACCGTCTTCTGCACGTACCCCTCGGGGCCGGTAACGATCTGGAGGCCCGGGTCCTCCACGAACTGGAGGTGGGTCAGCCGGGACAGCCAGATGATCCCGACCAGCATGCTCACCGAGATGCCGCCGAGCAGCAGCAGGGTGGTGGCGGCGTTGCGGCTCTTCGGCGCCTTGAACGCCGGCACCCCGTTGGAGATCGCCTCGACACCGGTGAGCGCGGCGGCGCCCGAGCTGAACGTCCGCAGCAGCAGGAAGACGAGCGCGAAACCGGTCACGCTGTGCTCGGCCTGGATCACCAGGTCGGCGCTCGGCGCGCGCAGCTCGTCACCCATGACGAAGACCCGGAACAGACCGGTGAGCAGCATCCCACCCATCACGATCACGAAGCCGTAGGTGGGGATGGCGAACGCCGTGCCCGACTCGCGCAGACCACGCAGGTTGACCGCGCTCAGCAGGACGACCGCGATCACCGCGATCAGGACCTTGTGGGTGGCCACGAACGGCACCACCGAGCCCAGGTTGGCCACGCCGGAGGAGACCGACACGGCCACCGTGAGCACGTAGTCGACCAGCAACGCGCTGGCCACCCCGACGCCGAACTTCGGACCCAGGTTGACGGTGGCCACCTCGTAGTCGCCGCCACCGGACGGGTAGGCGTGCACGTTCTGCCGGTAGCTCGCCACCACGGTCAGCATGACCACGACCACGGCCAGCGCGATCCACGGCGAGAAGACGTACGCGGAGGCACCGGCGATGGAGAGGGTCAGCAGGATCTCGTCGGGCGCGTACGCGACGCTGGACAGCGCGTCGGAGGCGAACACGGGCAGCGCGATGCGCTTCGGCAGGAGGGTGTGCTGGAGCCGGTCGGACCGGAACGGTCGACCGAGAAGAAGCCGCTTCAGCAGCGAGGTGGGACTGGCCACGAACGCCAAGAGTACGACCACCACGGCGGGGGCGCGGGGGTGGGCGATCACCGCTGCTCGCGACGGCGGGGTACGGTCGGTCCCCGCTCGTGACCGGGACGTGGCAGGCTCGCACTCGAGGACCACCGGCAGCGGGAGCGGTACGCACCTTGGGAGGGACAGCGTGCACGTCGTGATCATGGGATGTGGTCGGGTCGGGTCGACGCTCGCCCACAGCCTGGAGTCCCGAGGGCACTCGGTGGCGGTGATCGACCAGGACGCCGACGCCTTCCGCCGGCTCGGCCCCGACTTCGCCGGGATCACCGTGACCGGGGCCGGTTTCGACGGCGAGGTGCTCCGGCAGGCCGGCATCGAGCGCGCGGACGCCTTCGCGGCGGTGTCGAGCGGCGACAACTCCAACATCATCTCGGCCCGGCTGGCCCGCGAGACGTTCGGCGTGTCCCGGGTCGCCGCCCGCATCTACGACCAGCGCCGGGCGCAGGTCTACGAGCGGCTGGGCATTCCCACCGTGGCGACCGTGCGGTGGACGGCGGACCGGATGCTGCGACACCTGGTCCCGGAGGGCAACGTGGAGATCTTCCGCGACCCCACGAGCACGGTGTCGATCGTCGAGGTGCCCGTACACAAGGACTGGATCGGCCGACCGGTGCGGACGCTGGAGGACGCGACCGGGGCGCGGGTGGCCTACCTGATCCGCTTCGGCATCGGCACGCTGCCCACCGGCTCCACCGTCATGCAGGAGGGTGACCAGGCGTTCATGCTGGTCAGCGATGACATCGTGGCGACTGTCACGTCGGTGGCGGCGACGCCGCCGGAAGGAGGGCACTGAGCCATGCGGGTCGCCATCGCGGGCGCGGGCAACGTGGGCCGCTCGATCGCCCAGGAGTTGATCGACAACGGCCACCAGGTGATGTTGATCGAGCGTCAACCCAAGATGCTTCGCCCGGACCGGGTGCCGGCCGCCGAGTGGGTGCTGGCCGACGCGTGCGAGGTGAGCAGCCTGGAGGAGGCCGACGTCGCCGGCTGCGACGTGGTGGTCGCGGCGACCGGCGACGACAAGACCAACCTGGTGCTGTCGCTGCTGGCCAAGACCGAGTTCGCGGTGCCCCGGGTGGTCGCCCGGGTCAACCGGGCCGAGAACGAGTGGCTGTTCACCGAGCAGTGGGGCGTGGACGTCGCGGTGAGCAAGCCGCGGGTGATGGCCGCGCTCGTCGAGGAGGCGGTCACCGTCGGCGACCTGGTCCGGCTGATGACCTTCCGACAGGGCGAGGCGAACCTCGTCGAGATCACTTTGCCGCCGACCGCCCCGTACGTCGGTGAGCCGATCCACGCCGTGCCGCTGCCCCGGGACGCCGCCCTGGTGGCGATCCTGCGCGGTAAGCGGGTCCTGGTGCCCAGCCCGGACGACCCGATCGAGGCCGGGGACGAGCTGATCTTCGTCTGCACCGCCGAGGTGGAGGACGCGGTCCGCGCGGTGATCCTCGGAGCGGACAGCGTCGAACGGACCCGCGGCTCACGCTGACCCCACGGGGCTGAGCGGTCCGGCCGCCCGACGTTGCTCAGGCGCTGGGCAGCGGGGTCGGCGGGGACTCCCGGGTGACCCGGCGCACCGTCCAGACCGTGATCAGCAACAGCAGCGCGTACGGCGGGTAGCCCAACGCCAGCCGGGCCACGCCCAGCGCGGTGTCCTGGTGTGCCAGGTAGAGCCCCGCCTGCACGCCCACCTTGGCCAGCCAGACCACGCCCCAGAGCACCGTCAGCTGGGTGAACGTGCGCACCAGCTTCGGGTCGGACCGCCACTCCGAACGGCCCTTGGCCACCAACACCGACCAGATCCAGCCCACCAACGGCTGTCGGATCGCGGCCGAGATCAGCAGGGCGACGCCGTAGCCGATGCCGTAGAGGATGCCGGGGAGGTAGAAGTCACGCTCGTCGCCGGTGCGCCACGCGATGGCCGCGCCGACACCGACACCGAAAAGCCCGTTGACGGCGTGCCGGATCGGTCGACGCTGGGCCAGCCGCAGCCCCGCGATCAGCACGGCGACCGCGATCGACGCGATCACCGCCGGCCGCAGCTCGCCGATGATGTTGGCGACGACGAACACCACGACCGGGATGCTCGACTCGACCAGCCCTCGCCAGCCGCCGAGCTGGTCGGCCATCTGCTCGGCGATCGTCGGCAGCGGCTCCTCGTCCTGAGGGTCGGTATCCGGCTGTGCCGCCCGGTCCTGTCCCGTCGTCATCGCCGGCCTTCCGTCCGCAGTGCCGTCACTTGGGCGAGTCCAGCTCGTAGTAGGGGTTGTAGATGACCTTGCGATCGTCCCGCACGGCCACCCGGCCACGGGCGGTCAGATGCCGCCCCGGCTCGATCCCGGCGATGTGCCGTCGCCCCAGCCAGACCAGGGTGACCACGTCACTGCCGTCGTACAGGTCGGCCTCAAGGGTGGGCAGGTTGGTGCGCGGCGTGTAGACCACGGTGCGCAGCCGACCGGCGACCGAGACCAGTTGACCCCGGGAACACTGCTGGGCGGGGATCCCGCCGCACTCGGCGCTCTCCCGACGCAGCTCCTGCGCGTCGATCTCGGCCTCGCTGGCGGTGAACCTCTGCAGGATGCGCCGCAGCGACACCCGGCCCTCGTCGGTCGTCATGACCTCCGCGTCACCCTCTCCACGATCGCCGTCCCCGGCCGGCCCCGGCGGCGCCGGAACCGTGCCGCCAGCGTACGCCGACAGGGCTGGTTCCGGCGGGCCGGTGCGCGCCGGTCAGACCTGACGCGGCGCGGCGGCAGCGTCGTCCGCCTCGGCCCCGGCCTGGTCGGCGAGCTCCCGAGGCAGCCGCAGCGGCAGGGGCTCGCGGACCGGCTTGGCCTCCTGCCCACGGTCGACCACCAGGCCGTCCAGGCACTCGACGAGCGGACCGGCCATGGCCGGATCGGTGGCCACCGGGCCCTGGAAGACGCCCCGGACCATCCAACGCGGCCCGTCGACTCCGACGAACCTCAGGTTCGTCACGCCGTCCGGCGTGTTCACCTGTGCGTGCAGCTCCGGGCCGTACTCGCCGGCGACCTCCTGCGCGCTCGCGCCGTCGCGGAGCAACGACTGCCGGATCTCCTCGCGCACCTCGTCCCAGATGCCCTCGGACCGGGGGGCGGCGAAAACGCCCAGCTGGAGCGCGTTGTCACCGTGCACGAGCACCACCTGCTGGATCACACCCTGCGGGTCGGCCTGCACCCGCACCTCGACGTCGGCGACCGCCGGGATGTGCAGGCTGCCCAGGTCGAGTCGCTGCACGTCGTCGTAGCTCTCGGAGATGTCGTACGGGCCGCGCTCCAACGTCGGCGTCGCATCGCCCTGGTCCGGGACCTGGGTAGCCCGCTCGTCACGGGTCTGCCGGTCCGCATCGGCCCGCTTTCGGGAGAAGATCACTGCGCCTGCCCTCCGCTGTTCACACTCACCCTGCCACTTCTTCCGTCTGCCCGCGGCCCGGCTCGCTCGGCCGCCGATCGACCCGGTCCTGGCCCGTCGGCGACGGCACCAGCCCGGCGTGCCCACCGGTGGACCCGTGCCCACCGGTCCCGCGCCGGGACGCGGGAAGCTCGACCACCGGCTCGAACCGCGCCCGCGCGACCTGCTGGACCACGAGCTGAGCGATCCGATCGCCGCGGGAGATCTTCGCCGGCACATCCCGATCATGATTGATCAGGTTGACCAGGATCTCACCCCGGTAGCCGGCGTCGACCGTACCGGGCGCGTTGAGCACCGTCACGCCGAGCCTGGCCGCCAGACCGGAGCGGGGGTGGACCAGGCCCACGTACCCCTCCGGCAGCGCGATGGCCACGCCGGTGGGCACCAGGGCACGGCCGCCGGGTGGCAGCTCCACGTCCGCGGCCGCCACCAGGTCGGCCCCGGCATCGCCGGGATGGGCGTACGTGGGCAACGGCAGCTCCGGGTCGAGCAACTGCACAGGCACGGGTACGACGTCGGTCACAGGTCCCCTCTTCCGTCCGGTTCGCGGGGTGACCCTGCCATCCTGCCGGTTCGTCGGGCCGCCGTGCGCCGTACCCTCGCAGGAGTGAGCATGTCGCCCTCCCCGTCCGCCGATCAGCCGCCGGCCGCCGCCCGCTCGGCGTACACCGAGCGGTTGGATCTGCCCTGGTGGCTGTGGCTGGCCGGGCTGGTGGCCGCCGCGTTGCTGGCCGTCGAGATCTGGATGGGCGCCTCCGGCGTCCGCGCCTGGCTGCCGTTCGCCGTGCTGATGCCGCTCACCGCGGTCGGGCTGTGGTGGCTGGGCCGGATCCGGGTCGCGGTGGCCGACGCCGAGCTGCGGGTGGACGACGCCCGCCTGCCGGTCCGCTTCGTGGCCGATGTGGTGCCGTTGGACGTGGCCGGCCGACGTGAGGTGCTCGGCGTCGGCGCGGACCCGCTCGCCTTCGTGGTGCAGCGGCCGTGGATCGGCGGTGCCGTGCAGGTGATCCTCGACGATCCCGCGGACCCGACCCCGTTCTGGGTGGTGAGCACCCGCCACCCGGTCGAACTGGCCGAGGCGGTGCTGACCGCACGGGACGCCCTGTCGGCTTCCCACCCGAGGGCGGGCGAGCCGGGCTGACCCGACGCCGAAGGGCCGCTCAGGCGCGGGTCCGACGGCAAAGGGCCGCCCAATTGCCGGACCGACGGCAAAGGGCCGCCCAATTGCCGGACCGACGGCGAAGGGCCGCGCAATTGCCGGACCGACGGCGGAGAGCCCGCTCAGGTGCCGGTCGGTGGGCCCGGGAGGGCCGGCGGTGGGGCGGGCCGGGCGATGCCCCGCCGACGCAGGTCCACCTGGAGCTGGTCGGCCATCTGCTGGGTGGCCCGGCGGTTGAGGAAGCTGGCGACCGCCGCTCCGGTCAGGAACGGCCCGAGCGTGGTGAGGTTGCGACCGAAGCGCCGCAGCAGCATGTCCCGCAGCTCCTTGCGGGCGGCGGTGCCGAGCACCGCTCCCACTCCCACGCCGGGCACCATCGGGTTGACGCCGCGTTGGGTGGCCCAGGAGTGCACCAACGCGACCGCCCGTTGGCTGCCGGCGGCCGGTAGCGCCACACCGTGGATCTCGTGCAGCTCGCCGACGAGCTTCAGCTCCACCGCCACCACGGCCACCGTCTCGGCGGCCAGCAGCACCGGCGCGGAGAGCAGGGTCGGGGCCACTGTCCACTCGACGGCGGCGACGCCCCCGCCGGCCGCGCCGATGGCGGCGGTGGTCCTCGACGCGTTACGGATGAGGCGATCGGCCAGGGCGGCGTCGTCCAGGCCGGGGAAGTGCCGGCGCAACGTGTCCAGATCCCGTACCGGCACGTGCGGGGCGATCTCGGCGACGGTGTCGACCATCCACCGTACGGCGGCGCGGGGCTTGAACAGGTCGGAGATGCCCCGCGCACGGGCCTGCCCGACCATCCGGGTCAGGAGTTGGCGGCGTCGAGCCGGCGCGATGTCGTCCGCGGTCAACGCCGCGACGGTGGCGCCGAGGTCGTCCGAGCCACCGTCGGCACCGAGGTCGTCAGTGCCTCGGGTGGCACCGAGGTCGTCAGTGCCACGGGTGGCACCGAGGCCTTCCGTGCCGCCCTCGGTGGTGCCGCCTCGATCGCTCATCGGACCTCCCGGTGCTGTGGCTACCCGCTACGAGTCAAGCAGGTACCCACCGCAGCCGCATGCCTACACCGGCAGCGGCGACCCCGTTCAGGAGGCCGCCGCCGGTGTTGTCATGGTTGTCAGACGCACTCGCGGCAGATCAGCTCGCCGTTTCGCTCGACCGCCAGCTGGCTACGGTGGTGGACCAGGAAGCAGCGGGCGCACCGGAACTCGTCCTGCTGCATCGGAAGCACCTTGACCGTGAGCTCCTCGTCGGCCAGATCGGCACCGGGCAGCTCAAAGCTCTCGGCGACCTCGGCCTCGTCGACGTCCACCGCGCCCGACTGTGAGTCGACGCGCCGTGCCTTGAGCTCTTCCAGGCTGTCCTCGCCGAGGTCGACCTCGTCGCGACGCGGGGCGTCGTAGTCGGTGGCCATCGGTTTCACTCTCCCATATCGATGTTGTCGCTTCCGGTTGTAACGCCGGACGACGCTGTTTCGGTTCCGCTGGCCGGCCATCACTTGTGTCGGGCACCCGACCCGAGGACCGAACAGGTCGAGCCCGCCGGGGCGACTCCCCTGCGAGCGCGGAACCTTACCCCCCCTTGGGCGAGGCATGTATACCGCCCTTGCGGCTGAGATGTACGCCCCCGCACGCGAGATTGTTCCCAATGTGATTCAGGCGACACGAAGATAGGGGTAGTAGTACCCGGTTCGCGGTCGGCGCGCCGGCATGTCGGGCTGTTTCCACGCGACGGCCGGACAACCGTTAACCTCAGCGGCGTATTCGACGGCCGGCGGCCTGAGCGATCGTTCCCGGCCGCCACCACTCACTGAGGTCCGGGGAGCGCCCTGATGAGTTTTGCGCGCGTGCGAGCACTCGTCGTCGTCGGCCTGCTGGCGATCATCGCCCTGGTCTTCGTCGTCGTGGCCGTGGTCCGCGACAGCCAGGGCAACGCGGGCACCGCGGCGGGTTGCCCCGAGGGCTGGCCGCTGGCGGATCTGACCCTGCGCGAGCGCAAGGACGTCAAGATCAACGTTTTCAACGCCACGGACCAGCCCGGCCTCGCCCACACGGTCGCCGACGAGTTCAGCAATCGACAGTTCCAGGTCAAGAAGACCGGGAACGAGAAGAAGGTCGACAGCGTCGCGGTGCTGCGGTACGGCCCGAAGGGTGTCGGTTCCGCCCACCTGCTCCAGGCGTACTTCCTCAACAACGCCGTGCCGGGCTACGACCCGAAGCGCGCCGACGACACCGTGGACGTGGTGCTGGGCAACCGCTTCCAGCAGCTCGCCACCACGACCGAGGTCAACCAGTCGCTCGGCGACTCGGGCCCCCCGGAGGCACCCAAGGGCGCCTGCGCGTCCCCACCCGCCAAGTGACGCCGTAACCGGTCCCCCGCAACCCCAGGCCGGCGACCGGTAGCGGCCGGTGCCATGCCATGCCATGCCCACCCACCGGAGCCAGGCCCACCCACCGAAGCCGGGTCCACCGGCCGGGGCCGGGTCCACCCACCGAAGCCGGGTCCACCGGCCGGGGCCGGGCAGACCGACCGGGGCCGGGCAGACCGACCGGGGCCGGGCAGACCGACCGGGGCCGGGCAGACCGACCGGGGCCGGGCAGACCGACCGGGGCCGGGCCCACCGACCGGAGCCGGGTGCCAGGAGGGCGGAGGCGGCCACTCAGAGCCGGCTGACCTGGCCCGCCGATCAGGGACCGCCGGCGGCGTCCAGCGCGGCCAACCGGTCGTGCAGCGGCGCGAAGAGCGCGGGCGGGGCCGCGACCACCAGGTCGGGTCCCGGCGGCCGACCGGCCAGGCCGGCGACCCGGACCCCCGCCTCCGCGGCCACCAGCCCGCCAGCTGCCAGGTCCCAAGCCGCAAGACCCTTCTCGAAGTACGCGTCGAGCCGCCCCTCGGCGACCAGGCAGAGGTCCAGCGCCGCGGCACCGAGCCGGCGGATGTCCCGTACGTGTGCGATCAGCCCGGCCACCACCTGCGCCTGGTGCGCCCGACGGCCGGCGTCGTACCCGAAGCCGGTGCCGACCAGCGCCTGCCCCAGGTCCACCTCGCCGGAGCAGCGCAGCCGGGCACCGTCACGCCAGGCCCCGCCGCCGGCCGTGGCGGTCCATTCCTCGCCGGTGCTCACGTTGCGCACGACCCCGGCAACCACCACCCCGTTCACCTCGGCGGCCAGCGAGACAGCGGAGTACGGCAGCCCGTAGAGGTAGTTCACGGTGCCGTCGATCGGGTCGACGATCCAGCGCACTCCGCTGCGCGCCGCTCCGGCTTCCTCGCCGTACTCCTCGCCCAGCACCGAGTCGCCGGGGCGTAGCGCGGCCAACGCGGCGAGGATCTGCCGCTCGACCGCGCGGTCGGCGGCGGTGACCACGTCGGTGACGGTGCTCTTGGTGGCGGCGACGACGACCCCCTCGGCGCGCATCCGGTACGCGGTGTCCGCCGCGTCCCGGGCCACCTTCACGGCGATGGTCAGCAGCTCCGACGGTGTCGTAGCCGAGTTGGTCATGATTCGCCTCTTTCCGCACTCCGGGTGCATGTGGGTGGGTGAAACTACCGACCCGGGCTCCGAAGATCATCGTTCCCGACGCCGCGCCACGGCGCCAGAGCAGGATCTTTTGGCGTCGGGAACCGCCGTGAAGTGGGCGCACCGCACCGTCCACGCAGCTTGAGCGGCCGACCTCCGGCAATATGCCCCTTTCGGTTGGTAATGTCGCTTAAGTGCTTACCACCCTGTCCACGCTCGGCTCACAACCGATGCCCAACCGCGACCTGGTTGGGACGCCACCGGCCGGGCCGACAACGATCACGGTGATCCACACGCGCACCCTCGCAAACGCCACGTCGACCACGTACTGCCTGCTCAAGCGGCAGTTCGGACACGTTGTACGCGCCGCCGGGCGCGACGACGGAGCCCTTTGCCGGCCGCGCGGCTATCATTGCCGCGAAGCCCATATCTCCACCCCACCGACGGTCCCCACCGGCGGTACGCGGTGCGGAGCAGGATGATCGCCGCAGACGGCGTTACAATTCACCCCTGCCCACGCGGCACGGACCGCCGACCACCGGCCGGACCGTGACACGAGGGTCCCTCAACCACATCGCCCGGCACGGTAACCCTCGCTGCGCTGGACGAACCCGCCGTGCCCGCTCTTCGCCTCCGGAAGGTCATTCGTGACAGAACCCCGCCAGCCCGGCGCCGACGTTCGCTCGCTCACCGACACCCTGATCGCCCACGCCCAGAGCGCCGGTGGTCAGCTCACGTCGGCTCAGCTCGCGCGCACCGTCGAGTCCGCCGAGGTGACTCCGGCCCAGGCCAAGAAGATCCTGCGGGCGCTCTCCGAGGCGGGAGTGACCGTCGTGGTGGACGGCTCGGCGAGCACCCGCCGCCGCGTCGCCGCGGCGCGCTCGACCACGCCGGCGTCCCGGGCCACCACCGCCAAGACCACCAAGAAGGCCGCCGCGCCGGCCCCGAAGCAGGCCCCCGCCGGCGACGACGCCCCGGCGACGTCGGCCCCGCGCAAGGTGGCCGCTCGCAAGGTGACCGGTGCCGAGGCCGCAACGGCGACGCCGACGAAGGCGACCAAGTCGACCCGAGCCACCAAGGCGACGGTGGCAGCGGCTGCGGGAGCCAAGCCGACCAAGGCTGGCGGCAAGGCCAAGGGCGAGGGCGCCGAGGGCGAGATCGACCCGGAGGAGCTGGCCGCCGCGATCGAGGACGTGGTGGTCGAGGAGCCGGCCGAGCTGGCCCAGGCAGCCGAGACCGACGCCGCCGCCTCGGCGACCGACAACGACTTCGAGTGGGACGACGAGGAGTCCGAGGCCCTCAAGCAGGCGCGTCGCGACGCCGAGCTGACCGCCTCCGCCGACTCTGTCCGGGCGTACCTGAAGCAGATCGGCAAGGTTCCGCTGCTCAACGCCGAGCAGGAGGTGGAGCTGGCCAAGCGGATCGAGGCCGGGCTCTACGCCGCCGAGCGACTGCGGGCCGCCGACGAGGGCGAGGAGAAGCTCGTCCGGGAGATGGTCCGTGACCTGGGCTGGATCTCCCGCGACGGCGAGCGGGCCAAGAACCACCTGCTGGAGGCGAACCTCCGACTGGTGGTGTCGCTGGCCAAGCGCTACACGGGCCGTGGCATGGCCTTCCTCGACCTGATCCAGGAGGGCAACCTCGGTCTGATCCGGGCCGTGGAGAAGTTCGACTACACCAAGGGCTACAAGTTCTCCACGTACGCCACCTGGTGGATCCGACAGGCCATCACCCGCGCGATGGCCGACCAGGCCCGCACCATCCGCATCCCCGTGCACATGGTCGAGGTCATCAACAAACTCGGCCGCATACAGCGTGAGCTGCTCCAGGACCTGGGCCGCGAGCCCACTCCGGAGGAGCTGGCCAAGGAGATGGACATCACACCCGAGAAGGTGCTGGAGATCCAGCAGTACGCTCGGGAGCCCATCTCACTGGACCAGACCATCGGTGACGAGGGCGACAGCCAGCTCGGGGACTTCATCGAGGACTCCGAGGCCGTTGTCGCCGTCGACGCCGTCTCGTTCTCGCTCCTGCAGGACCAGCTCCAGCAGGTGCTGCAGACGCTCTCCGAGCGTGAGGCGGGTGTGGTACGTCTGCGCTTCGGCCTGACCGACGGCCAGCCGCGCACGCTCGACGAGATCGGCCAGGTCTACGGGGTGACCCGGGAGCGGATCCGGCAGATCGAGTCCAAGACGATGTCCAAGCTGCGTCACCCGTCCCGGTCGCAGGTCCTCCGGGATTACCTGGACTGAGCGGGTTTCGTCAACCGAACGTGTCGTTTTGACCACCTGGTGTGCAACACCAGATGGTGATCGTCCGGATGCACGAATGTGATCGTTGACGTGGCACCCTGGGTGCACGGCACACTGTCCCTTCCAGGTGTGACCTCGGTCCCCCGCGGGCACACAGGGAAGGCAGTGCCTAGTAAGGGTGTTGCACGATAGGTGAGCAACGACCGAAGAGATTGTTCATCGGTGACGACCAGAGGAGGAAGGCGATGACCCCGACCCTCACGCCGCCGCCCGTCACGGCGGCTCCCCCAGCCGCCGATGAACGGTGCGACCGCTGCAATGCTGCCGGAAAGCTCCGGATCACTCTTGCGGGTGGGAGCGAGCTGGTGTTCTGCGGGCACCACGCGAACAAGTACGCGGAGGATCTCGTGAAGATCACCGAGCGGTTCGCAACGGAGCCCGATTTCAGCTGGCGTGGCGCCGATCTGATGGCGAACTAAATCCGCAAACCGACATAGCTGACCGGAGGCACCCCGAGGCTGCCTCCGGTCAGCTTTTTCTGCCCGGACACCCCCGTGCCCCCGCGCCCCGCGCCCCGCGCCCCGCGCCCCGCGCCCCGCGCCCCGCGCCCCGCGCCCCGCGCCCCGCGCCCCGCGCCCCGCGCCCCGCGCCCC
>NZ_JBVJGQ010000004.1:0-749514 GCF_055587245.1 Micromonospora sp. NPDC047756
CAGTTTTATTTCGAGTCCTCGGGTATGTTCGTTTTTTGCGTTTAAAACTTTTACCCCCTCGGGGGGACGGCCTTGTTTGTGCCCCGTGGGTTGGTGGGGGGGGGGGGGGGGGGGGGGCCCCCCCCACCCCCGTTGCCAATCGCGAGTGGTGACGCCCCTGCGGGAGCCCTGTCGGGTGGCCGACACCAGGCGGGAAGGGCTGTGGAAAACTCGCGAAACCCTGTGGATAGCGCTGGACAGCGGCCTGACCGCCTGTGGACAACGATCGACTGAACGCTAAGACGCGGTCACGATTCGTGACCATGAGCCGCACCGTACTGCCCCGCCCCACCCTGCTGCCCGGCCTCAACCGGCTCTGGCGGGACCGACACACCCTCCAACTCGGTGTCGGCCCCGGGCCGGCCGCCCTACTGGAGTTGGCCAACCCCCGCGCCGCCCACCTGCTCGACCTGCTCGACGGCAGCCGCAGCGAGCGGACCGTGCTGATCCAGGCGGCTTCCGCCCAGGTCAGCGCCGACGACGCGCGTACCCTGCTCGACACCCTGCGGGCCGCCGGCCTGTTGGTGGCCGCGCACAGCCTGCTTCCCCGCGACCTGACCGGCACGGTCCGGGCCCGGCTCGCGGCGGAGGCCGGCGCGCTGGCCCTGGCCGCCGCCCGACTGCCCGGCACCCCCGCGCAGGTCCTGCGCAGGCGGCGGGCGGCCCGCGTCCTGCTCACCGGTGCTGGGGCGCTCGGCGGGCCGCTGACCGTGGCACTGGCCCAGTCCGGTGTGGGGCAGGTGATTCCCCAGCTCACCGGCTCGGTACGCGCCGCCGATCTGGTCGGCACCGGCATCCCCGCCGCCGAACTGGGTCGGCCACTCGCACCGGCGGTGCGGGCCGCGGTCGACCGCGTCGCACCCGGCACCGGCACCCATCCGAGCCGCGGCGGGCGGATCGACCTGGTGATCCAGCTCGGTACGGACCGACCCCCGGCGCTGCTGGCCGCCGGTCTCGCCCAGCGCCGACAGCCGCACCTGCTGGTCACGCTGCGCGAGGGCGTACCGGTGATCGGGCCGATGGTCCGCCCACCCGCCGGGCCCTGCCTGCACTGCGTCGAGCTGCACCGGGCCGACCGCGACCCGGACTGGCCCCGGCTCGCCGCGCAACTCGCCGCCGCCGACCCGGTGGCCGCCGCGACGACCGGCACGCTGCTCGTCGCCTGCGGGTACGCCCTGGCCGAGGCGCTGATGCAGCTCGACGGCGGCCAACCGGAGACGCTGGGCAGCGCCATGGAGATCACCGGTACCGGCCATTTCCGCCGCCGGGGCTGGCCGCCGCACCCGGCGTGTGCGTGCTCGCGAGGCCGAGTGTCCGCACCAGCCCAGCCGCAGAGCAGCAGCGGGGCCCTCCGGTCGGTAACAATGACCGGGTGACCGACATCCCGCGCCGCGCCGTGTCCCGCACCGCCAAGCTCGCCGCCCTGCCGCTCGGCTTCGCCGGCCGGACCGTTCTCGGGATGGGCAAGCGCGTCACCGGGCTGGCCTCCGACGTGATCTCCGCGGAGATTCAGCAGCGCACCGCCGAGCAGCTGTTCAGCGTGCTGGGCCAGCTCAAGGGCGGGGCGATGAAGTTCGGCCAGGCGCTGTCGGTCTTCGAGGCCGCGTTGCCGGAGGAGATCGCCGCGCCCTACCGGCAGGCGCTGACGAAGTTGCAGGAGGCGGCGCCGCCGCTGCCAGCCGCCAGCGTGCACAAGGTGCTGGCCGAGCAGCTCGGCCCCGACTGGCGGGACATGTTCGTCGAGTTCAACGACGTCCCGGCCGCCGCCGCGAGCATCGGCCAGGTGCACCGGGCGCGGTGGCGCGAGCCGGGCTTCGACGAGTCGGGCGAACCGAACAGCCGCGACGTGGCGGTCAAGATCCAGTATCCGGGGGCCGGCGACGCTCTGCTCGCCGACCTCAAGCAGCTCTCCCGACTGGGCGGAATGTTCCGGGCCATCCAGCCCGGCCTGGACGTCAAGCCGCTCCTGGCCGAGCTTCGCGAACGGATCACCGAGGAGTTGGACTACGAGTTGGAGGCCGAGTCGCAGCGCACCTTCGCCGCCGCGTACGCCGACGACCCGGAGATCTACATCCCGGAGGTGATCAACGCTTCGCCCCGGGTGCTGGTCACCGAATGGGTGACCGGCACCCCGCTGGCCGACATCATCCGCGAGGGCACCGAGGAGGATCGGGACGAGGCGGGTCGGTTGATGGCCACCCTGCACCTCTCCGCGCCGCAACGGGCCGGGCTGCTGCACGCCGACCCGCACCCGGGAAACTTCCGGCTGCTGCCGGACGGTCGACTCGGGGTGATCGACTTCGGTGCGGTGGCCCGGATGCCGGAGGGCACCCCGGAGCCGATCGGTCGTATCGCCGCGACAGCCCTGCGCGGCGATGCCGACGAGGTCGTGGCGGGGCTGCGGTCGGAGGGGTTCATCGGCTCGGCCGAGGAGATCGACGCCGAGGGGGTGCTGGACTTCATCCGCCCCATGCTGGAGCCCATAGCGGCGGACGGCTTCCGGTTCACCCGGGCCTGGCTACGGGCCGAGGCGGGTCGACTGGCCAGCCCTCGCTCCCCCACGTACCAGCTGAGCAGGCAGCTCAACCTGCCACCGTCGTACCTGCTGATCCACCGGGTGACGCTCGGGTCGATCGGGGTGCTGTGCCAGTTGGAGGCGAAGGCGCCGTACCGGAGCATCCTGGAGCGCTGGCTGCCCGGTTTCGCCCCGGTCGCCTGACCGTCGAGACCCGGGGCGGCTGATCACGTCGAGGCCGGGCGGCTGATCACATGGGGAAGGGCGGGTGCCAGTCGGCACCCGCCCTTCTGCGTGGAGTGGTACTAGAGAACGCCCAGGTCGCGGGCCGCCTGATTGCGGCTGGTCATGGCGACGGTACGGGCGGATCGGGTTGCCTCAGTGCTCGTGGTGGTACGACCGGCCTGAGGCCGGCGCATTCGAGCCCGGGACAACGCTTCGTGGAGTAGTTGCATCTCGAAGGCTCCACTCGGAACGTTCAACATCGTCTTCTCACTCACTGCCGGTGTGCCACCGGCGTAGTTGGAACGGGTCGGGAACATGTCAGGCTGCCAGGCGGACCGCGCCACGCACCTCGGACAGCCCACTGGCCGCCAGGCGCGCCTCGGCCTCGACCCGAAGCTCGGCGTCACGGGCGACGTCCTCCTTACGCGGACGGCCACGGGGCCGCTTACGCGGGACAACCGCGCCACGCTCGAAGATCTCGCCGCCCCAGACGCCCCAGGGCTCCGCTCGCTCAACGGCTCCGGCCAGGCATTCGACACGCAGCGGGCAGTCCCCGCAGAGTGACTTGGCCAGCTCGAGCTCGGTGGGCGAGTCGGAGAACCACAGGTCGGGGTCGAACTTCCGGCAGGGCAGGTTCGCCTCCATCTCGACGCTCATGTCGAGGGGGGCCAACGCCAGACTCATCTCCCGGTCACCTCTCTCTCACTTCGATCTCGTGGATCGCATTCCGACGTACTTACGGCGGGCAAAAAACTGAGGCCGCGGATCCCGGTAAGCGGGTTCCGCGGCCTCGAGGTGAGCCGGAGTCTGATGGTCAGACCGGTTTACCTCGAGGTGGAACGCCGCGGACATCCATGCGCTTCTTGACGACCTGGATGCCATTGCCCGTGAAGCCACTGGTCCCCTCGACTCCAGCGGGCGCGACGGTCAGGGTCAGCTCGGCCTGAACCTGGTGCACCTGTGGAACCGACGGTCGTGCAGCCGCAAGGGCCACCCGGACAGCCGACAGCGGAGCGCAGACAGACGGCATCGCCGCCAGACGCTCATAGGTGAAGATCTTCACGGGTGCCACCTCCCTCACGTTCCTCGAATCGACTGGACCGACCTCGTGAGCAGCCGGAATGGCGCCGCTCGCGTGGTGTGTCCTGAGGCTATTCCTCGCGCCGGGGCGAGGGCAAACGAATTTACGACGAGATTTCGAAAGTTTTCTCAGGGCATACATCGTCCACCCCGGCACCGGCCACCAGGGCCAGCACCGAGTCCCCGTACAGACCCAGCTTGCGGGGCCCGATACCGGCGATGGCGATCAGCTCCTCCGACCGACCCGGGCGGCGCTCGGCCAGGGCGACAAGCGTCGCGTCGGTGAAGACCACGTAGGCCGGGACCTTCTGCGCGCCGGCCACCCGCTGCCGCCACTCGCGCAGCCGTTCGTGCAGCTCGTCGTCTATGTCGGACGGGCAGGTGGGGCAGCGGCCGAGCTTGCGGTCCGGGCCCGCGAGCAGGGTCGCGCCGCAGATCCGGCAGGACACGATCTGGGTCCGCCGTCGCTCGGGACCACGGGCCGGACCCGTGCCGCCGGTCGCCCGTTCCGTGCCGCCGGAGCGGTCCAGCTGGGGCAGGAACCGCGACGGCCGCCGGGCTCGTCCACCCGGCGAGCGCGCCGCGGCGTACGACAGCCAGAGCCACTCCCGGGCGCGGGTGATTCCGACGTAGAGCAGCCGGCGCTCCTCCTCGACCTGTTCGACGGTCTTGGCGTAGGTGGTGGGCAGGGTGCCCTCGGCGAGGCCGACCAGGAAGACGGCGTCCCACTCCAGCCCCTTGGCCGAGTGCAGGGACGCCAGGGTCACACCGTCCACCGTCGGCACGTGCTGCTGTGCGGCCCGGCGCGCCAACTCCTCGGTGAAGTCGGTGAGGGTGACCGGGCGCTCCACCGAGGCGGCCTCGCCGATCGGCACGACCTCGGGGGTGGCCGCGTACTCCTCGGCGAGCTGGACCAGCGCGGACAGCGCCTCCCACCGCTCGCGGGCGGCGCCGCCGGCCGGGGGCGCGTCCGGGGCCCAGCCGACGGCGGTGAGCGCCTCGACGACGGCGGCCGGCAGCGGTGTCTCCCCCGGGATCGAGCGGGTGGACGCCCGCAGCGCGACCATCGCCTGGCGCACCTCGGTCCGTTCGAAGAACCGCTCGGCGCCCTGCACGACGTACGGCACCTCGGCCTCGGTCAGCGCCTTCTCGTACGCCTCGGACTGCGCGTTGACGCGGAACAGCACGGCGATCTCCTTCGCCGGTGTGCCCGCGTCGATCAGCGACCGGCAGCGCGCGGCCACGGCGTTCGCCTCGGCCGGCTCGTCGGTGAAGATCCGCAGGTCCGGCTCGGGGCCGGGTGGGCGTTGCCCGCTCAACTCCAGCCGCAGGCGCGCCTCGGTGCCCCGGGCCTGGGAGATCACCGCGTTGGCCAGCCCGACCACCTGCGGGGTGGAGCGGTAGTCACGGACCAGCCGGACCACTGTGGCGTTGCGGTGCCGGCGGGGAAAGTCGACCAGGTACGCCGAGGTAGCCCCGGTGAACGAGTAGATCGTCTGGCTGGCGTCGCCGACCACTGTCAGGTCGTTGCGACCGGCCAACCAGGCGTCCAGCAACCGCTGCTGGAGTGGGTTGACGTCCTGGTACTCGTCGACCACGAAGTGCCGGTACTGGCTGCGGATCTGCTCGCCGACGTCCGGGTGCTCCTCGATGCCCCACACCGCGGCCCGCAGCATGTCCTCGAAGTCGATCACGCCGTTCGACCGTTTGAGCTGCTCGTACGCCGTGAACACGTCGGCGACCTTCGTCGGCTCGTGCGGTGTGTCGCGCAGGGCCCGGGCCGCGGCCACCACGTATTCGGTCGGCTCGACCAGCGACGACTTCGCCCACTCGATCTCGCCGGCCAGGTCGCGGGCGGCCGCCCGGTCGGTACGCAGGCCGACCCGCGCGGCGGCGAGGGTGACCAGTCGTACCTTGCTGTCCAGCAGTTCGGGCATGGCGCGGCCGGCCAGCAGCCGGGGGGCGAAGTACCGCACCTGGCGCAGCGCGGCCGCGTGGAATGTCCGGGCCTGGACACCCTGCGCCCCGAGCAGCGTGAGACGGTGTCGCATCTCGGCGGCGGCCCGGGCGGTGAAGGTGACCGCGAGCACGTGGCGGGGGGAGATCTCCCCGGAGAGAGCCCGGTGGGCGATTCGGGAGGTGACCGCCCGGGTCTTGCCGGTGCCGGCGCCGGCCAGGATGCAGACCGGGCCCGCAGGTGCGGTCACGGCGGCGCGTTGCTCCGGGTCCAGCCCGGCGAGCACCTGTTCCGACGCTGAGTGAACCACCACAACCAGGAATCATCTCAGCTCCTCCCAGCGTTGCAGCGAACAGCCTCGGCTTGATCCCCAAGTCGCGGCCGGAGGAGTTGGAGGATCCGACCATGCTGACGATGTATTCCACCCCCTGGTGCGGCTATTGCCACCGGCTGAAGTCCCAGCTCGACCGGGAGGGCATCGGGTACGAGGTGGTCGACATCGAGCAGGACCCGAAGGCCGCGGACTTCGTGATGAGCGTCAACGGCGGTAACCAGACGGTGCCGACGCTGCGTTTCGCCGACGGCAGCGCCCTGACGAATCCCTCGATCACCCAGGTGAAGCAGCACCTGGAGACACTCAGCGCCTGATCTGCCGGTTCATTCTCGGTGAGCGGCCGCCCCACCCGGGGCGGCCGCTCGTCGTCTTCGGGAAGCGGCCCCGGTAGCCACCGTCGGTGGGTGCCGGAAGCCCGGGCCGGTCGGCGTCCTCGGCCGGACGGCGGGGTGCCGGAAGCCCGGCTCGGTCGGCGTCCTCGGCTGGACGGCGGGGTGCCGGAAGCGTCGGGCGGGTGGGCGGCGTCGGCGGGCGGGCCCCGGCCGGGGCGCTCAGGTGCCGGCCCCGCCACAGGTAGCTGCCGGCGGCCAGGGTGGCCACCCCGACCAGCGCGAACAGCAGCCGGTAGTCCAGGAACCCGACCAGCAGGGCCCCCGCCCCGATGGAGACCGCCTGCGGCCCGCGGACCACCGCCTGGGTGGCGGCGGCGACCCGGCCGACCAGCGAAGGCGGCGTGCGGCGCTGGATCAGCGTGTGCAGACCCACCATCGTCAGCGGAAGCGAGACCCCGGCCAGCAGCACCGCCGCGAACCCGAGCCACAGATCGGGGAACGCGAGCGCGAGCGCGGCCGGAGAGAAGAAGGCGACCCCGGCGGCCAGTGTCCCGACCTCTCCGAGCCGGCGGACCAGCGTCGGCGAGCAGAGCCCACCGAGCAACCCACCGACGCCCTGCACGGTGAACAGCACCCCCACGAACGCGGCATCCCGGTTCAGCCCCTGGTCGACGTAGGCGAAGATGAGCGACTCGCTGAAGCCCATCACCAGTGACCCGAGCCCGTAGCCGAGCAGGGCCCGCCGCAGAGCGGGCTCACCGGCCAGGTGCCGCAGACCGGCGCCCAGTTCGGCCGGCCACCGCAGCCGGACGGCAGATTGCCGCTGCTGCGGGGTGGGCAGCGCGGTGACCACCGCCGCCGCGATCAGAAATCCGACCATGCCGATCCCGGCCAGTGCCCATCCGCCGAGCGCCGCGTAGAGCGCCGCGCCCACCAGCGGGCCGACAAGTCGAATCCCCTGACGTACGGTCTGCAGAACGCCGTTCGCCTCCCCCAGCAGCTCGATCGGCACCATCTCGCGGATGAGCCCACTGAGCGCCGCCCCGAGCGTGATGGACGAGAGTCCGTACAGGGCCGCCACCAGATAGACGACCCAGACGTCGCCCGCGTCGCGGACGGTGAACAACGGGGCGAGCAGGGCTGCCGTGAACACGTTCGCGGCCACGAAGAACGGTCGGCGCGGGTAACGGTCGACAACCCAGCCGACCAGCGGCGCCAGCGTCATCGGAGCGATGACCGCGAAGATCGTGGCACCGGCCAACCCGTTCGAGCCGGTCAGATCCTTGACCCAGATGGCGAGTGCGAGCAGCAGGATCGACTCGGCGGTCATGCTGGCCAGCAGACCGCCGAAGAGCAGACGGAAGTCGGGTCGGCGCAGGATCGTGCGCATGGGTCCCTCCGGCGGGATGGCGTGCCCGGGTGGGCGAGGTCGACGGGCCGCGACCGCGGGTCCGTCGTTATCCGGCATTCCCGTGGTGCGATTTTCGCAAGACACGCCCTCGCCGGAACCTCCGACACCGGTCGCGCCGTCCATACTGACCGTGGGGGGCGAATTTCATACAGTTACCGTCGCGTCTGCGGCGGTCGACGGGAAAGAGGACACTGTGCCTCCTGCCGCACCCAGCCCGATCCTGCGTCGTCGCCGGTTGGGCATCGAGCTGCGTCGCCTCCGCGAGGCCGCGGGTCTCACCGGCGATCAGGTCATCGAGCGTATCGGTTGGGCCTCCGCGTCCAAACTGTCCCGCCTGGAGAACGGCCGCAGTCGACCGGACCCGCAGGACGTCGGCGACCTGCTCGACCTCTACGGGGCCGACCAGGCGCTGCACGACGAGCTGCTGGGCATCACCAACGAGGCCGGCGACATGCGCGGCTGGTTGAAGAACTTCCCGGTGATGACGCAGCAACAGCGCGGCTGGGCCGAGTTGGAGGCGGGCTGCGCGGAGATCTCCGAGTACAACCCGGTGCTGGTGCCGGGCCTGTTGCAGACCCCCGGGTACGCCCAGCTCCGGATCGTGTCGGCCCGGCAGGTGAACGCGGGCGCGGGCGAGCCGGAGCCCGGCGACGAGCCGGAGACCGAGGTGCAGGCGCGACTGGCCCGCCAGTCGCTGCTGACGCGTGAGCCGCACGCTCCCCGCTACACGGCGGTGTTGGAGGAAGCGGCTCTCGGCCGCCGGGCCGGGCCGCCGGAGGTGCTGCACGAACAACTGCTCCAGCTCTGCGAGCTGGCGCTGCTGCCCAACGTGGCCCTGCACGTGCTACCCCGGGACACCCAGATCGGCGATTGGTACCTTCCGCCGACCGCCTTCTCGGTCTATCGGTTCGCCGATCCCCTCGATCCGGAGACATTGGCCATCGAAGGTGGCTTCACCGACGTCATGTCGACCGAGTCAATCACGCTAAATCGCTATAAAGTGGTGTTCGAGTGGCTATGCAAGGCGGCACTTGACGCCTCGGACACCCTCTCCTGGCTGATCGAGGCGACGGGACGGCTGACCGAGGCGACGCCCCCATCCACAGTGGCGTTCGGGCCGGCAACGGCGCCGACCCAACGCCGCCGGGATTCGGGGCGACTGACGGACCGGTGATCCACGGGGGACCTTCCGTCGGGACGTGCGGCACCACTCGTCCCATCGGATCGCTGCACCTCAGGAGCAGAACCATGAACGAAATCCGCAACACGCCGTCCGTCTCCGCCCACTCGTTGGCGGACGCCCCGTGGCGTACCAGCACACGCAGCCAGACCTCCAACTGCGTCGAGGTCGCCCCGCTGGCCACCGGACCGTCGGCGGTCGCCCTGCGCGACAGCAAGGACCGGAGCGGCCCGGTGCTGCTGTTCAATCGCGCGGGATGGCTCGGCTTCATCACCGGAGCGAAGGAGGGCCAGTTCGATCTGAACTGACCTGGTGACTGGTACGGGGCCGTCGGCGCACTGCCGGCGGCCCCGTCGCGTCATACCCGCCGACCCCGTCGCTCCACGACTCACCGACACCGTCTCTCGGCGACCCGACGACCCCGCTGAGCAGGCATCCGCCGATCGGACGAGGCTCGAAACCGATAGGCGCGTTTCAGTTGCTGCGACGAACACGGGGCGTAACATGGCCTCGAGTACGTGGAACTTCCACACTGGCTCATCCGTCGCGGTTCATCCGGAGACCCTCATGCGGTTCCTGATCGTTCGCACCGACATCCGCGCCGTCGCCGACGGGGACATCGCCGCCGCCTGGGCGGACGGCCACCGACTTCGCGACGAGACGACAGCGCCCGAGTCGCGCCGGCAGACCGTGCACGCCGAAAACCGGGACGCCGCGCTGCAACTGGCCCGCGCCCTGGCCACCGTCGGCGCGGTCCGTGCCGGCAAGCAACGGGTCAAGGTCCTTCCGCTGATCGAGTCGCGGCCCGCCTTCCGACACAGACCGGGCCACACCGGCACCTGATTCCACAGGTCGTCCGTCGTGGTCGGACCGGCTCCCCCGCCGCGTTTGATCGCACCCGCTGACCACGACGGCCCGTGTTCCCGGCCCGTGACCGCCGCGGCAACGGCGGCCACGGGTCGGGACCGTGCTCAGCGGTCGGCGTCCGTCCAGCCGTCCAGCCAGCGGTGGATGAGGAACAGCGCGATCGACGACGGAGGCGGCAGGATCAGCCGGGCACCGTCGCCCACGTCCACCGTCTGCCCGGCCAACGCCGCCCCGATCTCCCGGCGGGAGAACCACCGGGCGTACGCGATCTCGGACGGGTCGACCCGCACCGGCTCGGCCGGGTTGGCGGTGGCCAGGAAGCCCAGCATCAGCGACCCGGGGAACGGCCAGGCCTGGCTGCCCACGTACCCAATGCGCTCGACGCCGATGCCCACCTCCTCGCGGACCTCGCGCAGCACAGCCGCCTCCGCCGACTCCCCGGGCTCGACGTAGCCGGCCAGGCAGGAGTAGCGGCGACCACCCGGGGTGCCCTGCCAGGCGGCATTGTTGCCGAGTAGGCAGTGGCCGTCCGGGCCGTCCACGCCGTCGTGAACGAGCACGATCATCGCCGGGTCGGTACGCGGCCAGATCCGCCCACCGTTGCGGTCCACCCGGGACCAACCCGCCTCGTCCATCGCGGTCGGCGCGCCGGTGCTCGTCGAGTAGCCGTGTCGCGTGTGCCAGTTGACCAGCGCCAACGCGGTGGTGAAGATGCCAGCCTCCCGGTCGGCCAGCAGGTGACCCACCTCCCGGAGGTGGACCGCCCGGGTCCCCGGGATCGCCGGAAGAGGCGCGTCGACAGCGAAGACCGGCACCCCGTCCGGCTCGACACCCAGGAACATCGCCACCGACTCCGACCCGGCGGGCACGTCCGCCGCCCCGAACAGCACCAACGTCGGAGGTGACGTCTCGGTGCGGGCCAGCGTCCGACCCTCGTCGGTCGAGTCGAGCAGCAGCACCCGGGCGCGCAACCACGCCTCGGTCAACCACTGCGGGTCAACCCGCCGGTGCGCGGCCCGATCCAGCGTGGACCGCGCCAACGGCGGCGCCGCCTCCCCGCTCACGTCAGCCCCTCGCTGCGGAGCCCCGGGGCTCGCTCGATCACGCCAGCGCTCCGCTCGCTCACGCCTGCGGCTCGGTCTGCACCGTGGTCAGCGCGGCCAGCCCCGGGGTTACCCGCTCCGCGTCGCCGAGCACCACGACCGCCGCCCGGGCCGGGGCCAGATAGCGGGCCGCCGCCGCTGCGACGTCGTCGATGCTGGCCTTCGCCAGCCTCGCCGCGTACTCGGCCAGGAAGTCCAGACGCAGACCGTTGCCGGCGTACGCGCTGGTCAACGCCGCCAACCCGGCCTGGGTGGACATGCCGAGCTGGAGGGTGCCCAGGGCGTACTGCCGGGCCTGCTCCAACTCCTCGGGCTTCGGCGGCAGCGACGCCAACCGACCCAGCTCGTACGTCGTCTCCAGCAGCGCCGGGCCGGTGACCTCGGTGGCCACGTCGGCGGCGGCGACCAGCACCGACCCGGCGACGGAGTGCTCGATCACCGAGTGCGGGCCGTACGTGTAGCCCTTGTCCTCGCGGATGTTCTCCACCCATCGGGAGGAGAAGTAGCCGCCGAAGATCAGGTTCGCCAGTTGCAGCGGGGCGTGGTCCGGGTCGGTGCGTGACACCGCCGGCAGCGCGATCCGCAACGAGGACTGCACCGAGCCGGGCCGGTCGACCAGCAGCAGCGGCCCCGGCTCCAGTGGCGGGGTCGCCGGCAGTTCGGCCACCCGCCCGGCACCCGACCAGCCACCGAGCGCCCGCTCGGCCGCGTCCAGCGCCTTCTCCGGCTGGACGTCACCGACCAGCACCAACTGCGCGCCGGTCGGGTGGACCCGCTCCGAGTGCAGGGTGCGCAGCGCCGCCGGTCGGACGGCACGGATCTGGCCGGGCTCCGGCGTCTGCGTCGCGTACGGGTGCCGGCCGTAGATCCGCTTGAGCAGCGCCTCCCGGGCCAGGTGCGAGGGCTGGCTCTGGGCCACCTGGATCCGGTCGACGAGTCGGTCCCGTTCGGTGGCCACCTCGTCACCGGGGTAGCTGGCGCCGGTCAGCACCTCGGCCAGCAGCTCCAGCATCCGGTCCAGACCGGTGACCAGGCCGGCGCCGGAGAGCATCAGCCGGTCCGGGTCGACGCCCGCGGAGAGCCCGCCGCCCACCTTCTGCAACTCGGCGGCGATCTGCACGCTGGACATCGACTCGGTGCCGGAGAGCATGGTCTGCGAGAGCATCGCGCCGCGGGCCAGATGGACCCGGCCGAACGGCACCCAGAGCCGCAGTTCGACCAGGGGTACGGCGGGCCGGCGTACGGCGATCACGGTGAGCCCGTTGCGCAGTGTGCGCTCGGCCTGCTTGGGCACCTTGAGCTTGCGGTTCGGCCCGAGCGGCGGCAGCGTACGCGGGTGGGCGGGAGAAGTAGCGATACTCACTGTGTCACCTTCGTTCGCGACTGTGGGGCTCGCAGAACCGGCTCGCTCCTCGCGCTCACCGAACGCCTCCGGCGATGACCTCGATGGCGGCCCGGCGCTCCGGGCGCAGGGTGGCCGCGGCGGCCCGGACCTGCTCCTCGGTGACCTCGCCGACCAGCCGGGGCAGTTCGTTGAGCAGACCCGGTTCGCCGCGTTGCTGCTCCAGCACCGCCATGCGCAGCGCCCGACCGAGCACCGCGTCGGTGTCCCGCAGCAGGTGGGTCGCCATCCGGGCCTGGGTGCGGGCCAGCTCGCCGTCGGTCAGCCCGTCGGTGGCCAGCCGGTCCAGCTCCTCGTCGATGGTGCGCAGCACCTTGTCCACGTCGCCGCCGGGCGGCAGGTGCGCCTGCAACAGCAGCGCGGTGGGGTCGCGGACGTCGAACGGGTCGCCCATGAACCCGAGGTATCCGCCGAGGCTGGTCACCGTGCGGTCCCGCTGCACCAGTCGTTCGACCAGCCGCGACGCGTCGCCGTCGGTGAGCACCTCGGCCAGCACCACGTACGGCAGGTAGCCCGCGAAGTCGGTGACCGGGTCGGGCACGCGCCAGGCGCCGGCCACCGCCGGCAGCGGCGCCAGGGCGTCGGTGTACGAGGTACGCCGCTCGGCGCTCAGGTCGGGCTCGGTGAAGTCGGGCCGTTGCGGTGCCGGCCGGGCCGGCACGTCGCCGAAGTGCCGGGTGACCAGCTCGGTCGCCTCGGCCACGTCGATGTCCCCGCTGACGGCCAGCACGGCGTTGCCGCTGGCGTAGTAGCGACGGAAGAAGTCCGCGGCGTCGGCGACGGTCGCCGACTCCAGGTCGTCGAAGGAGCCGTAGCCGTCGTGGGCGTTCGGGAAGGTGTCGAACATGACCGGAGGCAGGGTCAGCCAGGGGAAGCCGCCGTACGGCCGGTTGAGCACGTTGACCCGGATCTCCTCCTTGACCACGTCGACCTGGTTACGCAGGTTCTCCTCGGTCAGCCGGGGGCCGCGCATCCGGTCCGCCTCCAGGAACAGCGCGCGTTCCAGCGCGTTGCTCGGCAGCGTCTCGAAGTAGTCGGTGTAGTCCAGGTGGGTGGAGCCGTTGAAGGTGCCCCCCGCGCCCTGCACGTGCCGGAAGTGGGCCAGCTTCTCCAGGTTCTCCGAGCCCTGGAACATCAGGTGCTCGAAGAGGTGGGCGAAGCCGGTACGCCCCTCCGGCTCCGAGCGGATGCCCACGTCGTAGACGACGGCCACCCCGATCACCGGGGCACTGCGATCGGGGGTGAGCACCACCCGCAGGCCGTTGTCGAGGGTGAACCGCTCGACCGGATACTTCGTCGCTGGAATTCTGGATCTCCGCGCCGCCACGGAGTCGACCCTAGCGCGTCGACACCGCCGCCACCCGCGACCTTCCCGGAGCCGCCGCGACCGGGGCTGTCACCAGAGGGAGCACCTCGGCACCGACCCGCTCGGCCTCCTCGCGGTGCGGCCAGCCGGAGAGGATGAACTCGTCGACGCCGAGCGCGGCGTACTCGTCGATTCGGGCCGCGACCTCGGCGTAGCTGCCGACCAGCGCGGTACCGGCGCCCTCGCGGACCAGGCCGACGCCGGCCCAGAGGTTCGGCGCGACGGTGAGCCCGTCGGTGCGGCCGGCGTTCAGCGCGGCCATCCGGGTCTGCCCCACCGAGTCCATCCGACGGAACCGGGCCTGGGCGGCGGCGATCCGCTCCGGGCTCATCCCGGCCAGCAGCCGGTCGGCCTCGGCCCACGCCTCGGCGGCGGTCGGACGGGAGATGACGTGCAGCCGGAGGCCGGTGCGCAGGGTGCGGCCCTGCTCTGCGGCGAGCGCCCGGACCCGGGCGACCCGGGCCGCGATCGACGTCGGTGGTTCACCCCACATCAGGTACACGTCGGCCTGCCGGGCGGCCACCGTCTCGGCAGCCGGGGACGCGCCACCGAAGTAGACCGGCGGCGGCGCGGCGAGTGGGGTGGCCAGGCCGCCGCCGTCGACCCGGTAGTGCTGTCCGGCGTAGTCGAACGGCCCGCCGGCCCAGGCACGGCGCAGCACCTCGACGAACTCGCCGGTACGCGCGTAGCGGTCGTCGTGCCCGAGGAAGTCGCCGTACGCCCGCTGCTCGGCCGGGTCGCCCCCGGTCACGATGTTGAGCGAGAGCCGGCCACCCGAGACGGCCTGGAACGCCTCGGCCTGCTGGGCGATCAGGGTGGGCAGCGCGAAACCGGCCCGGACCGCGACCAGCATGCCGAGCCGTTCGGTGTGCTGGGCGACCGCGGCGCAGACGATCCACGGGTCGGGGCAGCCGGCGCCCACCGGGGTGAGAACGGCGGTGAACCCGTTCGTCTCGGCGGCCCGGCCAACCTCGGCCAGGTAGGCCACCGTCGCGGCCCGGTCGTGCCTCGCGGCGCCCGCGGTGACGGTGGCGGCACCGACCTGGTCGCCGTCGCCGGAGGTGGGCAGGAACCAGTGGAAGGTCATCGCGAAGCCGCCTCTCTAGCCGGTACCGAACGCCGATTACCCTAGCAAGCTGGTAGGAAATACCGACATAATTGAGATGCGCCATCCCGCCATGTGGATGGGCCTTGACGCTGACCACAGCCTGGCCCACTCTTCCTACCAACTAAGTAGGAATACTGCGGATTGGATGGACGATGAGACGGCTCCCTCTGCGCCGGTTGGTCACCCTGGCCACCCTCGCCGCCCTCGGCGCGGCGACCCTGGGCAGCACCGCCGCGTGCGGCGACGACAGCGAGGGCGCGGGCGGCAGCTCCGGCCCGGTGACGCTGCGCCTCGGCTACTTCCCCAACATCACCCACGCGCCGGCCGTCGTCGGCGTGGAGAAGGGCATCTTCACCGAGAAGCTCGGCACCAACGTCAAGCTGGACCCGAAGACCTTCAACGCCGGCCCGGCCGCCATCGAAGCGGTCTTCTCCGGTGCGCTGGACGCCACCTACATCGGTCCGAACCCGACGGTGAACGCCTTCTCCAAGTCCAAGGGCGAGGCCGTCCGGGTCATCTCCGGCGCGGCCTCCGGCGGCGTGGCGCTGGTGGTCAAGCCCGGCATCACCGGCGCGCAGGACCTGAAGGGCAAGAAGATCGCCACCCCGCAGCTGGGCAACACCCAGGACGTGGCGATCCGGTACTGGCTCAAGCAGCAGGGCCTGACCACCACCAAGGAGGGCGGCGGCGACGTCAAGATCGTGCCGCAGGAGAACGCCCAGACCATCGAGACGTTCAACAGCGGCGCGATCGACGGCGCCTGGGTGCCCGAGCCGTTCGTCTCCCGCCTGGTCAATGCCGGCGGCAAGGTGCTCGTCGACGAGCGCGACCTGTGGCCGGACAAGAAGTTCGTCATCACCAACCTGCTGGTGAGCACCAAGTTCCTCAAGGCGCACCCGGACGTGGTGCAGAGGCTGGTCGACGGTCAGGTGGCCGCCAACGAGTTCGTCAACACCAAGCCGGACGAGGCGCAGCAGGCCATCTCCGACGCGATCGGCAAGATCACCGGAAAGCCGCTGGACTTGAAGCTCATCAAGCAGGCGTGGCCGACGTTGGAGTTCACCAACGACCCGATCTCGTCCTCCCTGAAGGCCGGGCTCGACCACGCCGTCGACGTCGGCCTGACCGAGCCGGTCGACCTCAAGGGCCTGTACGACCTGAAGTACCTCAACAACGCGCTGAAGGCCGCCGGCAAGCCCGAGGTCGTCCAGCCATGACGTCGACCACGACGACGCCGCAGAGCGCGACCACAGCGGTCGCGCTCTCCGGCGTGACAAAGGTGTACGGGCGCGGGGCGAACGCCGTCCTGGCCCTGGACGGGGTGTCGCTGGACGTCGCACCCGGCGAGTTCGTCTGCCTGGTCGGCGCGTCCGGCTGCGGCAAGAGCACCCTGCTCAACCTGGTGGCCGGGCTGGACCGGGTCAGCGGTGGGCAGATCACCCTGGCCGGCGACGTCAACCCGGGCCTGATGTTCCAGGAGCCGGCGCTCTTCCCGTGGCTGACCGTCGACGCCAATGTGGAGGTGCCCCTCAAGCTTCGCCGACTGCCCCGCGCCCAGCGTCGCGAGCGGGTGGCCGAGCTGCTGCGCACCGTCCACCTGGCCGACTTCGGCCGCAAGCGCCCGCACGAACTCTCCGGCGGAATGCGGCAGCGCGTCGCGCTCGCCCGCACGCTGGCCCTGGACACTCCGGTGCTGCTGATGGACGAACCGTTCGGGGCGCTGGACGCGATGACCCGCGACATCCTGCACGACGAGCTGGAACGGATCTGGTCCGAGCGCAAGCTCTCGGTGCTCTTCGTGACGCACAACGTCCGCGAGGCGGCCCGGCTGGCCGACCGGATCATCCTGCTCTCCAGCCGACCCGGCCGGATCATCTACTCCACCGAGGTGAACATCCCGCGCCCTCGCCGGATCGACTCCCCCGAGGTCGCCGCCATCGCCGCCGAGGTCACCGAGCGGCTCCGTACGGAGGTGGGCCGCCATGGCCAGTGACACCCTCACCAGTTCGGCGCGTACCGACGCGGAGATCACCGGCCTCGACGCGCTGGAGATCGCCGGTCGGGACAAGGAGGTCTCCCGGGGCGCCCGGATCTGGGCGGCCACCTGGCCCAAGCTCGCCGCACTGGCCATCGCCATCGCCGCCTGGCAACTGGTGGTCCTTTCGGGTTGGAAGCCCACGTACTCGCTGCCGGGTCCGCTGGAGGTCGGCCGCGAGCTGATGACCCAGGTCCAGGGTCCGCAGTTGTGGGACGGCCTGCTCACCACGTTGCGCCGAGCCGCCGTCGGGTACGTCTTCTCGGTCGCCGTCGGCCTGCTGCTGGGCCTCGCGGTAGCGCGGTCCATGGTGCTGCGCGCCGCCATCGGCTCGATGATCACCGCGTTGCAGACCATGCCGTCGATCGCCTGGTTCCCGCTGGCCATCCTGCTCTTCGAGCTGAGCGAGAAGGCGATCTTCTTCGTGGTGGTACTCGGCGCGGCGCCATCCATCGCCAACGGCGTGATCTCCGGGGTGGACTACGTGCCGCCACTGCTGAAGCGCGCCGGCCGCAACCTGGGCGCCGGAGGGCTCAACCTCTACCGGTACGTCATAGCACCGGCCGCCCTCCCGGCGATCGTCGCCGGGCTCAAGCAGGGCTGGGCGTTCTCCTGGCGCAGCCTGATGGCGGGTGAGCTACTCGTGGTCGGCATCTCGCAGACCTCGCTCGGCGCCCAGCTCACCTACTCCCGCGAGTTGTCCGACTCACCCTGGCTGCTCTCCACGATGATCGTCATCCTGGTCGTCGGACTCCTCGTAGACGCCGCGTTCGGCGCTGCGGACAAGGCGATCCGACGCCGCTGGGGCGTACTGGACCAGGCTGGTCAGTGACGTGTTCGTCTCCGCGCGCAGCGATTACGCGCTCCGGGCGATGCTCGCCGTCGCCGCCGCCGCCGGTGGTGGCGGCGACGGCGACCGGTCCGGCGAGTTGGCGAAGGCGGCCAGCCTGGCCGAGGTGCAGGACATCCCGCTCAGTTTCCTGCAGGGCATCCTGCTCGATCTGCGCCGGGCCGGTCTGCTGCACAGCCATCGCGGCGCTGACGGCGGGTACGCGCTGACCCGCCCAGCCGACGAGATCACCGTCGGCGACGTGCTGCGGGCGGTCGGCGGGTCGCTCACCACGGTGCGCGGCCTGCCGGCCGAGCGGGCCGGCTATCACGGAGTGGCCGCCGGGCTCACCGACGTCTGGCTGGCGGTGCACGGGGCGATCGCCACCGTGGTCGACAGCACCACCCTGGCCGACCTGCTAACCCACGCCCCCGTCACCCCCACCCCCACACCCCCCGCCTAACCCCCACCCACTCACCCCCGCCGCGCCCCCTGTCCCGCCCCCGCCCCACCCCGCCCCCGCCCCTGTCGCGCCCCACCCCGCCCCGCGATCTTGCACTTGCTGTCGTGGCATAAGGGCTATCAGCGCCCATACCGGCAACAGAAACTGCAAGATCGACGCAATGGGTGCTGTCGGCGCGGGGTCGTGGTTGGCGCGGAGGGTGCGGCGGTCGGAGTGGGTGATGTGGGGTGATGTGGTCGGGTCGGTGCCCCGCCGACCCGACCACACCTCGTACCGATCCTGACCGGGCCTGCCCCTCCGCCGGCGCCGGTCGGCCGGTCGCTGCTCAGCCCACGTGTGCGGTCGCCGGGCCGAGGCCCGGGTCGCCAGGACTGCGCAGCTCCACCAGACCGGCGGGAGCGTTACCCGCCGGGGTGGCATGCCAGGGCGCGAAGGCCGCAACCATGGCGAGCAACAACCCGGCGAGCGCGACCGCGACCACCAGGATCAGTTCACGCAGCGCGCCCGAGCCGGCTTCGCCCGCCATGGTCACCCCTCCCGAGCCGGGCCCCCCGCCCGACTTCCCCCCGTCGGTCAGCCTCGACCACGACCGACCGGGGCGCAGTCGGCCAGCCGACCCGGAAGAGGCTGATTACCGACTCAGCAGAGGGGCCACCCGGCGTGGGCGGCTGACCGGTCGGGCCGTGCTGACAGCCGACCGGCCGGGATCGCCGCGCAGACAGAACCGACCCGCCCCACCGAAGCGGGACGGGTCGGTCGACGCGCAGAGATCAGACGGTACGGGGGCGACGCGGTCGACGGGACCGGCCCGACGCGCGGTGCGCCGGACGGGCGCCACCGTCGGCGGTCGAGCCGCCGGAGGTACGGGCCCGGGAGGCGGGCGCCGGCGGCGCGACGATGGTCACCGGCACACCGGAGGGCTCGCGGGCACCGGTCACCCGGGCCAGCGCTCCGTCACCCGCGCGCACCTGGACCGACTCGGGCCGGATACCGGCGGTGGCCATCAGGCGGGACACGTCCCGGCGCTGCTCCGGCAGGACCAGGGTGACCACGGAACCCGACTCGCCAGCCCGGGCGGTACGACCGCCGCGGTGCAGGTAGTCCTTCGCCTCGGTCGGCGGGTCCACGTTGACCACCATGTCCAGGCCGTCCACGTGGATGCCACGGGCCGCCACGTCGGTGGCGACCAGGGCGGTCACCTGACCGTTGCGGAACTGCTCCAGGATCCGGGTGCGCTGCGGCTGGGACTTGCCGCCGTGCAGCGCGGCCGCGCGTACGCCCTTGGCGAGCAGCTGGCGGGCCAGCCGGTCGGCGCGGTGCTTGGTGCCCATGAACAGGATGGTGCGGCCCTCACGAGCGGCGATCCGGGTCAACGCGTCGGGCTTGTCCGCGGCGTCGACGTGCAGCACGTGGTGGGTCATCGCGGTGACCGTCGCGGTGCCCGGGTCCACCGAGTGGGTGACCGGGTTGCTCAGGAAGCGGCGGACCAGCCGGTCCACACCGCCGTCCAGGGTCGCGGAGAAGAGCATCCGCTGCCCCTGCGGCGCGACCTGCTCCAGCAGCTTGGTGACCTGGGGCAGGAAACCCATGTCGGCCATCTGGTCGGCCTCGTCGAGCACGGTGATCTCGACCTGGTCGAGCCGGGCGTCGCCACGGTTGATCAGATCGTGCAGCCGACCGGGGGTGGCGACGACAACCTCGGCGCCGGCGCGCAGGGCGTCCGCCTGCCGCTGCAGGGACAGGCCGCCGACCACTGTGGCGCAGCGCAGCCCGACGGCGCGGGCGTACGGGGCGAGGGCGGTGGTGACCTGCTGAGCCAGCTCGCGGGTCGGCACCAGCACCAGGGCCAGCGGGCGGCCCGGCCGCGCCTTACGGCCGGCGGTGCGGGACAGCAGCGGGAGCCCGAAGGCGAGGGTCTTGCCGGAGCCGGTACGACCCCGGCCCAGCACGTCCCGGCCGGCGAGCGAGTCGGGCAGCGTCGCCGACTGGATCGGGAACGGCTCGGTGATGCCCTGCGCGGTCAGCGCGGTGAGCAGCGCCGGCGCCAGACCGGTATGAGCGAAAGAAGAGACAACTGTGGTCATGCGGAAGCCTTCCTCGACGCGGCACGTGTCGAGGGAGGGCGCCGAAGTCGGCGCTGTCACCAGCGGAAAAAGGCCGCCAGGACTCACAAGCACGAACCGAAAGGGAGTACAGGCCGGCCCGCCTCCGGGCTGCCGCCTGCGTGGGCAGGCGGCAGCGGGGCGGGCCGGTCCCGTCACCGTCACACCCGGAGGGCGCGACAGGTAATGCTGACCGATCCGAAGATCAGAGCGGGCGGATGTTCTCCGCCTGCGGGCCCTTCTGGCCCTGGGTCACCTCGAACTCGACCCGCTGGTTCTCGTCCAGGCTCCGGTAGCCGGAGGACTGGATCGCCGAGAAGTGGGCGAAAACGTCGGCGCCGCCGCCGTCGGGGGTGATGAAGCCGAAGCCCTTGTCAGCGTTGAACCACTTCACGGTGCCAATAGCCATGTGTTTCGTCTCCTTGACGGAACGTCGGACACGCACGTGTTGCGTGCCCGAAGAGGAGCGCTCCGCGCGGGGATGCGCGAATCGCCTGTCGCTTCTGGTCGCCCCGCCCGGAGAACTCCGGACACAACAAAGAGCGCCTGGGGCCACAATCCCGCCAGGCGCACACAGAGTCTCTGGTAACCAAAACTGCAACCCGGTCAACCTACCACGGTTTTCCCCGCAGTGGTCAATGTTGGGCAGAATCCTCGGGCAACTGGGCGATCATGGCGGTGAGGCCGGTCACATCCAGCAGGTCGGCGGGCCGGACGGTGACCCCGTGGCGGACGTAGTGGAACGCCGCGCCCACCCGGTCGACCGGCACGCCGGCCAACTCCGCCCAGGCCAGCCGGTATACCGCCAGCTGCACGGCGGCCACGTCGGCTGCCGGCCCGGTGGGCTGCGCGCCGGTCTTCCAGTCGACCACGTCGAACCGGCCACCCGGCCGGGCGAAGACCGCGTCCATCCGGCCCCGCACCACCACTGCGGCGATCACCGTGGCGAAGGGCACCTCTACCTCCACCGGTGACCGGTCGGCCCACTCGCTGGCCAGGAACCGCTCCTGAAGCTCGACCAACGCCTCGTCGGGTGCGGCGTCGGCGTCGGCCGCGCCGGGCAGCTCGTCCAGGTCCAACAGGCGGTCGGCGCCGAAACGCTGCTCCAACCAGGCGTGGAAGGCGGTGCCTCGACGGGCGTACGGGTTGGGTTCGGCCGGCACCGGACGACGGAGCGTACGGGCCAATGCCGCCGGATCACGCCGCAGCGCTACCAGCTGGGTGACGCTCAGCGCCCCGGGCAGCGCCACCTCGACCGCACCGGAGAGCCGGGTCAGCTCGGCGCGTTCCGCCAACAGCAGGTCCGCCTCGCGCTGCCAGCGTGCCACCTCCGGCTCGACCGGCTCGCCTGACTCGACCGTCGAGCCGATCGGCGGCACCGGACCGGCGAGCACCGGCCCGACCGGCACAGCGAGCACCGGCCCGGCCGACACAGGGAGCACCGGCCCGACCGGCCCGGGGAGCGCCGCCGCCGGACCGTCGGCCATCAGGCGACGTACCAGCCCGGCCGCCTCGGCCAACGCCGGCCGGCGACCGCCCAGCGGGTCGGCCGGCCACTCCGCGCGGAGCACCACCTCGGCCGTGGGGTTCGTCGCGTCCGGGGTCGGCTCCGGCGCCCACGCGTCGATCAGGTGCCCCGGCCCGCCGTCGAGGCAGGCGTCGTACACCTCACGTAGGAAGACCGACGGACCTCGCGGCCGCTTCGTGCCCTCTCCCCACCAGTAACCGGAGCAGAGCAGCAGCCGGCGGGGCCGGGTGACCGCCACGTACGTCAGCCGGCGTTCCTCCCGCTCGTCGTGGGCCCGCCACGCGTCGGTGAAGTCGGTGACCGCCCGCGCCACGGCCCGCTGGTCCCCCGCCTCGTCGAGCGCCAACTCCGGCAGCCCGTCGGCATCGCCGCGCAGCGGGAACGGCAGTACGCCCAGCCCACCCAGCCAGTGATCCGAGTTGCGCACCGGCCCCGGCCACGACCCCCGACAGAGCCCGGCCACCGCCACGACGTCCCATTCCAGGCCCTTGGCGGCGTGCGCGGTGACCACCTGCACCGCACCCTCCACCACCTCGACCTCGCCCGGCGCCAGACCGCGCTCCTCGTCCTCCGCGGCGGCCAGGTAGGACAGGAACCCGGACAGGGTCGCGCCCGGCGTCTCCCCGCTGAACCGGGCCGCCACGTCGCCGAGCGCGTCCAGATGCCCCCGGGCCAGGCCCGCGTCGCCGGCGCCGTCCCGGCCGGCCCGCACCGCGACCTCCACGTCCAGGCCGATGGTCCGCTCGATGTCCGCGATGAGGTCCGGCAGCGCCTGGTCCAGCCGGTAACGCAGCAGCGCCAACTCCCGGCCGTACGCGCGCAGCCGCGCGAACCCCTCGGCCGAGTACGCCTGCGCCGGCCCGAGGTCCGCCAACGCCTCCACCAGGGTCGCCTCGTCCAACAGGTCGGGGCTGATCTCGGAGTCTTCGTCGGCGGCCACCTGCCGCCGGGCCTTCGCGATGGCCCGGGCCCGCCGGTGCAGGGCCACCAGGTCACGCGGCCCGATCCGCCAACGGGCGCCGGTGAGCAACCGCAGCAGCGCGGCGCCATCGGTCGGGTCGGCCAGGACCCGCAGCGTGCAGACCACGTCACGGACCTCGGGGGTGTCCAGCAGGCCGCCCAGCCCGACCACCTCGACCGGCAGGCCCCGCTCACGCAGCGCCGACTCGATCGCCGGGATCTGGCTGCGCACCCGGACCAGCACGGCCGTCGTCGGGCGGCGCTCCACCGGGATGTGTTCCGGGGCCGCGCCCGGCATCCCGGCCGCGCCACGCCAGGCGGCGAGCACGCTGTCGGCGATCCAGGCGGCCTCGTCGGCGTACGTGGGCAGCATCGCGCAGTGCACGGTGCCGCCGGCCGTGCCGCCCGGGCTGCGGTGCGGGATCGGGTCCCGGACGGTCAGCGCGGAGCGCAGCTCCGGCACCCGGGCACCCGCCGCCCGCAGCGGGGTGGAGAGCGCGTTCGCCACCCGGAGGATCTCCGGGCGGTTGCGCCAACTCGTGGTGAGCCCCAGTGCCGGGGCCGGCTCACCGTTGGCGCGGGCGAACTCGGTGGGGAACCGGTCCAGGGTGCCCGCGCTGGCCCCCCGCCAGCCGTAGATCGACTGGCACGGGTCGCCCACCGCGGTCACCGGGTGCCCGCCACCGAACAGCGCGTTGAGCAACACCACCTGTGCGTGGCTGGTGTCCTGGTACTCGTCGAGCAGCACCACCCGGAAGCGGTCCCGCTCGATCACGCCGACCCCCGGGTGGTCCCGGGCCACCCGGGCCGCCCGGGCGAGCTGGTCGGCGAAGTCCATCGCCTCGAAGTCCTCCTTGCGCCGGGCGTACGCCCGCACCAGCGGCAACAGGCGCAACCGGGTCTGCTGGAGGGTGAGCGCCTTACGCACGTCGGCGTACACCCGACCCGGCCGGGACTGCACCTCGGCGAAGAACCGACCGGTCCAGGCCGCCAGGTCGTCCGGCGCGACCAGATGCTCGTCCAGCTCCCCGGCCAGCGCCAGCACCGCGTCGGTGATGGTGCTCGGCATCCGGTCCACCTCGGACATGTCGCCGTCGTAGTTGCGCACCAACAGGTCGACCAACTGCCAGCGGGATGCCTCGGTGAGCAGCCGGGTGGACGGCTCGTAGCCGGCCCGCAGCCCGTGCTCGGTGACGATCCGGCCGGCGTACGAGTGGTAGGTGGAGACGGTGGGTTCACCCGCGAGCGGATCGTCCAGCGGGTCCCGCCCCTGCCGGCCGAGTCGGCGGATCAGCTGGTCGAGCCGGGTTCGTACCCGATGGGCCAGCTCGCCGGCCGCCTTGCGGGTGAAGGTCAGCCCGAGGATCTGCTCCGGCCGCACGTACGAGTTGGCCACCAGCCAGACCACCCGGGCGGCCATCGTCTCGGTCTTGCCCGACCCCGCGCCCGCGACCACCAGCAGCGGCTCCACCGGGGCGGCGATGATCGCGGCCTGCTCCCGGGTGGGCGCCGGCAACCGCAGCAGCTTGGCCAGCTCAACCGGTGTGTACCGGGGGCCGGAGTCCGCGAGTCGGGGCGTCGGCGCGGGACCCGCGCCGAACAGGGTGGGCTGACTCACCGTGCCGTCTCAGTTCCCAACACCGGCTCACTCCTCGCCCTCACTGCTCGCCCTCGCCTGCGCGTCGGACGGTGGGCGGCTCGACGACCTGGCGACCCTGCCCGGAGACCGGGCAGCTGGTGCGCACCGGGCAGACCCGGCACTTCGAGTTGGCCACCGCGGCGAACGTGGCGGCTGCCATCGTATCGGCGGTCCGCCGGACCAGCGCGGTCGCCCAACCGGCCGCCGGCCCCTCGCTGGCGGCCGGCTGATTCTGCTCCCTGGCGTCCTTGGCCGAGGTCCCGAGCTGCACCAGCGCGGCACCCCCGGACTCGTCACCGAACTCGGCGAACGCCCCCGCCTCCACCGCCGCCTGGTAGGCACCGAGCTGCGGGTGCTCGGCGAGGTCGGTGCCGGTGACAGCTGTGGACTTGCCGGTCTTCAGGTCGATCACCACGAGCCGCCCGGCCTCGTCGACCTCCAGCCGGTCGACCCGACCGGTCAGGTCGACGGGCCGGTTCGGGTCGTCCAGGCGGACGGCGAACTCGTGCTCGATGGCGAGCAACCGACGCGGATTGGTGGCCAGCCAGCGCAGCAGCTTGTCGACCATCGCCTCGGCGCGTTCCCGCTCCGGCCCGGCCATCCACCGGGCCGCCAGCTCGATCGCGTCGAACCGGGCGGCCACGTAGTCGAGCAGCGCGCCCCGGTCGGCGCTGGCGTCCTCGGCGAGCATCGCGGCGGCGTGCACCAGGTTGCCCACCCCCTGCGCGGTGCTGGTCGGGCCGCTACCGCCGTGCCGTTCCAGCAGCCAGCGCAGGCTGCACCGCAGCGCACTCTCCATTGCCGACGGGGTGACCCGCACCGGGTCGCCGTCGTCGACGAGCGGCCGGTCGTCGGAGAGGACCCGCAGCCCCCACCAGTCGTCGGGGTGCGCGCCGGGCACCCCGGCGGCGGCGAGCCGGGCCAGCTCGGCCGCCGCGGCGCGCCGCCGGACCGCCGGGGCGGCCGGGTCGGTGATGGCGGTACGCAGTTCCGCGACCAACGCCGGCAGGGTGAGCGCCCGGGGTGGACGGGTCACCGGCAGCGCCCCGGGGCGGTCCGGCTCCTCGTCGCCGGTCTCGCCCGCGGCAGCGCCTCCGTTGCCGCCGGACGACGGCTCGGTGCGCGGACCGGGCGGCGGGCCGGGCGGGGTCGGCGGCGGTGCGCTCGGCGGGGTCGGCGGCGCGCTCGGGGGCGGAATGCTCGGGCCCAACTCGTGCAGGAACCGGCTGGGTTGCTCCTCGTGGTCGTCGCCGCCGACGGCGGCCGACGCCACGGCGCTGACCAGCAGCCGATGGCGAGCGCGACTGATGGCGACGTGGAAGAGCCGACGCTCCTCGTCCAGCAATGCCGAGGTCTGACCCACCACGTTCGCCGCGGTCGCCCCGTCGACCGACCGGCCGGCCAGCACGTCGACCAGTCGCTCGGAGCCGAGCAGGCTGCCGCGCAACCGCAGGTCCGGCCAGATGCCCTCCTGCACACCGGCCACCGCGACCAGGTCCCATTCCAGGCCCTTCGCGGCGTGCGCGGTGAGCAGGCGTACCGCCGCTCCCCGGTCGGCGGTCGGGGCGATGGTGTCGGCCGGCAGATCCTGGGCGAGCACGTGGTCGAGGAAGACCTCGGTGCGGGCACCGGGCAGCCGGTCGGTGAACCGGGCCGCCGCGTCGAAGAGAACCAGCACGGCGTCCAGGTCGCGGTCGGCAGCCTCGGCCCGCCGACGCCGGGCCAGGTCGCCCTCACCGGCCTCCGGACGCCCCTGGTTGATCGCGCCGGCCCACCGCTCGGCGAGGCCACTGGCGTGCCAGACGGCCCAGAGCACGTCCTCGGCGGTCGCGCCCGGCCGGGCGGCGGCCTCGCGGGCGATGGCCAGCAGCCCGGCCACCGCCTGCGCCGGCTCCGCCCAGTGCCGCTCGATGCCGGTCAGCTCCTCCGGATCCTGCAGTGCCTCGACGATCAGCTCCCCGGAGGGACGTCGGTCACCGCCGGCCAACGCGAGCGCGCGAAGGCCCTGCCGCAGCCGCCGCTCGGCCAGCGGGTCGGCCCCGCCGAGCGGCGAGTGCAGCAGCGCGACCGCCGCCTCCTCGTCGAGTCGTTCCGGCTCCAGCGCGCAGCGCAGCAGAAGCAGCAGCGGCGCGACCGCCGGTTGCAGGTGCAGGGGCAGATCCTCACCGTGCACCACCGTGGGTACGCCGGCGGCGTGCAGCGCCCGTCGCAGGGTGGGCAGCTGCAACGCGGTGGACCGCACCAGCACCGCCATCCGGGACCACGGCACGCCGTCGAGCAGGTGCGCCGAGCGCAGCGCGTGGGCCAGCCAGGCGGCCTCGCTGGTCGCCGAGCGGAAGGTGTGCACCTCGACCACGCCGGGGGGCGCGTCCGGCAGGGGGTGCAGCCGACGGTGCGCGGCCGGGCCCCGCAGCCGGCGACCCAGTCGGGCGATCGCCGCGAGCAGACCCGGCCCGGCCCGGTACGACGTGGTCAGCAGCACCTGCGCGGCCGGCGCGCCGGATGCCGTTCGGAACCGGTGCGGGAACGTCGCCACCCCGGCCGGATCGGCGCCCCGGAACGCGTACGTGGAGGAATCCGGGTCGGCGAACGCGACGAGGGACTTGCCACCGCCGGCGATGACCGAGAGCAGCTCCAGTTGGGCGGGGTCGGTGTCGGCCAGCTCGTCGAGGTAGACGTACGCGAGTCGACGACGCTCGGCGGCCAGCAACTCCTCGTCGTCGCGCAGCAGCCCGGTGGCCGCCCGGACCAGCTCCGCCGGGTCGTACGCGATGGAGCCCCGGTTGCTGACGTCGCGCAACGCGAGCACGGCGACGTACTCCCGCAGGAAGCGGGCGGCGGCCGGCCAGTCGGCGCGGCCGAGCTTCTCACCCAGCCGGGCCAGGTCGATCGGGCCCACGCCGCGTTCGGCGGCGCGCATGAGCAGGTCGCGCAGTTGGCCGGCGAACGCCCGGGTGCGCAGGGCGGGGCGCAGGTCGGTGGGCCAGCCGACCGGGTCGTCCTCGGGCTCCTCGCCCACCACGTCCAGCAGCTCACGGATGATCAGATCCTGTTCGGGGCCGGTGAGCAGCCGGGGCGACGGTTCGCCCCGCTCGGCGGCGGCGCGGCGGAGCAGCCCGAAGGCGTACGCCGGGAAGGTGCGCACCAACGGCTCGCGCAGCACCCGGTGGCCGTCCTGCGCGACCCGGGCCTCGATGCGTTGTCGCAGCGCGGTGGCGCCTCGGCGGCCGAAGGTCAGCACCAGGATTTGTTCGGGGTCGGCCCCCTCGGCCACCCGGGCGGCGACCGCCTCGACCAGCGTGCTGGTCTTGCCGGTGCCCGGGCCGCCGAGCACGAGCATCGGCCCGTCGGTGTGCCCGACCACCTCGGCCTGCACCGGATCGGCCTGCCAGCCACCGCCGACGGCCGGGTCGGGCCCGACCACGGGATCGGGCACACCCGATGTGCCGACACCGCCCACGGACGTGCCGCCGCCGGCCAGCACGGAAACGCCGTCAGGCGTAGCCCCGTCCCCCCGCGCCGGCCCTCCGGGCCGCCGCACCAACCGGTACGCCTGCATCAGCTCATCCCATCAGACCCGTACGACAACCAACCCACCACCCAACCCCCCGGCGCTCCCACCCAAACCCCGCCCCGCGCTCCCACCCCCATCCATCCCTGTCGATCATGAAGTTAGCGGCGCGACACGCCGACGGACGCGCCGCTAACTTCATGATCGACAGGGGCGGGCCGGGAGGGCCGGGCGGAGGGCAGGGCCGGGTGGGGTGGGGTGGGGTGGGGTGGGGGGTCAGGTTAGGTGGGATTCCAGGACGTCGAGGGCCTCGGTGACGGTGGTGGTGACCGTCAGGAGGTCGCGGCCGGCGGGCTTGAGGAAGGTCTGGTCGGCCAGCGCGTCGAGCCAGTCCAGCAGAGGGCGGTAGAACCCGTCGGTGTCGATCAGCACCATCGGCTTGGTGTGCTGGGCCAGGGTGGCGGTGGTCCAGACCTCGAACAGCTCGTCCAGGGTGCCCAGCCCGCCGGGCAGGGTGAGGAAGGCGTCCGACTTGTCGATCATCAGGGTCTTGCGGCTGGCCATCGAGTCGGTCACCAGCAGCTCGTCCGAGGCCAGGTCGGCGACCTCCAGGTCGACCAGTGACTGCGGGATCACGCCGACGGTACGACCGCCGGCGGATCGTGCGCCGTCCGCGATCGCGCCCATCATGCCGACACAGCCACCACCGCTGACCAGCGTGTGCCCGCGCCGGGCCACCTCCGCGCCGGTCTCGGCGGCCAGGTCCAACCAGCGCTGATCGAGGGTACGAGAGGAGGCGCAGAAGACGCAGATCGCCGCCATCAGTCGTGGCTCCGAGCCTGCTCGGCTGCCGCCTGCTGATCCGCGCCGGTGCGGGCGACGGCCTCCTCGCGGACCGCCTCCTGCTCGGCGGAGAGCGCGGCCTCCGACGCGACGATGTACCGCACCGCCTCGTTGACGTCGTCGGTGAGGCAGATCAGGTCCAGGTCCACCGGCCCGATCTTGCCGGTGGCGGCCATCGTGTCGCGCAGCCAGTCCAGCAGGCCCTGCCAGTAGGCGACGCCCATGAGCACCACCGGGAAACGGGTGACCTTGCCGGTCTGCACCAGGGTGAGCGCCTCGAACAACTCGTCCATGGTGCCGAACCCGCCGGGCAGCACGACGAACGCCTGGGCGTACTTGACGAACATCGTCTTGCGGGCGAAGAAGTAGCGGAAGTCGATGGCCAGGTCGACCCAGTCGTTGATGCCCTGCTCGAACGGAAGCTCGATGCCGAGCCCCACGGAGAGCCCATTGGCCTCGCTGGCACCCCGGTTGGCGGCCTCCATCACGCCGGGCCCACCTCCGGTGATCACCGCGTAGCCGGCGCGGGCCAGCGCGCCGCCCAACTGCTCGGCCAACTGGCACTCGGCGCTGTCCGGCGCGCTGCGCGCCGAGCCGAAGACGCTGACCGCGGACGGCACGTCGGCGAGGGTGTCGAAACCCTCGACGAACTCGGCGAGGATGCGCAGCGCGCGCCAGGCGTCCTTGGTCTTCCAGTCGCCCCGCCCCCGTGAATCAAGCAGTCGCTGGTCGGCGGTGCTGCTCGGGATCGCCCCTCTGCGCAGGGTGACCGCACCGCGATGCCGCTCCTGTCCGGGACCGCGACCGGCCTCCCGCCCGTTGCTCTGGCTCATGGGGCAACCGTAGTGGAGCAGCACCGCCCGGGTGCGCGGGGCGGGGACGCCGAGAAATTGTTCGCGATCAAGGGCAACTATTCGGCGCTCCCGTACGTCTTACTATTCACATACCGGGTATGCCCCGGCGCGCGCCTTCGGGGGAGGAGACAGCGTGATCAGTAACAGCGAGATGATCCGGATTCGTCGCCAGATGCAGCGACGGATCCGAGACGTGGTGGCCGAACGCCGCCGCACCCGCCAGCAGAACCCGATCCCCGCCTCCCCCACCCCGTCCGGAGCCGATCAAGAGGTTTGCGTCGCCGACAACGGGCCAGGCTGACGCAAACCTCTTGATCACCGGGCGCTCCGGCGGGACCGGGGCTCCGGCGCGGGTCAGGCTGGGGCCAGCCAGCGGTGCAGGGTTGCCGCGCCGTCGCGGATCTTGCTGATCTCGACGTGCTCGTCGGGGTGGTGCGCGAGGTTCGGGTCGCCCGGGCCGAAGTTCAGCGCGGGAATGCCCATCGCCGCGAACCGGGCCACGTCGGTCCAGCCCAGCTTGCCGATCGGCGCGGCGCCGACCGCCGCCAGGAACTCCTTCGCGGGGGCCGCGTCGAGCCCGGGCGCGGCACCGGCAGCCGTGTCGGTGACCCTCACCTCGAAGCCGGCGAACACCTCACGCAGGTGCGCCTCCGCCTCGGCCGGGGTGCGGTCCGGGGCGAACCGGTAGTTGACCTCCACCTCACACAGGTCGGGCACGACGTTGCCGGCCACCCCGCCGTTGATCCGCACCGCGTTCATGCCCTCGCGATAGTCACAGCCGTCGATGGTGACCCGGCGCGCCTCGTACGTCTGGAGGCGGCGCAGCACCTCGCCGGCGGCGTGGATGGCGTTGACCCCGTGCCAGGAGCGCGCTGAGTGGGCGCGTACGCCGGTCGTGGTGACCACCGAGCGCATGGTGCCCTGGCAGCCCGCCTCGACGATGCCGTACGTCGGCTCCAGCAGCACCGCGAAGTCCGCCTGCAACCACTCCGGGAAGGCCTGGGCGACGAGGTTGAGCCCGTTGTACTTGGACTCGATCTCCTCGGCCTCGTAGAAGAAGTACGTCACGTCGTAGCGCGGCTCGGGCAGCGTCACCGCCAGGTGCAGCGCGTACGCGGTGCCGGACTTCATGTCGGAGGTGCCGCAGCCGTACATCAGGTCGCCGCGCATGGTCGACGGGAAGTTGTTGTTCAACGGCACCGTGTCGAGATGCCCGGCCAGCACCACACGCTGCGACCGACCGAGGTCGGTACGGGCCATCACCGTGTTGCCGTGCCGGTGGGTGGTCAGGTGCGGTACGGCCCGCAGCACCTCTTCGACACAGTCGGCGATCGCCTTCTCGTTGAGGGACACGGACTCTATGTCGACCAGAGCGCGGGTCAGCTGCACCGGATCGGCGAGGACCTCGGGGGTCAGCGGGTTCTCCATGGTTCGCACGGTACCTTCAGGTCTGTCAGCGCGAGGAGCGAGCCGAGGTCAGCCCGGCCGTGACCGAGAGGTGTAACAGTGACGTCCGCAGATTCCGCCTGGGGCATCGGCCTGGCTACGGTCACCGCAGACGAGCAGGTGCTCGACACCTGGTACCCGACCGGCAAGCTGGGCCTGGGCGAGCTGCCGCTGGTCGCCGGTGAGGACAAGGCGGACGTGCTCGACCTGCCGCCGGCCGCGCTCGGTGACCGGCCGCTGCCTGGCCTGCGTACCGTGCAGGTGGTGACCGTGATCGGCTCGTTGGACGACCCGATCAAGGACGCCTCCGACGCGTACCTCCGGTTGCATCTGCTGTCGCACCGCCTGGTGCGACCCAACCAGCTCAACCTGGACGGCATCTTCGGCAAGCTGGCCAACGTGGCCTGGACGTCCGCCGGGCCGTGCCCACCGGAGCGGGTGGACGAGCTGCGGGTGATCGAGCGGGCCGCCGGCCGCCACCTGGCGGTGTACGGGGTCGACAAGTTCCCGCGGATGACCGACTACGTGGTGCCCTCCGGTGTGCGGATCGCCGACGCCGACCGGGTCCGGCTCGGCGCGCACCTGGCCGCCGGCACCACGGTGATGCACGAGGGCTTCGTGAACTTCAACGCCGGCACCGTCGGCACCTCGATGGTCGAGGGGCGGATCGTGCAGGGCGTCCTGGTCGGCGACGGCTCCGACATCGGTGGCGGGGCCTCCATCATGGGCACCCTCTCCGGCGGCGGCACCGACAAGATCAGCATCGGTGAGCGCAGCCTGGTCGGCGCGAACGCCGGCGTCGGGATCTCACTCGGCGACGACTGCGTGGTCGAGGCCGGCTGCTACATCACCGCCGCGTCGAAGATCACGCTCCCCGACGGCCGGGTGGTCAAGGCCCGGGAGCTGTCCGGCGTCGACGGCCTGCTGTTCTGGCGCAACTCGGTCACCGGTGGGCTGGAGGCCCGGCCACGCACCGGCCGGGGCATCGAGCTGAACGCCGCCCTGCACGCCAACGACTGACGGCCCCGCCGGGTCCGCGGCGCTCGGCCGCGGACCCGGACGGGGTACGCCTCAGCGCAACCGGTACGCGTGGATGATCCGTTGGGTCACCGTGTTGCCGGCGGTGTCCCGGGCGGTGGCCCGCAGCGACACGTGGCCGGCGCCGGCCGGATGCCGCAACAGGGCCGACCAGCCGTCGGTCGAGGTGCGGACCAGCTTCGCCCTGCCCCAGGTCTTCCCGCCGTCGTAGGAGACGTCGACGACGAGCTTCTTTACCCGGCTGGCCGGAGCACCCGGCTGCCGCTGCACCCGTACCGGTACGACGAAGCCCTGACCGGCCGGAGCACTGTTGTCGACCCGCAGCGGCGGCGCGAAGCGCACCGCCGACAGGGGCAGTCGGGCCGGCGTCTCGCCGGCGACGTGCCTCGACCGGAAGGTCCAGCTGGATTCGACCTCGGTGCTCAGGTCGGTGAAGCTTCGCTTCGCCGACGTGACGAGCCGGTAGTCCGCAGCACCCGGTGGCACGGTGAACTCCCCGTAGCCGGCGTACTCGCTCTCGCCGACCAGCTCGCCGTTGCGCCAAAGCTTGGTGTGCTCACTGTCGGTCAGCGAGGCGCCGGGGTGCCCGGCTGCGTCGCTGTAGGTCGGTATGTCGGCCAGGATGGTGTCGCCCATCCGGGTGACGCTCTGGTGCGGCCAGCGCGGTTTCGGGAAGGACGGCGAGTACGGCGCCTGGTTCCAGATCTCCTGAACCGTCCGCCCGGCCCGGTAGGCGGTGGGGACGGAGAAGAGCGCGGCGTTCGGCTTCAACCAGCCTTCCTCGTCCACCGTTCCGAAGAAGATCTCGGATTCCCACTTCACGTTCCTGGTGTTGTAGTACTCGACCCGCTGGCCGGGCACCACGGTGGGCAGGACCGCGGCGGAATAGCCGACGTTGTACTCCAGCTCGGGGAAGACCATCCGCTCGGCCGCCATGCCCGGGGTGCCACCGCGGAACCGGTGCACGACGGTGGCCAGGTCGCGCCGGGCGTAGTCGCGGACGAACCCGGTGGGCATCCGGCCAGGGATCGCCTCGGCCAACGCGTACAGGTACGGGCTGTTGTCCGCCTCCGGCGTGGTCCAGTTGCTGCTGACGGTGGCGACGAACTTGTCCGCGGAGACCGGCTTGCCGATCTGACCGCTGGTCAGGCCGGTGAACGTCCCCGCCCAGAGCCCGACCCCGTACGAGCTACCGTCGTCGGCGGTGAAGTTGCCACTGACGTCGATCAGTTGCGGCACGGCGGTCCGGTCCGGAACGGTCGCCCGCACCGGCCTGGCCCGACGGGCGTCCACGACGATCCGGGTGTCCCGCTCGACGGTCACCTCGGGCTGCATCAACATGGACATCCCGCGTTGCTCGTCCTCCGGACCGGGCTCGAAGACGAGGCCACTGAGGCCGTAGTGCCCCTTGGGCACCCGCACGGTGGCCACCCCGTCGGAACTGACGACGTCCCAGAAGCCGAAGGTGTCCAATCCGACCACTGACGTCCAGTGGTCCGCGGTACGCGCGCCGGCCCGGTTCAGGTGCTCCACGGTGAGCGTGTAGCTCTCCACCTCCCGGTTCACGGCCAGCGGGGTGACAGCTACCGCAGCACCGGACCGGGCCACGATCCGCCCGGTCCAGTAACCGTCCACGTCGCCGACCCGGGTGTCGGTGGTGACGGTCGTGCTGGCCGTGCCACCTGCCGGCACGGTGAGTTGGCTGGCGCCCAGCTGGAACAGGCCGACCGGCAGCGCCCGACCGCCGGGGCCGGCGCCCTCGATGCTCAGGTCCACGGTGACCGGGGCCGGACCCTCGTTGCGCCAGGTCACCGTACGGCTGATCGGTACGTCGTCAGTGTGCGGCCAGAGCGTACGCCCGAACGAGACGCTCACCGGGTCGGTGGTGAGCTGCTGGGTGATGGCGTGTGCGACGTCGACCCGCCCGGCACCCTGCTGGTAGGCGGTCTGGTCCGGGTGCGGCTTGGCGGCTGCCATCAGGGTGGCCTTGAGCCGGTCGGCCCGCCAACCCGGGTGCTGCTGGGCCAGCAGCGCGGCCGAGCCGGCCACGTGCGGGGTGGCCATCGAGGTGCCGGAGAGCGTGACGTACCGGTCCCCCACCGGGTCACCGATGAAGCCGTTGGCGGACTTCGCGGCGACGATGTCGACGCCCGGCGCGGTGATGTCCGGCTTCAGCGCGTCGTCGCCGACCCGCGGGCCCCGGCTGGAAAAGTCGGCCAGTTCGTCGTCGCGGTCCACCGCGCCCACGGCGAGCGCGGCGTCGGCGCTGGCCGGGGAGCCGACCGAGCCGTCCGAGCCCTCGTTGCCGGCGGCGATGACGAAGAGCGTGCCGGTCTGCGCGGTCAGGGTCTGCACGGCCTCCTCCACCGGGTCGACCTCCGGGGTGTCCCAGCCGCCGAGGCTCATGTTGATCACTGCGGCCTTCTTGTCGACAGCGGCCCACTGCATGCCGGCGAGGATCGCCGATTCGGTGCAGCCGTTGTCCTCGCAGACCTTGCCGTCCAGCAGCGTCGCGTCCGGTGCCACGCCCCGGTACTTGCCGTCGGAGGCCGCGCCAGAGCCCGCGATCGTCGAGGCCACGTGGGTGCCGTGGCCGACAGTGTCGCGAGCGTCGGCGACCTCCGTGAAGTTGCGCGCCTCGGCCACCTTGCCGGCCAGGTCCGGGTGGGTCGCGTCGACGCCGGTGTCCAGCACCGCGACGGAGACTCCGGCGCCGGTGAACCCGGCCGCCCAGGCGGCGGGCGCGCCGATCTGCGGCACGCTGTGGTCGAGGGTCACCCGTCGACGGCCATCCAGCCAGATCCGCTCGACGCCCCCCGCCGCGTCGAGCCGCGCCCCGGCGGGACCGGTGGCGAGAGTGGCCCAGACCGCGCCGAGGGAGGACTTGTCGCCGTTCAGGGCGGCACCTCGGATCACCGGCAGGTCGCGGGTCAGCCGCGTGCCGGGCAGGGCGGCCGGGGCACGCCGGGCGGAGTTCGTCGAGCCGTACGACACCAGCAGTGGCAGGGTGCTGCGCCTGGTGTCGTCGTAGCCCGCCTCGACCAGCCCGGTGATGTCGAAGAGTCGCCGGTCCACCCGGCCGGAGCGCAGCAACGGCACCGCGTCCGTCGGCGTCACGGTGAGGCGTCCGCGCTCGCGCTGGACCAGGAACTGCACGTTCTCGCGGCCGGCGCCGGGCCGGACCGAGGCGCCGGACGCGGTGACGGTGACCCGGTCACCGGTGATCAGCGTGACGGTGGTCGAGCGGTTGGCGATGGGTCCACCCGGAGTGGACTGTCCGTCGGGGCCGCCGACTGGGGTGGGCGCGGCGGCCGTGGCCGAGGCGGGAGTTGGCACGGAGAGCGCCAGCGCGAACACGAGGCCGAGAGCGGCCAATCTTCTGCCCTGATGCAACGGATCCTCCTGGTCAAGCGTCTTGATGGATGGAGTCACATTGACAACTCAGAATTACATACCGGGTATGCAAAAAGAAGGCCGGAAAGTGACGGACCCGACACGAGCCGACGAACCGGCCGGCATGATCGGGCGGTGACCTCCATGAAGGACAAGATGCTCGCCGGCGAGCCATACATCGCCGACGATCCCGAGATCATCGCCGATCTGGACCGGGCCGCCCGGCTGATGGAGCGCTTCAACACCACTTCCGCGGCCGATCCGCAGGCCCGGATCGCGGCACTGCGTGAACTCCTCGGCGAACTCGGCGAGGACACCTGGATCCGCCCACCGTTCTACTGCGACTACGGCTGGCAGATCCGGATCGGCCCCCGCAGCTTCGTCAACTACAACGCGGTCTTCCTCGACGTCGCTCCGATCACCCTCGGCGCGGACGTCCAGGTCGGCCCCAACGTGCAGCTGCTCACCCCGACGCATCCGGTCGAGCCCGGCCCGCGACGGGACAAGTGGGAGGCGGCCAAGCCGATCACCATCGGCGACAACGTGTGGCTCGGCGGTGGCGCGATAGTCCTGGCCGGCGTGACGATCGGCGCGGACACCGTCGTCGGAGCGGGTGCCGTGGTCACCCGGGACCTGCCCGCCAACGTGGTGGCCGTCGGCAACCCGGCCCGGCCGGTTCGCGAACTCGACTAGACGGTCGGGGGCTCCGAGAGGCGGACGACCAGGTCAGCACGGTCGGCGGTGGGGGTGATCACGACGGCGTTCGACTCGTCGCTGCCCAGCGCCCACGCCCGCGCCTGCTCCGGAGACCGGCCGAACGCCTCGTGCCGGGCGGTCAGCCGGCGGTGCCGCACCTCGGCGGCCAGGTCGAGAAACCATGCCTCGTGCAGCAGTGGTCGGATCTCCTGCCAGGGGAAATCCGGCAACAGCAGGTAGTTGCCCTCGGTCACCACCAGCCGGACCGACGGCAGCACCTCGATCGCGCCGGCCACCGGCTCCTCCAGCTCCCGGCGGAACTCCGGCGCGTAGACCGACGTCGGCTCCAACCGGTGCAGGCGGCGCAGCAGCGAGACATACCCGTTGGCGTCGAAGGTGTCCACTGCGCCCTTGCGGTCGGCGCGGCCCAGGCGAACCAGTTGCGACTGCGCCAGGTGGAAACCGTCCATCGGCACCAGGCAGGCGGCCGGCCCGATGTCGGCGACGATCCGTTCGGCCAGGGTGGACTTCCCGGCACCGGGTGCGCCGGCGATGCCGAGCAGCTGTCGCGGACCGGCCTCGGCGAGCGTCGACGCCCGCGCCACCAATTCGTCGACGGACAGCACCCGGGCCGCCGGCATCAGCCCAGGTCCGGGTCGCTGATGGTGAACCGCGCCTGCACCGCCGCCTGCACAGTCTGCGGCTGCGGGTCCAGCTCAAGCTCCGGCGGACCACCGCCCGCGCCACCGCCACCGGCGAAGGCCGCACGGGCGAACATCGGCCGGTCGGTGGGACCGGCGTCCGCCAGCTCGATCAACGAGATGACCCGGGCGCCCAGCGCCTCCGCGTACTCCCGGGCCCGCAGCAGCGCGTCGCTGATCGCGGCGTGCCGGGCCGCACGATGGGCGGGGCTGTCCGGACGAAGCTCCCACCACGGGCCGGCCACCTCGACCTGGTCCTGGTCGGCGAGCCGGAGCATCAGCTCGCCCAGCGCGGTGAAGTCGGTGACAGTGACGGTGGTGGTGACACTGCCGTGCCAGGCGACCACCCGCTCACCCGAGCGCCGGGTCTCCGGCCGCACCCGCAGGTCGCCGGTCTCCCGCCGCGCCACCGCCGGCCCGGAGCCGTCCAGCAGCACCCGGACCGCCGCGGCCCGCTCGGCCAACCGGGTCAGCGTCGCCTCCCGGTCCCGGTCGCGGGCTGTCGCGGTGACCGCGAACCGGGCCAGCTCGGGAGGCACCTCCCGGTACGCCTCGCCGCGCACCTGCACCACCGGACCGTCCACCGCCATGCCCCTCAGCCTAGTCAGCGACGGGCCGCCGCGCCGTGTAGGAGACGGTGTCCCCGTCGACACGCAGGCCGGCCAGGTAGCCGCCGGCCACCCCCAGCTCGCGCAACCAGGACACCTCTGCGGCGTGGTCACCACCGGCCGGGAACTCCCTGTCGTCCGCGTCGAACCGCCGGTCGCGCAGCGCCCTCCGGGAGGCCCGCGCCTCGTCGTAGCGCGCGGCCAGCGCCGGGGCGTCGTCGGCGCGCAGCGCGGTGGTCAGGTCGTCCAGGAACGCGGTGACCTCGGCCAGCTCACGCAGCACCCGGTCCCGGTTGCCGATCAGCATGTTGGCGGTCCGATCGGCCGGGGTCCCGGCCACCCGGGTGCCGTCGGAGAAGCTGCCGGCGGCGAGCGCGAGGATCGCGTCGCGCAGCGGTGCGCGTTGCACCGCGCCGGCCAGCGCGCCGGCGAGCAGGTGCGGCACGTGTGACGCGAGCGCGGCTGCCGAGTCGTGCTCCGCGGCGGACATCGGCACCACCCGGGCCTCGAAGACCTCCACCACCAGCTCGGCCAGCCACCGGAACGCGCTGGTGGCCGGGCCGGCCGTCGGACAGAGCACCCAGGCCGCGCCGGTGAGCAGGTCCGGTCGCGCAGCCGTCAAGCCGGCCCGGTCGGTGCCCGCCATCGGGTGGCCGGGCACGAACCGGTGCGTCAGCCCCTGCGCGGCGGCGAACGCCGCCACCTGCTCCTTGGTGCTACCGACGTCGGTGAGCACACAATGCTCACCGGTCATCGCCGCCACCTCGAGCAGCGTCGCCGGCAGGGTGGGCAACGGTCCGCACAGGAAGACCACGTCCCGGTCGGTCACCGCCTCGGCCAGGCGGTCCGGCGCGGGTACGCCCACCCGGCGGGTCTCTCGCCGGGTGGCTTCGTCCGGGTCCCACCCGACGACGTCGACGCCGGCGGCGACCATCCGGAGCAGCACGGACCCACCGATCAGGCCGGTGCCGACGACCGCCGCCCGTACCCGCGCGCCCGGCCTGTCCACCATGCTCGACCGTCCGGCGCCGCGATCAGGAGAGGCGCGCCGCGACGGCGGCGATGTGCTCGTCGGTCTCGGTCAGCGCGACCCGGACATGTTGCCCGGCCGTCGGGCCGTAGAAGACGCCGGCGGCGACCAGGATGCCGCGTCGGGCCAGCCAGTCGACCGTCTGCCAGCAGTCCTCACCCCTGGTCAGCCAGAGGTAGAGGCCCGCCTCGGAGTGCTCGACGGTGAACCCGGCACCGGTGAACGCCGCGGCGAGCACCTCCCGCCGGGCGCGGTAACGCTCCCGCTGTTCGTCGGCGTGTCGCTCGTCCTCCAGCGCGGCGACCATGGCCGCCTGCACCGGCGCGGGCACGATCATGCCGGCGTGCTTGCGGACCTTGAGCAGCTCGGCGACGAGCGCCGGATCGCCGGCCACGAACCCGGCCCGGTAGCCGGCGAGGTTGGACCGCTTGGAGAGCGAGTGCACGGCCAGCACTCCGGCGTAGCTGCCCCCGCTGACCTGCGGAGACAACACCGAGACCGGGTCGGCAGACCAGCCCAGGGGCAGGTAGCACTCGTCGCTCGCGACCACCGCGCCACGTTCGCGGGCCCAGTCGACCACCTTGCGCAGGTGCGCCGCGGGCAGCACCCGGCCGGTCGGGTTTCCGGGCGAGTTCACCCAGACCAGGCGGACCCGCGAGGTCGGCCCGACCGCCGTGAGCGAGTCGGCACGGACGACCGTGGCACCGGCCAGCCGGGCACCGTCCTCGTAGGTGGGGTACGCGACCGACGGCACCACCACCACGTCACCCGGGCCGATGCCGAGCAGCGTGGGCAGCCAGGCCACCAGCTCCTTCGAGCCGATGGTCGGCAGCACACCGAGGCCGTCGACGCCAGCACCGCAGGCTCGGGACACCCACGCCGCGATGGCGGCCCGCAACGCCGGGGTGCCGGCGGTCAGGGGGTAACCGGGAGCGTCGGACGCGTCAGCCAACGCCCGCCGGATCACCTCGGGCACCGGGTCGACCGGCGTACCCATGGAGAGGTTGATCAGGCCCTCCGGATGCGCCGCGGCCAGCGTGGCCGCGGCGTCCAGGGTGTCCCAGGTGAACTCGGGCAGCCGCGACGAGACCGGCGCGGGCCGGTTCAGTGGCCCTCGCCGCGCGGCGGCTGCGCGGCGACGAAGGTGGCGTCCTTCTCCACCTTGCCGACCTTCGAGGCGCCACCGGGCGAGCCCAGGTCCTCGAAGAACTCGTAGTTCGCGCCGGTGTAGTCCTTCCACTGCTCCGGGACGTCGTCCTCGTAGAAGATCGCCTCTACGGGGCAGACGGGCTCACAGGCACCACAGTCGACGCACTCGTCGGGGTGGATGTAGAGCATCCGGTTGCCCTCGTAAATGCAGTCGACCGGGCACTCCTCGATGCATGCCTTGTCGAGCACATCTACGCACGGCTCGGCGATGATGTAGGTCACCGGTCTTCTCCTCCGCAAGACTCGCCGCGATCTCCCGCGACGGTAAGAGCCTAGTATCTCGCCGGGGAGGGGGTCGATCGTGCTCCGACAGCAGGATGTGGGACACCGAATCGTGGTCCGCCGGATTGTGGGGATTCGCGAAGGCCGCCCACTATTTTCCGATGCCCTTGGTGAGCTGGTCGAGCTGAGCGAGACTCATCTCACGCTGGCCACCGCGAAGGGGCCGCTTCGGGTCCCGGTGGCGCAGGTCCACCGCGCCAAGCGCGTTCCGCCGACCCGTCGGCCGACCGCCGCAGCGGTCGTTGCGCTGGAACAGGCCGCCGACGAGGCCTGGCCGGCACCGGTCCGGGGCCGACTGGGTGACTGGCTGCTCCGGTCGGCCGAAGGCTGGACCGGGCGTGCCAACTCGGCGCTGCCGATCGGCGACCCGGACCGACCACTGGCCGCCGCGGTCGACGCGGTGCAGCGCTGGTACGCCGAGCGAGGCCAACCCGCGTTGATCAACACGCCGCTGCCCCTCGCCGCTCCGGTCGGCGCCGAACTGGACGCCCGCGGCTGGGGCACCCGCCCGCCGACGCTGGTGCAGACCGCGCCACTGCCCCTGCCGGCGTCGACGCTCACCAGCGGCCAGGCCGACGGGTGGGGCAGCGCGGTCGTCGAGCTGGCCACCACGCCCAGCGACGAGTGGCTGGCCATCGCCGCCGGCCGCAAGGGCGGCCTCCCGGACGCCGCCCGACACGTCCTCACCGCCGTGGGCCAGGTCCGCTTCGCCCACGTGTACGCCGACAGCACTCTGGTGGCCGTCGGCCGCGGCACGGTGACCGGTCAGGGGCGCTGGTTGGGCCTCAGCCTCATCGAGGTGGTGCCGGCGGCCCGCCGTCAGGGGTTGGCCCGCCGCGTGATCCACGAGCTGGCCAGCTGGGGCGTGTCCGGTGGCGCGACGCACGCGTTCCTCCAGGTCGAGCAGCGCAACGCGGCGGCGGTCGCGCTCTACCAGCGGCTCGGCTTCGTCACCCACCACACCTACCTGACCCGGGTCGCCCCGAACTGACCGGCGCGGCGCGTCGAGCCGGTCAGCGGCGGACCACTCGGCGGGGCTTCGCGGCCTTGACCTCGGCGTACCGCTTGAGCTGCTGAGAGCGGTAGTCCCGGCCGAGCGCGGTGAGCACCAGATAGCCGATCAGCAAGCCGGCGCCGCTGGCGAGCAGGTAGAGCCAGATCTGGGCGAAGAACGTCGCCGCCCCACCGGCGAACGGGTCGTTGCCGACCAGCAGGGGCCCGACCAGCACTGTCAGCAGCATCGCCACCGGCACCACGAGCGCCATGTCGGCGGCCCAGCCCGCCAGCGGCCGGCGACGACCCCAACGGAAGGCGACCACGGCGAGAATCAGGCCGATCACCGTGAACATCGCCAGCGACACCCGGTCGGCGGCGGTGTCGTCACCGTCGAAGCCGAGCCGGATGATCAGTCGGGCGACCACGTTGACCGCGAACAGCGCTGCAACGAGCACTCCGAGGTCACGCCACCGCTTGTCCATCACCGGTCCCTCCTGCCGTACGCCCCGTCGCGGGGTTCGCATCCCTGGCAGGAATATCTACCACTCCTAGCTGGGAGCCGTCATCACCCGGCAGGGGCCGGAACCAGCCCGGCGTCAGCGGCCGAGCATGGTCGGCTGTGGGGCGAGGATCTGCCGGAAGCCCATCACCGCGAAGGTCATCGCGCCGGCCACGATCATGGCCAGCCCGACCCAGTTGTCGCCGGCCAGCAACAGGTCGCCCTCGCTGGTCCGGATGGCGGCGACCGCCATCAGCGCGAACCACGGCACCGCCGGCAGCGCCACCGCCCAGCGACGGCCGACCGCCTCGTACGCGAACCAGCTCAGCAGGATGTTGGCGCCGATGGCGAGGAGCACCGACACGCCGACCAGGTGCCCGCCGACGCGGAGTGTGGCGAGCAGCAGCTCCAGTACGCCGGTCAGCACCCCAGCGAGCACCACGACGATCCCACCGATCACCCGGACGCCCATGTCCAGCAGCCGCGGCGGCGGCCCCGCCGGGAGCGGGGCTTCCTGGTCCTCCTCGACCGTCACCGGTGCGGCCGGCAGGGTCACCGGGAACCCGCCGCCGCGACCGGGGACCGGTCCGGGGCGGTCTCCGCGGGCAGGCCGGCGAAGAGATCGTCCTCCCAGCCGTACGGCCCGACGCCGGGGCCCTTCTCACCGACCGCGAGGGTGAAGAACTCCACGCCCATGAACTCGCCACCGAAGTTGCCGGCGATCGAGTAGAGCCACGAGTTGGCCGGGATCTGGGTGGCGTGCGCCCGCATCGCTGCCTCCTTGGCCGCGTGCTGGTCGGTGCCGTCGACCCGGGCGGCGATCTGGGCGTCCGGGGTGCCGAAGGGCAGGTCGGCGATGTCCTCGATGCCGCCGAACGGGTTGTCGGACGACTCGGCGAAATGCGTCATGCCAGCCTCCAGGACGCTGAGCGGCAGGGCCGTCCAGTAGACCTTGAGCGGGGCGCAGCCCTCCGCGGCGGCCAGCTCGACGGCACGCATCGCCACCCGGTGCGCCTGGATGTGGTCGGGGTGGCCGTAGAAGCCGTTCGGGTCGTACGTGACGAGCACCTGCGGGCGTACCTCCCGCAGGATCTCCACGAGGTGCCCGGCGGCCTCGTCGAGGTCGGCCTGCCAGAACGCCCGGGGGTGCTCGTTCGTCGCGAGCCCCATCATCCCGGAGTCACGGTAGCGGCCGGCACCGCCGAGGAAGCGGTGGTCGCTGACGCCGAGCGCGGCGCAGGCGGCAGCCAGCTCGGCCACCCGGTACCCGCCGAGCTGGTCGGCCTCGGCGGCGGCGAGCTGCGCCAGCGCCGGCACGTGGATCTCGCCCTCCTCGCCGAGCGTGCAGGTCACCAGCGTGACGTGCGCGCCGTCGGCGGCGTAGTGGGCCATCGTCGAGCCGGTGCCGATCGACTCGTCGTCGGGGTGCGCGTGGACCAGCAGCAGGCGGCGCTCGGGCAGCATCGTCACGACGGTCACTCTAACTGGCGGTTCGGCCCCGCCAACGCTGACGCGTCCACCCAGGTCGGCCACATCACCCCCGCTCCCGCTCTACGATTTGGCGTGTGGACTTTCCGGAGCTGGCCGCCCGCACCCGCCGGTTCAGCCACGGCGCGCCACGCGCTGTCTCGGTGGCTGAGGACGGCTCCCGGGTGATCTTCCTGCGCTCCGCCGGCCCCGAGGACCCGGCGGACGCGCTCTGGCTGTTGGACGTGGGTACCAGCGAGGAGCGCCTGGTCGCCGATCCGGCGACCCTGCTCGGCGAGGGCGGGGATGTCCGCTCCCTCTCCCCCGGTGAACGCGCGCTGCGCGAGCGGCTGCGGCTCAGCGCCGCCGGCATCGGCTCGTACGCGTTGGACGCGGCCGGCCGGGTCGCGGTGTTCGCGCTGGCCGGGCGGTTGTTCCGGGCCGATCTGGTGCACGGCGACGTGGTGGAGGTGGCGACCGTCGGCCCGGTGCTGGACCCACGTCCGGACCCGAGCGGGCAGCGGCTGGCGTACGTGACGGACGCCGCCGAAGGGGTGCGTCGGGGTGAACTGCGGGTGATCGACCCCGATGGCACCGACACCCTGCTGGCCGGCGAGGACGCCGGGGTGAGCTGGGGGTTGGCCGAGCACATCGCGGCGGAGGAGTTCGGCCGGTTCCGGGGGTACTGGTGGGCGCCCGACGGCCGTTCGGTGCTCGCCGCCCGGGTCGACGAGTCCCGCCTGGAGCGGTGGCACCTGCACGACCCGGCCGAGCCGGCGAGCGCGCCGACCGCCGTCGCGTACCCCCGGGCCGGTGGGCCGAACGCGGAGGTCAGCCTGCACCTGCTGGACCTGGACGACGGCTGGGTCGACGTGCACTGGGACCGGGAAACCTACCCGTACCTGACCGGGGTGAGCTGGGGCGAGGGCAGCCCGTTGATCACCGTGCTGCGCCGTTCGCAGCAGCACGGGCTGGTGCTGGCGGTCGACCCACGCACGGGCGAGACGCAGGTGCACGCCGAGCTGGCCGATCCGCGCTGGGTCGAACCCATCGCCGGCACCCCGGCGCACCTGCCGGACGGCCGCGTACTCGTCGGTGGGGAACTGGCCCACGACGGGTACGACGCCCGGTGCCTGTTCGCGGACGGCACCCTGCTCACCCCACCGTCGCTGTACGTACGACGGGTGGTGGGTCGGCTGCCGGCCGCCACCGGCCCGGCCGACCTGCTGGTGGAGGCGAGCGACGGCGAGCCGAGCGAACGGCACCTGTTCCGGGTCCGCACCACCATCGGCGGTGGGGTGGACGCGCGTCGGCTCACCACCGACTCCGGCTGGTACACCGCCGCCGTGGGCGGGGACGTGCTGGCCGTCGGGGTCGCGTCGCTCGATCACGCCGGGGTGCGCTGGACGGTGCGTCGCGGCGACCAGGAGATCGCCGAGCTGCGCTCATTCGCCGCCACCCCGCCGTATTCCCCGCTGCCGCTGCTCGAACGGGTGACCGACCGGCGGCTGCCGGCGGCGGTGCTCTACCCGGACAACCACGTGACGGGCCGGCGGCTGCCGGTGCTGTTGGACATCTACGGCGGCCCGGGGCACCAGGAGGTCGTGGCGGCGCGGGCCGCGTGGTTGGAGCGGCAGTGGTGGGCCGACGCCGGGTTCGCGGTGGTCACCATCGACAACCGGGGTACGCCGGGCGTGGCCCCGTCGTTCGAGAAGGCGATCCACCGGCGGGTCGCCGACGTGATCCTGACCGACCAGGTCGACGCGCTCACCGCTCTCGCCGGCAAGCACCCGGACCTGGACCTGGGGCGGGTGGGAGTGCGCGGTTGGTCGTTCGGTGGGTGGCTGGCCGGCTTGGCGGTGTTGCGCCACCCGGAGCTGTTCCGATGCGGGATCGCGGGCGCTCCGGTGACCGACTGGGCGCTGTACGACACCGCGTACACCGAGCGTTATCTGGGGTTGCCGGAAGACGGCCAGGACATCTACGCGCACCATTCGCTGGTCGAGTTGGCCGCCGAGCCGGTCACCAGCCCGGACCACGCCCGCCCGTTGCTGCTGGTGCACGGCATGGCCGACGACAACGTGGTGGCCGCGCACACCCTCCGGCTCTCGGCCGCCCTGCTGAGCACCGGCCGACCGCACGCCGTGCTGCCGCTGACCGGGGCGACGCACATGGCCGCGAACGGCACCGCCGAGCGGCTACTCCCCCTGGAGCTGGAATTCCTCCGCACCCACCTGCTCGGTGTCGCCGGCTGACGATCACCAACGCTCGGCGAGGTGCTCCCGGCCCGGTGGCGGATCGTACGGCTCCGGCCAGTAGTCAGTGATCTTGCTGATCAGCCCCTGCCCGGACACCTCAAGCCAGACGCACGCGTCCTGCTGCTCGACGCCGACGCGAACGTCGAGCAACAGGGCAGCGAAACGACCATCGGCGATCACCCGTCGCGGCCGCAGGTGCCAGTCGCCGGGATAGTCGCTGTTGAACCGCAGGAACGCCTCCTTGCCGCGAATGCGCTCCCGCGTCTGCGGCATCTCGTAGACCACGTCATCGGTGAGCAGGGCGGCCCACCCGGACCAGTCGCGGCGCTCCAAGTGATCAATGTAGGCGTGAGCGGCCTGCCGTGCCGTCGAGGTGTCGTCCACGGCGCGAACCCTAGCCCCCCGCCAGCGACAAATCCGGCGGGCCGTCGGCGCGTCAACGCCCCCACCGGGCCGTCGCCCGGAGCCGGGCCGTTGCCACGTGCCGGACCTCGACCGAAGCCGGACCTCAGCCGCAGATCTTGGACAGTTTCCGTCATCGCGTAACGGAAACTGTCCAAGATCTCTTGTTCGCAGAGCCGCAGCCGACGGGATCGTGGCGGCCCGCAGCAGTCAGCTCCGGGCGGACGCGTTGCGGCGACTTCTGACGCCATCGGCATCGCCGGCTCTCAGGGGCGTGCGTCGTATCGGGTCCGGGCCTCGAAGACGCGGTCCATGTGCGACTCGGCCCAGTCCTTGATCGCGATCATGACCGGGAACAGCTCATGGCCGAGCGGGGTGAGCTCGTAGTCGACACGCACCGGCACCGAGGCGGTGACGGTGCGGGTGACCAGGCCGTCGCGCTCCAGGGTGCGCAGGGTCTGGGTGAGCATCTTCTGGCTGACGCCGGCGATGCGCTGAGCGAGTTCGCCGTGCCGCTTCGGGCCGTTGACGAGCGCCGGGATCACCAGGGCGACCCACTTGTCGGTGAGTCTGCTCAGTAGCTCGCGGGTCGGGCACTGGTCAAGGAACGCATCGTAGTCACGTTTCGCCTGCTCGCGGCGTTGCGCTGCGGTCGACGTCGCCATCTTTCCTCCCCGTGGTGCCCTAGGCACTTCAAGGTACCTACTTTCTCACAGTGCCTAAGATTCGTACGGTCGTGGTGAGAACGAAATCCCACGAAGGAGACGGCGATGCGCGCAGTCAGCTATGCGGAGTTCGGAGGGCCGGAGGTCCTGCACGTGGCCGAGGTGCCGGTGCCCGAGCCCGGGCCGGGGCAGGTCCGGGTGCGGGTCGCGGCGTCGGTCGTCCATCCGGTCGACCTGATGGTCCGCTCCGGTCGGTTCCCGGCCCCGTTGCCGACCGGTCTGCCGTACACGCCCGGTTGGGACGTTGCCGGCAGCGTCGACACGGTCGGCCCGTTGGTCGACGAGTTCAGGATCGGCGACGAGGTCCTCGGCTTCTCGCCGTGGCTGCAAACCACGGCCGGGGCCCACGCCGAATACGTGGTCCTCGACGCCGCCTGGCTGACCGCCGCGCCCGCCGGTGTCCCCGCCACCGAGGCGGCGACCCTGCCGACCAACGGCTTGGCCGCCGCCCAGGCACTCGACCTGCTCGCGCTCCCCGCCGGGTCGACAGTGCTCGTCACCGGCGCCGCCGGGCAGGTCGGTGGGTTCGTTCTGGCGCTGGCTCGGGCGACCGGCCTGCACGCCACAGGACTCGCCGGAGCCGACGACCGCGACTTCGTCGAGTCGCTGGGTGCGGCGTTCCTGTCCCGCACCGACGATCCGACCGGCACGTACGACGCGGTCATCGACCTGGCGGTGATCGGCGAATCGCTGCTGGACCTCGTTCGGGACGGCGGCGGCTACGTGGCCGCGTCACCCCCGCTCCGCCCGGAGCCGGTACGCGGAATCCGGACCCTCGCGCTGGAGGTGCTACCGGACGGAACCCGGCTGGGCGAACTGGTCAAACTCGTCACCAGCGGCGACATCCCGCTCCGGGTCGCTGACGTGTACCCCTTCGCCGACGCGGCGGTCGCCCACGAGCGGCTGGCCCAGGGCGGGGTGCGCGGCGGCGTGGTGATCGTCCCCTGATCCGGGACGAAAGCTCGGCTGTCACGCCCCGGTTGGCCTACCTGGCGAGTCGGGCGGAGTGGCCGGTTGGGGTGCTCCTCTGGTTGGCAGGCCGGCCTTGAGCCGCGTCCGCTCCCGTCGAGAAGGTGCGCGGTCAGCAGACCGTCGGCGGCCACCGGTGTCCGCGCCACTCGTGCCACGTCGCGAAACCAGCAGGTGGGTCATCGACCGGCTCGCTGCCGTCCAGCTCGCCGGGTGTCGGAATCTCGATGCTGGCAGCCCATTCGGCGAGTTCCGCGCCGGACATCGGCCATGTGGTGTGCGGCGCTTCGGCCTGCCGCCGATCCAGTCGCCGGCGCTGCTCGGCTGGACTGACCTCGAAGTAACACAGCTCCACGAGCGCGCCCAGGTCTGCTGCCGCCTGGCGGAGGGCGGAGCGCTCGTCCCGGCTCCAGAGGCCAAAGTCGATCACCACATTGGTGCCGAGTTCGAGCGCCCGCAGCCCGATCTCGATGAGTCGTCCCTCGATCACGTCCTGGGCTGACGACGGATTCTCCGGCCCGTACAGAGCCTTCACCCATTCGTCCTTCGTGAGACGAAGTGCCGCCGACTCGATCTCGATGCGCCTGGCGGCGGTGGTCTTCCCGGTGCACGGCAGCCCTACCGTCAGGAACAGTGTTGGTCGCGTCATCGACGCCCCCTTCCGTTCGAACGCGTCATCGCCGGCCTTCCCGCGACCCGGCCACCCACCCCGACTCTCCGGGACGCTATGGCATCGGCGGTGCCGGCCGCGCCGCGTCGTACGCCCGTACGGCAGTGGACGAGACGGCGGCCAGGTGCGGACGGGGCGGCAGCCAGACGGTCTGGATGCCGAGTTCCTCGTTCATCGCGGCGAGCTGGTACTCGTAGCGAAGGTCAGCGGCGGTGCGCACGCCGCGAACGATGACCGTGGCACCTCGACGCGCGCAGTAGGCAGCGGTCAGTCCGGTCCAGGTGTCCACCTCGACATTGCCCCAGGCCGCCGGCATTTCGTCGCGTACGCGGGCCGCCCTGGCCGTGGCCTCCGCGGTTGGTTGCTTGTCGGCGTTCACCGCCAGCAACACGATGACCAGGTCGAACATCATCCGGGCACGCGCCACCAGGTCGGCGTGGCCGGGGGTGAACGGATCGAATGTGCCGGGATAGACCGCAAGCGAACCGCGCACCGGCAGCACCTGCGTAGCCGTCACCCCGACTCCGACCGCATGGCCCCGATCATCCCAGCCGCACCGGCCCCGACCGAACCGGTCCGGGACACTGAGGTTCGGCCGGCCGTACGCCGTGCCGCTTCGCGACCCCACCACGTCGGGGCGGCCGACAAATCAGTCCGACCCGCCACCGCCACCGCCAGTGTCGAAGTTCCTGGTCCACTCGATCCTTTGACCAGCCGTGAAGACGTCCATGGCAGGACAGCACCCGGCCGATCGATTCTGTCGAGGAGAGTGCAGTTGCATGAGTCGATCAGGCATCCCTGCTTAACAGAAGGTCGACGAGCACCAGAAGCTTCGCTCCCGCGGAACGGGGCAGCGACGGAATTGGCAATGTGAACTGACCCTCAACGAAAGGAAGTGCTATGGTGACTGGAATCGCCTTTCGATTCAACTTGGCACCGATGCGTGCGCCCCATTCCGTCGAGGCGTTCTCCAGTTCAGCCATCACTTGATCGACAGTTCTGGCATCACCGCCGTTCATCGCGTCGGTGAGCGCCGCCATGCCCTGGCGGAAGGAGTGGACCTCCGGCTGCTCTCTGAGCTTCGCTATGACTCGCCCTATACTCCAACCGCGCCGCTCGGCCTCGCTCTTCACGTACCGCGCGAGCATAGGTACGGCAATTTCGCGAGGTTCCACACCCAGCCACTTTTGCTTACGCCGCAAGTATTCGGCGCGCACTGCCTTGTCGAAGGTGTCGAGAATTCGGGAGGAGTAGCCGTATTCTGGATAGCTCAGGTTGTAAGACTTGCTGCGATCAAGGAGGAGTGCCGAGCCAATGCTTTCCTGCAGTGCGAGGTAGTAGGACAGTCGAATGAGTGGCAGAAGCCCATTGAAGGCCACCTTCGGCTGTGGACCGAAGTGCTCGGCGACTGCGTCGATGACGCCTCGGGTCTCGGGTCTCGAGCCCAACAGGTGGACGACGGTTTCCCATCGCGTCGAGCGTGAGAAATTATGCTTGTGCCCGTACTCCGCCACCAATTGTGGCAAACCGAAATTGCCTTGCGGCGGGGCAACGGGCCCACGCCGCATGTGCTTGAGAAGCTCAGCACCCCTGAGGTAGATCTGGCTCATCATTTCCGGGTCAAGATCGAGAAGCTCGATGCCGGAGCCCGCATCTCTCGTCCACAGCAGGCTGCGACCATTTTCCCGGATCGATGGGCCATCCAGGATGACCCTGTCGAACAATACTAAGCACTCAATAGCCGCCGCTTCTTGCGACGACGGTTGACCTGGTTCGTAGAATCGGTCGAGGTCGACTCGGAGGAGCGTGGACGTGTCCACCAACAATGTCGGGGAATTCGCATCCGGCATTAGGCACCCCGATCGTGAGGTGGAGCGTTGACAGCCACGTATGGTAGCGCGGTTCGGTGTGAACGGTGCGGCCGTGTCGCGGTCTCTCGACATCACCAGCAACCGGTGGGATCTCTTGGAGCCCGTCGAACGCTCGCACCATCACTTCGCCTCTCCGATCCGGGGCAGACCAGCCCAGCGCAAACAGCAGGGTCCCCTCCCGACGACGTTGTCGGAAGGGGACCCTGCTGGTCTGCGGTTTGACTTACGGCTTGACGTGCGCGTTCACGAACGACGGGTAGCCGAAGACGCTGGAGATGAAGACCCCGCCCGCCTTGGACCCGTGCACGTTGTAGGCCACGTCGACGAAGAGCGGCACCACCGGCGCGTGCTCCTTCATGATCCGCTCGTCGAGCTTGGCCCACTCCGGGCCCTGCTCGGCGGCGGGCAGCGCCGAGATGCGGTCCATCTCGGTGTTGATCGCCGGGTCGTTGAAGTAGGCCTGGTTGCTGTTGCCCTCGGCCTTGATGGTGCGGCCGTCGTAGAGCACCGGCAGGATCGAGGCCCCGCTCGGCCAGTCCGCCGCCCAGTTACCGATGTACAGGTCCCAGGGGTTGTCCTTCTTCTTGATCTCGTCGAGCTTCGCGTCGTCGGAGATGTTCCGCAGCGTGATCTTGAAGCCGGCCCGCTCCAGGTTGGCCTTGAGCTGCGCGCCCTGCTGCTGCTCGGTGGAGTTGTCGGCCACACCGAGGACCAGCTCCGGCGTCTTGCCGCCGAGCAGCTCCTTGGCCTTGTCGAGGTTGCCGTTGGCCCCCGCCGGGTACGCGTCGTACGCCTGGTAGCCGATGGTGGCCGGCGGCATCAGCGTGGTCAGCGGCGCGGCGACGGTCTGCCCGCCCATGGCCTTGATGAAGCCCTCGCGGTCGATGGCGTAGTTGAGCGCCTGACGGACCTTGAGGTCGGTGACCCGCTGGTTGTTGATCACGAGCTGGTTCGCGCTCGGGGTCGGCGAGAGGATGCTGCGCGACTTGAGGGTGGCGTCCCCGGCCACCTTGGCGACCAGCGAGGCGGGCACGGTGTTGAAGGCGAGCGCGCTCTGGTCGGCGCCGTTGTCGGCGATCACCCGGTTGTTGGCGGCGTCCGCGGTCGGGCCGAAGCTCCAGACGAACTGGTCCGGGTACTGGTGCCGGACCGGGTCGGTCTTCGGGTCCCAGTTGGGGTTGCGGTCCAGCGTGATCTGCACGCCGACCTGGTTCTTGGCGACCTTGTACGGGCCGGACGAGAACGGCTGCTTGTCCAGGTCGACGCCGGTGTCCTTGTCGGCCGGCAGCGGCGCGGTGGTCGGCAGCGAGACCGCGAACGGCAGGTCACAGCGGGGCTTGGCGAACTCGAAGCGCAGCGTCTTCGCGTCCGGCGTGGTCAGGCCGGGCGGCAGCGAGGTCTTGTTCTTCTTGAAGTCCCACTTGGTGTCGAACTGCGCGGTGTCGGCCAGCCACTCCTGGATGTAGGTCGGGCCGCCGGACAGGTCCGGGTCGAAGGACCGGGCAATGCCGTACGCGATCTCCTTGGAGGTGATCGGTCGACCGTCCTCGAACTTCACCCCGTCCTTGACGGTGAACTCCCAGACCTTGCAGTCGTTGTTGACGTTCTTGCCCGGCGTCTCGGCCAGGTCGCCCACCAGGACCAGGCCGCCCTTGCCGTCGTCCTTCCAGGTGGTCAGGTAGCGGGCGAACAGCGGGTTGGTCATCAGACCGGCAAACGAGTACGTCCGCTGCGGGTCCAGGTGCGAGATCGGCGACTCCCGGATGATGGTGAAGGTGCCGCCCTTCACGGCACCGCTCACCTCGGCCGCCGGGCCCTGCGAGTCCTTGGGGTCGGTCGCGATGACCCCGGTCTGCTGCCGGTTGTTGTCCACCGTGGTGCCCTCGCCCGTGTTCTTCGAGCACGCACCCAGTGCCACCACCAGAGCTATCGCGCCGCCTGCGGCAACCGCCACGCGTGGTCTCATGAAGTACCCCCTTCACCCATGTGCCGTGCGAATTCGTCGGGGCGAGAACCGCCGACGTCCCGAGGATCGTAAGGAAGAAAACCTACGAGTTGTGTAACAGTTGTCGATAACTTCCGCCACCGGCCGCGCATTGGTCACCGATGACTCAGCGCAGTCGCACCCGTGGGTCGATTGCCGCGTACAGCAGGTCCACGAGCACGTTCGCCAACACCACGAAGACGGCGGCGATCAACACGGTCGCCATGATCGTGGGCAGGTCACCCGCGCGCACCGCGTCCACCGCTGTACGCCCCAACCCCTGGATGCCGAACGTCGTCTCGGTGATGACCGTCCCGCCCAGGGCCCCGCCCACGTCCAGCCCCGCGATGGTCACCACCGGGGTGATCGCCGCGCGCAGCGCGTGTCGCCCGTACACAGTGGGTTTGGCCAGGCCCTTGGCCCGCGCGGTCCGGACGAAGTCCTCCGAGAGCGTCTCCAGCATCTGCGCCCGCGACAACCGCGCGTAGATGGCCGAGAAGAGGAAGGCCAGCGCCACCCAGGCGAGCACCAGACCGCTGGCCCATTTCGCCGGGTTGTCGAATATCGAGGTGTAGCTGGGCACCGGCAACAGCCGCAGGTTGTAGACGAACACCAGCAGCAGCACCGCGCCCACGAAGTACAGCTGCAACGAGGCCCCGGTCAGCGAGAAGCCGATGGCCAGCCGATCCAGCCAGGTGCCCCGCCGCAGCGCGGACACCATGCCGAGCCCCACGCCGAGCAGCAACCAGAGGATGGCCGCCGGGATCACGATGCTCAGCGTCACCGGCAACACCCGGGCGATGGTGTCCGAGACGGCCTCGTTGGTGACGTACGACCAGCCCAGGCAGGGCGCGTCGCACCGGCCACCCTGGGCGCTGCCCAGGTCCCGACCGGTCACGATGCCCTTCATGTAGCCGGCGTACTGGCTGATCAGCGGGTCGTTCAGGCCCAGGTCGTCGCGGACCCGCTCCAGCCGCTCCGGGTTGCAGTTCTTCGAGCAGATGCTGCTGACCGGGTCGCGCGGCAGGGCGAAGAACATCAGGAAGGTCAACACGCTCACCGCGAAGAGGGTCAGCGTGGCGGAGAAGAGTCGCTTGAGCAGAAATCGCGCCATGATTGTGACCCCTACCGGGACGACTTCGGGTCGAGCGCGTCGCGCAACGCGTCGCCGAAGAGGTTGAAGGCGAACACCAGCGCGAAGATCGTGATGCCCGGGAAGAACACGTACGCCGGGTCGGTCTGGAGGAAGTCCAGACTGCGGTAGATCATCCGGCCGAAGCTCGGCGTCTCGTCGCTGAGGCCGACGCCGATGAACGACAGCGCCGCCTCGCTGGTGATGAACTGCGGCACCGCCAGGGAGAACGACACCAGGATCGGCGCCCAGATGTTCGGCAGCAGCTGCCGGAAGATGATGTGTCCCACCCCGGCGCCGCTGGCCTTGGCGGCCTCCACGAACTCCCGCTCGCGCAGCGCGATCACCTGCCCGCGCACCAGCCGGGCCGTGCTGGTCCAGCCGAAGATGGCGAAGACGGCGATCAGGACGCCCACCCCGAAGGCGGACGACACCTGCCCCCGCTCACCGTAGAAGCGCAACGTGATGGTGGGCGTCAGCGCCAGCGCGATGATCAGGAAGGGCATGGCCAGGGTCAGGTCGGTGATCCAGTTGATCACCGCATCGAGCCAGCCGCCGAGGTAGCCGGCGAGCGCGCCGAGCACGACACCGATCGTCGCGGTGATCAGGGCCGCCGCGAACGCGATGAACAGCGACGTCCGCAGCCCGTAGATCAGGCGGATGAAGATGTCCCGGCCCAACCCCGGCTCCAGACCGAACCAGTGCTCTCCACTGACCCCGCCGGCGTACCCCAGCGGCATGCCGAAGCCGTCCAGCATGTTCTGGAACTGCTCCCGCGGGCCGATCCCGTAGACCATCTCGATCAGGGGGGCGGCCAACCCCAACAGCAGGAAGAACACCAGGAGTACGCCGCTGATCATCGCCGTCCGGTCGCGGCGCAGCCGCAGCCAGGCGAGCTGACCGGGCGAACGGCCCACGACGCCCTTGGTCGCGGCTGCGCCCTCGTCGCCACCGGACTCGATCTCGGCCAGCGCCACACCCTCCACCGGGGACAGGCTCACGACGACACCTCCTCGACGACCTGGGTGATCGACCCCGCCCCTTCGGGGAAGTGACACGCGGTGGCCTGGTTGCCGCCCTCGCGGGGGATCAGCGCGGGCTCCTCGGTGGCGCAGATCTCCTGCGCCTTCCAGCACCGGGTGCGGAACCGGCAGCCCGACGGCGGGTCCAGCGGGGTGGGTACGTCACCGGTCAGCCGGATCCGCCCCGCCGGGCCGAGCTGGGTGACGTCCGGGATCGCCGAGAGCAACGCCCGGGTGTACGGGTGCTGTGGGCGCTCGTAGATGTCCGCCCGGTCGCCGATCTCCACGATCCGACCCAGGTACATGACCGCGACCCGCTGGCAGAAGTGCCGGACCACGGCCAGGTCGTGCGCGATGAACACGAAGGCCAGGCCAAGCTCGCGTTGCAGGTCACGCAGCAGGTTGACGACCTGCGCCTGGATCGAGACGTCCAGCGCGCTCACCGGCTCGTCCGCGACGATCAGCTTCGGCCGCAGGGCCAGCGCGCGGGCGATGCCGATGCGCTGGCGTTGACCACCGGAGAACTCGTGCGGGTACCGGTTGTAGTGCTCCGGGTTCAGCCCGACCAGCTCCAGCAACTCCTGCACCCGGGCCTTGATGCCACCCGGCGGCTTGATTCCGTTGACCTGTAGCGGCATCGCCACGATCCGGCCCACCGTGTGCCGAGGGTTCAGCGAGGCGTACGGGTCCTGGAAGATGATCTGGAATTCCTGGCGCAGCGGGCGCAGCTCCCGGCGGCCGGCGTGCGTGATGTCCCGCCCGTCGAACTCGATGCTGCCGCTCGTCGGTTCCAGCAACCGCACCAGCATCCGACCGGTGGTGGTCTTGCCGCAGCCCGACTCCCCCACCAGGCCGAGCGTCTCGCCCGGGCGCACGTCGAAGTCGAGCCCGTCGACCGCCCGCACCAGACCGGAGGCGCGCAGCCCCTGGCGTACCGGGAAGTGCTTGCTCAGGCCGCGTACCCGCAGCAGTGGTTCGTCGGTCATCTCCACGGTCCTCCGTTCGGGACTGCGGTACTCCGCTGCGCTGCGTTCCGCGCCCTCACACAGCCACCCCCACTCGCGCGATGTCCTCGGCGTAGAACGCGGCGCGCTCCTCGGCGCTCAGGTGACAGGCGACCAGGTGGCCATCGGCACCGGCTGGGCGCAACTCGGGCACCTCGGTGCGGGAGCGGCTGCCGGCGCGGTCCGCGTACCGGCAGCGCGGGTGGAACGCGCAGCCCGAGGGCAGGTTGATCAGGCTGGGCGGGTTGCCGGGGATGGGCACCAGGTCCGCGTCCGCGTCGCCGTGCAGGGACGGCACGCTGGAGAGCAACCCCCAGGTGTACGGATGTTGCGGCGCCCGGAGCACCTGCTCCACGCTGCCCCGCTCGACGGCCCGCCCGCCGTACATGACCAGCACGTCGTCGGCGACCTGGCCGACCACGCCGAGGTCGTGGGTGATCAGGATGATCGCGGAGTGGAACTCGGCCTGGAGGTCGGCCAGCAGATCCAGGATCTGCGCCTGCACGGTGACGTCCAACGCGGTGGTCGGCTCGTCGGCGATCAGCAGCGCCGGGTCGTTGACCAGGGACATCGCGATCATCGCCCGCTGGCGCATGCCGCCGGAGAACTCGTGCGGGTACTGGTCGAAGCGACGCGCCGGTTGCGGGATGCCGACCCGGTCCAGCATGTCGACAGCACGTTGGCGGGCCTCGCGCCGGTTGGCCTTCGGGTGGTGCACCCGGTACGCCTCGGCGATCTGCCGGCCCACCGTGTAGTACGGGTGCAGCGCCGACAGTGGATCCTGGAAGATCATCGCCATGTCCCGGCCGCGCAGCCGGCGTACCTCCTCGTCGGCGAGACCGACCACCTGCCGGCCACCCACGGAGATCTCCCCGGTGACGGTGGTCCGTTTCGGGTCGTGCAGGCCGAGAATCGCCAGCGAGGTGACGCTCTTGCCGGAGCCGGACTCACCCACGATGCCGAGAGTGCGGCCCCGCTCGACGGCGAACGACACCCCGTCGACCGCGTGCACCACGCCGTCCTCGGTGTCGAACCGGACCCGCAGGTCACGTACCCGCAGGTAGGCGTCCTGGTCGGAGCGCTGTGCCGGCACGGCGGGGCGGTCGTCCGGGTCCCCGGACGGCGAGGGTTCCGAGCTGTCCACGGCCACCTCCCTCAGTGACGAAGAGAACTTACAACAAAGTCCCGAGGGTGAAAATAAGCTACAAAGTCGGCACGTGTCAGCCGGCCCGAGCGTAACGAGTCGGCATCGGCCCCGCACCCCCGTCACCTCGCCATCCACACCCGTTCATCTCGCGCACCGCGCACCGCGCACCGCCGCCAAGGTCACGCTCGAACCAGGATCCAGTGGCATCGCCGACGCGCGGACACCACTACAACCAGGATGTTGCGCGATCTTGCCTTCCGCGGAGCGCCGGGAACGCCTATATCTGCACAGAGCGCGATCTTTGGCACCTCAACCTCGACGGCTACCCCTTCTGACCGGGCATTTCATCCTGTGCTCGCACGTCAGGTGCGACCTGAGCGATCCGGAATGAGCTGCACTGGGCAGGTGATTCCCGCCAGCATTCTTGGCCACGCGCTGCCATGGACCGAGTCGGACTACCTCGCCCTCGGCGAGACAACCCAGCGGATCGAAGTCCTCGACGGCAGCCTGCTCATCGGACCACCGCCGTCCGTCCGACACCAGGTGATCGTCCGTGGTCTGACGGCCGCGTTGGAACCCGGCTGCGCTGCGGCGAATCGCCTTCTGCTCCCGGTGATCAACCTACGACTGAATGGCACGCGGATCCTCAACCCCGACCTTGTGGTGACGGCGGAGCTGGATCTCACGGCCGACTGCGTGCCGGCGGGCCCGGTCCTGCTGGTCGGGGAGGTCACCGCACCACACACCGCCACCATCGACCGGGTGCTGAAGCCGCACCTGTACGCCAGAGCCGGGATCGAGTGGTATCTCCTCGTTGAGCAAGAAGGCCTGAGCGTGAACCTCTACCAGCTAGAGGGGGCCCACTACGTAGAGCGGTCGACCACCAGGACCGGCGAGGTGTTGGAGCTGACCGAGCCGGTGAAGGCCACCATCCGGCCGGAGAAACTGCTCCCCTGACGGGTGCCGGTCGGCTGGCCTAGGGTCGGTCCATGACCGAGTTCGACGCGGCTGCCGCCGCCGTCCAGGCCGCCCTCGACGCGGGCGCCCGGTATGCCGACGCCCGGGTGATGCACCGCCGCTACGAGTCGATGACCGCGCGCAACGGTGACGTGGAGGAACTGACCCAGGACGAGAGCATCGGCCTCGGGGTCAGAGCGCTCGTCGGGGCGGGTTGGGGCTTCCACGCCGTACCCGATCTGTCGGACGCCGCCGCCCGCGACGCCGGCCGGCGCGCGACGCGGACCGCCATGGCGAGTGCGCGGGTGCCGGGCCCTCCGGTCGATTTGGTGCCGGTCCAGGCTGTCACCGCGAGCTGGGCCTCCGGCTGCCAGATCGACCCACTCGGGGTGCCGCTGTCGACCAAGGGCGATCTGCTGGTCGACGCCACGCGCACGATGGCCGAGCACGGCGCGGACCTGGCCGAGGGCCTGTACCAGATCTGGGACACCGCGAAGTGGTTCGTCTCCAGTGAGGGCCACCGGATCGACCAGCGCATCCGCGAGTGCGGCGGCGGTATCTCGGCCACCTCGATCGGCGACGGCGAGACGCAGCGCCGCTCCTGGCCGAGCTACCGCGGCCAGTACGGCACCACCGGGTGGGAGCTGGTCGAGTCGCTGGAGCTGGCCGCGCACGCCGCGCAGATCGCCGAGGAGTCCCGTGCGCTGCTCACCGCGCCAGCCTGCCCGGCCGGTGAGACAGACCTGATCCTCGGCGGCGAGCAGTTGGCCCTGCAGATCCACGAGTCGGTCGGGCACGCCATCGAACTGGACCGGATCCTCGGCTGGGAGGCGGCCTTCGCCGGCACGTCCTGGCTGGACCTGGCCCAGCTCGGCTCGCTCCGCTACGGCTCGGAGCTGATGAACATCACCATCGACCCGACGATCCCGGGTGCGCTGGGCAGCTTCGGTTTCGACGACGAGGGCTCCCCGGCGGTGAAACGGGACGCGGTCCGGGACGGCCGCTGGGTCGGCGTGCTCGCCGGCCGCGACTCCGCGGCCATGGCCAGCCTCGACTACGGCGGCAGCGTACGGGCCGACGGGTGGGCCCGGCTGCCGATGGTGCGGATGACCAACGTCGGCCTGGAACCCGGCCCGCACACGCTGGAGGAGATCATCGCGGCCACCGACGACGGCGTGCTGATGGACGTCAACCGGTCCTGGTCGATCGACGACAAGCGCCTCAACTTCCAGTTCGGCTGCGAGGTCGGCTGGGAGGTCAAGAAGGGGCGACGGGGGCGGATGCTGCGCAACCCCACGTACACCGGGATCGGCCCCCTGTTCTGGCGCTCGATGGACATGCTCTCCGGCGAGACGGTCTCCTGGGGCACGCCCAACTGCGGTAAGGGCCAGCCCGGCCAGATCGGGCACACCGGCCACCCGGCCGCGCCGGCCCGGTTCCGCAACGTCCGCGTCGGGGTCTCGGCGTGAGCGCGAGGAGTGAGCCGGGTTTGCGAGCCCCGCAGTCGCGAACGAAAGGCGGCCCAGCGTGAGCGCGAGGAGTGAGCCGGGTTTGCGAGCCCCGCAGTCGCGAACGAAAGGTGGCCCAGCGTGAGCGCGAGGAGTGAGCCGGGTTTGCGAGCCCCGCAGTCGCGAACGAAAGGCGGCTCGGCATGACTGGGCAGACGGAGTTGGAGCTGGCGGGGCAGGTGGTGGAGCTGGTTCGGCGTCTCGGCGGGCCGGCCGCGCAGGCCGAGGCGGTGGTGACGCGGGCGGACCTGGCGCTGACCCGGTTCGCCAACTCGGGCATCCACCAGAACGTCTCCGAGTCCACGGTCGGTGTCCGGCTGCGGGTGCACGTCGACGGTCGGACGGCTGCCGGTGGCGGCAGCGTGGTCACCGCCGACGGGTTGTCCGATCTGGTGGAGCGCACCCTGGCCGCGGCGCGACTCTGCCCGCCCGACCCGGGTTGGCCGGGGCTTACCCCGCCCATGCCCACGCCGGACGCCCCGCCCGTCGACGAGGCCACCGCGCACGCTGAGCCGGATCAGCGGGCCGATCGGGTGCGGGCGTTCGTGGCCGCCGCCGGGGGCCTCAGCACGGCCGGTTACTGCCGCACCGCACACCGCTCGTCGGCGTTCGCCAACTCGGCCGGGCACTCGGCGTACGGCCGCTCGGTCGACGCGGCGATGGACGGCATCGCCCGCCTCGACGGCGCGGACGGGGTGGCCCGGCGCAGCACCGACCGGCTGTCCGACCTCGACGGCGCCGAGTTGGGCGCGCAGGCGGCCGCGAAGGTGCGGGCGGCGGCCGACCCGGTGGAGCTGCCGCCGGGGCACTACGAGGTGGTGTTCGAGCCGGCCGCGGTGGCGGATCTCCTGCAGAACCTGTCCTTCTACGGCTTCAACGGCAAGCGGTACGCCGAGCGGCAGTCGTTCGCCGAGCCGGGCGCGGCCCAGTTCGACAGGGCGGTGACGGTGGTGGACGACCCGCTGGGCGGGTCCGGGTTGCCGTTCGACTCCGAGGGCACCGGCCGACGGGCGCTGACGCTCGTCGAGGCGGGCACCACCCGGGCGGTGGCGCACGATCGGCGGACCGCCGCCGAGGCGGGCGCGGAGTCCACCGGGCACGCGGTCGCGGGGGGAGCCACCTGGGGGCCGATGCCCCGCAACCTGCGGCTGAGCGGCGCGGTGGCGGGGCCGGCCAGCGCCGTGGGCCGGAGCACCACCGGCACGGCGGCCGGGGCCGTCGTCGACGCGGACACCGCCGCGTTGGTGGCTGGCGTACGCCGAGGGCTGCTGGTGACCGACCTCTGGTACACCCGGGTGCTCGACCCGAAGAGCCTCGTCGTCACCGGGCTGACCCGCAACGGCGTCTGGCTGATCGAGGACGGCACTGTCGTCCGGGCGGTCCGTGACCTGCGGTTCACCGAGTCGTACCCGCGGGCGCTCGGGCCGGGGGCGGTGCTCGGGCTCGGCGCGCGGGCGGTGCGCCAACCGGACCGGGTGGACGGTGCCTGGTGGGCGGCCCCCTCGCTGCGGCTGGCGTCCTGGCACTTCACCGGAGGAGCTTCCGGCTGACGGTGTCGGCCACGCTCGCCGATCTCGGCGACGCGCGCCAAAAGCGGCGCGTCGAGGGCTTTTCCGCAGGCCAGACACACGGGACACTCCCTTGCGCGGACGGCTCGCGGAGATCGGCGTAACGTGTGTCACTTAGCTGCGTCGGTCGATCCGGCGTGGTCGTTGGTGTGCGCATGACGTGGCAGCGGGTGCGGGTTCGCCGGTCCGCGTGCCGACCGGAGAGAGACCAGCCCGCCCGTACGGGCCCGTCGAGGAGACGACTCGAATGACTTCAACGGCAACGAGGCCGAAGGGGGCGCGGGCGCGCGCCGCCATCGCGGCGAAGACGTTGCGTACCGACCGATGGTGGTTCGCCCCGCTGATCACCGTGATCGGGCTCAGCGCCTGGGTCGCGTACGCGACGGTCCGGGTCTTCATGCACAAGTGGTACTGGGTGGATCAGTTCCACTACCTGACCCCGTTCTACTCCCCGTGCGTGACCGACCGGTGTGTCGAGGAAGCCTCGCACTTCGGCCGGTTCCTGCCCGGCTGGTGGATCATCCCGGACGCCGCGCTGACCCTGCCGTTCCTGCTGCTGTTCCGGCTCACCTGCTACTACTACCGCAAGGCGTACTACCGGTCGTTCTGGCTGTCGCCGCCGGCCTGCGCGGTCCCGGACGGGCACAAGGAGTACGGCGGTGAGACCCGTTTCCCGCTGCTCGGGCAGAACCTGCACCGCTACTTCTTCTACGCCGCCGCGATCATCTCGCTGATCAACACCTGGGACGCGATCCTCGCCTTCCACTCGCCGAAGGGCTTCGGCTTCGGGCTGGGCAACATCATCCTGCTGCTCAACGTGGTGATGCTCTGGGCGTACACGATCTCCTGCCACTCCTGCCGGCACATCATCGGCGGCCGGCTCAAGCACTTCTCCAAGCACCCGGTGCGGTACAAGGCCTGGACGTTCGTCTCGGCGTTGAACGTCCGGCACATGCAGCTCGCCTGGATCACCCTCGGCACCCTGGCGCTGGCCGACTTCTACATCATGGCGCTCGCTGCCGGCTGGTTCTCCGACCTGCGGTTCATCAACTAAAGGGCCCCTGACATGACCACAACCACTCGCATCGAACGACACCACTACGACGTCGTCGTCATCGGGGCCGGCGGCGCCGGTCTGCGCGCGGCGATCGAGGCCCGGCTGGCCGGCAAGAAGACCGCGATCATCTCCAAGTCGCTGTTCGGCAAGGCGCACACGGTGATGGCCGAGGGCGGCGCCGCGGCCGCGATGGGCAATGTGAACAGCCGGGACAACTGGCAGGTGCACTTCCGCGACACCATGCGCGGTGGCAAGTTCCTCAACAACTTCCGGATGGCCGAGCTGCACGCGAAGGAGTCGCCGCAGCGGATCTGGGAGTTGGAGACGTACGGTGCGCTCTTCGACCGCACCAAGGACGGCAAGATCTCGCAGCGTAACTTCGGTGGCCACGAGTACCCGCGCCTGGCGCACGTGGGTGACCGGACCGGGCTGGAGCTGATCCGCACCCTCCAACAGAAGATCGTCTCGCTTCAGCAGGAGGACCAGCGGGAGTTCGGCTCGTACGACGCCCGGATCAGGGTGTTCTCCGAGACGACCATCACCGAGCTGCTGCTCGACGGTGACCGGGTGGCCGGCGCGTTCGGCTACTACCGCGAGTCGGGCGAGTTCATCCTGTTCGAGGCGCCGGCGGTCGTGCTGGCCACCGGTGGCGTCGGGCGCTCCTACAAGGTCACGTCGAACTCCTGGGAGTACACCGGGGACGGGCACGCGCTGGCGCTGCGCGCCGGGGCGACGCTGATCAACATGGAGTTCCTCCAGTTCCACCCGACCGGCATGGTCTGGCCGCCCTCGGTGAAGGGCATCCTGGTCACCGAGTCGGTGCGTGGTGACGGTGGCGTCCTGAAGAACTCCGAGGGCAAGCGGTTCATGTTCGACTACGTCCCCGACGTCTTCCGCAAGCAGTACGCGGAGACCGAGGAGGAGGCGGACCGCTGGTACACCGACCCGGACAACAACCGACGCCCGCCGGAGCTGCTGCCCCGCGACGAGGTGGCCCGGGCCATCAACAGCGAGGTCAAGGCCGGCCGGGGTTCCCCCGCCGGTGGCGTCTTCCTGGACATCGCGAGCCGACGGTCGGCCGACGAGATCCGCCGCCGGCTGCCGTCGATGTACCACCAGTTCAAGGAGCTGGCCGACGTCGACATCACGGCCGAGCCGATGGAGGTCGGTCCGACCTGCCACTACGTGATGGGCGGCGTCGAGGTCGACCCGGACTCGGGTGCGGCCTTCGGCCACGTACGCGGCCTGTTCGCCGCCGGTGAGGTCTCCGGCGGCATGCACGGCTCCAACCGCCTCGGCGGCAACTCCCTGTCCGACCTGCTGGTCTTCGGCAAGCGGGCGGGCGGGCACGCGGCCAGCTACGCCGACGGGCTGACCGCCCGACCGAAGGTGGCCGTGCACGAGGTCGAGGCGGCCGTGGAGACCGCCCTCGCGCCGCTGCAACGGGACACCGGCGAGAACCCGTACACCCTTCAGCAGGACCTCCAGGCGGTGATGGGGGATCTGGTGGGCATCATCCGCCGGGAGGGTGAGCTGGCCGACGCGCTGGTCCGGCTCGCCGAGCTGCGGGAGCGGGTGGCCAAGGTGAGCGCGGCCGGCGGCCGACGCTACAACCCGGGCTGGCACCTGGCCCTGGACCTGCGCAACATGCTGGTGGTCTCGGAGTGCACCGCGAAGGCGGCGCTGGAGCGGCAGGAGTCGCGCGGCGGGCACACCCGGGAGGACTACCCGACGATGGAGCCGAAGTGGCGGCAGGTCAACCTGGTCTGTGCGCTGGACGGCGACACCGTGCAGCTGACCCGCAAGCCGCTGCCGAAGATGCGGTCGGAGCTGATCGGCCTCTTCGACCGGGCCGAGCTGGCCAAGTACCTCACCGACGAGGAGCTCGCCGACTTCGACGCCCTCGTTGACGACGCTGGAGAGGCGGACAACCGATGAGCGGGAAGCGTCAGTTCCGGATCTGGCGGGGCGACGAGAGCGGCGGCGACCTCCAGGACTACATGGTGGAGGTCAACGAGGGCGAGGTCGTCCTCGACGTCATCCACCGTCTGCAGGCCACCGACGCGCCCGATCTGGCCTGCCGGTGGAACTGCAAGGCCGGCAAGTGCGGCTCCTGCTCGATGGAGATCAACGGCAAGCCGCGGCTGGGTTGCATGACGCGGATGTCGACCTTCGGCGACGACGAGACGGTCACGGTCACCCCGCTGCGCACCTTCCCGGTCATCCGGGACCTGGTCACCGACGTCTCGTTCAACTACGAGAAGGCACGGGAGACCCCGGCGTTCGCCCCTCCGGCGGACGTGGCGCCCGGTGACTACCGGATGCAGCAGGTCGACGTGGAGCGCTCGCAGGAGTTCCGCAAGTGCATCGAGTGCTTCCTGTGCCAGACGGTCTGCCACGTGATCCGCGATCACGAGGAGAACAAGCAGGCGTTCTCCGGTCCGCGGTACTTCATCCGGGCGGCCGAGCTGGACATGCACCCGCTGGACGCCCGGACCGACCGCAAGGAGTACGCGCAGGCCGAACAGGGCCTCGGCTTCTGCAACATCACCAAGTGCTGCACCGAGGTCTGCCCCGAGCACATCAAGATCACTGACAACGGGATCATCCCCATGAAGGAACGGGTCGTCGACCGCAGGTACGATCCCCTTGTGTGGCTTGGTAGCAAGATCTTCCGTCGGGGCGAGACGCCCCAGACCAGCGTGACCACCGCCCGTCCGGGCTCGGCGACGCCGGGCTCCGCCCGGGGTGGGGTGCACTCGCACGCGGGTGGCTCCCACGACTCGGGGGCCGAGGCGCAGGCGCAGAGCGGCGTCAACTGGCACCGGGAGGTGCCCCACCCGACCGCTCCGGCGGTCGACGACCGGGGCAAGCTGCCGCTGACCGAGCTCACCTTCGACCGGGCCGCCGCGCCGTCGCCCTTCGGCGACGACGTGACCTTCCCGCTGCCTCCGGAGCACCTCAACTTCGCCCACCCGGAGCAGGACAACAAGCACTGACAACCCGAACAGAAACGGGGGCCGTGGCTGTCGCCACGGCCCCCGTCCCACTTCCCCACCCCGGCCCCGGCCCCGGCCCCGGCGATCATGAAGTTATTGCCCTCCTGCGCGGCGTGTCATGGCAATAACTTCATGATCAACGAGGGTTGCGCAGGAGGAGGGGGCGGAGGGCGGCCACGATGGGGGCGTCGGCGGGGAGCCAGGTGACCGAGTCCAGTTCGTCGGCCGCGAGCCAGCGGAGCGCCTGGTGCTCCAGCGCCTGGGGCTGGTCGCCGCCGAGCAGGCGGGCCGCGTACACCTTGAGCACCGAGCGGCCGTGCGCCATCCGTACGTTGCGGCCGACCCGGTCGCCGATCTCGACGCGTACGGCCAACTCCTCGGCGCACTCCCGGATCAACGCGTCGGTCTCGGCCTCCCCCGGCTCGACCTTTCCGCCCGGAAACTCCCACATGCCCGCCACCTCGGGTGGCGCGGAACGCGCACAGGCGAGCACCCGCCCATCCCGGATGATCGCCGCACCGACGATCACCTTCAGGTCCCGTCGTTCGGCCTGCCCGCCATCATTCGCCCGTTCGGTCCGCACGGGCGTCCAGGGTGCCAGATCAATCGGCGGTTTGGGTACCGTAGCCGTCCGCTAGGCCAATAAGACACGGAAGTGTGGGCGTGGACACCCCCTCCGGGCAGCGAGAGACTAGGGGACACCGACAAGACACGGGATGGCGACGATTTGGCCACAAGCCGGCAACGGCGCTTGGGGGGTGCGGTGATGCGCGTGCTGTTCAGCAGCAGGGCCAAGCACGACTACCTTTCCGACGCGTTGACCTTGCTATCTGGTTGGACGCGCGAGGGCGAGCAGATCCGACGGACGCTCGTGATCGACGATACCCAACACGCCGCACTAACTGAACGGGTCAAGGTCGTCGCGGATGCGCTGCATCTGCGGCCCGAGATCAGCCGCCGGGCCGACAGCACCCAGATCCGGGTCGGGCACGGCAGCGGCGAGCCGCTGACCGAGGGCGAGGTGCTGTTGGCCGCCCGCATCGAGGACGCCTACCGGGCGGTCACCGAGGGCTGAGGACCGTCTCCGCATCCGACCCGGCGTCCTGCGGGTACCAGCGCAGCTCCACCGAGTTGCCGTCCGGGTCCCGTACGTAGATCGAGGTCGCCGAACCGCGCGCACCGAACCGGCTGACCGGGCCGGTCAACACTGTGAAGACCCCCGAGTCGATCACCTGCGTCCAGTCCAGTGGAGCCACCACCAGGCAGAAGTGGTCGACGTTCGCGCCCTGCGGCTCGCCGCGGACGAGGTCGATGATGCTGTCGGAGCTGATCCGCACCGACGGGAACGGGACGGTGCCCGCACGCCACTCGTCGACCCGTACCGGTGCCAGCCCGAGCCGGTCGCAGTAGAAGCTCAGGGACCGTTCCACGTCGGCCACGGTCAGCACCAGATGGTCGAAACCGGTTACCCGCACCGCGCTGGCCAGGTCATTGTCAATGCTCATCTCGGAGCCTCCCGCTCGGTTTTCCCTGCCGCGTTCACGATCCCCGGACGAGGGACACCGACCAAGACCTGATGCCGCTACGATCGTTGCCCACAGGTCAACGATGGGACTGGTGTGCTGGAGCGGTACGAGGTCGAGACGTTCCTGACCCTCGCTGAGGAACTGCACTTCGGCCGGACCGCCGAGCGGTTGACCGTCAGCACCGGCCGGGTCAGCCACATCGTGAAGAAACTGGAGCGCCAGATCGGCGCACCGCTGTTCGCCCGTACCAGTCGGGTCGTCCGGCTCACCCCGATCGGCCGACAGCTCGCCGACGAGTTGGCCCCGCTGGTGGCCGGCATCGACGAGGCCGTCCGCCGCGCGACCGACGCCGCCCGGGGCGTGACCGGGACGCTGCGGGTGGCGTTCCTCGGCGAGTGGACCGCGCCGGCGCTGCTCCGGGCGGTGGCCCTGTTCGGTGAACGGCACCCCGACTGTCGGGTCGAGGTGCACGAGGCGCAGTTGTCCACCAGCCGGTCCGGGCTGCTCGACGGCTCGACCGACGTGTTGATCGCTTCGTACCCGTTCGACGGCATGGCCACCGGCCCGGCGCTGCTCTGCGAGGAGCGGGCGCTCGCGGTGGCGGCGGAGCATCCGCTCACCCGGGAACGGTCGGTGTCGTTGGAGGTGCTCGCCGATCACCCGGTGGTGCAGTACCCGACAGTGACCTCGGCGGAGTTCAAGCGGGACCGCACCCCGGAGCGCACCCCGTCCGGCCGGGCGGTGCCGAGGGGGCCCGCCGGCAACACCTTCTCCGAGATGCTGTCCCTGGTCGCGCTGGGCCGGGGAGTCCTGCCGGTGGGCGAGCACACGCGGCGCTACTACCCGCGCCCCGACGTGGCGTACGTGCCCATCCACGACGCGCCACCGATCGAACGCGGGCCGGTCTGGCTGCCCAGCAACACCACCACCCGGGTACGCGAGTTCGTCCGCGCCGCGACCGACGCGAACCCCCGATGAGGCACGCCGAGTTCCGCCACCACCGGCTGGTTCCGGTGTACGACGCGGAGTGCCGGTGGGGGCCGGACGACGACTTCTTCCGAACGGTGGTCGACGAGACCCCGGCCGCCCGGGTGCTCGACCTCGGCTGCGGCACCGGCCGGCTGACCGTCGCCCTCGCCGCCGCCGGCCACACCGTCACCGGGGTGGACCCGGCCGGCGCGTCCCTGGCCGCCGCCCGTGCCAGACCGGGTGGCGATCGGGTGACCTGGATCGAGGGCACCTCGGCGCTGCTGCCGGAGCGGGCGTTCGACGTGGCGGTGCTGACCAGCCACGTCGCGCAGTTCTTCGTGGACGACGCGGAGTGGGCGCGTACCCTCGCCGACCTGGCCCGGGCGCTGGTGCCCGGCGGCCGGTTGGTGTTCGACGCCCGCGACCCGGCGGACCGTCGCTGGGAGCGGTGGAACCCGGTGGATTCGCACCGGGTGGTCACGCTGCCCGACGGCGGCCAGGTCCGCGCGTGGACCGAGGTCACCGGGGTACGCGACGGAGTGGTCGACTTCACCCACCGCTACCTCTTCGACGACGGGGAGGAACTGCTCAGCTCGGCGAGCCTGCGCTTCCGCACCGAGGCCGAGCTGCGCACCTCGCTGACCAGGGCGGGCTTCGTCGTGCAGCGTGTTCACGGGGGCTGGCTCGGCGAGCCCGTCGGCCTCGGCGACGGCGAGTTCGTGGTCGTCGCCCGGGTGGGCACGTTGGCGCCGGTTTCCTAACCTGGAGCTCATGGCGAACATCGCGTACGACCGCAAGGAGCAGGTCCAGCAGATCGAGAGTGGCCTCCTCGAAGGCGAGCAGATCATCGCCGTCTACGACGCCGTCGGCACCGGCACCGGGTTCATCGGGCTGACCGACCGGCGCGTGATCATCCAGGACCGCTCGTTCGTCGGCAAGCGGTTCGCGATCACGAGCATCCCGTACTCGAAGATCACCAGCGTGAGCGTGGTCAGCAACAAGTCGTGGGGTGGGTCGTTCTTCTCCACCGGCGCCATCGCCATCCACGTCGGTACGCACACCTACGAGGTGGAGTTCCGTGGCGCGCAGAAGAGCCACCACGTGCACAACGTGATCCTGCACCACATCTCCTGACCGCACGTCCCGTCGTGGGCCCGGCTGGCGTAATTGCCTTGCCGGGCCCTCGGCGTCTCTGGTGTCCTCGGTCGACAGTCACGCGAAGGGAGCAGCCACCATGCCCAACACGACGAAGTCCCCCGAACCGACCGTCATCCGACCCGACGAATCGAGACTTCGTGAGCAGGACTGTTCCCCTGGCGCTGCGCAGCGCCACTGACCCCAACCTCGGAGGCCGCTGATGTCGGTCTTCGACGATCCCGGCCTCTTCGGCCGGCTCTGGGCCGCCGACTACGACGGCCCCGGCAACCCCGACCCGGCCCCCGCCGTGGATTTCCTGGCCGACCTGGCCGACGGAGGTCCGGTTCTCGAACTGGCGATCGGCACGGGCCGGGTAGCACTTCCGCTGGCCGAGCGCGGCTTGGCCGTGCACGGCGTCGAGGCGTCCGAGGAGATGCTCGCGCACCTGCGGGCGAAGCCCGGCGGCGACCGGATCCCGGTGGTCGTCGCCGACATGGCGGACGTGCCGGTGCCTGGCGAGTTCCGGCTCGCGTACCTGGTCTTCAACACCCTGTTCAACCTGGTGGACGCCGAGCGGCAGGCGGACTGCTTCCGCAACGTCGCCCGGGTGCTGTCGCCCGGCGGCGCGTTCGTCATCGAGACGTTCGTGCCAGATCCGCGTGACTTCGACCGCCACGAGCAGGTGCAGGTACATGCCGTGACCGAGGACTCCGCGACGATCCGACTGCACCGGTACGACCGGCCGGCGCAGCGGTTCATCCGGCAGACGATCACGTTCGACGCGGACGGTGTGCACCTGAAGCCGTTCGCCATGCGCTACGCCTGGCCGCACCAGATCGACGAGATGGCGCAGCGGGCCGGGCTCCGGCTCTCCGAGCGGTACGCCGACTGGCACCGGCGACCGTTCCAGGCCGACAGCCCGTCGCACATCTCGGTCTACCGGGCGGAGTAGCGGTTTGATCGGCTCGGGTTCCGGAAAGTCGAACAGTCATCGCCCGACGTCAAGGAACCCGAGTCGATCTCCCGCCGACCGAGAGTGAGTTGCCGCCATGAGCAGACGAGCCATCCACGTGGTCCTGGCCCTGTCGGTCGTCCTCATGGTCACCGGCATCATTCTCAAGGTGACCGGGGACGGCGGAGCCGACACGGCCGGCACCGTGGCGGTGTCGCTCGCCTCGGTGGGTTCGATCGTGGCGAGCATCGGCTCGTCCTCCCGCGCTGCCCGCCGAAACGACCGCCCGAACCGGTGACCCGGCCGTTCACCCTCGGCTGATTCTGCTGCCAGCAGTAGGTGTTGATCCGCGGGTCCCGCGCCGGGTGAGCTGACTTTCATGACAGACGCCGCCCGATTCCCGCGCTCCTCTCCGTACTGGCCGGTGGTCAGTCACCCTCGGCTCCGACGCGTCCTACCCGGGCTCGCCGTCTCCGCGTTGGGGGACGGCCTGGCGGTCGTCGCGGTGACCTGGCTCGCCATCCAACTCGCCCCGCACGATCAGCGGGGCACCTGGATCGCGCTGGCCATTGCGGCGTACACACTGCCCAGCGCGGCCGGGACCGTCGTCTTCGGTCGGCTGCTGCGCGGGCGCAGCGGCGCACAACTCGCCGGGTGGGACGCGATCCTGCGGGCCAGCGCGCTCGGGGCGATCCCTCTCGCGCACCTCACCGGTGTGCTCACCGTCTGGCTGTACGTCCTCCTGCTGGCCGCCTCGGCGTTACTGCACTCGTGGGGAACCGCCGGGCGCTTCACCCTGATCGCCGAGCTGCTGCCGCCACAGCACCACCTGCCGGCGAACGCCCTTCTCACCACCATCGCCGCATCCGCCACCATCGTCGGCCCGCCGCTGGCGGGCGTTCTGATCGGCTGGGTGAGCCCGGTGTGGGTGATCGCTGTCGACGCCGTCACCTTCGCCGTGCTGGCCCTCACGTACCGTTTCGCCCTTCCCGACGCCGGCGGCGTCCAGCGGGCCGAGCGCGGCGCGTCGCGGACGGCCGGTTTCGCTGTCATCCGCCACAACCCCGCCCTGCTGGGCCTGCTGGTGTTGAGCCTCGGGTTCTTCTTCCTCTTCGGGCCGGTGTACGTGGCGATGCCCATTCACATCACCGACGACCTGCACGCGTCCGCGACGCTGCTCGGCACCTACTACACCGCCTTCGGTCTCGGCGGGCTCGTCGGCGGTGTGATCGCCGGCCACCTTCGCGACTGGCCGCTGCGCGCCACCACCATCGGCATCGTCATCGGGTTCGGGGTGGCCATGCTGCCCCTCGGCCTGGGCGCACCGGTCAGCCTGTCGCTGCCGGCCTTCGCGCTCGCGGGCGTCATCTGGGCGCCCTACCGCTCGACCTCGATAGCGTTGTTCCAGCGCAGCACGTCGACCACGCAGCTCCCGACGGTGCTCGCCGCGAACGGCAGTATCCTCGTGCTGGCGGTGCCCCTGGGCACCATGCTGGGCGGGCCGTTGGTGAGCGCTTTCGGGGCACGCCCGACGCTGCTGCTCTGCGCGGTGGCGATAGCCGCTCTCGGCCTGGCCGCCGGGGGGATCGCGATCTCACGGCGAAGCGACCTACGACAGCTCGCGCAACCTTCCGTTGCGCGTCGCGGTTCCGTCGTACCCGGGGTGCACGATCGGCACATGTCTGAGCCAACGCCCCACCGACACCACGCCATCGACTACGTCGAGCTCACGGTGACCGACCTCGCCGTGGCCAAGCGGTTCTACGCCGACGCGTTCGGTTGGCAGTTCAACGACTACGGGCCGGAGTACGCCGGCATCCGCAGCCCGCACGGCGACACCGCGCCCGAGGTCGGCGGTCTCCGTCTGGACAGGACGGTCCGGGCAGGCGGCCCGCTCGTGCTGCTCTACTCCAGCGACCTGGACCGGTCCGTGCAGGCCGTCAAGGAGGCCGGCGGCCAGGTGGTGGACGGGCCGTACGAGTTCCCCGGTGGCCGGCGGTTCCACTTCACCGATCCCAGCGGCAACGAGCTGGGCGCCTGGGCAGAGCAGTAGGGCTCCCCGATCGTTCGGACCGGGGGGTGGTCGTCATCGCCCGCTCCGGCAGAGTGCCCCCATGACCGGAAGAGGAGTGGACGCCGAGGGATGGATTGCGCGTGAGGGTGCACTGAGCCGGGTCCCGGCCGCCTTCGCCGGTGTTGTCGACGCGGCACGCGCTCGGACAGCCGAGTCCTTCGACGGTGGTCGGCTGCACAGCGCCTACCTCTACGGCAGCATCCCGCGCGGCACCGCCATCCTCGGCGTCTCCGATCTCGATCTGCTTCTCGCCCTGCGCACCGAACCGACCGAGGCCGACCGGGCGGCTGCCACCAGGATCGAGCAGGACCTCGACCGGTCCTTCCCACAGATCGACGGTGTGGGCATCCTGCTGTTCAGTGCCCGTACGCTGCTCAGCGAGCTTGAGCGGCACGACCTTGGCTTCTTCGTCGCCTGCCTGTGCACTCCCCTGCTGGGCGACGACCTCGCCGACCAACTCCCCCGCTACCGGCCCACTCCCCTGCTCGCCCGCGAGACGAACGGTGACCTCTCTCTCGCGCTTGCGGGGTGGCGCCGCCAGGCAGCCGAAGCGAGCACCGACCAGCAACGTCAGACTCTCACGCGGCTCGTCGCTCGTCGCATCGTCAGGACTGGATTCACCCTGGTCATGCCTCGGTGGGGTGGCTGGACGAGCGATCTCACCGAGTCCGCCGAGGCGTTCGGACTTCACTATCCGGAACGCGCCGGGCAGATGCGGAGAGCTGCCGTCGTCGGCCGCCGGCCTTCGCCGGATCCAGGCGTGCTCGGCGAACTCATCGACGACCTCGGGCCCTGGCTGGCCGCTGAGTACGTGGCGGTCCACGGCGAAAAGGCAGCCCGCCCCTGACCTACCGCCCCACCCCGCTGTCGGTTCGCCGGTCGTCAGCGTCGCCGGGCACGCAGCACGCCGGTCAGCATCGGCAGCGTGAACTCGCCGTGCGCCGTCTCGGCTCGGCTGTCGAGGAAGGAGCGGATCCGACCGAGGGTGGCCGCTCGCTCCTCTTCCGGCATGACCAGCATCCCGGCCCGTGTCGCGAGCGTCGCGACGAGCGAGTCGGCGCTGCGGCGCTGCCCGTGCGGGAACTCGACCTGCTCCGCCAACCCGAACCGGGCGATCACGCCGGCGCTCGGAACGAGCATGCCCGCCGTCGCGGCACGCCAACTGCTCAACGTGTCACGCGGGCCGATCGCCGCGTTCCCGCTGACCCGTTCGAGCCCGGCAACCCAGTCGACCCGGTCGTCCAGGATGTTCCACAGACCGGCCAGGACACCGCCGGGCGCGAGGACCCGGGCGATCTCCGCCCCCGCGACGGCCATGTCGAACCAGTGCAGGGCGTTGCCGGCGAGCACGGCGTCGACGGACCCGTCCGGCAACGGGATGGCCTCGGCGCTGCCCGGCAGGGCACGGACGGTCGGCACCGCACGGCGCAGCTCGGCGAGCATCGCCGGGTCGGGTTCGACAGCCACGACGTCCGCGCCCACCGCCGCCAGCGTCGCGGACAGCTTGCCGGTGCCGGCGCCCAGGTCGAGCACGCGTAGGCCGGGGGCGGGCTCCAACGCCCACCGCACCGCGGCCTGCGCGTAATCCGGGCGGTGTTCCGCGTACGCGGTCGCCGCCGCGCCGAACGACGACCGGAGCATCTGTTCCGTCATCCGGTCAACGTACCGCCGCTCGTCGACATCGACTGCCACCATGGCCACCGTGCAGATCCTGCGAAGCTGGTGGCGCGTCCGCTACCCCGTCTACGCGCTCGGCCTCGTGGTCGGGATGGTCATGATGTGGCTGCCCTTCAAGACCTTTCAGGACAACGACGCCTGGGAGAGCCGACTGCGAGCCCATGGCGTGCCAGCCCAGGCCGTCGTCGATGAACTGGTGCGCGAGCGCCGTAAGACGATGCACCTGAGCTACGAGTTCGCCGGTGCCCGGCGTCAGGCCGAGGTTGGCTGTTGGGAGATCTGCCTGGCGGCCGGCAGCGCGGTGCGGATCTGGGTCAACCCCGACGACCCGGATGACTTCGTGACCGACTTCGGCATCCTCAGCGGGCATCGAGGCCGGCTGCAAGGGGTGGTCGGAGCGGCAGGCCTGGTTCTGTCCGGGTGGATGGCGCTGGCCGTGATGACCCACCTCCATCAGCAACGACGCGGCCACCGGCGTCAGGACTGGCAGCGCCAGCAACGAGACCAGCGCCAACGACAGTTCGAGAACCCCAGGGCTGGAAGAAAACGCAAGCCGAGTCGGCGACGAACGTCGTTCACCAAGTGATCGACATCGCCGGTCGGCAGCTTTCGCTGATCGTCCTGGGCATTAGCCGTCACGAATCGGAGCTGACCCTCACCCCGCCCAGGCCAACCAGCTGGAAGCGCTCGAACCGATCGACGTCCCGGTCGAACGGCGCTGGCGAACCAGACCGGGCATTGGGCAGCATCTGCGGATCGATTGCGGCCAGCGACATGAGGCCACGATCGGCGCGCATCAGTTCAACGGTCTTTCTGGCGACAACCTTGTAGCTGTCATGAAGCCTGACCGGCACGTCGAGCCCGTCCGCTCCTTCCGAGATGGGAAGTACGGCATCCACTTCGGAGACGAACCTCGACATGAGGTCGCAGCATTCACGGGCGGAGTCTCGGACCGGCGCGGAGGCCGAAAGCTCCAGCTCCGCCATGATGCCCACGGCTTTCACGCTGGCATCGTAGATTTCCTGGGTGTCGATAATGAACAGATGACCCATTCGGTCTTCGATCATCTGCCTGATGTCGGCCGCCCTTCGACCCCAGTTCCAGATGGTCTGCATGAACTCTTTGTAGGTCTCCTCGCGGGACTCGCGATGCCGAAGCTCATCCTCCCGCTGCCACTGCGCCGCCCGGTCCTGGCACTCCCGCTCCCAGCGTTCCCGCTCTCGTTCGCGCTCCAGGGTCCACCGACGGTCCTCGCGGCGAGTGGTCAGGAACTGGGTCGAAACAGCGGCCCCGAGGGTGCCGGCAACGCCAAGCACGGCGACGAGAAGAACCGGCCAGATCTGGTCCATGGTGGGAGTATCCAGCCTCGATGCAGCCGTAACGGCGCGCCCCGCCGTCTCGCTCCTGCCTGACGGCCAAGGCACGAGAATGCGACCCTGGCGCACTGCGCGCCCGTCTTCTAGACCGAGGACGGGCGCGCGAGGGCGCAAAGATCAGCAGCAGCTCGATGCAGCCCCGCTGGCGGCCGGCTGCTTCTCAGCGTCGGTCGCTTCGCCGCAGCGACACTCACCCCCGGTCGTCTTGGCGAGGGTGTCGGCGTCGGCCTTGACGGTGTAGACCTCCCACGGCTCGTTGCCGGGCCCGCGCACCCACACCTTGTCCTGGAGGGCGTAGCAGCATTCGGTGTTGTTCTCTTCCAGCGTTATGAGACCGGAGTCGGTGAGGCGCTTGGTAGCGGCGTTGACCTCGCCGGTGGTGGACACCTCGACGCCGAGGTGGTCCATGACGGTGGGCTGGTCGGCCTCACCCTCAAGGAGCACGAGCTTGAGTGGCGGGTTCTCAATGGCGAAATTGGCGTAGCCGGGGCGGCGCTTGGCCGGCTCGACGCCGAACAGCTTGCCGTAGAAGGCTACGGAGCCTTCGAGGTCGGACACACGCAGGGCGAGCTGGACTCGGGACACGGCCATCTCCTTGTCTAGATGCTTATCGAAGCAAGACCCACGTTGCACCCTATTTCGAAGTCTGTCAAGGTAGAGGCATGTCGAAACAAGAGCCGCCGGTAGTGGACCTCAACGCCGTGGCCTGCTGCTCCCCGCTCGCGGTCCGCCCCATGGACGCCCAGCAGGCCGCGACGGTCGCACCGCTGTTCAAGGCCCTCGGGGATCCGATCCGGCTGCGGCTGATGTCGATGATCGCCTCGGTCCCGGAGATGTGCGTCTGCGACCTGACCCCGGCGTTCGACCTGTCCGGGCCGACCATCTCTCACCACCTCAAGGTGCTGCGCGAGGCCGGGCTGGTCGACTCGGAGCGGCGCGGCACCTGGGTCTGGTATCGGGCGAAGCCGGAAGCATTCCGACAGCTCGGCGCGCTCCTGGACATCTCCGCCGCCCCGGCCGCCAGCAGTACCGCCTGAGCCTTGCCCTGCCCCGGCGGGCCGCGGCGGAGTTCGCCGGCACCGCCCTCCTGGTCAGCTCCGGGATCGCCGCCGCCCGGCTCTCCCCCACCGACGCCCGTCTTCGTCCTGTACGACGCGGGTCAGCGGGTGATGAAGGGCTTCCGGCACGGCATCGAGGACCAGCGCCGCTCGATTCAGGACACGCTCCTGGGCCTGACCGCTGACCTCCCCAGTTTCACGGCCGGACGGCCGCGCGGTGGGGACGGGGCCTCGGCCACCAACCTGGGTGGGGTGACGTTCAACGTGTAAGTCTCGGGCGTGACCGGGCGCGAGGTTGGGAGGAAGCGGCCGAGGCGATCCTGGAGCGGCTGGGCGCTGCCATGCTCGCCCGGTGACGCGGGGACCGGGCCTGACAGTTAAGCGTCAGGATTCCCCGTCGCGGATGATCTGGCGGACCCGCTCTCGGCTGTACCCGGTGGCCGCCACGATGTCCACCTGACGGACGCCGTCCCGGTCAGCGGCCCGGACCTCCTCGGCCAGCGCGGCGCGCGCCTGGTCCACCTTCTCCCGGGCCTCGGCCACCAGTCGGGCGGCCCGCTCCTCGGCACGGGGCACCCCGGCTTGCGCCGCGCGCAACTTCCTTACCGCCGCCTCCAGGTCCGCCATTTGGCCATTCCAGCAGCTCCGACGCTAGGCCAACTCACGTATCCATCTTGTTGGCCAAACTAATGCCTTGACATTTGGCCAACCGAAAAGTGGAATAGTTGGCATAGATGATCGCGTGTAGCAGGGAGGCGACATGATCCACCTATCGGCGGTGCCCGTGGCCGTTACCGACGCTCCCCCGGGACAACCGGTCACCGTGTGGTTCGACACCGGGAGCGGCCCCGGGCTGGAGATGATCGTCTGGAGCTCCTACGATCCCGACGAACAAGATCCCCTCTGACCGCCGAGGGCTGACCCGAACAGCTTCGGCACCACAGAGAGCCCTCCGCAGGGCGACTGAGCCGCCGGACGTTGGTCCCGCCCGACCAGCCGAGCGATGGGTAACGACGTTCGACTGACGCTGCCCGCAACAAACGCGATCAGCGGGGAAGTGCGCGGCGCGCGGCTCTACGGTGTTGGATCTACTTCTTAGCGTCAGACGTTGAAGCGGAACTCCACCACGTCGCCGTCCTGCATGACGTACTCCTTGCCCTCGATGCGGACCTTGCCCGCCGCCTTGGCCGACGCCATCGAACCGTGCTCAACCAGGTCGTGGTAGGAGACCACCTCGGCCTTGATGAAGCCGCGCTGGAAGTCGCTGTGGATGACACCCGCGGCCTCGGGGGCGGTGGCGCCGACCGGGACGGTCCAGGCGCGCGCTTCCTTGGGGCCGGCCGTGAGGTACGTCTGGAGGCCGAGGGTACGGAAGCCGACCCGGACGAGCTGGTTGAGGCCGGGCTCGTTCTGCCCGATCGACTCCAGCAGCTCGCGGGCCTCCTCCTCGGGCAGGTCCACCAGCTCAGATTCGATCTTGGCGTCCATGAAGACCGCCTCGGCGGGGGCGACCAGGGCGCGCAGCTCGTCGAGGAACGTCTCGTTGGCCAGCTCGGCCTCGTCGACGTTGAAGACGTACAGGAAGGGCTTGGTGGTGAGCAGGTGCAGCTCGCGCAGGTGCTCCAGCTCGATCTTGGCGGCAGCGGCCCCGGAGTAGAGCGTGGTGCCACCGTCGAGCACCTCGATCGCGGCCTTCGCGGCGGCGACAGCGACGGCCCGGTCCTTGCGGAGCTTGGCCTCCTTCTCCAACCGGGGCAGCGCCTTGTCCAGGGTCTGCAGGTCGGCGAGGATCAGCTCGGTGTTGATCGTCTCGATGTCGTCGGCCGGGGAGACCTTGCCGTCGACGTGCACCACGTTCGGGTCGGAGAAGGCCCGGACGACCTGGCAGATCGCCGAGGCGTCCCGGATGTTGGCCAGGAAGGCGTTGCCCCGGCCCTGCCCCTTCGACGCGCCGCGGACCAGGCCGGCGATGTCGACGAACGACACCGGCGCCGGCAGCACCTTCTGCGAGGAGAAGATCTCGGCCAGCTTGCCCAGCCGCTCGTCGGGCAGCCCGACCACGCCGACGTTGGGCTCGATGGTGGCGAACGGGTAGTTCGCCGCCAGCACGTCGTTCTTGGTCAACGCGTTGAACAGCGTGCTCTTGCCGACGTTGGGCAGGCCGACGATGCCGATGGTGAGACTCACGACGGGCCAGCTTACGCCGGTCCCGGCCGGGCCGGTCCACGCGGCTCCGATTCCTCGCCGCGCCGCTGGTCGATCGTCGCTCCCACCGCGCCCGGTCAGGCGTTGCTAATCTCCCGATTCGACGTTCCGCTGCTGGAGGTGGGATGACCTCGACGTTGCCCGAGCTGTACATCGCCGTCGATGTGGAGGCGGACGGGCCGATCCCCGGGCCGTACAGCATGATCTCGCTGGGCATGGCCGTGGCCGGCCGCCCGGACCTGACCTTCTACACCGAGCTGCGCCCCATCTCCGACGAGTTCGTCCCGGCGGCGTTGGCCGTCTCCGGCCTGGACCGGGATCGGGTGCTGCGAGAGGCACCCACCGCGCAGGAGGCGATGTCCGCCGCGGCGGCCTGGGTGGACGGGCTGCGCCGGTTCGGCCGTCCGGTCTTCCTCGCCGCCCCGGCCGTCTGGGACGGCATGTTCGTGCACTGGTACTTCGTCCGCTTCGTCGGGCACAGCCCGTTCGGCGCGACCGGCTCCGGTGTCGATCTCCGCAGCTACTGGATGGGGTTGACCGGCAGTGACTGGGCCCGGACCCGGCAGGACACGATCAAGCACGAGTTGGGTCTGCACGACATGCCGCACACGCACCACGCCGGGGAGGACGCCGCCGAGCTGGCCCAGGTCTTCGACGCGGTGCTGCGCCACCGACGGCCGGTCGAGCAGGCGTGAGGCTCAGCCGAGCCGGCGGGGAGCGATGACCGCCTCCCGGACGCTGCCGTCCGCGCCACGGCTGACCTCGTACGCCGAAACGCCATCGCGGTCCGCGATTGCCTCGACCAGCCGGGTGCCCCGGTAGACCAGGCCGACGCCGTCGTCGGTGCAGTGGCTGGTGGGGAGCGTGCCGTCACCGACCAGCTCGTGCATGAGCGGGCGGCGCTGGGCCTCGCTGTCGTAGTGCACCCCGTTGCCGTACGGCAACCAGGCCAGACCCTCGGTGAAGCCGCGCAGCCGGAGGCCGAAGCTGTCGGTGGCACCGCCGACATGCCAGCAGATCGAGCCGGCGGAGACGCCGGCCAGCACCACGCCGGCCTGCCAGCACTCGTGCAGGATCTCGTCGAGCCCGTGCACCCGCCACACCGCCACCAGGTTGGCCACGCTGCCACCGCCGACCCAGATCACGTCCTGGGCGAGCAGGTGGGCCCGGACGTCCTCGACGTTCGGCATCGGGAACAGGGCGAGGTGTGACAGCCGGAACCGGGTGGGGGCGAACGCGCTGTAGACGGCGGTCAGCGAGGTGGGCTGGTCGCCGACGGCCTGCCCGAGGTAGCAGAGCCGCGGTTGCGGACCGGCCTCGGCCAACTCGGCCGCCAGCTCGAAGACCGGGCTGGGGCTCAGGTCGTACGGCCCGCGGTCGCCCCGGAAGAAGCCCATGCTGGTGGCGATGATGGTCGGTTCGCTGGCGGGCATCGGAGCGTCCTTCCGTCGGGGGCGGTGCGCCGTCCATCCTGCCGTAGCGGGTCTGCGGTGCGCTCGGTGCGGGGCCGACCGCCAGCCGCGGGTGGCGGCCGAACCCCACCATGATCAATCAGACTGGTCGGGCCGCCGCTGGCGGGGCACCTCGACCTCGGGCCAGTGACCCAGCCCTCGACGGTCGGCCGGAGGCAGTTGCCCGGCGGCGGCGCGGGGCAGTGTGAACCGGTCGGCGGCGGCCGGCCCGGCCGAGACCGACTCGCGCAGCATCCAACGCACCTCGTCGGCCGTCCAGCCCAGCCCCGGCCGCGCGGCGATCTCGCGGATCAACCGCCGGCCGACGCTCGTGTCGTCATCGTAGAAGCGCATGCACCAGTGGTGTGTCCACATCCCGAGGGCCCGCAGGCCCGCGTCGTCGAGTGAGCCGGCCAACCGGCCGCAGGCCGTGTCGGGGAAGCTCTGCTCGCTGTCGCCCGCCCGGTCCCGTTCGATGGCGCCCACCGCGGCCGGAGCGACGGCCCGCATCCGGCGGTAGAAGGACTGCGCCACCGCCCGGGGCAGCGGCGGGAACGCACCCGGTGTCGACGCCGCCGCCCAACCCGCCACGCTCGTCATCCGCCGCACCCCTTCTTCAGTTGGTGGCCGGACGCTACCCGGCACGACCGACACTTTCGGGCCGAAAACCCCCACCGATCGCGGACGGCGACGATGACCTGGGGCGTCTGCCTCGGTGACGATTCAGCGGCGGTGGTGGGTGGATGATTCGGGTCACCTTCGCGCGGCGCTCCCCGTACCGGCGAGCGTCCCGGGCCGTGCCGATCGGCGGCGGATTTGTCGAGGCCGGGCTGCCCGCTCATTGTTGGGCCATGACCGATCCCGGAAGCCCGAGAAGCGAGCGGCGGCAGCGACGATGAGCACCGCCATGGCCCGGGTGCCCGACTCCCTCCGGGGGCAGATCGTCACGCCCGGCGACCGTCGGTACGCGCAACTGCGCTCGACGTACACCAGGTCGGCGTCACCGGCCGCGGTCCTGCTGCCGAAGACCACGGCGCAGGTGGTCGACGCGCTCCGCTACGCGCGGGAGCAGCGGCTGCCCATCGCGGTCCGCAGCGGCGGGCACGGCCTCTCCGGAGCCTCGTCCAACAACGGCGGGCTGGTCATCGACCTGTCCATGCTCAACCGGGTTCAGGTGATCGACGAGCGGGCCGGGCTGGTCCGGGTCGAGGCCGGGGCCCGCTGGGCGAACGTGGCGAAGGCGCTCGCCCCGTACGGGCTGGTGATCAGCTCGGGTGACTACGGCGGCGTCGGCGTCGGCGGCCTGGCCACCGGCGGTGGTGTCGGCTGGCTGGTCCGCGCCCACGGCCTCACCATCGACCGGGTCCGCGCCGTCGAGGTGGTGCTGGCGGACGGGACGCTGGTCCGCGCGGACGCCGACCACGAGCCGGAACTGTTCTGGCTGGTCCGGGGCGCCGGGGCCGGCGCGGGCATCGTGGTGGCCTTCGAGATCGAGGCGGCCGAGCAGCGCAACGTGGGCGTCGCGCAGCTGGTCGTCGAGGCGCATCCGGACGGCCGCACCGTCCGGGAGTGGACGACCTACCTCGCCCAGGCGCCCCGAGAGCTGTCAGCGGCAGCCGTGGTGTTCGCCGAGGGTCGATCGGTCCTCATGTCCATCACCGCGGTGGTCGCCGCCGAGAGCCTGCGCCGGGCCCGGCCGGCGGTGGAACCGCTGCTCGCCATCGGCAAGGTGCTCGAACACCGGACCGACCTGCTGCCCTACCCGACGCTGGTGCCGACCGCGCACCTCAATCCCAACGTCGGGCAGCAGCGTGGCACGACCACGAACGGTCTGTTCACCTCGCTGGACGACGCCGGGGCGCGGGCCGTGACGCGAGCGGTGACCGGGCCGGGGCGGGCGGTGATCCAGCTCCGCTCGTTGGGTGGCGCGGTCAACGACGTCGCTGCCGACGCGACCGCGTACCCCCATCGCCACCAGGACACGCTGATCGTGGCCTCGGTGTTTCCGCCGCAGGCCGATCCCGCGTTGAACGCCGCCTGGCGGGCCGCCGGGGCCCGCGCCGACGGCGCGTACGTCAACTTCGAGAGCCGACCGGACCCGGCCGCGTTCGCCCGGATCTACCCGGGCGAGACCGGGGCCCGGGTGCGCCGGCTGTGGAAACGGTACGACCCGGACGGTGTGTTCCGATCGGCCCTGCTGACCGGCCAGCCCCACCGCGCCACCCAGCCGAGCCGAGCCGCACAGCCCAGCCGAGCCGCACAGCCGAGCCAGGCGAGCCGATCGGGTCAGCCGCACCGGCGGCGTCGACGCCCCCGTTGACCGGCTCTGCGCGCACCGGCACGCCCAGGTCCGATTCCCGCCAGCCGAAGGCCGGCCGGGCGGGGCATCATCGGTGCCATGGAGATGGACTTCGAGCGGTGTTACCGGGCCGTCGACAGCCGTGACCAGCGGTTCGACGGCTGGTTCTACACCGGTGTGACGTCCACCGGGATCTACTGCCGGCCGTCCTGCCCGGCGATCACGCCCAAGCGGCAGAACGTCCGGTTCTTTCCGTCCGCCGCCGCCGCGCAGGGCGCCGGGCTGCGCGCCTGCCGCCGCTGCCGGCCGGACGCCGCGCCCGGCTCACCGCTGTGGGACGTCCGCGCGGACGTGGTCGGTCGGGCGATGCGGCTGATCGCCGACGGGGTTGTCGACCGGGACGGCGTACCGGGGTTGGCCTCCCGGCTGGGCTACACCGAGCGGCACCTGCACCGGATGCTGAGCGCCGAGATGGGTGCCGGGCCGCTCGCGCTGGCCCGGGCGCAACGCGCCCAGACCGCCCGGATCCTGATCGAGACGACCGACCTCGGGATGGCCGAGATCGCGTTCGCCGCCGGCTTCGGCAGCGTGCGGCAGTTCAACGACACGCTTCGCGAGGTGTACGCGAGCGCCCCGTCGGACCTGCGCACGGCCCGTGGCCGCCGGCAGGCGCCGGCCGGGGCGGGGACCATCTCGCTCCGGCTGGCGTACCGCCCGCCGTTGCACGACCGGGCGCTGCTGGACTTCCTCGCGGTGCGGGCGTTGCCCGGCGTGGAGGCGGTCCGCGACGGGACGTACCACCGGGGTCTGCGGTTGCCGCACGGCACCGGTCAGGTGGCGCTGACCCCGACGGAGGGGCACGTGGCGGCGACGTTGCGGTTGGCCGACCTGCGCGACCTGGCGCCGGCGGTGGCCCGTTGCCGCCGGTTGCTCGACCTGGACGCGGACCCGGCGGCCATCGATGCCACGCTGGCCGCCGACCCGGCGCTGGCTCCGGCGATCACCGCCGAACCCGGCATCCGTGTTCCCCGTGCCGTCGACGGCTTCGAGCAGGCCGTCCGCGCCATCATCGGCCAGCAGGTCTCGGTCACCTCGGCAAGAACGACCCTCGCCCGCCTCCTCACCGCCCACGCCCGCGTCGATCATGAAGTTATTGCCACCGACGACGGCGTGTCGGGACAACAACTTCATGATCAACGCGGTGGGCCGGCGGGGGGTGAGCTGCGGGGGTTCTTGAGCGCGGAGGAACTCTTGACCCTGCCGGATTCGGGGTTCGGGATGCCGGTGGGGCGGCGGGAGGCTCTACGGGGGTTGGCTCGGGCGGTGGTGGACGGGTCCGTCGACCTCGCGCCGGGGGTGGATCGGGAGGAGGCCGTCCGGCGGCTGCTCGCGCTGCCCGGCGTCGGCCCGTGGACTGCCAACTACCTGGGCATGCGCGCCTTCGGCGACCCGGACGTCCTCCTCAGCTCCGACCTCGCGGTCCGGCGCGGCGCGGCGGCGCTCGGCCTGCCCCACACCCCACAGACCCTCGACAGGTACGCCGAGCGTTGGCGTCCCTGGCGGTCCTACGCCACGATCAGACTCTGGAGAGCGGCATGAACATCGACAGCACCGTCCTGAGCACACCGGCCGGCCCGCTGAGCATCCTCGCCGGCCCCGACGGTGACGTCCGGGCGGCCGGCTTCACCCCGGACCCGGCGGCGCTGCTGCCCCTGGTCCACCCGGCCCTGCGGGCACCGTTACGGGAGCGGGCCGACCTCGGTCCGGTCAATGCGGCGGTCCACTCCTACCTGGACGGTGACCTCGCCGCCATCGACACCGTGCCGGTGCGGCAACGCACCGGCGGCGAGTTCATGGCGCACGCCTGGCAGGTGTTGCGCGAGGTTCCGCCGGGCACCCCGGTCACCTACACCGGGTACGCCGCGCTGGCCGGTCGACCACCGGCGGTCCGAGCCGCGGCGGCCGCCTGCGCCCGGAACGCGGCAGCCCTCTTCGTGCCCTGCCACCGGGTTCTTCGCACCGACGGCACGCTCGGTGGCTACCGCTGGGGGCTGGACGTGAAGAAGTGGCTTCTCGGTCATGAGCGACGCTTGACAACAAGCTGACAGGAGCACCGACACTCATTGACGCTACCGTCTGGTAGTGCCTGTGGAGAGCGACGGCGACCCGGCCGCCCGGGCCGCCGCGGGCACCCACCCCGTGCACAACCTCTGGCGGCTTCGCCCCTACCTGCGCCCGTACGCCGCCGAGTTCGCCTGGCTGCTCGTCGCGGGCCTCGCCGGCACCGCGGCCGGGATCGCCGTACCACTGGTCGTGCAGCGGGTCGTGGACGGGCCGGTGGCCCGGCACGAACCGGCCGGGCTGCTCCAGCTCGGCGGCCTGGCGCTGCTGCTCGGCGTGGTCGAGGCGGTGCTCATCTTCATCCGCCGGTGGGTCCAGTCGTCCTCGGCGGTGGGCATGGAGGCGGCGCTGCGCGCCGACGTCTACGCCCACCTGCAACGGCTACCGACCAGCTTCCACGACCGCTGGCAGTCCGGCCAGTTGCTCTCCAGGATCACCAGCGACCTGTCGGTGATCCGCCGGTTCCTCTCCTTCGGCGTCTTCTTCCTGGTGCTCAACCTGACCACGTACGTGGTGGTGGTGGTGCTGCTGATCAACCTGCACGCGGCGCTCGGGGTGCTGGTCGCGGCCAGCGCGGTGCCGCTGCTGCTGATCAGTCGCCGGTTCGGCCGGCACTACCACGCCGCGTCCCGCCGGATGCAGGATCAGCAGGGCGACGTGGCGACGCTGGTCGAGGAGACCGCGCAGGGCCTGCGCACCATGAAGGCGTACGGGCGGGGGCCGGAGCTGGGCGCTCGCTTCGCCGGTGCGGCCCGGCGGCTGCACGACACCGGCGTCGGCAAGGGGCGGCTGCTGGCGAACACCTCGGCGCTACTTGACCTGGTGCCCAACGTGACCCTGGGCGTGGTGCTGGCGGCCGGGGCGGCCGCCGCCGCGCGGGGCGCGCTCACCATTGGCGAGCTGGTCGCGTTCGTCAGCCTCCAACTGATGCTCATCTGGCCGGTGCAGTCACTGGGTTGGATCATCGCCAACGGTCAGGAGGCGGCCACCGCCGCCGACCGGATCCAGGAGGTGCTGGACACTCCACCGGAGATCGTGGATTCTGCCGGCGCTGTCGCGTTGCCGCGCAACGCGGTGCACGGTCGGTTGCGCTTCGAGCGGGTCGCGTTCGGCTATCCGGGTGCCACCACGGCGGTGCTGCGCGAGATCGACCTGACCATCGAGCCGGGTGAGACGCTGGCACTGGTCGGCGCCACCGGCTCCGGCAAGAGCACGCTGCTCTCCCTGGTCCCCCGGCTGCACGACGTGACCACCGGCCGGATCACCCTGGACGGTCACGACCTGCGCGAGCTGCGGCTGGCCTCGCTGCGTCGGCTGGTCGGGGTGGCGTTCGAGGAGCCGACGCTCTTCTCCATGTCGGTGCGGGAGAACCTCACCCTGGGTCACCCGGACGCCGGCGACGACGAGATTCGCGCGGCCCTCGCGCTGGCCCAGGCAGACTTCGCGTACGACCTGCCCTGGGGATTGGCGACCCGGGTGGGCGAGCAGGGGTTGTCCCTCTCCGGCGGGCAACGGCAACGGCTCGCGTTGGCACGGGCCGTGCTCGGACGACCGGCGGTGCTGGTGCTGGACGATCCGCTCTCCGCGCTCGACGTGCACACCGAGGCCCTGGTCGAAGCGGCGCTGCGGCGGGTCCTGCGCGACAGCACCGCGCTGCTGGTGGTGCACCGGCCGTCGACGATCGCGCTGGCCGACCGGGTCGCCCTGCTGGAGGACGGACGCATCACGGCGACGGGCCGGCACTCCGACCTGCTGGCCACCGTCCCGGCGTACCGGGCGCTGCTGGCAGCCGAGCCGCCCGGCGGCCATCCACCTCCGGCCGGGGCCAGCGGCCCGAGTGCGTCGCCGTCGGACGGGTGGGGGCTGGTGCGCTCGTGAGGGTGCCGGAGCAGGCCGATCCACCTCCCGAGGAGGAACCCGAGCTTGCCCGCTGGCGCGGAACCGCCACCGACCCGGAGGCCGACCGCAGTCGAGCCGAGGACACCAGCCCCGAGGCGGTGGCCCGGCTACGCCGGCTCAGCCGCACCCTGCTGGGCGACCTGCTCCGCCCGCACCGGCGGCGTCTCGCCGCGGCGGTCGCCCTGCTACTGGCGCAGAACGCCGCCGCGATGGCCGGCCCGTACCTGGTCATGATCGGCATCGACCGGGCCATCCCGCCGTTGCGCGCCGGCGACGCCGGCCCGCTGGTCACCGTCGCCGGGGCGTTCGCGGTGGCCGCGGTGACCGAGTACGCGGCCCGCCGCGGTTTCCTCACCCTCTCCGCCCGGATCGGCCAGGCCGTCCTGCTCGACCTGCGGCAGCGGGTGTTCGGGCACTTCCTGCGACTGTCAGTGGGCTTCCACGAGCGGTACACGTCCGGCCGGATGGTCTCCCGGCTCACCAGTGACCTGGACTCGATCGCCGAGCTGGTCGACGGTGGGATCGACAGCCTGGTGCTGGCCGGGCTCTCCATCCTGTCGGTGGCCGCCATCCTGCTCTGGCTGGACCTGCCGCTGGCGGCCGTGACGCTGCTCGCCTTCCCCTTCCTGTTCTGGCTCTCCCGCTGGTTCGCCCGGTCGTCGGCCAGCGCGTACCGACGAACCCGGGACGCGGTCGCGCTGGTCATCGTGCATTTCGTCGAGTCGATGCGGGGCATCCGGGCGGTGCAGGCGTTCCGCCGGGAGCCTCGCAACCAACGGATCTTCGTGGCGCTCGGCGACGACTACCGGCGGAGCAGCCTGCACGCGTTCCGGCTGATCGCCACGTACTCGCCCGCGATCAAGCTGATCGGCAACGTCACAGTGGCGGCGGTGCTCTGCTACGGCGGTTGGCGGGTGCTCGGCGGGCAGACCGAGATCGGGGTGCTCGCCGCGTTCCTGCTCTACCTACGCCGCTTCTTCGAGCCGATGCAGGAGCTGAGCCAGTTCTACAACTCGTTGCAGTCGGCCACCGCCGCACTCGAGAAGCTGGCCGGGGTGCTCGACGAACGACCGGCCGTCGCCGAACCGGCCCGGCCCACACCGCTGCCGACCGGGCCCGGCCGCGGCGAGTTGATCTTTTGCTCGGTCGGCTTTGGCTACCGGTCCGACACGCCGATCCTCTGCCGGCTGGAGTTGACGGTGCCGGCCGGGCAGACCGTTGCGCTGATCGGCCCCACCGGAGCGGGCAAGTCGACGATCGCCAAGCTGGTCGCCCGGTTCCACGACCCCGACACCGGCACGGTCCGGCTCGACGGGGTCGACCTGCGTGACGTACGCGACGCCGACCTGCGCCGCGCGGTGGTGCTGGTGACGCAGGAGAACCACCTGTTCAGCGGGACCGTCGCGGAGAACATCAGGTTCGGTCGCCCGGGGGCGGACGACGCCGCCGTCCAGGCCGCCGCGCGGGCGATCGGCGCGCACGACTTCATCGCCGCGCTACCCGAGGGGTACGCCACTCAGGTGCACCGGCGCGGCGGCCGGCTCTCCGCCGGCCAGCGGCAGCTCGTCGCGTTCGCCCGCGCGTTCCTGGCCAACCCGAGGGTGCTGATCCTGGACGAGGCGACGTCGTCGCTGGACGTGCCGACGGAACGTCTCGTGCAGCGGGCACTCGGCACGATCCTGCGCGACCGCACCGCGCTGGTGATCGCCCACCGTCTCTCCACTGTGGAGACCGCCGACCGGGTGCTCGTCCTCGACGGCGGGAGGGTCGTCGAGGACGGCCCGCCGGCCGTGCTCGCCGAGGCCGACGGCCGCTACGCCGCCCTGCACCGCCAGTGGCGTGACTCGCTGATCTGACCGGGCCGCCCCTGCGCGACCACGACCGCCGGCCGGTGTGTTCGGTCGCAACTCCGTCGCCCCGCAGCCGGTAGGTGCCTACGATCGCAGGATGACCGATACGGCGAGGACGGCCCGCGCCGGCGTTCCCGAGCGTCCGACCCTGGACGGGCTCGAGGAGAGCTGGGCACGCCGCTGGCAGGAGGAAGGCACGTACGCGTTCGACCGCTCGAAGCAGCGGAGCGACGTGTTCTCGATCGACACCCCACCGCCGACCGTATCGGGCGAGCTGCACATGGGGCACGTCTTCTCGTACACGCACACCGACACCACCGCGCGGTACCAGCGGATGCGCGGCAAGTCCGTCTTCTACCCGATGGGCTGGGACGACAACGGCCTGCCCACCGAGCGCCGGGCGCAGAACGTCTACGGGGTGCGCTGCGATCCGGCCCTGCCGTACGACCCGGTGTGGCGGCCACCGGCGGCTCCGGTCGACGACGCGGCCCGCCGCGACCCCACCCCGATCTCCCGGCGCAACTTCATCGAGCTGTGCGAACGGTTGACGGTCACCGACGAGCAGGCCTTCGAAGCGCTGTGGCGACGGCTCGGGCTGTCGGTGGACTGGTCCCTGACGTACACGACCATCGGCCGGATCGCCCGGACCACCAGCCAACGGGCGTTCGTCCGCAACCTGCGCCGCGGCGAGGCGTACCAGTCGGAGGCGCCGACCCTGTGGGATGTCGGCTTCGCCACCGCCGTCGCCCAGGCGGAGCTGGAGGACCGGGAGCGCCCCGGCGCCTACCACCGGCTGCGGTTCACCGCGGCCGACGGGCGGGAGGTGCTCATCGACACCACCCGGCCGGAGCTGCTACCGGCCTGCGTGGCGCTGGTCTGCCACCCCGACGACGAGCGGTACGCCGACCTGGTCGGCACCACCGCGCGCAGTCCGCTGTTCGACGTCGACGTGCCGGTGTACGCCCATCCCCTCGCCGAGCCCGGCAAGGGCACCGGTGTGGCGATGGTCTGCACGTTCGGTGACCTCACCGACGTGACCTGGTGGCGCGAGCTGGGGCTGGACACCCGGGTGGTGATCGGTCGGGACGGTCGGCTGCTCCCCGAACCGCCGCACGGGGTGCCGGCCCAACCGTTCGCGGCGCTGGCCGGGCAGACCGTCAACGGCGCCCGCCGGGAGATCGTCGGGATGCTGGCCGACGCCGGTGACCTGATCGGCGAGCCGCGTCCGATCACCCACCCGGTCAAGTTCTACGAACGCGGCGACCGGCCACTGGAGATCGTGTCGACTCGACAGTGGTATCTGCGCAACGGCGGCCGGGACGAGGCGTTGCGAGCCACGCTGCTGGGCAGGGGCGAGCAACTGCACTGGGTGCCGGCACACATGAAACACCGCTACGACAACTGGGTGGGCGGCCTCAACGGGGACTGGCTGGTCAGCCGTCAGCGCTTCTTCGGCGTGCCGGTGCCGGTGTGGTACCGGCTCGACGACACTGGCGAGCCGGACTGGTCCCACCCTCTCACGCCGGACGAGTCCGCGCTGCCGGTCGACCCGTCGAGCGACCCGGCACCCGGTTACGACGAGTCGCAACGCGGCCGGCCGGGCGGCTTCATCGGCGACCCGGACGTTCTGGACACCTGGGCCACGTCCTCGGTGACCCCGCAGATCATCGGTGGCTGGGAGACCGACCCGGACCTGTTCGCCCGGGTCTTCCCGATGGACCTCCGTCCGCAGGGGCAGGAGATCATCCGGACCTGGCTCTTCGACACAGTGGTCCGCTCGCACTTCGAGCACGGGGTGCTGCCCTGGCGGGACACCGTGCTCTCGGGCTGGATCCTCGACCCGGACCACAAGAAGATGGCCAAGTCCAAGGGGAACGTGGTCACCCCGCTGGCGTTGTTGGAGCAGCACGGCTCCGACGCGGTGCGGTACTGGGCGGCCAGCGGCAAGCCCGGCATGGATCTGGCCTTCGACCCGGCGCAGATCAAGGTCGGCCGCCGACTGGCCACCAAACTGCTCAACGCGTCCAAGTTCGCGCTCGGGCTGGGCGCCGCCGACGCCCTGCGCGCCCCGTACGACAACTCCAGCTCGGCGCGTCTGACGCCACGCCGCGACCTGGAGCTGTCGGCCACCGCACCACTGGACCGGGCCATGCTCGCCGAGCTGGCCACCGTGGTCACCGCTGCCGGCACGGCCTTCGACGCGTACGACCACACGGCGGCCCTTCAGGTCACCGAGGCGTTCTTCTGGCGGTTCTGCGACGACTACATCGAGCTGGTCAAGGAGCGGGCCTACGGCACCGGCGCGGCGGCTGACTCCGCCCGGGCGGCGCTGGCCTCGGCGCTCTCGGTGCAGCTGCGGTTGTTCGCGCCGGTGCTGCCGTACGTGACCGAGGAGATCTGGTCGTGGTGGCGGTACGGCTCGGTGCACAAGGCGCCCTGGCCCACCACCTACGAGGTGGCCCGGACGATGGAGGGCGGCTCAGGCGACCCGGCGCTGCTGCGGCTCGCCGGTGACGCGTTGAGCCAGGTGCGACGGGCCAAATCGGAGCGGAAGCTGTCGATGAAGGCGGAGGTGCCGTTGGCGGAGGCGCTCGGCCCGGCGGCGCTGCTGGAGCAGCTGACGCTGGTCGCCGACGACCTACGGGCGGCGGGCCGGATCGGCAAACTCGACCTGCTCCCGGACCGTACCCCGGAGTTGGTCATCGCCTGCGCCTTTTGACCCGCCGGTTCGCCGCCGCCCGAGCGGGCGGCGGCGAACCGGGGGTTTACCAGCCGCGCAGGAAACGCAGCCCGAGCAGGAACGCGATCACGGCGGGCCCCACCAGCAGGGTGATCGCCTGGAGGCGGTACGGCATCCGGTGCCGGGTCAGCTCCCCCGCGTTGCCCAGCACGATGGCCCCGGCCAGCATCAGGAAGGCGCCCCACCAACCGGTCTTCAGGTGGATCAGATCCACCCGGATCAGTTGCAGGGTCAGGCCGAGCAGCGCGCCGGTCAGCGCGAGCAGCGCCACGGCCCGGTGCAGGCCGCGGACCAGCGGGTGGGCCGCCCGCCACCAGTAGGTGCCGGCCACCGCCAGGCAGGGCAGCACCACCAGGAGCGGCCAACCTCGCCCCATCACGCCGAACATCAGCAGCGCGCCGACCGCGAAGACGATCGTGCCGACGCAGGCGAGCATGTAGCCGGCGAAGGCCCGGCCGCCCCCGCGAGCCAGCAACGGCCCACCGCTGGCCGCGATCAGCGCGGCCGGGATCAGGATGAAGACCGCCCACCAGTGGAACTTGCCGCTGCCCTGAGCCGCCGTGGCGACCGTGGCACAGGCCAGCCCGGCGACGGCAAGGCTGGTCAGCCACGGCCGGCTGCTCCGGGAATACGGCTCAGCCAACGACGTCCGCTCCGCTTCGACGCTCACGCCCACCAGCCTGGCCCGAGGTGGCCCGACCGGTCCATCCGGCCAGCCCTACCGCCGCGCGGGGGCTGGCCGGAACAGCGGCACGCACCGTTGTCAGCTCGTCTCGCCGGCCACGCTGAACGAGCGCAGGCGGTCGATGGCGAGCACTGTGAAGCCGACGCTGACCAGCGCGGTCATCACCGACGCCACCGGCACCGACACGCTGGTCTCCAGCAGCCCGGTGGGGGCGATCCGGTCGGCGAGGGCGATCACGTACTGCTGGATGGAGAGCACCTTGGTGCCGCTGACGAAGTTGCCCAGCAGCCCCTCCCAGATCAGCACGTAGACCAGCCCGAGCAGCACCGGTCGCCTGGTGACCAGGCTGAGCGCCAGGAACAGCGCCGAGTACGCCAGCGCGCCGAGCGCCCCCGCGACCGCGAGTCCCAGTCCGAGGCGTACCGAATCGGCGAGCACACCCGCGACGTAGAGCGGCACCGCCACCGTGAGCGCGGTGACCCCGGCGGCCACCGCGAGCTTCGGCAGCACGATCTGCCAGCGCGGCAGCGGCTTGGTCAGGATGTGCACCACGGTGCCGTCGTCGATCTCGGCGCCCAGCACGCCGGTGCCGATGATCAGCGCGACCACCGGCAGCACCACGGCCAGCCCGAGGCCGACCAGCACCGGCGGCCCCCACTGGCGTGGGTCCACCCCCAGCGACCGGCAGAGCACGGCCAGCCCGAGCAGCACCAACGGCAGCGGCAGCAGCAGCAGGAAGCGACGTCGGCCGAACAACCCGCGCGCGGTGATCCAGGTAACTGTCGACATGTCAGGCCTCCACCAGGTAGGAGAAGACGCTCTCCAGGGACTCGTCGGACGGCACCAGCTGCCGTACCCGGATGCCTTTGTTCAGCGCGATCCGGGGCAGCGCCCGGGTGAACGCGCCGTAGTCGCCGGCCCGCACGGTCAAGCCGGTCGGGTCCAACTCGACCCCACTCACCGACGCCTCGGCGATCAGCGCGACGGCCAGCGCCCGGTCGTCGGTGGAGCGCACCGCGAAGACGTGCGGGCGGTTGGTCATCAACCGGCGGATGGTCCGGAAGTCGCCGGAGGCGGCCAACCGGCCGGCCACCATCACCTGCACCGTCCCGGAGACCTGTTCGACCTCCTCCAGGATGTGCGAGCTGAACAGGATCGTCCGGCCAGCGTCACCCAGGGTGTGCAGCAGCTGCATCATGTGCAGCCGCTGGCGCGGGTCCATGCCGTTGAACGGCTCGTCGAGCAGCAGCACCTGCGGGTCGTGCACCATCGCGGCGGCCACCCGGGCACGCTGGCGCATGCCCTTGGAGTACGTGCCGATCCGGCGGTCCTGCGCCGACTCCAGCTCCACCAGATCGATCGCCCGTCGGGCCGCGGCCGCCGGATCGGGCAGCCGGTGCAGCTTCGCGCTGGCCAGCACGAACTCGTAGGCGGTGAGGAACCCCTGCACCGCCTCCCGCTCGCTGACCAGCCCCAGCCGCCGGTAGACGTCGGGGTTGCGCCAGGTCGGCTCGTCGTCGAGGGTGACGGTGCCACGCGACGGGGAGAGGAAACCGGCCATCATGTGCAGCAGCGTGGTCTTGCCGGCGCCGTTCGGGCCGAGCAGCCCGGTCACGCCCGGGCCGAGGGCCATGCTGATGTCGTTGACGGCGACCACGTTGCCGTACCACCGGGACACCCCGGTCAGGCTCAGCGTGCTCATGAGGCGACCTTCCGGTAGCGGGCCAGTAGGAGGGCGGTCGCGCCGGCGACCAGCAGCACCGCGGCCAGGGCGTAGACCGGGCCGAACCCGCCGATCATCATCTCGCCCGGATCGCCCTCGACCAGCAGGTCACCCAGGGACCAGATGCCCACCCCCTGAACCAGCGTGGAGGGTGAGGCGAGCCCGGCCAGCTCGTTGGCGGCACGCGACGGCAGGATGCTCAGCACGCCCACGATGGGGGTGGTCATGAGGAAGACCGCGACCACGCCGCCGGCGGCGAAGGCACGCTTACCGGTCATTGACGCGACCAGCAGGCCGACCGAGGCGAAGACCACCGCCCACAGCCCGGCGTAGAGCAGCCCGGGAAGCAGGTCGAGCAGCTCGTTCCACACCCCGCGCATGCCCTGCTTGGTGGTGAACGCGGCACCCAGGAACATCAGTAGCTGCGGCCCGCCGAGCAGCAGCCAGAGGGCGGTGACCAGCGCCAGCAGCTTGGCCAACGCGTAGTCGGAGCGCGGCAGCGGCCGGGAGAAGTACAGCGGCAGCACGCCGCTGCGCAGATCCCGGGAGACCAGCTCCGGGGCGACGACCGCGACGAAGAAGATGACCAGCCAGCTCATCGCGTCGGCGAACTGGGCGTACGTGGCCACCGGCTCGCCGATCTGGCTGCGTATCGCGGCCAGGGCCACCGCGACCAGGCTGACGATGCCGACCACCAGCCACGGGAAGATCTTGGCCTTGGCGCTGCGGCCGAGACCGAACGCGGTGCGCAGACCGTGCCCGTAGAGAGCGCCGAAGACCTGCCGGCGGCCGAGCCTCGGGCCCTCGTAGCGTTGGTAACCGATGTCGTGGATGACACCGGTCGGCGTGGAGCGCACGGCGGCGGTGGACGGCTCAGGCATGAGTGAGCTCCCTCGTGGCGAAGAGTTCGGCCACCCGGTGCCGGCGCTGGTCCAGTCGGTGCAGTGGCAGGTCCAGTTCGGCGACCGCACCGAGGATCAGGTCGTAGGTGCCGTCGTCGGCGAGCGGCACGAGGAGCAGTCGCCCGTCCCGGGCGACCGGCAGTTTCAGCTCGGCGAGTCGGGCGGCGAGTTCCTCGGTGCCCTCGCTGACCTCCACGGCGAGCACGTCGGTGGCCGTGGTCATCGCGGAGATGTTGTCAGCGCGCAGCAGCCGGCCGCCGTCGATGGCGATCAGCGTGTCGCAGATCCGCTCCACCTCGCCGAGCAGGTGCGAACAGACCAGCACGGAGATGCCGAACTCGGTGCCGATCCGGTGTACCAGGGCCAGCATGGCGTCGCGGCCGGCCGGGTCCAGGCCGTTGGTCGGTTCGTCCAGCAACAGCAGGTCGGGGTCGTGCACCAGCGCCTGGGCCAGCTTGACGCGCTGCTTCATGCCGGTCGAGTAGCCACCGACCGGGCGGTAGCGCTCCTCGTAGAGCCCGACGTGCCGCAGCGCCTCCGAGGCCCGCTCGCGAGCCGCGGTGCGGGGCAGGCCGCTCATCCGACCGAGGTGGGTGACCAGCTCGGCGGCGGACAGGTCCGGTGGGAGGCAGTCGTGTTCCGGCATGTAGCCGACGCGGCTGCGGACAGCCGCCGGGTCTGCGGTCGGGTCGATGCCGAGCACCGAGACCTGACCGCTGGTCGGTGCGATCAGGCCGAGCAGAATCTTGATCAACGTGGATTTGCCGGCGCCGTTCGCGCCCACCAGGCCGATGATCCCGGGCTCGACGGCGACGGTGAGGTCGGCCAACGCGGTGACCCGACCTCCGTACGTCTTGGTGAGCGACTGGGTCGCGATCAGTGTCACGGGCCCAGCGTAGGGAGTCGATGCCCAGCAGGGACACCGGCACGCCCCCGGCACTCCCCTGATCCTTTTCCCGCCGGACCCCTAAGGTCCCCCGCCGCGGCTCCGGTGACGTTTGCGCCGGTCCCGCGCTCGACCCGACCCCGCCTTGGGAAAGACCCGTCCAGGGTGACACCATTCACCTCCCGTTCACCAGGCATCGAGCCGCCCGGTGATCGACCGACGACGCGGGAGGAATCCTGATGGCCGAGGTGGGCGTCCCCAAGGTGAGCGTCGTCGTGCCGGCGTACAACAGCGGCCGACACATCGAGAAGCTCGCCGCCTCGCTGCTGCGCCAGTCACTGCCCACCGACGAGTTCGAAGCCATCTTCGTCGACGACGGCTCGACCGACGACACCGCGCAGCGGCTGGACCGGCTGGCCGCCCAGCACCCCCACATCAGGGTGCTGCACATCGAGAACTCCGGCTGGCCGTCGCGTCCGCGCAACCTCGGCGTCGAACACGCCCGCGGCGAGTACGTCTTCTTCGCCGACGACGACGACTGGTTCGCCGAGGAGGCACTGGAGCGGCTCTACGCCTGCGCGAAGGCCAACGACGCCGACATCGTGGTGGGGAAGATGGCCGGGTACGGGCGCCCGGTGCCGCGGGAGCTGTTCCGCAAGAACCGCTTCGACGCCACCCTGGCGAACTCGCCCCTGATCGACAGCCTGACCTGTCACAAGCTGTTCCGGCGCGCGTTCCTCAACGAGCACGATCTGCGGTTTCCGGAGGGCGGGAAGCGTCGGCTGGAGGACCACGCGATGGTCGTGCGGGCCTACTTCCTGAGCCGGCACACCTCGGTGCTGTCCGACTACGTCTGCTACCACCACGTCCACCGGACCGACGCGCGCAACGTCACCGCGGGTCCGCTGGAGCCGACGAGCTACTACCGGGCCGTGCGGGAGGCGTTGGACATCGTCGACGCGCACACCGAGCCCGGTCCGCTGCGGGACCGGCTGCACCGACGCTGGCTGCGCAACGAGATGATCAGCCGCCTGCGCGGCAAGCGGGCACTCGAGGCCGACGAGGCGTGGCTGGAGCAGGTCGCGCTGGAGGTCCAGAAGATCATCCAGGACCGCTTCGCCCCTGGCGTCGCCGCCGGCCTGCCGCCCCTGCTGCGGGCCGTGGCGTACCTGGCGGAGCGGGGCCGCGTCGCCGACCTGCGCAAGCTGGCCGCCTGGGAGGCGGGCATCGCCGCGCACGGCAAGATCGACGAGCTCCAGCACGCGGACCACGCTGTCACGGTGACCCTCGCCGCCGAGCTGCGCTCGGAGGACCAGCCAGTCGGCTTCCGCACCGACGACGGCCGCGACGTGCTGGTGCTCCCGATGGACGAGATCGCCCCCGAGGTGCTCGACGCCACCGCGCAGGTGCGTAAGGCCCGCCTGGACCTGGTGGCCCGCCACCGGGAGACCGGCACCGAGATCTTTCTTCCGAACACCTTCGAGACCGAGCGGATCACCGGTACGACCGGAGCGGACACCGTCCACCTGGTGCACCGGGCCACCGCCACGATCGACTTCGCCGCCCTCAACGGGGGCCGGACCAGAGGCAGCTGGCAGCTCAAGGTCCGGATCACGAACGTGGGTTGGACCGAGGACGCCCGACTGCCGCTGGTGTTCATCTGCCGGGCCGACGGATCGCGGCCCCGGATCCGCGACCAGCGGAAGGTGTGGAACCGGGTGCGGTCGGCGGTAGGCCGGCGGATCAAGCGCTGATCCGCCCGCCTGGGTCCTGGAGTGGCGCTCTCGACCGATGGGCGGTCGGCTGCGAAACTGTGTGCCGGTCAGCGAGTGGGGGGTGTGGATGAGCAACGGCTGGGTGCTGCCCGACGAGGTGCTGCGTGACGCACCGGCGTACACGCCACGTCCCGGTGAGCTCGCGGATCTGGAGCTGCTGCTGACCGGCGCGTACGCCCCGCTGACCGGCTTCATGACCCGCGCCGACCTGGTCTCGGTGAGCCGACGCGGCCGGCTGGCGGACGGCACACCGTGGCAGGTCGCGGTCGTTCTCCAGGTGCCGGCCGCCCTGGCGCAGAGCTTCGACCCGCGCGACCCCGCCCGGCGGGCGCTCGTGCTGACCGACGGGGAGGGCGCCCCGGCGGCGGCCCTGGACGTGGCCGACGTCTGGCCGGTCCGCGAGGGCGTGGCGGGAGTGGGCGGCCAGGTTCGGCGGTTGGGCGACGGCGGGCACGGTCCGTTCCAGCGACTGCGGCGCAACCCGGAGGAGGTCCGCGCGCTGCTGCCCCCGGGCCGGGTGCTCGGTGTGATCGCCGATCGGCCGCTGCATCGGCCTCAGCTCGCCCAGATCGCCCATGCCGCCCGTACCCTGGCCGCTCATCTGCTCGTGATGATCCCGGTCGGCGAGGGCGGCGCAGACGGGCTCCCACCGGAGGCGCTGGTCCGTTCGATCTTCGCCGCGCGGGACCGGATGCCGCCCGCCACCCTGATCGCGGTGCCACTGTCGCACCGACGCGAGGAGATCAGCGACGCGTTGCTGCGCGCCCGGGTCTCGGCCGCGTACGGGGTCACCCACCTGCTCTCCACCGGAGAGATGCTCTCCGGCGCCGGGCTGCGGGTGCTGGTGCCGCGCGAACTCGCCTACGACAACCGCGACGGGCAGTGGCGGTGGCGGGAGGACATCCCGCCGCGTAACCGCCGGCTCGCGCTGACCCAGCCGGAGATCGACGACCTGCTCGACCGGGGCTTCCCGCTACCGGAGTGGCACACGCCGCCCGCCGTGGCACGGGAGTTGGCCCGGGCCCGGCCGCCGCGTCGGCAGCGAGGGCTGGTGGTCTTCCTGACCGGTCTCTCCGGCTCCGGCAAGTCGACGATCGCCCGGGGGCTGGCGGACGCGTTACGGGAGAGCGGCGACCGCACGGTGACCCTGCTCGACGGGGACGTGGTGCGTCGGGAACTCTCCGCCGGGCTGGGCTTCAGCAAGACCGACCGGGATCTCAACGTCCGGCGGATCGGCTGGGTGGCCGCCGAGATCGCCCGGCACCGTGGGGTGGGCATCTGCTGTCCGATCGCCCCGTACGCGGCGGCCCGGGCCACCGCCCGGGAGATGGCCCTCGCCGCCGGATCGGGTTTCGTGCTGGTGCACGTGGCCACTCCGCTGGAGGTGTGCGAGCGGCGGGACCGCAAGGGCCTGTACGCGCGGGCGCGAGCCGGCCTACTCACCGGGATGACCGGCATCGACGACCCGTACGAGGAGCCGACCGACGCCGATCTGGTGCTCGACACCACCGACCTGAGCGTGGCGGACGCGGTGCAGGCCGTGCTGCACCACCTGACCGAGACCGGCTGGGTGGAGCTGAAGATCGCCACCGCCTGAGGCGTCGCCGTACCCGTTCCTCTCGCCGCTGAGCGACCCGCGCTAGTGTTCACCTTTGTTGGAACACGTTTGACCGCGTGAGGGTACGGAACGCTCGGGGAGGCACGGCTGATGCTCGCTCAGCAGCGGCAGGCGGCCATCCTGGAGCGGGTCCGCACGACCGGCGGCGTCCGGGTCAGCGAGTTGGCAGGCGAGTTCGGCGTCTCCGACATGACCATCCGGCGTGACCTCGACGCGCTGCACGAGCGCGGCCTGCTGGCCAAGGTGCACGGCGGCGCCACCATGACCGGGCCAAGCTCGACCGACGAGCCGGGCTTCCGCGCCAAGTCGGTCCGCCAACTGCCGGAGAAGGCCGCCATCGCCGACCGGGCGGCTCAGCTGGTCCGGCCGGGAGCGGCGGTCGCGCTCTCCGCCGGCACCACCACCGCCGAGCTGGCCCGCCGGCTGGTGGACGTGCCCGAGCTGACAGTGGTGACCAACTCGCTGCCGGTGGCCGAGATCATGCACGCCGGTGGCCGCCCGGACCAGACGGTGGTGCTCACCGGCGGCGTACGCACACCGTCGGACGCGCTGGTCGGTCCGCTCGCGGTCGGGGCCGTCCGCTCACTGCACCTGGATCTGCTTTTCCTGGGCGTCCACGGCATCACCGAACGGGCCGGCTTCACCACCCCCAACCTGATGGAGGCGGAGACCGATCGGGCGCTCGTGGCGGCGGCGGACCAGCTGGTGGTGCTCGCCGACCACAGCAAGTGGGGCACCGTCGGCATCTCTTCGATCGTCGGGTTGACGGCGGCCCACGTACTGGTCAGCGACGACCGGTTGCCTCCACCCGCACGACGGGTACTCGGCGAGAAGGTGGGCGAACTGATCATGGTCAAGGCGACAGGGGCGGGCCGCGGAACGCGCACGCCGACAACTGAGGGGACGGCGCCGTGAAGCGCACCGCGATCGACCTGGCCGACGGCCGGGAGCTGATCTACTTCGACGAGCGCGACGACGCGGTCCGCGACCAGCCGGACCGCCGGGACCTGCCGCCGCCGCCCCCCGCGTCGCAACTGCGCTACGACCCGCTGACCGACGAGTGGGTGGCGGTCGCCGTGCACCGGCAGACCCGCACCTTCCTCCCGCCGGCGAACGAGTGCCCTCTCGACCCGTCGGTGGGCGACCGGCTGACCGAGATCCCCGCACCCGACTACGACGTGGTGGTCTTCGAGAACCGGTTCCCGTCGCTGAGCGGTCGGGTGGCCGAGGAGCCCGGCGAGATCACCCCGTTCACACCGGTTCGGCCGGGCCTCGGCCGGTGCGAGGTGGTCTGCTTCACGTCGGATCACAACGCCTCCTTCGCCAGCCTGCCCCCGCGCCGGGTCCGCACCGTGCTGGACGCCCTCGCCGACCGCACCGAGGTGCTCGGCGCGCTGCCCGGCGTCGAGCAGATCTTCTGCTTCGAGAACCGGGGCGTTGAAATCGGCGTCACGCTGCACCATCCGCACGGCCAGATCTACGCGTACCCCTTCGTGACGCCGCGCACCCGCGCGCTGCTGGCCGCGGCACGCCGGCACGCCGAGCGGACCGGCGGAGGCAACCTGTACGCGGACGTGCTGGCCGCCGAGCGCGCCACCGGTGACCGGGTGGTCACCGAGAACGAACACTGGACGGCGTTCGTCCCGGCGGCCGCCCGCTGGCCGTTCGAGGTGCACGTCGCGCCGCACCGCGTGGTGCCGGACATCCCGGCGCTCAGCGACAGCGAGCGGGACGCCTTCGGGCCGCTCTACCTGGATCTACTGCGCCGATTCGACGGCCTGTTCGACATGCCGATGCCGTACATCTCGGCCTGGCACCAGGCTCCCGTGCGGGTCGACCGCGAGCTGGGCCACCTGCACCTTCAGCTGTTCAGCATCCGGCGGGCGAAGGACAAGCTGAAGTACCTGGCGGGCTCCGAATCCGGGATGGGCGTCTTCATCAACGACATCGCACCGGAACGCGCCGCCGACCTGCTGCGCGCCGCCTGAGCAGCCCTGCGGCGCGCGGGGCCTGAGCTCGGCGTGGCACGGCTTGGCTTGGCAGGGCGTGTGCGGCGCGGCGCGGTGTTGTGCGGCGCGGCGCGGTGTTGTGCGGCGCGGTGTTGTGCGGTGCCGCATGGGCTTGGCGGGAAACAGGGCGCGGGGGGCCCGGGACAGGGCCCCCCGCAGGGAAGGGACGGCTGGCTGTGCACGGCACAGCCGGGAAGGCTGGCTGATCGGCGCACGGGTGCCGCGGGTCGACCGTGGTCAACCTTCCTGGACGCGACTGGCATCTCGTCCATCCTGGTCAACGAGGCGCGCCGGGGGCAGTGACGCCAGCCGGCGCGGCGGTGCCGGACACGCCGAAGCCCGCCGGCACGAGGCGGTGCCGGACACGCCGAAGCCCGCCGGCTGAGATGCCGGCGGGCTCCGATGACGCGGTACGCCTGGATCAGGCGGCGATCTTGCGGGCCAGGTTCTCGTCGAGCGCGTTCATGAACTCGTCGGTGGTCAGCCACGGGGCGTCGCGCGAGATGAGCAGCGCGAGGTCCTTGGTCATCTGGCCACCCTCGACGGTGTCGATGATGACCTGCTCCAGGGTGTTCGCGAACTCGGTGACCGCCGGGGTGCCGTCCAGCTTGCCCCGGTGGGCCAGGCCCCGGGTCCAGGCGTAGATCGACGCGATCGGGTTGGTCGAGGTCTTCTCGCCCTTCTGGTACTGCCGGTAGTGCCGGGTGACGGTGCCGTGCGCGGCCTCGGCCTCGACGGTCCGGCCGTCCGGGGAGAGCAGGACAGAGGTCATCAGACCCAGCGAGCCGAAGCCCTGCGCGACGGTGTCGGACTGCACGTCACCGTCGTAGTTCTTGCAGGCCCAGACGTAGCCGCCCTCCCACTTGAGCGCGGCGGCGACCATGTCGTCGATGAGCCGGTGCTCGTAGGTGAGGCCGGCGGCGTCGAACTCGGCCTTGAACTCGGCCTCGAACACCTCGGCGAAGATGTCCTTGAACCGACCGTCGTACGCCTTGAGGATGGTGTTCTTGGTGGACATGTAGACCGGGTAGTTGCGGTCCAGGCCGTACCGGAACGACGCCCGGGCGAAGTCCCGGATCGACTCGTCGTAGTTGTACATGCCCATGGCGATGCCGCCGCCGGGGAAGTTGGCGACCTCCATCTCCATCGGCGCGCCGCCGTCGGCCGGGGTGTAGGTGATGGTCACCGTGCCCGGGCCGGGGACGACGAAGTCGGTGGCCTTGTACTGGTCACCGTGGGCGTGCCGGCCGATGATGATCGGCTTGGTCCAGCCGGGGACCAGCCGCGGCACGTTGGACATGATGATCGGCTCACGGAAGACGACGCCGCCGAGGATGTTGCGGATGGTGCCGTTGGGCGACCGCCACATCTTCTTCAGGCCGAACTCCTCGACCCGGGCCTCGTCCGGGGTGATGGTCGCGCACTTGACGCCGACGCCGTGCTCCTTGATGGCGTTGGCGGCGTCGATGGTGACCTGGTCGTCGGTCTCGTCGCGGTACTGGATCGACAGGTCGTAGTAGTGCAGGTCGACGTCGAGGTAGGGCAGGATCAGCTGCTCCCGAATCTGCTTCCAGATGATCCGGGTCATCTCGTCGCCGTCGAGTTCTACGACCGGGTTGTTTACCTTGATCTTCGCCATCGGCCGGCGCTCCTCTCGGGGGACACGTGCTCAAGCAGTACGAGCGTACTGCAATTGGGCGGGCAGCCCCCAGCCGGCCTCGACCGGCCGGCGAAACCGGGCTGCGCGGAACAGGAATGCCCTGGAATCATCGTCCGATGCCACTGAGCCGCACCCTCGGGTCTATCACGGTCACCGCGCTCACCGACGGTGAGGGTGCCTTCTTTCAGCCCCGCACGGAGGCGTTTCCGCAGGCCACGGCGGCGCACTGGGCGGAGGCCGACCGGCGCGATCCCGGCTCGGTGACCGCCGACGGGCGATGGTGGCTGCCGTTCCGCAGCTTCGCGATCCGCGCCGGAGACGGGCCGGTCACGCTTGTCGACGCCGGGATCGGCCCGGCCGACGCACCCGCCGCGAGCTGGGCGCCCGTGCCGGGGCGGATGCCCGCCGAGTTGGCCGCCGCCGGCATCGACCCCGCCGACGTCGACACCGTCGTCCTGACCCACCTGCACAGCGACCACATCGGCTGGGCGGTCACCGGCACGCCGGGGCGGCCGTACTTCCCGAACGCGAGCTACCTGGTCCAGCGCGCCGAGATCGACGCGGCGGAGACGCTCAACCCCGGGCTGCCGGCCGGCCTCATCGCGCCCCTGCGCGCCGCCGGCCAGCTCCGGGTGGTCGACGGCGAGACCGCCCTCACCCCGGCGGTACGACTGCTGCCCACCCCCGGCCACACGCCCGGTCACCAGTCGGTGCTCCTGACCTCGGCCGACGAGCGGATGCTGCTCACCGGGGACCTGCTGGTGCACATGGTGCAACTCGTCGACCCCGACCTGGCGTACGCCCACGAGGAAGACCCGGAACTCGCCCGCACCTCCCGGCTGACCGCCCTGCGCACCCACTCCCCACCGTCCTGGCCACCCCCCACCTCGGCACCCCCTTCACCAGCCCCTCGTAATCGTCCGCCGCACCCCCACACCGCATCGATCATGGAGTTATCGCCACGACACGCCGATCCGGAGGGCAACAACTTCATGATCGACGGGGTGCCGCGCAGGGATCACCCATCGGAGCGGTCGAGCAAGGCCCTCGATCCTGGATAGAGGGGTAACGCGAGCCTGGGAGACCACTACCACCAGGATCGAGCACGATCTCGATGGAAGATCCACGCAACAACAGCGCACGTGCTGCCTCCAGAGCCCGCAAGGCGGCAACATCCCCGACGTTGCTTGCGCCCACCCGACCTCCGCTCCACCCCACCCGACCGGCCACAGCGTCCCACCACCGCCGCCCCCTCTTCGTTGATCAAGAGGTTTGCGTCACCACGAGCGCGATTCCTGACGCAAACCTCTTGATCAATCGGGGCCAGGGCGGGGGCCAGGGCCAGGGCGGGGGCCAGGGCCAGGACGGGGCGGGTGGGGGTTGGTGGGGTGGGGTGGACTGGCTCGGTGGGGGTGGACGGCAAAGGGCGCGCCGGCAGAGCCGGCGCGCCCTTTCGCTGATGCTGTGGTTCGGGAAACTACATGCTGGAGATGTCGCCCTGCTTGGCGCGGACGGCTTCGGCGGCCTCCAGGAGGCTGGCGCGCTCGTCGGCGTCCAGGTCGGTCTCGACGACCCGCTTGACGCCCTCGGCGCCGATCTCGGCCTCGACACCCAGGTAGACACCGGAGATGCCGTACTCGCCGTCGACCCAGGCGCAGACCGGCATGACCTCGCCGGAGTCCTCCGCGACGGCCTTCGCCATCCGAGCCGCGGCAGCGGACGGGGCGTAGTAGGCCGAACCGGTCTTCAGCAGCGCGACCACCTCGGCGCCACCGTTGCGGGTCTTGACGACCAGCTCCTCGATCTGCTCGGCCGGCATGGCGTCGCGCAGCGGCTTGCCGTTGACGGTGCTCTTCGACGGCACCGGGACCATGGTGTCGCCGTGCGAGCCCAGGGTCAGGGTGCGTACCGATGCCACCGGCACGTTCAGCGCCTCGGCGACGAAGTTGCTGAACCGGGCGGTGTCGAGCATTCCGGCCTGGCCGAGCACCCGGTTCTTCGGGAACTGGGTGGCGAGCTGGGCCAGCGCGGTCATCTCGTCCAGCGGGTTGGAGACCACGATGACGACGGCGTTCGGGGCGTACTTGGCGACGTTCTCGGCGACCTGGCGGACGATCTTGGCGTTGGTCTCCAGCAGGTCCATCCGGCTCATGCCGGGCTTGCGCGGCAGACCAGCGGTGATCACGACGACGTCGGAGCCCTCGATGCTCTCGTAGCCCTCACCGTTGGGGCCGGTGGTCACGCCGACCACCTTGGTCTCGAAGCCCTCGATGGCCCGGGACTGGTTGAGGTCGAGCGCGAGGCCTGCGGGCTTGCCCTCCACGATGTCGGTGATCACTACGGTGTCGAAGACGTCGTACTCGGCCAGGCGCTGTGCGGTGGTGGAGCCGTAGAAGCCAGCCCCGACGACAGTGACCTTCTTACCCATGGTCGTCCCACTCCCTGATACCAGTCGGTTTTCCGGACCGTATCAGTCATCCTGGCACCGAACAGGGCAGGGGCGGCGGCCGTCGCCGGGATGGGGCGAACGTCACCGACGTCGTCGGCGTCCGGTTCAGCCGCGCTCGGCGCGCTCGACGACGTTGCTGAGCAGCATGGCCCGGGTCATCGGGCCCACGCCGCCGGGCATGGGGACCAGCGCGCCGGCCGTCTCGGCCACCTCCGGGTCCACGTCGCCGGTGTAGCGGCCCTTGCCGTCGGCTCCGATGACGCGGGTGATGCCGACGTCCACCACCACCGCGCCGGGGTTGATCATGTCGGCGGTGAGCAGACCCGGTACGCCGGCCGCGACGATGACGATGTCGGCGGCGCGGGTGTGCGAGGCGAGGTCGAGGGTGCCGGTGTGGCAGAGGGTGACGGTGGCGTTCTCGCTGCGCCTGGTGAGCAGCAGGCCGAGCGGTCGGCCGACCGTGTTGCCGCGACCGACCACCGCGACGGTGGCCCCGCGCAGCGCCACGTCGTGCCGGCGGAGGAGCTCGACGATGCCGCGCGGCGTGCACGGCAGCGGACCGTCGTAGCCGAGCACGAGCCGACCCAGGTTGACCGGGTGCAGGCCGTCCGCGTCCTTGTCCGGGTCGATCAACTCCAGCACCCGTTGGGTGTCGAGGTGGGCCGGCAGCGGCAGCTGGACGATGTAGCCGTGGCACGCCGGGTCGGCGTTCAGCTCGGCCAGTACGTCGTCGACCTGCTGTTGGGTGGCGTCGGCGGGCAGTTCGCGGCGGATCGAGGCGATGCCCACCTCGGCGCAGTCGCGGTGTTTGCCGTTGACGTACGCCTGGCTGCCCGGGTCCGCCCCGACCAGCACCGTGCCGAGCCCGGGGATGATGCCGCGTTCCGCCAGTGCCTTCACCCGGATGCGCAGCTCGTCTTTGATCTCCGCTGCGGTTGCCTTGCCGTCCAGAAGCGTCGCCGTCACGACCAGATCGTCTCACGGCCACCGCCTGCGGATCAGACGACCTCGCTGCGGACCGTCCGCCGCTCCACTGCGGTGGGGCGGCCGCCGGACGAGCCGTTGGAGTAACCGTACGTGAGGTGTTGCTAGTCACTTTCTGTGACGATTTATGGATTCGGTCACTGTCGAACCAGACAGGCCAGGCCGTATCCACGGAGAAGGGACGGCCACCCCAGGCGGCGCCGACACGACCGGGAGGAGGTCGAACGTACCGTCGAGCGCCGGGATTTCAGCAGGCCACGTCAATGAGTCCGGTTTGGGGTAGCAGATTCACCCGCCCCCGACAACCGAATCAACCCCGGACCGTTACCCACCCGCAACCGCGTCGTTGTCGAAGACCCGTCACCGACCTACCGTTACCGCTTGTTGCGCAGCGTAAACCCAGCGTCGGGCCTGACTGCGCAGCGTGAGGAGATGAGGAGGCTCAATGCGAGTTCGTAGACTCGCCGCCTGGACCGCCCTCCCGCTCGCGGTGACGCTGGGCCTCGCGGCCTGCGGCAGCGGCGGAGACGGTGGATCCGGTGGCAGCGACAGTTCGGTGGTCAGCATCCAGATCGCCGAGCCGAAGCACCTGGTTCCCACCAACACCACCGAGACGTCCGGTTCGCAGGTCATCGCCGGCCTGTTCAGCCCGCTCGTCGACTACGACGCCCAGAACAAGCCGTACGAGGTCGCCGCGCAGTCGGTCACCTCGTCCGACAACAAGGTCTGGACGATCAAGCTCAAGGACGGCTACACCTTCCACAACGGTGAGAAGGTCACGTCCCAGAGCTACATCAACGCGTGGAACTACGGCGCGTACGGCCCCAACGGCCAGGACACCAACCCCTTCTTCGAGAAGATCGCTGGTTACGCCGACCTGCAGGGCAAGGCGCCGAAGGCCAAGGAGATGTCCGGCCTGAAGAAGGTCGACGACCTCACCTTCGCCGTGACGCTCTCCGAGCCGTACATCGACTTCAAGACCACGCTGGGCTACAACGCGTTCTTCCCGATGCCGGACGCCGCGTTCTCGGCTCCGGGCGTGCTCAAGGACTCCTACGAGCAGGCCCCGATCGGGCAGGGCCCCTTCAAGATGAAGGGCACCTGGCAGCACGACAGCAAGATCGACGTCGAGCGCTACGACGCCTTCCCGGGCGAGAAGCCCAAGGTCAAGAACATCGAGTTCCGGATCTACCAGCAGCTCACCGCGGCCTACGCGGACGTCCTGGCGGACAACCTGGACGTGCTGCCGACGATCCCGACCGAGAGCCTGAGCACCGCGCCGAGCGACCTGGGTGACCGGTACAAGACCAGCCCGATGTCGTCGTTCCAGTTCCTCGCGTTCCCGACGTTCGACAAGGACTACAGCAAGCCGGACGTCCGCAAGGCCATCTCGATGGCGATCGACCGTGACGAGATCACCAAGTCGGTCTTCAAGGGTTCGCAGACGCCGGCACGCTCCTTCGTCTCGCCGGTGCTGCCGGGCTACCGGGACGACACCACAGGCAAGTCGGGTGAGTTCAACCCGACCGAGGCCAAGAAGCTCTACCAGGCCGCCGGTGGTCCCTCGAAGATCGTCATCTCGTACAACGGCGACGGCGGTCACAAGGACTGGGTCGACGCCACGGTCAACCAGCTCAAGACCAACCTGGGTGTCGACGCGGTGGGTTCGGCCGAGCCGAAGTTCGCCGACCTGCTCACCAAGGTCGAGAAGAAGACGCCGGTGGGTGCGTTCCGGATGGGTTGGGTCATGGACTACCCGACCATGGAGGACTACCTCGGCCCGCTGTACAGCACCAACGGCTCGTCGAACTACTACGGCTACAGCAACCCGGAGTTCGACAAGCTGGTCAAGGAGGGTTCCGCCGCCAAGACGCAGGACGAGGCGATCGCCAAGTACCAGCAGGCGGAGGACATCCTGGCCAAGGACATGCCGGTGATCCCGCTCCGCTTCGGCGAGAACGTGTTCGGCCACTCGTCCAAGGTCAAGAACGTCGAGATGGACCTGTTCCAGCGGGTCAACCTCGTCAAGATCGAAGCAGCCAGCTGAGCTGAGCATGGTGCGGGCCACCCGGGCGACGAAGCCCGGGTGGCCCGGACCGCACCACCGGGGGCCGGACCGCAGCAGCGGGTCCGGCCCGGTGGCGCCGGCTCCCCCGGGCCGGACGGCGCGTCTCGGATATTTCGGGTACGACCAGAGATGCCGTCCTGCGACCCTTTCGCACATTTCCGGAGAGACTGCTAAGCATGTTCCGCTACATCCTGCGGCGCCTACTGCAGATGGTCCTGGCGTTCTTCGGGACCACCCTGATCGTCTACGCGCTGACATTCGCCGGGCAGGGCGACCCGATCCAGGCGCTCGCCGGCGAACGGCCGGTGACGCCAGCGCAACGGGCCTACCTGACCGAGAAGTACCACCTGGACGCCACGGGCGTCGGCGGCTTCTTCTACCGCTACTTCGACTACGTGAAGAACCTGCTCCAGGGCAACCTGGGCGAGTCACTCACCGGTCGGAACATCGGTGACATCCTCCAGCAGGCCTGGCCGGTCACCGTGCGGCTCGCGCTCATCGCGCTCGCTGTGGCGATCATCTTCGGCGTCACCGCCGGTGTGCTCGCCGGCATCCGTCGGGCCAGCATCTTCGACAACTCGACGCTGGTGCTGACCCTGCTGGTGCTGGGCATCCCGACCATCGTGCTGGCGCCACTGGCGCAGTACTTCCTGGGTGTCAAGTGGCAGCTCTTCCCACCCACCGCCGGCTCCGACCCGACGTTCTACGCGCTCCTGCTGCCCGGCATCGTGCTCGGCTCGCTGTCGTTGGCCACCGCCCTACGACTCACCCGGGCCTCGGTGGCGGAGAACCTGCGCGCCGACTACGTCCGGACCGCCCGGTCCAAGGGCCTGGTCAAGCGACGCATCGTCGTCGTCCACGTGCTGCGCAACTCGCTGATCCCGGTGGTCACCTTCCTCGGTGTGGAACTGGGCAACCTGATGAGCGGCGCGATCATCACCGAGGGCGTCTTCAACATCCCCGGCGTGGGCTTCAACCTCTTCCGCGGCATCCGCACCGAGGACGGCCCCCTGGTGGTGGGCATCGTCAGCGTGCTCGTCGTGGTCTACCTGGTCTCGAACCTGGTGGTGGACGTCCTGTACGCCGTACTCGACCCGAGGATCCGCTATGAGTGAGCTGGCATGAGTGACTTCGAAACTGTGGCGGCCACCGAGAACCAGGCCGCGCGACGGGGCCCCTCGGGGGAGCCGGGCACGCCCAACCAGGTCGGCGCCGCGAACAAGCCCCGCAGCCTGGCCGGGGACGCCTGGCGCGACCTGCGCCGCAACCCGATCTTCTGGATCTCGCTGGCGCTGGTCGTCATCTTCACCCTGATGGCCCTGCTCCCCGGGGTCTTCACCGCCAACAACCCGAACGACTGCCTGCTCTCCCGGCAGCACGCCGGGCCGTCCGGCGGGGCCATCTTCGGGTACGACTTCCAGGGCTGCGACACGTACTCCCGGGCGGTCTACGGCACCCGGGCTTCGCTGCTGGTCGGCGCGCTCGCCGCCCTCGGCACCGGCATCATCGCGCTGGTGGTCGGCATGTTGGCCGGTTACTTCGGCCGCTGGGTCGACGCGGTGCTCTCCCGGGTGATCGACGTGGTGCTCGGTATTCCGCTGCTGCTGGCCGCGATCGTGCTGCTCAAGCGGGTGTCCAGCGACAGCCAGGCGGCCCGGATCGGCGCGGTCGTCTTCGTGCTGGCCCTCCTCGGGTGGACCACCGCCGCCCGCGTGGTCCGGTCCTCGGTGATCACCGCCAAGGAGCAGGACTACGTCGCGGCGGCCCGGATGCTCGGCGCCGGCAACGGCCGGATCATGTGGCGGCACATTCTGCCGAACTCGCTGGCCCCGGCGATCGTCGTGCTGACCATCGCGCTCGGCTCGTTCATCGCGGCCGAGGCGACGCTCTCCTTCCTCGGCATCGGCCTGAAGGCGCCCACCATCTCCTGGGGGCAGGACATCGACACCGGCCGGATCCACATGCGGGAGGCGGCCACCCCGTTGATCGTCCCGTCGGCCTTCCTCGCACTGACCGTGCTGGCGTTCATCATGCTCGGCGACGCGATCCGTGACGCCTTCGACCCGAAGCTGCGGTGAGATCATCATGACCGTCAATCCCACTCCCGCCTCCGCCACTCCCGAGGGCGGTCACCTGCTGGAGTTGCGGGACCTGCACGTCGAGTTCCGCACCAACGAGGGTGTCGCCCGGGTGATCAACGGGGTGTCGTACCACCTGGACGCCGGCGAGACCCTTGCCGTGCTCGGCGAATCCGGCTCGGGCAAGTCGGTCACCGCCCAGGCGATCATGGGCATCCTGGACACCCCGCCCGCGTTCGTCCGCTCCGGCCAGATCCTCTACCGGGGTGAGGACCTGCTCACCCGCTCCGAGGAGCAGCGTCGGCAGGTACGCGGCAAGGAGATCGCGATGATCTTCCAGGACGCGCTCTCCGCCCTCAACCCGGTCTTTCCGGTCGGCTGGCAGATCGGTGAGACGCTGCGTCAGCGCGGCGGCATGTCCCGGGCCGACGCTCGACGGCGTGCCGTCGAGCTGATGGATCTGGTCAAGATCCCGGGTGCCGCCAAGCGGATCGGCGACTACCCGCACCAGTTCTCCGGCGGCATGCGGCAGCGCGTCATGATCGCCATGGCGCTGGCGCTGGACCCGAAGGTGCTGATCGCCGACGAGCCCACCACGGCTCTCGACGTGACGGTGCAGGCCCAGATCATGGACCTGCTGGCCGACCTGCGCCGGGAACTCAACATGGCGATGATCCTGATCACCCACGACCTGGGTGTGGTCGCCGGTGTCGCGGACCGGATCGCGGTCATGTACGCCGGCCGGATCGTCGAGCACGCCGACGTCCGCTCGCTCTACAAGGCGCCCGCCCACCCGTACACGAAGGGTTTGTTGGAGTCGATCCCGCGTCTGGACGTTCGCGGCCAGGAGCTGTCGACGATCAAGGGGTTGCCGCCGAACCTGATGCGCATCCCGTCCGGCTGCCCGTTCCACCCCCGGTGCCCGTACGTCCAGCAGGTCTGCGTGGACGAGGTGCCGCACGACCTGGTCCTCGGCGACGGCCGGACCAGCGCTTGCCACTTCGCGCAGGAGGTCCGTGATGACAGCGTCGCCCGCTAACCCCACGAAGGTCCGCGGCGAGACCATTCTCTCCGTCGACAACCTGGTGAAGCACTTCCCGATCACCCAGGGCGTGCTGTTCCAGCGGCAGGTCGGGGCGGTGAAGGCCGTCGACGGGGTGAGCTTCGAGCTGCGCCGGGGCGAGACGCTCGGTGTGGTCGGCGAGTCCGGCTGCGGCAAGTCCACCCTGGCCCGGCTGCTGATGCGGTTGGAGACGCCCACCTCCGGGCGCGCCACCCTGGAGGGCAGGGACCTGTTCAAGGCTTCCGGGGGTGAGCTGCGCCGGCTGCGCCGCAACATGCAGATGGTGATGCAGGATCCGTACACCTCGCTGAACCCGCGGATGACCGTCGGCGACATCATCGGCGAGCCGTTCGAGATCCACCCGGATGCCGCGCCGAAGGGCAGCAAGGCCAAGCGGGTCCAGGAACTTCTGGACCTGGTCGGGCTCAACCCGGAGCACATCAACCGGTACCCGCACCAGTTCTCCGGCGGTCAGCGTCAGCGCATCGGCATCGCCCGCGCCCTCGCGCTGAAGCCCGAGGTGATCGTCTGCGACGAGCCGGTGTCGGCGCTCGACGTCTCCATCCAGGCCCAGGTGATCAACCTGCTCAAGCAGCTGCAGGGCGAGCTGGGGCTCTCGTACATCTTCATCGCGCACGACCTGTCGGTGGTGCGGCACATCGCCGACCGCGTCGCGGTGATGTACCTCGGTCGGATCGTCGAGATCGGCACCGAGGACGAGATCTACGAGCGGGCCACCCACCCGTACACCCAGGCTCTGCTCTCCGCGGTGCCGGTGCCGGACCCGGAGGCCCGCGACCAGCGCAACATGATCCGGCTGGTCGGCGACGTGCCCAGCCCGGCCGACCCGCCCAGCGGGTGCCACTTCCGGACCCGCTGCTGGAAGGCCCAGGACATCTGCGCCACCCAGGACCCGGCGACGGTGCCGAGGGCAGCGGACCCTCACCCGTCCGCCTGCCACTTCGCCGAACTCCGCCCCACCACCACAGCCTGACCCCAACCCGGCCTCGACCGTTGATCATGAAGTTATTGCCCTGCACATCGGCGTGTCAGGGCAATAACTTCATGATCGACGAGGTCGAAGGCGGGTCGAAACCGACGAGGTCGAAGGCGGTGGGTCGAAGGGTCAGTGGAAGAAGTGGCGGGTTCCGGTCAGGTACATCGTTACGTTCGCCTTTTTGGCCGCTTCGATGACCTCCTCGTCGCGGATGGAGCCGCCGGGCTGCACGATGGCGCGGACGCCGGCGTCGATGAGGATCTGCGGGCCGTCGGCGAACGGGAAGAACGCGTCCGAGGCGGCGACCGAGCCGCGGGCCCGGTCGGCGCCGGCGCGGGTGACGGCGAGCTGCGCCGAGTCGACCCGGTTGACCTGACCCATGCCGACCCCGACGGTGGCGCCGCCCTTGGCCAGCAGGATCGCGTTGCTCTTCACGGCGCGGACCGCCCGCCAGGCGAACGCGAGGTCCCGCAGCAGCTCGTCGTCGGCGGCCTCACCGGTCGCCAACTGCCAGTTGGCCGGGTCGTCGCCGGGGGCGTCCACCCGGTCGGCGACCTGGGCCAGGACGCCGCCGGTCACCTGCCGCACCTCCACCAGCGCCGGCGTCCAGGCGGGTGCCCGCAGCAGCCGGATGTTCTTCTTGCCCTGCAACACCTCGACCGCGCCCTCGTCGAAAGCGGGGGCGACCACCACCTCGGTGAAGATCTCGGCGACCTGCCGGGCCAGCTCGACCGAGACCGGCCGGTTGACCGCGATGACGCCGCCGAACGCCGACACCGGGTCGCAGGCGTGCGCCAGCCGGTGCGCCTCGGCGACATCTGCGCCGACTGCGATCCCGCACGGGTTGGCGTGCTTGATGATCGCCACCGCCGGCTGGTCGGCGAAGTCGTTCGCGGCCCGCCAGGCGGCGTCGGCGTCGACGTAGTTGTTGTACGACATCTCCTTGCCGTGCAGCTGCTCGGCCTGGGCCAGCCCGGCCGGGGCGTCCGGGTCGGTGTAGAGCGCGGCGGGCTGGTGCGGGTTCTCGCCGTAGCGCAGCGCTGTCGACTTGCGCAGCGCCAGCCCCGCGAACCGCGGCCACGAGTCGTCGGCGGGTGCCAGCTCCTGCGCGAACCACCGGGCCACCGCCACGTCGTACTCGGCGATGTCGGCGAACGCCCGGGCGGCCAGCGCGCGGCGCTGGGCCACAGTGAAGCCGCCCTCGGCGAGCGCGCCGAGCAGCGCCGGGTAAGCGGCCGGGTCGGTGAGCACGGCGACCGAGGCGTGGTTCTTGGCGGCGGCGCGCACCATGGCCGGTCCGCCGATGTCGATCTGCTCCACGCACTCCTCGACGTCGGCGCCGGAGGCGACGGTCTCCTGGAACGGGTACAGGTTGGAGATCAGCAGGTCGAACGCCGCCACGCCCAGCTCGTCGAGCTGCGCGACGTGGGTGTCCTTGCGCAGGTCCGCGAGGAGGCCCGCGTGCACCTTCGGGTGCAGGGTCTTCACCCGGCCGTCGAGCACCTCGGGGAAGCCGGTCACCGTCTCCACCGGCGTCACCGGCACCCCGGCGGCGGCGATGGTGCCCGCCGTGCTGCCGGTGGACACGATCTCCACGCCGGCCGCGTGCAGGGCCTGAGCCAGCTCGACCAGCCCGGTCTTGTCGTAGACGCTGACCAGCGCCCGCCTGATCGGGCGGCGCCCGTCCTGAGTGGGACTCACGGAACCGTGACCTTCCTTCCGGTGATGGTCCAGCCTTCGCGGACCAGCCGACCGACCTGCTCGACGAGCTGGCGTCGCTCGGCTTCCTTGATGCGCTCGGTGAGCGTGTCGACGTCGTCGTCGTCGAGCACCGGCACCGCGACCTGCGCGACGATCGGCCCGGTGTCCATGCCGGCGTCGACGAAGAAGAGGGTGGCTCCGGTCAGCTTCACGCCGTAGGCGAGAGCGTCACGCGGGCCGTGGATGCCGGGGAACGCCGGCAGCAGCGTGTTGTGAGTGTTCAGGTAGCGGTCGCCGAAGGCGGCGAGGAAGTGCGGGCCGACCAACTTGAGGAAACCGGCGGAGATGACCAGGTCGGGCTGGTGCTTCGCGACGTGCGCGGTGAGCGCGCGGTCCCAGCCTTCCCGGGTCTCGTGGTCGCGGACCCGCTCGACGAAGGTGGGCACCCCCGCCGCGTCGGCCCGGTCCAGGCCCGCGATGCCGTCGCGGTCTGCGCCGACCGCGACGACCTGTGCGCCGTACGCGGGGTCGGCGGCGGCGTCCAGCAGCGACTGGAGGTTGCTCCCGGAGCCGGAGATGAGGACGACGATGCGGGCGACAGGCGCGGGCTCGGTCACCGGGCCACCCTATCGGGCAGGTCAGGGACGCCCTTCGACTGGGCGGCTCGCCGATCTTCGACAGTGCCGACGTGCGTCGACCCGGTACGCTGCCGCTCGCTCGGGCCGGACGCCGCACCGGCCAACACACCGCCCCTGATCCGGCACGCGAAGCGGTCGACTAGGAGCTTTTTGCCTGCTTTGGGAGACATGTCGTCCTGTTGCTGTACTGGGCTTTGGGAGGACTGACCGCGATCATGGATGGAAATAAGAGCACCAACTGACGGAACCAGTCCAAGGAGCTTCTCGAATGCAGCCCGGTAACCCCGGTCAGGACCCGTACGGCCAGCAGCCCAACCAGGACCCGACCGCTCCCCAGCCGCCGGCCTCCCCGTACGGCCAGCAGCCCACCTCCGGCCAGCCGTACGGTCAGCAGCCCAACGACCCGTACGCCGCGCCGCAGGCCCCGTACGGTCAGCAGCCCTCCCCGGGCCAGCCGTACGGTCAGCAGCCCAACGACCCGTACGCGCAGCAGCAGCCCCCGTACGGCGCGGGCCCGACCTACCCGAACGCCGGGTACCCGCAGGCGCAGGGGCAGAACAACACCCTCGGCCTGGTCTCGATGATCCTCGGTATCGCGTCGATCCCGCTGGTCTGCTGCCTGTACCTGGGCATCCCGGTCGGCATCGCGGGCATCGTGACCGGCTACCTCGCCAAGCAGAAGGTGGCCCAGGGTCAGGCCAACAACGCCGGCCAGGCCAAGGCCGGTCTGATCTGCGGCGCGGTCGGCGTCGGGCTGGGCATCCTGCTGCTCATCCTGAGCGTGGTGGCGCAGGTCAACCTGCCCACCCAGCCCTGACGGGTTCGAATGTCGACGGGGCGCTCCGGGTTCACCCGGGGCGCCCCGCGCTCGTCTACTGGGCGGGCCCGCGGGTCAGCGCCCGGGTGGCGGCGGCGCCGATCAGCGCGCCGACCGCTATGACACCGGCCGCCACCGCACCGACCTGCCAACCCACCGGGCCGACCTGGGACAGCCGGCCGGCGCCGAGCGGCCCACCGGAGACCGCCGCGGCCGCACCGAGCAGCACCCCGGCCACCGGCCCGGCCAGCACCGCCGGCACCAGCAGACCGGCCCAGCGCCGGGCGGCCCGCTCCGGCCCGCCGAGTCGAGCCACCCGCCGGGCGAGCAACCAACCGGCGACCATCCCGGCCAGCACCGGCACCGCGAGCAGCAGGGTGCCGAAGCCGTCCACCGGGCCGCGCGGCAGGCCAGCAAGCAGCGGCACGGCCGGCAGCGCGCCGACCGACACCTCGCTGGTGCGGACTGCGGTGTCCGTCCCGACCGCGAACCCCGGCCCGAGCAGGTAACTGGTCGACCAGACCGCCGCGTTGGGCGCGTACGCGACGCTGACCAGGGTGATGCCGGCCTGCCCGGCGACCCCGGTCCGGTACGCCCCGATCATGTCGGCCGCGTCGCCGCCACCGGTGGCCACCGCCAGGCCGGCCGCTCCCGCGCCCGCGCCGAGCAGCAGCAGCCCGGCCACCAGGCCGGTGCGAACGCCGTCGCGCACCGGGCTCGGAAGGCGGGAGACGAGCAGCCGGGTCACGGCGGTGATCCGGACCGCGCCGACCAGCGCGGCGAGTGTGCCGACCGCCGCGAACGTGGCGCCCGCCCGGATCAGCGAGACATTCGGCCCGCCGGTGCCGACCAGCACCGCCGCGAGCGCGCCGAGCAGCGCGTACGCGACGCCGACCGCGACCGCGGCGAGCAGTGCCCGGCGCGGTGAGCGGGTGTCGCGAGCACCGATCGCGCGGCTGACGTGCACGCCGGCGCGGCTCAGCCGCCAGAGCGCGAGCACTGTCAGCGCCAGCGGGGCGAGCCCGAGCGGCCCGGTCTCGGTGTGCAACGGCACGCCGTGCCCGAGCAGCCAGCCGGCCAGCGCGGTGCGCAGGGCGCCGGTCAGGGTGGTGCCATCCGCGCCGAGCTGCACCAGGCCGAGCACGATGGCGACCGGCAGGTACGAGGTGACGGCGGCCCAGGCGGCGGCCACCCCGGCGGCGACGGGCAACGGCGCCCGCCCGCGCGGCGACTCACCCGCGCGAGGCGCGGGCACCCGCCGGGCCGGTGCGGCACGGTCGACCGGCCGGTCGTCGGCGCTCACACCGCCGGGACGGCTGGGACGGTCAGGGGTGACGGGGGACATCCGCTCTACTCTGGCACGTCGCGCGGGCGGTGGCAGTCCGTTAACCCCTCCTAAGGTCGGCGAGTTCACCGAACCGACGTCCTGCCCACCCGGGCCGGTCTAGCCTCGGCCCTGAGGGGGCGCGAGTCGCCGCCACCCGGGATGGGCCCGCCGGTCGCGGTCCAGGCCGGCACGTCGCCCACGAGCGCTCGGAGGAAGCTGTGACGACGCCATATCCGCCTCCCCCGCCACCACCGGCTCGGGGACGCGACCGAACCACCCTCTGGGGCGTGCTGGGCATCGTGCTGGGGCTGATCTGCTGCGGCATCTTCGGCATCGTCTTCGGCTACCTGTCCATCCGCGACGCCCGGCGGTACGGGCAGTCGCCGCTGCTCGGTTATCTCGCCATCGCGTTCGGCGTGATCAACATCATCGGCGGGGCGATCCTGCGCTCGACCGGCAACTACCCGTTCTGGAACAACGACTGACGCGTACGCCGAAGGGGGCCGACCGTCACCGGTCGACCCCCTTCGTGCTGCCAATCGACTTAGGGCCTGTTGCGCCCTAGCTGCCGGACATGATCTCCCGCATCAGCTTCGCGGTCTCGGTCGGCGTCTTGCCGACCTTGACGCCGACGGCCTCCAGCGCCGCCTGCTTCGCCTCGGCGGTGCCGGCCGAGCCGGAGATGATCGCCCCGGCGTGACCCATGGTCTTGCCGGGCGGAGCGGTGAAGCCGGCGATGTAGCCGACCACCGGCTTGGTGACGTTGGCCTTGATGAACTCGGCGGCCCGCTCCTCGGCGTCGCCACCGATCTCACCGATCATGACGATGGCGTCGGTCTCCGGGTCGGCCTCGAACGCCGCGAGGGCGTCGATGTGGGTGGTCCCGATGATCGGGTCACCGCCGATGCCGACGCAGGTGGAGAAACCGATGTCGCGCAGCTCGTACATCATCTGGTAGGTCAGCGTGCCGCTCTTGCTGACCAGGCCGATCCGGCCGGAGCCGGTGATGTCGGCCGGGATGATGCCGGCGTTGGACGCGCCCGGCGAGGCGATGCCCGGGCAGTTCGGCCCGATGATCCGGGTCCGCTCGCCCTGCGCCACGTTGTACGCCCAGAACGACGCGGTGTCGTGCACCGGGACGCCCTCGGTGATCACCACGGCCAGATCGATCGCGGCGTCGATCGCCTCGACCACGGCGGCCTTGGTGAACTGCGGCGGCACGAAGATGACAGTGACGTCGGCCCCGGTCTGCGCCATCGCGTCCGCGACAGACGCGAAGACCGGCAGCTCGGTGCCGTCGAAGTCGACGGTCTGGCCCGCCTTGCGCGGGTTGACGCCACCGACGACGTTGGTGCCGGCGGCCAGCATCCGCCGGGTGTGCTTGGAACCCTCGGAACCGGTCATCCCCTGGACGATGACCTTCGAGTCCTTGGTCAGCCAGATAGCCATGATCAGACCCCCGCAGCTGCCAGCTCGGCGGCCCGCTCGGCCGCACCGTCCATGGTGTCCACCCGCTGCACGAGCGGGTTGTTCGCGCTGTCCAGGATCGCCCGGCCAGCCTCGGCGTTGTTGCCGTCGAGACGGACGACGAGCGGCTTGGTGACCTGCTCGCCGCGCTGCTCCAGCAGGGCCAGCGCCTGGATGATGCCGTTGGCGACCTCGTCGCAGGCGGTGATGCCGCCGAAGACGTTGACGAAGACGCTCTTCACGGCCGGGTCGGAGAGCACGATCTCCAGCCCGTTCGCCATCACCGCGGCGCTCGCGCCGCCACCGATGTCGAGGAAGTTGGCGGGCTTGACGTTGCCGTGCCGCTCACCGGCGTACGCGACCACGTCGAGGGTCGACATGACCAGACCCGCGCCGTTGCCGATGATGCCGACCTCGCCGTCGAGCTTGACGTAGTTGAGGTCCTTGGCCTTGGCGGCCTGCTCCAGCGGGTCCACGGCGGCCTGGTCGACCAGCGCCTCGTGGTCCGGGTGCCGGAACGCCGCGTTCTCGTCCAGGCTGATCTTGGCATCGAGCAGCAGCATCCGGCCGTCGCCGTTCTTGGCGAGCGGGTTGACCTCGACCAGGGTGGCGTCCTCGGCGACGAACGCCTGCCACAGGCCGACGGCGATCTCGACCACCTGGTCGGCCACCTCGGCCGGGAAGCCGGCGGCGGTCACGATCTCCCGGGCCTTGGCCTCGTCAACGCCCTTCACGGCGTCGATCGGGGCCTTCACGACCTTGTCGGGGGTCTCGGCGGCGACCTGCTCGATGTCCATGCCGCCGGCGACGCTGGCGATGCAGAGGAAGGTGCGGTTCGCCCGGTCGAGCAGGTACGAGAAGTAGTACTCCTCGGCCACGTCCGCGGTCACGGTGATCATGACCTTGTGGACGGTGTGACCCTTGATGTCCATGCCGAGGATGTCGGTGGCCCGGGCCACCGCCTCATCCGGGCCCTCGGCCAGCTTGACGCCGCCGGCCTTACCTCGGCCGCCGACCTTTACCTGCGCCTTGACGACCACACGGCCGCCAAGGCGTTCGGCGATCGCGCGGGCCTCTTCCGGGGTAGTGGCGACGCCGCCGGCCAGCACGGGCAAGCCGTGCCGCTCGAACAGGTCCCGCCCCTGGTACTCGTACAGGTCCACGATTGCGCGTCCCGTCCCGTCTCCGCGGCGCGCCGTCGCGCCGCCACCAGCGTTCAGAAAACAGTTTGACGCCTGTCATCAGTTGAAACAGGCCATTGGCCGCAGCCTAGCGAGGTCGGCACCACCGGCAACCGAGCGGGTGCGCGGTGTGCGGTAATGCACAACCGGACATCAGGTGTGGCCGGTTTCCGGCTATAACCCGGTGGCATCCACCGTCCGGGCGATGTTGCCCGGCTTGCGTAACCCTGCCGTGGGGGCGTCGTTGAGTCAGATGTCGGAGCGCTGAACAGCGCAAAGACGGGATACGGCCGATGCCCTGTCGGTCGAGGGGTGGCGGCGGGGCATCGTGCATAGAGGGGCCGGACGTGTGAGGGGTGCGTCCGGCCCCTCCCCCGTGCCCAGAATCAGTGGGCAGCAGTTCGGCGTTTCCTCAGGAGACCGGCTGGGCCACGTTCTCGCGGACCCACTCGACAATCGCCTGGGTGGTGGCGCCCGGCGTGAAGATCTTCGCGACGCCCAGCTTCTCCAACTCGGGAATGTCGCCGTTCGGAATGATGCCGCCACCGAACACGACGATGTCGCGGGCGTCCCGCTCACCGAGCAGTTCCAGCACCCGCCGGAAGAGCGTCATGTGCGCGCCGGAGAGCACGGACAGGCCGACCGCGTCGGCGTCCTCCTGGATGGCGGTCTCCACGATCTGCTCGGGAGTCTGGTGCAGGCCGGTGTAGACGACCTCCATGCCGGCGTCTCGCAGGGCGCGCGCGACGACCTTCGCGCCCCGGTCGTGGCCGTCCAGGCCCGGCTTCGCGACGACGACCCGAATCCGAGAGCTCATCAGCGCACACCTTTCACCGGCTTGACCGCCTTCACCTTAACGAACGGTAACCCGGCGGGCCCGGCCCGGGAAATCCGGGCTCTGTCACCAGCCGTTACCCGGCGTGTCCACCGCGCAACCTGAGGTGTCCGCCCCGGCATCGTCCCGGCTTGGCCCGAGCCGCGCCGCTGGCAGGGCCGGGACGTCATCCCGGCACCGTCCGGAGTCAAGCCGGACGACTCCGCCGGAACGGTCACGCTCGGCGACGAACGGGCAGCGAGGGGGGCACCGTTCAGCGTCACGATGCATGACAATCACGGACGCAAACGGACAGATCGACACGCCAATTTTTCGGTCTAGCTTGTGACTCGCCTGGCGGTTGGCTAACGTGTCCACGGTTGTCATCAGGTCCATGGACGGGTGACGACGCGGTCAGCGGACGCCTCACCGGAGTCTCAGAGGACGTTCCACCGGCCGCTTCGGAACCCCGACAACGGAGGGTGTGCGTGCGCCAGCGCCTGTCGTCTGAGCCCGATCGATATCGCGGTCGCCGCCGCGTACCCACCCCACCCCGCAGCCGTTACGCCGCTGTCGTCACCACCGCGTTCGTCGGTGCCGGCATCGTGGCCCTCGGAGCGAGCGCCCTGCCGGACGCCAAGGACGTCAGCCCGACGGTCCTCGACGAGCTCAAGCAGGCGTCGGTCACCAGCCAGGACGCCGCGGCCCGTGCGGAAAACGCCGACCGCGCCTCCCGGGACAGCCGCAGCACGGACAGCGCCGAGAAAGAGGTCTGGCTGCTGCCGCTGCAGGGCTACGACTTCAACTCCCCGTACGGCGTCCGCTGGGGCAAGATGCACACCGGCGTGGACCTGGTCGCCCCCGAGGGGACGCCCTACGTGGCGATCCACGACGGGCTGGTCACCAAGGCCGGCTGGTTCGGCGGGTACGGCAACGCCGTGATCGTCCAGCACACCGACGGCAGCGAGGCCATCTACGGCCATTCCTCCGCGGTCAGCGTCAAGGAAGGCCAGCAGGTCAAGGCGGGCGACCAGCTCGGCCTCGTGGGCCAGACCGGCCACGCGTACGGCACGCACCTGCACCTGGAGATCCATGTCAAGGGGCAGCCGGAAGACCCGGTGCCGTTCCTCCAGGAACGCGGAGTGGACATCAAGCTGCAAGTCGAGGCAATTTACAGCGAGGTAGCCGCCTCCTGACAGCGCGTAACGACCGTTGACCGCCCGGATCTGTCGATCCGGGCGGTTTTTCGTTAGGCGGCGCTCGCCGATGTATCCCGGGTCACAGCAGTGGATGTGACCGACGGCACCCACCAGCATGATCACTTTTCCGGATGTAGCGCCGCGAAGCGGGTCATACCCGGGCACCCTGCCGTCCGCTCTCGGTCCGAAGGTTCGGTCCCCCCGCCTGCCACGTCTCGGTCCGACACCAGTATTTCGAGGTCAAGTGCCCCTCGACTGTGAAGGTCCGCCGTGCAGGAAGACAGCCCCGTCCAGAACGAGAACACCCCCGACACCAGCCAGACCGCGCCGTCGCGGCGCACCGGCCGGCGGAACCGCCTCATCGTGCTCGGGGCCGCCGCCCTGGTAGCTCTCGGCCTCGGCGGTGTCGCCGTCGCCACCAGCGGCACCAACGCCCCGACACCCGCCGCCGTGTCCCTCGACGCGCAGTCCCGGGCCGAGGCCGCGGACCGGGCTGACCGCTCGGTCCGTGAATCGAGCGCCCCGGCCACCCCTTCGCTCAGCCCGACGCCGAGCCCGTCGGCGGTCAGCACCAGCCCGGCCCCCACGAAGACCGTCGCCAAGGCCAAGCCGAAGCCAAAGCCGAAGAAGACCACCAGGCCCACACCCGCCTGGGTCGACCCGATGCCGGGCGCGGCCGTGACGTCCTGCTACGGGCAGCGCTGGGGCACCCTGCACGCCGGTATTGACCTGGCGCTGCCCTCCGGTACGCCGATCCACGCCGCCGCCGCCGGCACCGTGACCCAGGCCGGCGACGCCTCCGACGGGTACGGCAACTCCGTCTTCATCGACCACGGCAACGGCTACCTGACCCACTACGCCCACCAGAGCCGCATCGCCGTCACCGTCGGCCAGGCGGTCAAAGCCGGCCAGGTCATCGGCTACGAGGGCGCCACCGGTGACGCCACCGGCCCGCACCTGCACTTCGAGGTGCACCAGGGCATGTGGAACCAGATCGACCCGGCCCCGTTCATGCGGGCCCGCGGCGTCGACCTGGGCTGCTGAGGCGACATCCCGGCGCTCTCCGCGGGTGACGACAAGGAAAGAGTGGCCTCAGCGGTACCCGAGGCCACTCTTTCCTGATCCAGACGGGTCAGAGCTTGTCGACCGGGGCGTGCCGGAGCACCAGCCACATGGTCTGGTCGCCGAAGTCGATCTGCGCGCGGGCGCCCGGGCCGTGCCCCTCGACGGCGAGCACCCGCCCCAACCCGTACCGCTGATGGTTGACCCGGTCACCCGCGGACACCTTCGGCCCCTGCGGCAGCTCGCTGGCGGTGGTCAGCCGGCTGGCGTCCACCCCGAGCCGCTGGGCCAGCTGCGCTGCCTTCGGCGTACCCCCGGTGAAGTTGCCACGCGCGCCGGGCGCGCGGTCCGCGCGGCCACCGACGCCGCCGCCCCCGCCGGCCCACGAGGTGTACGACCCCTCGGTGCGCTCCCAGTGCACCAACTCGGCGGGCAGCTCCTCAAGGAAGCGCGACGGCGGGTTGTAGGACGGCTGCCCCCATGCCGAGCGGGTCACCGCTCGCGAGAGGTAGAGCCGCTGCCGGGCGCGGGTGATGCCGACGTACGCCAGTCGGCGCTCCTCCTCCAACTCGCGGGTGTCGCCCAGCGAGCGCAGGTGCGGGAAGACGCCGTCCTCCAGCCCGGTCAGGAAAACCACCGGGAACTCCAACCCCTTGGCGGTGTGCAGCGTCATCAGGGTGACCACGCCCTGGTGGTCAGGGTCATCGGAGGGGATCTGGTCAGCGTCGGCGACCAGGGCCACCTGCTCCAGGAAGCCGGCCAGGGTGGCCCGCTCCCCCTCCTCGCCCAGCGCCTCGATCCGCTCGGTGTACTCGCGGGCGACGCTGACCAGCTCCTGGAGGTTGTCCACCCGGCCGGCGTCCTGCGGGTCCAGGCTCTCCTCCAGCTCGGTGAGGTAGCCGGATCGGGTCAGCAGCGCCTCCAGCACCTCCTCCGGGGTGCCGGTCTCGGCCAGCTCGCGGGCGCCGTCGAGCAGCGCCACGAAGTCCGCGATGCCGTTGGCCGCCCGGCTGGAGATGCCCGGCGCCTCCCGGGCCCGGCGCAGCGCCGCGCCGAACGAGATCCGGTCGCGGCTGGAGAGCGCCTCGACACACGCCTCAGCGCGGTCGCCGATGCCCCGGCGCGGGGTGTTGAGCACTCGCCGCAGGCTCACCGTGTCGTCGTCGTTGACCACCGAACGCAGGTACGCCAGGGCGTCGCGGACCTCCTTGCGCTCGTAGAAGCGCACCCCGCCGACCACCTTGTAGGGCAGGCCGACCCGGATGAACACCTCCTCGAAGACGCGGGACTGGGCGTTGGTGCGGTAGAAGACGGCGACGTCGCCGGGGCGGGTCTCGTCGGCGTCGACCAGCCGGTCGATCTCCCGGGCCACCCAGTCGGCCTCGGCGTGCTCGGTGTCGGCGACATAGCCGACGATCTGCTCGCCGGCGCCGGCCTCGCTCCACAGTCGCTTGGGTTTGCGGGAGGTGTTGCGGTCGATCACCGCGTTGGCCGCGTTGAGGATGGTCTGGGTGGAGCGGTAGTTCTGCTCCAGCAGGATCGTCCGCGCGTCGGTGAAGTCCCGTTCGAACTCCAGGATGTTGCGGATCGTCGCGCCCCGGAACGCGTAGATCGACTGGTCGGCGTCGCCGACCACGCACAGCTCGGCGGGCTCCAGCCCGTCGGTGCCGGAGACCAGCTCCTTGATCAGGACGTACTGGGCGTGGTTGGTGTCCTGGTACTCGTCCACCAGCACGTGCCGGAACCGCCGGCGGTAGCTCTCCGCGACGTGCGGGTGGGACTGGAGCAGGTGCACCGTGGTCATGATCAGGTCGTCGAAGTCCAGTGCGTGTGCCTCACGCAGCCGACGCTGGTAGAGCGTGTACGCCTCGGCCAGCGCCCGCTCGTTGGGGCCGGTGGCCCGTGCCGCGAACTGCTCCGGGTCGACCAGCTCGTTCTTGAGGTTGGAGACCTGGGCGGCCAGACCACGCGCCGGGTAGCGCTTGGGGTCGAGATCCAGCTCGCGGGTGACCAGCTGCATCAACCGGCGGGAGTCGTCCGCGTCGTAGATCGAGAACGTCGACTTGAGGCCGGCGTGCTCGTGCTCGGCCCGCAGGATCCGCACGCAGGCCGAGTGGAACGTCGACACCCACATCAGGCGGGCCCGGGGGCCCACCAGCGCGGCGACGCGTTCCTTCATCTCACCGGCGGCCTTGTTGGTGAAGGTGATCGCGATGATCTCACCGGGGTGCACGTCCCGGGCGGCCAGCAGATAGGCGATCCGGTGCGTGAGCACCCGGGTCTTGCCGGACCCGGCGCCGGCCACGATCAGCAGCGGCGAGCCGGCATGGCTGACGGCATCGCGCTGCGGCCCGTTCAGCCCGGCGAGGAGTTGCTGCGGATCGAGACGCGCGGCGGCCGCCCCGGGTCGGTGCGGGCGGGCCGGCGCGGACTCCGGCGCAGGCGGGGACGCGGGGATGTCGAAGAGAGGATGCATCGCCCGACAAGTCTATGCCGCGGGTCGGACACTGCGCCGCTGGCGCTCAGCAGCCCGTGCCCGACGGCCAGCACCATCCGGGCGCCGCCACGGCGCGACGTGCGCCCTTCGCGACGCGGAATGCTTGCGCACTCGGCTGCGGCGTGGGCATACTCGACGGCGTGATCGCTGCGCGCTTCTCCTTTTACTATGGCACCGGGAGTCCGGCTGCCGTAGGTCGCGCCTGATCGTTCAGACCTGCTAAAGCCCCGGGCTCCTGGAGTCCGGGGCTTTTTCCGTCCCAGGTTCCGGGCACCGGGCACCACAGTGCGAGAGGTACCCGATGATGACAGACGTGATGGAGCAGAGCGGCGGCCCGACCCGAGCGGGGCAGCCCGCCGTCCAGGGGGCTGAGCCGGTGGTGGCCGCGCCAGCGACGGGCGCGGACGCCGAGCCGGCCGAGCAGCAGACCGGCACCCAGGAGCCGTCCGCCTCGGCGCGGATCGTGCAGATCAGGGAACGGATCGACGAGATCGACAACGCGTTGATCACGCTCTGGCAGGAGCGGGCCGCGTTGTCCCAGGAGGTCGGGGCGACCCGGATGGCGTCCGGCGGGACCCGCCTGGTGCTCTCTCGGGAACGGGAGATCCTGGAGCGGTTCCGGGTCGCGCTGGGTGCCGACGGCACCCAACTGGCCCTGCTGCTGCTCCGCGCGGGCCGCGGCCCGCTGTGAGCCGCCCCAGCACGGCCACACCGGGGGCACGGCTACCTGAAGTAAGGCCACACCGCCCGTCCCGGGCGACAGCCGGGTTGCTGACACCGCTGTCCGACGCCGCGTGACCGGTCCGGCCAACACCCGAACAGAGAAAACCGCCTGCCGTCGTCGTGATGACGACGGCAGGCGGTTTCGGTGACTCACACCTCGTGGGTGGCGACGATCTCGCGCTTCTCCGCGAAGTGGCAGGCGCTCGGGTGGTCCGAGCCCCGGCGGATCTCCAGCAGCGGGACCTGCTCGGCGCAGACGTCCTGCGCCTTCCAGCAGCGGGTCCGGAACCGGCAGCCCGAGGGCGGGCTGACCGGCGAGGGCACGTCACCCGTGAGCCGGATGATCGTCTTGTTGTGCCGCTGGGTCGGGTCCGGCACCGGCACCGCGGAGAGCAGAGCCTGGGTGTACGGGTGGGTCGGTCGCTCGTAGATCTCGTCCTCGGTGCCGATCTCGACGATCTTGCCGAGGTACATCACCGCGACCCGGTCCGACAGGTGACGGACCACCGACAGGTCGTGCGCGATGAAGACGTACGAGAGGCCGAACTCGCCCTGCAGCTGCTCCAGCAGGTTCATGACCTGGGCCTGGATGGAGACGTCCAGCGCCGACACCGGCTCGTCGCAGACGATGATCTCGGGCCGCAGCGCGAGGGCGCGGGCGATGCCGATGCGCTGACGCTGACCGCCGGAGAACTGGTGCGGGTACCGGTTGATGTGCTCCGGGTTGAGCCCGACCAGGTCGAGCAGCTCACGGACCTTGGCCCGGCGGCTGCCCTTCGGCGCCACCTCGGGGTGGATCTCGAACGGCTCGCCGAGCAGGTCACCGACGGTCATCCGCGGGTTCAGCGAGGTGTACGGGTCCTGCATGACCAGCTGGATCTGCCGGCGCAGACGCCGCAACGACCCACCGGACAACTTGGAGATGTCCTGGCCCTTGTAGATCACGTTGCCCGCGGTTGGCTTCTCCAGGTTCATCAGCACCCGGGCGAGCGTCGACTTGCCGCAGCCCGACTCGCCGACCACGCCTAGCGTCTCTCCAGCGCGCAGACCGAACGAGACCCCGTCGACCGCCTTGACCTGACCGACGGTCTTCTTGAACACCACACCCTGCGTGACGGGGTAGTGCTTGACCAGGTCATTGACCTCGAGGATGTTCTCAGACACGGTTCACCAGCTCCTCGGCGAAGTGGCAGGCGCTGGCCCGGGCGGGGCCGACCTGCAGCAGCGGCGGGACCTTCTCCCGACACACCGGCTGAGCCATCGGGCACCGCGGGTTGAACGGGCAGCCCGGCGGGATGTTCATCAGGTTCGGCGGGAGGCCCTTGATCGTCCGGAGCTGCTGCCCCTTCTCGTCGAGGCGCGGGATCGAGTCGATCAGACCCAGCGTGTACGGGTGCGCCGGCTTGGCGTACAGCTCGTACACGTCGGCTTCCTCGACGATCCGGCCCGCGTACATGACCGCGATCCGGTCCGCGACGTCGGCGACCACGCCGAGGTCGTGGGTGATCAGGATCATGCCCATCTGCCGCTCGCGCTGGAGCTCGGCCAGCAGGTCCATGATCTGGGCCTGCACGGTCACGTCGAGGGCAGTGGTCGGCTCGTCCGCGATCAGCACCTCGGGGTCGAGCGCCAGCGACATCGCGATCATCGCGCGCTGCCGCATACCGCCGGAGAACTGGTGCGGGTAGTTGTTGAACCGACCCTTGGCGTTCGGGATCTTGACCTGGTCGAGCATGTCGATCGCGCGCTTCTTGGCCTCCGCGCGGCCCATGCCCCGCCGGACCCGGAACTGCTCGGCGATCTGGAACCCGACGGTGAAGACGGGGTTCAGCGCGGAGAGCGCGTCCTGGAAGATCATCGCGATGCCCTCGCCGCGGATGCGGCGGCGCTCCTCGGCGGACATGCGGAGCATGTCCTTGCCGTGGAAGCGGACCTGCCCACCGGTCACGAAGCCGGGCGGCGTGTCCAGGATGCCCATGATGGTCTGCGCGGTGACGCTCTTACCGGAACCGGACTCGCCGAGCACGGCGAGGGTCTCTCCCGCGTCGACGTGGTACGTGACTCCGTTGATGACCTTTGCGACGCCGTCCCGGGTGCGGAACTCCACCCGCAGGTCGTCGACCTCGAGCAGCCGGCCGGAGGGACGCCCGGACCGGCCAGGGCCCGACGCTGACTGCTCGGACACGAGAATGTCGGACACTAGATATCCCCTAGCGGAGTTTCGGATCGAGGGCCTCGCGGACCGCCTCACCGAGCATCACGAAGCTCAGCACTGCGGTGACGAGGAACGCGGCGGGGAAGAAGACCAGTCCCGGCGCGACCCGGACGAAATTCTGCCCATCACTGATCATGATGCCCCAGGACACCACCGGCGACTTCAGACCGACGCCCAGGAACGACAGGGTGGCCTCGGCACCGATGAACGAGCCGACCATGATCGTGCCGTAGACCAGCAGCGGGGCCAGGCAGTTCGGCAGCAGGTGCTTGAGGATGATCCGGCCGGTGCCGGCACCCAGCGCGCGGGCCGCCACGATGTAGTCGGCCTCCTTGGTGGCGAGCACCGATGAGCGCATCAGCCGCATCACGACCGGCCAGCTCAGCACGATCAGGGACGCGGTCACCAGGCCCATGATCTTGTTCTTGCTGTTGCCGGCGCCCGAGCCGTTGAAGGTGGTCAGGATGACGATCGCGCCGAGCACGAACGGCAGACCGAAGAAGACGTCGGCGATCCGGCTCAGCAGCCCGTCCACCCAGCCACCGCGGTAGCCGGAGATGATGCCCATGGTGCCGCCGATGAGCAGGGTGCCCAGCACGGAGAGCACGGCGACCTGGATGGACGCACGCGCGCCGTAGATGACCCGGGCGTAGACGTCGCGGCCCTGCACGTCGTAGCCGAACCAGCCATCGGCGGACGGCTTGTTGAGGCTGCGGGACAGCGAGCCGTTGACCGCGTCGCCCGGGGCGAACAGCGCCGGGAAGGCCGCCATCAGCAGGAAGATCAGAATCAGCGTGGCCGAGATCCAGAACAGCGGCTTGCGTCGCAGGTCGCGCCAGGCGTCGCCGAGCAGGCCACGCGGCTTCTCGTTGCTCTGCGGCTGGCCCGCGGTGGCGGGGGCGGCAGAGTCGGTGGGGTGTGCGCCAGGGGTACTGACGATCGATGCGGTACTCGGGTCACTCATAACGGATCCTCGGGTCCAGGGCGGCGTAGAGCAGGTCAACCAGCAGGTTCATCACGAGATAGACCAGCACCAGGACGACCACGATTCCTACCACCGTGGCGCTCTCCTTGGTGATGATCGCCCGGAAGACCTGGCGGCCGATTCCGTTGATGCCGAAGATCCCCTCGGTGACGATCGCGCCACCCATCAGGGCACCGAGATCGGTGCCGAGCAGGGTCACCACCGGGATGAGCGAGTTGCGCAGCAGGTGCACACCCACCACCCGGCGCATCGGCAGGCCCTTGGCGATGGCCGTACGCACGTAATCCGCGCGGCGGTTCTCCGCGATGCTCGTTCTCGCCACCCGGGCGATGTACGCCACTGACGCGCTGCCGAGCACGAAGCCCGGCACGATCAGCTCGGACCACCGCATCTCGGAGGAGACGGTCGGCTTGATGATGCCCCACTGCACGCCCAGCAGCCACTGCAGCACGAAGCCGACCACGAAGACCGGCAGCGCGATCAGGAAGAGGGTGGAGACCAGGACCAGGTTGTCCAGGAAACCGTTGCGCCGCAGACCGCTCAGCACGCCGGCGCCGAGGCCGATGATCGCCTCGATGGCGAGCGCCACGACGGCCAGCTTCAGCGTGTTCGGGTACGCGGTCGCGATGATGTCGCTGATCTCGCGTTGCTGGAACGTCTGACCGAAGTCGCCCTGGAGCAGGTTCTTCATGTAGTTGCCGTACTGCACGAAGACGTTCTGGTCGAGGTGGTACTTCTCGGTCATGAAGGCGATGTACTGGTCCGGGCAGCGACGCTCGCCGCACTTGCCGGCGAACGGATCGCCCGGAACGGCCCAGACGAGCCAGTAGATCAGGAACGTCGTACCGATGAAGACCGGCACGAGTTGGAGCAGCCGTCTCAACAGATAACGGCCCATGGGGTGGTCCTCCAGACAGGGGGCGCGTCGGACGGCCGACACGGTGGTGACAACGTGCGAGTGGAGTGTTGTAACACCCAATCGCGGAACGGCCCCGGGTCGGGCTCACCGGATGTGGCGAGCCCGACCCGGGGTCAGACCGTTCGGATCAGAGCTCGACCGAGGTGATGTCGATCTCGCCGACGTTGTTCAGCTCGAGCTTCTTGATCTTCTCCGAGTGGCCGGACTGCTGACCGTAGAAGTAGACCGGGATGCTCGGAACGTCCTGGTCGACCTTCTCGACCGCCTTGGCGAACGCCTCGTGCGAGGCCTCCAGGCTCGGAGCGCCGCTGGCCTGCTTGGCAAGGGCGTCGACCTCGGGGTTGCTGTAGAGGCCGTCGTTCGAGGAGCCGTTGGTCACGAAGAGCGGGTTGACCCAGTTCTCCACGTCCGGGTAGTCCTGCTGCCAGGCGGCGCGGTACGGGCCGGTCATCTTGTGGGCGTTGATGTTCTGGCGGAACACCGCGAAGGTCGGCACACCCTCGGCCCGAGCGTTGATGTTGAGGTTGGTCTTGATCTGCTGCGCGACGGCGTCCATCCAGTCCTTGTGGGCGGAGTCCGCGTTGTAGTAGAAGACCATCTCACCGGTGAATCCGCCGGCCTCGGCGAGCAGCGTCTTGGCCGTCTCCGGGTCGAACTTGCAGGCGGTGCAGTTACCCGGCTTGGCGCCCGGGGTCAGCGGGTTGGCCCAGCTGTCGGCCGGCTTGCGGGTACCGAAGAAGATCTTGTCCGAGATCTCCTGCCGGTTGACCGCCAGCGACACCGCACGACGCAGCTTCGGGTTCGCGAAGCGCTTGTCGTAGATCGGGAACGCGATGAACGCGGTCGACGGCGTGACGGTCGAGCGGCCCCGGTCAGCGAGGTCGGTCTTCCACTTGTCACCGGCGAGCGCCGAGGTGGGGACAACCTCCATGAAGTCGAGGTTGTTGGCCAGCAGGTCGGCGTAGGCGGCGTTGTCGTCCTGGTACAGCTTGACGTCGACGTCCTTGATCTTCATCTTGTCGCGGAGATTGTAGTCGTCGAAGCGCGTCAGCTTGATGAGGGAGTTGTCCTCCCAGGACACGAACTTCACCGGGCCGTTGCCGATCGGCTTCGTCTTGCCGAACTCTTCCGGCTTCATGGTGAAGAACACGTCCGGCAGCGGCATGAAGGCGCTGTAGCCGAGCTTGGTCGGGAAGACCGCGGTCGGCGCCGCCAGGGTGACCTCGAAGGTCTGGTCGTCGATGACCTTCAGGCCGGAAAGCTTGTCGGCCGTCGGGGCCGGGGCCTTCTTCGGGCCGTCCGCGCCGTCCGGGTCCGTGGTGTAGGTCTGGTCGAAGCCCGCGATGTCCGCGAAGAAGGTGCCGTTCTGCGCACCGTTCGGCGAGTAGGCGGCCCAGTTCCAGGCGTCGACGAAGTTCTTCGCCTTGACCTCGGTACCGTCGTGGAACTTGGTACCGGCCTTGATCTTGATCGTGAAGACCTTGGAGTCCGTGGTGTTGATGGACTCGGCCAGCGCGTTACGCGGGGCCCCACCGTCGTTCGGGTACTCGACCAGGCCGGTGAACAGCCAGTCGATGATCTTGCCGCCACCGGTCTCCGTGGTGTTCGACGGGACCAGCGGGTTCTCCGGCTGGACGCCGTGAACAACGATCGAGCCATCCGTGCTGGCGGCATTGTCGTCGCTGCCGCCGCTCGAGCAACCGCTCGCGACAAGCGCGGCAGCCGCGCTGAGCGCGATGGCGCTCGTCGCCCGCTTCGAGACTCTCATTCCGAGGGGCCTCCTCTTTCTAACCAGGTTCCGTCGTGGGTTTCACGCACGTTTGGGGGTGACACCGCCCGACCACCCCGGGGCGCGGGTCGCCGGGACCACAGGGAAGTTGGGGACACCCCTGATGTTCCGATCCGCCGGGCTCCCCACCAACGAGGCGTGACACGACGCAATCGACACAGCCACGGGCCGCCGAGATCGGCAGGATCGTGGTCGTGGGGCGTACGGAGTGCCACACACCGATGGTGAGGTGCTGCCACTGTGACACCCACTGGCCTCTTCCGTGAAGGTGCCGTTATCAAGCCGTTAGTTGCCCGCCACGTTGCCGATACTTGAAAAATGATCATAAAACGGTCGACGCAGGCGGCACTGAGCAGGAAATACGTTGCGCCCGCCTGGCAACCCGGCCCCAGCGGGCGCGCACGCCCCACGGCCACTCGGCCCGATGGGACGTGCGTCACCACTCATGTTTCGACCCATCCGGATGAGGGCCCCTACGGCTACCCGGACACGATCATCGGCTGGGCGTACGAGGGCGCGCCGGCGGTTTCTCTGATCTCCGGCGGTGTCGGCGCTGATCTCCGGCGGTGTCGACGCGCCGTCACACGAGCCGGCGGTCCGCCGCCCAGCGGGAGAGCTCGTAGCGATTGGACATCTGAAGCTTGCGCAGCACGTTCGACACGTGCGTCTCCACGGTCTTGATGGAGATGAACAGCTCCTTGGCGATCTCCTTGTACGCGTACCCCCGGGCCAGCAGCCGCAGCACCTCCCGCTCACGGTTCGTGAGCTGGTCCAGCTCCGGGTCGGCCACCGGCGCATCCGGACGGGCCGCGAAGGCGTCCAGCACGAACCCGGCCAGCCGTGGGCTGAACACCGCGTCCCCGTCGGCCACCCGCCGGATCGCGGCAGCCAGCTCGTCCGGGGAGATGGTCTTGGTGACGTACCCGCGGGCACCGGCACGGATCAGCCCGATCACGTCCTCCGCCGCGTCGGAGACGCTCAACGCGAGGAACTTGACCTGCGGGTGCGTACGCCGCATCGCCTCCAGCACCGCGCGACCACCGCCATCGGGCATGTGCACGTCCAGCAGCACCACGTCCGGGCCGACGGCGGCGATCCGGGTGACCGCCTCGGCCACCGTGCTCGCCTCGCCCACCACCTCGACGTGGGCGCCCAACTCCGCGCGTACCCCGGCACGGAACATCGCGTGGTCGTCCACCAGGAACACCCGCAGCCGCTCGGGGCGGGCGTTCGCCGGGTCGACCTGCTCGGTCGGCTGCTCGGCCATGGTCATCTGGTCCTCTCCGCTGCGGACGAGTCCCGGGAGATCGGCAGGATCAACCGGACCTCGGTCCCCTCCCCCGGGCCGGACCGGATCTCGGCCCGTCCGCCGTGCCGCTTCATTCGCCCGATGATCGAGCCGCTGACGCCGTGCCGGTGGTCCTCCACCGTATCGGGGTCGAAGCCCTTCCCTCGGTCCCGGACGAAGACGCTTACCTGATCCGGCTCCACCTCGGCGTAGAGCGAGACGGTCAGCACGCCGGCGTGTCGGGCGGCGTTCACCAACGCCTCGCGCGCGGCCGCGACGATCGCCCCGACCTTCTCGTCGGTCTCCCGGTCCCCCACCACCACCGTCTCCACGCTGATCGCGAAGGTGTCCTCGACCTCGGCTGCGGCCTGCTCCAGGGCTGCGGCGAAGCGCTCGCTCGGCGAGGCGGTCGGCTTGTAGAGCCAGTTGCGCAGGGACCGCTCCTGCCCTCGGGCCAGCCGCTGCACCGCCTTGACGTCGCCCGCGTTGCGCTGGATCAGGGCCAACGTATGCAGCACCTGGTCGTGCACCATCGCGGCCAACTCGGCCCGCTCCTGCTCGCGGATGCGCCCCTCGCGCTCCGAGCGGAGCTGGCTGTACGTCCGCCAGAGCACCGGCGCGGCGACCACGCCGACGCCCGCCAGCCCGACCAGCGCGAAGATCACGCCGTTGATCACCGCGTCGAAGTTCTGCGCCGGGGAGTAGACGGCCGCGACACCGATGATGCCGACCGCGACCAGGATCCCCCCGCCGATGAACCGGAGCACGAAGGCCCGCCGGTCGCTCTCCTCGACGACCGCGCCGAGCCAGGGCACCGGCATCGCGTCGCCCCACTGTCGCCGCCGCTCGGGCGCGGACTGGTGCCAGATGACGCCGGCGCCGACCGCGATGATGGCCACCAACCAACCGGCGGTGCCCGCCGCGCCGACCGAGTCGAAGACCATCACCTGGATCAACAGGACACCGAGCCCGATCCCCACGAACGGCAGGAGTTGGGCGACGTCCCGCCGGGGCGGCACCGCGGTGTCACCGGGACGCAGCGGCACCACCGCCCAGAAGGCCGCGTAGAGCAGCAGGCCGAGCCCGCTCAGCCCGAGCAGGACCATGAACGCGACGCGCACCCGCAGCACCGAGATGCCGAGATGGTCGGCGATACCGGCGGCGACGCCGGCGGCCATCCGGTGCTCCGGGGCGCGATACAGGCGCGGGGGCGAGGTCACGGTGCTGATCGGAGGCTCCCTGGTCACGGTGGCGGACAGGTCGAGGTCGGTGACTCGATCGTCACACGCTGCGGCGTCCACGACCACGGGGACGCCCCCGACATTCCGGCCGCCGGATCTCAGGGTGGGGTCAGGGTCGGGTCCTGAGGTCGTTCGGGTGGACCGGGCAGCAGGATCGAAGCATGACCGAGGAAGCTGCCCCGCCACCCCGACCGGGGTCGGCACAGCCGGGCGGTTCAGCACCGCCCCCGCCCACCACGCCCGCCGAATGGACCGAGCCCATCACCTTCGGTCCGCACGCCGGCACCGACCCGACCGCCGGCACCGTGCCCGGCGAGCCGGCCGGCGGCCACACGCCGCCCGCGGCGGGCCACGGCCCGGGCCCGGGGTTCGCGGCGGGCACCGGCTACGGCCCGGGCGGCACGCCGCCAGGGCCGGGTGGTCCCGGTGCGTCCGCGCCGCCACCGCCGCTGGGCGGCACCGGCTTCACCTCGCGGTACGGGCTGGTCCGCCCGCGCGAGGGGCGGTACCTGGCCGGTGTCTGCGCGGCGATCGGGCGCGCCACCAACACCGATCCGGTGCTCTGGCGGGTGCTGCTCGCGGTGCTCGGGTTCTTCGGGGGCATCGGCATCCTGGTGTACGTCGCCGCCTGGCTGATCATCCCGAACGAGGGCGACACCGCGTCCCCCGTCGAGTCCATGCTCGGTCGTGGTCGCTCCAGCATGTCCCCGGTGACGGTGATCGTCCTGGGCATCCTGGTCGCGGCCAGCTTCGCGTACATCGTCACCGACGCCTTCCGCGCGGTGCTGCTCGGCGCGGCCATCCTGGTCGCCGGCGCGCTCCTGCTCAACCGGGACGGCCGCAACCCACGGCCCGGCACCCCGGGCGGTCCCCCGCCCGCCGTACCGTTCGGCAACCCGGCCGGTCCGGTCGTCCCACCGGTGACCTGGCCCGCACCGTCGTACGGCGCTGCGCCGTCGACCGGCCCGGCGGCGACGCCGCCGATGTTCGGCACCGGTCCGGAGTACGCCACCGCGACGACGGGGGCGGCGCCCACGGTCACCGTCCCGGCGTACGACGCGCCGCCGACCAGCGCGACGCAGCCGGTGTCCGGGGTCGGCCCGACGTCCGGGCAACCGGCCGGCACGACGGCTGCCCAGCCCGGCTGGCCGAGCACCGCCATGCCCAGCGTCGGCTGGCCGTCCGCTCCGGTGAGCAGCACACCCACTGCGCCGGGCAGCCATCCGACCGCCCCGCCGCCCTCCGGTTTCCGCCCTCCGTTCGCGCCGCACGGCCCGTACGCGTCGCCGCCCCCGGCCCCGCCTCGTCCGGCCAAGCCACCGAAGCCGCCGAAGCGCCCCAAGGAGCGGTCGCCGCTCGGTGCGGTGACCTTCTCGCTGATCTTCCTGGTACTCGGTCTGGTCGCCCTGCTCGACCTGCTGGACGTCTTCGCCGTCAGCGCCTCGGCGTACTTCGCGGCCGCGCTGGCCACGATCGCGCTGGGCCTGCTGGTCGGCACGTGGTTCGGGCGGGCGCGCTGGCTCATCGCCCTCGGTCTGGTGACAGCGGCGGCGCTGGGCACGGCGACCGTCGCCGAGTCGTACGACCGGATCCGGGGGGTCGACGGCGCGGTGACCTGGGCACCCACCGACTACCGCGACCTGGCGGACCGGTACGAGAACAGCTTCGGTGACGCCGTGCTCGACCTACGCGGGATCAACTTCGCGAAACGGGACAGCCAGGTGACAGTGGCCGTCAACTTCGGCCAGGCGACGGTGGTCGTACCGCCGAACGTGGACGTCACCACGGTGGCCGACGTCAACGCGGGCGACGCCAACATCTTCGGCAACCGTTCCGGCGGGCTGGACGGCCGCCTGCGGGAATCCACCGACGTCGGCGCGGACGGGCCCGGCGGCGGGACCCTGCGCCTCTACGTTCATGTCAATGCGGGCAACCTGGAGGTGACCCGATGAAGGCTCACCGCACCGATCTGGTGTCGTTCGCCTTCGGGCTCGTGTTCCTGGCGCTGTCAGCCTGGTGGCTGCTCGCCCAGTTGCTCGGGCTGGCACTGCCACCGGTCGGCTGGTTCCTGGCCGGCGCGCTCATCCTGATCGGCGTCTTCGGGCTGGTCGGCGCGCTGCGCTCGGCTCGACCGAACCAGCCGGAGCCAATTGCCGAGGCCGGCGCCGCCGAGGCCGCCGCCGCCGCCGAGGCCGCCGCACCCGTGTCGGGCGCGGCCGTCTCCGATGCCGCCACGTCGACGTCCGGCGCGGCCCTGCCGGTCTGGGAGGCCGAACGGTCCACCTGGGACACTCCCTCCTCCGACCCGACGCTCATCTCGGACCCGACGCCCTCCTCGGACCCGACGTCGCAGACGCCGACCACCGAGGTACGGGCGCAGGACGTGCCGACCACCGACGTGATTCACCCGGCCTGGCTGGCGCATCCGCCGGCGGAGCCGTCGACCGAGCCCATTCCCGGCGACGGAGACGACGAGCCGACCATCGGGAACCTCGCCCGCCCGACCTCGTCCGAGGGGGACGAGCCGACCCGGTCCGACGAGCCGGTCGGGACCACCGGCGACCAGCCGGGTGACGAGCGCGAGGGTCCGCGCAGGCAGGTCTGACCCCGGGCACCCGTCCGCGTCGGTCCACCGCATCACCACGGCGGTGCGGCCGGCGCGGACGGACGCATATGCTGGCTGGTGGAGATCTCGCCTCCGCCGGCCGGCCCGTCCCGCCCATGGCGGTCCCGCCGCGATTCCCGTCTCTACCCCCGTCAGGAGCCCGCCCGACATGACCCAGTCCCCCGCCGTGCGTACCACCGGCCGGTCCGGTCCGGTCCGCATCGGCGAGCGAGCCGCCCGTACCCTCGTCGCCGAGCTGGCCCGGATCAACGACCCCAAGGCCGCCCTGCTGGTCGGGGTGACCCCGGAATCCGCGGTGCTGGCCGCGGCGGTCGACGCGCTGCTCCCCGGTGACCGGCTCACCGTGGTGCCCGCCGAGCCGTTCGGCGCCGCAGCGCTCAGCGAGCACGTCACAGCCCAGGGCCGCTGGGTGGCCGACCGGGTGAGCGTCGTCGACTCGCTGGCCGAGGCCGAGGCCGCCGAGGTCGTCATCGCCGCTGAGGCGTTCACCGGCACCGCCGAGGCCACCCGCAGCGGCGTCGAGGGGTTGGTCAAGTACCTCACCGACGGCGCGGTGCTGAGCGTGGCGACCGTCGCCACCCCCGGCCGCACCGAGGGTGCCGCCGCCGAACTGGCCCGACAGGACGCCCTCTACGGCGTCGGCGCCGATCTGGTGCTGCGTAACTCGCCGCCGGTGCGGGTCTACCGACTGCGGTTCACCCCGGCCAGCCCGGCCGCCGCCGACAGCCTGGCCCCCGCGTACCGGCCGTCGAGCGTGCCGGTGACCCGGGGGATGCACATCGACTCCAACGGCGTGGCGGCGGCGGGCATCGCGCTGGGCCTCGCGGCGCTGGCCCGGGTGGCGCGCCCGTCGTCCAAGCTGTGGCTGCTGCCGGCCCTGGCCGCCGGGCCGGTCGCCGCGTTCTTCCGGGACCCCGAACGGGACGTGCCGGAGGACCCGAGCGCCGTGGTCGCCAGCGCGGACGGCAAGGTCCTGTCGGTGCAGCGGCTGCACGACGAGCGCTTCGGCGACGGCGAGTGGCTACGGATCGCCGTCTTCCTGTCCGTGCTGGACGTGCACGTCAACCGCGCTCCGGTCGCCGGCAAGGTGGTGGACTACTTCGTCGCCGATGGCGGCTTCGTCAACGCGATGAAGCCGGACGCCGAGCACAACGTCGCCGCGTACACCGTGCTGGACACCGCTCGCGGCACCGTGGTGGTCGCGCAGCGGACCGGGCTGATCGCCCGCCGGATCGTGCAGCGCGCGCCGATCGGCGCGCTGCTGGCCAGGGGCGAGCGCTTCGGACTGATCCGGTTCGGCTCCCGGACCGACGTCTATCTGCCCGCCGAGGCCGCCGACCCGCTGGTCGGGCCGGGCGACAAGGTGGTCGGCGGGTCCACGGTCATCGCCCGCTGGCGCTGACCCGCAGACGAAGAACGGGGCGCCGCTGACCGCGGCGCCCCGTTCTTTCTGTTCAGATCAAGCGGTACGACGTTGCCGCAGCCAGAGAACCGGCCCGCTGACCAGGTAGCCCACCACGATCAGGGCGAACGTGAGTCGGATGTCGACCAGCGCGCCGATCACCGGGGCCAGCCAGAGCCACGGCGGCAGCTTCACCAGGCGGGCGAGCTTGGCGTACGGGAAGCTCGACACCATCGCGAAGGCCAGCAGCGCCACCCCGGCGACCAGCACGGCACCGGGCACCGGCAGGCCGATCGCCACTGTCACGGCAAGAACCGCGGCCGCCATGGTGGTGGGCACCCCGCAGAAGAACCTGCCGTCCTTCGGCGAGACGTTGAAGCGGGCCAGTCGAATCGCGGCGCACGCCGCGACCAGGGCGCACGCCACCGCCGCCGCCGCCGTGGAGACGGAGCCGGCCAGCGAGGCGTAGACCACCACCGGCGCGGCGAGACCGAACGAGCACATGTCGGCCAGTGAGTCCATCTGCGCGCCGAACGGGCTGGCCACCCCGAGCCGTCGGGCCAGCGCGCCGTCCAGACCGTCGAAGCCGACGCACGCGATCAGGCAGAGCGCCGCCATGCGCACCTCGCCCTGCATGGCCAGGAAGATGGCCAGCATGCCGAGCATCAGGCTGGCCAGCGTGCAGGCGTTGACCAGGCCGAACTTCATCCGGCGCGCGATGGTGCGCTCGCCGGGGAGCAGCGGGATCGGGTGGGCCTCGCCGGTCTGCGTCATCGGGGGCATCGCCGGACTGACCGGCATGACCGCCTCGACGTCGGCCCGGTCCAGGCCCAGTGTCGGGTCCACGCCCAGTGTCGGTCGGCTGAGCCGGTCCAGGCCGTAGCGACGGCGCTGCCGATCGGCGTACCGGTGCTCGGTCGGGGCCAGGTCGGTCGGGTGCAGGTCCTCGTCGCGGCGACCGACCCGGACCAACAGCACCTGGCGGGCGAACGTGCTGCTGCGGCGCAACCGGCCCGCCCAGCGACGCCCTGCGGGGCGCGGACTGTCAGTAGTACGACGCCGGCGCCATGGGGCTCTCGGCACGTTTCCTCCATCACCGGATCTGCTGACCGCCGAGTGGCGGGTGTCCGGCTGTCTCGTGCCGGACCTTGCATGGCCCGGCAGCCGTTTTGCGGAGTACACCATCGCATAGGGGAACATGGCTTGGCGATAGCTGCCGGCGGTACTTGTATCTGGCTTAAACCGCTCGAACCGCTCGCTTGTTCCCATCCCGGGCTTCATCGCCCGTTTCCTCCATCATTCCCGCCTCTGACTGTACCGGAGGGTCACCAAGTCGGCTCACCGAGCGGCGTGCTATCGGCCACTCTGTCCGATTGCCACGGAAGCGATGTCACTCAACGGCAGCTCAGTCGTCTCCTCGCGGGTGAACCACCCCGCCCGCGCCGTCGACCCCCCGGCGGACTCGGTGACCACCGCGTCGGTGGGTACGTCCACCAGCACCCGATAGATCACCCGTACGCCGTGCCAGTCCAGAGGCCGACCCTCCGGGCCCAGCGCGGCGGGGTTGTGCAGATTGTTGACGCCCAGAAGCTCCACGACCCGACCCAGCTGCCCGCCCTCCTCGACCAACTCCCGCAGCAACCCGGTGGTCGGCTGCTCGCCGTGATCGGTGCCCCCGCCGGGCAGATGCCACAGACCGGCCCCCGGGTAGCCCTCCGCGATCTGGGTGAGCAGGATCCGCCCAGCAGGATCGGTGACCAGCCCGTACGCCCCGAAGCGCAGCCGGCGGTCGGGGTGCTGCGGCGGCAACAGGTCCCGCGACCGGTGCGCCGCCAGCGGCAGTGCGCTGACCGGCAGGCCGAGCGCCTCGGCGGTGAACGGGGTCAGCGGCAACCGCCTCACCTCTGCCGGCGAAAGCCAGCGAGCCTGGTCGACCAGACCAGCCTCGACGCCGCGCGACCCGCCCCCGGGCCGCGCACTCTCCCGCTCCGCGCCGTTGGGCAGCGCGTTGAGGTCGAACAGCAGCCGGTCGGTGTGCAGCGCGGTCTCGTCCTCCGGAAAGGTGGCCACATCGGCGACCACCGCGAGTAGTCGCGACACCGCGACCGTCAACCCGGCTTGCTCGTCGACCTGGCGGCTCACGGCGCGCTCCGGATCCTCGGCGTGCCCGACGACACCGCCGGGCAACCGCCAGACCCCGGGAAACTCCCCCTGCGCCCCGTCCCGAACCAGCAGGACCCGGCCCGAGTCCCGCAGGAGGCCGTACGCCCCGACTCGCCGCACGAATTGCACCTTCGCTCGCCCCCGCCCCACACCCGCATCTGTTGTTCAAGAAGCTGTCGTCATCCAGCTCGCGTTGCGACAATAACTTCATGATCAACGCGAGGCGCCGCACGGAGAGCCCGCAGAGGTCGGCGAACGGGCGCGTCCAGGCCACGATAGCCAGCCCCTGACGGCGACCGATCAGCCCCGCGAAGAACCCCGAGCCCGTTTCATGACCTGGTCCGCGCCCCTCCATCAGCCCTCATTGTGAAGCTCAGTCACGCTGCCGGTGACCAGACCGACGGTGATCCACTCGGCTTCACGGAAGGCGCGGTATTCCGGCGCCCGGAATACCGCGTTTTCAAGGAGCCCGAGTGGATCATGGGCTTACCGAAGCGGGACGACGCTTCAGGCCGCGCCAAAGAACCGGGACTCCCTGCCCGGGACGCCCATGCGGAACTCCTCAGCGGGGTCCCACGCTCAAGATCGCGCAACATCCAGGATGTAGTGGCCTCGGCGAGGTGCCGATGCCACTACATCCTGGTTCAAGCACGATCGTGCAGGGGGCACGGCGCACGACGCAGGGAGCACGGCGCACGGCGCACGACGCAGGGAGCACGGCGCACGACGCACGGCGCACGACGCACGGAGCACGGCGGGCGGGGCACGGCGCACGGAGCACGGCGGGCGGGGCACGGCGCGCGGCGCGCGGCGGGCGGGGCACGGCGGGCGGCGGGCGGGGCACGGCGCAGGGGGCACGGCGAACGGCGGGCAGGGCACGGCGCACGGCGCACGACGCACGGAGCACGGCGGGCGGCGGGCAGGGCACGGCGCAGGGAGCGCGGCGCGCGGCGCAGGCTCCTTGCGGAGTGGTCGGGGTCAGGTGAGGTGAGCGGCTTGGACTGCCTCGGCGGTCACCTCGGTGAGGCGGTCGGTGGGGAGGGCACCCAGCTCCTCGCGGCCGAACCAGCGGGCCTCGCAGGTGGAGCCGCCGACGTCGGCCACGGTCAGTGGGTTGGGCTGGTCGACGACGACCCGGTAGAAGGCGCGCACGCCGTGCCAGTCGATCGGGTAACCCTCGGGGCCGAGCGAGGCCGCGTCGCGGTGACTCGCGACGCCGAGCAGTTCGACGAGGCGGCCGGCCTGGCCGGTTTCCTCGATCAGCTCCCGGATGAGGGCCGCGCCGGGCTGTTCGCCGTAGTCGGTGCCGCCGCCGGGCAGGTGCCAGCAGCCGGCACCCGGGTAGCCGTCGGAGATGCGGGTGAGCAGCACTCGACCGGCGGGGTCGGTGCAGACCGCGTACGCGGCGAAGCGCTGGGCTCGGTGCAGCCCGTCGGGGCCGGGCACGGCGTAGAAGGAGGGGAACTCGGGTGCCTCGTCGGGCACCACGTCGGCCGAGGAGGCGGGCAGCCCGAGGGCGCGTGCGGTGAACGAGCGCAGCGGCAGCTCGCGCGCCCCGTCGAGGGTGTACCACCGGGCCAGGTCGGTGGGGCGCTCGCCAACCCGGTCGGCGAGGGTGCCACCGCGCACGGCCACCCGGTAGATCAGCCGGTCGGTGTGGATGGTGATGCCGCGGTCGGGAAGTGCCCGCATGTCGGCGAGCACGTCGGCCAGGCCGGAGACGGCGACGGAGAGGCCGGTTTCGGCGGCGGTCTCGCGGACGACCGTGTGGTTCGGGTCCTCGCCGTGGTCGACCGCCCCACCGGGCAGGGACCACACGCCGGGGGTGCCGGAGCGCTCCGATGCGCGGACCAGCAGGACTCGGCCGCTTGAATCAGCACAAACTGCGTATGCCGCGATCCTGCGGAGCGGCTTGAGCAAGGTGGTCACGGGAGCAAATTCTCCCCGGGCCGGGTTACCGGAACGGAAAAGAGTCGGATTCCTGACTATCTGGCCCCGGTCAGGGATTGGTCAGGGTAAGGATCCGGGCGGTCACCGAGGGCGGGCGGGGCGCCAGCGCGGACTGTGGGGGTATGACATCGACCACCGCTCCCCACGCCCCGTACAAGCAGCTCCGGCGACCCACCACCGACCGCATGGTCGCCGGGGTCGCCAGCGGCGTCGGCCGCTACTTCGCCGTCGATCCCACACTGGTCCGGGTGATCTTCGCGGTCACCGGCCTGCTCACCGGCGGGCTCGCGCTGTTCGCGTACCCGATCATGTGGTTCCTGATGCCGGAGGAGCCCAGCGGCGCGCCGGCGTGGCCGCACGCCACGGGCGCCGCGCCGCAGAACGGCCCGCCGCCCACCGCCGGGCCCGCGCCCGGGGGGCAACCGCAGGGGTACGCCCCGACGCCGCCCTACCCGCCGGCGACGCCGGCCAGCCCGCCGCCGATGACTCCGGCCAGCCCGCCGCCGGCGGCCTGAGCGGCGCTCACTCCCACTCGATGGTGCCCGGCGGCTTGCTGGTGACGTCCAGGACCACCCGATTGACCTCGGCGACCTCGTTGGTGATCCGGGTGGAGATCCGGGCCACGATGTCGTAGGGCAGCCGGGACCAGTCGGCGGTCATCGCGTCCTCGCTGGAGACCGGGCGCAGCACCACGGGATGCCCGTAGCTGCGCCCGTCTCCCTGCACACCGACGCTGCGCACGTCGGCCAGCAACACCACGGGGAACTGCCAGACACCCCGGTCGAGGCCGGCGGCGGTCAGCTCCTCGCGGGCGATCAGGTCGGCCTGGCGGAGCAGGTCGAGCCGCTGCTGGTCGACCGCACCGATGATCCGGATGGCCAGGCCGGGGCCGGGGAACGGGTGCCGCCAGACCATCGCCTCGGGCAGGCCCAACTGGAGGCCGAGCGTGCGGACCTCGTCCTTGAACAGGGTGCGCAGCGGCTCGACCAGCGCGAACTTCAGGTCTTCCGGGAGGCCGCCCACGTTGTGGTGGCTCTTGATGTTGGCGGTGCCGGTGCCGCCTCCGGACTCCACCACGTCGGGGTAGAGGGTGCCCTGGACCAGGAACTCGACGTCGCCGTGTGCGGCGATCTCGCGGGCCGCGGCCTCGAAGACCCGGATGAACTCGCGACCGATGATCTTGCGCTTCTGCTCCGGGTCGGTCACCCCGGCGAGCGCGCCGAGGAACCGGTCGGTGGCGTCGACCACCTTCAGCTTGATGCCGGTGGCGCTGACGTAGTCCTTCTCGACCTGCTCGGCCTCGCCGGCGCGCAGCAGGCCGTGGTCGACGAAGACGCAGGTGAGCTGGTCACCGACGGCCTTGTGCACGAGCGCCGCGGCGACCGCCGAGTCCACTCCGCCGGAGAGGCCGCAGATGACCTCCTTGTCGCCGATCTGGGCGCGGATCCGGGCGACCTGCTCGTCGATGATGTTCTCGGGCGTCCAGGTCGGCTCGATGCCGGCGATGTCGTAGAGGAAGCGGGTCAGCATCTCCTGGCCGTGCGCGGTGTGCCCGACCTCCGGGTGGAACTGCACGCCGGCCCGGCGACCGGCCAGGTCCTCGAAGGCGGCGACCGGCGCGCCCGCCGACTCGGCGGTGACGGTGAAGCCGTCGGGCGCCTCGGTGACGCAGTCGCCGTGGCTCATCCACACCGGCAGGTCCGCCGGCAGGTCGCGGAGCAGCACACCGGGGTCGAGGAGGCGGGGGCGCAGCGGGGTGCCACCGTACTCACGGTTGCCGGTCCTGGTGACGGTGCCGCCGAGCGCCTGGGCCATCGCCTGGAAGCCGTAGCAGATGCCGAAGACCGGCACGTCGGCGCTGAACACACCCGCGTCGATCTGTGGCGCGTCCGGGGCGTAGACGCTGGACGGGCCGCCGGACAGGATGATCGCGGCCGGGTTCTTCGCCAGCATCTCGGCGATCGGCATCGAGTGCGGCACGATCTCGGAGTAGACCTTCGCCTCACGGACCCGGCGGGCGATGAGCTGGGCGTACTGGGCTCCGAAGTCCACCACGAGGACTGGGCGAGGCAGGCTCATGTGCACGAAGCCTACCGACAGTCACGGCCACTGCCGGCACCGGCTCGCCGGCAATCCACTCTCCCCGCGATCTTGCACTTTCTGCCCCGACAAAGGTCACGAAGGCCGCTTAACGACGACCGAAAGTGCAAGATCGCGGGGGTGGCGGCGGGTCACTGTCGCAGCGCGCCGGGGGCGTGTGGCGGGACCGCCGGGTTTTGCGGGGGTACGGGGGGTAGGCGGCGGTACGGGGTGCCCAGGGGCGGGCGGGGGTCTTCTTCGCCCTTGTTGGGCCAGAAGGACATCGCCCGTTCCGCCTGCGCGGTGATCGTCAGGGACGGGTTCACGCCCAGGTTGGCCGAGACGGCCGCGCCGTCGACCACGTGCAGCCCGACGTGCCCGTACACCCGGTGCCAGGGGTCGATCACCCCGTCGGCCGGGGTGGCGCCGATGACCGCCCCGCCCAGGATGTGCGCGGTCATCGGAATGTCGAACGGTTCGGTGAGTGAGCCGCCGGGGTTGCCGCCGATCTCGTCGGCGAGCATTCGGGCCGCGGTGTTGCCGGCGGGGATCCAGGTGGGGCTGGGCGCGCCGTGGCCCGGGCCGGTGACCAACCTGCCGCCGAGCGGGCCACGCCGCCACCGGGTGGTCAGCGAGTTGTCCACGGACTGCATGACCAGGGCGATCACCGTCCGTTCCGACCAGCCGCGTACCGACAGCATCCGCGCCGCCAACCGCGGCTGCCGCACGATGCTGCCCAGCCAGCGGCGCACCCGGTGCGGGCCGCCGTCGACCAGCAGCGACTGGAGCAGCCCCATCGCGTTGGAGCCCCGCCCGTAGCGGACCGGCTCGACGTGTGTCTGCGGGTCCGGGTGGAACGAACTGGTGATGGCCACCCCCTCGGTGTAGTCCAACCGCTCGGACCGGGCCCGTCGACGGGGCACCGAGGCGCCGAGGATCGCCTCCGAGTTGGTCCGGGTCAGCTCACCGAGGCGGGGCGAGAGCCCGGGTAGCGCGCCGTCGGCCCGCATTCCGTGCAGCAGTCGCTGGGTGCCGAGCGCCCCGGCGGCGAAGACCACCTGGTCGGCGTGGACGACCTGCCGACCCTTGCGCAGCCAGGCGCCGGTGCGTTCGGTGCGCACCTCGTACCCGCCGCCGTCTGCGGGCCGGACGGCGGTCACCGTGGTCAACGGACGGACCGTGACCCCGAGCCGTTCGGCGAGCCAGAGGTAGTTCTTGACGAGGGTGTTCTTCGCCCCGTGCCGGCAGCCGGTCATGCACGAGCCGCAGTGCAGGCAGCCGGTGCGGTCCGGGCCGGCACCGCCGAAGTACGGGTCGGCGATCCGCTCGCCGGGCCGGCCGATGTGCACGCCCACCGGGGTGGCGTGGAAGGTGTGCCCCACCCCCATCCGCTCGGCCACCGCGCGCATGGCACGGTCCGCGCCGGTGTGCACCGGGTACGTGGTGACCCCGAGCACCCGTTTCGCCTGGTCGTAGTGGTGGGCCAACTCGTCGCGCCAGTCGGTGATGTCCCGCCACTGCGGGTCGTCGTAGAAGGCCGGCAGCGGTTCGTAGAGGGTGTTCGCGTAGACCAGCGAGCCGCCGCCCACCCCGGTGCCGGAGAGCACCAGCACCCCGCCGCCGGATCGTCGACCGGCCGGGCGGAGCAGGGTGAGCCGTTGGATGCCGTAGCAGCCCAACCGCGGTGCCCAGAGGAACCGGCGGACCCGCCAGGACGTCCGCGGGAACTCGTCGTCGGCGAAGCGGCGGCCGGCTTCCAGCACCGCGACCGAGTAGCCCTTCTCGGCCAGTCGGAGCGCGGTGACGCTGCCACCGAAGCCGGACCCGATGACGACCACGTCGTACCGCATGGACGCATCATTACTCGCGAGTAGCGCTCGCGCCAGCGGCACCTTTCGCGCGATCATGCTCCGGCCGACCGACCCGGCGCCTTCCGGCCGCAACCCGGAGCACCCGTCGGAGCGTTGTTCACCAGACGGGTGGGAGGAATCCAGGATGGTTCTCGGGTCGATGGCACCGCGCCGACGGTGGCTGCTGCTGGGGTTGGCGGCCCTCGCCGTCGTCGCCCTGATCGCGGCCGGCACCGTGGTGATCACCCGGCTGGCCGGCGACGACAAGCCGGGCGGCGCTCCGGTGGCCGGCTCACCGACCCCGTCGCCGGCCGGCACGCCGACGCCGAGCCCCAGCGGCCCACCGCCGGGCGCGGACATCACCGGGCCGCTCAACCTGCTGCTGGTCGGTGTGGACACCCGGGTCAGCGTGCCCGGTTGGGAGCCACACTCGGACGCCGTGCTGGTGCTGCACGTACCCAAGGGGTTGGATCGGGCGTACCTCTTCTCGCTCCCCCGCGACCTGCTGGTGGACATCCCGGCGTTTCCGAAGGCCGGCTACAAGGGTGGCAAGACCAAACTCACGCACGCGATGAGCTTCGGCAGCCGGGTGCCGGGCAAACCCAAACAACCGAGCACCGCCCAGGGGTACGAGCTGCTGCGCAGCACTGTCAGCGGTTACACCGGGCTGCGCATCGACGCCGGCGCGGTGCTCACCTTCAACGGGTTCGACCGGCTGGTCGACGACCTGGGCGGGGTGGACATCTACATCGACCAGCGGGTCGAGTCGCTGCACCGCCGACCGGACGGCAAGTACCGGGAGCCCGCGCCGGGCGGCTACAAGGGGCCGCAGCAGGTCTACGAGAAGGGCGAGATGCACCTGAACGGCTGGCAGGCGCTGGACTACGCGCGGCAGCGCTACATCACCGGCGGTGACTACGCCCGGCAGCGCCACCAGCAGCAACTGATCCGGGCGATGACCCGCAAGATCCTGGACGAGGGCCTGGCCAAGCAACCCGAGCGCGTCGACCAGGTGGTCTCCTCGCTGGGCGACACGCTCGTCTACGTGGGCGGACGCCGGATCGTCGACATCGCGTACGCCCTCAGTGGCCTGCCGGAAAACCGTTTCACGCTGGTCGGGCTACCGGGTTCCGGCGTGGGCAAGGGCAGCGCCTACCGGGGTGAACAGCTCACCACCGAGGGCCGGAAGTTCCTCACCGAACTGCGCGCCGGCCGCGCCGACGCCTACCTGGCCGCCCACCCCAAACTTGTCGTGAAGAACTGACCGCGGCTCAGAGCCGCTTGGGCTGGGCGGGCTTCTTCGTGCCGTAGAGCCAGGCGTCGAAGAGCGCGTCGAGCTGCTGGCCGGAGATCCGCTCGGCCAGGGCCACGAACTCGGCGGTGGTGGCGGTGCCGTCGCGCTTCTCCGCCGCCCAGGTCTTGATGATCTCGAAGAACGCCTTGTCGCCGACGGCGACCCGCAGGGCGTGCAGGGTCATGCCACCGCGCTGGTACACCGACTCGCTGAACAGCTTCTCCGCGCCCGGCTTGCCCGGCGGTGTCTGCCACACCCGCGCGGACATGCTGGCGTACCGGTTGTCGAACACCTCCTTGGCGGTGTACGCCCCGGTGTGCTCGGCCCAGAGCCACTCCGCGTACGTCGCGAAGCCCTCGTTGAGCCAGATCTCCTCCCACCTGGCCAACGCGACGCTGTCGCCGAACCACTGGTGGGCCAGCTCGTGGGCGACGACCTCGGTGTTCTCGCCCCGGCGGAAGAAGCTCGCCGCGTAGACCGGTCGGCTCTGCGTCTCCAGCGCGTAGGAGATCCGACTGTCGGAGATCACCACTGCGCCGTACGCGTCGAACGGGTACGGCCCGAACACACTCTCCAGGTAGTCGGCCACCGCGACGGTCTGCGCTATCGACGCGTCCGCGTTCCCCTTGGGCTCGGTGGTGGTGACCGCGTTGTAGACCGGGCGGCCCTTGTGCTCACCGGTGGTGATCCGGAACTTGCCGATCACCAGCGTGCTCAGATAGCTGGCCATCGGCGACTTCTCCGACCACTTCCAGGTGGTCCAACCGCCCGTGCTGGTCTTCCCGCCGGGAACGCCGTTGCTGATCGCGGTGAGGCCGTCCGGAACGGTGACCTCGAAGTCGTAGGCCGCCTTGTCCGACGGGTGGTCGTTGACCGGAAACCAGGTGCTGGCCGACTCGGGCTGGCCCAGCGCGATGGCACCGTCGGCGGTGTGCAGGAAGCCACCGTCACCCAGCGCCTCGTTCTTCAGCGGCTTCGGCTTGCCCGCGTAGGTGACCTCGGCGACGAACCCGTTGCCGTTGATCAACCCGGAAGCCGGCTTGATCACCAACTCGTTCCGGTTACGGCTGTGGGTCGCCGGTGCGCCGTCCACCGTCACCGCGCGGACGGTCAGGCCGGCCAGATCGAGGTTGAACGACGACAGGTCGGTGGTCGCGGTGGCCCGCACCGTTGTCGTACCCGTCAACTGGTCCTTGGCCGGGTCGTAGCGCACCTTCACCGTGTACCGCCCGACGTCGTAGCCGCCGTTGCCGTAGGTCGGGAAGTAGGCGTCGCCGACCCCGTCGGCGCCGGCGGCGAACGTCCGCGCCGGCGAGGGGGACGCGCTCGGTGGTGGGGCCGCCTCCGGGCCCGCCGAGTCGCATCCGGACAGTGCGAGCGCACCGGTCACCAACAGGCCGGCAGCCACTCGCAGTCGGTGCCGCGTCCCGCGCATCCCACACCCTTTCCGCGCGGTGGCCGGTCACGGCCCCCGCAGTCCCGCGCGAACGGGCACCTGCCCGCCGTTCGCAGGCGGCAGCATATCGACACCGGCGGCGGGGCCGGGTCACGGCAGTGTGGGAGCCGACCCACCCACCAGCCAGGCGTCGAAGAGCGGACGCAGTTGCCGCCCGGCGACCCGCTCGGCCAGCGCGACGAGGTCCGACGTGGTCGCGTTGCCCGCCGCCCGCTCGCTGGTCCAGGTACGCAGGATGCGGAAGAAGAGGTCGTCACCGACGGTCCGGCGCAACGCGTGCACGGCGAGCGCCCCGCGCTTGTAGACGGCCGGGCCGAACATCTGTTCCCGGCCCGGCTCGACCGACGGCTGCGTCCAGTCGGTCGACGCGTACTGCATCTCGAAGTTGCGCTGAGCCGTCCGGCCGCCGTCGTGCTCCTCCCACAGCCACTCGGCGTAGCTGGCGAAACCCTCGTTGAGCCAGATGTCGCTCCACCTGGTCAGCGACACGCTGTCGCCGAACCACTGGTGCGCCAGTTCGTGCGCGACGACGCTCGGGTTCGGCCGGTCGTCCGCGAAGAAGCCGGGCCCGTAGACCGGCCGGGACTGGGTTTCCAGCGCGTACCCGATCCGGTCGTCGGCGATCACGATCCCCCCGTACGAGTCGAACGGGTACGGGCCGAAGCGGCTGGCCAGGAAGTCGACGATCGCGCCGGTACGGGCCAGCGAGGTGGCTGCGCCACCGGTCGCCGGCAGGCTCGCGGCCACCGCCGTGACCATCGGTCGTCCGGCGTGCGTGCCGGTCACCACCCGGTAGTCGCCGATCACGAGCGTGCTCAGGTAGCTGGCCATCGGGGCGCGCTCCGACCAGCGCCAGGTGGTCCAGCCGTCGGCGCTGCTCTTCGGCCCGGGTACGCCGTTGCTCAGCGCGGCCAGGCCGTCCGGGACGGTCACCGCCAGGTCGTAGGTGGCCTTGTCCGACGGGTGGTCGTTGACCGGGAACCAGGTGGCGGCCGAGTCGGGCTGGCCGAGCGCCACCGCGCCGTCGGCGGTGTGCAGGAAACCACCGCTGCCCAACGCCCCGTCGTCGACGGCGGTGGGGACGCCCTCGTACTCGACGGTCACGGTGAACTGCCGGCCGCGCGGCAACCCGTCGCGGGGGGTCACCACCAACTCGCCCTCGCCGCGTCGGTGCTCGGCCGCCGCGTCACCCACGCTGACCGCGCGGACCTCCAGGCCGACCAGATCCAGGTTGAACCGGGACAGGTCCTGGGTGGCGGTGGCCGTGACGACGGCTCGACCGGTCAGCCGGTCGGTCGACGGGTCGTAGCGCACGTCGAGGCCGTAGTGCCTGACGTCGTAACCGCCGTTGCCGTGCCCCGGCACGTAAGGGTCGCCGACGTCGGCGGCGCCGGGCCGGAAGCCGTCGCGGTCGTCGCCGGTGCAGCCCGTGACGGCCAGCCCGATCGCGCAGGTCAGCGCGGCGACGCGCAGTCTCCGTCCGGTCCGGACCATCCCCACCCCTCCTGCGGCACTCCGCTCAGGCCGAGCCTAGCCAGCATCGAGGGCCGCGCGGCCGGGATCGACGATCATCAGTCACTTTCGTCGGAACAAACGAAAGTAATGATCGATCTTCACTTTCTTTCGACTTAGACCGACGTTAGTGTCTGGTCCCGACCACCGTCGCGAAAGGTGGAACCATGCCAGACCACACCGCCCCCGACGCCACCCCCACCGGCCGGCTCAGCCGCCGATCCCTGCTCGCCGCCTCCGCCGGTGCCGCCGCCGCGATCGGCGCGGCCGGCCTACCCGTCCTCGCCACCGGCACCCCCGCGCTCGCCAACCCCGGCAACGCCAGCAAGCTACGGGTGGAGCCGCTGATCCCGGCCCGCAACCGCGGCATCATCCTCTACAGCGTCCGCGACCGGATCACCGCCGCGCCCGACGACAGCGGGGTGCCGTACGGCTTCGAGCGCGTCCTCGCCCGACTCGCCGAGATCGGTTACAAGGAGATCGAGTTCGCCGGCTACACCCAGAGCACCGAGATCCTGGGCCGGCAGATCACCCCCGCCGAGATCCGCAAGATCCTCGACGACAACGGCCTGGTGGCCAACGGCACCCACGCCACCATCCAGCCGGCCACCTTCCAGCAACAGCTGGACATCGCCGAGGAACTCGGCATGAAGAACATCGGCACCGGCAGCGACCCGACCAGCAGCGCGTACAAGGCAGAGTGGGACGCCGCCGCCGACATCTGGAACGAGCTGGGTAGGCAGGCCAAGGCCCGGGGCATGCGGCTCTACACGCACAACCACGACGCCGCGTACAACTTCCTGATCGACCGGGGCCCGCGCGACGCGCAGGGCCGGCAGACCCGGTCCTCCGGCATCCGCCGGCTCGAATACTTCTTCGAGATCACCGACCCGCGGTACGTCTTCTTCGAGCTGGACATCTACTGGGCCTACGTGGCCCGCTACAAGCACCAGAAGTACGTCAACGCGGCCGGCCAGGAGGTCACCGACCTGTTCGACCCGATCCTCACCGTGGCCGACCGGACCACCCGGTTCCCGCTCTTCCACGCCAAGGACGGCGACCGGGACACCAGCGTCCCCAACGGGTACCAGATGACCCCGCTGGGCGACGGCGACCTCAACTTCCAGCAGTTCTTCCAGACCATCGGCGAGCGCAACTTCCACCACGCCAACTGGGAGATGGACACCGCCCCCGGCGGCGCGGACAACAAGGGCCAGTCGCTCGACTTCGCGGCGACCAGCTACCGCAACATGTCCGACCTGACCATCTACGTGGAGAAGTGACAGTCGGCTGAACGCGAACGAAGGCCGGCCCGTGCTCGGGCCGGCCTTCGTTCGTCGTCCTGGAAGGGTCAGCGGTCGAGGACCAGACCGACCTTCTGGAACTCCTTCAGGTCGCGGTAACCGCACTTGGCCATCGCCCGACGCAGCCCACCGAACAGGTTGAGCTGGCCGTCGGCCTCGTCCGCCGGCCCGAAGAGCAACTGCTCCATCGACCCGAGCGGCTCACCGGAGACCTCGAAGGCGCCCCGGGGCAGCGACGGGTGACTCGCCGCCGAGTGCCACCAGGCACCACCGGCAGGAGCCTCCTCGCAGAGCGACAGCGGCTCACCGAGCATCACCGCGTCCGCGCCGCAGCCGAGCGCCTTGGCGATGTCACCCGAGGTCTGCATGTCACCGTCGGCGATCAGGTGCACGTACCGGCCACCGGTCTCGTCCAGGTAGTCCCGGCGGGCCGCCGCGGCGTCGGCGATCGCGGTGGCCATCGGCACCCGGATGCCCAGCACCGACTCGGTGGTCGACCACTCGTCGCCACCGATGCCCACGATCACGCCGGCCGCGCCGGTGCGCATCAGGTGCAGCGCCGTCTTGTAGTCGGTGCAGCCACCGACGATCACCGGCAGATCGAGGTCGGCGATGAACTCCTTGAGGTTCAGCGGCTCATCGGTGGTCGACACGTGCTCGGCCGAGACGATGGTGCCCTGGATGACCAGGATGTCCACCCCGGCGTCCAGGATCACCGGCGCCAGCGCGAGGGTGTGCTGCGGAGAGACCCGCACCGCCACGGTGCCGCCACCGGCACGCAGCTCGCGGACCCGCTCGGCGATCAGGTCCGGGCGGATCGGCTCGGCGTACACCTCCTGGAGCCGCTTGGTGGCACGGGCCTCCTCGTCGAGGCCGGCCAGCTCGTCCAGCACCTTGGTCGGGTTCTCGTAGCGGGTCCAGAGCCCCTCGACGTTGAGCACGCCGAGGCCGCCGAGCTGACCGAGCCGCACCGCGGACGCCGGGCTCATGGTGGCGTCGGAGGGGTGGCCGACGCACGGAATGCCGAACGGGTACGCGTCGAGCTGCCACGACGTCGAGACGTCGTCGACGTCCCGGGTGCGGCGGCTCGGCACGATGGCGATGTCGTCCAGGTGGTAGCCGCGCTGCGCGGTCTTGCCCAGCCCGATCTCGACCACGTCACGCATGGGGGACTCCAGGTGGTTGGGGGTGTTGGATCAGCGGGTGTGGTAGTTGGGCGCCTCGACGGTCATCTGGATGTCGTGCGGGTGGCTCTCCTTCAGACCCGCCGCGGTGATCCGGATGAGCTGGCCCCGGCGGTGCAGATCGGGGATGTTCTCCGCACCGGCGTACCCCATGGCCAGCCGCAGCCCGCCGACAAGCTGGTGGGCGACCCGGGACAGTGGCCCCCGGTAGGGAACCTGACCCTCGACGCCCTCGGGAACCAGCTTGTCGTCGCTGAGCACGTCCTGCTGGAAGTAACGATCCTTGCTGTACGACTTGGCCTGACCCCGGGACTGCATCGCGCCGAGCGACCCCATCCCGCGGTACGTCTTGAACTGCTTGCCGTTGACGAAGATCAGCTCGCCGGGGCTCTCCTCGCAACCGGCCAGCAGGCTGCCGAGCATCACCGTGTCGGCGCCGGCCACCAGAGCCTTGGCGATGTCGCCGGAATACTGGATGCCGCCGTCGCCGATCACCGGCACGCCGGCCGGGCGGGCGGCCCGGGCGGCCTCCATGATCGCGGTCACCTGCGGCACGCCGACCCCGGCGACGATCCGGGTGGTGCAGATCGCGCCCGGCCCCACGCCCACCTTGACGCCGTCGGCGCCGGCGTCGACAAGCGCCTTCGCGCCCGCGTACGTGGCCACGTTGCCGCCCATGATGTCGACCGTCACGTCGGCCTTGAGCCGGCGGACCATGTCCAGCACGGCCCGCTGGTGACCGTGCGCGGTGTCCACGATCAGCACGTCGACGCCCGCGTCGACAAGGGCACGGGCCCGCTTGTACGCGTCCTCGCCCACACCGATGGCGGCGGCGACCCGCAGTCGGCCGGCGTCGTCCTTGCTGGCGTCCGGGTACTGCTCGCTCTTGGTGAAGTCCTTCACGGTGATCAGGCCACGCAGCCGGCCCGAGTCGTCGACGATCGGCAGCTTCTCGACCTTGTGCTGACGCAGCAGCGCCAGAGCCTCGTCCTTGCTCACCCCGACCCGCGCGGTGACCAGCGGGGTGTGGGTCATGATCTCGCGGACCGGAGTGTTCGGCTCGGAGACGAAACGCATGTCCCGGTTGGTGACGATGCCGACGAGCTGGCCGTCGCCGTCCACCACCGGAACACCGGAGATGCGGTAACGCCCGCACAGCTCGTCGACCTCGCGCAGCGTGTCGTCCGGGCTGGCGGTCACCGGGTTGGTGATCATGCCGGACTCCGAGCGCTTGACCAGGTCGACCTGGAGTGCCTGGTCCTCCAGGGAGAGGTTGCGGTGCAACACGCCGATGCCGCCCTGGCGGGCCATGGCGATCGCCATCCGGGCCTCGGTCACCGTGTCCATCGCGCTGGACAGCAGCGGAATGGACAACTCGATGTTGCGAGTGAGCTTCGTTCGGGTATTCACCCGGCTGGGCACCACGTCCGACTCGCCCGGCTGAAGCAGCACGTCGTCGAAGGTGAGGCCGAGCGGAACCACCCGGGCGGAGCCGGCCGGCAGCTCGGGCAGGTGGCCGCCCAGGTCGGCGTGCTCGCCGCCGGCCGGAAGATCGGTGCTGGGCGAATTTTCCACGATTGCTCCCCTGAGCTGCTCGGATGGGCTTCAGCGAGGTGGCGCGGGCGGGCACCGGAGCGCACCACGATGCCGGCACGTCGCCTCATCGTACCCAGTGAGCTGGGCGACCCGTCCGTGGCAGGCCGGCCGGCGCGGAGGCCGGGGGGCGGACGTTCGCGCCGCGTTGGGTCTACGGTGAGGGGGTGCACGACGAGCCCATCGACCCGTTCAATGGCGACCCGGCCGATCCGACCGCGGGTCTGGATGACCCGGGCGATGACGCGACGCCGGATCCGCTGACCGACGTCGAGCGGCAGGATGTGCTGGAAGACCTCGCTGACCTGGAGATCTACCAGGCGCTGCTGGCCCCGATCGGGGTTCGCGGGCTGGTGATCGAATGCGAGGACTGTCGCGAGCCGCACTACTTCGACTGGGACCTGCTCCGTGGCAACCTGCGGCACCTGCTCAACTCGGGCAGGCCGCGGGTGCACGAACCCGCCTACGACCCCGACCCGGACCACTACGTGACCTGGGACTACGCCCGGGGTTACGCGGATGGGGTGCACGACACCCTGTCCGAGGGCACCGAGGACGAGCCGGGCACCCCGACCGCCGCCAAGTAACGCCGCCGCGCGGCGTACCCCTGCTGTGGGGTTCTCTGCTCCGCGCGGCGTGCCTCGGTGGCGTGGCCCGCCCTGGCCTTGCGGCGCGCCCCCGGCCGCGCGGCGTGCCTCGGCCGTGCGGCGCCACACACTGCGGCCCAGCCTTGCGGCGTGCCCCGGCCTTGCGGCGTGCCCCGGCCTTGCGGCGTGCCCCGGCCTTGCGGCGTGCCCCGGCCTTGCGGTGCGCCCCGGCCTTGCGGTGCGCCCAGCCGCGCGCCCCGGCTGCGCGGGGTGTCGTGCGAGCCGCGCTCGCTTCCGCGCGGCTCGGACGTGCGGCGCGTTGTCCGGGTGTCAGGCCACCAGACCGGCGCGGAAGCCCGCCGCCACCGCGTGGGCCCGGTCCCGGGCGCCAAGCTTGCGGAACAGCCGCCGGGCGTGCGTCTTGACGGTGTCCTCCGAGACGAACAGCTCCCGGCCGATCTCCGCGTTGCTCTTGCCCTCGGCCATGCCGAGCAGCACCTGAAGCTCACGCTCGGTGAGGCCGATCGACGCCCGACTGGGTCGGGCGTTCGGGGCGGGACGGCTCGGGTCGGTCTGCGCCGGCGACTCGCCCGTCCCCGCTTCCGCCTCGTCGTCGCCCCGCTGCACCGGCACCGACGCCACCCCGGCCGGCCCGTCGGCTGCCGTAGCCGTCCAGCCGGGCTCACCGGAACCGCGCGGCGACGGCCCGGAGCGACCGGAACCACCCACCGCCGCCGCGTCGCGGGCCGGATCGGTGATGCGCTGCCGGGAGGCTCGGCCAGGCGCGGTGAGCAGCAGGAGCGCTTTCGCCACCGCGCTGGTCAGATCATGGTCGACGTTCTGGATGAGCCCCCGGGCGCCGGCGCTGATGGTGGCCGCCGCGGCCTCGGATTCCTCAGTGCCGAGCAGCAGCACCGCCGCCTGCGGCGCACGCGCCAACACCCGTCGAACGAAGCCGGCGCTGTCCGGCCGAGTGAGGGCCGTGTCGGCCAGAACCACGTCGGCCGGTCGCTCGGCCAGCCGCAGCATCACCTCGGGATCAGAGACGGCGGTACGAACGATCGCGGACAACCCCAGCCGCGCGGCAGCAGAAGCAAGGTGCTGGGCCGCGAGTGGTGTCCGAACGCACACAAGAACGGTACGCACTGTGGTCTCCTCTCCGCCAACGAGCAGACCATGACGCGGTCGGCTGGGGAGGGGGTTCCCGGCAATCCTTCGAACTTTTCCGACAGATGGGGCAAAAGCCGCAATTTCCCGGACGTTTTCGATCACAGACGTGTGAGTTGGCAACGGCCCGGGTACCGGGAGATCCAGGCCGGGAACGGTGCGCCTGCGCGGCCCGCCGCCCGGATGCCGGCCATAAGGATTCTCGCGGAGCCGCGCGGGAGGAGGGGTGCTGATGTCGAACGTACGTAGACTGCCCGGACCCATCGTCGATCTCTGGGACTGGCAGCGACTCGGTGCCTGCCGAGGGCGCGACAGCGCCCAGTTCTTCCACCCCGACGGTGAGCGTGGTTCCTCCCGGCTGCGTCGCGAGTCCACTGCCAAGTCGGTCTGCCGCGCCTGCCCGGTTCGCGCCGAATGCGCCGCCCACGCCCTGTCGGTACGAGAGCCTTACGGCGTGTGGGGCGGCTTCAGCGAGTCGGAGCGCCTGCGACTGCTCGCCGTCGGCTGGGAGGACCTGGCAGACCGTCGGCACGCCCGGGTCGACGTCGCACGACTGGAGGCCCGCCTGGGTCGTCCGCACAAGTCGACCGTCCCAGCCCAACGCAACGTCGCCTGACCCGACACACACGTCCCCGACATCCGCGAACCGCGCCTCCGCCTCGGAGGCGCGGTTCGCGCGTTTCAGGCGTTTGAGGCGGTTCAGCGGTTTGGTGGTTTGGCGGTTTGGTGTGGTCAGGGTCCTGCCGTGCCCCTTGAACCCTCTCGTCTCGGCTGCGGCAGGGGTCGAGGGGCACGGCCTGAGGGGCTGGCCCGTGACTGCCAGCATGGGAGGTTTGCCTGGTCCAGGGCATTCCGGCCTGACGCGGGATATGGACCTCTGCCGGCCCCCTCGGTTGTGTGGGCCGGCTTCTGCGAGGTTCGCGAACTCTGTCCGGTGACGGGGCGCACCCGTGGGCCGGAATCATGGCCGGGGCGGGGTCGTTACACACCCTGACGATCGCAGCACCACCGACCGCGGGCCGGCCTCTGAGGGTCGGTCGCGCAGGTGGGAATGGCAGCCTTGACCCGGTCGTTGCAGTCCCCACGACCACAGGCACCGCCTCGACGAGGGTGCCCGATGGGTCCGAACCCGGAATGACCCCGGCCCGCAGGTCGTTACACAGGGTCCCGGCGCCACGAGCCCCCGCTCGCCAGGCCGCCGACTCCGACGCCCCGGCAGGGCGTCACCCCTCAGACTTTCCCCTTGTTAGTGCAGCGCCGGACGAGGTGCTCACACCCCCACCACCGTTTTCCCCCCTTGTTGGTGGTGTGGGTGTTCCTACCCCCGAAGGAGCTACCCCCATGAACACGATCATGCGTAAGAGCGTCCTGTCCGTTGCGGGTCTCGCGTTCACCGGTGGTGTGTTCGCCGGCCCGATCGCCGCCCACGCCGCCACCCCGGTGGATGCCAAGCCCGTCGCCGTGGCGGTGCAGTCGGCCGCGCCGAAGCCGCAGGGCGACCAGTCCCACATCAGCCTCAACGACGAGCAGACCGCCAACGTCAAGGCGATCATCGCCGCGACGAAGAAGGCCGGCCTGCCCGAGCGGGCCGCGGTCATCTCGATCGCGACGAGCCTGCAGGAGTCCAAGCTGGAAAACCTGGGCCACCTGGGTGATAGGAACGACCACGACTCGCTGGGCCTGTTCCAGCAACGCCCGAGTTCGGGTTGGGGTACGCCGGAGCAGATCACCGACCCCGAGTACTCCACCACCGCCTTCTTGAAGGGTCTGAAGCAGGTCGACGGGTGGCAGGACATGCCCCTGACCGACGCCGCGCAGACGGTGCAGGTGTCGGCCTACCCGGACGCCTACGCCCAGTGGGAACAGCAGGCCACCGACCTCGTCGCCCAGCACTGGAACAGCTGACCAGCACCACCACACGACAAGCACCCGACACCACAGCACAGCACAGCGCCACAGCACCACCGCACGGCACGACCACAGCACCACCGCACAGCGCCACATCGAACCGCTGGCCGGCACCCGCAACCCCGGGGTGCCGGCCAGCGGTATACCCATGCCTCGACCCGCACAGACCGCACCACCACACCGACCGACAGCCGGCCCCCGCACCCAGCAGCGCCGGCTAGCAGCACGGTCCCGGATCCGCGAGCGAATCGCTCGCACCGCGCTACGCCGCGTCCACATCTCCGTCCCGGCAGACCCAACCCACTGGCCGCAGAATCGCACCGCCGGAACCAGTCGGCATGGTCCACTCAATGGACGTCAGCAGATCTTGGACACTTACCGTCAAGCAAGAACGGAAAGTGTCCAAGATCTCGCTGCTTGTGAGAGCAGACGCCGCGCGAGAGCGGACGCCGCGCGAGAGCGGACGCCGCGCGAGAGCGGACGCCGCGCGAGAGCGGACGCCGCGCGAGAGCGGACGCCGCGCGAGAGCGGACGCCGCGGCGGTGAGGCGAACCGGCGTGCAGCGATGAAACCCAGTGGCAGGCCCCACCCGCCGGGAAAGCCGCCGCAGGCGGCTGAGGAAGCCGGCCGTGGGCCGGGCCGGAGGGCTGGGAGTCCCGAACCGGCCCCAACGGAGGCAACGGGCGTCGACCAACCGACTTGGCCTGCAGATCTTGGATATTGCCGGCCAGTCAACGGGCCCGCCGATCCATGGCGATGTCGGGAGCCGGCAGGCCAGGTCGCGGACACGGGCCACCGGCGCGCAAGGCACGCCGCCAACGCAGCCCACCGACCCGCACCCGAGACCCCCGCGGACACAGGCCACCGACCCGCAGGGCGCTCCGCCAACACAGGCCACCGACCCACACACCAGACCGCGGACACAGGCCAGCGACCCATACAGCACGCGCCGACACAGCCCCCCCGCTTCGAGCGCGGACCGGCGCGGGCGCGTGCCGTGGGTCAGCGGACGGTGACGGTGACCGTGTGCCAGCCGGTGGCGCCATCGGGGACGACGTCCTGCGTACGTTCGGTCTGGGTCTCACCGGTCACGTCGGTCGCGCGGACCTGGAGACGGTGCTCGCCCGGTGTGGCGTCCCAGCGCCAGGACCATTGCACCCAGGTGTCCACCGACACCGCGGGGGCCAGCGCGGCTTCCTGCCACGGGCCGTCGTCGACGCGTACCTCTACGCGGCGGATGCCCCGGTGCTGCGCCCAGGCCACCCCGGCGACGGTTACCTGGCCGGCGGTCAGCCGGTTACGTTTCCTGGGGGTGTCGATCCGGGACTGGGTCTTGATCGGCCCCTGGGGGGACCAGCCGCGCGGCACCCAGTACGCGTCGAAGTCGGCGAACCGGGTCAGCTCCAGTTCGGTCACCCATTTGCAGGCCGACACGTAGCCGTAGAGGCCCGGCACCACCACTCGGGCCGGGAAGCCGTGCTCGACCGGCAGCGGTTCGCCGTTCATCCCGACGGCCAGCAGCGCGTCCCGTCCGTCGCGCAGCGCGGCGGTGGGGGTGCCGCAGGTCCAGCCGTCGACCGACCGGCCGACGACCTGGTCGGCGTCGTCGTCCGGCTCGACCTCGTCCAGCAGTTCCCGCAGGGGTACGCCGAGCCACCGGGCGTTGCCGATCAGGTCCCCGCCCACCTCGTTGGAGACGCAGGCCAGGGTGACGTACCGCTCGACCAGCGGCCGGGCCAGCAGATCCGCGTAGCTGTAGGTGCGTTCCCGGCCGACGCGTCCGTGGATCCGCAGCCGCCAGGTGTCCGGGTCCACCTGAGGCACCACCAGCGCGGTGTCGATCCGGTAGAACCCGAAGTTCGGGGTGACGTACGGCGCGAGCTGGGCGAGCTTGAGGTCCGCGCCCACCGGTACGGCCGGTGCGGGGGCGACCGGCGCGGGCAGGCGGATCGCGTCGCGGGCTGCGGACACGCCGCGCCGCCCTGCCAGCCACCGCCCACCGAGGCCGGCCACCACGGCGGTGCCGAGCAGCACTCCGCTGCCGGTGAGGAACCGTCGCCGCGACTCCGGGTCCACCTCGTCAGGCCCGGTCGACTCGACCGCCGTAAGCCCGGCGGGAGTAACCGGCACCGGCCCTGCCGGGGACACCGGCACCGGCTCTCCGGGCGACCCCGACCCCGGCCCAGCCTGCGACTCGGGACGAGCGGCCGACCCCGACCCAGCCTGCGACCCGAGACCCGGGGCCGACACCCGGCCAGCCGGCGACCCAGGGCCAGCCGGCGACCCGGGGCCAGCCGGCGACCCGGGACCAGCCGGCGACCCAGGGCCGGCGGGCGGTGTGGGTGGTGACCAGGACCAGGGGTTCAGCTCGAATGGTCCGTCGATGAACAGCCAGAGCACCAGGGCGCCGAGACCGGCGCCGACCAGGGACGGCAGCGCGTCGGCGAGGTCAGCACCGGAGCGGGTCAACGCGGCTGCCACGCCGATGGCGCCGAACGCCGCGATGCCGGCCAGGCCGAGTGCCAGTCGACGGACCGCCAGTACGCCGAAGAGGGCGGCGAAGCCTCCCAGCAACACGGCCGTGCCGACCAGCAGCGCGATCTTGTCGGCGGTGCCGAAGAGGTCGATGGCGAGTTGCTTCAGCGACTCGGGGACGGCGTCGACGATGACCCCGCCGACCGCGACCAGGGGCGCCGACCGGGGACCGGTCAACACCGCGACCGGTTCGGCGATCCCGATCGCGACGGCGGCGGCGGTGATTCCGGCCAGCGCGGCGTACCGCCGTGACGTGGTGCTCATCGGCCCAGTGTGCGCGATCATCTTGCCCGGTCGCCAACAACGTCAGCGTTCGGTAATGACCTGGCCGACCGCAGAAACGTTCCGGGACGCACCGCCTTACGGCGGTGCGCCCCGGAACGGGTGTCGCTACCGGATCAGAAGCCCGGGCCGTGCTGGTGGCCGTGGCCGTGCCCGCCGGCGGCGGCCGGCTCGGCCTGCTCCGGCTTGTCCACCACGAGGCTCTCCGTAGTGAGCAGCAGACCGGCGATCGAGGCGGCGTTGGTGACCGCGTTGCGGGTCACCTTCACCGGGTCGATGATGCCGGCCTTGACCAGGTCGACGTACTCGCCCTTGGCGGCGTCGAGGCCGTTGCCCCAGGTGAGGTCGGCGACCTTCTGCGTCACGACGTAGCCGTCGTGACCGGCGTTCTGGGCGATCCAGCGCAGCGGCTCGACGAGCGCCTTGCGCACGACCGAGACGCCGACCTTCTCGTCACCGGTGAAGCCCAGGTCATCGTCGAGCACCGAGAGGATCTGCACCAGGGCGGCGCCGCCGCCGGGCACGGTGCCCTCCTCGACCGCGGCCTTGGTCGCCGCGATGGCGTCCTCGATGCGGTGCTTGCGCTCCTTCATCTCGACCTCGGTCGCCGCGCCGGCCTTGATGACGGCGATGCCACCGGAGAGCTTCGCCAGCCGCTCGGCCAGCTTCTCCCGGTCCCAGTCGGAGTCGGAGGCCTCGATCTCCTTGCGGATCTGGGCGACCCGGTCGGTGACGTCGGCCTTCTGGCCACCGCCGTCGACGATCGTGGTGTTCTCCTTGTCGACCACGACGCGCCGGGCGGTGCCGAGCACCTCCAGGCCGACCTGGTCGAGCTTGTAGCCCAGCTCCGGGGCGACCAGCTCGGCGCCCGTGGAGATCGCGATGTCCTGGAGCATCGCCTTGCGCCGGTCACCGAAGCCCGGGGCCTTGACCGCGCAGACCTTGAGGGTCTTGCGCAGCGAGTTGACCACCAGGGTGGAGAGCGCCTGGCCGTCCACGTCCTCGGCGATGATCAGCAGGGGCTTGCTGTTCTGCAGGACCTTCTCCAGCAGCGGCAGCAGCTCCTCGATCGCCGAGATCTTCTGGGTGGTGACCAGGATGTACGCGTCCTCGAGGACGGACTCCTGACCCTCCAGGTCGGTGACGAAGTTCGGCGAGATGAAGCCCTTGTCGAACTGGAGACCCTCGGTCACGTCCAGTTCGGTGGTGAGCATCGAGCCTTCCTCGACGGTGATGACACCGTCGCGGCCGACGCGCTCCATCGCCTCGGCGATCAGGTCGCCGATCGTGGAGTCCTGCGCGGAGATCGTCGCCACGTTCGCGATCGACTCCTTGCTGGTGACCTCGGCGGCCTTGCCGAGCAGCGCCTCGGAGACCTTCGTGGCCGCCGCGTCGATGCCCCGCTTGAGGCCGGCCGGGTTGGTCCCGGCGGTCACGTTGCGCAGACCCTCGCGAACCATCGCCTGGGCCAGCACGGTCGCGGTGGTGGTGCCGTCGCCGGCGACGTCGTTGGTCTTGGTCGCCACCTCCTTGACCAGCTGCGCGCCAAGGTTCTCGTACGGGTTGGTGAGCTCGATCTCCTTGGCGATGGTCACACCATCGTTGGTGATCGTCGGCGCACCGAATTTCTTGTCCAGGACGACGTTGCGCCCGCGCGGGCCGAGGGTGACCTTGACCGCGTCCGCGAGGGCGTTGACACCGTGCTCCAGCAGGTGCCGGGCGTCGTCCGAGAAGCTCAGGATCTTCGCCATGAATGTCCCTTCGAAGCGCCATTGCCCCGGCCCGGCGAGCCGGACCGGGGCAGTGGCACTGATCGGTTGCTTACTTCTCGATGACCGCGAGGACGTCGCGGGCGGAGAGCACCAGGTACTCCTCGCCGGCGTACTTGACCTCGGTGCCGCCGTACTTCGAGTAAAGGACGGTGTCGCCGACCTGCACGTCAACCGGAACCCGGTTGCCGTTGTCGTCGACGCGCCCCGGGCCCACAGCGAGGACGGTGCCCTCCTGCGGCTTCTCCTTGGCGGTGTCGGGGATCACGATGCCCGACGCCGTGGTGGTCTCAGCCTCGTTCGCCTGGACCACGATGCGGTCCTCGAGCGGCTTGATCGCAACCTTGGTCGCGGTAGTCACGGGCATACCCTCCTGGGGTACTGGTTTCGTTGCTGGCCAGCGGGGCTGACCAGCGTCAATCTGCCTCATGCCACCGGGCGGTGCCGTCGTCGCGGGTGCCGGTCCGCCTGGCGTGCGCACCCGGGTCGTGAGACCCGGAAGCTGGCACCCTCAGGGTGAGAGTGCTAATCGCAGGTTATTCCGTGGCTAGCACTCCGTCAAGGAGAGTGCCAGCGCGTCGCGCCCCGCCAGCCAAGTTTTCCGAGTCGGACGGGACAATGTCCGGGTGGATCTCGATCAGCTGGCGGCGCTGCGTACCCCTGAAGGGTCGGCCGCGCTCACTGCGGCGGCCGACCTGGCCGGCGGTGATCCACTGGTCGCGGCGTCGGCGCTGCGCGCGACCGGGGTGCCGCCGACGTTGGCCGCGGCGGCGCTGACCCAGGCCGAGTTGCGCCACCGGGCGGTGGGCAAGTTCGGCTCGGCCGCCGCTGGGATGTTCCTCACCCGCCCCGGCCTGGAGCAGGCCACCCGCCGGGTGGTCGCCGACCATCGGGCCGCCCGGTTGCACGCGGCCGGCGTGCGCACCCTGGCCGATCTCGGGTGCGGGCTCGGGGCCGACGCGCTGGCCGCCGCCCGCGCCGGCATCCGGGTGTACGGGGTGGAGGCCGACCCGGTGACCGCGGCGATGGCCGCCGCGAACGCCGAGGCAGCCGGGCTGGCCGAGCTGTTCACCGTCGAGTGCGGTGACGCGACCGGGTTCGACGTGTCAGGGGTCGACGGGGTCTTCTGCGACCCGGCCCGCCGCGCCACCGGTTCCGGGCGGCGGATCTTCGACCCGCGCGCCTACTCGCCACCGTGGGACTTCGTCACCGGGCTGGCCGAGCGGGTGCCGCGCACCGTGGTGAAGGTCGCGCCGGGCCTGGACCACGCGCTCATCCCGGCCGGTGCGGAGGCCGAGTGGGTCGGCGTGGACGGCGACCTGGTCGAGGCCGCGCTCTGGTGCGGGGAGCTGGCGGAGGCGCCCCGTCGGGCCACCCTGTACCGCCAGCAGGGCCGCCATCAGCTCACCGGCTCGGGTGCCGCCGAGGCGCCGGTCGGGCCGCCGCGTCGCTACCTGTACGACCCGGATCCGGCGGTGGTGCGCGCGCACCTCGTGGCCGAACTGGCCAGCGAACTGGACGCCACCCTGGGCGACCCGAGCATCGCCTACCTCTACGCCGACCAGCCGGTCCGCACCCCGTACGCGCGCTGTCTGGAGATCACCGACGTACTGCCGTTCTCGCTCAAGCGCCTGCGGGCGCTGCTGCGCGACCGTCGGGTGGGCCGCGTGGAGATCCTGAAGCGCGGTTCGGCGCTGACCCCGGAGCAGCTCCGGCGGGACCTACGGCTGAACGGGGACGCGGCGGCGAGTCTGGTGCTCACCCGGGTCGACGGCGCACCGACGGTGCTGATCGGCCGGCCGGTCGACTAGCGTCGTCGCTGTGGCGGGACAGGGCACGCCGGCAACGGCACTGTTGGTCAAGCGCGGCATCGCGCATCGCACCCATCCGTACCGGGTGGCACCGGACGCCCCGAACTACGGCGCGTTGGTGGCGGTGGCGCTCGGCGTGGCACCGGAGCGCGTGTTCAAGTCTCTGGTGACCGACGTCGACGGCGCGCTCACCGTGGCGGTCGTTCCGGTCACCGGCGAGTTGGATCTCAAGGCTCTCGCGGCTGCGGTCGGCGGCAAGCGGGCGGCGTTGGCCGACCGGGCGGTCGCCGAGCGGGCCACCGGTTACGTGCGCGGGGGGATCAGCCCGCTCGGGCAGCGTCGGCGGTTGCCCACCGTGCTGGACGAATCCGCACTGGATCTCCCGACGATCTACGTCTCGGCTGGTCGGCGTGGTCTGCAACTCGAACTGGCCGCGGCGGATCTGGTGGCGTTGACCGACGCCCGCACCGCGCCGTTGCAAACCCACTGACGACAGTCGTTACGTCGACTTCCCCGTGGGATACCCGCGGAGTAACAGTCGCGTTGCTGAATTGTTATCGCCCCCAACAAACTATGCACCTGCGCGGTCTTGTGGAGCCGGTGTGACGCGAAATACGTTGCCGGACACAACAAAACAACACCTCCCCCACCTCCGAAAGGACCCTGCACATGCGTAAGGGGATCCTCACCATCGCCGCCGTGGGCCTGCTCACGACCGGCGGCTTGACCGCCTGTGGCGACGACTCCGGCGACAAGGCCGCCTCCGCCAAGACCCCCAAGATCGGCGTGATCCTCCCGGACAGCAAGTCCTCGGCCCGCTGGGAGACTGCGGACCGCCGGTTCCTGGAAGAGGCGTTCAAGTCCGCCGGCGTCCAGTACGACATCCAGAACGCCCAGAACGACAAGACCGCCTTCCAGACCATCGCCGACCAGATGATCACCGGTGGCGTGACCGCCCTGATGATCGTCAACCTGGACTCCGGCACCGGCAAGGCCGTGCTCGACAAGGCCAAGTCGCAGGGCGTCGCCACCATCGACTACGACCGACTCACCCTCGGCGGCTCCGCCCAGTACTACGTCAGCTTCGACAACGAGACCGTCGGCAAGCTCCAGGGCGAGGGTCTGTCGAAGTGCCTGACCGAGAAGGGCGCCAAGAACCCCGTCGTGGCGTACCTGAACGGCTCCCCCACCGACAACAACGCCACCCTCTTCAAGGCCGGCTACGACTCGGTGCTCAAGCCGAAGTTCGACTCCAAGGAATACGTCAAGGGCCCTGAGGACGCGGTGCCGGCGTGGGACAACGCGCAGGCCGCGACGATCTTCGAGCAGCAGCTCACCAAGGCCAACGGCAAGATCGACGGCGTGCTGGCCGCCAACGACGGTCTCGGCAACGCGGCCATCTCGATCCTCAAGAAGAACAAGCTCAACGGCAAGGTGCCGGTGACCGGGCAGGACGCCAGCACCGAGGGCCTGCAGAACATCCTCGCCGGCGACCAGTGCATGACCGTCTACAAGGCGGTCCGGGAAGAGGCCAACGCCGCCTCCGAGCTGGCCATCGCCCTCGCCAAGGGTGAGAAGAAGGACACCGGCCAGACGGTCAAGGACGGTGACCGGGACGTCCCCTCGGTGCTGCTCACCCCGAAGGCCATCTACAAGGACACCGTCAAGGACGTCATCGCCGACGGCTACGTGACCAAGGAAGAGGTCTGCACCGCGGCGTACGCCAAGGCCTGTGCCGAAGCCGGCATCAGCTGACCGACGCCGCAGTACCCGCCGGAACAACCATCGCCGCCCGGCACGGGAGCACTCTCCCGTGCCGGGCGGCGCCCGCCGGACGGGCCCCGACCCTCCCTTAAGAAGGAGACCCCCGTGTCCGCCACTCCCCTGCTGGAACTCCGCGGGATCGGCAAGAGCTTCGGTCCCGTCCAGGTGCTCCGCGACGTCGCCCTGACCGTCCACCCGGGCGAAGTGACCGCCCTGGTCGGCGACAACGGCGCCGGCAAGTCGACCCTGGTGAAGTGCATCAGCGGCATCCATCCCACCGACGCCGGAGAATTCCTGTTCAACGGTGAACCGGTGCACATCGGCAGCCCCCGCGACGCCGCCACGCTCGGCATCGAGGTCGTCTACCAGGACCTCGCGCTCTGCGACAACCTGGACATCGTGCAGAACATGTTCCTCGGCCGGGAGAAGCGCAGCGGCATCGTCCTCGACGAGCCGACCATGGAACAGCTCGCCGCCGAAACCCTGGCGGGGCTCTCCATCCGCACCGTCACCTCACTCCGGCAGCACGTGTCCAGCCTCTCCGGCGGTCAGCGCCAGACCGTGGCCATCGCCAAGGCGGTGCTCTGGAACAGCAAGCTCGTCATCCTGGACGAGCCGACCGCCGCGCTCGGCGTGGCACAGACCGCCCAGGTGCTCGAACTGGTGCGACGCCTCGCCGACAACGGCCTGGCCGTGGTGCTCATCTCGCACAACATGAACGACGTCTTCGCCGTCTCCGACCGGATCGCCGCGCTGTACCTCGGCCAGATGGTCGCCCAGGTGAAGACCACCGACATCACCCACGCCCAGGTGGTCGAGCTGATCACCGCCGGGCGCTCGGGCGGGCTCGGCCTCGCCACCGACCCGGGCAGCAACGGCGACGGCCCACAGGCGGCCGACTCGATCTCAGGAGGCGCCCGATGACCACCACCGCCGTGCGGAAGGACGGCCCCGCCGCCGTCACACCGACGCCGACCGTCGGAGGCCACTTCCGCAACTACCTGAGCCGGGTACGCGGTGGCGACGTCGGCGCGCTACCAGCCGTCCTCGGCCTGATCGTGCTCTGCACCGTCTTCGCGATCATGCGGCCGTCGTCGTTCCTGTCGGCCGGCAACTTCGCCAACCTCTTCACCCAGGGCGCGGCGGTCACGCTGATCGCGATGGGCCTGGTCTTCGTGCTGCTGCTCGGCGAGATCGACCTCTCCGCCGGCTTCGCCAGTGGTGTCTGCGCGGCGGTGCTGGCCAATGTGGTCACCGTGCTCGGCTACCCCTGGTGGGTCGCCGTGCTCGCCGCCGTCGCCACCGGCGTGGTCATCGGCACCACGCTCGGCATGCTCGTCGCGAAGATCGGCATTCCGTCCTTCGTGGTCACCCTCGCCGGTTTCCTCGCCTTCCAGGGCGTCGTGCTGCTGCTCGTCAAAGAGGGCACCAACATCTCCGTCCGCGACGACGTGCTGATCGCCATCGCCAACCGCAACCTCGCCCCCACGCTGGGCTGGGCGCTGACCGCCCTCGCGGTCATCGGCTACGCGGCGGTCCAACTGCTGCGCCACCGCAAGCGGGTGGCCCGCGGCCTGATCACCGACCCGCTCGCGGTGGTGGCGCTGCGGATCGGCGGGCTCGCCGTCATCCTCGGCACCGCGGTGTACGTGCTCAACCTGGAGCGCAGCCGCAACGTCCTGATCAGCTCACTCAAGGGTGTGCCGATCGTGGTGCCGATCATCGCGGTGCTGCTGATCATCTGGACCTTCGTGCTCCAACGCACCAGCTACGGCCGGCACATCTACGCCGTGGGCGGCAACCGGGAAGCTGCCCGCCGGGCCGGCATCGGCGTCGACCGGATCAGGATCTCGGTCTTCGTGATCTGCTCCTCGATGGCCGCCATCGGTGGCATCGTGGCGGCCAGCCGGGCCAACTCGGTCGACCCGAACACCGGGGGCAGTAACGTACTGCTCTACGCGGTCGGCGCAGCGGTTATCGGCGGCACCAGCCTCTTCGGTGGCAAGGGCCGCGTCCTCGACGCCGTACTCGGCGGCGCGGTGGTCGCTGTCATCGAGAACGGAATGGGCCTGATGGGATACACCGCGGGAGTCAAGTACGTGGTCACGGGCGTCGTGCTGCTGCTCGCCGCCAGCGTCGACGCGCTCTCCCGCCGCCGCGCGGCAGCCACCGGCACCAGCTGACCGCGCGGGAGGTAGCGCCAGCATGCGCCCAGGACCGAGCCAGGATGACGTCCGACGGCAGAACCTCGGGGCCCTGCTGCGGCACGTCCACGTCAACGGGGCGACCACGCGTGCCGAACTGACCACCACGCTGGGGCTCAACCGCAGCACCATCGGCGCGCTCACCGCCGACCTGTCCGCAGTGGGGCTGGTCAGCGAAGGGGCACCGAAGGAAACCGGCCGGGCCGGACGACCGTCGCTCGTCGTCCGGCCCGAGTCGGCCCGGGTCTACGCGTACGCGTACTCGGTGGAGGTGGACCGGCTACGCGCGGCCCGGATCGGGCTGGGTGGCGCGGTCCTGGACCGCCGGGACCTGGACCGGCCGCGCGGGCTGCTGGCCGCGGAGGCCGCGCCGCTGCTGGCCGGCGCGGTCAAGGAGATGCAGCAGCTGGTGCCGGCGGACGCGATCTGCGTCGGTGCCGGCGTCGCGGTCTGCGGCATGGTCCGCCGGGACGACGGCCTCGTCCGACTCGGCCCCACCACCGGTTGGGTGGACGAGCCGATCGGCGCGGCCCTCGCCGACGAGTTGGGCATCGACGTGCCGGTCACCGTGGGCAACGTGGCCGACGTCGCGGCGTTCGCCGAGCACGCACGAGGTGTGGCTGCGGGCTGTGACAACGTTCTCTACCTGTACGGCGACGTCGGCGTGGGCGCCGGCATCATCGCCGGCGGGCGCCGGCTGACCGGGCACGGTGGGTACGGCGGCGAGGTCGGTCACATGAAGGTGGTCCGCGACGGCAAACCCTGTGAGTGCGGGTCCCGGGGCTGCTGGGAGACCGAGATCGGCGAGCACGGCCTGCTGCGCGCCGCCGGACGCTCCGACGCCCGGGGCCGTGACGCCCTGCTGGAGGTCTTCGACGCGGCCGACCGCGGGGACGCCCAGGCCCAGACGGCGGTCCGCCAGGCCGGCGACTGGCTCGGCTTCGGCGTGGCCAACCTGGTGAACGTCTTCAACCCCGAGATGGTCATCTTCGGCGGCACCATGCGTGACCTCTACCTCGCGGCGGCGGCCCAGATCCGCAGCCGGCTCAACTCCAACGCGCTCGGCGCCTGCCTGGAGCACGTCCGGCTGCGTACGCCGAAGCTGGGCACGGACGCGCCTCTGATCGGCGCCGCCGAGCTGGCCTTCGAACGGCTCCTCGCCGACCCCCTCGACGTGGGCTGATCCGCCACGTGTCCGGTGTGGACGTCGAGCCGCTGGCCGTCACCCGCTGATCCGGTTCGCTTCGCGATGAACTTATGGCGCGATCAGTCCGTACCAGTGGGCGGACGGGCAACCGGCACAGGCGACGGATGCCCGGTCCAGACGCGATCCGGTCCGGACCGAGGAGGCACCACAGACATGGCACCGCTCAGATCCGCCCACCGCCGACTGGGCAATCGGACCCACCGGGCAGCGATGCTGCTCATCGCGATCATCGCGGGGGTCGGTGTCCTGCCCGGTGTGGCCGTCGCCGCCCCCGCAGGCGGCCAGCAGCTCAACGCCGCCGACATGACACTGCTCAACGGGGTACGCCTGGCCGGGCTCTGGGAGATGCCAGCCGGTCAGATGGCCGCCGAGAAGGGCCAGTCGGCGAAGGTACGGGAGATCGGCGCCGGCATCGCCAGCGAGCACCAGAGGCTCGACGAACTCGTGGTCGAGGCGGCCAACAAGTTGGGCGCGACGATCCCCAGCGAGCCGACCGCCGAGCAGAAGGGCTGGCTGGCCGAGATGCAGAAGGCGTCCGGCGCCCGGTTCGACCAGATCTTCGTCACCCGGCTCCGGGTCGCCCACGGCAAGATCTTCCCGGTGATCGGCGCGGTCCGGGCCAGCACCCGGGACGCCACCGTCCGCAAGCTCTGCGAGGACGCCAACGGGTTCGTCCAGCACCACATGCAGATGCTGGAGAGCACCGGCCTGGTCCGCTGGCCGGAGCTGCCGCCGGCCGCGCTGCCCGCCCCGGGCGAGGACGGGCTCCTGGCCGCCGCCTCGGCCAACTCCGGCCCGCAGGTCGGTGTCAGCAGCACCGTCGTCTGGCTGGTCTTCCTCGCCGCGCTGGGCACCGGCGGAATCGCCACCTACCGGATGTTGCGCCGCAGCTGACCGGTCAACCAGCGGCCTGGACGGTGGCTCGCGTCAGCGGTCTACCTGGGTGAAGTCCCAGGAGTGCGGGGCGCGGGCCACCAACAGGGCTGGTGGGTCCGGCAGCGGGCGAGGGCTGCTGCGCCACTTGGAGATCACCACCACCCGGTGGTCGGTGGAGGAGAAGACCTCGCTGGAGACGTGGAGCGGGTCGTGCTCCAACTCCGGCAGGGCGGTGTCGCACACCCAGGTGATCAGGTCGGCGACTCCGTACGCCTCGGCGCGCGCCTCCCACATCCGCACGATCATGTCCGCCGCCCCGTCACACGCTGACCGTGGTCAACGGCAGCGCCGAATCGGCTGGCAGGTCCAGTCGGCTCGGAGCGACCCCGGCGGCGACCAGGTGCGAACCGAGCGCGGCCACCATCGCGCCATTGTCGGTGCACAGCTTCGGCCGGGGCACCCGGACCCGGATGCCGTACTTCTCGGCTCGCTGCTCGGCCATCGCCCTCAGCCGCGAGTTCGCCGCCACGCCCCCACCGATGACCAGGGTCTCGATGCCCTGCGCCCGGCAGGCGGCGAGGGCCTTGCTGGTCAGGACGTCACAGACCGCCTCCTGGAAGGACGCGGCCACGTCCGCCACCGGAACCGGCTCACCGGCACGCTGACGGGCCTCGACCCACCGGGCCACCGCCGTCTTCAGGCCGGAGAACGAGAAGTCGTACCGGTGGGCGGCGAGATCCTTCGCGGCGGTCAGACCGCGCGGGAAGGCGATCGAGGCGGCATCACCGGCCCGGGCCTCCCGGTCGATGGGCGGACCTCCCGGGAACGGCAACCCGAGCAGCCGGGCGACCTTGTCGAACGCCTCCCCGGCCGCGTCGTCGATGGTGGCGCCGAGCGGGGTGACACCACGGGCCAGGTCGTCCACGAGCAGGAGGGACGAGTGGCCGCCGGACACCAGAAGCGCGATGGCGGGTTCGGGCAGTGGGCCGTGCTCAAGGGTGTCCACCGCGACGTGGGCGGCGAGGTGGTTGACGCCGTAGACGGGTTTCTCGGCGGCGACCGCGTACCCCTTGGCGGCGGCGACGCCGACCAGCAACGCACCGGCCAGCCCCGGCCCCGAGGTGACAGCGATCGCGTCGATGTCGGCCAGCGTGACGCCGGCCTCGGTCAGGGCCCGGTCCATGGTCGGCACGATGGCCTCCAGGTGGGCCCGGCTGGCCACCTCCGGCACCACACCCCCGAACCGGGCGTGTTCCTCGACGCTGGAGGCGAGCGCGTCGGCCAGCAGGGTGTGCCCGCGCACGATGCCGACACCGGTCTCGTCGCAGGAGGTCTCGATTCCCAGGATCAGTGGTTCGTCAGCCATTGTCGTGTGGTCCGTTCCCGGTCGGCTCGGCGTCGCGCCGCATGACCAGCGCGTCGGTGTTGCTCGGTTGGTAGTAGCCGCGCCGCACCCCGATCGGCTCGAAACCGTACGTCGCGTAGAGCCGCTGAGCTGCGGCGTTGTCCACGGCGACCTCCAGCAGGGTGCTGCCGGCATTGCGCCGGACCGCCTCGGCCAGCAACTCCTCCAGCAGGGCACGGCCCACGCCGCGCCGCTGGGCGTCCCGGCGGACGGCGATGTTCTGGACCCACACCTCGTCCGGCGGAACGCCGGCGAGCCCGGCGTAGCCGAGCACCGACCCGTCCGCGTCGACGGCGACCCGGTAGTGGTGCCCGTTGGCGAGCTCGCTCCAGAACATGGCGGGCGACCACTTCTCGGCGCCGAAGAGGTCCGCCTCGATCGGCAGCACGTCGTCGATGTGCCACCAGCGGAACGGTTCGAGCCGTACCGCGGTCATGGCAGGACCGGTTTGCGGCCGGTCGCCGCCACCGCGTCGGGGCGGCGCAGGTAGAGCGGAGTGAGCCGCTCACTGGGCGCCCCCGCCCGGATCCGTTCGGCGGCGAGCAACGCCAGCACTGTCGCCTCCGGATAGCGCGGCTCGACCCGAACGGGCAGGTCCAGGACCTCTGCGTACCGGTGCGCCCCGTCACCGACCGCGATCGTCGCGCCGAGTTCGCGGGCGCGCGCGGCGGCGACCGCCGGCGCGGACACCTCGGGCCCGACGATCCGCTGGCCGGCGCCGTCGTAGACGGCCCAGTAGAGCTCCTTGCGCCGGGCGTCGCTGGCGGCCAGGACCGGCGTGCCGGACGCCGCCGGGTGACCGATGGCGTCCAGCGAACAGACACCGTACGTGGGGATGCCGAGCACCTGACCCATCGTCGCGGCGGTGACCAGGCCGACCCGTAGCCCGGTGAACGGACCCGGGCCGAGCCCGGCGACGATGGCCGCCAGGTCACGCGGGCGCGCGTCAGCGTCGGCGAGGACCGCATCCACCTGGGGCGCGAGCAGCTCACCGTGCGCGCGGGCGTCGACCGTGCACCGGTGCGCCCGCGACGCCACGCCGTCTGCCGAGATCTCCACCAGCGCCGCGGTGACCGCGGGGGTCGAGCTGTCCACCACGAGTACGAGCACGGTAAGCCAGCCTAGCGGCCCCGCCAGCACGCCCAGTCACGCCCCGCCCCGCCACCCACCGTCGCCCTTCGCCCCGACCCGTCCCACCCCGCCTCGCCTCGCCTCATCCCACCTCTGCCCACTCCGCCGTTGATCATGAAGTTGTTGTCACGACACGCCGTCCTCGGCGGCAACAACTTCATGGTCAACCGAATCGCGGTGGTCCGGTCGTGCGTTGGGGTTGGGCGGGTTCAGGGGGTTGGTTCGTCGTTGTCGGGTTTGAGGGCGCGCTGTCCCGGCGCGGTTGGCCGTCGGGCCTAGACACCTAGCCGGGGACGAGTGCTGGGACCACATCCGCTGACAAGCCTGATGTCTGTGAGTCATCGTGATGACTCAGAGCCATCACGCTCATCGGAGTGAGTCCCTCCAGGTCATCCGCTCGCCGACTTCGGGGCGCGGATCGCGGCCAGAGCCAGCAGCCGCCGAGGGAGGCGAAGAGCGGCGGCAGGTACAGCAGGGCAGCCGCAAGTCCCCGACCTGCTGCAGCGGGATCGCGGACATGTCGCCCGTGGTCCACCATGCCGGGATGTCATCGACTCGCCTTGTCGTCCTGCTCGGTGCTGCCGCCCGGTATCAACGACAGCTGCGCGACCTGAGCCAGCGTCAGTTGGCCGCACTGGCCGAGGTAGACCAGGCCGCGGTGGCCCGATTCGAACGTGGTGAGCGAGCGCCTACCGTCCCGGTGCTGGAACGGCTCTTTGCCGCGATGGACGTGCAGTTGGTCGTCGGAGTCGAGCCGTTGGACGCGCACCTCGACGCCCAGATCGACGGCTTGGCCGCCCGGCCGATCGCCGAGCGGATCGACGGGTTGGGGCTGGATCGGCTGCTGGACCGGCTCACCGACTTCCCACAGGTGATCACCGGTTGCACCGCGGCGTTGCTGCAGGGCGCGCCGGTGCCGGTCGACGCGTTGGAGATCGCCCTACGTTGGCGGGACTCCAAACCGTTCACCCGCTGGCTGGAGACGAACTACGGGCAGCGGTGGAACGCTCGCTGGGGTGAGTTCGGCGGGGTGTGGTTGGAGCCCGAGGAGCCGGGCGAACACCGGTGGTCGACCCGGTACGGAGAGATCAGGGCCACGATGTGCGACGTACTGCCCGAGACGATCGAGGTGCGCCACGGCGAAAGGATCTACCAGGTGGTGCCGCTCGTCGAGCTGGAACTCATCGAGCCGCGCGCCGCCGGACTGCTACGCCGCTACCGGAAACGGCAGTTGGCCAGCGACAGCTGAAACAACTGCCGTCGGTCTCTGCGCCACATCCGCTCACGACCCGGCCCGGCGGTAGGACGTCGACGAGCGGCTCAGCCGGCGGTGCGCTCCCAATCGATGGTGGGCAGGCCGGCGTCGGCGAGTGCCTTGTTGGCGGCGCTGAACGGGCGGCTGCCGAGGAAGCCGCGCGGGTTCATCGGGCTGGGGTGACCCGCCTCCAGCACCACGTGCTGCGGGTTGGTGACCAGCACGGCCTTCTTGCGGGCGTAGCCGCCCCAGAGCAGGAAGACCACCCGGTCCGGTGCCGCGTCCAGAGCCCGGATCGTCGCGTCGGTGAACTCTTCCCAGCCGGCGTTGGCGTGCGAGCCCGGAGTGGCCTGCCGGACGGTCAGCACCGCGTTGAGCAACAGCACTCCCTGGGCGGCCCACCCATCGAGGTTGCCGCTGCGCGGCTTGGGGACGCCCACGTCCTCGCCCAGCTCCTTGAAGACGTTGCGCAACGACGGCGGCACCGTCACACCATCACGAACGCTGAAGCTCAACCCGTGAGCCTGCCCCGCCCGGTGGTAGGGATCCTGCCCGAGGATGAGCACCCGGGTGCCCTGCGGCGGGCAGAGCCGATATGCCGAGAACAGATCCTCCTGCGGCGGGAAGACCGTCTGCGTGGCGTATTCCCGGGCGACGAACTCACCAAGCTCGGCGGTGCGTGCCGGGTCGAGGTGCGGGGTGAGCACGGTGCGCCACTGCTCCGGCAGCAGGGCCAGCAGATCCAGGGCGGGGGCGTCGTCGGGCATCGGGAACCTCTCACAGCGCGGGTCGGTCCCCTGCACTCTAGGCATCGGATACGACAGCCACCGACCTAGCCCAGGTCGGCGAGCCGCCGGGCCCAGTCACCGCCGACCGGGTCCAGCTCGACGATGCGGGTGTCGTCGTCGCGGCGGTCGATGCGAACCCGTAGGTGCGCGTCGACCAACTGCTCCACCAGGCCCTCGCCCCACTCCACCACCGTCACCGAGTCGTCCACCGAGGCGTCGAGGTCCAGGTCGTCGATCTCGGCGCGCGGGTCGGTGGCGTCACCCAACCGGTACGCGTCGGCGTGCACGAGTGCCACCTGGCCGCCCCGGGCCGGATCGGGACGGTGCACCCGGGCGATCACGAAGGTCGGCGAGGTGATGTCCCCGAGGACACCGAGCCCGGCCCCGACGCCCTGGGTGAGCGCGGTCTTGCCGGCACCCAACGGGCCGGTCAACAGCACCAGGTCGCCGGCGCGCAGCAGCCCGGCCAGCCGCCGGCCGAAGTCCCGGGTGTCTTCGACGGTCGGCAGCTTGACGACGTGACTCACCGTTCCTCCACGCTCTGCAATGACTCCAGGAACCGCGCCAGGGCGGTGTTGACCTCGTCCGCGTGCTCCAACATCACCACGTGACCGCTGTCCTTGATCTTCACGAACTCGGCATGCGGCAACCGGCGGACGATCTCCTCGGAGTGGGTCACCGGCGTGATCATGTCCTTGTCACCGACCACCACGAGCACCGGAGTCGCCGCCAGCGCCGCCAGCGCCGGGAAGCGCGAGTGGGTGGCCAGGGTCCGCAGGTAGCGGGTCACCGTGTCGGCCGACGTCCGGGAGTTCATCGTCTCCACGTAGGACACCAGCGACGGGCTGGGCTTGCGGGTGCCGAAACCGTACTTCCGGGTCAGCAACCAGGCCACGTTCGACGTCGACTTGCGGGCCTTGTCGATCACCGGCCCGCCGTACCGGGTGGCGTTGCTGACCATGTAGAGCACCGGGCCGCCGACCCGGCCGAGCAGCGCGGGCGCGACCAGCTTGGTCTCCGCGATGAGCCCGCCCGACGTGGCCATCAGAACCGTGCCCACCACCCGGTCACCGAACAGCTCTCCGAACAGCTCGGCGAACGCCATGATCGTCATGCCGCCCATCGAGTGGCCGACCAGCACCAGCGGCCCGTCCGGGGCGGTTCGGTCGATCACCTCGCGTAGCGTCCGGCCGAGCACCGCGAGGTCGTACTCGCCGGTCTCCAGCCGGCCGGACCGACCGTGACCGGGCTGGTCGTACGCCACGATCCGGTAGTCGCCGCGGGCGGCGAGCATCTGGCGCTGGAAGTGGAACGTCCCCATGTCCAGGCAGAAGCCGTGCACCAGCACCACAGTCGGGTGCCCCGGCACCGGCCGGGTGGGCTCGACCACCTCCACGTGGATGTCGGTGCCGTCCGGCAACTCCAGGCGGAACGCCTCGTCGTACCGCTGCTTGCCGAACGTCTCGTGCGCGTAGCGGTCGGCCGGATCGGCCTTGAGCCGGCGGACCAGGGTCCGCTCGGTCGCGACGCCAGCCGCCAGACCTGCCGCGGCCACCCCCACCGCCGCGCCGACGATCCCCGCTACCCGGCCCGCGGCCGTCCGCGGACGCGGAATGCGATAACTCATGGCTTCTCGCCGTCGTAGACCCGGGGCACCCGCGTGCCGCCGAACCGGGTGACGATCTCGTAGTTGATCGTGCCGACCGCCTCGGCCCAGTCGTCCGCCGTCGGTTCGCCGTCGACGCCGCTGCCGAAGAGCGTCGCCACGTCGCCGTCGGCCACCGGGTCGTCGCCGCAGTCGAGCACGAACTGGTCCATGCAGACCCGACCCGAAATCGTTCGGCGTACGCCGCCGAGCTGCACCGGGCCGGTGTTGGACGCGTGCCGGGGAACCCCGTCGGCATACCCGAGCGGCACCACGGCCAGGTTCGCGTCGGCCTGCGTGGTGTAGGCGTGCCCGTACGAGATGCCGGTGCCGGCGGGCACCCGCTTGGTGAGCATCACCCGGGCGCGGGCGGTCATCGCGGGCCGCAACCCGTACGTCTCGCCGGCCACCGGTGACAGCCCGTAGATGGCCAGGCCGGGGCGGACCAGGTCGAAGTGGGTGTCCGGGCGGGTGAGGGTGGCGGCCGAGTTGGCGAGGTGCCGCCAGCGCGGTCGCAGCCCGGCCCGCTGGACCATGGCCAGCGCTTCGTGGAACACGGCCAGTTGGCGGTCGGTGGTGGGGTGGCCGGGCGAGTCCGCGTACACGAAGTGGCTCCACACGCCGACCACCTCGACCAGGCCGTCGGCCTGCGCCTTCGCGGCGGCGTCCAGCAGCGCGGGCCAGTCGGCGACCGTCGCGCCGCCCCGGGACAGCCCCGTATCGATCTTGAGGTGCAGGCGGGCGGGACGGCCGGCGAGGCGACTCGCCTCGATCATCTCGTCCAGTTGCGCCAGGCTGGCCGCGCCCAGGTCCACCCCGGCGGTGACCCCCTCGTGCAGCGGCAGCCCGGGGGCCAGCAGCCAGGCCAGCACCGGCACCGTCACCCCGGCCCGCCGCAGGGTGAGGGCCTCGTCGAGGGTGCAGACACCGAGCCAGTCCGCGCCGGCGTCGAGCGCCGCGCGGGCGGCCGGAAGCATGCCGTGGCCGTACCCGTCGGCCTTCACCACTGCCATCAACTCGGCGGTGGTGCCGGAGCGGAGCCTGCTCACGTTCTCGCGGATGGCGTCAAGATCGACGCGTACCTCGGCCTGCCACATGCACCCAGCCTACTTTCCGCCGTGATCACCGCGGGCGGCGACGCACGTCCCGCCGCGGCGATCCGGTCAGCGCACCCGGAACCGCCCCGGTCAGCCCAGCCGGGCCAGCACCGGACGCAGCGCGGTCGCCACGTCGGGCGCGGTCACCGGCCCGCCCCGGGCCGCCTCCCGCCCGGCCAGCCCGTGCAGGTACGCGGCCGAGGCGGCGGCCCGATCGGCGGGCACCCCGGCCGCCAGCAGCGAGCCGAGCAGCCCGGCCAACACGTCGCCGGTGCCGCCGGTGGCCAGCGCCGGGGTGCCGGTCGGATTGACGTACGCCCGACCGTCCGGCGTGCCGATCACCGTGCGATCCCCCTTGAGCAGCACCACCGCGTTCATCCAGGCGGCCAGCCGCAACGCGGCGCCGACCCGGTCGGCGCCCGGCTCCTCCCCGCAGAGACGGGTGAACTCCCGGTCGTGCGGGGTGACCACGATGGGCGCGTCCCGACCTCGCAGCCGGTCGGCGAGCGAGCCGTCCACCAGCAGGGTCAGGGCGTCGGCGTCGAGCACCACCGGCACCGGGGCGGCCAGTACGGCGCGCAGCTCGGCCGCCGAATCGGCACCGGTGCCCAGCCCGGAGCCGCAGACCCAGGCCTGCACCCGGCCCGCGTCGGCGACCCGCCCGCTGGCGATCACCGAGGGGTGCTGGTGCAGCACCTCGGCTCGGGCGCTGCCGGCGTAGCGGACCAGGCCGGTCGGCCCGGCCAGGGCGCCGCCTACGGAGAGCACCGCCGCACCGGGGTAGGTCGCCGAGCCGGTCGCCACCCCCACCACGCCCCGGGTGTACTTCTCCGACGCCGCGCCCAGCTGGGGCCACCAGTCGACAATGTCGGACCATTCGGTGACCCGCAGCGCCGGGCTGCCGCGCAGCCACGGCCGCAGCCCGATGTCGACCAGCTCGACCTGCCCGGCCAGCGTGGCGGCCGGGCCGACCACCAGGGCGGGCTTCAGCGCGCCGAAGGCCACCGTCACGTCGGCGCGCACCGCTGTGGGCCGGCCGGACGCGGACAGCGGCACGTGGCCGGTGTCGACCGCGACCCCGCTGGGCACGTCGACCGCGAGCACCGTGGCCCGTCCCCCGTCGCGCCCGCGCAGCTCGCCGAGGCGCTGGACCACCTCGTCCGCGTTCGCCCGCAGCCCACCGGTGCCACCGATGCCGACGATGCCGTCGAGGACCAGGTCGACCGGGCCGGCCGGGGCCTGGACCAGTTGGCCACCAGCGGCTCGCAGCGCGGCCAGGCCAGCGGCGTGCCCCCGCCCGGGGGTGAGCAGCAGGGCGGACACGTGGACGCCTCGCCGGGCCAACCGCTCCCCCGCGTACAGCGCGTCGCCGCCGTTGTCACCGGAGCCCACCAGCAGCAGCACCCGACCCCCGTAGACGCCGCCCCGCTCGGCGAGCAGGAGCGCGGCCCGTCGGGCCAGGCCGGCGGCGGCCCGCTGCATCAGCGTCCCCTCCGGCAGCTTGCCCATCAACCCCGCCTCGGCCGCCCGTACGTCGGCCACCCGCCACACCGCTCTCATGCCACCGTGTCCCATTCAGTTAGCGGGCTGACCTGACCGGTCCTCCCGGCCGACGTCATCGTTCCGCGACCACCATCGCCGACGCGATCCCGCCGTCGTGCGACAACGAGAGATGCCAGTGGTTGACCCCGCGCGCGTCGGCCACCGCCGCGACAGTGCCGGAGACGGCCAACCAGGGGCGGCCAGCCGGGTCGGGCACGACCTCGCAGTCGTGCCAGTTGAGCCCGGCCGGGGCGCCGAGCGCCTTGGCCACCGCCTCCTTGGCGGCGAACCGGGCGGCGAGCGACTCGGGCGAGCGCGGGCCGCCGGAGCGGGTGTGCCGCTCGGCCTCGGTGAAGAGCCGGTCGGCGAGCAGCGGCGTCCGTGCCAGGGCCCGGGCGAACCGGTCGACCAGGACCACGTCGATGCCGACAGCGACGATCACCACACCACCCTACCGGCGGTCGAGGCCGCAGATTAGCCGTCGGGCCCGCGCTGGGCAACGCCTGTGGACGCCCCGGGGTACGCCTCGACGTCGGCTGTCCACAGGGCACCTCGCGGCCTCCGGTACGTGCCTAGCGTGAGCGCGTCGATACCGATCGTCCACGGGGGTGTGGTCATGACCGACGAGCCGTTCGCCGTGCAGCCGGAGGAGTTGCGGGCGGTCGCCGGCCTGCTCGACGACGAGGCGCGCCGGTTGGCGTCGGGCCTCGCGGGGTTCCCCGGCCTGGTGGTGGCGGCCCCCGAATGGCGAGCCGGCGTGGCGCTGGCCGGGTTGGAGGCGGCCGGGCATGCCTGGTTCCGCCGGCTGGGTGACCGTGTCGCGGCGACCTCCGGCGACGTCCGGGCGGCGGCCGACGCGTACGAGACGGTGGACGACCGGGCCGCCGGCCGGTTCGCCTCCCTACCTCGGTGAGCAGCGTCGGTTACCGACAGCTGTGGGCTGTCGATCCTGGTGGGTGGCGGGCCGCCGGGGCGGCGTGGGCGGGGTTGGCCAGGCCACTCGATCGGCGTCTTGGCGAGCTGCGCGCGACCACCGGGCGGTTGGGGGACGGTTGGTCGGGTCCGGCCGCCACGGCGGCGGACACCCGCCTCAACCGTCTGCGTGACGAGCTGGCCTCGATCGCACCAGCGCTGATCGAGGTCGATCAGGTGCTGGCGGAGTTGGCCGGTGGGTTGGCGGTGGCGAAGGCGCGGCTCTCCCAGGCGGTCTCCCAGGCCGACGCGGCCGGCCTGCTGGTGGACCGCTCGGGTGCGGTGCGGGTCGATCCGGCCCGGCTTCGACCCACCGAGCGGGCCGGGGTCGCCGCGGCTGGAGTGGCCGCGGCCCTGCGGGCCGCGCTCGACGGGGCAGCCGCTGCGGACCGGGTCGCCGCGGACCGGTTGGATGAGCTGGCCAGGGCCGCCGGCACCGGTTGGACGTCCCCGCCTCCGCCGGGCCGACCGGCTCTCGGTGCCGCGCCCACGCTCGTCAGCGCCTGGTGGTCCGGGTTGACGCCGGCGCAGCGACGGTGGCTGATCGTTGGCGAGCCGGCCCTGGTGGGCCGGTTGGACGGGCTGCCGGTGGCCGCCCGGGACCAGGCCAACCGGTTACGCCTCGACGCCTGGCGTACGGAGTTGCTGCTCGAGCGGCGACGGCTGCTGTCCCAGGTGCCGCCGGGACCGCTCGCGTTGATCCGGTTGCGCGGGGTGGCCGGGCGGCTGGCCGGTCTGGACGCGCTGGTCGGCCGGCTGACGGCCGGCGAGGCGCCGCGGGCGTACCTGCTCGGGTTGGATCCGGCGGGTGAGGGCCGGGCGGTGGTGGCGCTCGGCGACCCGGACCACGCCGACCGGGTGCTGACCTACGTGCCGGGGATGACCGCCGGCCTGGACGACGCCTCCGGCGAGCTGGGCAGGGCGGCCCGCGTGCTGGAGCGGTGCGCCGCGCTCGCCCCGGATGAGCGCAGCGCGGCGGTGCTCTGGTTGGACTACGACGCTCCGGATCTGCTGAACGAGGCCGCCTCGGCGGGGCAGGCCCGGGACGCCGGCCCGGGGTTGCACCGTTTCCAGGAGGGGCTGCGCGTCAGCCACGACGGGCCGCCGGCCCGGCAGACGGTGCTCGGGCACAGCTACGGGTCACTGGTGGTGGGTGTGGCCGCCCGGGAGCATGGCCTGGCCGCCGACGCACTGGTCTTCGTCGGCTCCCCCGGTGTCGGCGCGTCGCACGCCGCCGAGCTGGGCGTGCCGCCCGGGGAGGTCTGGGCGAGCAGCGCCCCCGACGACGTGATCCGGGCCGCCCGGTCGCCGGACGAGCTGGGCCGGCGGGCACTGTTCGGCGCGGCACCACTCGCCGCCATGCTCGGTTGGCCCGGCCGGACGGGGCACGAGCTGTGGTTCGGTCACGACCCGGCCGATCCCGGCTTCGGTGGGCGGGTGTTCCCCAGCGGCCGCGGCGGGCACACCGGCTACTGGGAGGCGGGCAACCCGGCGCTGGACGGCATGGCCCGTGTCGTGCTGGGCCGGTGACGATGAGACCCCGGCCGCCGCGACGTGCGGCGACCGAGGTTCCGGACGAGGGGGTGCCTACTCGACGGTGACCGACTTGGCCAGGTTGCGGGGCTGGTCCACGTCGTGCCCCCGGGCGGCGGCGATCTCGGCGGCGAGCACCTGCAACGGGACGGTGGTGACGAGCGGGGCCAGCAGGGTGGGCGTACGCGGCACGTAGATCAGGTGGTCGGCGTACCGGACGACCGCCTCGTCACCCTCCTCCGCGATCACGATGGTCCGCGCGCCCCGTGCCCGTACCTCCTGGATGTTGGACACGACCTTGTCGTGCAACATGCCCCGGCCCACCGGCGAGGGCACCACGCAGATGACCGGGGTGCCCTTGTCGATCAGGGCGATCGGGCCGTGCTTCAGCTCACCGGCGGCGAAGCCCTCGGCGTGCATGTACGCCAGCTCCTTGAGCTTCAGCGCGCCCTCCAGGGCCACCGGGTAGCCGACGTGCCGGCCGATGAACAGCACCGTCGGCTCGGACTTCAGCTCCCGGGCCAGCTCGCGGACGGGCTCGATCCGGTCGAGCAGCTCCCGCAGCTTGCCGGGGATCTCCTGCAACTGCGCGACCACCGCGCCCACCTCGTCGGCGAACTTGATGCCGCGGACCTGGGCCAGGTGCAGGCCGATGAGATAGCAGGCGACGACCTGGGTGAGGAACGCCTTGGTGGAGGCGACGGCGATCTCCGGCCCACCGTGGGTGTAGAGCACGGCGTCGGACTCGCGGGGGATCGTCGAGCCGTTGGTGTTGCAGATCGCCAGCACCCGGGCCTTCTGCTCCTTGGCGTGACGCAGCGCCATGAGGGTGTCCATGGTCTCGCCGGACTGCGAGATGACCACGATCAGCGTGGACCGGTCGAGCACCGGGTCGCGGTAGCGGAACTCGCTGGCCAGCTCCACCTCGCACGGGATCCGGGTCCAGTGCTCGATGGCGTACTTGGCGACCATGCCGGCGTGGTACGCGGTGCCGCAGGCCACGATGAAGATCTTGTCGACGTCGCGCAGATCCTGGTCGCTGAGGCGGACCTCGTCGAGGGCGATCTCACCGCTCTCGGTGAGCCGGCCCAGCAGCGTGTCGGCGATGGCCTGCGGCTGCTCCTCGATCTCCTTGAGCATGAACCAGTCGTAGCCGCCCTTTTCCGCGGCCGAGGAGTCCCAGTCGATGTGGAAGTCCTGGCCGGCGGCGGGCTGGCCCTCGAAGTCGGTGATCTCGATGCTGTCACCGGTGATCAGCACGATCTGGTCCTGGCCCAGCTCGACCGCTTCCCGGGTGTGCTCGATGAATGCGGCCACGTCGCTGGCCAGGTAGTTCTCCCCGTCGCCCCGGCCGACCACCAGCGGCGAGTTGCGCCGGGCGCCGACGACCGCGCCGGGCACGGCGGCGTCCACGGCGAGCAGCGTGAACGCGCCCTCCAGGCGCTGGCAGACCACGCGCATGCCGGCGGCGAGCAGTTGCGGGCCGTCCGGCTGGCCGGCGGCGCGCAGGTCGGCCAGCGCGGCGGCGAGCAGGTGCGCGGCGCACTCGGTGTCGGTGTCGCTGGTGAACTGGACGCCGTCGGCCTCCAGCTCGGCGCGGAGTTTGGCGAAGTTCTCGATGATGCCGTTGTGGATCACCGCGACCCGCCCGTCGGGGGCGACGTGGGGGTGGGCGTTGCGGTCGGTCGGGCCGCCGTGGGTGGCCCACCGGGTGTGCCCGATGCCGGTGGTGCCGTCACCGATGCCGATCGGGCTGGCCGCGCAGGAGGTCGGGTCGTCGGCGGCCCGCTCGGACAGCACCTTCTCCAGGTTGGCCAGCTTGCCGGCCTTCTTCTCGGTCAGCAGCTGATCGTCACAGACGATCGCGACGCCGGCCGAGTCGTAGCCACGGTATTCCAGCCGCCGCAGCCCGTCGAGGACGATGCCGAGTGCGGGGCGCGCGCCCGCGTATCCCACGATTCCACACATGGCCCGCAGCCTAACCCAGTTTCACTCACGTTGGTTGCTCGAAAGTCGGGTTATCAATCACGGAATCTGAGCGATCAGGGCCTACGCGGCCGCAACGGGACGAGCGTCACAGGCCCCTCGCGAGCCGCTCCGCAGGGCGGGGTTGCGACACGCCTTCGGGTGCGGAAGTCTCTCGGCGGGTTTGGCGCTCCCGTCCACGGCCCGTTCGTCCCATACCCACTCCCGCCCGGAGCAGCCATGTCCGACGCGCCGTCGCCCGAACCGACCCCCTCGTCCGCTCCGGAGCCGGCTCCCCCCGCGCTTCCGCCGGACCCGACGGCGCCGCCGTCCACGGCTCCGTCTTCGGCCCCCGACCCGCTGGCGCCGGGCCAGCCGTGGGCCCCGCAGGCCCCCTGGGCGCCACCTCCGCCGGCCGCGCCGTGGACGCCGCCGCCGCACGCCAGCCAGTGGACGCCACAACCGTCCACGACGCCGTGGTCGCCCGACCCGCAGACGCCCCCCTGGTCGCCCGACTCCTCCGGCTTGCCGTCGACCGGATCGCCACCGCCGGCGGGGTGGCCCACGCCCGACGGGCAGCCGCAGACCGCTGGCTGGCCGCCGCCCGGCACCGGCTATCCGCCCCCCGGCACCGGCTGGCCGCCGCCCGGTTATCCGCCGCCGTACGCCTACCCCGGGTATTCGCAGGTCCCCGGCAAGCCGGCCACGAGCAGCGGGCGGATCGTCGGGATCGTCGTCGCGGCCGTCGTGGCACTCGTCCTACTGGTGTGTGGCTGCCTCTGCGTTTCTGGCCTGTGGCTCGACCAGACAAACCCGGACCCGGTCGCCGTGGAGCCGTGGATCGCCCCCGACGACGACGGCTGGACGGCGCCCACCAGCGGGCCGATCATCCCGGAGCGGCCCACCGCGCCGCAGCCGCCCGCCGCGTCCCCCACCCCCAGCAAGAAGCCGATCACCCGACCGACCTCAGGACCGGCACCCGTGACGGTGGTCTACCAGCTCAGCGGGTCGGGTGTCGTCGACCTGGCGTACTTCGACGCCGAGAGCGACCTCATCCACGTCGACGGCCAGAAACTGCCCTGGAGCACCACCATCCGCACCAACGGCAAGACCCGGGTGATGGTGGAGGCCAGATGGGCCGACGACGAGGGTGAGAGACCACTCGACTGCACCGTCACGGTCACCGGTACCGGCAAGCCGGTCGTCAAGAAGATCCGCGGGTACTGGGCGACCAGTTGCACCCCCGAGTGAGGCTGGGGTCCGAGCCGGGTATGGCCGTAGGCTGGCGCAGGTGACGACGAGCACCGATGTCGACCCGCTGGTGGCCCGGATGCGGCCGTTCGGCACGACGATCTTCGCCGAGATGTCCGCCCTCGCCGTACGCACCGGCGCGGTCAACCTCGGCCAGGGGTTTCCCGACACCGACGGCCCGCCGGAGATGCTGGCCGCCGCCGCCGAGGCGCTGCGCAACGGGCAGAACCAGTACCCGCCCGGCCCGGGGATCCCCGCCCTGCGCGCGGCCGTCGCGGCGCATCAGCGGCGGTTCTACGACCTGGCGTACGACCCGGACAGCGAGATCGTGATCACGGCGGGCGCGACCGAGGCGGTCGCGGCGAGCATCCTCGCGCTCTGCGAACCGGGTGACGAGGTGGTGTGCTTCGAGCCGTACTACGACTCGTACGCCGCCTCGATCGCGTTGGCCGGCGCGGTCCGCCGGCCGGTGACGTTGCGCCCCTCGGCCGACGGCCGGTACGCCTTCGACCCGGCGGCGCTGCGTGCGGCGTTCGGTCCACGCACCCGGCTGGTGCTGCTGAACTCGCCGCACAACCCGACCGGCAAGGTCTTCACCCCGGCCGAGTTGGCGCAGGTCGCCGAGTTGTGTCAGGAGTTCGGCGCGTACGCGGTCACCGACGAGGTGTACGAGCACCTGGTCTTCACCGACGCGTCGAGCCCGCACGTGCCGCTCGCCGGCCTGCCCGGGATGCGGGAGCGGACGCTGCGCATCTCGTCGGCCGGCAAGACGTTCTCCTGCACGGGGTGGAAGGTCGGCTGGGCGAGCGGCCCGGCGGCGCTGGTCTCGGCGCTGGTCCGGGTGAAGCAGTTCCTCACCTATGTCAACGCCGCGCCGCTGCAACCGGCGGTGGCCGTGGCGCTGGCCCTGCCGGACGCCTACTACACCGGCTTCCGGGACGGTCTCCAGCAGCGGCGGGACCAGCTCGTCGGTGGTCTGACCGACGCCGGTTTCGAGGTGCTCGACTCGGAGGGGACGTACTTCGTCACCGCCGACATCACCGCCCTCGGCGGCCGGGACGGGGTGGAGTTCTGCCGCTCGTTGCCGGAGCGCTGCGGTGTGGTGGCGGTGCCCACCCAGGTCTTCTACGACGACGTCGACGCGGGCCGGCGGCTGGTCCGGTTCGCCTTCTGCAAGCGCCCGGAGGTGCTGACCGAGGCGGTCAGCCGGCTGCACGCTCTGCGCGCGAGCCGCTGACCCGTCCGGAGCCGCTGACCTGCCCGGAGTCGCTGACCCGCCCCGCGCCGGTCGACCCCGGGTCGGTCGTCGACTGGTCCGCAGTCGACATCGCGAGTCGGGTGAGCAGTTGACCGTCGTCACCGAGCAGCACCGCCTCGGCGTCGTCCACGAAGGACAGGTCCGCGCTCACGTGCCGGCTGGCCGCGGTGAGCAGCAACCCGACCACCGGGTCCTCGGCGGCCCGCCGTAGGCCGTCCAGGTTGCGCAGCTCGCGCAGCAGGTGGCCACGCTGGTTGCTCAGCACGGCGCGGACGGTGGCCGCGGAGCCAGACCGGGCGGCGGCGGTGACCTTGAGGAAGAAGTCGTCCCGAAATCCGCCGCTGCGTGGGCTCGGCTCGGTCAGCCACCGCGCCAGCTCCGCGCGGCCGGCCGGGGTGATCTCGTAGACCACCCGATCCGGCTTGATCGGTTGCGGTTGCCGTTCGGCGACGACCAGTTCGTCCCGGGAGAGCCGGTCGAGGATCTGATAGAGGTGGCCGATGTTCAGCGGCCCCCACTGCGGGCCGACGGCGGCTTCGAACGCGCCCTTGAGCTGGTAGCCGTGGCTCGGGCCACCAGCGAGCAGGGCGAGGACAGCGTGCTGGATCGCCATGTCACCTCCGGTACGGGTCTTGCATTGTCACAATGTATCGCGCACAGTGAGAGCCAGCACACGGGGAGGCGCGATGCTCGGCTTCATCTGGAGACAGCTGCGCGGCCGTGCGGGGCGGTCGGTGGCGCTACTGGTCGGCGTGCTGGTGGCTACCACCGGCTTCGTGGTCCTGACCGGCGCCACCACCACCTCTCGGCTGGACGTCACCGGCACGGTCCAGCGCAACACCCAGGTCGCCTACGACATCCTCGTCCGTCCCCAGGGAACCCGCACGCCGCTCGAAGCCGAGCGCGGGCTGGTCCGCCCCAACTATCTCTCCGGACTCTTCGGTGGCATCACCACCGAGCAGTACGAGCAGGTGACGAGCGTCCCCGGCATAGAGGTGGCGGCCCCGATCGCGATGCTCGGCTATTCCACCACCCTGCTACCGACGCCGATCGACCTCACCGACGCCGTCGACCGCTCGCTGGACCAGCAGCTCATCCGGGTGGACCCGACCTTTCACGCCGAACGCGGTCTCTCCAGCGCGCCGGGCAGACCCCGGTTCGTGTACGTGACCACGAAGCCGTTGATCTACCCCCGGATCGACTGGGGAACCCTCGGTGACGCCACGCCGTACTCCGATGGGCGGTCCTACCCCTGGTCGGACACCTGCGGGCCGGTCCCCCGCGAGGTGCAGCCGGACGGGCGCAGCCTCCCCATCTGCGATCCGGGGTACGCGCTGCTGGGCAACCCGGGCACCTACTCCGAGCGCGAGGACTGGTCCCTGCACGCCGTCCACCTGCTGCCCGACGGCCGGTTCCAGGCCGACTCCTACGTCCTCGCCACCGACCGGGACGGCTCCGCCACACCCACCGACCGGCTGGTGATGGCGTACGACCTGACAGTGCCGTTCCTGCTGGCCGCTGTGGACCCGGCGGCCGAGGGACAACTCGTCGGGCTCGACGACGCCGTGGTCGCCGGTCGAGCCGTCCACACGGACGACAAGGTCGCCGTCAACCGCCGGGGCTCGGCGGACAACCACGAGGTCCCGGTCCTCGTCACCAACCGACCCTTCATCGACGAATCGCTGGCGGCCAGGTTCACCCGGCTCGCGATCAGCCCCGCCGGGGTGGAGGCGATCGACCTGGAGGAGACGTTGAACCGCCCCGGGGGGAGTCCCGCCGGATCCGGTCGGTACGACCTCACCGCCGGGCACCAGGCGATGCTCACCGAGGAACTCTCCATGGCCGGGTGCTGCCACGGCCAACTTCAGACGGTCGTCCAGTCGGCCGAGGTGCAGTACGACCCATTACCCGACGGCATCCTGCGGGCCCGCCAGCAACCGCCCGGCGACCCCGAGGTGTATGGCAAGTGGGAGACGTTCAACCCGCTGCCCCGCCCCTGGCTCGCCGACGACACCGGTTTCCGGTCGATACGGGCGCTGCCGCTACCCGTGGGCGCGAACACCCCCAACCGTTTCTGGCGGGCTGTCGGTGTCTTCGACCCGGGCCGGCTGGCCGGCTTCAGTGACCTCGGCCAACTGCCGCTGGAGACCTACCAGGCGCCGACGGCAGCGGGTGCCGACGACCGCAGCCGGGCAGCGCTGGGCGGCCAGCCGCTGGCACCCAGCGGCAATCCCGCCGGCTATCTCTCCGCACCGCCGCTGCTGCTCACCAACCTCGGCAGCGTGCCGAAGATCCTGGAGGGTGGCGGCGGGCCACAGGCCAAGGCCCCGATCAGCGCTGTCCGGGTACGGGTGGCCGACGTGGACGGCTACACCGAGCGGTCGGCCGAGCGGGTCCGACTGGTCGCCGAACAGATCGCGGCCCGTACCGGGCTCGACGTCGACATCACACTCGGCTCGTCGGGGGCGCCGCAGACCGTGGAGCTGCCCGCCGGCTCGTTCGGCCGGCCGACCCTGAGGCTGACCGAGAACTGGTCGGCGCTCGGTGTGGCTTCGATCATCACCCAGGCGGTGGACCGTAAGAGCCTGGTGCTCTTCGTGCTGGTGCTGGTGGTCTGCGTGCTCTTCCTCGGCAACGCGGTCAGCGCCGCCGTCCGGGACCGGCGCTCCGAGTTGGCGGTGCTCTCCTGCCTCGGCTGGCCGGTCCGCCGCATCGCGGCGCTGATCCTGGGCGAGGTCGCCCTGCTCGGGCTTCTCGCGGGCCTGCTCTCGCTGATTCTCGCGATCCCGCTCGGAATCGCGCTCGGCATCGACGTCGACTGGCGGCGGGCCGCCCTGGCCGTACCCGTGGCACTGCTGCTGGCGGTGGCGGCGGGCCTGGTGCCGGCGCTGCGGGCCGCGCGCACCCACCCGGCCGCCGCCCTCCGCCCGATCGTCGCTCCCGCCGGCTGGGTACGGCGGCCACGCACCCTCTTCGGGTTGGCGCTGGTGAATCTGGCCCGCACCCCCGGGCGCACGTTCCTCGGTGCCGGCGCGCTGGCCATCGGGGTCGCCGCCCTGACGCTGGTCACCGCCGCCGCGTGGGCGTTCCGGGGCGCGATCGTCGGCAGCGTGCTCGGCGACGTGGTCTCGCTGAGCGTGCGCGGCGCGGACACCGTGGCCGCTGCGGCCACCGTGCTGCTCGGCGCCGCTGCGGTGGCGGACGTGCTCTACCTGAACATCCGCGACCGGGCCGCCGAGTTGGCCACCTTGCGGGCGATCGGCTGGACCGACGCCGCACTCGGCCGGCTGGTCGGCTACGAGGGGCTGGCGCTGGGGCTCGTCGGTTCGACGACCGGCGCGGTGATCGGCCTGGTCAGCGCGGGCTGGCTGATCGGCGCCCTTCCCGGCGCGCTGGTTCTGGTGGCCGCACTGGTCGCGCTGGCGGGCACGCTGGTGAGCGCCGTCGCCGCGCTGGTGCCCGCCGCCCTGCTGCCGCGCCTACGACCCGCCCGACTTCTGGCAGAGGAGTAGCAGTCATGAGCGAGCAGATCGGTAGCGCGATCTCGGTCGACCGCCTGACCCGACGATTCGGCATCGGCGCGGACCAGCTGACCGCTGTCGACGACGTGTCCCTCTCCGTCGCGGCCGGCTCGGTGGTGGCGTTGACCGGGCCGAGCGGGTCGGGCAAGTCGACGCTGCTGCACCTCATCGGCGCGATCGAGCAGCCCGACGAGGGCACCGTGACCGTCGACGACGTGGTGGTCAGCGACCTGCGCCGGGCCGCACTGGCCCGCTACCGGCAACGGGTCGGGTTCGTGTTCCAGCGCTACCACCTGCTGCCCGCACTCAGCGTGCTGGACAACGTGATCGTGCCGGTCCTCCCCCGGCGGGGCCGGGCCGACCACGCGACCCGAGCCCGTGAGTTGCTCGACGCGGTCGGCCTGGCCGGGCGGGAACGCGCCCTGCCCGCGCAGCTCTCCGGTGGCCAGCAGCAACGGGTCGCCATCGCCCGCGCCCTGATGGGTGCGCCGGGCCTGCTGCTGGCCGACGAACCCACCGGCAACCTCGACTCCACGACCGGCGGGCAGATCCTCGACCTGCTGCTCGACCTGCGTGACCGGCACGGCATGACCATCCTGCTCGCCACCCACGAACAGGCCATCGCTGCCCGCTGCGATCGACTGGTCCGACTGACCGACGGACGCGTCACCGAGGACCTCGACCTCACCGACGGCGAGGACCCCGCCGACACGTACGAGCGGGCGGCCCGACTGCGGTTGTGACGCCGCCCGGAGGTGGCCTCAGACGACCGGGCTCGCGGTGCGGACCAGCTCGGCGATCCGCTCGGCGACCTCACGGGCGGTCGCCTCGGTGGCCGCTTCGACCATCACCCGGACCAGCGGTTCGGTGCCCGACGGGCGCAGCAGCACCCGGCCGGTCTCCCCCAGCTCCGCCTCGGCCCGCTCGACCTCGGCGCGCACCGCGGGTGCGGCGGCGCCGACGGTCCGGTCGCCGACCGGCACGTTGATCAGCACCTGGGGCAGCTTGGTGACCACCGAGGCCAGCTCGGCGAGGGACTGGCCGGTGGCCGCCATCCGAGCCATCAGGTGCAGGCCGGTCAGCACCCCGTCGCCGGTGGTGGCGTGCGCGGGCATCACGATGTGGCCGCTCTGCTCACCGCCGAGCGCCAGCCCGGAGGCGCGCAGCTCCTCCAGCACGTACCGGTCACCGACCTTGGTCTCGATCAGGCGGATGCCCTGCGCGGACATCGCGAGCCGCAGCCCGAGGTTGCTCATCACGGTGGCCACCAGGGTGTCCTGGGTGAGCGTGCCGGCGTCCCGCATGGCCAGCGCGAGGATCGCCATGACCTGGTCGCCGTCGACCTCCTCACCGTCGGCGGTGACCGCCAGGCAGCGGTCGGCGTCGCCGTCGTGGGCGATGCCCAGGTGCGCGCCGTGCTCGACCACGGCGGCGCGCAGCGCCTCGATGTGGTTGGAGCCACAGTCGTCGTTGATGTTCAGCCCGTCGGGCTCCGCGTGGATGGCGATGACCTCCGCGCCGGCCTCCCGGTAGGCGACGGGGGCGACCTCGGCGGCGGCACCGTTGGCGCAGTCGACCACGACCTTGATCCCGTCGAGCCGGTGCGGAACGGTCCCCACCAGGTGCTGGACGTAGTGGTCGGCACCGTCGAGCAGGTCGTGCACCCGGCCGACGCCGGCACCGATCGGCCGGTCCCAGGCGGTGGTGGCGTTCGTCTCGACGGCCGCCTCGATCTGCATCTCGATCTCGTCGGGCAACTTGTGCCCGCCGGCGGCGAAGAGCTTGATGCCGTTGTCCGGCATCGGGTTGTGTGAGGCGGAGAGCATCACACCCAGGTCGGCCTTGGCCTCGGCGGTGAGGAACGCCACCGCCGGGGTGGGCAGCACGCCGACCCGCACCACGTTGGCGCCGGCGCTGGTCAGCCCGGCGACCACGGCTGCCTCCAGCATCTCGCCGCTGGCGCGGGTGTCGCGACCGACGACGGCGAGCGGCGGATGACTACGGTCCGTCTCGGCGAGTGTGTGCGCGGCGGCCACCGCGAGCGCCAACGCCAATTCCGGGGTGAGATCCGCGTTCGCCCGCCCGCGTACGCCGTCCGTGCCGAACAACCGACCCATACCCGCCAACCTCCGAAAGAGCACTGCCAGTGAGGAGAAAGCGGAACGGCCGACCCACCTCCCCCCGACGAGGGGGAGGCGGACCGGCCGTCCGTCAGAAGTACAACGCGCTGGGAAAGATCAGCGCTTCGAGTACTGGGGAGCCTTACGGGCCTTCTTGAGGCCGTACTTCTTGCTCTCCTTGACCCGGGCGTCACGGGTGAGGAAGCCGGCCTTCTTGAGGGCCGGGCGGTCGTCCGGCTCGTTGATGATCAGCGCACGGGCGATGCCCAGCCGGAGCGCGCCGGCCTGGCCGGTGGTGCCGCCGCCCCGCAGGTTGGCGATGACGTCGAACTGCTCGAGCTTCTCGGCGGTGACCAGCGGGTCCTTGATGAGCTGCTGGTGAACCTTGCTCGGGAAGTAGGCCTCGAGGTCCTGGCCGTTGCAGGTGATCTTGCCGGTGCCCGGGACGATGCGGACCCGGACGATGGCCTCCTTGCGGCGGCCCACGGTCTGGATCGGCCGGTCACCACGAGGCGCGCGGGCAACGGGCGCCGGCGCCTCGGTGGCCTCGGGGGCTTCCGGGGCGACCTCGGTCTCGATGATGTCGGTCATGCTGCTTCCTTCGCCCGCGCTCACTGCGCGATCTGCTTGATCTCGAACGGCACCGGCTGCTGCGCGAGGTGCGGGTGCTCGGCACCGGCGTAGACCTTCAGCTTCTTGATCAGCTGACGGCCGAGCTTGTTGTGCGGGAGCATCCCCTTCACAGCCAGCTCGATGGCCCGCTCGGGACGCTTGGTCAGCAGCTCGTCGTAGCCGATCTGCTTCAGACCACCCGGGTAACCGGAGTGGCGGTAAGCGACCTTGGTCTGGCGCTTGTTGCCGGTCAACGCAACCTTGCCCGCGTTCACGATGACGACAAAGTCGCCCGTGTCGACGTGCGGCGCGAAAGTCGGCTTGTGCTTACCACGCAGCAACGTGGCGGCGTGGGTGGCCAGGCGGCCCAGCACGACATCAGAGGCGTCGATGACGTGCCACTGACGCTCGATCTCACCCGGCTTCGGGCTGTACGTACGCACAGGTCTACCTTGTCTCGTCGTCGGTCTGGGGTCGCGCGCCGAGGTGACCAGATCTAGCAGGCCGGACCAGCGCGCACGAACGACCAAGCGTACCTGATGGGGCACGCCTCTGGATGTCGTACAACAGCAGGCAACGATACCCGGCGCCCCGTCCGCAGGTCAAAACGGGGGTACGCGTACGCGCGGCGACCCGCCGAGGGTGGTTCAGCTCACACGTTGGCGAGCCGACCGGCCCTCGGACGGCGGTAGACCACCCAGGTGACCGCGAAGCACAACGCGTACCAGCCGATGAAGGCCAGGTAGGCGGCGTCGGCGTTGCCCGAGCTGAGGAACGACTGGCGGAACGCGATGTTGACCAGCACCCCGCCGAAGGCGCCGATCGCACCCGCGATCCCGATCAACGCGCCGGTCATCCGCCGCGCCCACCGCGCGGCGGCCTCCGGATCACGCCGACCTGCGGCCACCGCGTCCGCCGACCGGGCCCGGAAGATCGCCGGGATCATCTTGTACGTGGAGCCGTTGCCGACGCCGGAGAAGACGAAGAGGGCGAGGAACCCCGCGAGGTAGAGCCCGAACGAACGCTCCCGGGCCGCGTACAGCACTGTGCCCGCGCCGACCGCCATCGCGACGAAGTTCCAGAAGGTCACCCGCGCCCCGCCCAACCGGTCGGCGAGGTGCCCACCCAACGGGCGGATCAGCGAGCCGACCAGCGGTCCCAGGAACGTCAGCCAGGCGGCGTCGACCGGGGTCGGGAAGCGCTCGGCGAACTGGAGCTGGAGCACCTGCCCGAAGGCGAAACCGAAGCCGATGAACGAGCCGAAGGTGCCGATGTAGAGCAGCGACATCACCCAGGTGTGCGGGTCGCGGGCCGCCTCCCGCAACGCGCCCGGCTCGTTGCGCGCCCCGGGCACGGTGTCCAACCAGCGGGCCGCCGCCAGCGCGGCCAGCACGATCAGCGGCAGGTAGACCGCCGGCACCAACCGGGGGTACGCGGCGCCGGCGGTGGCGAGGACCGCCAGGCCGACCAGCTGCACGGCGGGTACGCCCAGGTTGCCGCCACCGGCGTTGAGCCCGAGCGCCCGCCCCTTGAGCCGCTGCGGGTAGAACAGGTTGATGTTCGCCATCGAGGAGGCGAAGTTGCCGCCGCCGACGCCGGTGAGGCAGGCGAGCACCATCAGAGTGGTGTACGACACCCCGGGTTCCAGCAGCACCGTCATCGGGACCGCGGGCACCAGCAACAGCAGTGCGCTGATGATCGTCCAGCGTCGTCCGCCGAAGCGGGCCACCGCCAGCGTGTACGGCAGCCGCAGCACCGCGCCCAGGGCGGCCGGCACGGCGGTGAGCAGGAACTTCCCGGCCGGGTCGATGCCGTACGCGGGGCCGAGGAAGAACACGGTGACCGACCAGAGACTCCACACCGAGAAGCCGACGTGCTCGGCGAAGATGGAGACCCAGAGGTTGCGCCGGGCGATCGGCGCGCCGGTGGCCTGCCAGAAGTCCGGGTCCTCGGGGCGCCAGTCGTGCAGCGGCTGCCGGCGACCGGTGACGGCGGGCGGCTCGGCGGTGACTACGGTGCTGGTGAGCGTGCTCACGGCGGCTCCTCCTCGTCGATGTGACGAGCAGAAACGCTAGGAACGGCCGGTTACCTGGCAGTGCCCGTCGCGGGTCGGGCCGGAAACGGGGATCGCACCACGGGTCGGCGGCGGTGGTGAGCACGCCACCGCGGCTGCGCGGTCGGAGCTGCTGTCGCGGTCAGAGCTGCTGTCGCGGTCAGAGCTGCTGGAGGATGCGCAGCGCGCGGCCGACCCGGAGCATGGTGTCGGTGTCTGCGACGTCCACGCACGCGGTGAACCACTTCTTCATGGGCGAGGAGATCCGGTCGGGCATCACCACGTACCGGCCCATCGACACGGCGAGCGGCGAGTCCCGCAGGAGCGATTCCTCGACCACCTCGACCACGATCACGATGGGCACGTCGGTGGAGTTGTAGACGTCCGAGCTGATCACGAGACCGAGGCGTTCCCGGGCACCTTCGATGCGCCAGATCTCACCCCTACGCAGCACGCGGCCGTCCGCCGGAGAACAGGTCGTTGACCATGCCCACCTCGCGGGCGTCGGCGAGCGCGGCAGACTCCAGATCCAGGCTGGCGCGGCCCACGGCGGCGGCGTGCGCGGTGAAGACCTCGCGCAGCGCCTTCTCCCGGGCGGCCTGGTCCATCCACGCGGAGAGCGACAGCCCTTCGCGCTTGGCGAACCGCCGCGCCTCCTCGATCGTCTCGTCCGTGAACGAGAGAGTCACCTTGGCAGTCATGCCGAGCAGATTACCCACGGGTGTGACCGACAGTCATCCCTGCGTTCACCAGCTCGCCCCCGAGCGGTGAAACGCACATTCCGTCGGGCTCACCCGGCCCGGCCGCCGAACACCGCGAAGCGCCACTCCTTGAAGTAGCAGTCGACGTCGACCAGGCCCGCCTCGGCGAGCCACCGGCACTGGTCGGCCACCGTCGCCGGGCGGTCGTGGCGCATCCGCTCCCGGGAGGCCGCGATCTCGTCGGGGGACGCACCCAGCTCGGTGATCCGCTGCATCCACACCTCGTCGTAGCGCCGGTCCAGTTCCGGCGTCGGGCCGGCCACCTGCTCGGCGTTGACGAACACCCCACCCGGTGCCAGCGCGGCTGCGGCCCGCCGGTAGAGCGCGCGCTTGCCGTCGTCGTCCAGGTGATGGATCGCCAACGCGCTGACCACCGCGTCGTACCGGCCCGGCGGCAGCTCGTCGGCCAGGTCGGCGTGGACCGTTCGGTGTGGCACGGACCGCGCGTCCAACTGGTCGGTGGCGCGGGCGAGCATCGCCGGCGCTCCGTCCACCAGGGTCAGCCGGACTCCGGGCACCGCCGCGGCGAGCAGCAACGAGAGCAGGCCGGTACCCGCGCCCAGGTCCAGAACCTGCGGGGTACGCCCGGCGGCGAGCGCGGCCCGCAACGGCGGCGCGGCCATCTGGACGGCGGTGCCGTAGAAGCTGTCGAAGCACGGCACCAGCCGCCTGCGCGCCTCGTCGTACGTGCCGGCCACAGCGTCGAAGACGTCCGTCACGCTCATCGCGGTCTCCCATATTATGGAACAGTTTTCCCACATTATAAGCGGTGCGGGGAGAGCGCACCTCATCCTGGACACACGAAAGGCCCCCGGTTCCGTGATTCCCAGACGCCGGGGGCAGTTGGTGCTGCGTTGGTCAGCCGACGGGGCCGATGGCCTTCGCCAGATCGACGAAGCCGGCCCATGCCGCTGGTTCGAAGGTCAGCGTCCCGCCGTCGCGGTCTTTGGTGTCGCGGACGAGGACGACGCCGGGAAGGTTGTCAGCAACCTCGACGCAGTTACCGCCGTTGCTGCCGCTGCGGGTGCTCTTACGCCACTGCACGCCGGTCATGTCCATGCCGCTGCCGCTTTCCTGACGAGATCGAGAGACTGTGCCCTCGGTAGGGCTTCGCCAACTATGCGCGCCCACCGTCGTCCGAGGGTAGCAATTTCCGCCGTTTCATCGATGATCTGAGCCCGCACCTGGCCGTCCACATGCGCCACCTGTGTGCCGTCGGGCATCTCGGCGATGGTGAACGGCCCACCAAGGCCGAGATACATCGGCGTGGCAGCCGGCACGACGTGTACCTGCACGTGCGGCAACTCGGCGCACGTCGCGATGCGTTCGCACTGCTCGCGCATCAGGTCGGCGCTGCGCCCGGCTCGTCGCACTAGCACTGCCTCGTCGAGCACGGCGACTACCAGCGGCGGGCGGGAACGGTGCAGGATCGCGTGCCGCAGCATCCGCGCAGACACCTGATCGTCGATCTCTTCGGGGGTCAGCGATTCCATACCGAGTGTCGCCCGCGCGTATGCCTCGGTCTGGAGGAGGCCGGGCACCCATGCCAGCTCGAACCATCGCAGCGCGACCGCCTCGCGCTCGATGTCGATCCACGGCCGGAACCATGCTGGTTCCCGACGGGTAAGGACGTCCGGCCAGAGGTCGGCGACCTCCCGGCCGAGCACCCGGGCGACCTCGACGCGGTGCCGGCTGCGCGGTATGCGTCCTGGATTGGCCCATCGTGCGGCGGTCTTCGGATCGACCCCGACCTGACCAGCGAGGCTTTCGGCGGTCTCCCCCGCTTCGGCCATCGCCGCGATAAGTACCTGATTCATTCTCGACCCCTCGCCGACGTCCCGGACGTCCCAGAGGAATGCTGCTACGGAGTGTATGCGTCCCGCAACCCTGAGGAAGGGTGCTCTGTAGACGGCGCGTCCGGTAGGGACCTGAGACCCGGCGGGCGCGTTCGTGTCGGGGCCGCCCTTGGTCTGCCGCAGATCTTGGACAGTTTCCGTTACCTGGTAACGGAAACTGTCCAAGATCTCGACGGGCGAGCACCACGGGGCGGCCCCTTCCCACAGTGACGACCAGGGAGAGCGCCGTGCCGGATGAGCCGCCGGATCGGAGACCCGCGCCGAAGCCCACGCCACGCAAGCCGCACACGGGTGAGGTCCTGCATCTGACCCGCGCGGCGAGCGTGCAGTTCCTGCGCCCGATCTTCGTCCGGGTGATTCGCGTTCTTGACTGGCCGACGTGCGACGGGTGGCTGTGGATCGACGGCTACGAGCTGGCCGCGAACGGCGACGCGGTCGCCCGCCGTTCCCTGTTCGTGATGCCCGCGGGCCTCATCTGGCCGGACCCACCCGCTCTGGCGGCCCGCCGCCCGACCACCCGCACGCCCGTCAGGCGCGGTCCGGTGAGGGTCGGATGACCCGCCGCCCTCGCCCGCACCAGCCGATGCGCCCGGCGTGGCTCTGCCGTAACTGCGCGGCTGCCTGGCCGTGTTCGCCGGCTCAGCTCCATCTCGCGACCGAGTTCTACGGCCACTCGATCGCCCTGGCGTTCTACCTGGCGGCGAACATGCACGACGCGTTCGACGACCTGTACTCCCTGGGCGTTCGCCCGGACCCACGAGCACTTCACGCCCGGTTCCTGGGCTGGCTGCCAGTGACCCGGCGACCACACCGCGCCGACCTGCGCTGACGGCACCCACGAGGTGGAGTGCGCTGACGCTTTGGAGCTGATGTCGCAAACGAGTCGACCACCGATGCCGTAAACGATTCAGTTCCACAGGCCCCGACTCGCACCCTCCGACCCGCACCCTCCAACGCGCTCGCTGCCCCTGTGCGGTGTGAGCCCCACTTGACAGGACCGAAACAGAAGGGACCCGGACCGGAAACCGCCCGGCGGCACGCTTTCCCGACATGACAGACGGTGCACGGTCGGCGACTGCACCGGGGCTGACGCCCCGGGAAGTGGCGACGCACTGCCCGTACTGCGCACTGCAGTGCGGGATGACGCTGCGCGCGGACGACACCGGTGTGACGGTCCACCCGCGTCAGTTCCCCACCAACCGGGGCGGGCTCTGCCAGAAGGGGTGGACCGCCGCCGAACTACTCGACCACCCGGACCGGCTGACCACTCCGCTGGTGCGCGACGCGGCCACCGGCGACCTGCGCCCGGCGAGCTGGAACACCGCGCTGGACCGGGTGGTCGCCGGCATCCGTGCCGTCCAGGACGACGCCGGCCGGGACGCGGTCGCCGTCTTCGGTGGTGGTGGCCTGACCAACGAGAAGGCGTACGCGTTGGGGAAGTTCGCCCGGATCGGGCTGCGCACCCGCAACATCGACTACAACGGACGGTTCTGCATGTCCTCGGCGGCAGCCGCCGGGATGCGGGCCTTCGGCATCGACCGCGGACTGCCGTTCCCCCTCGCCGACCTGGGTCGGGCCGACACCCTGCTGCTGGTCGGAGCGAACCCGGCGGAGACCATGCCGCCGCTGGTGCGCTGGCTCACCGAGCAGCGCCGCAACGGCGGGAAACTGATCGTCGTCGACCCCCGGGCCACCGCCACCGCCCGTCAGGCGGACCTGCACCTGCAACCGCTGCCCGGCACCGATCTCGCGGTAGCCAACGCGCTGCTGCACATCGCACTCACCGAAGGTTGGGTCGACCGGGCCTACGTGGCCGAGCGCACCACCGGATTCGACGCGGTCCGCCGAGGCGTCGCGGCCTGGTGGCCGGCCCGCGCGGAACAGCTCTGCGGGGTGCCGGTGGCCGACCTGGAGGCGACCGCCCGAGCGCTGGGCACCGGCGGTCGCGTGATCATCCTGACCGCGCGCGGCGCCGAGCAGCACGCCAAGGGGGTGGACACCGTCACCGCGTACGTCAATCTCGCCCTCGCCCTCGGTCTGCCCGGCCGCGACGGTTCGGGGTACGGCTGCCTCACCGGCCAGGGCAACGGCCAGGGCGGGCGGGAGCACGGGCAGAAGGCCGACCAGCTCCCCGGCTACCGGCGGATCGACGACCCGGCGGCCCGCGAGCACGTGGCCGGGGTCTGGGGCGTGCCGGCCGACGACCTGCCCGGCCCGGGAGTGCCCGCCTACAAACTGCTCGACTCGCTCGGCACCCCCGGTGGCCCGCGCGCGTTGCTGGTGTTCGGGTCGAACCCGGTGGTCTCGGCACCCCGGGCGGCCCGGATCGAGGGCCGGCTGCGCGACCTCGACCTGCTCGTCGTCGCGGACCTCCTGCTCTCCGAGACGGCCGCGCTGGCGGACGTGGTGCTGCCCACCGCGCAGTGGGCCGAGGAGGACGGCACCATGACCAACCTGGAAGGTCGGGTGCTGCGTCGGCGCGCGCTCCGGCCTCCCCCGCCGGGCGTCCGCACCGATCTCGCCATCATCTCCGAACTGGCGGCGCGGCTGGCAGCCACCGAGGCGCCCACCGCCCCACCGGCCGACAACACACCAGCACCCGCCGCGTCAGCGAGCCCCGGACCAGCCGACACGCGACCGGAAGTCGTGGCGGCGGCCCGGTTCCCGGCCGACCCGGCTGTCGTCTTCGCCGAGCTGCGCCGCGCGTCCGCCGGTGGGGCCGCCGACTACGCCGGCATCAGTTGGGACCGGATCGACGCCGACGACGGGGTCTACTGGCCGTGCGCGACCGAGGACGGGCCGGACACCCCCCGGCTCTTCGCCAAGTCGTTCGCCACCCCGGACGGCCGGGCCCGCTTCCACGCCGTCGACCATCGGCCGGCCGCCGAGGAGGTCTGCGCCATGTACCCGCTGCACTTCACCACCGGTCGGGTGCTGGCGCAGTACCAGTCGGGCACCCAGACCCGGCGGGTGGCCGCGCTGCGGCGCGCCGCACCGGAGGCGTTCGTCGAACTGCACCCCGACCTGGCCACCCGGCTGGGCATCGACGACGGCGACCCGGTGCGGGTCACCTCGCGCCGGGGCGAGTTCCGCGCGCCGGCCCGGCTCAGCGTCGGGATCCGACCCGACACGGTGTTCGCCCCGTTCCACTACGCGGGGGCGGCACGCGCCAACTCGGTGACGAACGACGCGGTGGACCCGATCTCCGGGATGCCCGAATTCAAGATCTGCGCGGTCCGGGTGGAGAAGGCATGACCGCGCGGGTGGTCATCGTCGGCAACGGGATGGCGGGCGCACGCCTCGCCGGTGAGCTGCACGCCCGGGAGGGAGACCGGAAGGTCACGGTGCTCGGGGCCGAGCCGCACCGCGCGTACAACCGGATTCTGCTCTCCACCCTGCTGGCCGGCCGGATCGACGAGCCGGACGTGGAGCTGACCGAAGCCGCCGGGCACGGCGTCGACCTACGCAGCGGCGTACCGGTGACCGTCGTCGACAGGTCCGCCCGGGAGGTCCGCACCGGCGACGGCGAACGGATCGGGTACGACCATCTGGTGCTCGCCACCGGTGCCCGTGCGGTGGTGCCGCCGCTGCCCGGCCTCGACCCGGCGAACCTGCCGGAGCGGGTGGTTCCCTTCCGGACCCTGGACGACTGCCGGCGGATCCTCGCCGCGGCGGACGGCGCCCGCAGCGCGCTGGTGCTCGGCGGCGGGCTGCTCGGCCTGGAAGCCGCCCGAGGGCTGGCCACCCGAGGGCTGGCCACCACCGTCGTGCACCCGCGAGAGCACCTGATGGAACGGCAACTGGACCCGACCGCCGGGGCGGTGCTCGCGGGCACGCTGGCCGGTTTCGGCGTCAGCGTCCAACTGGGGGTCTCGGCGACCGGCGTGGTCGCGGACGACAGTGGCGTCCGCCTCGACCTGGCCGACGGCCGGACGCTCCGCGCCGACCTGCTGGTGCTCTCCTGTGGCGTACGCCCGGACACCGCCCTCGCGCAGGCCGCCGGCCTGACCGTGCGGCGCGGCGTGGTGGTGGACGACCGGCTGCGCACCAGCGACCGGTCCATCTCGGCGATCGGCGACTGCGCCGAGCACGACGGCGTGCTCACCGGGCTGGTCGCGCCCGCCTGGGCCCAGGCTCAGGTGCTCGCGGACGTGTTGACCGGCACGGACCCACTGGCCCGCTACCGGCCCCGGCCGGTGGTGACCCGGCTGAAGGCCGCCGGGATCGACCTGGCCTCGATGGGGGACGCGGCCAGTGGCGGGCCGGGCGAGGAGTTGACGTTCGCCGACCCGACCCGGGGCACCTACGCCCGCTTGCGGATCCGCGACGAGCGGCTGATCGGCGCGATCCTGCTCGGCGACAACCCGGCGGTCGGCACGGTGATCCAACTCTTCGACCGTGGTCAGCCGGTGCCGAGTGACCGCCGGGCGCTGCTGCTCGGCCGGGCGCTCGGCACGGTCGGCGCGACGCCGGCCGCCTCACCGGCGCTGATGCCGGACGCGGCAACGGTCTGTCAGTGCAACACGGTGAGCAAGGGCGCACTGGTCAGAAGCTGGCGCTCCGGTGCCCGGACGGTCGATGCGGTGGTGGCCGCGACCCGGGCCGGCACCGGGTGCGGCGGATGCCGGGATGCGGTGAGCGGCATCGTCGACTGGCTGAGCCAGGCGGAATCGGTGGAGGTGACGCGATGAGCGGCGGCGAACTGGTCGTCATCGGCAACGGCATGGTCGGGCAGCGTTTCGTGGACGCGCTGCGCGCCCGTGACCCGCAGGGCGACTGGCGGGTGACGGTGCTGGCCGAGGAGGGGCGCCCGGCGTACGACCGGGTGCGGCTCTCGGCGTACTTCGACGGGGTCAGTGAGAGCGACCTCAACCTGCACACCCCGCACGACGGGGTGCGGCTGCGCCTCGGTGAGCCGGCCACCGCCGTCGACCGGGACCGCCAGGTGGTGAGCACCGCCGTCGGCGAATACCGCTACGACGCGCTGGTGCTGGCCACCGGGTCGTACGCGTTCGTGCCGCCGGTGGCCGGCACGGAGCTGCCCGGGGTCTTCGTCTACCGGACCCTGGACGACCTGGCGGCCATCCGGGCGTACGCGCGGGGGCGACGGGTCGGCGCGGTGATCGGTGGTGGGCTGCTCGGCCTGGAGGCCGCCAATGCCCTGCGCCTGCTCGGCCTGAGCACCGACGTGGTCGAGTTCGCGCCCCGGCTGATGCCGGTGCAGGTGGACCAGGCCGGCGGCGCGATGCTCCGTCGCTACGTCGACGAACTGGGCGTACGGACCCATCTCGGGGTGGCGACCACAGCGATCCGGCCCGGCCCGGACGGCGGCGTCGCGGCCCTGGAACTGTCCGACGACACCGCCCTCGAGGCCGAGCTGGTGGTGGTGGCCGCCGGCATCCGGCCCCGGGACCAGTTGGCCCGGGACGCCGGTCTGCCGCTGGGCCCGCGCGGCGGGGTGCTGGTCGACGCGACCTGTCGTACCGCCGACGAGCGGATCTGGGCCGTCGGAGAGTGCGCAGCGGTCGACGGCACCTGCCACGGCCTGGTCGCGCCGGGGTATGCGACGGCCGAGGTGGTGGCCGATCGGCTGGTCGGCGGCGGGGCGACCTTCCCCGGCGCGGACACCGCGACCAAACTCAAGCTGCTCGGCGTCGACGTGGCCTCGTTCGGCGACGCCCACGGGGCGACCGAGGGCTGCCTGGACGTCACGTTCACCGATCCGGCCACCCGGGTCTACGCGAAGCTGGTCCTCTCCGACGACGCGCACACACTGCTCGGCGGGGTGCTGGTGGGTGACGCCAGCGCGTACCCGACGCTGCGCGCCAGTGTGGGCGGCCCGCTCCCTGCCGCGCCGCTGGCGCTGCTCGCCCCGGACGGCGGCGGTGCGGACGCCGGGGCGCTGCCAGCCACCGCACAGGTCTGCTCCTGCAACGCGGTTACCCGGGGCGACGTGGACGCCGCCATCGCCGACGGTTGCGCGGACGTGCCGGCGTTGAAGGCGTGCACCCGGGCCGGCACCAGCTGCGGCTCCTGCGTGCCGATGCTGAAACAGCTCCTGGACGCGGCCGGGGTGGCGCAGTCCAGCGCGCTCTGCGAGCACTTCGACGTCAGCCGGCGGGAGCTGTTCGAGATCGTCCGCGTTCGCGGCATCCGCACCTTCTCCCGACTGGTCGCCGAGCACGGTCGAGGCCGCGGCTGCGACATCTGCAAACCGGTGGTGGCGTCCATCCTCGCCTCGCTGGGCAGCGGGCACGTGCTCGACGGCGAACAGGCGTCGTTGCAGGACACCAACGACCACTTCCTGGCCAACCTGCAACGCGACGGCAGCTACTCGGTGGTGCCCCGGATACCGGGCGGCGAGATCACCCCGGAGAAGCTGATCGTGATCGGCGAGGTCGCCCGGGACTTCCAGCTCTACACCAAGATCACCGGTGGTCAGCGGATCGACCTGTTCGGGGCGCGGGTGGAGCAGCTGCCGCAGATCTGGCGGCGGCTGGTCGACGCCGGCTTCGAGTCCGGGCACGCGTACGGCAAGGCGCTGCGCACCGTGAAGTCGTGCGTGGGCGAGACCTGGTGCCGGTACGGGGTGCAGGACTCGGTGGGGCTGGCCGTCGCGCTGGAGCTGCGCTATCGCGGGCTGCGTGCTCCGCACAAGCTGAAGTCGGCGGTCTCCGGATGCGCCCGGGAGTGCGCGGAGGCGCGCAGCAAGGACTTCGGCATCATCGCCACCGAGACCGGCTGGAATCTCTACGTCGGCGGCAACGGCGGCTTCCGACCCCGCCACGCCGACCTGTTCGCCACCGACCTGACCACCGACGCCCTGATCAGGCTGATCGATAGGTTCCTCATCTACTACATCCGCACCGCCGACCGGCTGCAACGCACCGCCGGCTGGATCGAGGCGATGGACGGTGGCCTGGACCACCTGCGCTCGGTGATCGTCGACGACTCGCTCGGGCTCTGCGCGGACCTCGACGCGGCGATGGCCCGACACGTCTCGTCCTACTCGGACGAGTGGCGCGACGTCCTGGACGACCCGGATCGGCTGCGCCGCTACACCTCCTTCGTCAACGCCCCCGACGTACCCGACCCGTCGATCACCTTCATCCGGGAACGCGGCCAGCCGGTTCCCGTACGCGACCAGTCCCCGACCGGATCGGAGCCGACCAACGGTCACCGTCGGCAACCGGTCACCCTCGGCCTACCGGAGGTACGGCGATGACCCAGACCCTCACGCTGACCTGGACCACCGTCTGCCAGGTCGACCGGTTGGAACCGGACCGGGGCGTCGCCGCCCTGGTCGACGGGGCACAGATCGCTCTCTTCCGGACCGCCGACGAGCTGTTCGCGATCGACAACCGCGATCCGGTCTCCGGGGCGTACGTGCTGTCCCGGGGCATCGTCGGCAGCCGTGGCGGAGTGCCGACCGTCGCGTCACCGCTGCACAAGCAGGTGTACGACCTGCGCACCGGGCACTGCCTCGACCTGCCCGGTGTGGCGGTGGCCCGGCACGACGCACGTTGCCGCGACGGGCTGGTCGAGGTGCGGCTGCGACAGGAGGGTTGATGCGCGAAGAACTGGCGGGATTCACCATCGGGGTGACCGCCGACCGGCGGCGCGACGAGTTGGCCGCGCTGCTCGAACGCCGGGGTGCCCGGGTGGTGCTCGCCCCGGCGCTGCGGATCGTGCCGCTCTCCGACGACACCGAGCTGCGCGAGGCGACCCGCGCCTGCCTCGACCAGCCGCCGGACATCCTGATGGCCAACACCGGCATCGGCATGCGCGGCTGGTTGGAGGCGGCCGAGGGCTGGGGGCTGGCCGAGCCACTGCGCTCCGTGCTGGCCAGCTCGTACGTGGTGGCGCGCGGCCCGAAGGCACGCGGCGCGATCCGGGCCGCCGGGCTGCACGACCAGTGGTCGCCCGCCTCGGAGAGCTGCGACGAGGTGGTCGACCACCTGCGCCGGCGCGGCGTGGCCGGGCAGGTCATCGCCATGCAACTGCACGGCGAGCGGCAACCCGAGTGCACGCTCGCGCTGGAGGCGGCGGGCGCCACGGTCATCGAGGTGCCGGTCTACCGCTGGGCGCCGCCGACCGATCCGGCGCCGCTGCACCGGCTGATCGACCTGATCGCCGGTCGGCTGGTGGACGCGGTGACGTTCACTTCGGCGCCGGCGGCCGAGGCGTTGCTACGGGCTGCCGGTGACCGTACCGACGCGGTGCTGTCGGCGTTGCGCAGCGACGTGCTGGCCAGCTGCGTCGGGGCGGTGACCGCCGAGCCGCTGCTGCGGCGCGGGGTGCCGGTGAGCGCGCCCGGCCGGGCCCGGTTGGGCGCGCTGGTGCGGACCATCGTCGACGAGCTGCCGCGCCGGACCGTGACCTTCAAGGCCGCCGGGCACCTGCTCACGTTGCGCGGGCACGCCGCGGTGATCGACGGCGAGCTGCGGCCGCTCGCGCCCGCGCCGATGGCGGTGCTGCGGGCGCTGGCCCAGACCCCGGGTCGGGTGTTGTCCCGTACGGCGTTGCTGAGGACCCTGCCCCGGGGCGCGGACGAGCACGCCGTCGAGATGGCCGTCGCCCGGCTCCGGGCCGGCCTGCGCGCGCCCCGGGTGGTGCAGACCGTGGTGAAGCGCGGCTATCGGCTGCGGGTCGACTAGGGCGTGCGAGGTCCCCGGTCGACCCGGGGGCAGTGCCACCGGCCGCTGAACACGTCACGGCCGGCCGTCGCGTGCCGGCCGTGACGCGACGTCTCAGCCGACCGGCGTCGGGAAGCCCCGCCCGTGCTCGGACTGGAGCCGCAGCATGGCGTGCTCGACCACCGTCACCAGCACCTGCTTGACCGAGTCCCGCTGCCGGGCGTCGGTCATCACCAGGGGCACCTGCGGCGAGATGGCCAGCGCTTCGCGGACCTCCTCGGCCTCGTACTGCGGTGCGCCGTCGAACTTGTTCAGCGCCACCACGTACGGCAGGTTGCGGTTCTCGAAGTAGTCCAGCGGGGCGAAGGCGTCGGTGATCCGGCGGGTGTCCACCAGCACGGCGGCACCCACCGCCCCTCGGATGATCTCGTCCCACATGAACCAGAACCGCGTCTGACCCGGTGTACCGAAGAGGTACAGGATCAGGTCCTGGGCCATCGTGATCCGGCCGAAGTCCATGGCGACCGTTGTGGTCTCCTTGCCCGGCACCTTCGACGGGTCGTCGATGCCGACACCCGCCGCGGTCATCAACGCCTCGGTGGTCAGCGGTGTGATCTCGGAGATCGCCCCGACCAGTGTCGTCTTACCGACGCCGAAGCCGCCCGCGACGACGATCTTCGCGGAGACGATTCCCCGGCCCGGCCGCCCCCCTGCGGGGTCATAGCCTGCGAAGTCCACTTAGCACCCTTCCAAGCAGTTCCATCCGCTCCTCGAACCCCTCGGCGGGAGCAGCAGTGTGTAACGTCAGCAGGCTCTCGGCCACCATGTCGGCGACCAACACCCGGGCGACGCCGAGCGGCATCCGGGTATACGCGGCGATCTCCGCCAGCGACTGTGCTCGGCCCTCACAGACCGTGGCGATTCGGTGCTTGTCGTGCCCGGCGAAGCGGGACTCGGCGACCTGGGTGGGAGAGGCGGTCAGGACGGCCTCGAGGGCGATGTCCTGCCGGGGCTCGGTACGACCACGGGTGACCGCGTACGGACGCACCAGCGCGCCACGCGGGTCAGCGCGTCGTTGGTCCATTCCCGATCACCTCCTCGTCCCCTACCGAGCCGGACTGCGCCGCCTCTCGTCCCTGGTCCGGCGCTCAAAACGAGCGCCGCCTTCCGGTGCTAGGAGCGCACCGCGTCGCGCGGCAGCGGCACCAGCGCGGCACCCACCCGCTCGACCAGCAGCGCCATCTCGTAGCCCACCTGGCCCACGTCGCAGCTACGCGCGGCCAGCACGGCCATCGAGGAGCCGTCGCTGATCGACATCAGGAAGAGGTACCCGCTGTCCATCTCGATGACTGTCTGCAACACCCCGCCCGCGCTGAACATCCGGGCCGCGCCCTCGGTCAGGCTCACCACCCCGGAGGTGATCGCGGCGAGCTGGTCGGCCCGGTCCCCCGGCAGATCCCGGGACGACGCGAGCAACAGCCCGTCTGCGGACACCGCCACCACGTGGGCGATACCCGCCACGCTGTCGGCGAAGTTGGTGAGCAGCCAACCCATGTCCTGCATGGCAGCTGGCCTGTTCATCGGCTCTCCTTGGTCGAGGTGCTGTTCAGGTCCGTTCCGGCCGTCCGACCGCGCTGCACGCCGCGGTGGTAGGCCGACAGCAGACCCCGTACTTCGTCCGGGGTCCGCCGGCTGCGGTCCCGGCCGCTCTTCGGTTCGATGCCACCCGGCACGAGCTGTTGCTGCGGCACCCGCTTGGGCAACCCGGAGCGGGTGGTGCCGGCGGGGGCCGGCTCGGCAGCCCGGCTGGCCCGGGACCAGCCCTCGTCCGCCGCCGTACGCCATGCTGCCGGGTCGGGTGCGGGTGCGGGCGGAGCCGTCGGGGCGGCCGGGGGCGGGGTGTACGTCGGCGGCGCCGACGGTCGTGTCCCGAACCCGTCCATTGTGGCGCCGGGGCCGTCGCCCAGGGCGGCTGTGCCGTCGGTGCTGCCCGGGGTACGGGTCGGCAGTTTCGGTCGGGCCGGCGCCGCGGCCGGCACCGTTGCGGTGTTCGGCTGGCCGCCGTTGCCGGTGCGCAGGCCGGCGTCGGCCGCCGGGGTGGTGGCGGGCGCGGGCGGCTCGTCGAAGTTGGGCCGGGTGAAGATCGCGGTGGCGTCGTCGCCGTGCGACCGGAACCAGACCGCCTCCATCTCCCGGAAGATCGGAGCCTCGGCCGGGAAGTCCGGCCGGGTGCTGACCGGCGCGGCCGGCACCGACGGAGCGGCCGGCGGCGCCACCGCGGCCGGCCCGGCGACCGGCCCGACCGGGAGGCCCTGGGATCCACGCCCGTCCGGGGTGTCCGCGGTGGAGCCACGCCGAGGCAGTGGGTCGACCGTCGGGTACGCCACCGTCGGGCTGCCCAGCGAGGCGCCCGCACCGCTGTTGTAGGCCGGCCGGGCCGGCGGCAGCGGGGCGGCGGGCGCCGGAGCGGCGGGTGCGGCGGGTGCCGGCGGCATCGTCGAGCGCGGACCGGTGTAGCCACCGGCGTGTACGGCCGGGGTGGTGTCCCGCGAGTCCAGCGGCGACTGCCACTGTGCGGGTGCCGGCGTGCTGGTTCGCCACTGGTCGGGCAGCGTGGCCGCCGTCGTGGCAGCACCGGCGAACTGCTCGGCGTGGCCGGCCGAGGAGAGCGGCGACTGCTCCACCGCCATCGGCTGACGCGGCCGGGTGAGCACCTGCTCGCGGCCCCGGTTGCTGGGCAGCACCACGGTGGCGGCGGGCAACGTCACCTGGGCGACGGTGCCGCCCTCGACGTTGCGGCGCAACTCCACCCGGATGCCGTAGCGGGAGGCGAGCCGGCTCACCACGGCCAGACCCATCAGTCGGAACGCGGCGACGTCCACGCTCGGCGGGGCGGCGAGCCGCCGGTTGAGCGAGTCGAGCTGGTCGTCGGTGAGGCCGAGCCCGCGGTCCTCGATCTGGATCAGCACGTAGTCACGGATCCGGCGGCCGTCGGCGACCACAGTGGTGTTCGGTGGTGAGAACCGGGTGGCGTTGTCGAGCAGCTCGGCGACGAGGCGTACCACGTCGTTCACCGCGTGCGCGGCCACCGAGATGTCGGTGTCCACGGTGCCGAACTCGATGCGGTTGTAGAGCTCGACCTCGGACTGGGCGGCGCGCAGCACGTCCACCACCAACGCGTCGTCGTGACGCGGCGCGGCGGAGTCGGCGCCGGCCAGGACGAGCAGGTTCTCGTCGTTGCGGCGCATTCGAGTGGCCAGGTGGTCCAGTTCGAAGAGCTGCGCGAGTCGCTTCGGGTCCTCCTCGCCGCGCTCGATCGCGTCCAGCTCGCCGATCATCCGGTCGACCAGGGTCTGACTGCGGCGGGCCAGGTTGAGGAACATCGCCGAGACGCTGGTACGCAGTGCCGCCTGCTCGGCGGCGACCCGCACCGCCTCCCGGTGGACGACGTTGAAGGCCAGCGCCACCTGACCGACCTCGTCGCGGCTGTTCAACTGGATCGGGTCCCGGACCTGGCGGACGATCTCGTCCACCCCGCCGTCACCCACGCTGCCCATGGTCTGCAGCCGCTGCACGGCGTCGGGCAGGTCGTGGTTGGCCACCGAGAGCGCGCCCTCGCGCAGTCGGCGCAGCGAGTGGTTGAGCGAGCGGGCCAGCACCACGGCCAGCGAGATGGCGATGATGAGGGTCAACAGCACCAGGATCGACTCGACCACCGCCTGCCGGATGACGTCCGAGCGGGCCTGGTCTGCCTGCTGGAGCAGTCGGTCCTGCAGTTGGATCTCGGCCCAGCGCATCAGGTCGTTGACGGCGCCGATCGCAGCGGTGGCGTCCTGAGCGGTGACCAGTGGGCGCTGCCCGACCGAGCGGGTGATGTCGGTGGCCACCCGGTCGGCCAGGCCGACTGCGTCGCCGGAGACGGTGCTGTCGACCAGTGCGCGCTGCACCGGGTCGGCGGCCAGCGAGAAGGCGACCAGCGCCTCCTGCTGACCGGTCAACGTTGCCACGAAGGACGAGAACTGCTCCGAGTCGAGCTGGCCGGCCGTCAGCGCGGTGAAGGCGACGGCCTCTTCCTCGGCGACGGAGGCCTTGGCGCGGGCGAAGGCGGCGACCGCACGGCGGCTGTCCGCCAGGCTCTCCGAGCCGGGCAGCTGGGCCAGACCGTCACCGTAGGAGACCAGGTCGGTGAGGATGACTCCGTAGCGGAGCACCGCCTCGGCGACCGCCATCTGCCGGCGGTCCAACACCTCCTGACGGGTGCCGTCCAGGGTGGCCAGGTGGTCGTCGATGGCGGTCAGCCGGTCCCGCAGGGCGGCCGGTACGTCGCCGATCCGGCCCCGCTCGGCGCGGTACTCGTCCACTCGCTGCTGCGTCTGGCGGACCCGCAGGTTGTACGCGTCGGCCGGCTGCTGCGGAGCGGCGAGGTAGGCGGCCGCTGCCATCCGTTCGGACTGGAGGTCCTGGGTGAGGGCGCTGACGTCGACGGAGAGGGCCGTCAGTGACCGGGCCTGGGTGGCGTCGAACGCGCCCTCGCCGACGGAGATCAGGCGGACCGTGGCCAGCGCGATCACCGCCGCCACCGGGACGACCAGAATCAACGCCAACTTGGACCGGATCCGGGCGTCACGCAGTCTCGGCATCCGTCGGCGCGCAGGCCGACCGTTGTCGCCGAGCGCGGGCAGGGTCGTCGGTCCGGTGCTCACGACATCGCCTCCGTCGTTTCTTCCCCGCCTGAGCCGCCGAGCCATGCCGTAAGCGGAGGGGACCACGCGCGGCACGGCCGCGATTTCATCAGAGATGATCGTGTTTGGGAAGCCGCAGTGAGGTAGGAAACGGTCGGACGGAGCGCATCCCGTGATCCGGGCAACTGATACCTTCATTTCCGCAAGCCCCTGAACAGGGCATGTAACTCCAGAGTGGTCACGCGTGTGTGCAAAGTGAGCTTTTGCAAACATTGCGTTACCCCAGCATGTGGGATGACCGTCCCGAAAATGCTGCCGGGGTCCGCGCTTGACCACAGCGCCGGCCATTGGCAAGGTTTTGCAGGCTTCGCGCACACCGTACGGCAGAGGAGATCCCGTCCTCCACTGAGGACGGATTAGCGGCGGTGACCGGGCAGCGCCCGCGCCCGCACCTGGAGGACTGAGTTGAGCCCCATCCGCTCCGCGACCATCGCGGCGCTCGCATCGGCCGTAGTGGCCACCACGCTCACCGGCTGCCAGTTTGGTGAGGCGGAGAAGGACACGAGTCCGATCGTGATCGCCGCCGATCTCGAACTCTCCGGCGCCGCAGCCACCGTTGGCCGGACATACCAGCGCGCCCTCGAACTCAAGGTCGATCAGTTGAACGCCTCCGGAGCACTGAACGGCCGGAGGATCGACCTGAAGGTGAAGGACAACCGTTCCGACTCGGCCGAGTCACTTCGCAACATCGTCGACTTCAGCAGCGATTCGAAGGTCAGCGCCATCATCATGGGCGGCTGCAACGAATGCGCGGTCGGAGCTGTCGGAACCATCAACGAGAAGCGGATTCCCACCATTGCGCTAGCCGCTTCCGGTGCGATCGCCGCGCCGGCCGCTGAACGGCGCTACGTGTTCAAGCTGGGCCCCAACGCGCCGGACAGCGCCGCCGCACTGACCACCGAACTGCGCCGCAACAACATCCGCAAGGTGGGGATGCTGGTCAGCGACGACGACTACGGCCAGGAGGGCGCGGCGGCGCTCAAGAGCGAGCTGGACAAGGCCAAGATCACGCTCCGCCAGCAGCGGGTCAAGACCACCGACACCGACGTCAGCCAGCAGGTCCAGCAGCTCGCCTCGGGCAAGCCGGACGCGATGGTCTTCTGGACCCCGCCGGAGCAGGCGACACTGGCCGCGACCAGCGTCCAGCAGACCATCTTCCGTGGGTCCATCTACTTCGACGCGGGAGCGGCCGGGGACCTCTTCCTCGGCGCGGCGGCCAAGGCGACCGAGAAGGCCACGCTGATCTTCACGCAGACCATGGTGATCGATGACGTGATCGCGACCACGCCGGCCAAGGCGGCGCGGCGGCAGTGGTTCCAGGACTACACGGCCCGCTTCGGTGGTTACAACGGGTCCTCGTCGTTCGCCGCGGACGCCGTCCAGCTCATCGCCGACGCCGAACTGCGCGCCGGTGGCGAGATCGGGAAGGTGGACCGCAACGGCATCCGGGACGTGCTGGAGACGTCCCAGATGGACGGCCTCTCCGGCCCGATCCGCATGACGCCGGACAACCACAGCGGCCTGATGCCGCAGGCGCTCACCACGCTGGTCGCCCGCAACGGGCGCTGGCGGTTGGCTGGGTAGACGCTCGGGCCTTTCATCTGGCTGGGTTCGTCGGGGTGCCGGGTGGGGGTGTGGCCGACCGTCCCCGGCTCTGGGCGGTCAGGCTTGATCCCTCCGCCGGGGACGGTCGGCCACACCTCACTCACCTGCGGCTTTGACGGAAAGGGCCGGCCTCCCAGTGGGAGGCCGGCCCTTCGCGTATCCGGGGATTGATCTCTTCTGTTGTTAGCGGCTGCTTGTGGTTTCTCGCACCCAGGGCAGGGCGAACCGCTCGATCAGCAGGAGCGCCGAGTAGAGCAGGATGCTCACCAACGCCACCAGCATGATCGCCGCCCAGGCGGTGGCGGTGTCGCCGACGCCGGCGTACTGCGTGATGACGAAACCGAGGCCGCTCTCGCCGGCCTGGAACTCACCGATCACCGCGCCGATCGCGGCCAGTGGCATGGCCACCTTGAGCCCGACGAAGATCTGCGGCAACGCGGCCGGGAAGCGCACCTTGCGGAACGCCTGCCAGCGGGACGCGTTCCAGGACCGCACCAGTTCGGCCAGGTCGGCCGGCGTGGTGGTCAAGCCGGTCGCGGTGGACAGCACGATCGGGAAGAAGCAGAGCAGGAACACCATGGTCAGGATCGGCTTCTGGCCCCAGCCGAGCGCCACCACCAGCAGCGGACCCAGCGTGATCTTCGGCACCGCGTTCACAGCGACCAGCAGTGGCGTGAACATCCGCTCCACGGTGCGGGAGCTGGCCAGCGAGAGCCCGATCAGCACACCGGCGGCCACCGAGAGGGCGAACCCGGTCAGGATCTCCAACGTGGTGTCCCAGGTGTGCTCCAGCAGCTGCGCCGGCTTGTCGACGAACGCGGTGAGCACGTCGCCGGGTGGGGGCAGGGCTGCGGGGTGGACCAGCTCCAGCCGGGCGATCAGCCACCACGCCGCCAGCGCGACCAGGATGCCGACCGCGGGCAGCACCGCCTCGGCCCCGGCCCGCAGACCGGCACCTCGACCCGTGCGCCCCACCTCGGGGCCGGCACTCGGGGGCGGGGGTTCCGCCACCACCGGGTCCGCTGACCGGACGTCGGTCATCTCTGTCCTCCTCGAAATCCCACGGCCCGCCGGGGGCCGACGAGCGACGGGGGTACGCCCCACCGGGATCGGCGGGACGTACCCCCTGATGACGACCGGACGATCAGGCCTTCGGCGCGAGGCTGAAGTCGATGATCTGCTCGGGGGTGATGTTCTGCTTCAGCGCGCCGGCGCCCTGCAGGATGGCGATGCTCTTGGCGACCCGACCGCTGTCCAGGGTGCCGATCGCGGTGCCGGTGTTGCCGGAACGGACGTACGCGGCCATCAGCTCCAGCTCGGCGGCGGCGGAGACCGGGTTGGTGGCGTCGACGTTCTTCTTCAGGATGTCGGCGGCCTCCTTGGAGTTCGCCAGGCTGTACTCCAGGCCCTTGAGCAGCGCCGCGGTGAACTTCTTCACCATCTCGGGCTTCTCCTTGGCGATCTTCGAGGAGGTGATCAGCACGTTGCCGTAGAGGTCCTGCATCACGTTGCTGTACGGCAGCATGACGGCCTTCTTCTTGGCCACCGCCTCGATGGTCGGCTGACCGACGACGAACTGACCGATGCCGTCCACCGAGCCGGAGGCCAGCGTGCCGATCAGCGCCTGCGCCTCACCGTTGACCCAGGTCACCTTGGTCGCGTCCACGCCGGCGAGCCGGGCGTACGTCGGGAACAGGTTGCGGACCACGGAGCCGGGGGTGTCGGCGAGCTTCTTGCCCTCCAGGTCCTTCGGCGAGCTGATGTTCTTGCCCTCGACGGTGGCGATGCCCGCCATGGTGCGCTGCTGGATCGCGGCCACCGCGGTGAAGTCCTTCGCCTGGCCGTTGCCGAGCTGGAGCAGACCGCCGGTGAGGTCGATCGGGCCGAAGTCGGCCTGGCCGCCGACGATGGTCTGGATCACGCCGCCGGTGCCCTGACCAGCCTTGATCTCGACGTCGAAACCGGCTTCCTTGAAGAAGCCCTTGTCCTTCGCCACCCAGGCGTAGGAGTCACGACCGAAGTTACCGAACGAGGTGAGGTAGGTCACCTTCTCCAGCGTCTTGCCGTCGCCGCCCTTGGCATCGTCGGCCGAATCCGACCCGCTGCTGCAGGCGGAGACAAGGGCGAGGGCGGTGGCCAGCGCGGCCGTAGCGACCGTACGGGTCAGCCTTCTCATCAGTGCACCATGTCCTTTCCGACCGGGGCCGGCAGGCCACCGGAGGGGGTTGTCGTGACGGGCCGGCGGGAGGGGTGGAAGCCGGACGCCGCCGTCGTGGGGGGACTCTTCGCGGGCACAGCGTACGAGAAACCCACAGTCCCGACGCCAGGCGCATCGGGTTGCGGAACGGAAACAACCTGACGACCACCCCAGCCGGTGCGATACCTCGGGAGGGCGGCTAGCCTTTGTCGGATTCCTGACCGTCCACTCAGCGGAGGTACGCCGGAGATGATCCGACTGTCCGGGGTGTCCCGTACCTTCGAGGGCCGGTCCGGCCGGGTGGAGGCGCTGCGCGGCATCAACCTCGACGTCGCCGAGGGCGAGTTCGTCGCCGTGCTCGGCCGCTCCGGCTGCGGCAAGTCCACACTGCTGCGGCTGATCGCCGGGCTGCTCCCGCTGAGCGCCGGTGAGATCACCGTCGCCGGTACGCCGATCGCCCGCCCCCGCCAGGACATCGCCATGCTGTTCCAGAAGCCGGCGCTGCTGCCCTGGCGCACCGTGCTGGACAACGTCCTGCTGCCGGTGGAGATCTTCGGCTGGAGCCGCGCCAAGCACCGGGAGCGGGCCCGGCAACTGCTCGACGTGGCCGGGTTGGCCGGCTTCGAGAAGCGGCTGCCGCACGAACTCTCCGGCGGGATGCAGCAGCGGGTGTCGCTGTGCCGGTCGTTGATCGGTGAGCCGCGCGTGATGCTGATGGACGAGCCGTTCTCCGCGCTGGACGCGCTCACCCGCGAGGAACTCTCCGGCGAACTCCAGCGGGTGCACATGGAGAACAAGCCGACCATCGTCTTCGTCACCCACTCCATCGACGAGGCGGTGCTGCTCGCCGACCGGGTGGTCGTGCTGAGCCCGCGCCCCGGCCGGATCCGCAAGGTCGTCGACGTGACCATCCCCCGGCCCCGCACCCTGGGCCGCAACGCCCACCTGGCCGACGTCGCCCAGGTCAGTGCGGACCTGCACGAACTGCTGATGGAACGCGAACAGCCGGCCACCGCCGGCGCGGAAGGACACTGACCATGCGGGTGTCGGTCTTCACCGAGCCGAACCGTGGCGCCAGCTACGACACCCAGCTCCGGTTCGCCCGGCTGGTCGAGGCCTGCGGCTACGAAGGTTTCCTCCGCGCCGACCACTACCAGTCGATGGGCGCCGATCCGGGCCTGCCCGGCCCCACCGACGCCTGGCTGACCCTCGCCGCGCTGGCCCGGGAAACCGAGCGGATCCGACTCGGCACCCTGGTGACGTCGGCCACGTTCCGCCTGCCCGGCCCCCTCGCGGTGATGGTCGCGCAGGTCGATCAGATGAGCGGTGGCCGGGTCGACCTCGGCATCGGCGCCGGCTGGTACGAGCGCGAGCACACCTCGTACGGCATCCCGTTCCCGGCGGTCGGCGAGCGTTTCGACCGGCTGGCCGAGCAGCTTGAGGTGATCACCGGGCTGTGGGCCACCCCACCCGGCGAGACCTACAGCTTCACCGGCGACCACTACCGGTTGGTGGACGCTCCCGCCCTGCCCAAGCCGGTGCAGGTGCCCGGCCCGCCGATCATCGTGGGCGGGCGTGGCCCCAAGCGCACACCCGAACTGGCCGCCCGCTACGCCGACGAGTTCAACATGCCGTTCAAGTCCGTGGCCGTCACCGCCGCGGCGTACGACCGGGTGCGCGAGGCGTGTGAGCGCAGCGGACGCACGGAGTCCGGACGCGCCCCGTTGGTGCTGTCCGCCGGGATCGTCGTCGCCATCGGCCGGACCGACGCGGAGGCCCGGCGTCGGGCCGCGCCCCTGCACGAGAAGAGCGCTCTGCCACCGGAGGACCCGGTGGTCGGCTCCCCCGCGCAGCTCGCGCAGCGGCTCGGCGAGTTCGCCGCGATCGGTACCACCCGCGTCCACCTGCGCCTGATCGACTTCGATGATCTCGACCACCTTGAGCTGATCGCCGCCGAGGTGCTGCCCCAACTGGACGGAGCACGATGACCGACGTGATCGACGGAACCGAACTCGGGCCGGTGGGCCAGGAGATCGTGTACGAGAACGACCGGGTCCGGGTCTGGCACATCCGCCTCGAGCCGGGCGAGCGGCAACCGCTGCACCGGCACGACCACCCCTACCTGGTGGTGGCGATCGAGGGCGCCAAGAACGTCGTGCAGACCATCGACGGCACCCTGATCGACGCCGACGAGCCCACCGGTGGAGTCGTCTACCGGGACCCGGGCGCGGTGCACATGCTGACCAATGTCGGGGATACGACTTACCTGGCTCGGCTGGTCGAACTCAAGTAGACCCGCCGGTCGCCACCGGCGTGCCGCGCGGCGCGCCGTTGGCTATCGGGTGTACCGGGTGCGTAACGTGCCGGACATGGCCTTTCGGACCTGGGGCAGACTACTGCTCACGGCGCTCGGGGTGAGCGTGCTGGCCGGAGCCGGCCAGCTCGGCGTCGCGTACGGCTTCGGCATCGTCCGCCTGACCGGCGCATTCACCGGTACGACCGTCAACCAGTGGCCGGCCCAGCTGGTCTGGGTGGGCTGGTTCGCCGCCAACGCAGCCGTCGCCGGCGCCGTCCTGACCGGACGCCTCGCTCGCCGCGACGCTCCGCCGACCGGCACCGGACGGCAGTTGGCGGTCGGCGGCGCGGCAGCGCTCGGTGCCACAGTCATCGCCCCGCTCTGCATGCAGCCCGCCCGCGCCGCGGAGCTGATCTCCGTCGACCCGGTCTGGGCGGTGGGCATCTGCGCCATGGTCGGTGCGGTGATCGGGGCGGGCGGGGCGATCGCCGTCCTGTTCCGACCCGAACTGGGGTGGAACATGGCGGCCGTGGCCGGCACGGTCTGGCTGCTGGCGCTGATCTCCGTCCTACCGTCGCTCGGCACGGCCGGCCCACTGCCGACCGTCCGGCTCGGCGTACTGGAGCCGAGTTGGCTCGACGACGCCGCCGCACAGCGACTGGCGATGCTCCTGCTGCCCATCGTGGCGCTGCTGGCCGGCGCGGCGACCGCCGGGTTGGCGCGCTCGCGGGGTCAGGCTCCACTGGTCAGCGGAGCCACCGGGGTGGCCGGTCCGGTGCTGGTGGCGTTCGCCTACCTGACCGCCGGTCCGGGCGACGCGGTGGACCGCTACCAGACCGCGCCCTACTACGGCTCGTTGATCGCGATCCTCGCCGGAGCGCTCGGCGCGGCCGCCGCGGCGCTGCTGCGCTGGCCGATGGGTGCCCGTACCACCGATCCGCAGGCGATCGAGCCCACCGCCATCCTGCGCCCGCTGCCCGCCGGGCCGGCACCGACCAGCGCGCCGAGCGACAGGGACAGCGCGGCGAACGGCGGCGACAGCGCGGCGAACGACAAGGACAGCGCCGAGCGCACCGACACGGAGTTGGCCACCCGCACGAAGCCCGCCGGCGTCGTCGCGGGTCCGTGGGCGACGGGCGACCCCGACGCCGTACGCACCGTCCCGGCCCACTGGGACTGGCCGGAGACCACCGCGAGCGGAGAGCACGGGCCGACTCCCGCCGCACCGGCTACTCCCGGCGCATCGGCTCAACCCGCGGCCTGGCTGACCGCGCCGACCGGTGAGTTCACCGCCGCTGGGCAGACGCCTCCGCGTCAGGACGATGTGCTGGCCACGAGCGAGCCCTCGGCCGCCGCCGACGTCAGCGACGCCACCGCGACCGGCTCGACGGCCGGACGCGCCAACACCGCGACGGGCGGCCGGGCCGACGACGCGACGGGCGGCCGGGCCGGCGACGAGCCGACCAGCAGCACGGCGACGGACCCGGGCGGCCGCACGACGACCAGTGGCGGGCCGACCGGTGGGCGCACCACCCGCAAGTCCGCCGACGCGGCGAGCGGCACGGGCGCGACCGGCACGACCAGCGCGGGCAGCGGCACCGAGGCGACCAGCACAACGACGCCCGGCTCTGATGCTCCCGGCCCCGAAACCACAGCCTCGACGGGCACGGGGCCAGCCCCGAGCACCGCCGGCACGGCCGGGGCGCCGGTGACGATCAAGCCCCGACGCAGCCGCAAGGCGAAGGCCGACCCGGACGCCACCGCCACCGACGGGGCCGACGACACGTCCCCCGCCGGTTCGGCAACCACCAGCGAGACGACCACCGGCGGGACGACCGCAAGCGGAACGACCGCAAGCGCGACCACCGCAAGCGGGACGACCGCAAGCGCGACCACCGCAAGCGCGACCACCACAAGCGGGACGACCGCTCGCGAGACGACCACCCCACCGACGACCACCGGACGCGCCACGAAGGGCACCCGGCCGGGCAGATCGGCCGACGCCACCACCGCCGACACGTCGACGGCCAGCCAGCAAAGCCTGGGTGAGCGGTCGAGTTCGGCCTCCGGGGTCGCCTCGGCTGCTGCCTCCGGCACGGCGGCCCGGACCACCGCTACCGGCGCGAAGCGGGCACCGGCCACCTCCGCCACCGGCTCGAAGCGGGCACCGGCCGCGACGACCGCCGGAACCGGTGCGACGCAGGTGCCGGCCGACCCGGAGTCCCCCAGCACGCCGACCGACGCCCCACAGGCCCCCACGACCGGGACCGGATCGACACCAGCACCGACCGCCACGGCCGACGAGGTTGGCGCGGAAGCCACCCCGCGCGCCACGAAGGCCGGCACGGACAGCAAGGCGGCAGCGGCCGACGCGAGCAGCGCTTCCTCGATCGCCGGGGCTCGTGGCACCGACAGCGCGCGCTCCGCTGCCGAGGACGTTCCCGCCGCCGGGTTGTTCGCGGCCACCACCGCCAGCGACCCGGCGGCTGACCTGTGGACGCCCGCGCCGTCGGCCTGGCCGGTGACCTCGACGTGGACGGTGCCACCGCAGGCCGCCCAGCCGGGAGCAACGGCACCGGAGGGGGCGAGCGGTCCTGACGCGCCGACCGGGCCGACGCCGAGGCCCCGGCATCGGGCACCGCTTCCGGACCTGAGCCGGGCCGGCACCTGGAACGCGTTCGACACCTCTCGGCGGCGCGGGTCCGCCGGATCACCGGACAGCTCGACGGCACGGACAGCGCCCACCGAAGCCGCCGAGACGACCGCCCCGGCCGGACACCCGGGCCGTGCGGAGGGCACGCCCTCCGATGCCAGCACCGGTACCGGCGATCTGGCGCCGACCGACACCACGTCGGCCGAACCAACGCAACCGGAGGTGGCAGAGCAGCCCTCCCGGCGAGGACGGCTCGGTGGGCTGTTCCGCCGCAACCGGTCCCGGGCCGACGAGGAGAGCCCGAAGACGTCGGATGAGGCGGAGCCGCTGGCGTCCCAGGACGAGGAGTTCGTCGACTGGGTCGCCGGCCTGAGCAAGCCGGTGTCGGACAACGAGCCCGAGCAGGAGAACAGCCGCCGGTCGTTGCGCTCCACCGGTCGACACCACCGCGACTGACCCACCCCGACCGGTCTGCCGCAACCGACCTGCCTCATCGCGGCGGTCCGACCCACCGCCCAACCGCTTGATTGACTCGGGTTCATTGATACCGGGCCAACCCACTCACCGGGACGCCCCACCATCCGTGAACCCGAGTTAATCAAGCGACGGCACCCGCGCCGGACCGGGCAGGGCGACTCCGTGCGACCCGCAGGACGGCCCGGCTGCCGGCAGATCAGGCGAGCGGGAGGTAGACCCGGCTCCCGCCGGAGACGAACTCCTCCGACTTGTCCTTCATGCCGCGCGCCGCGTACTCCTTGAGCTCTTGGGTGATCTTCATGGAGCAGAACTTCGGGCCACACATCGAGCAGAAGTGCGCGGTCTTCGCCGGCTCCGCGGGCAGGGTCGCGTCGTGGTACGAGCGCGCGGTCTCCGGATCCAGCGAGAGGTTGAACTGATCCTCCCAGCGGAACTCGAACCGCGCCTTCGACAGGGCGTCGTCCCAGGCCTGCGCGCCCGGGTGCCCCTTGGCCAGGTCCGCCGCGTGTGCCGCGATCTTGTACGCGATCACGCCCGCCTTGACGTCGTCGCGGTCCGGCAGGCCGAGGTGCTCCTTCGGCGTGACGTAGCAGAGCATCGCGGTGCCGAACATGCCGATCATCGCGGCGCCGATCGCCGAGGTGATGTGGTCGTACGCGGGCGCGATGTCGGTGGTCAGCGGACCGAGCGTGTAGAAGGGCGCCTCGTGGCACCACTCCTGCTGAAGGTCCACGTTCTCCTTGATCTTGTGCATCGGTACGTGACCGGGGCCCTCGATCATCACCTGGACGTCGTACGCCCAGGCGATCTTCGTCAGCTCACCGAGGGTACGCAGCTCGGCGAACTGCGCCTCGTCGTTGGCGTCGGCGATCGACCCGGGGCGCAGCCCGTCACCGAGGGAGAACGTCACGTCGTAGCGCGCCAGCAGCGCGCACAACTCCTCGAAGTTGGTGTAGAGGAAGTTCTCCTCGTGGTGCGCCAGGCACCACGCCGCCATGATCGAGCCGCCTCGGGACACGATCCCGGTCACCCGGTCCACGGCCAGCGGCACGTACGGCAGGAGCACCCCGGCGTGCACGGTCATGTAGTCCACGCCCTGCTCGGCCTGCTCGATGACGGTCTCCCGGAACACCTCCCAGCTCAACTTCACCGGGTCGCCGCCGACCTTCTCCAACGCCTGGTAGATCGGCACCGTCCCGATCGGCACCGGCGAGTTCCGCACGATCGCCTCCCGGGTCTCGTGGATCCGCTTGCCCGTGGAGAGGTCCATCACGGTGTCCGCGCCCCAGCGGGTGGCCCAGGTGAGCTTCTCCACCTCCTCGGCGACCGACGAGCTGACCGCCGAGGTGCCGATGTTGGCGTTCACCTTGACCAGGAACGCCTTACCGATGATCGCCGGTTCGCACTCCGGGTGGTTGACGTTGAGCGGGAGCACCGCCCGGCCGGCGGCGATCTCGGCCCGCACGAGTTCCGGTTCGACGTTCTCCCGGATCGCCACGAACTCCATCTCCGGCGTCACCACACCGGCCCGCGCGTACGCCAACTGGGTGGGCCGGTGATTGCCCACCCCGGCCAGCGGGGTGCCCGCACCCCGTACGGGCGCCACGTCACCCCGCTCGGCGATCCACCGGCCCCGCAAAGCGGGCAACCCCACCTCAGGGTCCGACCCCGGGCCGGACGTGTCGTAGAGCCGCACCGGCGGCAGGTCACCGGTCAGCCCCACCTCCGCGAACGGCACCCGGACATCCGGCCGTGAACCCTCGACGTACACCTTGCCTCGTGCGTGCATGACAGCCTCCATGGTGATCAGGCGGACCAGCCGAAATGGTTCAGCGGCCCGCGCCCCGCGCCCAGCTCCCAGCCCCGCGCGCCGGTCAGCGCACGGAGCACGTACTCCTTGGCGGCCCCCACGGCCTCCGGCACCGGGTCGCCGAGACCGAGCCGCACCGCGATCGCCGCCGAGAACGAGCACCCGGTGCCGTGGGTGTGCCGGGTGGTCACCCGGGGTGCCCGCAACACGGTGGTGACGCCGTCGCCGTGCAGCACGTCGACCGCCTCGCCCCCGTCCAGGTCACCGCCGGTGACCACCACGTACTCCGGGCCACCGGCCACCAGGGCCTCGGCGGCCACGACCATCGCGGCGATGTCGTCCACCGGGCGTCCGGTGATCGCCGCGGCCTCCGCGCAGTTCGGGGTCGCCACCATGGCGTACGGCAGCAGCCGCTCCACCGCGCCCACCACGCCGAGCCGGTGACCGCTCGTGGCGACCAGCACCGGGTCGACGACGAGTTGGGGCAGCCGGCCGTCCCGGGCGGCCTCGGCCACCACGTCCGCGATGGCCGGGGTGCCGAGCATTCCCGTCTTCACGGCGCAGACGGTGAAATCGGTGAGTACGCTGTCCAACTGCTCGGTGACGGTGCGCGGCGGCAGCGGCAGCACCGCGTCGACACCCCGGGTGTTCTGCGCGGTGACCGCCGTGAGGACGCTGGTGCCGTACGCGCCCAGCGCGGCGAAGACCTTGAGGTCGGCCTGGATGCCCGCGCCGCCGCCGGAGTCCGAGCCGGCGATTGTCAGTAGTGTTCGCGGGGTCATTTTCTTTCCCTGGTTGCGGTTGGGGGCTGGGGCGGGCCGTTTCTGGTTGCGGTTTGGGGCTGCGGCCGACCGTGCCCACTCCGGGCGGTCAGGCTTGATCCCTGCGTGGGCACGGTCGGCCGCAGCCCTGACGTGGGGACCTGGGTGACCCCGCGGCGGGTTTGGGTCAGCTTGGGGGTGACCGCCTCTTGGAAAGCGCTGGTGAGGATGGCGGCTGTTTCGGCGGGGTTCTCGGCTCGCATGAGCGCGCCGAGCACTGCCACCCCGTCCGCTCCTGTTTGGACACAGGCAGTTACCTGGTCTGGCGTTTCGATCCCGCCGAGGGCGAGCAGGGGCACCGGGCTGGCGCGGACCAGGCTGCCCAGCGCTGCAACACCCAGGGGTGGGCCGTAGCCGGGTTTGGTCTTCGTGAGCCAGACCGGGGAGATGGTGGCGTAGTGCTCGGTGGTCAGGCGGTTCAGCTCGGCCGCGTCGTGGCAGGAGCGGCCTACCAGGGAGTGGGTTGGCGGGGGGTACGGGCCGGCGGCGGGCAGGTGCACGGCGTCGCCGCCGAGCGGGTCGGGCCCGGCCACGATGAGGGTCCCGCCGACGTCGGCGAGGATCGCGCACAGCTCGACGGCGAGGGCGGCGCGTTCGGCGCGGGGCAGGTCCTTCTCCCGCAGCACCACCCAGCGCACTCCCCCGGCCACGGCTTTCGCGACGACCCGGTCCAGCCCCTCCCGCGCGACGAGTCGATCGGTCAACACGACAACCCCGGACGGCGGGGTCACAGCTCGGGTCTTCCCTCGTCGGGAGTGGAGGCGAGCGCGTGGAAGCGACGCTCGATCCGGCCGGCCTGGGCCGCCAGCCGGCCCGCCTCGACGGCGTACCGCATCGCGGTGGCCATCGCCACCGGGTCGGCCGCCCGGGTGACGGCGCTCGCCAGCAGCACCCCGTCACAACCCAGCTCCATGGCCAGCGCCGCGTCGGACGCGGTGCCGATGCCGGCGTCGAGGATCACCGGCACGTCCACACCCTGCCGGATGAGTCGAATGTGGTGCGGGTTGCCGACGCCGAGCCCCGAGCCGATCGGGGAGCCGGCCGGCATCACCGCGGCGCAGCCCACGTCGGCGAGGCGACGGGCGAGCACCGGGTCGTCGCTGGTGTACGGCAGCACTGTGAAACCGTCGGCGACCAACTCCTCGGCGGCGCGGAGCAGCTCCACCCCGTCGGGCAGGAGCGTCCGCTCGTCACCGATCACCTCCAGCTTGACCCAGTCGGTGTCGAACGCGTCCCGGGCCAACCGGGCCACCTTCACCGCCTCGGTCGCGGTGTGGCAGCCGGCGGTGTTCGGCAACAGGCGTACGCCGCTCCGGTCCAGCAGCTCCAGCAGCCCACCCGCGGAGCCCGGTGCCGTGCCCACCCGGCGCAACGCCACTGTGACCAGCTCGGTGCCGGACGCCCGGATCGCCTGCTCCAGCACGTGCAGGTTCGCGGCACCGCCGGTGCCGAGGATCAGCCGTGAGGTGAAGGTCTCCCCACCCAGCTCGAACGGCACGCCGCTCACCCGCCCTGCGCCGCGGTCAGCACCTCGACCCGGTCACCGTCGCGCAGTGTCCGGGCCGGCCAGCCGGCCCGGGGCACCACCTCGCCGTTGACCGCGACCGCTACCCCGCGTGGGTGCGCCACGATGTCGCGGACCAGGTCCGCCACCGACGCGCCGGCGGCGACGCTGCGCCCGGCCCCGTTCACCGTCAACTCCACAGGTCCCCCTCCACACTCGTTTCAGGTCCGACCGACGCGGCCGCCGGGGCACCGCCGAAGCGGTCGGCCCGGAAGGGCGCGAGCATCGGGTCGGGTACGCCGCCGAGCACCAGGTCGGCGATCAGGTCGGCGGTGATCGGGGTGAGCACGATGCCGTGCCGGTGGTGCCCGGTGGCGGCCAGGACGTCCGGTCGATCGGGCAGCGGCCCGAGGATCGGCGCGTTGTCCGGGGTGCCCGGGCGCAGCCCGGCGACCGCCTCGACCAGGTCGTACTCGGCCAGCTCGGGCAGCAGGTCGACCCCGGCGCGCAGCAGCCGTTGCACAGCACCGGCGGTGACAGTGGTGTCCGATCGCTCCTCGACCGTCGCGCCGAGCACGACCTCACCGTCGGCGCGGGGCACCAGGTAGACGTGCTCGCCGTCGGCGTACCCCCGGATCACGTGCCGGAAGCCCGGCGCGACGCCGTCGGGCGCGCGGAGCCGGAGGATCTGACCTTTCACCGGCCGCACGGGCAGGCCGGTGAGCGCGGTGGCACCGCAGCCGGCGGCGACCACGGTGACCGCGGCCTCCACATCGGACAGCGAGCGGACCGGCTGCGGCACGAGCACCGCGCCGGCCCGCTGCGCGGCCGTGCGCAGCGCCGGCACCAGCAGCCGGGGGTCGACCTGATGGTCGGTGGGCGCGAGCGCGCCGCCGCGTACCCGTGGCGCGAGCGCCGGTTCGCTGTCCCGCAGCTGGCTGGGGCGCAGCGGCGTCACGGGCAGGCCCAACCCCTGCTGGTACGCCCACAGCCGGCGCGCCTCGGCCAGGTCGTCGCCGGTGAGCCCGACCATCAGGGTGCCCTCGGTGCGGTAGCCGATCCCGACCCCGGTCGTCTCGGTCAACTCGGCGGCGAACGCCGGCCAGCGGGCGGCGGATGCCAACAGCAACCCGGTCAGTTGCCGCTCACCGAAGTACGCCTCGGCGACCGGGGAGAGCATGCCGGCGGCCACCGCCGACGCCCCCGAGCCGGGTGCCGGATCGTGCACCACCACCCGCAGCCCGCGCGCGGCGCAACGCCAGGCGACGGCCAGCCCGATCGGCCCCGCCCCCACCACTACCACGTCCGGCCGGACCCGGTCGCTCGACGGCGGTGACGGGGACCGGCCGGTCAGCACGTCAGGGCCTCGATCAGCTCGGCGGTCGCCCGTGCCGGATCGGCGGCGGCGGAGACGGCACCGACCACCGCCACCCCGTACGCCCCGGCGGCCCGCAGCGCCGGCACCCGGGCCGCGGTCACTCCGCCGATCGCGATCACCGGGACGTCGACGGCATCGACCACGGCGCGTACTCCGGCGGGCCCGATGGGGTCCGGCAGGCCGGTCTTGGTGCTGGTGGCGTGACACGGACCGACGCCCAGGTAACTGGCGCCCGCCGCGACGGCCTCGGCCGCCGGGCCCGGCGCGCGAGCGGTCGCGCCCAGCACACCGGTCGGGCCGAGCACCCGGCGGGCGGCGGCGACCGGCAGGTCGTCGGCACCGACGTGCCCACCTGCCGCACCGACCGCCAGCGCCACGTGCAACCGGTCGTTGACCAGGCAGGTCGCCCGGTACGGCGCGCAGAGCGCCACCACCCGCGCGGTCAGGTCGTACGCCTCGCGGTCGGTGGCGGAATCCTCGACCCGGACCTGCACCACCAGGTCGTCGTGGGCCACGGTGAGGGCGGCGCGGACCACGGCGAGTGGGTCGCGACCGGGTCTGGTGTCGGTGATGAGATGCAATCGCCCCAGGGACGGCACGGCAACTCTCCTCCCTGCGCCGGCATTATCCGGATCAGGTTCGACGGTCGGGGGCTGTCAGCCCCCCTCTCAGCCCGGTACACCGGGCTCCCGTGGGTTACTTGCGTGTCACCGTACGACAGATCCGTCGGCCTGCCAAGGCGCGGGGTCGGCGGGGCCGGCCGGGCCGGCGGCGTCAAAACGACCGAGATCCAATGGGGCACTTCATACAGTCCTGTTCGGAATGTCGCCCCCCGTTGCAGAACCGTTACCCGTCCGCATCTTGCCCGACATCGAGCCAGCCGAATTAATTTGTTCAGCGATTCGACAAAATGTCGGTGGGGGCACCCTGGCACGGTGCGACCACCGGCTCCATCAGGGACGGCCTTCGGCGAGCCGACTCCCGCGAGCTCTGTCACTACGACACAGGAGGCGGCGTGTCCCGTTCTCGTCGTGCCCGCGTACCCATCACCGCAACCCTGATCTCCCTGGCCATGGCCTCGACCACCCTGTTCGGCGCGCCCGCGCAGGCGGCCGCCCAGGTTCCCCCACGGGATGCGCAAGCCGCAGCCCCGGTCAGCCAGGTGGTGCCGAAGGCGCCAAAGGCCGCGGCCGATCCCTTCTCCGTCCTGATCTTCTCCAAGACCGCCGGCTTCCGGCACGACTCGATCCCCACCGGCATCGCGGCCATCCAGCAGCTCGGCGCTGCCAACGGATTCACCGTGGACAACTCCGAGGACGGCGCAGCATTCAACGACGCCAACCTGGCGAAGTACAAGGCGGTGATCTGGCTCTCCACCACCGGTGACGTGCTCAACGCCGACCAGCAGGCGGCGTTCGAGCGCTACGTGAAGGCCGGCGGCGGCTACGTCGGCATCCACGCCGCGTCGGACACCGAGTACAGCTGGGCCTGGTACGGCGACCTGGTCGGCGCGTACTTCGCCAACCACCCGCAGAACCAGACGGCCACCGTCAAGGTGGAGGACCACGCCCACCCGTCCACGGCCGGGTTGCCGGACCGGTGGTCCCGGTTCGACGAGTGGTACAACTACCAGAGCAACCCTCGGCCGGACGTGCACGTGCTGGCCAGCCTGGACGAGAAGAGCTACACCCCCGGCGCCGGCGCCATGGGTGCGGACCACCCGGTCGCCTGGTGTCAGGACTACGACGGTGGCCGCTCCTGGTACACCGGCCTCGGGCACACCCGGGAGTCGTACGCCGAGCCCGAGTTCCTGTCCCACCTGCTCGGCGGCATCCGTACCGCGGCCGGCGTCGAGAACGCCGACTGCGGCGCCTCGAAGACCTCGAACTTCGAGAAGGTCACGCTGGACAGCAACACCAGCAACCCGATGGAGCTGGACATCGCCCCCGACGGGCGGGTCTTCTACATCGAGCGTGACGGTCGCGTGCAGATCGTGAAGCCGGACACCGGCAACACCGTCACCGCCGTCGACCTGGACGTCTTCACCGGCAACGAGGACGGTCTCATCGGCATCCGGCTCGACCCGGACTTCGCCACGAACAACTGGGTGTACCTGTACTACGCCCCGAACGACGGGGTCACCCGCAACCTGCTGTCCCGCTTCACGGTCACCGGCGACACCATCAGCCTGGCCAGCGAGAAGCAGGTGCTCCGGGTCGACACCCAGCGCAACACCTGTTGCCACGCCGGCGGCAGCATGGCCTTCGACAGCGACGGCAACCTCTACCTGGCCACCGGTGACAACACCAACCCGTTCGAGTCGAACTCGTACACGCCGATCGACGAGCGGGCGGGCCGCCAGGACTACGACGCGCAGCGCACCTCCGGGAACACCAACGACCTGCGCGGCAAGGTGATCCGGATCCACCCCGAGGACGACGGGACGTACACCGTTCCGGCCGGCAACCTCTTCGCGGCGGGCACCGAGAAGACCCGTCCCGAGATCTACGCGATGGGCTTCCGCAACCCGTTCCGGATCGGCACCGACCCGAAGACCAACACGCTGTACGTGGCGGACTACGGGCCGGACGCCAACTCCGACAACCCGAACCGCGGCCCCCGCGGTCTGGTCGAGTGGAACATCGTCACGCCGGGCAACTACGGCTGGCCGTACTGCACGGGCACGAACGAGGCGTACAACGACTACCCGTTCCCGTCCGGTCCGAGTGGCCCGAAGTTCGACTGCGCCGCACCGGTCAACAACTCGCCGAACAACACCGGCCTGACCAACCTCCCGCCGGTGGTCCCGGCGACCGTCGACTACGGGTACGCCGGTGACGCGCGCTACCCGGAGATCGGCGGCGGCGGCGCCCCGATGGGTGGCCCGGTCTACCGCTACGACGCCGACCTGAACTCGAACCGCAAGTGGCCGGCGTACTACGACGGCAAGGCTCTGCTCGGTGAGTGGAACCAGAACAAGATGTACACCATGCAGGTGACCCCCGACGGCAAGTCGTTGGTGGACATCAACCAGTTGCTCACCGGCATGAGCATGATCCGGCCGATGGACTTCGAGTTCGGCCCGGACGGCGCGCTGTACCTGATCGAGTGGGGCAGCGGCTTCGGCGGCAACAACGACAACTCCGGCGTCTACCGGATCGACTACACCGCCGGTGACCGTGCGCCGATCGCGGCGGCGTCCGCCAACCCGACCTCGGGTCCGGCGCCGTTGGCTGTCACCTTCTCCAGCGCCGGCTCCCGGGACCCGGACGGTGGCACGCTCACCTACGCGTGGACGTTCGGCGACGGGCAGACCTCGACCGAGGCCAACCCGACCCACACGTACACCACGGCGGGCAACTACACCGCCCAGCTCACCGTCACCAACCCCAAGGGCCGGACCGCGGTGGCGAACGTGCCGGTGACGGTCGGCAACACCGCGCCGACGGTCACCATCGAGTTCCCGCCGGACGGCGGGTTCTTCAACTGGGGTGACCAGGTCCGGTACACCATCAAGGTGACCGACCCCGAGGACGGGGAGATCGACTGCGACCGGGTCGGGCTGCAGGTGCTGCTCGGTCACGACGAGCACGCCCACCCGCTGGAGCAGCACACCGGCTGCACCGGCACCGTCCAGACGTCGCTCGCCTCCGGGCACGGCGCCGAGGCGAACGTGTTCGCGGTCTTCGAGGCCACCTACACCGACGAGGGTGGTGCCGGTGGCTCCGGTGCCCTCACCGGTCGGCAGATCGAGGTCCTGCAGCCGAAGCAGAAGCAGGCCGAGTACTTCACCGCCACCGGGCGTGCCCCGGTGAGCACCGGCGGTGGAGACCCCGGCGTGCAGCGCGAGAACGCCACCGACACCGCCGGTGGCGGCCAGAGCATCGCCTTCATCGAGGACGGTGACTGGTGGTCGGTCGCCCCGGCGAACCTGACCAACATCACCGAGATCCGGTTCCGGGCCGCCTCCGCCGCCGCTGGCGGTCGGATCGAGGTGCGTGCCGGTGCCGTCGACGGACCGGTGGTCGCCACGGCCGTCGTACCGTCGACCGGGGCGTGGCAGACGTACACGGACGTGAGCGCGCCGGTCACCGGTGCCGCGAGCGGTTCGCTGTACTTCGTGGCGCGCGATCCGAACGGTGGAAGTGGTTCGCTGTTCAACGTCAACTGGATGGACTTCGTCGGCCGCGGTGTCACCGAGAACGGGCCGCCGGTGGTCAGCGCCACGGCCACCCCGGGCACCGGCACCGCACCGGTCACCGTCGCCTTCGACGGCACGGCCACCGACGCCGAGGGCGACACCCCGCTGACGTACGCCTGGGACTTCGGTGACGGAGGCACGGCGACCACCCTGGACGCCAGCCACACCTACACCACCGCGGGCACCTTCACGGCCACCCTCACGGTGACCGACAGCAAGGGCGCCAAGTCGTACGCCACGGTGCCGGTGCGGGTCGACGCTCCGGACACGTCCTGCTTCGGGGCGCGTTCGGACGACTTCAACGGCAACAGCCTCGACAAGGAGCGCTGGAGCGTCGTCCGGGAGAACCAGCTCTACTCGCTCAGTGGCGGCGCTCTCCAGCTGCCCACCGCCGTGGGTGACCTCTACGGCGCTCGCAACGACGCCACGAACCTGGTGCTCCAGCCTGCGCCGACCGGCGCCTGGGAGATGACCACCAAGGTCACCCTCCCGGTGACGGCCAACTACCAGCAGGCAGGTCTGCTGGTGTACGGCGACGACGACAACTACGCCAAGGTGGACCTGCTGTACAACAGCAGCCGTCGGGTGGAGTTCATCCGGGAGACGGCCGGCACGCCTCGCAACGAGGGCGCCGACGCCACCAACGCACCGGCGGGTGACACCGTGTACCTGCGGGTCACCAGCGACGGGACGAACCTGACCGCGGCCTTCTCGGCCGACGGGCAGACCTTCACCCCGGTCGGCCGTTCGGCCGCGCTCGCCGGCATCACCAACCCGCGCATCGGGGTCTTCGCTCTCAACGGCGGCACCGAGGCGCCGGTCGTCAACGCGGCCTTCGACTCGTTCCAGGTGACGCCGGACGCCCCGGCCGGGCCGGTCGACCCGTCGGACGAGTTCACCGGCAGCACGCTGGACAAGTGCCGCTGGGACGCGATCCTGCGGGAGGACCCGAACGGTTACCGGGTCACCGGTGGCGCGCTGCGCATCGACGTGCCCAACGGTGACATCTACGGCACCGACAACACCGGGCCGAAGAACTTCATCCTCCAGACCGCGCCCTCGGGCGACTGGACCCTGGAGACGAAGGTCGACGGCAGTCTGCTGAACGAGCAGTACCAGCAGGCCGGTCTGCTCGTGCAGGCCGACGACGACAACTACCTGAAGTTCGACTTCATCGCGGACAACACGGCCGGCTCGGCGGTGACGCGGCGGATCGAGTTCCGCAGCGAGATCGCCGGGGTGGTCCAGAACCCGCAGCCCGAGGCCGGCAACCTGACCTCGGCGGTGTGGCACCTGCGGCTGGCCCGCACGGGCGACACCTTCACCGCGTCGTACTCGGCCGACGGCACGACCTGGACCGCGTTGACGGCGCTGACCAACAGCGCGGTCGGGGCGACCCCGAAGGTCGGGTTGTTCACTCTCGGCGCCAACCAGACGGCGTCGAAGACCGCCTCGTTCGACTACTTCCGGCTCAGCACGGAGGTGGCCGACGAGACGGCACCGGTGACCACCGCGGCGGTTTCCGGCACCCCGACCGACGGGTGGCACACCGGGCCGGTGACGATCACGCTCACCGGTGCGGACGAGGCCGGCGGTAGCGGGCTCGCCAGCACCGAGTACCAGCTGGACGGGTCCACCACCTGGACGGCGTACACCGCTCCGGTGGCGGTCACCGGGGACGGCGAGCACGAGCTGCGGTTCCGCTCGACGGACAAGGCCGGCAACGTGGAGGCGACCAAGACCGTCTCGGTCAAGATCGACGCCACCGCGCCGGTGACCTCGGCGACGTTCGCTCCGGCGAACGACGCCGGTTGGCACAACGGGACCATCCCGGTCGTGCTGGCCGCCACCGACGCCGGTTCCGGCGTCAAGACGGTGGAGTGGTCGCTCGACGGTGGCGCGTGGGCGGCGTACTCGACGCCGATCGAGGTGACCGGCGACGGGGAGCACGAGCTGCTGTTCCGCTCGGCGGACAAGGCCGGCAACGTCGAGACGCTGAAGTCGGCGGTGCTGCGCATCGACGGCACCAAGCCGACGCTGCTGGTGTCGGGGCTGGCCGATGGCCAGCTCTACGGCGACAGCCAGGACGTCCGGGTGTCCTGGCAGGCCGTCGACCCGAGTTCGGGCATCGCGAGCGTGGTCGGTCAGCTCGACGGCCAGGCGTACACCAGTGGCACCCTGCAGGCCATGTACGACCTGTCGCTCGGCCTGCACGAGCTGACCGTGACCGCGACCGACAAGGCGGGCAACAAGACCACCTCGACGGTCCGGTTCTTCGTCACCACCTCGTTCCGGGACATGCAGAGTCTGCTGGACCGGTTCAAGGCGACGGGGCGGCTCTCGACCAAGGCGCACAAGCAGCTGTCGAACAAGCTCGACGCTGTCCGTGCGTCCGAGGCGGCCGGCGACGACAAGGCGGCTGTCCGGCAGCTGACCGCATTCCGGACGCTCGCCTCCGACACCGCGCTGGTGGCCGAGGCGGAGGTCCGGGACGTCCTGGTCCGGGACGCCGATGCCATGATCGTTCGGCTCGGCGGCGCGGCCAGCAAGGCCGGGGTCAAGGCGAACGACGGTGACTCGGTCAAGGGCACCGGGCGGCTTGGTGGCGACGCCACCCGGCTGGCACCCGGTCGCCAGCTCTGATCCGACGAGGCCCCTCCCCGACGCCACGGCGTCGGGGAGGGGCCTCCCTCATTCGGTAGGGAGGGGATGTCCGTGACGGGTATCCGCAAGGTGTTTGCCGCCGTCCTCGTCGGACTGGCAGTGACCCTGTCCGCCGCCGCCCCGGCGGCGGCCCAGACCGCTCTGGCCGTTCCCGCAGCCCAGACCGCTCTGGCCGTTCCCGCAGCCCAGGCCGCTCTGGCCGCCCCGGCGGCTCAGACCGACAAGCTCAAGCTCGCTGTGGCCGGCGACGGGGCTCAGGGTGTCACCATCCAGGCCACCTACGCCGATGGTCGCCGGCTGGAGCAGGTGGTGCGGCTGGTCCTCACCGCCACCGGCCCGGACGGGCAGCAGGTCGGGCCGGTGCAGTTGGAACCGCAACCCGAGGGGCACGGCTTCTACAGCAGCGGCCCGGTGCTCTCCACCGGCACGTGGAAGGTGTCGGTGAACTCCCCCGCTCCGCTGGCGGGCAAGGCCACCGCCACGGTGCAGGCGAAGGCGGCGCAGTCGCCGCCGGCGCCCGCGCCGGTCGCGGTGACCACGCCGACGGACGACGCCGGCAGCGCCGCCTGGTGGCCGTTCGCGGCGGCCGGTCTCGTGCTCGTCGCCGTCGCGATGGGGGTGGCCATGCTGTTCGGCCGCCGGCGCACCACCTGACCGAACCAGCAGTGCAGGACAGGGCCGGGCCGCGACGAGCGGCCCGGCCCGTTGTCGTCTGACCGGGCGTGATCGACTCGACATCCATGAAGCCGCGCCTTCCCGGTCCCCGGGTCACCCCGACTTTCGGGAACACGAGTGGATCAAGGCGCCGAGGCCCGTCCCGCCGCGCTCAGAGGATGGCGCGCAGCGCCGCCAGATCGTCGTCGCTGGGCTCCCAGACGCCGGCCGCGGCGTTGGCGCGCACCTGCTCGGGCGTGGTGGCACCGGCGATCACCGAGGTCACCGCCGGCTGGGCGGCCAGTCCGCCGATCGCCACCTGGAGCATCGTCAGACCCCGCTCGGCCGCGTACGCCTCGATCGCCTCGATGGTGTCCCAGTCGGCAGCGGCGAGCCGCTCCGCGTACCGGCCACCACCGGAGAGCCGGCTGCCGGCCGGCGGCTGAGCCTCCCGCCTGTACTTGCCGGTGAGCAGGCCGTTGGCGAGCGGGAAGAACGGCAGCATGCCGAGGCCGAACCGCTCACACGCCGGGATCACCTCGGCCTCCACGGACCGCTCCACCAGGCTGTAGTGGTTCTGCGCGCTGATGAAGCGGGACCGGCCGTTGGACGAGGCGACCCAGTCCGCGTCGGCGATCTGCCACCCGGCGAAGTTGGAGTTGCCCAGATAGCGCACCTTGCCGTCGCGGACCAGGTCGTCCAGGGCGGCGAGGGTCTCGTCGATCGGGGTGCCCGGGTCGGGCTCGTGCATCTGGTAGAGGTCGATGTGGTCGGTGCCGAGCCGGCGCAGCGACGCCTCCACCGCGCGGGCGATGTAGCGCCGCGCACCCCGCGCGCCGTAGTCCGGCCCGTTGAGACCGAACATGTCCATGCCGAACTTGGTGGCCACCACCACGTCGTCCCGGCGACCCTTGAGCGCCTGCCCGAGCAGCTCCTCGGAGCCGCCCTGCGGCTCGCCGTAGATGTCGGCGGTGTCGAACAGGGTGATCCCGGCGTCCAGGGCCGCGTCCACCACCGCCCGGGTGCCGTCGAGGTCGAGCTTGCGGCCGAAGTTGTTGCAGCCGATGCCGACCACGGACACCACGAGCCCGGAGTCGCCCAGCCGGCGATAGGTCATGTCAATCACGCGATCCACCCTATGCCGGCCGGACGCGTCACCGTCGGGGACCGGTCAGCCCACGTCCCAGACCGGTTCCGGGGTCTCCACCACCTCGCTGTCGCCCCGGAACAGCACGAACCTGTCGAAGGAACGGGTGAACCACCGGTCGTGGGTGACAGCGATCACCGTCCCCTCGAAGGCGTTCAGGCCCGTTTCGAGAGCTTCCGCGCTGGCCAGGTCGAGGTTGTCGGTGGGCTCGTCGAGCAGTAGCAGGGTCGCCCCGGACAGCTCCAACAGCAGCACCAGGAACCGGGCCTGCTGCCCGCCGGAGAGCGTGCCGAAGCGCTGGTCGCCCTGCGCGGCCAGTTCGTAGCGACTGAGCACGCCCATCGCCGCGTGCCGGTCCATCCCGGTGCGGTGCTCGTCGCCCCGCCAGAGGATCTCGACAAGCGTCTTCGACATCAGCTCCGGCCGGTCGTGAGTCTGGGAGAAGTGCCCGGGGCGAACCCGGGCACCGAGGCGGGCCGACCCCTCGTGCATCACCGGAGCGAGCGCGCCGGCGCCGTCGACCGGGCCGTTCGCCGGGTCCGGGTCGGTGCCACCGCGGGCCAGCAGCCGCAGGAAGTGCGACTTGCCGGTGCCGTTGGCACCGAGCACCGCCACCCGGTCGCCGTACCAGATCTCCAGGTCGAAGGGGAATGTCAGGCCGTCGAGCTCCAGCTGCTCGCAGACGACCGCGCGCTTGCCGGTCCGCCCGCCGGCCAGGCGCATCCGGATGTCCTGGTCCTTCGGCGGTACGGGCGGCGGCCCGGCCTCCTCGAACTTGCGCAACCGGGTCTGCGCGGCCTGGTAACGCGAGGCCAACCCGTCGTTGTACGCGGCCTTCTGCTTGTACATCAGCATCAGCTCGCGCAGCTTCTGGTGCTCCTCGTCCCAGCGCCGGCGCAGCTCGTCGAGGCGGGCGTGCCGGGCCACCCGGGCCTCGTACCAGCTGGCGAAGCCGCCCGGGTGCACCCAGGCACTGCCCCCCTCGACGGCGACCACCCGGTCGGCGCTCTGGGCCAGCAACTCGCGGTCGTGCGAGACGTAGAGGACCGACTTCGTCGACTCGCGCAGTCGCGCCTCCAGCCAGCGCTTGCCAGGCACGTCGAGGAAGTTGTCCGGTTCGTCGAGCAGCAGCACCTCGTCCGGGCCGCGCAGCAGCAACTCCAGGGCGAAGCGCTTCTGCTGGCCGCCGGAGAGGGTACGCACCGGACGGTCCCGTACGGCGTCCCACGGTTTTCCGAGCACGATGGTCGCGACGGTGTCGAAGAGCACCTCGGCGTCGTACCCGCCGGCCTCGCCCCAGGCGCCGAGCGCGTCGGCGTACGCCAGCTGGGCCTTGCCCGCGGCGTTGCTGAACTTGCCGTGGGCCTCGGCCGCCCGCATGGCCGCCTCGGTCTCGCCGAGCCGCCGGCCGGCGTCGCGAAGCGCCGGCGGGGCCAGTGACAACGCCAGGTCGGCGAGGGTCGACTCGTCACCGATCATGCCGATGAACTGGCGCATCACACCCAGCCCGCCGGCCCGCGCGACGACACCGCTGCGCACCGGCAGGTCGCCGGCGACCATCCGCAGCAGCGTCGTCTTTCCCGCGCCGTTCGGCCCGACCAGGGCGACCTTGCTGCCCTCCCCGACCCGGAACGACACGTCGGCGAAGAGTTCCCGACCGTCGGGCAGGATGTGCCCGACCGCTGCCACGTCCACGTATCCCACGCCGGGATCCTGCCCCAGTGAGGGGCGGGGGGTACATCCAATTACCGGGTGACGCGCAGCACCCGGAAGCCTTTCTGGCTGGCGTACCGCTCGACCTGCCAGCTCTGCTCGGTGAGCCAGCGTTGCAGCGAGTCGCCACCGAGGTGTCGGGCGACGACCAACCAGCCGACGCCGTCCGGGGCGAGTCGGGGCAGCCAGCGCAGCAACAGGTCGTGCAACCCGTCCTTGCCGATCCGGATGGGTGGGTTCGACCAGATCTGGGTGAAGCGGACGCCGTCCGGAACATCGTCCGGCGCGCTGACCCGGACCCGGTCGGCGGCACCGACCCGAGCCGCGTTGGCGGCGGTCAGTTCGCGGGCCCGGGCGTTGACGTCGACGGCCCAGATGGTGCTGGTGGGCGCGAGGTCGGCCAGCACGCAGCTGATCGGCCCGAACCCGCAGCCGAGGTCGAGCAGGTCACCAGTGGTGTCGTCGCCGGGCAGCTCGGCCTTGCGCAGCAGCACCGCGGTGCCCGGGTCGAGCCGGCTGGCGGAGAACACCCCGCCGGCCGAGGTGAGCCGGTAGTCGCGGTCGGCGACGGTGAACTCGACCTCGCGCGCCGGGGCGTCGCTGGCGGGCTGAGCGGTGAAGTAGTGGTCGCCGGTCACCCGGCAATTCTCGCACCGGTCCGGGGCGGACCTGACGCGGCCCGCACGTACATTTCCTCGAAATTACCACCTAAAGGGACAATCACTCCTACTCTGGGCGACATGGTGTATCGGTACCAGTCCGATGAGGACGCTTTCGAGGAGTACCCGGAGCCCGGGTCCGACCAGTCGGCGCTCGGCGCCGGTCCGCCCCCGGCGGCCGGGCCCTCTCCGTCACGCTTCCCCACGCCGTCGCTGCCACGACCGAACCAGCTCTCGCTACCCTCGTCGCAGCCGGCACCGGCTCGTGCCGAGGTGCCGCAGCTCGGGCCGGCCGCCCAGACCGATGCGCCGCAGGCAGTGCCGACCCGCGCCGACATCCCACCCGCACCACCGCGCAGCCAGATCTACACCTCGGCGACGTCGGCGGAGCCGCCCACCCGGCGTGGCGGCGGCCGACTGTGGCAGGCACTGATCGGCGGCGCAGCCGTCCTGGTACTGCTCGCCCTCTGCGGCCTCGGCGCCGCCGCGCTGCTCATCGACCGCGGCGAGCAGCCGCAGAGCGACCCGACGTACCAGCCGAACGCCGCCCCCACGTCGGCGTCGGCGGAACGGCTGGCCCTCGACTCCCGGGACACCGACCAGGCCCCGCTCACCGCCAAGGAACTCTTCCCCGGCAAGGAGCTGAAGCTCACCGACGGCCAGCCGAGCTACCAGGTGCTCAAGACACAGTCCAGCGGCAGTTGCGCCGTCGCCGCCACCGACGAGGTCGCCGACCTGCTGGTCCGGCTCGGCTGCAACCAGATCGTCCGGGCCACCCTCAGTACGCCCGACGACAACCACCTGGTCACCGCCGGCCTGTTCAACCTCACCGACAAGGTCAGCGCGGAACGCGCCCGAGACCGGCTCCGGCAACTTCTCGACGAGCGGCAGGGCCGTTTCCGTGGCCTCACCGCGAACGACGGCGACGGTACCGATGTCCTGGCCAACGCGCCGGCACGCGTCGGCTGGCAGGTCCGGGGCCACTACCTGGCGTACGCGCTGGTGGTCCGCAAGGACGGCACGGCGGTCAAGGCGGGTGACGCCAAGGTCCGCGAGATCCTGTTCGACATGATCGAGCTGCACCTCAGCCGGGGCGTGCTGCAGAGCCGGGCCGACGGTGGCACCGCCTCGCAACCGACGGCGGCACCTACCGGCAGCAACGCCAACCAGGGCGATCTGCCCGGCGACTGACGGTGCGGACGGTCAGCCCTCGATCGGAACCCGCAGCCGGCGGGTGAGGGTCGCCCGTTGGGCGTACTCGGCCGGATCCGCCGGGTAGCCGACGGCGACCAGGGTCAGCCCGCGCGCGGGGGCCACCGTCACCTCGCTGGACCGCTCCCGCTGGCTGAGCAGGGTTCCCGGCCACTCGACCGGCCGGCGGCCGTCCCCGGCCACCAGCATGGCTCCCACCAGGCTGCGCACCATCGCCTGACAGAACGCGTCAGCCTGCACGGTGGCGACCAGGAGGCCGTCCGGGTCGCGACGCCAGTCCAGCCGGGTCACCTCGCGCAGCGTGGTGGCGTGCTCCTTGCGCCGGCAGTACGCGGCGAAGTCGTGCTCCCCCACCAGCCCGGTGGCGGCGGCGTTCAGCGCGGCCAGGTCCAACGGCTTCGGCCAGGCCAGCACCTCGTGGCGGCGCAACGGCTCGGCACCGAAGGGCGCGTCGGTGACGCGGTACTCGTAGCGCCGGAAGGTGGCCGAGAACCGGGCGTCGAAGTCGGCCGGCACCTCGGTCATCGCCCGTACCCGCACGTCGGTGGGGAGCAGCCGGGCCAGCCGACGCAACAGCCGCCCCTCGTGCTGACGCCACACGTCCACTGGCAGGTCCACGTGGCACACCTGACCGGTGGCGTGCACTCCCGCGTCGGTCCGCCCGGCGACCGTCAGCCCGGTGGCGGTGCCGACGCCGAGGACCAGGTCCAGGGTCTCGACCAGCACCCCCGCGACGGTGCGTCGGGTCGGCTGGGCGGCCCAGCCGGAGAAGTCGGTGCCGTCGTACGAGACGTCCAGCCGCAGCCGGATCCGCTCGTCCACCTCGTACCTCCTGTTACGGGTCGGGCCCGGCACCCCGATGGGGTGCCGGGCCCGACGATGCCCTCTTGATCAGGCCTTGTTCTCGGTGGCCTCGTCGCTGTCCTCGCGGGCGGCGTCGGTGTCACCGGACGCCGACACCGGCGCCTCCGAGTCCTGGTCGGCCGGAGCCGACTTCGGGGCCTCGTCGGCCGGGGCGAGCGCCTCGACCTTGTCCTGCTGCGCGGCCTTGCGGGCGGCGGTCTTCTTGTTCACCTTCGGCTCGGCGACCTGAAGCTCCTCCACCAGCTCGATGATGGCCATCGGCGCGTTGTCACCCTTGCGCGGACCGGTCTTCACGATCCGGGTGTAACCGCCGGGGCGGTTGGAGTACCGGGGCGCGATCTGGTCGAACAGGGCGTAGACCACGTCCTTGTCCTTAACGACACCCAGCACCCGACGCCGCGAGGCGAGGTCACCGCGCTTGGCCTTGGTGATGAGCTGCTCGGCCAACGGGCGCAGCCGCCGGGCCTTCGTCTCGGTGGTCTGGATCTTCCCGTGCTGGAACAGCGCGGTCGCCAGGTTGGCCAGCATCAGCCGCTCGTGCGAGGGGCTGCCGCCGAGGCGGGGGCCCTTGGTGGGCGTGGGCATTTTTGGTGCTCCTCAGTTGTGGCGGCAGCGCGGACTAGAGCTGCTCGGTCTCGCGGTAGTCGTCGGTGTCGTATTCGGCCTCGCCGAAGGTGTCCACGACGTGCGCCGGGTCGAAGTTCGGAGCCGAGTCCTTCAGCCCGAGACCCATCCCGGCGAGCTTCATCTTGACCTCGTCGATCGACTTCTGACCGAAGTTGCGAATGTCGAGGAGGTCGGCCTCGGTACGCCCGATGAGCTCACCAACGGAGTTGATGCCCTCGCGCTTGAGGCAGTTGTAGGAGCGGACGGTGAGGTCCAGCTCCTCGATCGGCAGAGCGAGGTCCGCCGCCAGCTGGGCGTCCTGCGGGGACGGCCCGATGTCGATGCCCTCGGCGGTCTCGTCCAGCTCCCGGGCGAGCCCGAACAGCTCCACCAGCGTCGAGCCGGCGGAGGCCAGCGCGGTACGCGGACCCATCGACGGCTTGGTCTCGACGTCGATGATCAGCCGGTCGAAGTCGGTGCGCTGCTCGACACGAGTCGCCTCGACGCGGTAGGTCACCTTCAGCACCGGCGAGTAGATCGAGTCGACCGGGATCCGGCCGATCTCGGCGCCGGACTGCTTGTTCTGCGCCGCCGTCACGTAGCCCCGGCCCCGCTCGACGGTCAGCTCCATGTCGAGCCGGCCCTTGCCGTTCAGGGTGGCGAGCTTGAGGTCCGGGTTGTGCACCGAGACGCCGGCCGGGGGCTGGATGTCGCCCGCGGTCACGTCGCCCGGGCCCTGCTTACGCAGGTACATGCTGACCGGCTCGTCGTGCTCGGAGCTGACGCACAGCTCCTTGATGTTCATGACGAGCTCGACCACGTCCTCCTTGACACCGGGGATCGTGGTGAACTCGTGCAGCACACCGTCGATCTTGATCGAGGTGACGGCCGCGCCCGGGATCGACGACAGCAGCGTACGCCGCAGCGAGTTGCCCAGGGTGTAGCCGAAGCCCGGCTCCAGCGGCTCGATGGCGAACCGGGACCGGGTCTCGTTGATCGACTCCTCGGAGAGGGAGGGTCGCTGGCTGATGAGCATCTTTTCTCTTCTCTTCCGGGACGCCCGCTATTTGACGTCCACGACACAAACTGTTCCGGTGGCCCGCCCCGAAGGGCGGGCCACCGAACGAGCTCGGACTACTTGGAGTAGAGCTCGACGATCAACTGCTCCTGGACCTGCGTGTCGATGACCTGCCGGGCCGGGAGGGAGTGCACGAGCACCTTCATCTGGCTCGGGATGGCCTCAAGCCACGCCGGAACCGTCTTCGAGCCGGCCTGAGCCTGCGCGACGATGAACGGGGTGAGCTCCTTGCTCTTGCCCCGAACCTCGATGATGTCGTGCTCCTTGACGCGGTACGACGGGATGTCGACCTTCTTGCCGTTCACCGTGAAGTGACCGTGCTTGACCAGCTGGCGGGCCATGTCCCGCGAGTGGGCGAAGCCGGCCCGGTAAACGACGTTGTCCAGCCGCGACTCGAGGATCTGCAGGAGGACCTCACCGGTCTTGGCCTGCTTGCCAACGGCTTCCTCGTAGTAACCGCGGAACTGCTTCTCCAGCACGCCGTAAACCCGACGGGCCTTCTGCTTCTCGCGGAGCTGGAGCAGGTACTCCGTCTCCTTCGTGCGGCCGCGGCCGTGCTGCCCGGGCGGGAACGGCCGGGACTCGAACGGGCACTTCGGCCCATCGCACTTGCTGCCCTTGAGGAACAGCTTCATCTTCTCCCGCCGGCAACGGCGGCAGTCTGCACCGGTGTAACGAGCCATCTCTCTCTACCTCTCAGACCCGGCGACGCTTCGGCGGACGGCACCCGTTGTGCGGCTGCGGGGTGACGTCGGCGATCTGCCCGACCTCAAGGCCCACTGCCTGCAGCGAACGGATGGCGGTTTCCCGGCCGGAGCCGGGGCCCTTGACGAACACGTCGACCTTGCGCATGCCGTGCTCCATGGCGCGACGCGCGGCAGCCTCGGCGGCCAGCTGCGCAGCGAACGGAGTCGACTTGCGGGAGCCCTTGAAGCCGACCTGGCCAGCGGAGGCCCAGGAGATGACCGCACCGGTCGGGTCCGTGATGGACACGATGGTGTTGTTGAACGTGCTCTTGATGTGCGCCTGCCCGTGGGCGACGTTCTTGCGTTCCTTGCGCCGGACCTTCTTTACAGCGGCTCCGGCACGAGCCTTCGGTGGCATAAGTCTGTGCGCTCCTAGTTGACTTTCCGGACTGGGTTGCGGCCTGACCCGCCTCAGCGGCAGCCGACCCCGTCATCCGGTTAAGAACTACTTCTTGCCGGGCTTCTTCTTGCCGGCGACGGTCCGCTTCGGGCCCTTGCGGGTCCGGGCGTTGGTCTTGGTCCGCTGGCCACGCACGGGCAGGCCCCGGCGGTGCCGGATGCCGGCGTAGCAGCCGATCTCGACCTTGCGGCGGATGTCAGCGGCGACCTCGCGGCGCAGGTCGCCTTCAACCTTGTAGTTGCCCTCGATGTGGTCGCGGAGCTGCACGAGCTCCTCGTCCGTGAGGTCCCGAGCGCGCTTGTCCGGCGAGATGCCGGTGGCGGCAAGTGTCTCCAGGGCGCGGGTGCGACCGACCCCGAAGATGTAGGTGAGCGCGATCTCCAACCGCTTTTCGCGGGGGAGGTCCACGCCGACTAGACGTGCCATGTGCGGGCGTACTCCTCGTGATGTGTGGCGGAGGTGTGGACCCGTCCCACCCCGCTACCGGCCGTCCCGTCTTTCCGACGCGGTGAGCGCCGGCGACCGGGATCGGTCGCTGCCCGAGCGGGCCCCGGCCTCCGACCGGGGGTCAGCCACGCAGAGGTACGTCTGGCGTACCGCTCGCGGCTGGGACGAGCATGTGTGATGTGTGTGTCGCTGGGGATCTGCCTGGACCAACGCCACCCGGCCGTGCTCCGGCCGGACGGGCTGAGTCAGCCCTGGCGCTGCTTGTGGCGCGGGTCGCTGCAGATGACCATGACCCGGCCGTGCCGGCGGATAACCCGGCACTTGTTGCAGATCCTCTTGACGCTCGGCTTGACCTTCACGGTTGCCTTACTTCCCATCTGGCCCGGTCACGCGCTCTGCGCGGTACCGGACGTCGAAGACGGACACGGGACTTCCCGGCCGTCGTCAGGACTACTTGTAGCGGTAGACGATGCGCCCGCGGGTCAGGTCGTACGGCGAAAGTTCGACGACGACCCGGTCCTCCGGAAGGATACGGATGTAGTGCTGCCGCATCTTCCCGCTGATGTGAGCCAACACCTTGTGGCCGTTCGCGAGCTCCACCCGGAACATGGCGTTCGGCAGGGGCTCGATGACCCGACCCTCGATCTCAATGGCTCCGTCTTTTTTCGGCATGTCCTCCGCTGTCCTGACGTCGATTGCTCCGGGCGGCCCACAACGTCTTACACGGAAATCTGATGAGAATCAGAGCCCGCGCCAGCCGCGGCTCCCGCTTCCACCGAAGCGCAGGGTGGACATGCAGGAGTGGACGCTGTGCGCCGATCTGAAAGTGTACGCCGGCCTGCAGTCCCCCGCCAAACCGACCACCCACCAACCCGCGTAAGTCCCTCCGAACCCCACCCTCAGCCCCGTTGATCATGAAGTTGTTGTCACGACACGCCGTCCTCGGCGGCAACAACTTCATGATCAACCGAATCGCGGTGGGTCCGGTCGCGCGTTGGGGTTGGGCGGGTTCAGGGGGTTGGTTGGTCGTCGTCGGGTTTGAGGGCGCGCTTCGCCCGCTTGCGCTCCCGGCGGCGTTGGCGCTTGACGGCCTGGCGCTGAGGCTCCTTCGCAGCCAGCCCGCTGACCGTGCGGACCACCAGCACCGCGCCCCACGGCCCGGCCACCCAGGCCGGCCAGAAGTAGAGCAGATCCTGGCTGAGCACCGACGTCACCGCCCAGATGGTCACCACGAGGGGGATCACCCACAGGTACGGGAACCACACCTCGGCCAACCAGCGGGCCGTCACGCCCCTGCTGACGGCCGGATCGAGCTGGCTCATCGTCGACCCGGCGACCGGCGCCAGGCCCGACCGCTGCGCCGGCGTCACCGGCGGCAGATCGGTCAGCAGGGCCTCGAGGTCGGCGTACGTGCGTGCCGCGTAAGCCTGCTGCAACCGCTCGTCGTACTCGTGCAGATCCAGTCGGCCCTCGTCGAGGGCGACCCGCAACCGGTCAGCCACCGCCGCACGGTCCGAGTCCGCGGCTCGCATCCCGTCGCGCCCGTCCATGCCGGCAAGCATGCCACCGTCGCGCCACTCCCGCCCGCCCCCCGTCAGCGGTCGATCATGAAGTTGTTGCCTGCCACACCGGCGTGTCGGGGCAATAACTTCATGATCAACAGAGGAGATTAGAGGATTTTTGTGGCCGCTGGTTGGCGGGCGGTCACCAGGTCGCCCAAGCGGGCCCGGCCACCGTCGAACGCGGTGAGCACCCAGACGCCGTCGGGCAACAGCGCCATCGAGTGCTCGACGTGCGCGGCCACCGAACCGTCCCGGGTGACGACCGTCCACCCGTCGGCCAACTCGACGGTACGCGGAGACGCCATGGTGATCATCGGCTCGATGGCCAGGGCCATCCCGGTGACCAGTCGAGGACCCTTGCCCGGCCGACCGTGGTTGAGCACGTGCGGGTCCTGGTGCATCTCGGTGCCGATGCCGTGCCCGCCGTAGCCGTCGACGATGCCGTACCGGCCGCCCTTGCGGACAGCGGTCTCCACGGCGTGCGAGATGTCGGTGAGGCGGCCCTTGCCGCTGGCCGCACCACGCGCAGCGGCGGCGATACCGGCCCACATGGCGTCCTCGGCGACCTCGGCCATCTTCAGCAGCGCCGGGTCGACGTCACCGACCCCGACCGTGATGGCGGAGTCGCCGTGCCACCCGTCCAGCACCGCGCCGCAGTCGATGGAGATCAGGTCACCCGCCTGGAGCACCTGCTTCGGCGACGGGATGGCGTGCACGATCTGCTCGTTGACCGAGGAGCAGATCGACGCCGGAAAACCGTGGTAGCCCTTGAACGACGGAACGCCGCCCGCCTCGCGGATGGTCGCCTCCGCGATGGCGTCCAGATCGGCGGTGCTCACACCGGGGGCGACAGCCTGCCGCATCCGACGCAACGCCTCGGCCACCACCAGCCCGGCGGCCCGCATCTTCTCGATCTGGTCAGGGGTCTTCAGCTGGATGTCCAGCTGGGGACGACGCATGGAGCGGTTACCTTTCGTGGCCGTTCAGCGGGGCACATACCGCGTACCCCGCTGTTCGCACTCTATCCCCCGTGGCCCGGGGAGGACCTCAGCCGCCGTACGACCGCAGCGCGTCGATGGCCCGGGTGGTGACGTCCTCCACCGGCCCGGTGGCGTCGATCCCGACCAGCTTGCCCTGAGCGCCGTAGTAGTCGACCAGGGGTGCGGTCTTCTCGCTGTATTCGCGGAGCCGCGTGGCGATCGTCTCCGGCTTGTCGTCGTCGCGCTGGAACAGCTCGGCGCCACACCGGTCACAGATGCCGGGCCGGGTGGTGGCGTCGAACTCGACGTGCCAGATCTTGCCGCAGCCCCGGCAGGTACGCCTGCCGGAGAGCCGCCGGATCACCTCGTCGTCGTCGACGACCAGCTCCAGGACCAGATCCAGGGCGGTGCCCAGATCGGCCAGGAGCTTGTCCAGAGCGGCAGCCTGCGGAGTCGTCCGCGGGAAGCCGTCGAGCAGGAAACCCTCGCTGGCGTCGGGCTCGGCCAGCCGGTCCCGGACCATGTTGATGGTGACCTCGTCCGGAACCAGCTCGCCCGCATCCATGTACCGCTTCGCCTCGACACCGAGCGGCGTGCCCTGGGTGACGTTCGACCGGAAGATGTCTCCGGTCGAAATCTTCGGCACCGAGAGGTGCGCGGCGATGAACTCGGCCTGCGTGCCCTTGCCCGCGCCCGGCGGGCCAACCAGAACGAGTCTCATCTACCGCAGGAACCCTTCGTAGTTCCGCTGCATGAGTTGGCTCTCGATCTGCTTCACGGTCTCCAGACCGACGCCGACCATGATGAGCACAGCGGTGCCGCCGAACGGGAAGTTCTGGTACTGCTGGTTGTCCAGCCAGATGAAGAAGAAGTTCGGCAGGATCGAGATGATGCCGAGGTAGAGCGCACCCGGCAGGGTGATCCGGCTGAGGATGAAGTCCAGGTAGTCGGCGGTCGGCTTGCCCGGCCGGATACCCGGCACGAACCCGCCGTACTTCTTCATGTTGTCCGCGACCTCGGTCGGGTTGAACGTGATCGAGACGTAGAAGTACGTGAAGAAGATGATCAGCAGGAAGTAGACCGAGATGTAGATCGGGCTGCTCGGGTTGACCAGGTTGTTCTGGATCCACGACTGGGTCTTGCCCGGGTCGGTCTGGTCGAAGAACTGCAGCGCCAACTGCGGCAGGTAGAGCAGCGACGAGCCGAAGATGACCGGGATCACACCCGCCTGGTTGACCTTGAGCGGGATGTAGGTCGAGGTGCCGCCGTACATCCGCCGGCCGATCATCCGCTTGGCGTACTGCACCGGGATCCGGCGCTGCGACTGCTCGATGAAGGTGACAGCGGTGATGACCACCAGAACCAGCGCGATGACCAGGGCGAACATGTCCCAGCCCTTGCTGGTCTTGATCTGCCAGCCCTCGCTGGGCAGCCGCGCCGCGATCGAGGTGAAGATCAGGACGGACATGCCGTTGCCGACGCCGCGGTCGGTGATCAGCTCGCCGAGCCACATGACCATGCCGGTACCGGCGGTCATCGTCATCACCAGGATGCTCAGGGTCAGCCAGTCCGGGATGCCGGTGCCGGTGGGGATGATCGGGAACTGGTCGCAGCGGTTCTGGAACAGCTGGCCCGAGCGGGCCAGCGCCACGAACGCCGACGCCTGCAGCACACCGAGACCGAGGGTCAGGTAGCGGGTGTACTGGGTGATCTTCGCCTGCCCGGCCTGGCCCTCCTTGCGGAGCTGCTCCAGGCGGGGAATCACGACGGTCAGCAGCTGCAGGATGATCGACGCGGTGATGTAGGGCATGATGCCCAGCGCGAAGACCGAGAGCTGCAGCAGCGCTCCGCCGGAGAAGAGGTTGAGAAGATTCACCACCCCGGTGGTGTCACCCTGGATGGTGTCGAGGCACTTCTGCACGTTGCCGTACGAGACGCCCGGGCTGGGCAGCGTTGCGCCCAGCCGGTAGACCGCAATGATGCCTACTGTGAACAGCAGCTTCTTGCGCAGGTCAGGCGTACGGAACGCACTGAGAAAGGCGGACAGCAACTTCTTCCTCCTGCGCGAGGCGGGCCGCCGGTGATCCCTGGCGGGTCGGGGTGGATCACGGGCGAGTGCCCGCAATCCATGGCTGGGATGGGACTCTAACAGCCTCACCCCGGTCCGGGCAGATGTGCCCGACTACATAAATCGGTTCCGATGTTACCGGGCGCTCACGCCCCAGGCAGACCATGGCGCCCGTCCAGTTGCTCTCAACTGGACGGGCGCCATGGTCGTAAGCCTTACAGCTCGGTGACAGAGCCACCGGCGGCAGCGATCTTCTCCTTGGCCGACGCACTGAACGCGTGCGCGGACACCTGGAGCGCCACACCGCCGAGATCCCCGGTGCCGAGGACCTTGACCGGGTGGCCCTTGCGAACCGCGCCGGACTCAACGAGCTCCAGCGGGCCGACCTGACCACCATTCGGGAACAGCTCAGCGAGTCGGTCCAGGTTGACAACCTGGAAGACCACCTTGAACTTGTTCTTGAAGCCCTTCATCTTCGGCAGGCGCATGTGGATGGGCATCTGCCCACCCTCGAACGCCGCCGAGATGTTCTTGCGGGCCTTGGAGCCCTTGGTACCGCGACCGGCGGTCTTGCCCTTGGAACCCTCACCGCGACCCACACGGGTCTTCGCGGTCTTGGAACCGGGCGCCGGGCGCAGGTGATGCACCTTGATCGTCATTACTCGACCTCCTCGACCTTCACGAGGTGGCTCACAGTGAAGATCATGCCGCGGATCTCGGGCCGGTCCTCCTTGACCACCACGTCGTTGATCCGCTTGAGACCGAGCGAACGCAGCGACTCACGCTGGTTGTGCTTGGTCCCGATACCGGACCGGAGCTGGGTGACCTTCAGGCGTGCCATCAGCTCGCCACCCCCGCACGCGACGCCAGCATGGCGGCCGGCGCGACGTCCTCCACCGGCAGACCACGACGCGCCGCGACCTGCTCGGGGGACTCAAGCCCCTTCAGGGCCGCCACGGTGGCGTGCACGATGTTGATCGGGTTCGACGAACCGAGGCTCTTGGAGAGCACGTCGTGGATCCCAGCGCACTCCAGCACGGCACGCACCGGTCCACCGGCGATGACACCCGTACCGGCCGAGGCCGGCTTGAGCAGCACCACACCAGCGGCGTCCTCACCCGTCACCGGGTGCGGGATCGACTGACCGATCCGCGGGACCTTGAAGAAGTGCTTCTTGGCCTCCTCGACGCCCTTGGCGATGGCCGCGGGCACCTCCTTGGCCTTTCCGTAGCCCACGCCGACCGTGCCGTCGCCGTCGCCCACGATCACCAGGGCGGTGAAGCTGAAGCGACGACCACCCTTCACGACCTTGGCGACGCGGTTGATCGCGACGACCCGCTCAAGGTGCGGGGTCTTCTCGACGGGCGCGTTTCCGCGGCCGCCCTCACGGCGGTTGTCGCGGCGACCACCCTCGTTGCCACCGGACCCGCCGCCACGGCGCTGTTGACCTGGCATCAGCAGCCTTCCTTCTCTCTCGTGACGGGGTTGTTAGAACTCGAGCCCGGCTTCGCGGGCGGCGTCGGCAAGCGCGGCGACTCGCCCCGCGTACCGGTTGCCGCCGCGGTCGAAGACGACCTTGGAGACGCCGGCGGCCTTGGCCCGCTCGGCGAGCAGCGCGCCCACCTTGCCAGCCAGGGCGCTCTTGTCGCCCTCCGCACCGCGCAGCGAGGCGTCCAGGGTCGAGGCCGACGCCAGGGTGTGACCCTTGGTGTCGTCGACGACCTGGGCGACCATGTGCCGCAGCGAGCGGGTGACGACCAGGCGCGGACGCTCGGCCGTACCGCTGACGTTCTTGCGGACGCGGAAGTGTCGACGCGCACGCCCGACGGCGCGCTTGGCGGCGACACCGCGGCGGCGCTTGAGCAGCGTGGCGCTCACTTCTTACCTGCCTTTCCAGCCTTGCGGCGGATGACCTCGCCCTGGTACTTGACGCCCTTGCCCTTGTAGGGCTCCGGCGGGCGGATCTTCCGGATGTTGGCGGCGACCTCACCGACCTGCTGCTTGTCGATGCCAGCCACGTGGAACAGCGTCGGCCGCTCCACCGTGAAGGTGATGCCCGCCGGAGCGGAGACGACCACCGGGTGCGAGAACCCGAGCGCGAACTCGAGGTCCGAACCCTTGGCGGTGACCCGGTAACCGGTGCCGGCGATCTCCAGGCTCTTGCGGTAGCCCTCGGTGACCCCGACGATCATGTTGGCAACCAGCGTACGGCTCAGGCCGTGGAGCTCCTTGGCCTTGCGCTCGTCGTTCGGCCGGTTGACGCTCAGCTGGCCGTCCTCGGCCCGCTCGATCGTGATCGGCTCGGCGAGGATGTGCTCAAGCTGGCCCTTGGGCCCCTTGACCTTGACGGTCTGTCCGTCGATCGTGATGTCGACGCCGGCTGGCACCGGGATCGACTTACGTCCAATTCGCGACATTTCTACCTGTCTCCCGTTACCAGACGAAGGCGAGGACTTCCCCGCCAACACTCCGCTTGCGGGCCTGCCGGTCGGTCAGCAGCCCCTGGGACGTCGAAATGATCGCCACGCCCAGCCCACCGAGCACCCGCGGGAGCCCGTCCGACTTGGCGTACACCCGGAGACCGGGCTTGGACACGCGCTTGATGCCGGCCAGGCTCCGCTCGCGGTTCTGGCCGTACTTCAGCTCGACGACCAGTCGCTTGCCGACGGCGCCCTCCTCGGGCTCCTCGACCGACCAGGTGGCGATGTAACCCTCGGCCTTCAAGACCTCGGCGATGTTCGCCTTGATCTTGGAGTAGGGCATCTTCACCTGATCGTGGTACGCCTGGTTGGCGTTACGCAGACGCGTGAGCATGTCTGCGATCGGGTCGGTCATCGTCATGGATTTCGTCAGCCTTTCTCGCCGGGGTTCCCGGGGCATCAGCCCCGGGCCTACGGCGAAGAGCAATACCTAATCGGTGCAGGAGTTCCCGGCCGACGGCCGGGACGCGGTCGCCCTTACCAGGAAGCCTTGGACACGCCCGGCAGCTCACCGCGGTGAGCCATCTCCCGGATGCAGACCCGGCAGAGCCCGAACTTGCGGTAGACCGCCTTCGGACGCCCGCACCGCTGGCAGCGGGTGTACGCGCGAACCGAGAACTTCGGCTTCGCGGCCGCCTTGATGATCAGCGCCTTCTTGGCCATCTCAGTTCTCCTTGAACGGGAAGCCCAGGAGCTTGAGCAGCGCCCGGCCCTCGTCGTCGGTCGTGGCGGTCGTGACCACCGTGATGTCCATGCCCCGCTGGCGATCGATCCGGTCCTGGTCGATCTCGTGGAACACCGACTGCTCGGTCAGACCGAACGTGTAGTTGCCGTGCCCGTCCAGCTTGCGCCCGTCCAGGCCGCGGAAGTCGCGGATACGCGGCAGCGCGATGGAGAGCAGCCGGTCCATGAACTCCCACATCCGGTCGCCGCGAAGGGTGACCTTCGCGCCGATCGGCATGCCCTCGCGGAGCTTGAACTGCGCGATGGACTTGGTCGCCCGCCGCACCTGCGGCTTCTGGCCGGTGATCGTGGCGAGGTCGCGGACCGCGCCGTCGATCAGCTTGGCGTCGCGAGCAGCCTCGCCGACACCCATGTTGACGACGATCTTGACCAGCCGCGGCACCTGCATGGGGTTGCCGTAGCTGTGCTGCTCACGCAGCTGGGCCACGATCTCGTTGCGGTACCGCTCCTTGAGGCGCGGCAGGGTCTTTTCGGTAGCCGTGGTCATCACAGGTCCTTACCGGTGCTACGCGCGATGCGGACCTTCTGGCCGTTGTCGTCGATCCGGTAACCGACGCGGGTCGGCTTGCCGTCGGAGTCCAGGACCTGCACGTTCGAGACGTGGATCGGGGCCTCCTGGGTGACGATGCCACCGGTCTTGGCGCCACGCTGGGTGGTGCTGATGCGGGTGTGCTTCTTGACCCGGTTCACGCCCTCGACCAGGACCTTGTCCTGCCGCGGGTAGGCCTGAATGACCTTGCCCTTGGCACCCTTGTCCTTGCCGGCGATGACGACGACCGTGTCGCCCTTCTTGACCTTCACGGTCACAACACCTCCGGCGCGAGGGAAATAATCTTCATGAACCGCTTGTCCCGCAGCTCCCGGCCCACCGGGCCGAAGATACGGGTTCCACGCGGGTCCCCGCCGTCCTTGATGATGACGGCGGCGTTCTCGTCGAAGCGGATGTACGAGCCGTCCGGACGCCGCTTCTCCTTGGCGGTGCGAACGACGACAGCCTTGACGACGTCGCCCTTCTTCACACCGGCACCCGGGATCGCGTCCTTGACCGTGGCCACGATGACGTCGCCGATACTCGCGTAGCGCCGACCCGAGCCACCGAGAACCCGGATGCACAGGATCTCCCGAGCACCCGTGTTGTCGGCGACGCGCAGTCGCGACTCCTGCTGAATCACGTCTATCTCCTATGTCTGCCGGTTCTCCGGCCGCCGTAGCGGCCGGAGCCTGGCGGAACCTACGCCCGACGCAACGCCGGGCGAGCTCGAGCCTTCGCTACTTGGCCTTTTCCAGGATCTCCACGATCCGCCAACGCTTGGTGGCGCTCAGCGGCCGGGTCTCCATGATGAGAACCCGGTCACCGGTGCCAGCGGCGTTCTGCTCGTCGTGCACCTTCAGCTTGCTCGTACGGCGCATGATCTTGCCGTACAGAGCGTGCCGAACCCGGTCCTCGACCTCGACCACGACGGTCTTGTCCATCTTGTCGCTGACCACCAGGCCCTCACGGACCTTGCGGCGGGACCGCGCGGTGGCGGTGGCGGTGTCTTCGGTCATGATGCAGTCACCTCAGTCGGCGCGGCCGAGAGCCCCAGCTCGCGCTCGCGCATGATCGTGTAGATCCGGGCGATCTCCCGACGGATGACCTGCAGCCGCCGGTTGTTGTCCAGCTGCCCGGTTGCGGCCTGCACGCGGAGGTTGAACAGCTCCGCCTTGGCCTCCCGCAGCTTCGTGACCAGCTCCTCTTCGGAGAGCTCACGCAGCTCGGTCGCCTTAACGCCCGCTGCCATCAGGATTCACCCACTTCGCGCGTAACAATGCGGCACTTCATCGGGAGCTTGTGGATCGCGCGACGCATGGCCTCTCGCGCGGTCTGCTCGTTGGGGAAGGACATCTCGAAGAGAACCCGCCCCGGCTTGACGTTGGCAACCCACCACTCGGGCGAGCCCTTACCGGAACCCATCCGGGTCTCGGCAGGCTTCTTGGTGAGGGCCTGGTCCGGGAAGATCGTGATCCAGACCTTGCCACCACGCTTGATGTGGCGAGTCATCGCGATACGTGCCGACTCGATCTGCCGGTTCGTCACGTACGCCGGCTCGAGAGCCTGAATCCCGAACTCGCCGAACACCACCCGGTTACCACCCTTGGACGCGCCACTGCGGTCCGGGTGGTGCGGCTTGCGGAAGCCCTTCGGGGGCTTGCGCGGCATCAGCATCTGTCAGCCCTCCTGCTGCGTTTCTGCCGGAGCAGCAGTGGCGGCGACAGCTGCGCTGTCGACCGGCTCGCCGCTCGGCGTCTCGGCCTGCTGCGCGATGGTGGTCGCAGCAGCCCGACCGGCCTCGGTGCCACCAGCCGTGGTGCCGGACGAACCCGACCGGCCACGGCGCGGACGCTCGGGACGGTCGCCGCGCTCACCACGACGCGGGCGGGACGGACCGGCCTCGGCCGGAGCTTCCCGGCCCGGGACGGCGTCGCCCTTGTAGATCCAGACCTTCACACCGATCCGACCGAACGTGGTACGGGCCTCGAAGAAGCCGTACTCGATGTTGGCCCGCAGCGTGTGCAGCGGAACCCGGCCCTCACGGTAGAACTCGGTCCGGCTCATCTCGGCGCCGCCGAGGCGACCCGAGACCTGAACCCGGATGCCCTTGCAGGCCGGGTTCTTCATCGCCGACTGCATGGCCTTGCGCATCGCCCGACGGAAGCTGACCCGGCTGGACAGCTGCTCGGCCACGCCCTGCGCGACCAGCTGAGCGTCCGACTCGGGGTTCTTCACCTCGATGATGTTCAGCTGAACCTGCTTGCCGGTGAGCTTCTCAAGCTCGCCGCGGATCCGGTCGGCCTCCGCGCCCTTACGGCCGATGACGATGCCCGGCCGGGCGGTGTGGATGTCGACCCGAACCCGGTCGCGGGTGCGCTCGATGTCGACCTTGGAAATCCCGGCACGCTCGAGGCCCTTGGACATCATGCGGCGGATCTTGACATCCTCGCCGATGTAGTCCTTGTAGAGCTTGTCCGCGAACCAGCGGGACTTCCAGTCGGTCGAGATGCCGAGCCGGAACCCAGTGGGGTGAACCTTCTGACCCATTACTCGGCGTCCTCCGTCTTGCTCTGCGCTTCGGCCGGTGCGGCCTCCGTGGCCGGGGCGGCCTTCTTCGCCGCGGCCTTCCTCGGCGCTGCCGGCGCGACCGCTTCGACCGCCACGGTGATGTGGCAGGTGCGCTTGCGGATCCGGTACGCCCGACCCTGCGCCCGCGGCTGGAACCGCTTCATCGTCGGGCCCTCGTCCACGAAGGCCTCGCTGACGAGCAGCGCGTCGGGGTCCAGCCGCTCGTTGTTCTCCGCGTTGGCGATCGCGCTAGCGAGCACCTTGTACACCTGCTCGCTCGCAGCCTGCGGCGCGAACTGCAGCACCGTGAGCGCCTCCTTCGCGGGCAGGCCGCGGACGAGGTTGACCACCCGGCGCGCCTTCATCGGCGAGATGCGCACGTGCCGCGCAACCGCCCGCGCGCCCGGAAGCACCGGAGCGTCGCCCTTTCCTGGCATCGCTGTAACCCCTTGTTCCCTCTATCCGTATGCCTGGCGGCGTCAGCGCCGACGGCTCTTCCGGTCGTCCTTCTCGTGACCCTTGAACGTGCGGGTCAGCGCGAACTCGCCGAGCTTGTGCCCGACCATCGCCTCGGTCACGAACACCGGGACGTGCTTGCGTCCGTCATGCACGGCGATCGTGTGCCCCAGCATCTCGGGGATGATCGTCGAGCGCCGCGACCAGGTCTTGATCACGTTCTTGGAGCCCTTGTCGTTCTGAACTTCCACCTTCTTGAGCAGGTGGTCGTCTACGAACGGGCCCTTCTTCAGGCTGCGAGGCATGTCTTATCTCCCTCAGCCGCGCTTACGCGTGGCGTAGCGACGGCGGACGATCAGCCGGTCACTCGGCTGGCCCTTACGGCGGGTGCGGCCCTCGGGCTTACCCTGCGGGTTGACCGGGTGGCGACCACCGGAGGTCTTACCCTCACCACCACCGTGCGGGTGGTCGACCGGGTTCATGGCGACACCACGGACGGTCGGGCGCTTGCCCTTCCACCGCATCCGGCCGGCCTTACCCCAGTTGATGTTCGACTGGTCGGCGTTGCCGATCTCGCCGACGCTGGCGCGGCAGCGCACGTCCACCCGCCGGATCTCACCGGACGGCATACGCAGGGTCGCGTACGCGCCCTCACGGCCGAGCAGCTGGATGCCGACGCCGGCGGAACGGGCCAGCTTGGCCCCGCCACCCGGACGCAGCTCCACGTTGTGGATCGTGGTACCGACCGGGATGTTGCGCAGCGGCAGGTTGTTGCCCGGCTTGATGTCGGCGCCCGGACCGGACTCGACGCGGTCGCCCTGCTTCATGTCCTTCGGCGCGAGGATGTAGCGCTTCTCGCCGTCGGCGTAGTGCAGCAGCGCGATGCGCGCCGTGCGGTTCGGGTCGTACTCGATGTGAGCGACCTTCGCCGGCACGCCGTCCTTGTCGACCCGCTTGAAGTCGATCAGACGGTACTGGCGCTTGTGACCGCCACCGTGGTGCCGCGTGGTGATCCGGCCGTGGGCGTTACGCCCGCCCTTCTTCGGCAGCGGAGCCAGCAGCGACTTCTCCGGCGTGGACCGGGTGATCTCGGCGAAGTCAGCGACACTCGAGCCACGTCGGCCCGGCGTCGTCGGCTTGTACTTACGGATAGCCATTGTCTACACCCCTCAGCTGACCGGGCCGCCGAAGGCCTCGATGCGGTCACCGTCAGCCAGCTTCACGATCGCCCGCTTGGTCGCCTTGCGCTGACCGAAGCCGGTCTTGGTGCGCTTGCGCTTACCCTGGCGGTTGAGCGTGTTGACCGTCAGGACGCGGACGTTGAAGATCTGCTGGATAGCGATCTTGATCTCGGTCTTGTTCGCGTCCGGGTGCACCAGGAAGGTGTACCAGTTCCGGTTCAGCTCGCTGTAGCTCTTCTCCGAGACGACCGGCGCCACGATGATGTCGCGCGGGTCGGCGATCGTGCTCACTTGCCACCCTCCTCGGTGGTCTCGGCGGGCACGCCCAGGAACTCGTCCAGGGCGTCCTTGGTGAAGACCACGTCGTCGGCCACGAGCACGTCGTACGTGTTCAGCTGGCCGGACTCGATCAGGTGCACCCGCGGCTCGTTGCGCAGCGACACCCAGTTCAGCTCGTCGGTGCTGCTCAGCACGACCAGGACCCGACGGGCCTCGGTGAGCTTGGTCAGCGTGGCCAGGGCCGCCTTGGTCGACGGCTTCTCGCCCGAGACGAACGCCTCGACGACGTGCACCTGCCCGGCGCGGGCCCGGTCGGAGAGGGCACCCCGCAGAGCGGCGGCCTTCATCTTCTTCGGGGTCCGCTGGCTGTAGTCGCGCGGCACGGGACCGTGCACGACGCCACCGCCGGCGAACTGCGGCGCGCGGATCGAGCCCTGCCGGGCGCGACCGGTGCCCTTCTGCTTGTACGGCTTCTTGCCGCCACCGGCGACCTCGCCGCGGGTCTTGGCCTTGTGCGTGCCCTGTCGGGCCGCCGCGAGCTGGGCCACCACGACCTGGTGCATCAGCGCGACGTTGGCCTGCACGTCGAAGATGTCCTCCGGCAGCTCCACGGAGCCGCTGGTGGTGCCTTCGACGGTGCGCACGTCAACGGTGGTCACTTGGCCGCACCGCCCTTCTTCACCTTGCTCTTGGCCGCGGTACGGACCAGAACGAGCGCGCCCTTGGGACCAGGAATGGCACCCCGGACGAGCAGCAGGTTGTTCTCGGTGTCGACCGCCTGGACGGTGAGGTTCTGCACGGTGTACCGAACGCCACCCATACGGCCGGCCATCCGGGTGCCCTTGAAGACACGCCCCGGAGTGGCGCAGGCGCCGATCGAGCCGGGCGAGCGGTGCTTGCGCTCGACGCCGTGCCCGGCGCCCAGGCCGTGGAAGCCGTGCCGCTTCATCGGGCCGGCGTAGCCCTTGCCCTTGGTCTTGCCGGTGACGTCGATGGTGACGCCGGCCGGGAACTCCTCGACAGTGACTTCCTGCCCGAGCGAGTATTCCCCGGCGTCAGTGGTGCGCAGCTCGACGATGTGCCGGCGCGGCGCCACGTCCGCCTTGGCGTAGTGCCCGCTGACCGGCTTCTTGACCTTGCGCGGGTCGATGGTGCCGTACGCGAGCTGGACCGCGGAGTAACCGTCCTTCTCGGCGCTACGAACCTGGCTGATGACGCACGGGCCGGCCTCGACCACGGTCACGGGAACAACGCGGTTGTTCTCCCAGACCTGGGTCATGCCGAGCTTGGCGCCCAGGATCCCCTTGACTTGCCTGTCCATTTGTCCGGTCCCTACAGCTTGATCTCGATGTCGACGCCAGCCGGCAGGTCGAGGCGCATGAGCGAGTCGACCGTCTTCGGGGTCGGGTCGATGATGTCGATCAGCCGCTTGTGAGTGCGCATCTCGAAGTGCTCGCGCGAGTCCTTGTACTTGTGCGGCGAGCGGATAACGCAGAAACGGTTGATCTCCGTGGGCAGCGGCACCGGGCCCGCGACCTGCGCCCCGGTGCGCGTCACCGTCTCGACGATCTTCCGAGCCGAGGAGTCGACGACCTCGTGGTCATAGGCCTTGAGCCGGATGCGGATCTTCTGTCCCGCCATGGTGGCTTCTGTTCCTTCTCTCGATGCCGCTGTGTTGCGGGCGCCTGTACCGGCTGGTACAGGCCCACTTCGCCGACCCCCGCGGTCGGGCGTGTCGCGCCCTCGGGCCGAGCTCCGCCCCTAGGTACCGGAGTGGTGCTGACCGCACTGGGGGTCAAGGCGCCGATCGCATTACCGCGACCTGAACGCCGTGCGAGGGTGGTTGGCGACTGGGCCGCCAACCACCCTACGCTCGACTGCCTCGCCACCCGGAGGTTCAGCGAAAGCCGAACACAGGCGACGAACTGTCGTTACGCAACCTGACTAGTATGCCGCACGACCGGCGGCGGGTCTAATCGGGGTTACCTAGTTCACTTGTTAATCTTGGTGACGAACCCGGCGCCGACGGTGCGGCCACCCTCGCGGATCGCGAACTTGAGGTTCTCCTCCATGGCGATGGGCTGGATCAGCTTCACCGACATCGAGGTGTTGTCACCCGGCATGACCATCTCGGTGCCCTCGGGGAGGGTGACGACACCGGTGACGTCCGTGGTCCGGAAGTAGAACTGGGGACGGTAGTTCTGGAAGAACGGGGTGTGACGGCCACCCTCCTCCTTGGAGAGGATGTAGACCGTCGCCTCGAACTCCGTGTGCGGGGTGTTCGAGCCCGGCTTCACGACGACCATGCCGCGCTCGACCTCGTCGCGCTTGGTACCACGCAGCAGCAGGCCGACGTTCTCGCCTGCGCGGGCGTCGTCCAGGGTCTTCCGGAACATCTCGATCGCGGTGACCTTGGTCTTGAAGCTCTTCTCCTTGATACCGACGAGCTCAACATCCTCGTTCGGCAGGAGAACGCCGCGCTCGACGCGACCGGTGACGACGGTGCCACGACCGGTGATCGTGAAGACGTCCTCAACGGGCATCAGGAACGGCTTGTCAACCTCGCGCTCCGGCTGCGGGATCGAGGTGTCGACAGCGGTCATCAGGTCCAGCAGCTTGCCGGTCCACTCGGGGTCACCCTCGAGGGCCTTCAGCGCCGAAACCCGAACGACCGGCAGGTCGTCACCCGGGTACTCCTGCGAGGAGAGTAGCTCGCGGACCTCGAGCTCGACGAGCTCCAGGAGCTCCTCGTCGTCGACCATGTCGCTCTTGTTGAGCGCCACGACGATGTACGGCACACCGACCTGACGGGCCAGCAGCACGTGCTCGCGGGTCTGCGGCATCGGGCCGTCGGTCGCCGCGACCACCAGGATCGCGCCGTCCATCTGCGCGGCACCGGTGATCATGTTCTTGATGTAGTCGGCGTGCCCAGGGCAGTCGACGTGCGCGTAGTGCCGCGACTCGGTCTGGTACTCGACGTGCGCGATCGAGATCGTGATACCGCGGGCCTTCTCCTCCGGCGCCTTGTCGATCTCGTCGAACGGCGTGTAGGGGTTCAGGTCCGGGTACTGGTCGTGCAGGACCTTGGTGATGGCCGCCGTCAGCGTCGTCTTACCGTGGTCGATGTGACCAATGGTGCCGATGTTGACGTGCGGCTTAGTCCGCTCGAACTTAGCCTTCGCCACTGGTGTCCTCCTGTGGACTTCTTGGTTCGTACGCCCGGCGCGCCGGTCGGCGCTTAGGACTCTGTCGACAGCCTTTCCGGCCCGAGGGCCGGAGAGCCTTTGTGGGTTCTGCGGCGATGAAGCCTACAGGCCCGGTCTCACGCGATCCGATCGTGGTGGCCGCGGGCGGGTGAAACCTCCCGCGACCAACCACGAATCACCTGCTCAGAGCGCTACTCGCCCGTTGCCTTGGCGATGATCTCCTTCGCGACGCTCTGCGGAACCTCGGCGTAGGAGTCGAACTGCATGCTGTAGCTAGCCCGGCCCTGGGTCTTCGACCGCAGGTCGCCGACGTAGCCGAACATCTCCGACAACGGCACCAGGGCCCGGACGATGCGGGCGCCGCTGCGCTCCTCCATCGCCTGGATGATGCCGCGGCGGGAGTTGAGGTCACCGATGACGTCACCCATGTTCTCCTCAGGAGTGGTGACTTCAACGGCCATCATCGGCTCGAGCAGTGCCGGATCGGCCTTGCGGGCCGCGTCCTTCATCACCATCGAGCCGGCGATCTTGAATGCCATTTCCGACGAGTCGACCTCGTGGTACTGACCGTCCAGCAGGGTCAGCTTGACGCCGACCAGCGGGAAGCCCGCCAGGATGCCGTACTGCAGCGCGTCCTGCGCACCGGCGTCCACCGAGGGGATGAACTCCCGGGGGATGCGGCCGCCGCTGACGGCGTTGGCGAACTCGTAGGTCGGCGAGTCGTTGTCCAGCGGAAGCGGCTCGACGCTCACGATCACGCGGGCGTACTGGCCGGAACCACCGGTCTGCTTCTTGTGGGTGTACTCGACCTTCTCCACCTTGCGGCGGATGGTCTCGCGGTACGCCACCTGCGGCTTGCCGACGTTGGCCTCGACGTTGAACTCGCGGCGCATCCGGTCGACCAGGATGTCCAGGTGCAGCTCACCCATGCCGGAGATGACCGTCTGACCGGTCTCCTCGTCCAGCTGGACGCGGAAGGTCGGGTCCTCCTCGGCCAGGCGCTGGATGGCGGTGCCCAGCTTCTCCTGGTCGGACTTGGTCTTCGGCTCGATCGCCACCGAGATGACCGGCTCCGGGAAGGTCATCGACTCCAGGATGACCGGGTTCGCCGGGTCGGAGAGAGTGTCGCCGGTGGTGGTCTGCTTGAGACCCTGCACGGCGATGATGTCGCCGGCCTGCGCCGACGGACGCTCTTCCCGCTTGTTGGCGTGCATCTGGTAGATCTTGCCGATGCGCTCCTTGCGGTCCTTGGTGGAGTTGACCACCTGGGAACCGGAATCGAGCGTGCCGGAGTAGACCCGCACGTAGGTGAGCTTGCCCAGGTGCTTGTCCGTCTGGATCTTGAAGGCCAGGCCGGAGAAGGGCTCCGAGTTGGACGGCTTACGCAGCAGCGGGGTCTCGCCGTCGGTGGCCGTACCCTCGATCGCCGGAACGTCCAGCGGCGACGGCAGGAAGTCGACCACGGCGTCGAGCATGGGCTGAACGCCCTTGTTCTTGAACGCCGAGCCGCACAGCACCGGGTTGGCCTTGCCGGCGATGGTGGCACGCCGGATGGCGGCCTTGATCTCCTCGACGGAGACCTCCTCGCCTTCCAGGTACTTCTCCATCACCGAGTCGTCGACGTCGGCGAGGGTCTCCATCAGCTTCTCGCGCCACTCGGCCGCGGAGTCGGCCAGATCGGCCGGGATCTCCTCGACCGCGTAGTCCTCACCCTTCTGGGTCTCCCCGCGCCAGGTGAGGGCGCGCATGCCGATCAGGTCGACGACACCGATGTGGTCGCCCTCGAGCCCGATCGGGATCTGGAGCACCAGCGGCGTGGCGTTCAGCCGGTCGATCATCATCTGCACGCAGCGGAAGAAGTCGGCGCCGGTCCGGTCGAGCTTGTTGACGAAGCACATGCGCGGGACGTTGTACTTGTCGGCCTGCCGCCAGACGTTCTCCGTCTGGGGCTCAACGCCGGCGACACCGTCGTAAACCGCTACCGCACCATCCAGAACCCGCAGCGACCGCTCGACCTCGACCGTGAAGTCGACGTGGCCGGGCGTGTCGATGATCTGGATCGTGTGGCCCTTCCACTCACACTTGGTGGCAGCGGAGGTGATGGTGATGCCACGCTCCTGCTCCTGCTCCATCCAGTCCATGACGGCAGCGCCCTCGTGGACCTCACCGATCTTGTACGTGATGCCGGTGTAGAACAGGATTCGCTCGGTGGTGGTGGTCTTACCGGCATCGATGTGCGCCATGATGCCGATGTTGCGTACGTTGGCGAGCGCGTCTGCGGCGGCCACTTCAATCCCTACTTATCGTCGTCTCGACACAACTGGTGGCGGTTCCGGCGCCCGGAGGCGCCGGAACCAGGGTGTTACCAGCGGTAGTGCGCGAAGGCCTTGTTCGACTCGGCCATCTTGTGCGTGTCCTCGCGCCGCTTGACGGCGGCACCGAGGCCGTTGCTCGCGTCCAGCAGCTCGTTCATCAGCCGCTCGACCATGGTCTTCTCGCGCCGGGCGCGGGAGTACGTGACCAGCCAGCGCAGGCCCAGGGTGGTCGCCCGGGTCGGGCGGACCTCGACCGGAACCTGGTAGGTGGCGCCACCGACACGACGGCTGCGCACCTCGAGGGTCGGCTTGACGTTGTCCATCGCCCGCTTGAGGGTGACGACCGGGTCGGTGCCGGACTTCTCGCGGCAGCCCTCGAGGGCCGCGTACACGATGGACTCGGCGAGCTGACGCTTGCCGCGGAGCAAGATCTTGTTCACCAGCTGGGTGACCAGCGGCGAGTTGTACACCGGGTCAGCGACCAGTGGCCGCCGCGGAGCGGGTCCCTTACGCGGCATGTCAGCTCTTCTCCTTCTTCGCGCCGTAACGGCTGCGCGCCTGCTTGCGGTTGCGGACACCCTGGGTGTCCAGCGAGCCGCGAACGATCTTGTAACGCACGCCGGGGAGGTCCTTCACCCGGCCGCCGCGAACGAGCACGATCGAGTGCTCCTGCAGGTTGTGACCGACGCCGGGGATGTAGGCGGTCACCTCGATCTGGCTGCTGAGCTTCACGCGAGCGACCTTGCGCAGCGCCGAGTTCGGCTTCTTCGGGGTGGTGGTGTACACGCGGGTGCACACGCCGCGCCGCTGAGGGGAACCCTTCAGCGCCGGGGTCTTGGTCTTGGTCGTCTTCGCCTGGCGGCCCTTTCGGACCAGCTGCTGGATCGTGGGCACCGGGTTTCTCCGCTCCCTTCGGCCGCATCCGCGGCCGCGCCGTCTGCTCGTTAGCCGGCCTGCTGACCGGCTCTCCTACATTCCGACCAGGGTCGCCTTGCGGAGACCCCGGCACCCGCGGTCGGGCGTGTCGCCCTCGTCACGGCCCGTTGCGAAGCTCTCGCGTTCGTACCGGGTTGTGTCACCGGCGCGCGGGTCGCCCCGCCCCGGATCTTTGGCTTGTCGTGCCGCCGTCCGTAAGCCGGAAACAGCGCACGCACGAGTTGCCCGGGCAGGCCCGGGCACAAGGGGAAAGAGTACCTACCACAACCGCCCAGGTCAAAACGGAATGGCCCGGCGACTGTCTCACACCCGCCGGCCGGATCTCGTCCTGCCCGTCGCCCGCGATGGGCACCTACGAATACAAGTGTACCGGCTTCCCCGCAGAAGCACCCATCGCCCCCGGGGTGACCGGAAGCCTTCCGCGGAAAACCCCCGTCAGGTGCCGGATCTGTCGGTGATCATCCTCACGTCAGTGTGAGAAGCAGGGCAAGACCCAGACCCAGCAGGCTGAGCAGGGCACCCGCCGCGCCACAGCTGATCCCGGCCATGGCCAGCCCACGGCCGGTGAACCGGACCGCTGAGGGAGCGGTCGCCCGCCGGATCTGCCGCCGGCCGAGCAGCCCGATCACGACCGCCGCCCCGCCGGCCAGCACACCCAGCGCGGCGAACGCCCCGGAGGCCCAGGCCCCGCCGTCGTTCTTGAACGCCACTCCGAAGCAGATCACCAGCAGGGAGACCAGAAGTGCGGCGATCCCCGCCACCAGCGCCCCGATGGCCAGCCCGGAGGTGACCGGTGCCACGTCCAGGTGCACGACGCCGAACGGCGTACCCGACACCGGCTCCACCCGCTTCGGGGGCCGGCGTTGGTCGTCGGTGGGCGGCGGTACGGAACGCCCCGCCGGGCCACCCCACCCGGGGCCGTGCCCCGGCGGCGGTCCCCACCCGTACGGCGCAACCGGCCCGGACGGGGACGGACCCCACCCGGGCGGCGCAGACGGCGACGGACCCCACCCGGGCGGCGCTGACGGCGCAGACGGGGACGGACCCCATCCCGGCGGCGCAGACGGGGACGGACCCCAGCCGTACGGCACTCCCGAACCAGCCGGCGGCGGGCCCCAGCCGGGCGGCACGCCCGGCTGGGAGGTGGGTGGGCCCCAGCCCTGCGGCGTCGAGGTCGGCGCGCTGGAGACCGGGTACGGCTGGTCGGAGCCGGGCGACGCGGTAGCGCCCCAGCCGTTCGGGCCCCAACCAGGGGGCGGTGCCACCGGGGGCGGCGGGCCCGGTGTGGTCACCGGTTGGTGGGTCTCGCCGCTCGGGGCGGGTCGCGCCCAGTCGCTCCGCTCGGGTGGCGGAGCCGGCACGTCCGGCGGGCCGGCCGGTTCGTCCGCAGGGGGCCGCGCCGGTTCCGTCACGAGGTCCTCCTGTCGAAAGGCCGCCACCGTCACCCGGCGGACACCGGCCAGGCTACCGCCGCGAGCACCGCCGCCCGCGCCGGGCGCGGCCACCGGTGGCTCAGTCCATGTTCGCGGGGTAGTCATGGCCGAACGGGGCGCCGGCCAACCGGACCACCCCGATGACCACAGCGGCCACGACGCTGACCGCGACCAGCACCAGGCCGGTCCAGGCCATCCACTCCCCCCGCCGCAGCCAGACGCCGCCGGTCAGGAAACCCCCCGAGGCGTACGCCTCCCGGCGCGCCTGCCGGGCCAGTTGCAGGGCCACGGTGGCCGGCACCACGCCACCGATGAACAGCCCGGTCAGCATGCCGAGCAGGCCCAGCGCGAAGACCGCCCGTGCCTTCGTGGCGCGGGCCGGATCCGGGTCGAGCGGATGGCGCACGCCCTGCTGGGCGACGGACACCTGCCCGGGTGCGGTCGTCATCCCCCCATCATGCCGAACCCGGCGCAGGCGGTGGGTTGGCACGGACACGACGAGGCCCCCGGCTTTCACCGGGGGCCTCGTCGTGTGACTGGTGCTTAGCGGTACGACCCGAAGTCGAAGTCGTCCAGCGGCACTGCCTGCCCGCTGGCCGGCCCGAACCCGTAGTCGGTCTCCGGGTAACCGGTCATCGAGTAGACCTTGGCCTTGGCCTCCTCGGTCGGCTCGACCCGGACGTTGCGGTACTTGCTGATGCCGGTACCGGCCGGGATGAGCTTTCCGATGATCACGTTCTCCTTGAGGCCGACCAGCGAGTCGCTGCGCGAGTTGATCGCAGCGTCGGTCAGCACCCGGGTGGTCTCCTGGAAGGAGGCCGCCGAGAGCCAGGAGTCGGTGGCCAGCGAGGCCTTGGTGATACCCATCAGCACCGGACGACCAGCGGCGGGCTCGCCGCCCTCCGAGACGAGCCGGCGGTTCTCCGACTCGAACAGCGCCCGGTCGACGAGCACACCCGGCAGGAACTCGGTCGAGCCGGAGTCGATGACCGTCACCCGCTTGAGCATCTGGCGGATGATGATCTCGATGTGCTTGTCGTGGATGAGCACACCCTGCGAGCGGTAGACCTCCTGGACCTCACTGGTCAGGTGGACCTGGACCGCCCGCGGACCCATGATCCGCAGCAACTCGTGCGGGTCGATGGTGCCCTCGGTCAGCTTCTCGCCGACCGCGACGTGACCGCCGTCGTGGGTACGGAGCTTGACCCGCTTCGAGATCTTGTCGTAGACGATCTCGTCGCTGCCGTCGTCCGGCACCACGATGATCTTGCGCGAGCGCTCGCCGTCCTCGATCCGGATCCGACCGGGGGTGTCGGCGATGGGCGCCTTACCCTTCGGGACCCGAGCCTCGAAGATCTCCTGAACACGCGGCAGACCCTGGGTGATGTCCTCACCCGCGACACCACCGGTGTGGAAGGTACGCATCGTCAGCTGCGTACCGGGCTCACCGATGGACTGGGCGGCGATGATGCCGACCGCCTCGCCGATGTCGACCGACTTACCGGTCGGCAGCGACCGGCCGTAGCAGGCCGCGCAGACGCCCAGCTTCGACTCGCAGGTGAGCACGCTGCGCACCCGGACCGTCTCCACACCAGCGGCGACGATCTTGTCGACCCCGATGGAGTTGATGTCCTGACCGCGCTCGGCCACCACGGTGCCGTCCGGCCCCTTGATGTCGTCGGCCAGGGTCCGGGCGTGCACGCTGGTCTCGGCGTGGGTGTGGACGACGAGCTTGCCGTCCAGCTTCTCGCCGATCTGCATCGGGATCGCCCGGTCGGTGCCGCAGTCTTCCTCGCGGATGATGACGTCCTGCGAGACGTCCACCAGACGACGGGTCAGGTAACCCGAGTCGGCGGTCCGCAGCGCGGTGTCGGCGAGACCCTTACGAGCACCGTGCGTGGAGATGAAGTACTCCAGCACGGACAGACCCTCCCGGTAGCTGGCCTTGATCGGCCGCGGGATGATCTCGCCCTTGGGGTTGGCCACCAGACCACGGATCGCCGCGATCTGCCGGAGCTGGAGCAGGTTACCGCGAGCACCCGAGTTGATCATCTTCCACAGTGGGTTCTCCTGCGGCAGCGCGGTGTCCATCTCCTTGGCGACCTCGTTGGTCGCCTTGGTCCAGATCTCGATGAGCTCGCCGCGACGCTCCTCGGCGGTCATCAGACCACGCTGGTACTGCTTGTCGATCTGGTCGGCGTCCTTCTCGTACCGCGCCAGGATCTCCGCCTTGCGCGGAGGAGCGATGACGTCCTCCATGCCGATCGTCACGCCGGACCAGGTGGCCCAGTGGAAACCGGCCTCCTTGAGCCCGTCCAGGGTGGCCGCGAGGGCCACCTTGGGGAAGCGCTCGGCGAGGTCGTTGACGATCGCGGAGAGCTGACCCTTGCGGATCTCGTAGTTCACGAAGCGGTAGCCCTGCGGCAGCGTCTCGTTGAACAACACCCGGCCCAGGGTGGTCTCCACGGTCAGCGGGTCACCCTCGACCCAGCCCTCCGGGGCGGTCCACGCCTCGGCACCGGAGCCGTTGTCGACCCCGATCACGTCGTGCAGACGGATCTTCACCGGCGCCTGCAGGTGCAGCTCGCCGTTGTCGAAGGCCATCCGCGCCTCGGCGTCCGAGCTGAACGCTCGGCCCTCGCCCTTCTCACCGGCGGTGAGGTGGGTGAGGTGGTACAGACCGATGACCATGTCCTGGGTGGGCATGGTGACCGGCTTACCGTCGGCCGGCTTGAGGATGTTGTTCGACGACAGCATCAGGATCCGGGCCTCGGCCTGAGCCTCGGCGGACAGCGGCACGTGCACCGCCATCTGGTCACCGTCGAAGTCGGCGTTGAACGCGGTGCAGACCAGCGGGTGGATCTGGATTGCCTTGCCCTCGACCAGCTGCGGCTCGAAGGCCTGGATGCCCAGGCGGTGCAGGGTCGGTGCCCGGTTGAGCAGCACCGGGTGCTCGCCGATGACCTCTTCCAGCACGTCCCACACGACCGGGCGCTGACGCTCGACCATCCGCTTGGCGGACTTGATGTTCTGTGCGTGGTTGAGGTCGACCAGCCGCTTCATCACGAAGGGCTTGAACAGCTCCAGCGCCATCTGCTTGGGCAGACCGCACTGGTGCAGCTTGAGCTTCGGGCCGACCACGATGACCGAACGGCCGGAGTAGTCGACGCGCTTGCCCAGCAGGTTCTGGCGGAACCGGCCCTGCTTGCCCTTGAGCATGTCGGACAGCGACTTGAGCGGGCGGTTACCCGGGCCGGTGACCGGCCGGCCGCGACGGCCGTTGTCGAACAGCGCGTCGACGGCCTCCTGGAGCATCCGCTTCTCGTTGTTGACGATGATCTCGGGCGCGCCGAGGTCGATCAGCCGCTTGAGGCGGTTGTTCCGGTTGATCACGCGGCGGTACAGGTCGTTCAGGTCGGAGGTCGCGAAGCGGCCACCGTCGAGCTGCACCATCGGGCGCAGGTCCGGCGGGATGACCGGGACGCAGTCCAGCACCATGCCGAGCGGCGAGTTGCGGGTGTTCAGGAACGCCGCGACGACCTTGAGTCGCTTGAGCGCCCGGATCTTCCGCTGACCCTTGCCGGACCGGATGGTCTCCCGCAGGCTCTCGGCCTCGGCGTCGAGGTCCATGTTCTGGACCAGCGCCTTGATCGCCTCGGCGCCCATGGAACCGGTGAAGTACTCACCGAACCGGTCGCGCAGCTCGCGGTAGAGCAGCTCGTCGGTGACCAGCTGCTTCGGCTCCAGCTTGCGGAAGGTGTCCAGCACCTCGTCCAGGCGGTCGATCTCGCGCTGGGCCCGGTCGCGGATCTGGCGCATCTCGCGCTCTCCGCCCTCCTTGACCTTGCGCCGGACGTCCGCCTTGGCACCCTCGGCCTCCAGCTCGGCCAGGTCGGCCTCGAGCTTGGCGGCCCGCTTCTCGATCTCCGAGTCGCGGCTGTTCTCGGACTGCCGCTTCTCCGCCAGGATCTCGTTCTCGATCGTCGAGAGGTCGCGGTGACGCGACTCCGCGTCCACGCTCGTCACGACGTACGAGGCGAAGTAGATGATCTTCTCGAGGTCCTTGGGAGCGAGGTCCAGCAGGTAACCCAGCCGGCTCGGAACGCCCTTGAAGTACCAGATGTGGGTCACCGGAGCGGCGAGCTCGATGTGCCCCATCCGCTCACGGCGGACCTTGGAGCGAGTCACCTCGACGCCGCAGCGCTCACAGATGATGCCCTTGAACCGGACGCGCTTGTACTTACCGCAGTAGCACTCCCAGTCCCGCTGAGGACCAAAGATCTTCTCGCAGAAGAGCCCGTCCTTTTCCGGCTTCAGGGTGCGGTAGTTGATCGTCTCAGGCTTCTTGACCTCGCCGTGCGACCACTGACGGATGTCGTCGGCGGTGGCGAGGCCAATGCGCAGCTCGTCGAAGAAGTTGACGTCGAGCACTATGTCCCCTATGTCGTCGTCTGTACTGCTAATTCTCGGGTGGGGTCGGGGGCCGGCGAGCCGGCCCCCGACCGCTCACCTCAGACCTCTTCGACCGAGCTCGGCTCGCGCCGGGACAGGTCGATGCCCAGCTCCTCAGCGGCCCGGAACACCTCGTCGTCGGTCTCGCGCATTTCCAGGGCCACACCGTCGCTGGAGAGCACCTCAACGTTGAGGCACAGCGACTGCAGCTCCTTGAGCAGCACCTTGAACGACTCCGGGATGCCCGGCTCCGGGATGTTCTCGCCCTTGACGATGGCCTCGTAGACCTTCACCCGGCCGAGCACGTCGTCGGACTTGATCGTGAGCAGCTCCTGCAGGGCGTAGGCAGCGCCGTACGCCTGCATCGCCCAGCACTCCATCTCACCGAAACGCTGACCACCGAACTGCGCCTTACCACCCAGCGGCTGCTGCGTGATCATCGAGTACGGGCCGGTCGAGCGAGCGTGGATCTTGTCGTCGACCAGGTGGTTGAGCTTCAGGATGTAGACGTAGCCGACCGCGATCGGGTCCGGCAGAGGCTCACCGGAACGACCGTCGAAGAGCTGCGCCTTGCCGGTACGACCGATCAGCTGCTTGCCGTCCCGGTTGGGCAGGGTCGACTCGAGCAGACCGGAGATCTCCTCCTCGCGGGCACCGTCGAAGACCGGGGTGGCCACGTTGGTGTCGCCCTCGGACTCGTGCGCGTCGATCGAGCGGAGCTGGCGCTTCCACTCGGCGTCGTCGCCCTCGACCTTCCAACCGGTCTTGGCGACCCAACCGAGGTGGGTCTCCAGCACCTGGCCGATGTTCATCCGGCTCGGCACACCGAGCGGGTTGAGCACGATGTCGACCGGGGTGCCGTCCTCGAGGAACGGCATGTCCTCGACCGGCAGGATCTTCGAGATGACGCCCTTGTTGCCGTGCCGGCCGGCGAGCTTGTCGCCGTCCTGGATCTTGCGCTTCTGGGCGACGTAGACCCGGACCAGCTCGTTGACACCCGGCGGCAACTCGTCGCCGTCCTCGCGGGAGAACGTGCGCACACCGATGACCGTGCCGGTCTCGCCGTGCGGCACCTTCAGCGAGGTGTCCCGAACCTCACGCGCCTTCTCACCGAAGATCGCGCGGAGCAGGCGCTCCTCCGGGGTCAGCTCGGTCTCACCCTTGGGCGTGACCTTGCCGACCAGGATGTCACCGGGGACGACCTCGGCGCCGATCCGGATGATGCCGCGCTCGTCGAGGTCGGCGAGCATTTCCTCGCTGACGTTCGGGATGTCGCGGGTGATCTCCTCCGGACCGAGCTTGGTGTCCCGGGCGTCGACCTCGTGCTCCTCGATGTGGATCGAGGTGAGCACGTCCTGCTGCACGAGGCGCTGCGACAGGATGATCGCGTCCTCGTAGTTGTGACCCTCCCAGCACATGAACGCCACCAGCAGGTTGCGTCCGAGTGCCATCTCGCCCTCGTCGGTGCACGGACCGTCGGCGATGACCTGACCGGCCTCGACGCGGTCGCCCTCGAAGACGACCGGCTTCTGGTTGACGCAGGAGCCGGCGTTGGAGCGGCGGAACTTGTGCAGCAGGTACGTCCGGCGGTGGCCGTCATCCTGGTGGATGGTGACGTAGTCGGCGCAGAGATCCTCGATCACACCGCCGACCTCGGCGACCACCACGTCGCCAGCGTCGACGGCGGCCCGGTACTCCATGCCCGTGCCGACCAGCGGCGCCTCGGCCTTGACCAGCGGCACCGCCTGGCGCTGCATGTTCGCGCCCATCAGTGCCCGGTTGGCGTCGTCGTGCTCGAGGAACGGGATCATGGCGGTCGCGACAGAGGTCATCTGCCGGGGCGAGACGTCCATGTAGTCGACGGCGCCGGGGACGACGTCCTCGGTCTCGCCGCCCTTACGACGGCAGAGCACCCGGTCCTCGGCGAACGTGCCGTCAGCCTTCAGGCGCGCGTTGGCCTGGGCCTTGACGAACCGGTCCTCCTCGTCCGCGGTCAGGTAGTCGATCTGGTCGGTGACCCGACCCTCGACGACCTTCCGGTACGGCGTCTCGATGAAGCCGAACGGGTTGACCCGGGCGAAGGTGGACAGCGCGCCGATCAGGCCGATGTTCGGGCCTTCCGGCGTCTCGATCGGGCACATCCGGCCGTAGTGGGACGGGTGCACGTCGCGGACCTCGAAGCCGGCCCGCTCCCGGGACAGACCACCCGGGCCGAGCGCGCTCAGCCGACGCCGGTGGGTCAGGCCCGCCAGCGGGTTGGTCTGGTCCATGAACTGGGACAGCTGGGACGTCCCGAAGAACTCCTTGATCGCCGCCACCACCGGGCGGATGTTGATCAGGGTCTGCGGGGTGATCGCCTCGACGTCCTGCGTGGTCATCCGCTCGCGGACGACCCGCTCCATCCGGGACAGGCCGACCCGAACCTGGTTCTGGATCAGCTCACCCACGGTACGGAGGCGACGGTTGCCGAAGTGGTCGATGTCGTCGGCCTCGTAGCCCTCCTCACCGGCGTGCAGCCGGCAGAGGTATTCCACGGTGGCGACGATGTCGTCCTCGGTCAGCGTGCCGGTGGTGATCGGCACGTCGACTTCCAGCTTCTTGTTGAACTTGTAGCGCCCGACCTTGGCGACGTCGTACCTCTTCGGGTTGAAGAAGAGGTTGTCGAGCAGGGTCTGGGCGTTCTCGCGCGTCGGCGGCTCGCCAGGGCGCAGCTTGCGGTAGATGTCGAGCAGAGCCTCGTCGGCGCCGGCGATGTGGTCCTTCTCGAGCGTGGTCATCATCAGCTCGGACCAGCCGAACTTCTCACGAATGCGCTCGGCCGACCATCCGATGGCCTTGAGCAGGACGGTGACGGCCTGCCGACGCTTGCGGTCGATGCGCACACCGACCGTGTCGCGCTTATCGATGTCGAACTCCAGCCAGGCACCCCGACTCGGGATGACCTTGACGCTGGAGAGGTCGCGGTCGGAGGTCTTGTCCGGCTGCTTGTCGAAGTACACGCCCGGAGACCGGACGAGCTGGCTGACCACGACGCGCTCGGTGCCGTTGATGACGAAGGTGCCCTTGGGCGTCATCATCGGGAAGTCACCCATGAACACCGTCTGGCTCTTGATCTCGCCAGTGGTGTTGTTGGTGAACTCCGCGGTCACGAAGAGCGGAGCGCAGTAGGTCAGGTCCTTCTCCTTGCACTCCTCGATCGAGGCCTTGACCTCGTCGAAGCGCGGCGCTGAGAAGGAGAGCGACATGGTGCCGGAGAAGTCCTCAATGGGACTGATCTCTTCAAGGATCTCCGCGAGACCCGATCGTGCGTGCGGGTCGTCCGCCGACCGGCCCTGCCAAGCCTCGTTGCCGACGAGCCAGTCGAAGGACTCGTTCTGAATGGCAAGGAGGTTGGGGACCTCGAGGTGTTCGGTGATCCTGCCGAATGAAACTCGGCGGGGAGCGAATGCGCTCGACGTACGACTGGTCTTCGCAGGGCGGGAAGCTGCCAAGATGCGTCCTTCCGAGGACCGGTGCTGCAGAACGGCTGGTACGCGTGCACTCCAATGACCCCACCAGAAATATCCGTAAACGGACATTTCCGAGCAGGGGCCAAGTCGGAAGGCAGCGCAAACTAGCAGTGTAGCCGAGAGGCTAACCGCTGTCCAGCCCACCCCGCAGGTTGTTCGCGGAGCGCACCTCGGCCCCCGTCAACCGGGGTCTGCCGGGCCGCTCAGAACGCAACTCCCCACTGGGCCGCTCGGGTTGCAGCGACCGATGGTGCCGCCGCTGTCATACCCACGTCGTGGCCGTCGCAAGCGCGGTGTCTTGCTGGTGTCAGCGTGCCTGGCGGCCCCGGGCCGCGTCAAGGGCCGGTATCCGGGTTGCCCCCTGTTTCCCACTGGAGGACGACCCGCCACGCTCGTTCGGGTCAAGCGTACCCATGGTCCGAGCCCAGCTCAGGACCGGTCGCAGCCAGATCCACCAAAACGGCGGGCGGTGATCCGTGTCGGATCACCGCCCGCCGCGACGCGATGGTGTCCCAGCTCACGAGCCGGGTACGCGTTGGTGGAACGTCAGGTCACTTGAGGGTGACCTTGGCGCCCTCACCCTCGAGCTTGGCCTTCGCCTTGTCGGCGGTCTCCTTGTTGACCTTCTCCAGGATGGCCTTCGGCGCGGACTCGACCGCGTCCTTGGCCTCCTTGAGGCCCAGGCCGGTCAGCTCACGCACGACCTTGATGACCTGGATCTTCTTGCCGCCGTCAGCCTCGAGGATGACGTCGAACTCGTCCTGCTCCGGCTCGGCCTCGGCAGCAGCGCCGCCGCCACCGCCACCCGGGCCCGCGATCGCGACCGGGGCGGCAGCGGTGACCTCGAAGGTCGTCTCGAACTGCTTCACGAACTCAGAGAGCTCGATCAGCGTCATCTCCTTGAACGCGTCGAGCAGCTCGTCGGTGCTGAGCTTCGCCATGTCTGGCGTCCTTTCCTGGTTCTGTTAAGTAAAGAACTGGTGCGCCGTGGGGGCCTCAGGCCGCCTCGGCGCCCTCCTTCTCGCGCTTGTCCTGCAGTGCAGCCGCCAGACGGGCGGTCTTCGACAGCGGGGCCTGGAACAGGGCCGCGGCCTTGCTCAGGTTGCCCTTCATCGCGCCGGCCAGCTTGGCCAGCAGCACCTCGCGGGACTCCAGGTCGGCAAGCTTCGTGACCTCGGCCGCGGTGATGGCCTTGCCCTCGAAGACACCGCCCTTGATGACGAGCTTCGGGTTGGCCTTCGCGAAGTCGCGAAGCCCCTTCGCCGCCTCGACGACGTCGCCCGAAACGAAAGTCAGCGCGGTAGGACCGGTGAACAGCTCGTCGAGGCCGGTGATGCCCGCGTCCGTCGCAGCACGCTTGGCCAGCGTGTTCTTCGCGACCGTGTAGCTGGTGTCGGCGCCGAGCGAGCGCCGAAGCTGGGTGAGCTGGGAAACCGTCAGACCGCGGTACTCGGTCAGCACGGTGGCGCCCGAGCTGCGGAAGCTCTCGGTCAGCTCAGCGACGGCCGTGGCCTTGTCGGCCCGGATCGGCTTGTCCGCCATGTCCCTCCTCTCTCGTTACTCGAGGCTGGTCCCCGTCTCGGCCGAAGCCGGAACGGGGGCGGAGGCAGCGCGACAACGAAAAAGCCCCGGCGCAGGGCGCACGGGGCGAGGGCCGGCGGATCGTCACGGTCGGCGGACCATGCTCACTGCCGAGTTACGCTTGCCGCCCTACGCGGGTCGCCCGTTGTCGCGGGACCTTCGACCGTGCCGAAGCACGATGACCAGCGGTCTCTGGGTGGTTCCTCATCCATGAGAACACGGATGACGGTGTGAAGAGTACGCGCCCAGCTCACCAGCGCCAAATCGCCCCTGGTGAGCTGGGTCACCGACGGGTCAGCCCTGGGCTCGCCGACGCCACAGGTAACCGCCGACGACCGCGGCGCTCCACGCCAGCGCCCAGCCGCTCAGCCCCAGCAGGGTCAGTGCGGCGGCGTTGCCGGCCGTGGTGCGAGCGGCCGCCATGATCGGCGGTGCCAGCCAGGGGGCCACCGAGCCGGTCAGGCCGAACACCACAGCGCCGACCCCGCCGAGGGCCAGCACCGCGACGCCGTACCCGGCGCCGCCCACCGACGCCCGGCTGGCCAACGCCCCGAGAGCAACCGCAGCGGGTACGACCAGCGCGTGCGCCCACAACCCCAGCGCCAGCCCGACCGGAATCGACCGGTCCCCCGGGTCGACCGGGCCGGACACCCCGCCGACCAGCCACGGAAAGAGCAGCGCGACGGTCACCGTTACCAGTGCCGCCACCGCTGCGGCGAGCAGTCCGGCCAACCGCTCCCGGGCCACCCCGACCGTCACCTGCGCCAGCCGACGCTGCACGTCCGGCTCGACGTCGAGAAGGATCTTGGTCTGCCAGGCGAGCACCGGAAAGAGCACCACCGCGGAGACCCCGTACGCCTCCGCCGGCTGAGCGCGGCCACCGCCGTAGAGGGTGCCGAGCGTGATCAGGCCGGCGAGCAACGGCGCCAACGCCCGGCCGGTCCGCAGGAAACCAGCCAACCGCATCCGGACCAGGGCGATCACCGGGTCTCCCCCACTGCCGACTCGACGGTGGCGTCGGTCGCCTCCGGCCGCCCCGCTGCCGGCTCCCCGGCCATCCCGGGCGACGGCTCGGCGGGTCGGGCGGCACCGGCCGACCGGAGCGGCTCGGCGGGTAGGGCCTGGGAAGCGGCGGTCGAGGCGTCGGAGCGTACCCGCAGCACCTGATGGCCCTCGGCGCGCAACCGGGCGACGGTCCCGGCGACCCGCGCGGCCGGCACCGCGACCTCGACCACCGCGATCCTCTCGTCCGTCGACGACGTCTCCTCCGAGAGCGAGCCGTCGGCCACCAACCAGCGGCGCGCGGCCGGAAGCCGGACCGTCTCGCCGCGATGGTCGCTGACCAGGACGGACCCGTCGGCGGCCAGCACCTCGGCGATCAGCTCGGGCACCAGCTCACGGGTGGCGGCGTCCAGCCCCTCCCACGGCTCGTCGAGCACCAGCAGGCCCGGTGGGCGCAGCAGCGCCTGAGCGAGACCGACCTTCTGCGCCGTGCCCTTGGACAGCTCCGGCAACCGGACCGAGCGGAAGGCGGACAGCCCGAGCCGGGCCGTCCAGGAGGTCACCGCCTCGTCGGCCGCGGCCCGGTCCAGCCCCGCCACCCGGGCCATGCCGGTCAGATAGCGGGTCACCGTGAACGGTTGGTCCGCGGGGAAACGCTCCGGCACCCAGCCCACCCGCGCCGGCCGGTCGGTGACCCGGCCCCGACCCGGGCGGAGGACCCCTGCGGCCACCTGGAGCAGTGTCGACTTGCCCACCCCGTTGCGACCCAGCACGACCGCCACCTCGCCGGGACCGATCCGCACGTCGATGCCGTGCAGCACCCACGGCCCCCGCCGGTGGTACCGCAACCAGACGTTCTCCAGCCGCATGGCGTCGAGCCTGCCACACCTCGAACGCGCCGGGGCGCCGCCACGGTCATGGCGGCGCCCCGGCGGAGCGAACTGTCGACTCAGGCGTCGGCCTGGTCCTCCCGAAGGTTCTTCACCAGGTTCGGGTCGACCGGAACGCCCGGGCCCATCGTGGTGGTCAGGATGACCTTGCGGAGGTACTTGCCCTTGGCCGCGGACGGCTTGGCACGCAGCACCTCGTCGAGCACCGCGGCGTAGTTGTCCACCAGCTGGCCCTCGGTGAAGGAGGCCTTGCCGATGATCAGGTGCAGGTTGGAGTGCTTGTCCACCCGGAAGGTGATCTTGCCGCCCTTGATGTCCTGCACCGCCTTGGTGACGTCCATGGTCACCGTGCCGGTCTTCGGGTTCGGCATGAGACCGCGCGGGCCCAGGATCCGCGCGATCCGGCCGATCTTGGCCATCTGGTCCGGCGTGGCGATCGCCGCGTCGAAGTCGAGCCAACCACCCTGGATGCGGGCGACCAGCTCATCGGTGCCCACCTCGTCCGCACCCGCGGCGGCGGCCTCTTCGGCCTTCGCGCCGCTGGCGAACACGATCACGCGGGCGGTCTTACCGGTGCCGTGCGGCAGGTTGACCGTGCCGCGGACCATCTGGTCCGCCTTGCGGGGGTCGACGCCGAGGCGCATGGCGACCTCGACCGTGGCGTCGAACTTGACGTTGGTGGTCTCCTTGGCCAGCTTCACGGCCTCGGTGGGGGTGTAGAGCTTCGACCGGTCGATGACGTCGGCGGCCTTGCGGTAGCTCTTGCTGCGCTGCATTGCTGATTACTCCTGTGGTCTCTGGCGGGCCGCTCGGCGCGAGCCCTCCCACGGTCGGAACGAAGGTCGGGACCGACGTCAGTCGTTGACGGTGATGCCCATCGACCGGGCGGTGCCGGCGATGATCTTCTCGGCCTGGGCGATGTCGTTGGCGTTGAGGTCGGCCATCTTCTTCTCGGCGATCTCACGCAGCTGGGCGCGGCTGACCGAGCCGACCTTCTCGGACTGCGGAACACCCGAACCCTTCTGCACACCAGCGGCCTTGATCAGCAGCCGGGCGGCGGGCGGGGTCTTCAGCACGAACGTGAAGGACCGGTCCTCGTACACGCTGATCTCGGCGGGGACGATGTCGCCCCGCTGAGACTCGGTCTGCGCGTTGTAGGACTTGCAGAACTCCATGATGTTCACGCCGTGCTGGCCGAGCGCGGGGCCGACCGGCGGCGCCGGCGTGGCCTGGCCCGCCGGCAACTGAAGCGTGAACGTCTTGACGAGCTTCTTCTTCGGAGGCATGTCACTTCCTGGGGCTTGGAGCTGGGAAAATGCGGCTGTCGCCGCCCTCGGGCGCGCACGGTCAGCGCGGTGCGACAGCGGCGACATTCAAGAGTAGCGCAGGCCGCAGCCCACTCGTCCGCCGAGGTCGAGCGAGAGCGCGTACGCCGACGTCGGCGGCGGGCCGGGCCCGCCGCCGACGACCAATCAGATCTTGGCGACCTGGTTGAAGTTGAGCTCCACCGGAGTCTCACGACCGAAGATCGACACCAGCACCTTGAGCTTCTGCTGGTCGGCGTTGATCTCGCTGATCGTGGCCGGCAGCGACGCGAACGCGCCGTCGGTGACGGTGACGGAATCGCCCACCTCGAAGTCGAGGACCTTGATCTCGGGCTTCGCCTTCTTCTGCTCGGTCTCGACGGCCGGCGCCAGCCACTTCAGCACCTCGTCGAGCGAGAGCGGAGCGGGCCGGTCGGCCCGGTCGGTCGCGCCGACGAAGCCGGTCACACCCGGGGTGTTCCGGACACACGAGTAGGACTCGGCGGTCAGCTCCATCCGGACCAGGATGTAACCCGGGAAGACCTTGGCCTGGATCTGCGAACGCTTACCGTTCTTGACCTCGACCTCTTCCCGGGTCGGCACCTCGACCTGGTAGATGAAGTCCTCCATGTCGAGGCTCGTGATCCGGGTCTCGAGGTTGGTCTTGACCTTGTTCTCGTAGCCGGCGTACGAGTGCACCACGTACCAGTCACCCGGTGCGTAGCGAAGCTTCTGCCTCAGCTCCGCGACGGGGTCGTAGTCCTCGTCCGGTGCGGGCTCGGTCGTAGGGAACTCCGGCTCGCTGGCGGCCTCGACCGACTCGTCACCAGCCGCCGTCGCGACCGTGGACTGATCGTCCACCGGTCCGGCGGTCTCGTCGTACTCAGGCACGCTCGCTCACTTCCGTCACTATGGCTGGAGGCAGCCGGTCAGTCCGAGTTGCCAAAGACAAACAACACGACCTTGGCGAAGCCGAAGTCCAGCACACCCACGATCGTCAGCATCACCGCGACGAACGCCACCACCACGGCGGTGTAGGTCAGCAACTCCTTGCGGGTCGGCCAGATGACCTTACGCAGTTCAGCTACGACCTCGCGGAAGAACCGGGCGATGCGGCCGAAGACGCCCACCCGACCCTTTTCCGAACGCGTGGTCGGCACGCTGTCCGCCGACTCCGCCCGGGCACGGGACCGCGTGGCGGTGCCTCCCCGGGAAACCGGCTCGTCCGCGCCGGAGGCGTCGTCGTCGGCCACGTCGTCGACGATCTCGTCGTCCAGACGATCGTCGCCGTCGTCGTCGCGCCGCTTGTTGTCGGCCACTTCGCCCTCCGTCGCGGAATCTGGGGTCGCACGCCGAGTGGCGTACGCGGCGCTGGTCACGCCGGCCGGACCCAACCGTCCCGCGACGGGCCGCGGCCGGTGGATCACCGGAGGGCCCCGATTGCCTCGGAGCCACCCCGCCGATGCCACCACCACGGGCCGGACGCCGCCAGGTGGCGGCGCGGCCCACGGGAACGGTCAGGCCTGAGGCGCAGGGGTGACAGGACTTGAACCTGCAGCCTGCGGTTTTGGAGACCGCTGCTCTGCCAATTGAGCTACACCCCTATGTGGCAACACTCGCCCCACGCGGCCACAGACGACCGAGCAGGGGTCACTTGCCCCACGGCGGACCAGTGTACGGGTAGCCGCCCGACTTTCCCAACCGGTCTCTCCGCCACGCGTGGCGGGCTCGGTTCAGCCTGCCGTCCGGATGGTTGCCCGCGCCTGGGACAGCACCTTCTCACCCAGGCAGGTGGCGGTGACCTCGAGCCGGGTGAGACCGTCCTCGGTCACCTCACGGACCCGCGCCGTCACCTCGATCTCGGTCCCCTGGTCATCGTCGGGGACCACCACCGGCCTGGTGAAACGCACGCCGTACTCGACCACCGCGTCCGGCGACCCGGCCCACTCGGTGACCGCACGCCCGACCAGGGCCATGGTGAACATGCCGTGGGCGATCACCCCGGGCAGGCCCACCTTGGTGGCGACCCGCTCGCTCCAGTGGATCGGGTTGAAGTCGCCCGAGGCGCCGGCGTAGCGGACCAGGTCCGCGCGGGTCACCCGAAACGTCTGTGCTGGCAGCTCCATGTCACGCCTCCCCGCGAATGACATACCTGGCCCACACCGCGACCACGGGTTCCCCGCCGACGGTGCTCACGTCGGTGCGCGTGGTCAGGAACCCGTGCCCACCCCTGGTGCTGACGTCCTCGATGGTGTTGGTGCAGACCAGCTCGTCGCCGGCCACCACCGGCCGGGTGTACGCGAACCGCTGGTCACCGTGCACCAGGCGGCTGTAGTCGACACCCAGGGCCGGGTCCTCGATGATCTGGCTGCTCGCGGCCATCGTCACGATCACCGGAAAGGTCGGCGGGGCCACCACGTCAGGGTGGCCCAACGCCCGCGCGGCCTCCGGGTCGTGGTGGGCCGGGTCGGTGGCCCCGATGGCGCTGGCGAACTCGCGGATCTTTTCTCGGCCCACCTGGTAGGGGGCGGTCGGCGGATACGTCCGGCCGACGAAGGAAGGGTCCAGAGGCATGCCGCGAACCTACACGGAAAGCCCAATCGCCGACCTGATCGGTAGGCGGCGGCGGAGCCGCACCAAACCGGTCAGATCGGCGATCGGAAAGCTTCGACAACGGCCGGCCGCGGGGCCGGCCAGCCGTCAGCGGGTCTCGCGGTGGACCGTGTGCCGACCGTCACGCGGGCAGAACTTCTTCAGCTCGATGCGGTCGGGGTCGTTGCGCCGGTTCTTGCGCGTGATGTAGTTGCGCTCCTTGCACTCCACACACGCCAAAGTGATCTTCGGCCGGACATCGGTAGCCTTCGCCACGGCGGAGTGCCTTCCTCGCTAACGGAAACAACTACGACGCGCCAGCCTAGACGCTGACAGCGCGGACATGCAAAGTGGGCGCCAGAAGCGCCCATTCTTACGACCACCGGCAACGAGCCCGGAAGACGAGAGTAGCGGTGGCCGGACTTGAACCGGCGACACAGCGATTATGAGCCGCTTGCTCTACCATCTGAGCTACACCGCTGCGATGGGTCCAGCTGAACCCTCGAGCCCCCTTACGGAATCGAACCGTAGACCTTCTCCTTACCATGGAGACGCTCTGCCGACTGAGCTAAGGGGGCCTGCGCGATCTCCCCGTGGGGCGCGCAGGAGTAAGAGTACACGGCCCGGCTCGACAGGTGAAATCGGATCCCCGGTGATCGTCCGCGCCCTGCTCAGGGCACAACACGCAGGCGCGGAAGCTCCCCGTTCGAGGTCGTCTCCGGCTCGACCTGAGCCCCGAACCAGGCAGCCAACCGCTCGTACGGCAGCGGCCGGCTGAACAGGAAGCCCTGCCCGATCTCGCAGCCGATGTCCTGGAGAAGCTCCAGGGTCAACTCGCTCTCCACCCCCTCGGCCACCACCGTCAGGCCGAACTGCTGGGAGAGGGTGACCACCGCGTTGACGATCGCCAGGTCCCCCGGGTCGGTCGCCATGCCCTGCACGAAGGAGCGGTCCACCTTCACCTCGTGCACCGGCAGCCGGCGCAGGTGCGCCAGAGACGAGTCACCGGTGCCGAAGTCGTCCACCGACAGCCGTACGCCCAGATCACGCAGCCGTTGCAGCGTGGGGATGGGCCGGTCCGTGCCGTCCAGCACCCCCGACTCGGTGATCTCCAGGGTGAGGCGCTGCGCCGGCACCTTGTACTCGGTCAACAGCTCCTGGACCCGGTCCGGGAAGTGCCGGTCGATGAGCGTACGGGCCGACAGGTTGACCGCGATGGGCAACGGCTGGTCGGCCAGCGCCCAGTCCCGGCTGCGCCGAAGGCCCTCCCGGAGCACCACCTCGGTGAGCCGACTCAACTGGCCGGTGTGCTCGGCCACCGCCACGAAGTCCTCGGGCGCGACAGTGCCGTGCGCCGGGTGCTCCCAGCGGGCCAGACACTCCACACCCACCAGGCGCCGGTCCCGCAGAGTCACCTTGGGCTGGAAGTAGACCTCCAGCTCGTCCTGGTCCAGTGCTCGGCGCAGATCGCCGGCCAGACCCAACCGGCGCAGTGAACGGGACTCCAGCGCGGGATTGAACAGCTGCACGCTGCCCGGCACCGACTTGGCCGCGGTGGCGGCGAGGTCGACCCGAAGCAGCAGGGTCGCCGCGTCGCTGCCATGATCCGGGTGTACGGCCACCCCGACGGCAGTGTCCACGTCGAGGGTGAGCGCGTCGAAGACCATCTCGTCGCGGATCTGGTCGCGCAGTTGGGCCGCCAACTCGACCGCCGCGTCGGCGCTCTCCAACCGCAGCGTCACCAGGAACTCGTCCCCACCGGCGCGACCAACCAGAGCCGACGACGGCGCGCTGGCCCGCAACCGATCGGCGACCTCGGTGAGGACCTTGTCCCCGGCCGCGTGCCCCAGGGACTCGTTCACCTGGCGCAGCCCGTCGACGTCGAAGAGCAGCAGCGCCACCACCTCGTCCGGCGCGCCGATCTTGACCGATTCGTCAAGGGCTCTGGTGATGCGCCGCCGGTTCGGCAGCCGGGTCAACGTGTCGTGGTGCGCGTCGTGGCGGAGCCGGTCGACCAGCCGCGAATTCTCCAGAGCCACGGCCGCGTGCGCCGCCACGGTCTCGAAGATGGGGATGTCACCCGGGGTGAAGTGGCCGACGTCGCTGAGCCGGTTGGCGACCTCCAGGGTGCCGATGACCGCCTGGCCGGACCGCAGCGGCACCACGATGACGTCCTTGATCTTGCCCTCACTCAGGGCTTGCCGCTCGTTCGACTCCTCGTCGAAGGCCCGCCCCACCGCGATGGTCCGCCCCTCGTCCGCGGCGCGCTGACGAAGAGAAGCCGGCGTCCGTACGACGTCCAACAGACCCGGATCATCGACCCGGGCAGTGAGCAGCACCTCGGGATGACGGCCCAGCGCCGGCAGCCACAGGGTCGCGTACTCGGCCTGCATCAGGGCCCGCACCCGACCCAGGAGAGCATCGACGAGCGCGCCGTCCTGGCCCCGCTCCCCGATCGCGCGGGTCAGGTCGTACATGGCGGCCAGTGTCCGGTGTTGCCGGAAGAACTCCGCGTAGGAGCGGTAGACCAGAACAAGTGCCGCACCGAGGGCGGCCAGCAGCACCAACGACCACCAGGTGGTGGTGACGGCGATCAGAATGATCAGACCGAGCGAGACGTTGATCGCCGCGGTGAGCAGAGCCGGACGTGCGGTGCGGAGAGAGTCCCGTCCCGCCTGCCAACCCTGTAGGAGGGTGTGCACGCCGACGATGCCCGCGAGGCTGACGAGGATCACCGCGGTCACGGCCGCGAAGAGATTCAGCCAGGTGCCGGGGTCGTCCACCTCGTTCGAGGGCGGTAGCGCCTGAAGGAGGAGAACGGCGAGAGAGGTGCCGGCGGCCGCCTTGGCCACGTTGAACCAGAACTTGACGGGCGCGAACCGGTGCCGTGTCTGCGTGAGCATGGACGCCACCGTGTAGATCACGACGACGGTCAGCGGTGGCAGCAGAAACAGCGCCAGAACCAGCGGAATCTCGGTCAATGTCATGCCGAACGACTGCCGCCGGACGACGAAGTTGAGCACCGGCATACCCACGCCGGCCATGGCGACCAACAGCAGGAGCGCGAGAAGCCAGTCACCGAAGGGCTGGGATGACACCAGCCCGGTGACCATGGAACAGATCGCTGCGAAGAACACCAGCGGCGCGGTGATGAACCAGGCGCGATCCGCCGAACGGCGTCGCGATCGATCACGCGGAGCCATACCGCTCCCTACGGCGCCTGCGGTTTACCGCCCTTGGATGGGGATGAGCTGAGCCAGTCAGCGACCACTGCCGACGGTAGCGCCTTCCGGAACGACGGTCCAGATGAGATCGATGGCCTGAGCCCCGCCTGTGTTGCTGTCAAAGAGGCCGGCGGGGAAGGCCACGATGGCGGCGGCGGCAAGAACAAGGAGGAGAGACCCACCGAGTCGGCCTAGCCTTCGACCAGACATGATCGCTCCTGTCGGGAGATGTACAGCGTTGATGGAGGTTCCACGATCGTGCCACAGCGCGGGCAGCCAGAGAAGTGGCGGTAGCCCGACTGGCCCCACCGTCTGTTACTTCCCGCCGTTCGGCCTACCGCCCCCAACGCACCGGACCAGACCAGAAGCCTGTAGGGCGCTTAACCGCTTCACGCAGCGTCGAATACGACCTTCAACACAATTCGGGTTTAGCCGGAGGGACTCGCCACATCCGGTTCGACAGTCACCGTCAGCAACGCCTCCACAGCCCCCGGCACCCGTGCGCCTCCGATCCGGCCATCGACCACCATACCGCCTCCTCGCCATCCCGCCAGTACCTCGTCGGGTTCATTTCAGTTGGGTGGAGAGCAGGACGAGCACCGGCCGTGGTCAGTATCTGCGCAGCTAGGATCGCGTATCGTATCGATGGATCCTTATAAGAAGCGCTGCGTGGTGCCAACTTCGCCACCAACGCGGCGACCGGAGGGTGTCACCGTGATGCCCGGAACACGGCACGCGCCCCGGCATCGACGAGCTCCGGCTCCTCGCTGGCCGGGCGGGAGGTGACCGACGCGGAACCAACCGTGCCATCGACCGGCCGTTTGGCCGTCTACGCTTCGGCACTCCCGTCTTCGGCGGCCACGGATCCGGCCGCCCAGGCGGATACGCGGCAGCGTGAGGAGCGCGGACCTCGTCGGGAAGCTCGCCGTCTCGCCGGCGGCACGACAGCCAGGAGCAGCATCCGGAAGAGGGACAGTCGACGAACGCGCTCGTGTCGCTAGCTGCCCACTGCTGGCGGTGCTCCGCGTCTCGTCATCGGAGCATGTCTAGCTCGCCCGTCTCTGGGTCCACCGCCATGCCGAGCTTGCGGTAGCCCTGGAGCTCGGCGTCACCCTGAGGAACGAAGTCGACGATGAGGAAGGGCTTCTTACCAGTGAGTGCTCGCAGCTCTTCCTCGTACGGCTCGCCGACATGCCAGTCCTCAATCCGGAACCCACCCCTGGGTTTCCCTGCTCGCATCCGTCTGACGAACTCAGCGGTAGCCAACTCCCGAGCCTCATCCCGATCCATAGTCCGCACTGTCGGGCAACTCAACCGAGGGCGCCACTGATCTTGTCGTTCATGGTGTCGTCGCCGCCGTGCTGTGCGCTGTGCTGAGTTGCCGAAAGATCTGGAGATCGCTGCGCGGCCCGGTCCTTGGCGGCGAACAGATCGGAGCGCCAGCGGGCGCGTTCGCTGATCGACCGCATGAGCCGATCCGGACTCGGCTAGATCAACGACAACGGCCCCTGATACCAGCATCTCTGCTGGTCAGGGGCCGTGTCTGCACCTGGTGGCGGGTAGAGGATTCGAACCTCTGAAGCTTTCGCGACGGATTTACAGTCCGCTCCCATTGGCCGCTCGGGCAACCCGCCAGGGCACCCCACCGCGTCGTAACGCGGCGGCGGAAGCAAGGATAGCGGCTCCCCCCGGCACCCACGCAACCGGGTACGGTCAGGGGGTCGTGCCGCTGGTCGGCGGCCGACGGCAGGCCCAGACCGCCGGACAGCAGGAGCAGAAGCATGGCAGCGAACCCGTCGTTCGACATCGTGAGCAAGGTTGACCGTCAGGAGGTCGACAACGCCCTTCGGCAGGCGGAGAAGGAACTTGCGACGCGGTTCGACTTCCGCGGCACCGGCGCTGAGATCTCCTGGTCCGGCGAGGAGGCGATCGGCCTTCAGGCGGAGACCGAGGAGCGCGTCCGCGCCGCGCTGGATGTGTTCAAGGAGAAGCTCGTCAAGCGGAACATCTCGCTGAAGTCGCTGGATGCTGGGGAGCCGCGCCCGTCGGGCAAGATCTTCAAGATCGACTGCAAGGTGATCCAGGGCATCGAGACGGACAAGGCCAAGGCCATCAGCAAGAAGATCCGCGACGAGGGCCCCAAGGGTGTGCAGGCGCAGATCCAGGGTGACCAACTGCGCGTGACCGGCAAGAAGCGGGACGACCTTCAGGCCGTCATCTCGCTGCTCAAGGGCGAGGACTTCGGCGTCGCTCTCCAGTTCAACAACTACCGCTGAGGATCGGACACCGCGAGCCGCCACCGCTCCCGGACGGAGCGCGTCCGGGAGAGATCGACTCGGGTTCCTGAAAGCCAGGGCATCCGGGTGACTGGAACACCGCGACTTCCAGGAATCCGAGTGGATCAAAGCAAGGGTCACCCGCGGCGGCCAGCGAGCGAAAAGGCCGGGGCGTAAGGCCGCCCACGCGGTCAGGCGGGGACGGGGTGTTCGGCGCGTACCGCGGTGGTTTCCGCGCGGGCGATGGGCCCGGTGGGCAGTGCGGCGACCGCGGCCCCGACGGCGACCGCCGCCCCGGCGAACAGGAACGCCCAGCGGACGCCGCCGGCGTGGTCGACGATCACGCCGGCCACCGAGCCGCCGGCGGCGCTCGACGCCACCGCGACGGTGACCACCCAGGTGTACGCCTCGTTCAACATCCCGGTCGGGGCGATCCGGCCGACCAGGGTGTTCTCCAGGGTCAGCGCGGGCGCGATGGTGGCCCCGCCGGCGATCAGCGCGACACCCAGGGCGAGCGGGTTGGGCATCACCGCGAAGACGGCGAAGGTGGCGGCCAGCGCGGCGAGCAGCAGGGCGAACTGTCGGGTCATGTTCGGTGCTGGCTTGCGGACGCCGAACCAGAGCCCGCCGATGGCGCTGCCGATCCCCCAGACGGCGAGCAGGACGCCGGCGAGGCTCTCCGGGTCGCCGGTGGCGTGGTCGCTCGCGAACGCCGGCACGATCACCCCGGCGGCCCCGAACGCGATGCCCAGGCCGGCGACGCAGATCAGCAGGGCCGGGAAGCCGGCGACCCGGAGCGGGCCGAGGCCGCGCGCGTGGTGTTCCTGCGGGTGCGGACGCCAGCCGCGCATGACCCGCCCGAGGGCCACGGCGGTCGTGCCGACCAGGGTGACCACTGCCGCACCGATCAGCGCGGCCGCCGCGTCGGCGACGAGGACGAAGCCGGCGACGAGCAGTGGGCCGATGACGAAGACGATTTCGAACAGTGTGGTCTCGGCGGCCAGCGCGGTGTTGCGGAGGTGGTATCGGCCGGAGTTGGGGCCGGTCAGGTCGTTCCAGGCGCCTCGGATGGCGGCGCTCAGCGGCGGGTAGGTGGCGCCGGCCACGCCTGCGGCGAGGTAGATGACGGGGAGCGCGTCGTCGCCGGAGCGGCTGGCCAGCAGCAGCCCGATGAGTGCCAGCGGGTGGGCCACGGCGGTGAGCAGCAGCACCGGGCTGGGGCCGACCCGGTCGGCGATGCGGCCGGCCACCGGGCTGAGCGCGGCGCCGGCGAGGGCGTAGATGCCGCCGGCGATGGCGGCCAGCGAGTATCGCCCGGTCACCTGCTCGACGACCAGGAGCAGCGCCAGCGGGGTCATGCCGATTCCGAGCCGCCCGATGATGCCGGTGATCAGCAGCATGGGCGCGCCGGGGATCCGCCAGACACCCAGGTACTGACGCAGCGCGGTCACCGTGAACCTCCCGAGGATGTAACGAGCGTGAGCCGTTATGACCCTAACGCCATCACTCGGCCGGTAGACAACGGAAATGCAGCACTCCGCCCGTACCTGGCGTGGCCGGGTACGGGCGGAGGCGGTGTTTCAGCGGGTCAGCGCTGGAACTGCACCGGCCCCGAGTTGCGGGCCATCTGCTCCAGCCGGGCGACGCGGTCCTCCATCTTGGGGTGGGTGGAGAAGAGCGCCGCCATGCCGCCACCCCGGAACGGGTTGGCGATCATGAGGTGGGCGGTGCTGGTGAGCTGCCCCTGGGCCGGCAACGGCCGGCGTCGGGCCACCGCATCGATCTTGCGGAGCGCGCTGGCCAGGGCCAGCGGGTCGCGGCTCAGCTCGGCGCCCGAGGCGTCCGCCTGGAACTCGCGGCTCCGGCTGATCGCCAACTGGATCACCGTGGCCGCGATCGGGCCCAGGATCAGGGTGAGCAGCAGCACCGCCGGGTTGGGCCGATCCTCGTCGTCCCCGCCGCCCAACGGGATGAAAAAGGCGAGGTTCGCCAGCAGGGTGATGATGCTGGCCAGGCCGGCCGCCACGCTGGAGATCAGGATGTCCCGGTTGTAGACGTGGGACAGCTCGTGCCCGATCACGCCGCGCAACTCACGGTAGTCGAGGATCTCGGTGATGCCCTGGGTCACGCAGACGGCCGCGTGCTGCGGGTTTCGGCCGGTGGCGAACGCGTTGGGCTGCGCGGTGGGGCTGACGTAGAGCCGCGGCATCGGCTGCCGGGCGTCGGTGGCCAACTCCCGGACCATCCGGTACAGCTCGGGGAACTGCGCCTCGGTGACCGGTTGCGCCCCCATCGAGCGCAGTGCGAGTTTGTCGGAGTAGAAGTAGGTGACGCCGTTCATGACCAGAGACACGACGACGGCGATGACCAGGCCACCGCTGCCGCCGAACCAGTAGCCCACCGCCAGGATCAGGGCGCTGAGCAGGCCAAGCAGCGCTGCGGTCTTCAGACGGTTGTGGTGCACAATGTCTCCTTCGGTGCACGGATCGCCGGGATCCGCTGACCGGTTCAACAACCCGGTACCCGCCAACCATCCGTTACAACGCTGAGAGTTCACTGAGACCGAAGTCGCAGGTCAGGTCAACGTCCGGCCAGGTCGAGCACCAGTTGCGGGGCGACACCCAGCACCACGGCGGCCACCGTCGCCACCGCCAGCACCACCCCCACCACACCCATCACGGGTACGGCCGCAGCACCGCCGACGTTCGGGGCGGCGAGGGGCGTCGGCGCCCAGAGCGCGGCGGTCACCCGCAGGTAGTAGGCGAGCCCGATCACGGCGTTCAGCGCCACCACCAGCGCCAGCCAGGCCGCGCCACCGTCCAGCAGCGCCCGGACCACCGTCACCTTCGCGAACAGGCCAGCCAGCCCCGGCGGCAGACCGGCCAGACCCACCAGCGCGAGACCCAACGCCGCGGCTCGCCACGGGTGCCGCCGGGCTGCCCCGCGCAGGTCGTCCAGCGTGCCGCCGTCCGCACCCGCCGGCCGCAGCGCGGTCACTGCGGCGAACGCGGCCAGCTCCAACACCACGAAGAAGACGGCGTACGCGATGGCGGCCGCGTACGCGGCGGACCGTGCCTCGTCCGTGCGTCCGGCGGCCAGCGCCAACGCCCCCAACGGGGCGAGGATGTACCCGGCCTGCGCGACGGACGACCAGGCGAGCAGCCGGACGGTCCGCCGCTGACGCAGGGCGACCAGGTTGCCGACGGTCATGGTGAGCACGGCCAGCAGGGCGAGCACCGGACCGGTCTGGTCCGCCGGCAGCGCCCGTTGCACCACAGCGAGCAGGGCGACCAGGCCGCCCAGCTTCGACGCTGTGGACAGGTACGCGGCCACCGGCAGCAGCGCGCCGTCGTAGGTGGCCGGGGCCCAGGCGTGGAACGGCACCGCCGCCACCTTGAAGGCCAGGCCGACCAGCAGCACCGCCACCGCGGCCGTGGTCAACGGCAGGTCCCGCAACTGCGGCTGTTCGGCGATCAACGCGCCGAGCCGGTCCAGGTGCAGCCCACCGGTCACCGCGTACAGCAGCGCCGCGCCGAGCAGGGTCAGCGTGGTCGCCACCACGCTGACCACGAAGAAGGTCACCGCCGCCTCGGCGCTCGCCAGGCTGCCCCGGCGCAGGCCGACCAGCACATACAGCGGCAGGGTCAGCGTCTCCAGCGCGACGATCAGCGTGATCAGGTCGCCGGCCGCGCCGAGCACCACGCCGCCGGTCATCGAGCAGGCCAACAGGAAGGCGTACTCCCCGACCGGTGACCGCCCGGCCCGTAGCGCGGGCACCGACAGCCCGAGCACGCCCGCCGTGAGCAGCGCGACCACCACGGCGATCAGGGCCGCCCGACCGCCGAAGATCCAGGAGCAGTCGGCGCCCACGCAGAACGTCCGCCGCTCGGCACCCGCCCCGACCAGCGCGGAGCCGACGGCGGTGCCGAGCGCGCCGAGCGCGGCCACGGCGATGGTGGCCCGTGGCCGGGCCACGAGCAGATCGGTGATGAGCACGAGCACGGCCGTGCCGGCGGCCAGGTAGGCCGGCAGCAGCGCGACGCTGTCCACGCTCTGCACGACGTTCATGGTTTGACCACCCCGATCAGGGCGTCGACGGGAGCCTCGGCGACGCCGAGGACCAGCGTCGGCGCCAGGCCGATGGCCAACGCGAGCAGTACCAGCGGCACCCAGGCGGTCAACTCCGCCCCGGCCAGGCCAGGGCCGACCCGACCGACGGCGGGGCTCGGCCGGTTGTGGGTGACCTGGCGCAGCAACCGCAGGAAGTACGCGGCGGTGAGCGCCCCACCGACCGCCGCCAGCACCCCGAGGGTGGTCCAGAGCGGGCCGCCCACCTGCACGGCGGCGATCACCGCGAACGCCTCGCCCCAGAAACCGGCCAGGCCGGGCAGGCCCAGCGACGCGATCGCCGCGAACGCGAGCAGACCGGCCAACCGGGGCGAGGTCTCCCGCAGCCCGGACAGTTCGGTGAGGGTGCCGGTGCCGGTACGGTCCTTCACCGCCCCGGCCAGGAAGAACAGCAGACCCGTGATCACTCCGTGCGCCACGTTGCCGATCAACGCCGCCTGGATGCCAACGGTGGTCAGCGTCGCGACGCCCAGCAGCACGAAGCCCATGTGCCCCACGCTGGAGTACGCGATGAGCCGTTTCACGTCCGACTGGGCCAGGCAGACCAGCGAGCCGATCAGGATGGCGGCGACGGCGAGCACGCCGAGCACCGGCGCCGCCCAACGGGCGCCCTCCGGCGCCACCCCCACCGCGACCCTGATCAGGCCGTACGTGCCCATCTTGAGCAGCACACCGGCCAACACGACGCTGCCCACGGTGGGTGCCTGGGTGTGCGCGTCGGGCAGCCAGGAGTGCAACGGCCACAGCGGGCTCTTCACCGCGAACGCCAACGCGAGCAGTGTGAACGCGGCCAACTGCGTGCCCCGGGACATTCCCGCGCCACCGGTCAGCGTCACCAGGTCGGCGGTGCCGGCGGCGGCGACCACGACGTACACGCCGACCAGCAGCAGCACCGAGCCGAACAGCGTGTAGAGGGCGAACTTCCGGGCCGCCCGACGCCGGTCCGCGCCACCCCAGCCGGCGATGATCGCGTACATCGGCAGCAGGACGACCTCGAAGAACAGGAAGAACAACACCAGGTCCAGGGCGAGGAAGGTGCCCAGGATGCCCACCTCGACCACCAGCAGCAGCGCGACGAGCGCCCGGCCGCTGCCGCCGTCCGGGACCCGCCACATCGTGTACGCGCAGCAGAGCAACGTGAGCAGCGCGGTCAACACCACCAGCGGCCAGGAGATGCCGTCGACGCCGAGGTGGAAGCGCAACTCCAGACCGGGCACCCAGGGCAGGTCCAGTTGGTGCCACGGGCGCACCGCCGGCTCGTCCGCCGACCAGGCGACCCAGCCCCGCCCGCCGAACACCAGCGGCACCGCCGCCAGCAGGGTCAACGCCGCCGCGACAGTACCGACCAGCCGGGCCGCCCGGTCCCGGGGCGTCGCCGCCACCGCGACCGCGCCCAGCGCCGGCAGCACCAGCACCGCGACCAGCAACCCCTGCCCCACCATCACTGGACCGCCTCTGTTCGCGACTGCGGGGCTCGCAAACCCGGCTCACTCCTCGCGCTCACTGGACAACTCCCAACACGGCGGCGGCCAGGCCGATCAGCAGAGCACCGGCCAGTACGCCGGCGGCGGCCCGGGGCAGCGCCGCGCGGTGCAGCGCGGCAAGCCCCGCGCCCAGACCGGAAGCGGCCCGCCCACTGCCCTCGACCGCGCCGTCCACCACCACCTCGTCACCCGTGCGCGCGGCGCGGGCCAGCGCGCGGACGGGACGTACCACGAGAGTGTGCTGGACGTCGTCGAGCCGGAACGCGCGGGCGAAGACCGGCCGCAGCGGACCCAGCGCGGCGGCCGGGTCGGCGGCTGGGTCGCGCCGCCAGCCCAGCGTCACCAGCGCGGCGCCGAACAGCAGGAACGCCAGCGGCAGCAGCACCCCCGGCCCCAGGTGGACCAGGCCGTCCTCGGAGCCCGCCACCGGAACGGTGGGGAACCGCAGGCGGTCGGCGAACGCCCCGACGAACCCGGCCAGACCGAGCAGCGCGGCCGGTACGGCCAGCAGCAGCACCGGCCAGCGCAGCACGGCCGGCGGGTCGTGCGGCTGGACCAGGGGCAGGCGCGGGGTGCCGAAGAAGGCGCGCAGCAGCAGCCGACCCGCGTACCAGGCGGTGACCGCCACGCCGACCAGCCCGGCGATCCAGACGATCCAGCCCACCCAGGACGGCGCCGGCCCGGTGCCCTCCAGCGCGGCCGACTCGGCGACCGTCAGTACGCCGTCCTTGCTCCAGAAACCGGCCAACGGCGGCACCCCGGCCAACGCGCCCAGGCCCACTACGGTGCACCAGAACGTCACCGGCATGCTGCGCCGCAGCCCGCCCATCTCCGACATCAACGTGGTGCCGACGGCGTGGATCACGGCACCGGCGGCGAGGAACAGCAGCGCCTTGAAGGCGGCATGGGTGAGCAGGTGGAACAGCGCGGCCGACGGCGAACCGACCGCCAGCGCGCCGGTCAGGTAACCCAGTTGGGACACCGTCGACCAGGCCAGCACGCGTTTGATGTCGTCCTGGGCGGTGGCGGCGAGCGCGCCGAGCAGCAGCGTGATCGCGCCGAGCACCCCCAGCACTGTCAACGTCACCGGCGCGGCCGTGAACAGCGGGTAGAGCCGGGCCACCGCGTACACCCCGGCGGCGACCATCGTCGCGGCGTGGATCAGCGCGGAGATCGGGGTCGGGCCGGCCATCGCGTCCGGCAACCAGGTGTGCAGCGGGAACTGCGCGCTCTTGCCGGCCACACCGGCGAGCAGCAGCAGGCCGGCAGCGGTCAACGTCGCGCCGGAATGGTCGTGGGCGAGCACGTCGGCGATCCGGAAGCTGCCCGTCGACACACCCAGCAGCGCGATGCCGAGCAGGAACCCGACGTCACCGACCCGGGTCACCAGGAACGCCTTCATGGCGGCTGCGGGGGCGGCGGCCAGTCGGCGGTCATGGGCGATCAGGAGGTACGAGCAGAGGCCCATCACCTCCCAGCCGACCAACAGCATGATCAGGTCGCCGGCGACCACCACCAGCAGCATGGCACCGGTGAAGAGGCTGATCTGGGCGGCGTAGGGCGGGTAGCGGTGGTCCACGTCGACGTCGTCGTGCGGACCGCGCCGCAGGTAGCCGATCGAGTAGACCTGCACGGCCAGGGCGACCGCGGTGACCGCCACGGCGACCAGCGCGGCGGCGCCGTCCAGCCGTACGCCGAGGGTCACCGCGAGCCCACCGAAGTCGACCCAGGTGGTCGACGTCTCCGTCGGCCCGTCGACGGTGAACAGCAGAGCGACGGCCAACGCCAGCGCGCCGGCCGCACCGATGACGCCGAGCGTCACGGCGGTCGACCGGGCCCGGTCGCCGCCGGTCGCGCTGTCGCGCCGAGGGGCCGGTGGCAGCAGCAGACCGAGCAGCCCGGCCACCAGGGGTACGGCGGGCAGCAGCGCCCCGAGCAGCCCGGTCACCGGCCGGCCTCCGAGTCCGCGACGACCGGCTCACGCCCGGCGGAGGGATCCGCCGACTCGGTGAGCGGCACGTCATCCACCGCGACGGTCGCCCGCAACCGGTAGAGCTGAAGGACGATCGCCAGCCCCACCCCGATCTCGGCGGCGGCGAGGACGATGACGAACAACGCGAAGACCTGCCCCGAGTGCGGAAGCACGGCGCGGGCGGTGGTGTCCGCGGTGACCAGGATCAGGTTGACGGCGTTGAGCATCAACTCGACCGACATCAGCACCAGCACCGCGTTGCGTCGGCGCAGTACGCCGTACACGCCGAGACCGAACAGCAGCGCGGCGGTGACGTACGGGATGACCGGCCTCACCGGCGCCCCCCGGGCTCGCTGTCGACCAGGTCGCCTGCGTCGCGTCGCGGGGCGGCACGGCCGATGTCCGGCCGTGACAGCACGATCGCGCCCACCAGCGCGGAGAGCAGCAGCACCGACAGCACCTCGAACGGCAGCACCCAGGACTGGAAGATCTGCTCGCCCAGCCGCTCGGCGGTGCCGGCGTCAGGCAACGTGACCGTGCTCCAGCGGTACGCGTCGACCAGCAGCGCGGCCAGCCCCAGCCCGGCGCCGCCGCCGATCAGCGCGGCCGGCCAGCCCGGCCGGTCCAGGTCGTCGGAAGCGCCGATCGGAGCCCGGGTCAGCATCACCGCGAACAGCAGCAGGACCACCACCGCGCCCACGTAGATCAGCACCTGCACCCAGGCCACCAGCTCGGCGCTGAGCACCAGGAAGTCACCGGCCAACGCGCCCAGGCACACCACCAGGTACAGCCCGGCCCGGACCAGGTGTTTCGTGGTCACCACCAGCACGCCGGCACCGACCGCCACCGCGCCGAGGGCGAGCAGCAGCACGTCCGCGCCGGTCACCGGAGCGCCCTTGCGGCCGGGGCGCTCACGACGCCGGGTCCTGGTCGGCGTCGGAGCGTACCGCCGGAGGAGCGGGACGTGCGGCGGCCGCCTTGCGCGCGGCGGAGGTCTCCTCCTTGGCCGGCTCGCCGTTCGGGTCGTGCGCGGGCGGCGGCGGAACGGTGGCCATCCACTGACCGAGGTGGTCCTTGTCGTGCAGCAGGTCCTTGATGTCGTACTCGGCGTACTCGAACTCCGGTGACCAGTAGAGCGCGTCGAACGGGCAGACCTCGATGCAGATGCCGCAGTACATGCAGAGCGAGAAGTCGATGTCGAACTTGTCGAGCACGTTGCGCTGGCGGGGGCGGGCGGCACCGGGCACCACCACCTCCTCCTTGTGCGAGTCGATGTAGATGCACCAGTCCGGACACTCCCGGGCGCAGAGCATGCAGACCGTGCAGTTCTCCTCCGACAACGCGATCACGCCACGCGAACGGGGCGGCAGCTCGGGGGCCACATCGGGGTACTGCTGGGTGGTCGACCGGCTGGTCATCGTCTTGAGGGTGACCGCCAGCCCCTTCACCAGGCCCGCGCCGGGGAGGCCGCGCCCGCTGGTGTCGCCGTGCTCGCTGGGGTCGCTCATGTGGACCATCCTGCCCTGTGGCCACTGCGCGCGCGACCACCACCCACAGGTCGACGACCTCAGGGCCCACCTGTCACCCGCAGATCAGCCCGCTCACGCCCCAGGTCCGCCGACGACAGCCGGTGGGAGCATCTCGACACCCAGTTGTTGCAGCAACTGGAACAACTCGGTGCAGCTCCACACCTCGACAATCCGGCCCGCGGGGTCGAAGCGCAGGAACGTCGCCCCCGAGTAGCTGACCACCTGCCCGGTCGGCGGCACCGGCCCGAACTGCCCGGCGTGGGTGCCCGCCGCCCGCCAGTGCACCGCCACCCGCTCGCCGGCCGCGACCACGTCGACGATCTTGTAGCGGAGGTCCGGGAAGGCCGCCCGACGCTCGCGGTGCCAGGCCAACGTCGCCTCCGGCCCGGTGCCGCCCAGCCCCGGGCACTCCTCGGCGACCAACTCGTACGCCGACTCCTCCTGGCGGGCATTCCACACATCGGCGATGAACCGCCGGGCCGCCGCCTCCACATCCGTCATGCCGGCGAGGGTATCCGGGCTCACCGCGTCGATCGGTCGGAGATCGGTAAGGATGGGGAGCAGGGCAGCAACACGACCGGGAGGCTGACGTGGGCGAGGAAACAGGCGGCAAGTACGTCGAGCCGGGTGGCGAGTTCACCCGCGACCAGCGGTACATCGCCACCCGGATCACCGAGGACGGGCGCGACGGATACCCCGTCGAGCCGGGCCGGTACCGGCTGGCGGTCAGCCGGGCCTGCCCGTGGGCCAACCGACTGATCATCGTGCGGCGGTTGCTCGGTCTGGAGGACGCCCTCTCGATGGCGGTGGCCGGCCCGACCCACGACGCCCGGAGCTGGACCTTCGACCTCGACCCCGACGGCCGGGACCCGGTGCTCGGCATCGAGCGCATCCAGGAGGCGTACTTCAAGCGCTTCCCCGGCTACGAACGCGGCATCACCGTCCCGGCCATCGTCGACGTGCCGACCGGGCAGGTGGTGACCAACGACTACGCGCAGATGAGCCTGGACCTGTCCACGCAGTGGAGGGCGTACCACCGCGAGGGCGCCCCGCAGCTCTACCCCGAGCACCTGCGGGAGCAGATCGACGAAGTCAACGACGTGGTGTTCCGGGACGTCAACAACGGCGTCTACCGGTGCGGGTTCGCCGGCAGCCAGGAGGCGTACGACAAGGCGTACCACCGGCTCTTCGACCGGCTGGACTGGCTCACCGAGCGGTTGACCGACCAGCGTTACCTGGTCGGCGACACCATCACCGAGGCCGACGTGCGGCTGTTCACCACGCTGGTCCGCTTCGATCCGGTCTACCACGGCCACTTCAAGTGCAACCGGCAGAAACTCAGCGAGATGCCGGTGCTGTGGGCGTACGCCCGGGACCTGTTCCAGACTCCCGGTTTCGGCGACACCATCGACTTCGACCACATCAAGCGGCACTACTACGAGGTGCACCGCGACATCAACCCGACCGGGATCGTGCCGCTCGGCCCGGACCTGTCCAACTGGCTCACCCCGCATGGTCGGGAAGCGCTGGGCGGCCGCCCCTTCGGCGACGGCACCCCGCCCCCACCCCCGGTCGAGCCCGTAGACCCCACCCACACCCCGCTCCCCTAAACACCAACCCCGCCCCGCCCCCGCGCCCGCCCGCCCCCGCCCCGCGCCCCGCCCGCGCGGCCCCCGCCCGCGCCCCACGCTCGTCCCCGCCCCCCGCCCCCGCGCTCGCCCAGCCCCACCCCGCCCCGCGCTCGCCCCGCCCCGCTCACCCCGCCCCGCCTCACCCCGCCCCGCCCCGCCTCGCCTCGCCTCGCCTCGCCTCGCCTCGCCCCGCCCCGCCCCGCCCCGCCTCGCCTCACCCCGCCCCGCCTCGCCGATCTTGCAGTTTCGGATGTCGATTCGAGAACTACGCCCCTTATGTCGGCACAGTAAGTGCAAGATCGCGGTTCGGTGACCTCTCAACCCCGTCGATCATGGATTTGTGGTGCCCGGATTACTGCTTTTTCGGGGACTTTGTCACCCACCACAACTCCATGATCGACGCAGCAGGGGCGGCGGGGCGCGCGGGACGGGGCAAGGCGAGGCGAGGCGAGGCCCGCACGGCAGGGCAGGGCAGGGCGGAAAGGCAGGGCCGCGCAGACCCGCGCGACGGGGCGCGGGCAGGGCCGGGCAGGGCCGGGCAGGGCTGCGCAGGGCCGGGCCGCGCAGACCCGGGCCGCGCAGACCCGCGCGACGGGGCGCGGGCAGGGCGCGAGCCGGGCAGGGCAGGGCAGGGTGAGGCCGGGCGGGGCGGGGTTACAGGGCTATGCGGACGGCTGCGGTTAGGACCAGTTGCGCCAGCGCGGCCGGGACCAGGACCAGCCAGCAGAGGCGTTGGAGTTGGTCCTCGCGTAGCCGGGGGTAGGAAACCCGAAGCCAGATGATCACGAAGGAGACCGCGAAAATCTTGAGCAGCGTCCAGAGCCAGCCCAACTGCTCGTCGGCGAACGGGCCCTGCCACCCACCCAGGAACAGCACAGTGGTCAGCGCGGCGATCACCACGATGCCGACGTACTCGGCGAGCAGGAAGAACGCGAACCGCAGACCGGTGTACTCGGTCATGTACCCGAAGACCAGCTCAGAGTCGGCCACCGGCATGTCGAACGGTGGTCGACGGATCTCGGCCAGCCCGGCGACGAAAAAGATGATCATCGCGGGCGCCTGCCAGAGCAGCCACCACGGCTGCCACGCCTCGACGATGCCCGACAGGCTGAGCGTGCCGGCTGCCATCGCCACCGACGCGGCGGCCAGCACCAGCGGGAGCTCGTAACCGAGCAGCTGGGCCGCCCCCCGCAAGCCGCCCAGCAGGCTGTACTTGTTGGCCGACGCCCACGCCGACATCAGCACCGCCACCACCCCGACGCCGACCACGGCCAGCACGAAGAAGAGGCCGATGTCCAACGGTTGCCCGACCAGGTCGTTCGGACCGAGCGGAATGACGAGCAACACCAGCAGGTAGGGCACCAGGGCCACCGCCGGCGCCAGCCGGAACACCGCCCGGTCCGCCTCGCGCGGGGTGATGTCCTCCTTCTGCACGAACTTGACCCCGTCGGCCACCAGCTGAGCCCAGCCGTGGAAGCCGCCCGCGTACATCGGCCCGAGCCGACCCTGCATGTGCGCCATCACCTTGTGCTCGGCCTGACCGACAAGCAACGGCAGAGTGAGGAAGGCGACCACCACGCCGCCGATCCGGAGCACCAGCTCCACCCAGAGCGGCATCAGGCCGTACCCCCGTCGTGGTCGCTCCGGTCGTCGCGGCCCGGCGGGTCCGCGACCGGCTCGCCACCCGAGGTGGCCGGGTCCTCGTCGGGCCTGCCCGATGAGGCCACGCCGGACGCGTTGTGGCCGACCCCGTCAACGCCGGGCACAGGCGCGGCAGCCGGTCCCTCGGGCACGGGCCGGTCAGGTGCGGCCACGCCGGGCGCGGCAGTCGGGCCGGCGCCGGGTTGGTCGGGTGTGGCCGGGCCTGCGTCGGGCGCGGGTTGGTCGGCGGGGGTCGGGCCGTCGGTGGCGCCGACCGGTCGGGGAGTACGCGCCGGACGGGCCCCCGGGGCGGGCCGCGCCGGACGCTCACGGGCCGGTCTGGCCGGGGTGCCGCCACGCGGGCCCTCCCCCACTCCGCCGGCGCCGGCCGGGGTGGGCGTGGGACCCCACTCGCCCGGAGCGGGTACGCCCGGCGGGCGGATCGGTCGACGCCCGGCGCCGGCCTCGGACTCGCCCGGCTCCTTCGCACCCGGCCAGGGCTTCGCCACCCTCGACGCCAGCACGAACTCCTTACGCAGCGGGTGACCCTCGAACTCCGGCGGCAGCAGCAGCGGCAGCAACTCCCCATGCCCGGCGAAGTCGATGCCGAACATCTCGTGCGTCTCCCGCTCGTGCCAGGCGGCACCGGGGTAGACGTCGACCACCGAGGCGACAGTGGGCGCTTCGCGCGGCAACCGGGTACGCAGCAGCAGGCCGTGTCGCAGTCGCGTCGACCAGAGGTGCGCCACCACGTCGAAGCCCTCGGCCAACTCGTCGACGGCGGAGAGCCAGTCGAAGAAGTCGCAGGCCAGCTCGGCGTCGTCGCGGGCGGCCGAGACCGCGGTGAGCCAACTCGTGGGTGGCACGTCGACGGTGGCCCGGGCGAACCGTTGCCCGCCGGAGACCGACGGGGTCGCCTCAGCCGGCGCGAGCAGCGCGACCAGTCGAGCGCCGACCTCTTCGGGAGTCATGCCGCTGATCCTAGTGCCGGCCGAGGCCGCACCTGGCCGCCGCCGATGCCCGGCGATCTGCCGGCTTTGGGCCCGGCGTACGCGCCAGCGGGGAAAGATGAGGGTGTGCGCGCTGTGACGGTGAAACCTGGGGTCGCCAACTCGCTGAGCCTCGTCGAGGATCAGCCGGAGCCGGCTGCCGAGGAGGGCTCTGTTCTGGTCGAGGCGCTGGCGGTGGGGATCTGCGGCACCGACCACGAAATCATCTCCGGGGAGTACGGCGAGGCCCCGCCAGGTGCGGAACGCCTGATCATCGGCCACGAGTCACTGGGCCGGGTGATCGAGGACTCGAGCGGCACGCTGCAAACCGGCGACCTGGTGGCCGGCATCGTCAGGCACCCCGACCCGGTCCCCTGCCCCAACTGCGCGGTCGGCGAGTGGGACATGTGCCGCAACGACCAGTACACCGAACACGGCATCAAGGCGCTTCCCGGGTTCGCCCGGGACCGCTGGCGGATCGAACCTCAGTTCGCGGTCAAGCTCGACCCGACACTCGCCCAGGTCGGAGTGTTGTTGGAGCCGACGAGTGTGGTGGCGAAGGCCTGGGACCACATCGAGCGGATCGGGCACCGGGCCGAGTGGCAGCCGCAGTCCGTCCTGGTGACCGGGGCCGGCCCGATCGGGTTGCTGGCCGCGTTGCTCGGCACCCAGCGCGGGCTCACCGTGCACGTGCTGGACCGCAACACCGAGGGGCCGAAGCCGGAGCTGGTCGCCGGGCTGGGCGCCACGTACCACACGGTGTCGGTCAACGACCTGCCCTTCGAACCGGACGTGGTGATCGAGTGCACCGGCGCTCCCACAGTGGTCCTCGACGTCATGTGCAAGGCGGCCCCCACCGGGATCGTCTGCCTGGCCGGGGTGTCCAGCGGTGGCCGGAGCATCGACTTCGACGCCGGGGCGCTGAACCGGGAGCTGGTGCTGGAGAACAACGTGGTGTTCGGGTCGGTGAACGCCAACCGGCGACACTGGACCATGGCCGCGCAGGCGCTGGCCCGCGCGGACCAGGTCTGGCTCGAGTCGCTGATCACGCGGCGGGTGCCGGTGAACCGGTACGCCGACGCGTACACCCCCGGGCCGGACGACATCAAGGTGGTGCTGGAGTTCGCGTCCTGAGCGACGCCGCGCCGGATCAGATGCCGGGCAGTCGACCGTTGCGGAACAGGTCGACGAAGAGCTGGTGGTCCTGGCGGGCGCGCACCCCGTACGCGTGCGCGAAGTCGACCAGGTGGGCGACGAAGCCCCGCTCGTCGGCGTCCACCGCCGCGACGATCGCCTCCTCGGTGGAGTAGTCCACCAGGTCGTGACTGGATTCGTCGTCGGCGACCGAGTGCATCCGGGCCACCGCCCGACCGAGGTCGACGAGAACGCCGGTCAGTTCCTCCGGCTCGTTCACGTCCGACCAGTCCAGGTCAGCGGCGTACGGGGAGACTTCGGCGACGAGCTGACCGGCCCCGTTCAGCTCGGTGAAGCCCAGCCACGGGTCGGCGTGCGCCTGCAACGCCCGCTGCGACTCGGCGGTCCGGTGCCCCTGGTGCTGGAAGTAGCCGCGGACCGACTCGTCGGTGACGTACCGCGCCACGGCCGGCACCTGCGCCTGCTTCATGTAGATGACGACGTCGTTCTCCAGCGCCTGGGTGTGCCCCTCCAGCAGCAGGTTGTACGACGGCAGCCCGGCCGAGCCGATGCCCACCCCCTTGCGCAGCACCACATCCTTGATCCGAGCCGCCACCGGGCGCAGCTGCGTCGCGGCGGTTGGCAGGGTGCCCAGGTATTCCTGGAAGGCGGCGCTGACCAGGTCGCGGGTGGCGTCGTCGATCTCGAAGACCCCGTCGCCGATGGAGAACCGTCGCTCGTAGTTGTCGATGGTGGTCTGCGCGGCCAGCAGGTCCACGCGGGTGTTGAGCCGGGCCCGTTGCAGCACCCGGCGCAGCACCCCGTCGGCGTTGTCCAGGGTGATCGAGCCGATCGCGTCGTCGCCGCCGGCGGCGATGGCCCGCAGCTCGGTCAGGTACGACCGGGCGAAGCCGGCCACCAACTCCCCGATCGCCGTGTCGGAGAGCGCCTTGCCGTAGCCGAGCAGCGCCACGCTGGCCGCGAGCCGTCGCAGGTCCCAGGTGAACGGTCCGACGTACGCCTCGTCGAAGTCGTTGACGTTGAACACGAGCTGCCCGGAGGCGTTCATGTAGGTGCCGAAGTTCTCCGCGTGCAGGTCACCGTGGATCCACACCCGGCTGGTCTGCTCGTCGGAGAACCGGTCGTCGGCGAAGTCGCCGAGCTGGTCGGCGTAGAACAGCGCGGCGCTGCCCCGGTAGAACGCGAACGGCGACGCCGCCATCTTGCGGAACTTGCGGCGGAAGGCGGCCGGGTCGATCGCCATCGACGCCCCGAACTCCTCGGTGAGCACGTCGACGATGTGGGCAGAGCGCTGGTCCCCTGAGCTGCTCATAGTCCGCAGGGTAGTGCGGCGGGTCCACAACGGGGTGGCGAACGACGCATCCATCGATCATGCTGTGCGGGTCACGCGCGGGGGCCCGGACACCATGGTTACGTCGATCGATCGCGGCATCGCCACGAGCGGCGGCAGGTCCCTCGCCGGGCGTCGACCATGGAGGACCAGACAAAGATGTTCCGCACAACGGGGACCCTGCTCACCGCCGCACTACTCGGCCTGACGGCGACGATCGGCGCGGCCGGACCGGCCTCGGCCGCACCGTCGGCCTCCGCCGACGCTCCCACGTTCTCGCTGAGCCGGCTGGTGCTCGAGCCGACCGAGCGCGGCTACCGGGGCAGCCTTCGGGTGACCATCACCAACAACAGTGACAGCACGCAGGGCTTCTACTTCCGGATCCGCGAGGCCGTGGCCGGCTCCTTCTCCGGGGGCGTGGAGTCGCGCTGCGAGTCGGACGGCGTGGAGGAGGGGCTGTTGGTCCGCACCTGCGCCCTGCCGCGTGGCAACGATCTGGCCCCGGGCGAGTCTCGCCGGGCGACTGTGGAGTTCCAGGTGCTGACCACGCCTCGCAGCTACCCGATGATCGCGGCGGGAGGTCTGGTCACCGCCTACTCGTACGAAACCGGATCGCTGGGCACCGTGCCGTTCAGCGCGCAGTTCCGCTCCCTCGACGGCAAACTGGCCCGCCCTCAGACGTACGTGCAGGACGCCCAGGCGAACGCGTCCGTCGAGCTGGTCGGCCCGGTGACCGACGGCCCGGAGAACACCCGGCGGGTGCCGCTGCGGGTCCGGTACTCGGGTGACGCTCGGCAGCTCGGCAGCTCGCTGACGGCCACGGGGTTGCCCGCCGGGTCGATGATCCTCTTTACCGAGCCCTTCGACGGCCCGGCGTACGGCTCGCAGGCTCACGTGCCGGGCGGGCTGCTGATGCAGGGTGAGGAGCGCGACGTGGCGCTGTTCATCAGCCGGCCGACCGACCCGGCGGACGAGGCGACCCCGATCACCGTGGAGCTGGCCACCCTCTACTGGAACGAGACGGTGCCGGACGTCGACCCGAGCGACAACACCGTCACGTTCAACCTGGCCGTGGCGGCCAGCTGACCTGATGGTGCGGTGGTCGGTCGCCGCCCGGACCAGCTCCGGGTGGCGGCCGGTCGTCCTCAGTTCGCGGTGGGTGGGCGGACCGGCGGGGCGGTGAGCGAGTCGACCGAGCGTGGCGCGGCGGCCTCGCGGGGCGGGGCGTCCAGCGGCGCGGCCAGCACGTCCCGTTGCGGCACACCCCCGATGCCGGACTGCTCGGCGGCGATCTTCTCCTGCAGGCGCAGGATGCCGTGCAGCAGCGCCTCCGGCCGGGGCGGGCAGCCGGGCACGTACACGTCGACCGGGATGAGCTGGTCGACGCCCTTGGTCACCGAGTACGAATCCCAGTAGGGGCCGCCGCAGTTGGAACAGGCGCCGAACGAGATGACGTACTTCGGCTCCGGCATCTGGTCGTAGAGCCGCTTGATCGCCGGGGCCATCTTGTCGGTCACCGTGCCGGAGACAACCATCAGGTCGGCCTGGCGGGGGCCGTGGGCGAACGGGATCACGCCGAGTCGGATGAAGTCGTGCCGACCCATGCTGGTGGCGATGAACTCGATGGCACAGCAGGCCAGACCGAAGTTGAACACCCAGAGCGAGTAGCGGCGCCCCCAGTTCAGCACGAACCGGATCGGCTCGCCGAGCACTGCCGGCAGCTGCACGACCGCCCCCTCTCCTCACCGACAGTGAATCACAGCCGGCGTCCGCGCGGTCCGGCGGTGATCGGCCCGAGCGGTCCGCCAATTGTCCCCGAGCCGACAAGGATCGGCGGCGGTTGACGCGCAACCTGCCGGTGCGCTCGTTTGTGTGACCGGTGCTGGCGAACACGACGCCGGCAGTCGCCACGGGGAGGACGAGTGCTTGTGACACGAGATGTGCCGGTGGGTGGGCGCCCACCGGACCCGCCGGGAGCCACGACCTCCGCGCCGGCAGAGCTGGTCTTCGACGACTTCTACCACGCCCACTACCGCGGCCTCGTGGTGCAGTTGACCGCGTACACCGGTGACCGCGGGCAGGCGCAGGACCTTGTCCAGGAGGCGTTCTGTCGGGCGTACGCCCACTGGGACCGGCTCGCCGGTTACCAGGACCCCCTGGCCTGGGTCCGTCGGGTCGCGTGGAATCTCGGACACAACCGCTGGCGGCGGCTGCGGACCGCCCAGCAGTGGCTGCTGCGGCAGCGGGAGACACACGTCGCGGAGCCGAGCCCCGACCGGGTCGCCGTCGACTCCGCGTTGGCGAAGTTGCCGCCGAAACAGCGGCGAGCCGTCGTCCTGCACTACCTCGCTGACCTGACGGTCGCGGAGATCGCCGCTCAGGAACAGGTCGCCGAAGGGACGGTCAAGTCCTGGCTGCACCGGGGCCGAACCGCGCTCGCCACTCATCTACGCGACACCAATGAGGAGGTGCGGGATGTCTGAGCAGGAGATTCTTGACCTGGCCGAAGAGTTCGCCCGTTACCGCCGTACCGCGCTGGCGGAGGTTGAGGCACCGGGGCCCGCCGCCGTTCGACGGACCGTACGAGGCCGCAGTCGAGGCCGGCTGGCCGCCTCCGCCACGACGGCGCTCGCCCTGTTCGGCGGGTCGGCCGTCGGATACGCGGCCTTGAGCGGCCCGGACCACCGGCCCGGTCCGGTCGACCCGACGCCGAGCATCTCGGCGTCACCGACGCCGACGCCTACGCCGACGAGCCCGACCCCCAGCCCTGCCGGGACCAGCGCCAGCCCGACCGTCGGGGCGCCGGACGGCCGGTTCAGCCGGGCCCAACTGCTGGCGGCACCGGTGACCCTGCCGGCGTGGCGGGCCGGACGAGGCTGCCCGACGTCGCAGACGCGGCTCACCGCCGATGCCCGGGAGGGCGCGAACTGGCTCTTGGCGCTCGACCACGGCGACATCGACGGTGACGGCGCGGTGGAGACCGTGGCTCTCGTGCAGTGCGTGCTCGGCACCCGTGGGCCGATGCAGGTGGTCGCCTTCGACCGCGACGAGGCAGGAAAGGCGACGACCGTCGGCCGGGTGGTCGCGACCACGATCGACAAGCCGGAGTGGCTGTTCGCGCTGGATGTCGTGGGCGACGGCACGGTGCGCGTTCAGGTCGGTGACATCGCTCCCGGGGGTGGCTGGAACGCCAGGTGGTCACAACGGCAGTGGCGGGGCTACCGCTGGAAGGGTGACGCCTTCAGCCAGGTGTCCGGGCCGACGAGCTTCGGTCCGAACCCGAACCTGGCGGACGTCGCCGTCACCACCGGCGACCTCGTGCTGAGAACCGCCGACGACGGCTCCCGGACGGGTACGGCCACGGTGCGGATCCGCAACCGGGGCACGGGCCCGGTCGCCCACGTGGTGCTGCGGTTGGGCGTGCCCGCCGCGGTGCGCGCGGACGTCGACGGGTGGGGCCCGTGCGCGGGCGTCCTCGACGGCGTCGAACCGATCACCTGCCGCCTGGGTGAGCTGGCCGCCGGGGCGGAGATGCGGCTGGACCTGGACTTCCGGGTGCTCGAAGGGATCACGTTGAGCACTGACAAGGCGGACGTGGACGTCCAGCCGATGGACAGCGAACGTGACGTCCTGCCGGACGTCAACAGAGCCGACAACCTGGTTCAGATGAGGTTGACCTACGGCTGACGGTCGCCGGCCGCGTCGTACGCCACGGGGGCGTACGACGCGGTCGGCTGCGGCCGATCCGTTGCCGCACGGTCAGCTCGGCGTCCACCTGGGGCGTTGCAGCAGACTGACGAATTCCATGAGCAACCGCTCGCGCATCGCTGATGGCGCGGCGTCGAGCAGGGTGTTCACCAGCGCCATCCGCTCCGGCAGCGGTCCCGCGTCCGACCCCTCTTCGCCACCCAGGCCCAGCCCGGCGGCCAGGCCGACGACCAGGTCCGGGGTCAGCGCCTCGGGGGTCAGCGCGCCGACCAGGGCCGCCAGTTCGGCGGGCAGCCGCACCGGGCCGGCGGCCCTGGTCGCGGCCACCGCGGCGGTCAGGTCCGGCCCGAACTCGGCCACCCGGGGCGCGACAGCGGCGGTCACCGTGAGGTGCACGCTGGCGGGCAGGCCGTCGTACGAGAGCTGGGGTTGGGTGTGCCAGCCCCGCGCGGTCAGCTCGTCGACCAGGACGAACAGGTCGGGGCCATCGTCGGTCGCGGTGAAGCAGACCACTGTCGACTCCGGCTCGGCCATCAACCGCAGCCCGTCGACGGCGCGCACCGCGTCGGCCAGTCCGGCCACCGCGTCCCGGGTGATGGCGCTCAGCCGCAGGTAACCCTCGTCGCCGAGGTGCCGCACGGTGGCGTACGCGGCGGCGATCGGGCCGCCCGAGCGGGTGGACGCGATCACCGGGTTGATCATGGTGTAGCCGGGCCAGTCGGCGTACGCGAAGTACTGCGGGGCGCGCAGTGCGGCGTCGCGGTGCAGCAGCACCGACACCCCCTTCGGCGCGTACGCGTACTTGTGCAGGTCGACCGAGATGGAGGTGACCCCGGGCACCGCGAAGTCGAACGGCGGCACCGGCTCGCCGAGCCGACGCAGGTACGGCAGGGTCCAGCCGCCGAAGCAGGCGTCCACGTGGCAGCGCACCCCGGCATCGGCCGCGGCGGCAGCGATCTGCGTGACCGGGTCCACCACCCCGTGCGCGTACGACGGCGCGGAGCAGGCGACCAGCACCGTCTCCGGGCGGATCGCGGCGGCCATCGCGGCCGGGTCGGCCCGCAGCGTCTCCGGGGAGACGGGCACGACGTCCAGTGCCACCCGCAGGTAGTGCGCCGCCTTGGCGAATGCCGCGTGTGCGCTCGACGGCACCACGATCCGGGGTTCGGTGATCTCCGGGTGGGCGTCCCGGGCGGTCTTGACGGCGAGGATCAGTGATTCGGTGCCGCCGCTGGTGACGCTGCCGACGACGTCCGGGGCGGTCGTCCCGGGGCCGGCGCCCAGCACCCGGCCGGCGGCGCCGATGAGCGCGTTCTCCATGGCCAGCAGGGACGGGAACGCGGTCGGGTCCAATCCGTTGACGTGCGCGCTCTCCCGGTGGGCTGCGGCGGCCAGCTCGTCCAGCCCCGGGACCGCCGGGTCGTAGACGTACGCGAACAGGCGTCCCCCGTGGGTGGGCGCGTCACCCGCCCGCAGCGTGCGCACCTCTTCCAGAACCTGTTCCGCCGGAACCCCGGTGGCGCGAAGCGCTCCGGCCTCGACCCTGCTCTCGTCGATCATGGGGTAACGGTGCCCTTCTCGTGGCGGTCAACGCTCTCGTCCCCCAGCACAACTCCATGATCGCCCAGGTCGCTGTGGGCGGTGAGGGTGTACTGGCGCAGCAGGAGGATCGGCGGGGCGATCAGCAGGGCCGGGATCAGCGTGAAGCCGAGGAGGACGCCCAGCCTCGCCGGGTCGGACTGGGCCGCCGCCGAGCCGGTGTCGGAGGACACGTAGCCGGACAGTTGGAGCACCAGTCCGTAGATGCCGGGGCCGAGCGCCAGGCCGAAGGTCTCCCCGGCGGTCCACAGCCCGGTGAAGACGCCCGCCTGCCGTCGCCCGGTGCGCGCCGTCTCGTACGCGATGCAGTCCGGCAACATCGCCAGCGCGAAGACCTGCTGTCCGGCGTACCCCACGCCGATCAGCGCGACCACGAGATAGACGGCGACCGCCGGCAGCACCGGCGCGGCGACCAGGGCGAAGGCCCCGACGGCGAGGATCAGCGAGGCGACCACCAGGGCGGTGCGCTTGCCCAGCCGGGCACCGATCCGGCTCCAGACCGGCATCACCAGCAGCGCCGGCCCGACGAAGCAGACGAAGAGCAGGGTCGGCCCGCTCTCTTCGTCGCGCAGGATCTGCCCGGCGAAGTAGTTGACCCCGGCCAGGATCGTCGCCACCCCGGCGGACTGCACGACGAAGCAGATCAACAACGCCCGGAACGGACGGTTGGCACCGGCCACCGCGAGCTGGGCTCGCAGCGTCGGCTCGCTCTCGCCCACGGTGCCGGTCGGCGCGGACCGGGTGCCCAGGAACGCGCCGAGGGCGCCGAGGGCGATCAGCACCGCCACGAACAGGCCCATCCAGCGATGCCCGGCCACGCCGTCACCACCGGCACCGACCACCAGCGGCGCGACCGCGCCGGAGACCAGGATGGCCAGCGCCAGCACCGCGATCCGCCAGGTCATCAAGCGGGTGCGCTCGGCGTAGTCGTCGGTCAGCTCCGCCGGCATCGCCACGTACGGCACCTGGAAGAAGGCGAACGCGGTGGCGGTGGCGAGGAAGGCGAACGCCACGTAGGCCGCGGCGCCCGAGCCGTTACCGAACGGCGCGGCGAAGATCGACGCGAACAGGACGGCGAGCGCGAGGCCGGCGACGAGCAGGTACGGCCGGCGGGCGCCCCATCGCGACCGGGTGCGGTCGGAGATCCGCCCGGCGACCGGGTTGACCAGCACGTCCCAGGCCTTGGGCAGCAGCACCAGCAGCGCGGCCAGCCCGGCAGCCACGCCCAGCGTGTCGGTCAGGTACGGCAGCAGCAGCAGACCGGGCACGGTGCCGAACGCTCCGGTCGCCAGGGAGCCGAGCGCGTAACCGGCGTGCACCCGTCGAGGCAGCGAGCCGGGCCCCGGCGGCGTTGTCATGGGGCCGAATATTACTCACGTTGAGTCGGGGGTCACATCCCCTCATCCGGTGATCAACCCACCGGCCCGTCGCGGACAACCACACAGTCGGGTAACCGGCAGCGGACCCCGCAACCACCTCCGCAGTCTCGGAGTGTTACCGGCGCCAAGGGCACACCAGCCCGACGCTGACGGGGGAGGGACAGTGACGGCGATGATGGGGGCCCGCGCCAACGAGCCACCGGCGGCAAGGACGGCCGGTGCGGTGGTCGAGGAGACGATCACCTTCGACGACTTCTACCACGCGCACTTCGGCAGCGTGACCGCCCAACTGTGCGCGTACACCGGAGACCTGGGCCATGCCCAGGACCTGGCCCAGGAGGCGTTCTACCGGGCGCTGGCCCGCTGGGACCGGCTGATCCGCTACGACGACCCGGTGGCCTGGGTCCGGCAGGTCGCCTGGAATCTGGCCCGAAGCCGCTGGCGACGCCTGCGTACCGCCCGCAACCACCTGCTGCGGCAACGGCGCACCGAGGCCGAGGTGGCCGGCCCGACACCCGACCGGGTCGCCATCGACGCGGCACTGGCCCAACTGCCCGCCAACCACCGCCGGGCGGTCATCCTGCACTACCTGGCCGACCTGTCGGTCAGCCAGATCGCCGCTCAGGAAGGAGTGGCCGAAGGCACCGTGAAGTCCTGGCTGCACCGAGGTCGGACGGCCCTGGCCGGGCTGCTCGACGAGAACACCGAGGGGGTGTGCGATGTCTGACCTCGACCCGCGACTGCGCCAGCGGCTCGGCGCGTACCGCAATGACGTGATCAGCCACGTCGCCGGTCCCGGCCCCGACGAGGCCCGGCTCCTGCTGCGCCGACGGAAGCGGACGACGGCGGTGGCCGTGGCCGCCGCGGCGGTCGCGCTGGTGTTGGCACCCGTCGTCGCCAACGCCGCACTGCACCGCGACCAGAGCCCACCGGTGCCGGCGGAGTCCGTCGACCCCACCGCGCCGCCGCCGACGCCCACCCCGACCACACCGCCGTCGGCGTCGGCGACCACGAGCACCCCGAACGCCCCGGACGGACGGATCAGTCGGGCCCAACTGCTCGCCACCCGGGTCGACCTGCCGAACTGGCAGCCGAGCGAGATGGCGAGCGGCTGTGCCACCGCCAAGGTCCGGCTCCAGACCGACACGAAGAAGACCCACGTGGCGGAGCTGGCAGAAGACGCCTTCGAGTACGGCGACGTCGATGGCGACGGCGCCACCGAGACCATCGCCGTCGTCTCCTGCCGGTTGGGCGAGGCGTTGGCGAAGCAGGTGGTGGCCTTCGACCGGGATCGCGACGGCCACATCGTGACGCTGGGCAGAGTGGTCCGGACCGGCGACGGGTTCGACGACATTCGCGCTGTGGAGATCAACCGGAACGGGTCGGTCGAGGTGCGGGTGGCCGACATCCAGCCGTGCTGTGGCACACCCGGCTACCTGCGGCGAGAGCAGGTGCGGACGTACCAGTGGGACGGGAAGCGATTCGATCAGACCGACGGCCCCACCGCATTCGGGAGGGATCCCCGGCTCACCGACCTACGGATGACCATGACGCACCAGCTCGTCGACGTTCCAGGGGCGGACACCCGACGCCAACTCACCACGGTCTTCACGGTGACCAACGCCGGGCCGGTCGACGCGGCCCAGGTCGCCTTCCACATCGAGGGCGGCGAGCGGGCCGGCGGGGACTGGTCCCGGTGCGACCCGGACCCGGGACCGCAGGCCGATAATGCGTCGTGCCTGCTGCCCGGGGTGCCGGTGGGTGAATCGCGCCGCTACACGTTCGTCCAGTTGGTGCCCGGCCGGCCGGGACCTGACGCATACACCCGGAGCTACATCGTCGTCCACTGCGACGCGCAGGACCGCTACTGGCCCGACCTGAAACGGAACGACAACGAGGTGCGCTCCCCACTCCCACTCTGATCGACCGCACGGTGCCTCGCCCCGATCCCCACCGGGGCGGGGCACCGTCGGTGTGGAGCAACGTCCCGGCCGTCCCGAGGACGACCGTCGGCGATCACAACCCCTCGTCGGGCGACCAGCCCGCCGCCGCGATGTCCACGCCCTCGCCGCGCAGCGGCACCCCCTCGGCCCGCAGTCGGGACCGCGCCTCCCGCTCGTGCCCCGGCGGCAGTCGACCACCCGCGGTCACCACCCGATGCCAGGGCACCGAGCCCCCGTGCCGGGCCATGATGCTGCCGACCAACCGCGCCGACGTGCGGCCCGAGCGCTCGGACAGCGCGTCGGCCACCCCGCCGTACGACATGACCCGGCCCTCCGGGATCCGCTCGACCAGGTCGAGAACCGCCTCGACGTACTCGTCTGGAGTCACAATCCGCCACCATATGGGAACGCCGCCGGGCGGTGCGGCGGTGACCACGCAGAATGGTCGGGTGCGCGACGCAGTCACGACGGCCCGACGGGTCGTCGTCAAGATCGGATCCTCCTCGTTGACCACCGCCACCGGCGGGCTGGCCGACGAGCGCGTCGACACGCTGGTCGACACCCTCGGTCGACTCACCGCCGAGGGTCGCGAGGTGGTGCTGGTCTCCTCCGGCGCCATCGCCGCCGGGCTCGCCCCGCTCGGGCTGTCCCGACGCCCGCGCGACCTGGCCACCCAGCAGGCCGCCGCCAGCGTCGGGCAGGGGCTACTGATCGGCCGGTACGCGGCCAGCTTCGCCCGGCACGGCCGCACCGTCGGGCAGGTGCTGCTCACCGTCGACGACGTGACCCGGCGAGCGCACTACCGCAACGCGTACCGAACACTGCGCAAGCTGCTCGACCTGCGGGCGGTGCCGATCGTCAACGAGAACGACACGGTGGCCACCCAGGAGATCCGGTTCGGCGACAACGACCGGCTGGCCGCCCTGGTGGCCGCGCTGGTGCACGCCGACCTGCTGGTGCTCCTCTCCGACGTGGACGCCCTCTGGACCGGTGACCCCACCAACCCGCGCTCGACCCGGATCGCCGAGGTGCGCGACGACACGGACCTTGCCGGCATCACCATCGGCGGCACCGGCCGGTCCGGCGTCGGCACCGGTGGCATGGTGACCAAGGTCGAGGCCGCGCGGATCGCCACCGGCTTCGGCATCCCGGTGGTGCTCACCGCCGCCGACCTGGCGACGTCGGCGCTGGCCGGCGAGCCGATCGGCACGCTCTTCCACCCGCAGCGGCGACGCCCTACGGCCCGGCTGTTCTGGCTGGCCCACGCCACCTCACCCCGGGGCCGGCTGCACCTCGACCCGGGCGCCGTCGCCGCCGTCGTCGGGCGGCGCAAGTCGCTGCTCCCGGCCGGCATCACCGCCGTGGACGGCACGTTCACCGCCGGCGACCCGGTGGACCTGGTGGACACCGCCGGCGCGTCGGTCGCCCGAGGGCTGGTCAACTACGACGCGGTGGAGCTACCCGGGCTGCTCGGCCGCTCCACGTCCGAACTCGCCGCGGCGCTCGGCCCGGCGTACGAACGAGAGGTCGTCCACCGCGACGACCTGGTGCTGCTGTAAGCCAACTGCCCAGCTGAGGAGTAGTCGATGAGCGTCGTCGAGCAGGCGAAGCGGGCGCGGAACGCCGCCGCCGACCTGGCCACCGCCACCCGTACCGTCAAGGACGCCGCGCTGGTGGCGATGGCAGACGCGCTCGTGGCGCGTACCCCGGAGATCCTGAGCGCGAACGAGACGGACCTGGCGGCGGGCCGCGAGGCCGGGCTGAGCACGGCCGTGCTGGACCGGCTCGCGCTCGACGCGGGTCGGGTGGCCGGGATCGCCGACGCGTTGCGTGAGATGGCCGCGTTGCCCGACCCGGTCGGCGAGGTGGTCCGCGGGTCCACCCTGCCCAACGGTCTGGAGCTGCGCCAGATCCGGGTGCCGTTCGGGGTGGTCGGCATCATCTACGAGGCGCGGCCCAACGTGACGGTGGACGCCGCCGGGATCTGCCTCAAGTCCGGCAACGCGGCGCTGCTGCGCGGGTCGTCGTCGGCCGCGCACTCGAACGCCGCGCTGGTCGCGGTGCTGCGTGACGCGGTCGCCGGGGCCGGTCTGCCCGCCGACGCGGTGCAGTTGCTCGACGCCAGCTCCCGCGACTCGGTCAAGGAGCTGATGCGCGCCCGGGGTCTCGTCGACGTGCTCATTCCGCGCGGTGGCGCGTCGCTGATCCGCACCGTGGTCGAGGAGTCGACGGTGCCGGTGATCGAGACCGGGGTGGGCAACTGCCACGTCTACGTCGACGCCGCCGCCGACCTGGCGAAGGCCGTCGCGGTGACGCTGAACGCCAAGACGCAACGCCTGTCCACCTGCAACACCGCCGAGTCGCTGCTGGTGCACGCGGACATCGCCGACGCGTTCCTGCCGCCGGTGCTGGCCGCGTTCGCCGAGGCGGGGGTGACGGTGCACGGCTCACCCGAGGTGGCCGCCCACTCCGCCGCAGTGGTCCCGGCGACCGAGGAGGACTACGCCACCGAGTACCTGTCCGCCGACATCTCGGTGGCGGTGGTGGACTCGCTGGACGCCGCGGTCGCGCACATCCGCCGCTTCGGCACCGGCCACACCGAGGCGATCGTCACCGACTCGGCGAGCGCGGCCCGTGACTTCGTCGCGCGGGTGGACGCGGCGGCGGTGATGGTGAACGCCTCGACCCGGTTCACCGACGGCGGCGAGTTCGGCTTCGGCGCGGAGATCGGCATCTCCACCCAGAAGCTGCACGCCCGCGGCCCGATGGGCCTGCCCGAACTGACCAGCACCAAATACGTCGTCACCGGCAACGGCCACCTGCGCTAACCCCCGCCCCGCCCGTCGCCCGCCGCCCGCCGCCCGCCGCCCGCCGCCCGCCGCCCGCGCGATCTTGCACTTTCTGTCCCGGCGTAAGGGGCATTTATCCGCAAATCCGCGACAGAAACTGCAAGATCGGCGAGGTCGGGGGGCGAGCGGCGCGGGCGGGGCGAGGGGCGCGGGCGGGGCGAGGGGCGAGGGGCGAGGCGCGCGTGGGTCAGGTGGGGGGCGCGGGGCGGGCTGCTCGGATCGCGGCCAGCGTGGCGTGCACGTCGAACTGGTGGCCGTCGTCGCTCTCCCAGCCGCCGTCGCTGCGCTGGGTCTCGGTCAGCCGGCGCAGCGCCCGCACCATGATCCAGTCCTGTGGGTCGACGCCGGCACGGCGCAACGTGGCCGCCAGCCACGCCACGTCCCCGGGGGACATCTTCGGCATCCGCTCGGCCAGCACCACCTGGATCCGGGCGGACTCCTGGAACATCTCCTGCCGGTGCAGCACCGCCGCGCTCAGCCAACCCGCCGCCAGGTACGACGGCCAGCCACCGTCCGGGCGCAGCCGCGCGGCGAGCGAGTGGGCCGCGGCCTGCACCACCCCGGCGTACGCACCACCGACCCGGTGGTCGAGCGGACCCGACGCCCGGGCGTCCAGCCCGGCGACGGTGAGCCAGAAGCCGGCGTTGGCCGACACGAGGAACCCGGCCTCCGGATCGCCGGGACGGGCCCACTCCGGCGCGGAGTCGGCCAGCGACGCGTCCTCTTCCCAACCGCCGTCGGCCTGCTGCCGGGACGCCAGCCAGTCCAGCGCTCGGCGGGCGGCGGGACGGCCGAGCGCCCCCAGGTCGTCCAGCTCGACGAGCCGGAAACAGGTGGCGTCGATCGAGGCGACCTCGCCGCCCCAGGTGGCCGGCCAACCGCCGTCCGGTGACTGGCCGACCTCGGCCGTCTCCAGCAACTCGGCGGGCACGGCGGTGCCGTTGCGGAGCCAGGAGAGGCGGGCACGTTCCACCGCATCCCCGTGCGCCACGACGAACCCGATCGCGGCTTCCAAGTCGACCACGGCGGAGACGCTACCTGCGCAGACGCGATGCCGCCTCAGAGAATCGGCCAGCCCGGAATGGCTGCGTCGCTCCGGCCGGACGGCCGCTCGGCGTCATCTGCGTCGATTTGCCTAAGGCGGTCGCGGGGCCGCCCCGGCGCGGCGGCGTGGCCGCGCCAGGGCCGCCCCGGCTCGATCGGTCAGTACGCGGGCAGCGACGGGTCGATCTGCTTGATCCAGGAGAGCACGCCGCCCTGCACGTGCACGGCGTCCTTGAAGCCGGCCGCCTTGAGCGCGGCGAGCGCCTCCGCCGAGCGCACGCCCGACTTGCAGTGCAGCACGATCTGCCGGTCCTGTGGCAGCTTCGAGAGGGCCTCACCGGAGATGATGTCGCCCTTGGGGATCAGGGTCGCGCCGGGGATCTGGACGATCTCGTACTCGGCCGGCTCGCGTACGTCGACGAGGAAGATGTCCTTGCCGGCGTCCTGCCACTCCTTCAGCTCAAGAGCGGTGATGGTCGAGTCGAGCGTCGCCTCCTGGGCCTCCTCGGAGACCGCGCCGCAGAAGTCCTCGTAGTCTTCCAGCAGGTCGGTGACCGTCGGGTTGTCGCCGCAGAGCGCGCAGTTCGGGTCCTTGCGGACCTTGATCTTGCGGTATTCCATCTCCAGGGCGTCGTAGACCATCAGGCGGCCGACCAGTGGCTCACCGATACCGGTGAGCAGCTTGATCGCCTCGTTCACCTGGATCGAACCGATCGACGCGCAGAGCACCCCGAGCACGCCGCCCTCGGCGCAGGAGGGAACCATGCCGGGCGGCGGCGGCTCCGGGTAGAGGCAGCGGTAGCAGGGGCCGTGCTCGGCCCAGAACACCGACGCCTGGCCGTCGAAGCGGTAGATCGACCCCCAGACGTACGGCTTACCCAGCAGCACCGCCGCGTCGTTGACCATGTAGCGGGTGGCGAAGTTGTCGGTGCCGTCGACGATCAGGTCGTACTGGGCGAAGATCTCGCGGACGTTCTCCCGGTCCAGCGCGGTGTTGTGGATCTCCACGTTCACCAGGGGGTTGATCTCGCGGATCGACGCGGCGGCGGACTCGGCCTTGGACCGGCCGATGTCGGACACGCCGTGGATGATCTGGCGCTGGAGGTTCGACTCGTCGACGGTGTCGAAGTCGATGATGCCGAGCGTGCCGACTCCGGCCGCGGCGAGGTACATCAGGGCGGGCGACCCGAGGCCACCGGCGCCGACACAGAGCACCCGGGCGTTCTTCAGCCGCTTCTGGCCGGTCACCCCGACGTCCGGAATGATCAGGTGGCGTGAGTAGCGGCGGATCTCGTCTACGGTCAGCTCGGCGGCGGGCTCGACGAGCGGGGGCAACGACACGGTGGACTCCCCGGGATCGGCGGTGTGAACCGCGCCATTGTTGCTCGCGGGAGCCCCCCTCGGCCATGAGGGACGACACGTGGTCCGGTATGCGGGAGCGGGAATAACCGACGACCCGGCGGATCAGGGGACGATGTCCCCCGCGTAGCGACGACCGTCGAGGTACGGCCAGGCGTTGGCGACGCAGCCTTGCAGCCCGTACGTCTGCTGCTGCATCACCGGGGCCGGCTCCCCCGGGCCCGGACACGCCTCGTGCTCCTCGCCGAACTCGTGGCCCACCTCGTGGTTGATGACGTAGGTCCGGTAGGTGTCCAGCGGAGCGCCGTAGTCGGGGACCGCCTCCATCCAGCGGGCCAGGTTGATGATGACCTGACCGGGCAGGCGACAGGAGGTGTAGCCCTCGGTGGTCAGCCCACCCTCGGCGCACATGCGCTCGGACGTGACCGGGGTGGCCAGGTAGATGGTGAAGTCGGCGGTCTCGGCGTCGGCCACCCGTTGCACCCGCAGCTCGTCGGACGCGATCCAACTGCGCGGGTCGGCCAGCACCTCGTCCACTCGCGAGGCGAACACGTCGGCGTCCTGGCCGGCGTCGCGTTCCACGACGACCCGGTATCGGTGCAGCGGCCCGTCCGTGCCGTGCACCGGGGTCTCACCGTCGGCTGCCGTGAAGCGTCCCGCTCCGACCGACGGATAGCCGGTGGGGGCAGGGTGCGCGGCCACCCCACCTCCGTGGCCCATTCCGCCCTGGGTGGTGGCCGGAGACTCGACCGACGGTTCGCCGCCCCGGCTCACAGTCACCCCGATGGCGGCCGCGAGCACGAGCAGACCGAGCAGCATGCTGCGACGACGACGCCGGTGCATCCGGACGAGAGCGGGACGCGCGCCCCGCACCGCCGACCGGGGTTCGGCCGGCCGGGGCGGGCCGTAAGGGGACGACGGCGTCATAGGATCAAGCCTGCCAGATTATTCGGGCATTTCTCCGTTTTCGCCGCTATTGCCGCAAGACGCCTGATGGAGGGGTCACTGGTCGGCGTGTCGTTCTCAGAGGGCGGGACCGGTGTATCGACGCCCGTTCAGGTACGGCCACGGATTGGCCCGGCAGCCGTTGAGGAAGAGCGTCTGCTGCATCATCACCGGTGCCGGCCGGCCCTTGCCGGGGCAGCGCTCGTGCCGATGCCCGAGCTGGTGACCCACCTCGTGATTGACCACGTACGTCCGGTAGACCGTCAACGGCACGCCGGCCGAGACGAAGTGCGGCACCGACAACCGCCACCGATCCAGGTTGATGATCACCTGGCCGGGCGCCCGACAGGACGTGTACGGACGGCCGTCGATCCGGATGTCGACCCCACCCTTCGCGCACATCCGACCCGCGGTCCGGGCGGTGGCCAGGTAGACGGTGAAGTCCCGAGGCGCAGCCCCCGGCACCTGCTGCAGCCGCAACCTGCCGCTGTCGACCCAACTGCCCGGCCCGGCCAGCGCCACCTCCACCGCCTCGGCGAACCCGGCGACGTCCTCGGCACTGCCCGACTCCACAGCGACCCGGTAACGCCGCAGCTCACCCGCCCGACCCAGCACCGGGCCGGAACGGGCGTCATAGCCGAACCCTCCCGTGCCCGCGCTCGGAACCGCGCCGGGCACCCGCAACACCGGCGTCGGGCTCGGCGTGACCGCGCCGGAGGGCGAAGGGGCGGGCGGCAGCGGCCCGGCCACCAGCGGCGGCGGTGCGCCGATCTCCTCAGCGGCCAACCGCTCAGCACCGGGATGCCCACCCGACCCCTCGGCGATCACGGTCACCGCTGCGGCGACGGCCACCACCACCGCCACCAGCTGGGCGAACAGCGCGAAACGTCGCCGACGGCGAGCAGGATGGCGGGCTGAGCTGAGCATCCAGGTCAGCCTGCCAGATCAGACCGCCCCGCGGCGTCCCCCGTTTCGGTGAGCAGGCCGACCACCGCGCGAGCAACCAGCCGAGGAACCTCCAACTGCGCCACATGGCCGACGCCCTCGAGCATCATCAATCGGCTGTCCGGAATGAGTCGGGCGGTCTGCGGCCCGACCCGCACGTCGACCAGACGGTCCTGCAGACCACCCACCACAAGGGTCGGCGCGCGTACCGCCTCGGCGAGGCGCCACAGCGACCCCGGCCCCCGCAGGTACGCCCGCAGGAAGCTGGAGACCAGGCCACGGAACGTCCGGACGTACGCGGCGGCGTAGTGCTCGGCCTCGTACCGCACCCGGATCTCCTCCAGCGCCTCCGCCCGGCGCTGATCGCAGATCCGGCTCAGGTCGGCGACGCACGCCTCCAGCACCTGCTGGGCCATCACCTCGGGAGCGAGCTGGGTGAGATGCCGGGCGACCAGCCGCTCACCTCGGGGAATGGCGAGCACCGGCAGCATCCGCCCCTGCAACGAGCGCCGGAAATCCAGGAACGGCAGCGCCGGGGAGATCAGGGTGAGGGTGCGGACCAGATCCGGCCGGAGCGCGGCGACCTGAACCGCGACCGCCCCACCCAGCGAATTGCCGAACAGGTGCACCGGCCCTCGACCGGAATGCTCGATCCAGCGGACGACCAGATTCGCGAAGGCCGGAATGGTGTAGCTCGGGCCCGGCTCGCTACGGCCGAAGCCGGGCAGGTCGATGGCCTGACCGTCCAGCCGGTCGGCGAGCAGACCGGCCAGGTCGGTCCAGTTCTGCGACGACCCGCCCAACCCGTGCACGTACAGCGCCGGCTCCGCCCCGGAGGCGGTGGCCGGGGTGTCCCGGACGTAGGTGACCCGGCCGTCGAGGCGGACCTCCCGGCCCGGCCACGGCGGCGGAACGCGGTCGTCGGGGAGCAGGTGGTCCGGCCAGAGGGTGGCGCGTCTCATCGCTCCAGTCTGCCTCGAACCACTCAGGACAGCAGAGCCTCCAGCCGACGGTTGACCGCCGCCAGCGTCGCCCGGACCACCGCCTGACGCGGATCACCCGCGACCAGGGCCGACCCGGCGAGCTGCTCGACCCAGCCCTCACAGACCAGCAGCGCCACGACGGTGGCCACCTCGCAGTTGCCGAAGGGCACCACCGCGGCGTGTTCGACGAAACAGCGCCCACGCTCGGCGTTCTCGGCACCGCGCAGCAACTCGTCCACCGCAGCAGCCGCCGCCACCGCGCAGAGCCGCAACACGTAACCGTCCACCGCCGGCCCGGTGGCGTACCCGGAGGCGCTTTCACCCCCGGCCAGCAGCCGGACCTCCACGTTCGCGTCCAGGCCGAAGGTGCTGACCTGCACGTGGTCGATCACCACCCGGGGCCCCGGCGTACCGCCGGTCTCCAGCGGTCGCGACGGCGCCGACTCCGTCGTGGTCACCTGACCACCGGAGTACGACGTGCCCAGTGTCGCCGGGCTACCGGTCGCGGCGCCGGCCGGCGCTGGCGAGACCGACCCTGGTTCCTCCACCGTGGCACGCCCCCGGTGCGGAGCGTTCGACCGGCGGCGGCGCGCCGGGTCCGTGCCGGTCCGTGGCTCCGGCCCGGCCGGCGGGGACTCGACCCGACCGCTTGACGGGCGGGCGACCGTCGGCGACTCGGCCGACCGGACCTCGCCGGGATCGCGCAAAGCCGCGTTTCGAGTTTCCGGGGTACGCCGCTCGGCGGGCTCGGCCGCGCGACGGCGAACCGGTGGTGGTGGCGTGCTGGGCAGGCCGGGCACGTTCTGCGGGGCCGCGGCCAACCCCATCCGCTCCTGGAGCAGGCGGGCCACCTGCCGGCTCACCTCGGCCGGGTCGGCACCGTCGGCCAGGTCCAGTCGCAGACTGTGCGCCCCCGCCGGTGTGCGGCGCAGGGCCGCGTCGCGGACACCGGCCACCTCCCGGACGGCGTCCAGGATCGCGTTGACATCGAACCCCTCGGGGCGCTCGCGCAGTGGGGCTGGCTCGTCGTCCCGGCGCAGGTGAGTAGCGATGCGGGCGAGTTCCGGGGTTTCGGCGGGTGGCTCCACGGCTGGCGGCTCCGGCACGACAGGCACGTCCGGTTCCGCGGGGACGCGCTGCGGCAGCACCACAGCGCTCGCAGCCGACTGCCGGCCGTCGTCAGCCGGGGACCTCGGGTCGGGGGCCGATCGGCGCGCCGCGTAGGCGGAGGCGGACGTCGCTGCGGACTGATCGCGGGGGCCGGAACCCTTGGTGGCGGTGGGCGGGGCCGCTGCCGTGGAGGACGGGGTGGCGTCAGTCGATGGCGAGCCGTTCACCGGTGTGGGCGGCTCGACGGGTGACGGACCGGGCTCGGGCGTCGCCGGCCGGAGCCGGAACGGCCCGGTCGGTCGGGCGTCGGGCCGGGACCGGCCCGGCGTCTCGCCCCCGTCGCCCCCACCAGCGCTGGCCGACCGGCTGGCCGGCCAGGACGGGCGCTCGACCGGGGTGGCCGGGAGCCGGCCCTCGGACCAGTCCGGCCGCTCGGCCCGGGAACTGCTCGCCGTCGGCGAACCGCCGGTCCAGGACGAGCGCTTCGCGACCGTCGACGGGCCCGCCGGAGCCGGTGGCGCGTCGGTCAGCGCGGGAGGTGGCCCGGCCGGAGCCGGAGGCGGTCCGGCGGGTGCCGGAGGTGCCGCCTCGGTCGGTGCGGGCGGGTCGGCCGATGCCGGGCTGGAGGCCCAGGAGGGTCGCGTCGGTGGGGAGCTGGCCGGTGCCGGATCGGCTCCGCCGGCCCAGGAGGGTCGCGTCGCCGCCGCGCCGGTGGCGGGCGGTTCGGAACCGCCGGCCCAGGACGGTCGTACCGGCGGCACACTGGTCGCCGCCTCGGACCCGCCGGCCCAGGACGGCCGCGCCGGCGGCAAGCTGGTCGGCGTCGGATCGGCTCCCCCGGCCCAGGAGGGCCGCGCGGGCGACGCGCTGCTGGGGTCGGAATCGGCCCCGCCGGCCCAGGACGGGCGGTCGGCCCGGGGCCCGCCGGTCGCGCCACCCGCCCACGACGGACGGTCGGCGGGCGGACCACTGGTCGGCGTCGCGCCACCCGCCCACGACGGACGGTCAGCAGGCGGACCACTGGTCGGCGTCGCGCCACCCGCCCACGACGGACGGTCGGCGGGTGGTGCGCTGGTCGGTTCGGCGGGGCGTTCCGGGGCGGACGCTGATTCGACGCGGCCGAGTTCGTACGGACGAGGCACGTCGGCGCGCACCGGCTCGTACGGACGGGGCACGTCGGCGCGCACCGGCTCGTACGGCTGGTGGGGTTCGCCGACCCAGTCCGGCGTCGGTGCGTCCCGTGCTGCCGGCTCGTCCCGTGCTGCCGGGCCAGCCGGCTCGTCGTCCTGGCGGGACCAGGGCGGGGCCCACCCGCCACCCCAGCTCGGGCGGTTCCAGCTCGGCCCCGACCAGTCGGGCTCGATGGCCGACGACTCGCCGGCCCGGTGCGTCTCGCCCGGACGGTGCGCGTCCCCGGCGCGATGCGCCTCGCCGGCGCGGGGCGTGTCTGCCGGCGGGGAGCCCTCGGAAGCGCGACCGGGCTCGCCGTCGTCGGCGGAGGCGGCCGGGCCCGGGTTGCGTCCCGTGGTCGCGGCGGGCTCGGCTGCGAGCGGATCCCGCCAGTCGCGGGGGGCGGCCGGGCTCTCGTCGGCGGTCAGCCGCTCGCCGATCGGCGCGTGGAAGCCGGGTGGAACCTCGAAACCCGACGCCGCGGTGCCGACGGGTGGCACCTGGACGGCCGGCGGGGCCGAGGTGGGCAGGCCGGGCTCGGCCCAGCGGGCGCGGTGCGCCGCAGCCGGGTCGGCGCCGGCGTGTGGGGCGGGGCCAGGGTCGGACTCGGCGGCACCCTGCTCCGTTGGCGGCGCGGGACGTTGGGCGGGCACCACGAGCCGGTCGCCGGCCGCCCCGGGACGGCTCTCGGCGGGCAGCCCGGGCGGCGCGCTCACCGGTGTGGGGCGCCCCGCGGGCGGTTCGAGCCCGGGGTGGTGCGCGCCGTTGACGTCGTCCGGCTGACGCGCGCCGTTGACGTGGTGGCCGTTGGCGCGGGCCGGCGACTCCGGGTCGCCCGACCGCCCGACCAGCGGGGATGGCAGATCACCGTGCCGTGGCGAGGAGGTTCGCCAGCCCGACGCGGGGTCGGGCTGCCAGCGCGGCGCCTCATCCCGGGCGTCCTCGTGGTCGGCGGCTCGGGGCCACCCACCCGCCTGAGGCGCCCACCCACTGACGGAACGGCTCGGGTCGTCGTGCTGACCCGCTCCGTCACCGTGCTCTCCCGGGGTGGCGGCTCCGGGTTGCCCTGTTTCACTCACCGCGCGCTCCTTGGTCGCCCCCGCTGAGGCTACCGTGTGCCGAGAGTGGCGATAAGTTACAGCGGCGGGCCATTTCCACGACCGAGGTCACGGGCCTCGCCCGGTCTGGGGGGAAAATGCCGGCTCGTACGGAGAACTCGGAGGATCCCATGACCGCTGTGGGGAACGGTGCACAGACCGCTGGCCGGCCCACCCGCCTGCCTCGCTCCGCGCGTCGTAAGCAGCTTCTCGCTGCGGCGCAGGAGGTGTTCGTCGCGCAGGGCTACCACGCCGCCGCGATGGACGACATCGCCGAGCGAGCCGGGGTCTCGAAGCCGGTGCTCTACCAACACTTTCCCGGAAAGATGGATCTCTACCTGGCGTTGCTCGACACGCACTGTGACGCCATCGTCGCTCAGGTGCAGGATGCGATGCGCGGCACCAGCGACAACAAGGAACGGGTCAGCGCGTCGGTACGGGCGTACTTCGACTTCGTCGACCACGAGAGCGAGGCGTTCCGGCTCGTCTTCGAGTCGGATCTGCGCAACGACCCGGCCGTACGGCAGCGGGTGGAGCGGGTCGAGCAGGGCTGCATCGCGGCGATCACCGACACCATCATCTCCGACACCGGGGTGAGCCGGGCGCACGCCGAGCTGCTCGCCTCCGGGCTGGTCGGCGCGGCGGAGACGGCCGCACAGTTCTGGCTGGCCGGCGGCCGGCAGGTGCCGAAGGCCGAAGCTGAGGCGTTGGTGGCCGCACTGTCGTGGCGGGGCATCGCGAGCTTCCCGCTGCAAGGTGAGTCAGCCTGACCGCCGGGCCCGTGATCGGATAGCCTTCGCAGGGCGGTTCTCTCGCCCCAGTTGAGGAGGCACAGTGGAGGTCAAGATCGGCGTGCAGTACGCGCCACGCGAGCTGGTAGTGGACAGCGCGCAGTCGCCGGCCGAGATCGAGCAGATCGTGACCGACGCCTTCGCCGGCAACGGCGGCACGCTCTCCCTGACCGACGAGAAGGGCCGGCGGGTCATCGTTCCGGTCGAGAAGGTCGCCTACGTCGAGATCGCCGAGGCGTCGCCCCGGGCGGTCGGGTTCACCGTCCGCTGACCGGTCCGGCCATCGCGGCAGGTCGGCACTCGGCCCACCTGCCGCAGGCCGGCCCGGCCCGGCCGGGTGGTCAGTTGTTCAGCCCGGCGGCGGCCATGCGCGCGGTGTGCGCGGTGGTGAGCCTGCCGAAGAGCCCCGCCACGTCGACCCGGCCGTCGCGCGCGATCAGCGCGGTGAGGGTGGCCCGCTCGGCGGCGACGCGTCCGGCCTGGGACAACGCCTCACCGACCAGCCGCCGGGCCCACATGGAGAGCCGACCGGCCACCCGGGGGTCGTCGGCGACGGCCACCCTGATCTCCGCCGCGGCGAACTCCGCGTACCGGGAGTCGTGCAGGACCTCCAGCACCAGCGCCCGGTCCGGTTCCTCCAGCGCGTCGGCGATCTCGCGAACGAAGTCGTCGGTGATCGCGTCGCCCACGTACGCCTTCGTGACCACCTCCGCCCAGTCCCGCGGCTCCGTCGAGTCGTGGTACGCCTGCAACGGCTCGATATAGGGCGCCATCGCGTCCTCGGGCGGCACGCCCAACGCGGTGAGCCGGTCGGCGAGGCGCCGGTAGTTGGCGATCTCGACCGCGGCCATCTCGTTCAGCGCGGCCCGGCGGCGCAGGTCGGGAGCGAGCCGCGCATCGCCCGCCATCCGCTCGAAGGCCAGCAGCTCACCGAAGGCGACCAGACCGAGCAGGTCGGCGTACGCGGAACCGGAGGCGGACACGAGCGGCAGGCTATCGCGTGGTCGCCCTCCGCGTCGCCCCCGCCGATCATGGACTTGTGGTGCCGAATTAGTGGAGATTTGAGCTTTTTGCCCACCACCACAACTCCATGATCGGCCCCGGCGGCGGGCGGGGCGTGAGCGCAGGCAGGCGACGGGCGGCGCGGGCGGGGCACAGGGGCGCGCGGGGATGGGAGGTGGGGCTGGTGTGGCGTGGGTCACAATTACTTGCCCCGCGTGGCGAGTGGCCGGCTGGGAATCGGGACGGGGGTATGCCTGTTCAGGTAACATGGAGCAGTTGCCGTGGGCGCCGATCTGATCGAAGCTCAGCCCGCGGCGCGCGTGCGGCCCGGTCCGGCTCGGCAATCTGCCGCCGACCGTGTGGCCCGCGTCATACCGAACGCGCCCTGAGGACATGACGGGCGCACCCACGAGAGGGCACCCCCACATCCAGATGAGCGACCTGACTCAAGATTTGCTGGACGGCCAGGAACTGGCCCCCACCGCCCCGGTTCGACCGGAGGCCCCCACGTTCGCCGCACTCGGCGCCCGCGCCGAGACCGTCGAGGCCCTGGCCTCGGCCGGCATCACCCGCGCCTTCGCCATCCAGGAGTACGCGATCCCGATCGCGCTGCGCGGCGTCGACCTGATCGGCCAGGCGCCCACCGGCACCGGCAAGACCCTCGGCTTCGGCGTACCGCTGCTCGACCGGGTCTTCGCCCCGGGCGAGGGCGGCGACGGTGTTCCCCAGGCGCTGGTCGTCGTCCCCACCCGTGAGCTGGGCATCCAGGTCGCCAAGGACCTGGCCGCCGCCGGACGCACGCGCGGCGTCCGGGTGCTTCCGATCTACGGCGGCGTCGCGTACGAGCCGCAGATCGACGCGCTGCGCAAGGGCGTCGAGATCCTGGTCGGCACGCCCGGCCGACTGATGGACCTGCAGAAGCAGAAGCACCTCCGGCTCGACCGGGTGCACGCGCTCGTCCTCGACGAGGCCGACCGGATGCTCGATCTGGGCTTCCTCGACGACGTCGAGAAGATCCTGGCGATGCTTCCGGAAGACCGGCAGACGATGCTCTTCTCGGCCACCATGCCGGACCCGATCGTCACCCTGTCGCGGCGCTTCCTGCGCCAGCCGATGACGATCCACGCCGGGCACACCGCCGAGACCGGCCCGTCGCCGCAGACCCAGCAGTTGGTCTACCGCACCCACTCGATGAACAAGGTCGAGGTGGTGGCGCGCATCCTCCAGGCGGAGGGCCGCGGGCTGACCATGATCTTCACGCGTACGAAGCGGGCGGCCGACCGGGTCGCCGAGGATCTCGACTTCCGTGGGTTCGCGGTCGCCGCCGTGCATGGTGACCTCGGCCAGGGCGCCCGTGAGCGGGCGCTGCGGGCCTTCCGGGCCGGCAAGATCGACATCCTGGTCGCCACCGACGTGGCGGCCCGTGGGCTGGACGTCACCGGCGTCACCCACGTCATCAACTACGACTGCCCGGAAGACCAGGACACCTACACCCACCGGATCGGTCGTACCGGCCGGGCCGGCGCGACGGGTGTCGCGGTGACCTTCGTCGACTGGGACGACATGCCGCGCTGGCGGATCATCGACAAGACCCTCGGTCTGGAGATGCCGGAGCCGCCGGAGACGTACCACACGTCGCCGCACCTCTACACCGACCTGCACATCTCCACCGAGGTCAGCGGCACGCTGCCCACGGCAGAGCGCACCCGGGCCGGGCTGTCCGCCGAGATCGAAGAGGATCTGGGTGGGACGACCCGCTCCCGTCGGGGCGACAACGGTGGTCGGGGGTCCCGGCGCGGCGAGAGCCGTGGCGAGGGTCGCGGCGAGCGCCGCGGTCGGGGTGACGGCCGCCGCGACCGCTCCGACGCCGGCTCGCCGGCCGCCGCCGAGGCACCTGCGGCCGATGCCGCCGACGAAGGCACCCGTACCCCCCGCCGCCGGCGTCGCCGTCGGGCCGGCGAGGTGGTCGCGGCCGAGACGACCGCGGTGATCTCCGCCGACGCCGGCCCGTCCGAGCCGGCCACCGCGTCCGACGGCGAGGCGTCCAAGCCGCGCCGCCGACGCCGCCGCCGTGATGGCGGTTCCGGTGCGGGTACGCCGGCAGAGGCGACAGCCGACTGACCACCAGCCACACCTGACATCCCCCGCACCGCCTCGCGCGGTACGGGGGATGTTCCCTTCTCCCACCCCACCTGCCGAAGATGGAACGATGCCGCAACCACTGGACGCCGCCCTGACCGAGGTTCGGGCGCTGCTGCTCGACCCCGCGCTGACCCGGGCGGTCGCCGCCGGACGTCGACGCGGTCGCCGCCCCACAGTTGAGCGGGCCGAACTGCGGCCGGTACGGCTCAAGGCCGGGCCCCGGATGCAGATCACCACGTCCGACGGTGCTCGCCCCTACACCCGCAACCTCGCCTCCGGTCCGGAGGCCGCCGCGGCGATCGACGAACTGCTGGCCGAGCCGTTCGGCAACTGGCACGTCGAGACGGCCGACGCGACCCTGCAACTGCGGGTGACCAAGTCGGGTGAGGCACAGGTGCACCGGGCCGCGACGTCCCGTCCGGCGGCGACGCCCACCGGGAACGACCGGGCGAAGGAATACCTGCTCGACCCCGGTGACCCGATCTTCGCCGAGATCGGCGGGTCGGCGGCCAAGCGCCGCCAGGTGGACGCGTTCCTGCGGGCCCTGGCCGCGACCCTGCCCGACGACCTGACCGGTCCGCTACGGGTGGTCGACCTGGGCTGCGGCAACGCCTACCTGACGTTCGCCGCGTACCGCTACCTGACCGGTCGGGGGCTCGACGTCCACCTGGTCGGCGTGGACGTCCGGGAGGACCAGCGGCGGCGCAACACCGAGTTGGCGCAACGGTTGGGTTGGGCGAACCAGGTCAGCTTCGTGGCCGGGACGATCGCCGACGCCGTCGTCGACCCCGCCCCCGACCTGGTGCTGGCGCTGCACGCCTGCGACACCGCCACCGACGAGGCGCTGGCCCGCGCGGTGCGCTGGGAGGCCCGCTGGGTGCTGGCCGCGCCGTGCTGCCACCACGACCTGGCGAAGCAGCTCCGCGCCCATCCCGCTCCGGCCCCGTACGAGATGCTGACCCGGCAGGGCATCCTGCGCGAGCGCTTCGCCGACGTGCTCACCGACGCGCTGCGCGCCGGGTTGCTGCGGGTGCACGGCTACCGAACCGAGGTGGTGGAGTTCGTGGACTCGCAGCACACCCCGCGTAACCTGCTGATCCGCGCCCGTCGCACCGGCGCCGGGGCGACCGGGCCTCAGCGCGCGGAGTACCGCGCGCTGGTGGACCAGTGGCAGGTCACGCCCCGGCTGGAGACCCTGCTGGCCGCCGGAGAGGCACCCGCTCAGCCCCTAGGCACCTAGCGTCGGCGGTCCCGGCCACCGTTGCGCTCGCTGGCGGCACGGTCGAGGACCGACACCCGGTCGGCGGCGGGCCGCTGGCCGGCCCAGTCACCGTCGCCCGGGGTGGTCGGGAATGGCACGACCTTGCCCTCGGTCCCGGCGTTGCCGGCCGCCGCGAAGGCGTTCCACGATATGTCGACCAGCAGCTTCTTCACCTCGGCGTGCCGGATGGCGGCGTTGTGTTGCAACGCCATCCGGGCACCGAGCAGCACAGCGACCAGCGTGGTGGTGATGGCGCCGGTGGCAGCCAGCACCTGGAGACCGGTCGCGGAGTCGGTGCGGAGCACCAGGACCAGCAACCAGATCCAGAACGCGGCGGCGAAGACGCCGGCCTTGGCGACGAAGAAGAGGCTCACCGCACCGGGCTGGTACGGCTGGGGGCGGCTCGATTCGGCCATGGTGCTCCTCGGCGATGGTCCGGTCGCAGGCGGCAGGGGACGGACGCGATGTCGGGACGGGCACCGAGCTTAATCGAAGAACGATGAAGATCGCTCGATGCAATTTTCGTTCTGCACACACGCTTCCAGAGAAAAGTCTCGCCCACGGGACAGTTTGTGCGGTCAGTCAATTGTTTCCGGCTCCTCGCGTACTACCCTCGGGAGGCGCATCGTCCCGGTGCTCCGGCAGGGGGGAAGACACGCAGGGATGGGATCAGCCGACGTATCACCGCAGATGGCCTTCGCCCGCTTCGTCCGGCGCGCCATCGATGACGCTCGCGAGGAACGAGGCTGGACCGTGACTGACCTTGCCTCACACACGGGCGTCGGCCGCTCCACCGTCTTCCGCTGGCTGGCCGGCGACTGGCAGGACTATCCCGAATTGGCCAAGGTGCGCGGCTTCTGCAGCGCGCTGGATCTGCCGGTCGCTGCCGCGTTCCGCGCGCTCGGGCTGCCCGACGCCGGTCACGCGCCCCGCCGACGCCACGACGACGGCCCGGTCGAGGCCGACGTCCGGGCCATCCTGGACCGACTGGCCGACCCCACGGTCCCCGCCGAGGAGAAGCACCACATCCGCGACCTGCTCCGCTACCTGGCCCGCCGCCCCAACCGCCGAGCCAGCTAACCCCCCCACCCCCCGCCCCGCGCCCACCCCTTGCAGCCGTTGATCATGAAGTTATTGCCACGACACGCCGAGGCGAAGGGCAATAACTTCATGATCAACGGGGGGTGGGCCCGGGGAGGTGGGGTTAGGGGACGGTCAGGGTGAACTCGGCCGTTCGGACTTCCGCGTCCACCTGGAAGTCGAGGTAGAGGCGGTAGCGACCCGGGCCCGGGGTGGTCAACCAGAACTTGATCTGACCGTCCACCAACTCGGTCTCCGGGTGCACGTGCAGATAGCCGAGGTCGCCCTCGCGCAACGCCACCAGGTGCCCGTACGCCCCGAGGTACCGCTCCAACTTCGCTGCGCCATCAGCGCCGTCCACCCGGAAGGTCAGCGGCACTGTCGCCCCGGCCTGCGCGGTGCCCTGGTAGCCGACGGTGAAGCCGTCGACGGTCGTCGAGGTGGCCGGCCCCGGCAGGGGACGGGGTCGGTAGTCGCCGGGGGCCACCAGGTCCGCGCCGAGGGTCACGGCGGTCTGCGCGCCGCTGTCCGCGACCACCGTGAAATCGGCGTACGCGCGCCAGAGGCCGGGCTGCGCGAGGGTCAACGGCACCGACCACGTGCCGTCCGCCGCCATGCTCGGGTGCAGGTGCTGGTAACCGGTCAGGTCCCGCCGGACGACGATCAGGTGCATCGGCTTGTCGTGCACGATGGCGAACCGGGTGATCGGCCGCCGCTGCGCGTCGCGCACCTGGAAGCGGAGCTGACCGGGGCGACCCGCCGCGAACTCGGTGGCCAGGGGCACCAGGGTGAACCCGGCCGAGCTGACCGCCAGACCGCCCGGCTCGACGGCCGCTCCCTGATCGGTGGCGGTGGCACTGCCGTGGTTGTGCGGCGCGACGCCCGGTGGGTCGGTGTGCTCGGCGGCCAACGACGGGCTGCCGGTGGCGGCACCGTTGGCGTTCAGCCGGCCGAGGCCGAAGCCGAGCAGCACGGCCAGCACCAGCCCGCCGACCACCAACGCCAGCCGGAGGGTGCTCCGGTCCGGCTCGACGGGGCCCTGGTCAGCCACGACCGACGCCCAGCGCCTCGCTGGCCTCGCCGCCAGCGGTCCTGCCGGCGACGGTGCGCGCACGGGTGAAGGGCTGCCGGTCGGTCATGCCGACCACGGTACCGCCGCGCTCCGCCGGGTCAGGCCGACGCCCGGACAGCGTGGCGACCGTCGCACTCGACACCGCCCGGGAACTTTCCCACCCCGAGCGGCGCGGACCACGCCACAGCGCCGGGCAACACCCCCGACCACGGCGCGGACCACGCCACAGCGCGCCCGGCGACACCCCGACCACGGCACCGACCACGCCACAGCGCCCGGCAACACCCCAAACAAGCACCGACCACGGCGCCGACCACGCCACAGCGCCCGGCAACGCCCCGAGCACGGCGCCGACCACGGCACGGACCACGCCGCAGCGCCGGGCGGGCACGGACCACGGCGCAGACCGGACCATCGCCGAGGACTGGCCTCGCGACCGACGTGCCGGCAGCGGGTCAGCCGGCCACGGCGAGGGCGAGCGGGAGCACGTCGGTCGCGCCGGCGCGACGCAGGGCTCGGGCCACCAGCGTCATCGTCCAGCCCGAGTCGATCAGGTCGTCGACGAGCAGCACCGGGCCGTCCAGCCCGGCCAGGGCGTCGGACAGGTCGGCCGGCACGGTGAAGGCGTCGTGCAGCGCGCGTACCCGTTGGGCGCTGTTGCCGCGCGGCCCGGCCGGGCCGTCGGGACCGGCCGCGGTGACCTCACCGAGCAGCGGCAGCCGGCCCACTGTGGCGATCCGCTCGGCCAGCGAGCCGAGCAGCCGGGGCCGCCGCCGGGAACCGACCGCGACCACCGCCGCCGGCCGGCGGGGCCACGGGTCGTCGCCATGCGCCCACGCCTTCAGCACCTCCACGACCGCGCCGGCCACGTCGTCGGGCACCGGAGCGTCCGGCGCGTCCGGGCCGACGAGGGCACGCAGCCGGCCACCCCAACCCAGGTCGGAGAGGCGCCCGACGGCCCGGCCCGGCAGCGCCTGCTCCGCGGGGGCGATGCGGCCCTTGAGGGGTACGCCCACCGCGTCGAGCCCGGTCGGCCAGAGCTTCTTCGGAGCGATCTCCACGCCGGGTCGACCCAGGAAGGTCTGCGCGGCGGCGAGCGCTGCCGTCGACACGTCCGCGGCGAAGAGGGGGTCGGCGCACCTGTCGCAGCGACCGCAGTCGACCGCCTCGGTGTCGTCCAGGCGTTCCCGTAGATACCGCATCCGGCAGTCGGACGTCGTCGCGTACTCCCGCATGGCCTGTTGCTCGACGGTGCGCGCCTCGGCGACGCGGCGCAACCGGGCCTCGTCGTAGACCCACGGCTCGCCGGTGGCGAGCCAACCACCGCGCACCCGACGGACCGCGCCGTCCACGTCGAGCACCTTGAGCATCAGCTCCAACCGGGCCCGGCGCAGGTCGACGAGGGGTTCGAGGGCCTGGGTGGAGAGCGGGCGGTCGGTGTGCAGGGCGGCCAGCACGGCCCGGACCTGCTGCTCCGGTGGGAACGCCAGCGAGGCGAAGTACCGCCAGATCGCGGCGTCCTCGACGCCGGGCAGCAGCAGCACCTCGGCATGCTCGACGGCGCGACCCGCGCGGCCGACCTGCTGGTAGTACGCGATCGGCGAGGGCGGCGCGCCGAGGTGGACGACGAAGCCCAGGTCGGGTTTGTCGAAGCCCATGCCGAGGGCGCTGGTGGCGACCAACGCCTTGATCTTGTTGTCGAGCAGGTCCTGTTCGGCGGCGCGCCGGTCGGCGTCGTCGGACTGCCCGCTGTACGAGGCGACCGGGTAGCCCCGGGAGCGCAGGAACTCGGCGGTCTCCCCCGCTGCCGCCACGGTCAGCGTGTAGACGATGCCCGAGCCGGGCAGCTGGTCCAGGTGGTCGGCGAGCCAGGCCAGCCGGTGCGCCGGGCTGGGCAGGTCGAGCACCCCGAGGCGCAGCGACTCGCGGTCCAGGGTGCCGCGCAGGATGAGGGCGTCGCCCAGTTGCTCGGCGACGTCCTGGGTGACCCGGGCGTTGGCGGTGGCGGTGGTCGCCAGCACGGGGGTGCGCTCGGGCAGCTCGGCGAGGAACGTCCGCAGCCGCCGGTAGTCCGGTCGGAAGTCGTGCCCCCAGTCGGAGACGCAGTGCGCCTCGTCGACGACCAGCAGGCCGGTGGTGGCGGCCAACTTCGGCAGCACGCCGTCGCGGAAATCCGGGTTGTTGAGCCGTTCCGGGCTGATCAGCAGCACGTCCACCGCGCCGGTCTGGATCTCGGCGGTGATCTCGTCCCACTCGTCGAGGTTCGCCGAGTTGATCGTGCGGGCCCGGATGCCGGCGCGCGCGGCGGCCTCGACCTGGTTGCGCATCAACGCCAGCAGCGGCGAGACGATGACCGTCGGGCCGTGCTCCCCCCGCTCCCGCAGCAGGGCGGTGGCCACGAAGTAGACAGCCGACTTGCCCCAACCGGTGCGCTGGACGCAGAGCACGCGCCGCCGGTCGACGACCAGCGCCTCGATCGCGCGCCACTGATCCTCGCGCAGCCGGGCGTGGTCACCGGCCAGCCGGCGCAGCACCGCCTCGGCCCGTTCACGTACCGCTGCCCGCTCTGCTGTCTCCACCCGGCATTTCTACCAGCGCCGCCCGTCACACCCCTGTTGATCAAGAGGTTTGCGTCACCATCCGGTCGGATTCTGACGCAAACCTCTTGATCAACGCTTAACGGCGGGGGCGGAGGGCTTTGGTCAGGTGGGAGAGGCGGGGGGCCAGGCTCGTTAGGCCGCCGGGGAAGAAGTAGACGGCCAGGATGAATACCGTGCCCAGGACGAACAGGGGCTGGCTCAGTGGGCGGCTGAGGACGGCCGGCAGGTTGTCTACCGCGTCGCTCGTGCCGAAGGCGGTGAGCCGGTGGTCCAGGTACATGTAGAGGACACCACCGAGCACCGGACCCCAGCGGGTGCCCGGCCCGCCGAGCACCACCATGACCAGCAGCGACAGGGTCAGCTCGGAGGACGTGATGTGCGGCGACGCGCCGCCGACGATCAGGACGTAGACCACCCCGCCCGCCGACGCCAACCCGCCGGCCAGGGTGAACGCCACCAGCTTGTAGCGGTACGGGTCCAGCCCGAGCACGCCGATCCGCCGCTCGTCGTCGCGCAGCCCGGCGAGCACCCGACCGGTCGGTGAGCCGCTCACCCGGTGCACCACGAAGACCACCAGCGTCAGGTACGCCAGCGCCAACCAGTACAGGTTGACCGTGTTCGTCACCCCGACCAGGCCGGCGGGCAGCCCGGACACGTCCAGCGGCAGGCCCTCCTCACCGCCGGTGAGCCCGCCGAAGTCCCGGGCCACCAGGATCGCGCCCACCTGGGCGAAGGCCAACGTGACCATGGCGAACGCGATGCCCACGGTACGCAGCGCCACCGCGCCGAGCAGAGCGGCGAGGATGGTGCCGCCGGTGACGGTCAGCAGCGCCGCCTGCCACAGCGGCAGACCGGCCCGGGTGACCAGGATGTCGGTGCCGTAGACACCGGCGGCGAAGTACAGCGCGTGCCCGAAGGAGAGCATCCCGGTCCGGCCGAAGAGCAGGTCGTACCCGGCCGCCAGCCCACCGAAGATCAGGCAGATGGCGAGAATCTGCAGGGTGCCGGGTGAGTTGACCGGCCCCTCGAAGATCCCCGGCAGGGAGATCGTCGAGTACGGCAGGATCGCCAGCACGACAAGCGCCACCAGCGGCAGGAACGGGCGGACCCGGTGCCACCGCCCCCGCTGCGGGGTCAACTCGTCGGGCACCTGCGCGGGAGGAGCGTCGATCACCGTCATGCCGTTGCCACCTTTCCGGCGATGCCCTGCGGGCGCAGCAGCAGCACCACGGCCAGCAGCCCGACCACGCAGATGTCGCCCAGCCCGGATGTGCCGTAGTAGTTGACGAACTGCTGCACCAGCCCGACCACGACCGCCGCGTACGCGGAGCCGACGACCGAGCCCATTCCGCCGATCACCACCACGATGAACGCGAAGATCAGCAGCGAGCCGCCCTGCCCCGGCGAGACGGTGCCGAAGTAGACCCCGCCGAGCGCACCGGCGAGCGCCGCAGCCGCCCCACCGATCGCGAACACCAGCGTGAACGCCTTGCGGACGTCGATGCCCAGCGCGGTCACCATCTCCCGGTTCTCCACCCCGGCCCGGATCACCAGGCCGTACCGGGTCCACCGGAGGAACGCCAGGATCGCGCCGAGCACCAGCACCGCCGCGATGATCAGCAGCAGACCACCGTTGGGCACCTGCGCGCCGAGGATCCCGGTCACCTGCCGGGTCCAGTCCGGGCGCGGGAACGGCCGGGCGTCCGCACCCCAGGTGGCCTGGAGCAACGCCACCCCGGCCAGCGACAACCCGACGGTGACCAGCACCTGCTCGATGGTGCGGGAGTACAGCGGGCGGATCAGCACCAGCTCGACCAGGATCGCGACCAGTGTGCCGGCGGCCACCCCGAAGGCGACAGCGACCACGAAGCCGAACCCGTCCGGGCCGGCGCCCGGCAGGTTGCCCGCCGCCCACCAGGTGCCGTACGCGCCCACGCCGAGGAACAGCCCGTGCGCGAAGTTGAGCACGTCGGCCAGACCGAAGACCAGGGACAGGCCGGAGGCGACCAGGAAGTACAGCGCCGCCAGGCCGAGCCCGGTCAACGCCAACAGGATCACGGTGCCCATCAGTGCTGGTCCTCCCTCGCGACTGCGGGGCTCGCAAGCTCACTCCTCGCGCTCGGCGCAGACACCTCCGCCGAGCCGACACCGAGCAGCGACTTCGTCAACGCGGTCTCCAACAGCAACTCGTGGGCGTCGCCGGTCCAGGCCACCTTGCCGGCGGCCAGCACGACCGCGTCGCGGGCCAGTCGGCGTACGACGGCGAGGTTCTGCTCGACCAGCAGCACCGGCACCGACTCCGCGACCCGTTCCAACACCTCGGCCACCTCGGTCACCACCTTCGGCGCCAACCCCTTGGTCGGCTCGTCGACGAGCAGCAGCCGGTTGTCGTTGAGCAGCACCCGACCGATGGCGAGCATCTGCTGCTGCCCGCCGGAGAGCGAACCGGCCCGTTGCCGTCCGCGCCGGTCCAGCTCGGGAAAGAGCGCGAAGACCTTGTCGTACGCCGGGGTGGTGCCGCGCCGCTCGGCGAGCCGCAGGTTCTCCGCGACGGTGAGCCCGGCGAACACGCAGCGGTCCTCGGGCACGTAGCCGAGCCCACCGCGGACCAGCCGGTGCGTCGGCCGGGTCAGCAGACTCTGCGCGCCCATCCGGATGGTGCCGCGGACCTCCCCGGCGGGCGGGGTGAGGCCGACGATCGCGCGCAGCGTGGTGGTCTTGCCGACGCCGTTGCGACCGAGCAGCACCGTCACACCGGTCGGGGCGACGGTGAAGGACACCCCCTGGAGGATGTGCAGCCCGGAGATCCGGACCGACAGGTCCTCCACACTGAGGATCGGTTCACTTATCACAGCGACTCCCCCAGGTAGGCCTCTTGCACCGTGGGGTTGGCCATCACCGTCTCCGGGGTGTCGCAGGCCAGCAGCGCACCGTGGTGCATGACGGCGATGCGGTCGGCCAGTTCCAGGATGACGTCCATGTGGTGTTCGACCATCAACACCGCCCGGCCGCTGTCGCCGGTCAACGACTTGATGACGGCGACCAGTTCCGGCACGTCCTCGGCGCTGACCCCGGCCATCGGCTCGTCCAGCAGCATCACCCGCGGTTCACCGGCGAGCAGCAGGGCGATCTCCAGCTTGCGCTTCTCGCCGTGGGCCAGGGTGCCGGCGAGGGCCGTACCCCGGTGGGCGAGGCCGACCCGGTCGAGCGCCGCGTCGGCGGCGACGGCGACCTCCCGGTCGGCCGCCGCCCGCCGCCACAGTGCCATCGAGCCCCCGCGGTGCGCCTGCACGGCGAGCCGGACGTTCTCCCGCACGCTCAGCGAGCCGAAGACCGAGGACGCCTGGAAGGTACGGCCCAGGCCGAGGCGGGCCCGCCGGTGCGGCGGAAGCGCCCCGATGTCCTGCCCGTCGAGAACGACCCGGCCCTCGGTGGCCCGGCGCAGGCCGGTGATCAGGTTGAACAGTGAGGTCTTACCGGCGCCGTTCGGCCCGATGACGCCCAGGAACTCCCCGGGCGCCAGGTCGAGGTAGACGCTGTCGACGATGGCGACCTCACCGATCCGCCAGGTCAGACCGCGGGTGGCGAGCATGGTCAGCCCTTCATGGCCACGGCCGGCGGCGCGGTCTCGTCACCGGTGAGGCTCTTCTGCGCGGTCGCCGTGAACGCGGTGCCGCTGCCGGCCAGCTTGGCCTGGAACATCGGCTGGAGCAGCGCGTGGTCGGCGGCCCGGATGGTCATCTTGCCCTTGACCCCGTCGAAGCTCCACCCCTCCAGGGCGGTGACCATCTTGTCGACGTCGTCCCCACCCTCCTGCGCGGCCCGAACCACCATCTGCGCGGCGGCGAAGCCGTCCGGGTGGAACAGGTCGATGGTGTTGACCTTGGCCTTCAACGCCTTGCTGGCCTCGGTGTCGCTGGCGCCGTCGAAGTAGTGCGACAGGAAGGAGATCTTCGCGCCGGCCGCACCGAAGGTCGGCCACGAGGCGCGGATGTCCAGGCCGGTGACGACAGTGGTGGACGAGAGGACGCCCTGCTGGTCGAGGGTCTGCCACATGGCCGGGGCGGTCGTGCCCGCCCACGCCACGAAGAGCAGGTCCGGCTTGGCGGCCTTGATCTGGCTGGCGAACGGGGTGAACTCGGTGGCACTGGCCGGGGCCCGGACGCTGCTCACCGTCGCGCCCGCGCTGCCGATGACGGCCTTGACGGCGGCCTCGTTGGCGTCACCGAACGCGCCGTCCTGAGCGAAGACCACCACCTTCTTGCCGGTGGGGTCGCCGATGAAGGACTTGGCGGTCACCACGTCCTGGTACGACTGCCGACCGGAGCGGAAGGTGTACTTGTTCGCGCCGGTCACCGCGTCCGTGGCGGCCGGGCCGGAGATGAACAGCACCTTGTTCTGCGCCGCGATCGGCGCCACCTGGAGCGCCACACCGGAGGCGGTGGAGCCAGCGATGATCTTCGTGCCCTTGCCGATCAGGTCCTTCGCCGCGGAGACCGCCTTGGCCGGATCGCCCGCGTCGTCGACCTCGGTCAGCTCGATCTTCCGGTCACCGACCTTGCCGGTGCCCTGGGTGGCGAAGTCCAGCCCCGCCTTGAACCCCTCGATGTACTGCTTGCCGTAACTGGCCAGGGCTCCCGACTGGGAGTACACCAGGCCGACCTTGACCGGCGCGGCACTGTCGCCGCCGCCGGTGGCGGTGTCCTGCGGGCTGCCACAGGCCGTGGCGGCCAACGCCGCGGCCATCATCGTGGCGGCGGAGAGGAACGCCCGCCGCGTCGTCCGGACCGTCATTGCGACTCCACATGAGGACTCAGAGGGAGAGAACTTCTTCGTGACGGCTCACGCTAGAAGTGACGTCACCCACGAGCTATGTGGCGGAAACACACAAGTAACAGGAATGAGGTGGCCGGAGGTTACAACGGGCCCCACTAGCAGTCGGGAGCCCCTGCCCTCGATGGCCCGAACCGCCACGGACCACCCGAGCCGTGTGTCGTCCCGCGCCATTCGCCCGGTTCGGTCAGCCGCAGGGCCCGTGGTGGGCAGCCGCACGCGAGCAGCGCCGCCGATCGTGGAGCGGGCTGTCACAGAAGACCCGATGACGTACGCGCTGAGCGTCCTCCTCGGACACCGTCGTCTCCGCCCGATCGACGTCGACGAGGAACCCAGCGCTCAGCCCGACCGGTAACGCCGCCCGAGCGCGCCCCCGCAGGCCGAGCAGGCGAAGATCGCCACTTCGCCGATGTCGCTCCCTCAGCCCGCCGCAGACAGCCACCTCGCCGATCATGCAGTTGTGGTGGGCAACAAAACGCCCCCGAACTGCCAACCCGGGCACCACAACTCCATGATCGCCCGCGCCGCGCTGTCCCTGCCCCGCGATCTTGCACTTCCTGTCCCGACATAAGCTGCATTCCACCCATGTCGACAACCGAAACCGCAAGATCGGCGCGATCTTCCCGCTCCACCTGCGGTGCTCGACCAGGGAGCCCCTGTCCAGGGTTAGCGCGGGCGGACCGGGGCCACCGCGGGCGGACGGGGGCGGGTGCGATTCGTTTGCGGCATCAGCTCCATAGCGTCGGGGGGTGATGCCCGCACCCCGCAGGCGGCACCGTCCGGCGGGCGGGCACAGGGCTGGCCCGCCGTCCGGGTGGCGACGACGGGCCAGCGTGAGGGCGCCCGCAGCGTCTTCAGCTCGGCGAGGGTGAAGTCCTCGGTGAACCACCCGGTCACCGCGACACCGTCGATGGTCTTCGTCGCCTTACGCGCCGCGAACTCCGCGCGGGTCGACACGTCGGTGGTGCCGGAGATCTCGGGTCGAGAGGGTACGTCGCAACGCCGTCCCCTGTCATCGATGGTCCGGGTAAGCAGACCGCCCGTGATTTGCCAGGAGTTGGTCGATGGCTGGCCGGCAGATGAATCTCCGGAATGCCCGTTCCCACTCCAGGGGAGCGGGAGGACAGGAAGATTGTCTGGTGCACCGGTTCTTCCGCAATCCCGTGCGGCTGGTGCCGTTCGCGTTCCTGGTGCCGATCCTGCTCGGTACCGGGTTGCTCATGGCGCGCTGGGCGACCGCCGAACAGGTACGCCCACCCGTGGTCACGGCACTCTTCACCGCCACCTCGGCCGTGTCGGTCACCGGCATGGCCATCACCGACACGCCGAACTACTGGTCCGGCTGGGGCCTGCTGGTGATCACTCTGCTCACCCAGCTCGGCGGCCTCGGCATCCTCACCGTCGCCGCGTTGGTCATCCTGGTTGTCTCCAGTCAGCTCGGACTGCGCAACCGGTTGCTGGTGCAGGCCGAGACGGCGGAGTTCGGCCTCGGTGACGTGGGCCGGTTGCTCCGCCGGATCGCACTGACCGTCTTCGCCTGCGAGGCGGTGATGACAGCGCTGGTCACCGGTCGACTCTGGCTGACCTACGACTACTCGTTCTCCGAAGCCCTCTGGTCGGGTGTCTTCCATGCCGTGCAGGCGTTCAACAACGGTGGCTTCGCGCTCTACACCGATGGCCTACTGGCCTTCAGCCGCGACCCGTGGGTGTCGCTGCCCCTGGCGATCGGCGCGATCATCGGCGGTCTGGGCTTTCCCGCCCTCTTCGAGGCGGTCCGCGAATGGCGGCAGCCGATCCGCTGGGCGGTGGCGACGAAGTTGACCATCTGGGGCAGCGTGGTGCTGCTGCTGCTCGGCTTCGGTGGCCTGCTCGCCGCAGAATGGACCAACGCGAGCACGATCGGCCAGTACGACGTACCCGGGAAGATCCTCGCGTCGTTCACCCAGATCGCGCTGAGCCGCACCGGCGGCTTCAGCGTCCTGGACATCACCGCTCTCCAGGAGGAGAGCTATCCCCTGCTGATCGTGCTGATGTTCATCGGCGGCGGCAGCGCCAGCACGGCCGGGGGCATCAAGGTCTCCACGTTCTTCCTGCTGGCGTTCACCATCTGGGCGGAGCTGCGCGGTGAGCCCGACGTGACGATCGGGCACCGGCGGGTGGCCACTGCGAGCCAGCGGCAGGCGATCACCGTGGCGCTGCTCAGCGTCGCGTTGGTGATGGCCGGAACCATGCTGTTGCTGCTGCTCACCGAGGGCGTCCGCTTCGTCGCGGCCCTGTTCGAGATCACCTCGGCGTTCAGCACCACCGGTCTGACCATCGGTCTGGCCGCCGAACTGCCGGCCGGCGGCCAAGTGGCGCTGACCGTGCTGATGTTCATCGGCCGCGTCGGGACGCTCACCCTCGGGTCGGCGATCGCCCTGAACACCCGACGCCGGCTCTACCGCTACCCCCAGGAGCAACCCATTGTCGGCTAGGGCGTGTCTCGCCGGCCCGCGCACCGGCTACGCCATTGGAAGCAGGGAGGGCCGAGGTGTCGGCTAGACGGGCGGACAGCGGCGGCATCGTGGTGATCGGGCTGGGTCGATTCGGGTGCCACCTGGCCGGGTCGCTGACCCGGATGGACCGCGAGGTGTTGGCGATCGACCACAGCCCGGCGAAGGTGCAGCGCTGGTCGGCGCAGCTCGACCGGGTGGTTCAGGCCGACGCGACCGAGGAGGGAGCGCTGCGGCAGCTGGGCATCACCACCTTCGGGCGGGCGGTGGTGGCCATCGGGGCTTCGGTGGAGGCGAGTGTGCTCACCGTGTTGGCGCTGGTCGAGCTGGGCGTACCCGAGATCTGGGCGCGGGCCACCTCGCAGAAGCACGCGAAGATCCTGGCGTCGGTGGGCGCGCACCACGTGATCTTCCCGGAGGCGGAGACCGGGGACCGGGTCGCGCACCTGATCGTCAGCCGCTTGCTCGACTTCATCGAGTTCGACGACGATTTCGCCATCGCCACCGTCCGGGTGCCGGAGTCCCTGGTCGGGCGCACCCTGCTCGACCTGAGACCGGAGGAGCGCTTCGGGGTACGCGTGGTCGGCGCCAAGCTGCCCGGCGAACGCTTCCGGTACACCTCCGACGACACCACGCTCCCCCAGGGCGGGGTGCTCATCGTGGAAGGTGGGATCGACCAGGTGCAGCGGTTCGCGGGGATGCGCTGACCAGCCACGCCCCTACCGTGGCCTGCTCATTTCCGGTGACCACGCGGCCCCTTGGTCACCTTCACACTTTTCCCGGACCACCACCGGCGGCCTTCGCGGGCTTCGCTGGCTTCGACGGGGCCTTCGCAGGCTTCGGCGGCTTGGCCTTCGACGCACCGCCACCCGCGCCGGAGCCGCCGCGTGCCGTCGTCTTCTTCGGCGGGGCCTTCACCGTGGCGGCCTTGGCCGGCGGGGCCGTGGACGGCACGCTGCCGGCGACGCCGGAAACCCGAACCCCGCAGGTCGCCTCGCCGAGTCGGAACTCGACAGGCAACTGGTTCGCCCCGCTGTACTTGCCCGTGAGGGTCACCTTCTCGACCGCACCGGGGGCCAGCGTGGTGCGCTGGGCCGCCGGTCGGATCAGCACCGTGCTCCCCTGCTGCTGCACCGGCGCGGGCTCCGCCTTCGTCACCTTCTGCTGCCCGGGGAAGGTGAAGCTCATCGCCCAGTCCCGCAGCTCACGGCCACCGGTGTTGGTCAGGGTCAGCTCGGCGGAGAAGTCGGTGCCGGAGTCGGTGCGCAACGCGTACGCCACCTCGCAGGGCGCCGCCGTCGGCAGACCCATCCGAGCCTCGGTCGTCGGCCTGTCCCCTCCGCTGGCCGGGCTGCGCGAGGTGAACCCCCACATCGCCCCGGTGACCGCGATCAGCCCGACGGCGGCCACGCCGGCCTCCACCCGCCGACGCCGGGTCACCCGCTGCTGCGTCCGCCGGTTGCGGGTCCGCGACAGCGGCAACGCGTCGGTCGCCGCCGACCAGGGCAGGATGGTGGTACGGGCACTGCCGAGCATCGCCGCGTCCAGCGGCCCGGCGGCCGGGGAGACCGGCACCGCCGCGAGCATGCCGGCCGCCTCGGCGAGCGTCCGGGTCAGCTCGGCGGTGACCGGCCGGTCCGCGGGTCGCTTGGCCAGGCAGCGTCCGACCAGGTCGGCCACCCCGTCGGGCAGACCCGGGACGGTGGGCATCGGCTCCGGGTCGTTGTACATGTGGGCGCGCAGCATCTGGGTGGTCGTGCTGGCCTGCCACGGCAGTCGACCGGAGAGCATCCGGTAGAGCAGCAGCCCGACGGCGTACACGTCGGTGGCCGGGGAGACCTGGCCGTTGTCCAGCCGCTCCGGGGCGAGGTACGCGGGAGTGCCCAACAGCGCGCCGTCCGGGCCCTTCTCGCTCTCCCCGACGAGCGCGGAGATGCCGAAGTCGACCACCTTGACACCGGTCGAGGTGAGCATGACGTTGCCCGGGGTGACGTCACGGTGCACCACTCCGCGAGCGTGCGCGGTGGCCAGCGCGGAGCTGACCTCGGCGCCGATGGTCACCGCCTCCCGCCACGGCAGTTGGCTCTCCCGACCCAGCCGGCTGGCCAGCGAGGCGCCGTCGACCAGCTCCATCACCACGTACGGCACGGTGAGACCGACCTGCTCGGACTCGCCGTAGTCGTACACGTTGGTGATGTTGGGGTGGCAGAGCCGCGCGGCGGCCTGCGCCTCGATCCGGATGCGGTGGCGGAAGGCCCGGTCGCTGGCCAGCCGGGAAGCCAACACCTTCACCGCGACCTGGCGACCGAGCACCTCGTCGTAGCCACGCCAGACCACCGACATGCCGCCCGCGCCGAGCTGCTCGATCAGCCGGTACCGCTCATCGAGCAACTGCGCGCCGTTCCGGTCCCCACCGCCCATGGTGAGCGATGTTGCCCAGGAACGGCCCGCCTACACCTGGAGTATCGGAATCGGTCAGGATTGTCACCCGATCAGGCGGTGGCCAGCAGTTGGTCCACCGGGGCGTAGTCGTCGGTCAACACCATCGCCGGACCGACGAAGTCCGTCAGCGCCGCACCGGACAGCAGGCTGACCTTCGGGTCCACCTCGGCCAGCCGGGCCCGGACGGCCTCCAGCGGCAACGGCGCGTCGGAGCCGACGATGAGGAAGTTGGAGCCCTGCTCCTCGGCGAGCGCCTCCGGGGGCGCGATCACCGCGACGTGCCCGAACTCGGCGGCCACCGTGGCCAACTCGGCGCGGATGAACCGCAGCGGCGGGTAGTCGATGACGTTCTGCACGTACACGCCGCCGGGGCGGGTCACCCGCCGGACGTCGGCGGCCATCTCCCGGGTGGCCAGGTGCCAGGGCACCACCAGGTGCCCGAACGCGTCGCCGACCACCAGGTCACGGCTGTCGGTCGGCTCGCCGGCAACCAGCATCCGGGCGTCACCCACCACCGCCCGCAGGTCCGGTCCCGACCGTACGCCCAGCTCCTGCTCACCCAGCTCGACCAGCCCGCCGTCGATCTCGAACACCAGGTTGTCGGTGCCCGGTCGGGTCGCGGTCAGGTAGCGCGGCACCGTGAACCCGCCGCCGCCCAGGTGCAGCGCGTCCAGGCGCTGACCGGCCGGCGCGGCGACGTCACCGACCGCGCCGATCCACTTCGTGTACGCGTACTCCAGGTGCTTCGGGTCGGCGAGGTCCACGTACGAGTGCTGGGCGGAGTTGAGCAGCAGCGTCCGCCCGCTGGGCCGAGCGGGGTCCGCGGTGACCCGGGCGCAGTGGTACGCCGTCTCGATGTCGCACGGGTTGGGCGCCACGGTGCTCAGCCCCGCCCCGGCCAGGCCGAGCACGGCCAGCGCGGCGCGGACCCGGGCCGGACCGGGCAGCTCGGTGGGCTCCTGCCGGCGCAGGTACCAGCCGAGACCGAGACCGACCAGCCCGAGCGAGATCGCCAGGGCGAGCAGGATGACGGTGCTGCGCAGCGCGGCGACCAGCACGAACCCGGTGCCCAGGGTGGCGGTGATGCCGCCCAGGGTGCCGATCCCGGAGAGCCGGCCGACCACCTGGCCGGTGCGGCGCAGGTCGGCGAGCTGGAGTTTCACGACCAGCGGGGTGACCGCCGCCAACAGTGCGGCCGGCACGAACACCGCCAACGCGACCAGCAGCAGGATGCCGCTGGCCGCACCACCGCGCAGCACCTCACCGGCGTACCGGACGACGGGCAGGGTGACCGCGGTGGCGATGCCGGCCAACACCAACGCCGGCGCGAGCAGGCCCCGCGGGTTGCGCCGGTCGGCCAGCCAGCCGCCGGACCACGCCCCGTAGGCGATCGCGGCCAACGCGATGCCGATCACGGAGCTGGTCACCTGAAGGGTCACCCCGACGTACGGGCCGACCAGGCGCAGCGCGACAGTCTCCAGCACCAACACGGCACCGCTGGAGAAGAAGACCAGGAAGGCGGCCAGGCCGTTGGGCAACGCCCGGCCGGTGGTCGGCACGGGCTGGGCCGGGGGTGCGGGGAGGGCCGCTACGTCGGACGGTGGGGAGCTCATCGTCGCGATGGTACGCAGCGAAGCTGGTGCTTCGGGTCAGTACATCGAGAGATGAACATGGTTCGTGTGGGTCGCCGCCGGAGAGCCGCTTCCACTGTACGAGCGCCACCCGGTGCCGGGGTGCCAGATCTGCCGGTACCAGATCACGTAGAGCACGCCCAGCCGGTCGGCGTTGCGCACGTGCCAGGCGGCCAGGCTGTCCCCGTACGCCTTGTCGCCGCCGGTCGCGTTCTTGTCCTCGAAGCCGTTCGTGGCGGCCGAGAAGTCGCAGGCCCGGCCCTTCGGATGCTCGCCGCCGCCGCCACTGCGCTTGCAGGAGACGTGCCGCTTGTAGCCGGCCGCCTGGGTCTGCTTGAGCGCGTTGAGGGTGCGCGGAGTGATGCACCCGCTGGTGGTCGGGTCCTTCACCGAGCAGGATTCCGACGGCCAGGACCCGTCGGAGTTACGCGGTGCCGGCTTCGCCGAGGTGGAGCTGCCACCACTGAAACCGTTACTGCCGCCGGAGCTGACCTCGGCGAGCGCCTCCTCGGCTTCCTTCTTCTTCTTCGCCATCACGGCGAGTTGCTTCTGCTGCTCGCGAACCTCGGCGTCCATGGCCACCTTGGCCTGCTGCGCCTGCTGCCGGGCCTCGGTGAGGTCACGCAGCCGCTTGCCGTCCCGCTGGGCCATCAGGTCGAGGTCGCTGGCGCGTTGCAGGAACGCCTCCGGCGTGGCGGTGTTGAGCAGCATCGACGCCGCGTTCAACCGACCGAAGCGGTACGACTGCGCGGCCACCTCACCCACCTGGGCGGTGAGCCCGACCAGCCGACCCTCGAGGGCCGTCAGCTCGCCGGCCAGCGCGGTCTGGCGACGCTTGGAGTTGTCCAGTTTGGCCTTGGCCTCGATGTGGCCCTTGGCGGTCAGCTCCAGCGCGTCCCGCAGCTTCTTGCTGCCACCCTCGTCCGGCTCCGCGTACGCGGGCACCGCGGCACCACCGAGCACCAGCGCGACGGCGGCGAGCACGGCGAACAGTGCGCGGCGACCGAGCCGCGGGCTGACCCTGAACCTGGGCACGAAAGCGTCCTTCCGTCGACCGCCGGCCCCCGATGTGACGCTGCACGGAGACGCCGGTCGGCGGTCCGCTGGCGGAGACCGCCGGTCACGATACCGGATCGTGGGCCGGTGACCAGCCTGCTGACCCTCAGGCTGTCTCGATGTCGACGCAGCGTTCCGGCGCGGTCGCGCAGCGCGCGGATCAGGGGCGCAGGAGCGCCTCGTGCACGTCCGCCCAGACCTGCTCGTTGGCGGCGACGAGCAGACCGCGGCCGTCGTCGGCGGGGTGGTAGTCGACGCCGTCGAATCGGCGGGCGACGCCTCCGGCGGCACGGACCAGCAGCGTGCCCGGGCCGTGGTCCCAGGGCAGGGTGCGCCAGAAGAGGACGAACTGCTGCTCGCCGGTGAGGATGTCCAGGTACTCCCGACCGGCGCAGTGCTGGCCGGGCAGCAGCTCACCGAGCCGCCGCCCGCCGGCGCGGACCCGGTCGCGGGTCTCCGGCGGCAGGAAACGGGTCATCGCCGCGCCGCGCAGTTCGCCGAGCGGCGGCACCGAGCCGACGCCGTCCACCGGTCGACCGTTGAGCAGGGTGCCCTCGTCCGCCCGGCCGGCCGCGAGAGTGCCGGCCAGCGGGTCGAGGATCCAGCCGGCGGCCGGTCGCCCGTCGGTCAGCAGCGACACCATCAGCGCGAACGGCCGGCGACCGGAGGCGAAGTTGGCGGTCCCGTCGACCGGGTCGACCAGCCAGACGTCCCCGCTGTCGCGCAGGTGCCGCAGCAGACCCGGATCGTCGGCGACGCCTTCCTCGCCGACCACCGTCGAGCCCGGCCGCAGCCGGCGCAGCCCCGCCGAGAGCAGCTCCTCGGCCCGGCGGTCGGCGACGGTGACCACCTCACCGGGCGCCTTCTCCGACACGTCGTCGTCGTCGAGCTTGCGGAACAGCGGCAGCACGACCTGGTCGGCGGCCTCCCAGAGCAGGCCGCCGACGTCGTCCAGCAGGGTGTCAGCCACGCGGCGGCAACTTGACCACGCTGACGAAGAACTCGTCGATCTGACGGACCACCGAGATGAAGCGCTCGAAGTCCACCGGCTTGGTCACGTAGGCGTTGGCGTGCAGTTGGTAGCTGCGCAGAATGTCCTCGTCGGCCTGCGAGGTGGTGAGCACCACCACCGGGATCCGGCGCAGGTCCTGGTCCTTCTTGATCTCTTCCAGCACCTCCCGGCCGTCGCGCCGGGGGAGGTTGAGGTCGAGCAGGATCAGGTCGGGCGCCGTCGCGTCGGCGTACTGACCTTCCCGGCGCAGGTAGGCGAGCGCCTCGGCCCCGTCGGAGACGACGGTCAACCGGTTACGCAGCTTGTGCTCCTCGAACGCCTCCTGGGTCATCAGCACGTCACCCGGGTCGTCCTCAACGAGCAGGACCTCGATCGGGCTCTTGCCATCCGCCGGCGCGGTCATCCCACCGTCTCCCTCATGTCACCCGTTCTACCGCTTTCCAGCGTCCGGTCGGCCCGGTCCGGCTGGTCCGGGCCGTCGGCCGGCTCCGTCAGCGCTGCCGGAGCCTCGGTCGGGGGCGTCGCGTCACCATCGGTCGGCTCCCCCGCGGAGTCGACGGCGGCAGCCGCCGCGACGTCCTCGGGAAGTGCCGGCAGGGTGAAGCGGATCGCGGTGCCCTCCGGCACGTCGGTGTCCACCCAGACCCGGCCGCCGTGGTACTCGACGATCTTCTTGACGATCGCCAACCCGATGCCGGTGCCCGGGTACGCGTCCTTGGAGTGCAGCCGCTGGAAGATCACAAAGATCTTGTCGGCGAACTCCGGCTCGATTCCGATGCCGTTGTCCTGGCAGGTGATCTCCCACTCTGCACCCACCAGGCGCGCCGAGACGTGCACCTTCGGCGGCACGTCCGGGCGGCGGAACTTGATCGAGTTGCTGACCAGGTTGGCCAGCAGGTTGGTGAGCAGGGGTTCCTCACCGGAGATCGTCGGCAGCCCGCTCCAGGTCAACTCGGCGTCCGCGTACTGCCGGGCGGCCTCGGTCTGGCCGGCCACGTCGCCCATCACCTTGTTCAGGTCGACCTCGACGAAGCCGGTGGTGAGCCGCCCGATCCGGGAGAACGCGAGCAGGTCGTTGATCAGGCGCTGCATCCGTTGCGCGCCGTCCACCGCGAAGGCGATGTACTGGTCGGCCCGCTCGTCGAGCTGCCCGGCGTAACGGCGCTGGAGCAGCTGGCAGAAGCTGGCGACCTTCCGCAGCGGCTCCTGCAGGTCGTGCGAGGCCACGTACGCGAACTGCTCCAGATCCCGGTTGGAGCGGGTCAACTCCTCGGCCTGCTTCTGGAGCTGACTGTTCACCCACTCGATGCGCTCGCGGGCGGCCCGCACCTCGGCCAGGTCGGCGGCGATCTTCTGCCGCATCGCGTCCACGTCCTCGCCGAGTTGGATGAACTCCGGCGGGCCGACGGTGGCGATGCGGTGCTGGTAGTCGCCTTCGGCGACCTCGCGAACCTGGGTGGCGAGGCCGGTCAGCGGCCGGACCACCATCCGATCCAGCGAGAGCAGCAGCACCGTACCGGCGATGACCACCACCAGGGCGGCCACGATCAGCAGGACGACCAGCACGTTGCTGCTGGTACGCACGTTGGCGGCGGTCTGCTCCCGGGCGGACAGGACCTCCTCCTGGAGATCGTTCACCGCCGAACGCACCCCGTCGAACTGTTGCCGGGCGGATTCGGTGACCAACGCCTGGCCGGCGCTGGTGCCGCTCTGCTCGGTGGTGGTGATCACCGGCTCCGCGACCGACCGCCGCCACTGCGTGACACGCTCCTCGACGGTGCGCAGCTCCTGGCTGATCTCCGGATAGTCGTCGAGAAGCTTCCGCATCGAGGCGGTGACGCTCTGCTCCTGGGCGAGCCCTTCCCGGTAGGGGTTCAGGTCGTCCTGGTCGCCGCTGACCGCGTACCCGCGGATCGCCGTCTCCTGGTCGAGCAGCGCGTTGAGCAGTTCCTGGGACTGCACCCGCAACGGGCCGGTCTCGTTCAGCACCGCGTCGATCTGGGTGCGGTTGCGGGCGGCCATCGCCGCTTCCGCGCCGGCCAGCCCGATCAGCAGAAAGCCCACGACGGTGAGCAGGGTGATCACCCGGCGGCGGAGACTCCAGCCACCGATGACCGGCCTCACCGGCCACCGCCCCGGCTGACCAGCAGCATGGCCACGTCGTCGGCGAGCGGACCACCGTTGAGCCGCTCGGCCCGCCCGACCAGCCACGCCGGCAGCTCGGGCAGCGACACCGTACGGTTCGCCGGCTCGTCCAGCAGGCCACTGAGGCCCGGCACGTCGAGCCGTTCGTTGCCGGCACCCACCCGCCCCTCGATCAGGCCGTCGGTGTACATCAACAGGGACCAGTCATCGGTGTCGAACTCCAGGTCGTAGGCGATCGGCCGGCGGGGCCGTACGCCCAGCAGCAGGCCGCCGGGCGCGGGCACCGGGGCGACCCGGCCGCCGGAGAGCAGCAGCGGTGGCGGGTGCCCGGCCAGTCGGACGGTGGCCCGGTTGGCGTCCAGGTCCAGTCGGATGGTGGCCACCGTCGCGAAGATCTCCTGGAGGCGGCGCTCACTCATCAGCACCTGCTCCAGGGCGGGCAGCACCTCGTCGTCCGGCACCCGGGCGAGCACCAGGGCCCGCCAGGCCACCCGCAGCTCGACCCCGAGCGCGGCCTCGTCCACCCCGTGCCCACAGACGTCGCCGACGATCAGGTCGAGGCGGTCGGGGTGGGTCTGCACCACGTCGAAGAAGTCCCCGCCGATCAGGGCGGCGTGCCGGCCCGGCCGGTAGAAGGTGTGCACCGCCACCTGGTCGGTGCTCATCAGCGGTTGGGGCAGCAGACCGCGTTCGAGTCGGGCCGACTCGGCCTGGCGCAGCTCGACCTCGCGCAGCCGGCGGGCGTTCTCGTCGGCGCGCTTACGCTCCACGGCGTAGCGCAGCGCCCGGGTCAGCAGCACCCCGTCGACCTGACCCTTGACCAGGTAGTCCTGGGCGCCCTCGGCGACCGCCACGACGCCCAGGTGCTCGTCGGTGCGGCCGGTCAGCACGCAGACCGCGGCACCGCTGGACATCTCCAACACCTGGCGCAGCCCGTCCAGGCCCTGGGCGTCGGGCAGACCCAGGTCGAGCAGGACGCAGTCCACGTCGGTGATCCGCTGCCGCGCCTCCCGGAGGCTGGTGGCGACCAGCAGGTCGATCATCGAGTTCGTCTCGGCCAGCAGCTCACCGACCAGGAAGGCGTCGCCCTCGTCGTCCTCCACCAGCAGCACGCGCAGCCGCTCACCCGGCGGCAGGTTGGCGTGCCGCGCCAGGCCGCCGTGCGGGTACGGCACAACTGGGGAACCGGCCGAGCCGGCCCCCCGGTGCGGCCGGGTCACCGCCGCGAGACGCGGGAGTTCGCTGGTGATGTCGGGCTCCTTCCGAGTGCCCCGCTGATCCTGTATTAGACAACGGTCCCACACAACACGATGCCTCCGGCGCGGGCGGGGATGGGGCGCATCACTTGCTCGGCCATGGACAAACCGGGCGGCTGATGGACGCCTGACGTACCGGCCATCCCCCTGCGCGACCGCCGACGGGCAGGATGATCCCACCCCAGGCCCCACCACCCCCGAGGAGTTCCCGTGGGAGCACCGACCACCCCGGCCACGACGGGCACGCCACCCCGTCCGATCCCGGGCGTACCCCCGGCCGACCGTGCGTTGACCCGACCGCGCCGGCGGCTCGTGGCCGCCGCGGCGGCTCTGGTCGCGCTGGCCGCGGTCGGCGCCGGCAGTCTGCTCGACCTGCGCACCCCCGCCCCGAAGTCGGCCGACGCCCCGGCGGACGCGTTCAGCGCCGGCCGGGCGTACGAGGACGTCCAGGTGATCGCCGCCCGGTCGCACGTCGCCGGCAGCCCGGCCAACGAGCAGGTCCGCGCGCACCTTGAGCAGCAGTTGCGGGGGCTGGGCCTGGAGACCGAGGTGCAGGACACCGTGGCGCCGGAGGCCGGCCAGCTCAGCGGGGCGGCGGGAGGGGCGACGCTGGCCCGGGTCCGCAACGTGGTGGCTCGGATGCCGGGCACCGACTCGACGGGCCGGGTCTTCCTGGTCGCCCACTACGACTCGGTGCAGACCGGGCCGGGCGGCAACGACGACGCGGCCGGCACGTCGACGATCCTGGAGGTGGCCCGCGCGCTGACCACCGGCCCCCGGCCGCGCAACGACATCGTCTTCGTGCTGACCGACGCCGAGGAGGCGTGCCTCTGCGGCGCGTCCGCGTTCGCTGCCAGTCACCCGCTGGCCGCCGACGGCGGCGTGGTGCTCAACCTGGAGGCGCGGGGCTCGACCGGGCCGGTGATCATGTTCGAGACCTCCCGGAACAACGCGAAGCTGGTGGACATCTTCGGCCGGGCCGCCCCACACCCGGTCGGCACCTCGTTCGCTGTGGAGATCTACCGCGCGCTGCCCAACGACACCGACTTCACCGCCTTTCTCGATCAGAAGTTCGTCGGGCTGAACTCGGCGTACATCGACGGAGGCGCGATCTACCACACGCCGTTGGACACCCCGGCCGCCATGGACCGGGGCAGCCTCCAGCAGCACGGGGACAACGCCTTGGGCCTCGCCCGGGAGTTCGGCGGCACGGACCTGACCGACTTGCGCTCCGAACACGACGCCACCTACTTTCCCGTCCCCGGCGGGCTGGTCCGCTACCCCGGCTGGCTCACCCTGCCGCTGGCCCTGCTCGCGGTGGCACTGGTGGCCGCCCTGGGCTGGCTGATCCGCCGCAGCGGCCGGGCCAGCACCGGCCGGCTGGCCGCCGGCTTCGCGCTGGCCCTGGTGCCGATCATCGCCGCGCCGGTCGCCGCCCAACTGCTCTGGCTGGCGATCACCACGATCCGACCGGGGTACGCGGAGCTGCTCGACCCGTACCGGCCGATCTGGTACCGGTTGGCCGTCCTGGCGCTCGCCACCGCCATCCTGTTCACCTGGTACGCGCTGACCCGCCGCCGGATCGGCCCGGCCGCGCTGGCCGTCGGCGGGCTGGCCTGGCTGGCGGTGCTCGGGGTGCTGCTCGCCGTGGCGGTGCCGGGTGGGGCGTACCTCACCACACTGCCGGCGCTGGCCGGCGCCCTCGGCGGGCTCGTCGCGCTGCGCACCCGGCAGAGCGGACCGTGGCCGGTGGTGGCGGTGACGGCCGCCGCGGCAGTGGGTGTGGTCATCCTGCTGCCCACCGTGGTGCTGCTCTTCCCCGCGCTGGGGATGGCCATGGGCGGGGTGGCCGCGCTGGTCGCGGTGCTGCTCGGCCTGGTGGCCCTGCCGGTGGTCGACCTGCTGCACCCGCAGGCCGGCGGCCAGCGTGGTCTGCTGGCGCTGCGGGCCCGGCGGCTCGCGGTGCTGCCGGCCGGCGCCGCCGCCGTGGCGGCGGTGGTGCTCGCCGGGGTCGGCCTGGGCGTCGACCGCTTCGACGCCGCCCACCCCGCTCCCACCCACCTGATGTACGCCCTGGACGCCGGCACCGGCCAGGCCCGTTGGCTCAGCCACGAGAGCGACCCGCAGCCGTGGACGGACGGCTACGTGGACGGGGTCACCGACGTCGCCGACGACTTCCCCGGGCTCGGCGACGGTGAGTTGCGGGCCGGGCCGGCGCAGTCGGCGAACCTGCCGGCACCGAAGCTGGAGGTGGTGGCCGACACCACCACGGGCGGCGAGCGCACGCTGCGGCTGCGGCTCACCCCGCAGCGGGTGTCCCGGCTCGCGACCCTGCACGTCGACACGTCGACCGCCACCGTGCTGCGCGCCGACGTGGCGGGGCGGTCGGTGCCGGTGGAGCCCCGCGCCGGGAAGTGGGGCTTCGGGCTGGTGTTCCACGCCCCGCCGGCGGAGGGCATCGAGGTCGTGTTGACCCTGCGCCCGATTGCCGGGCAGGTGTCGCTGCGGGCGATGGATGCCAGTGACGGGTTGGACGCGTTGCCCGGCTTCCGCCCCCGGCCGCCGGCCGTCGGCGTCGTCGGGTCGCACAGCTCGGAGATGCTGGCGGTCGCCCGGACCTATCCCCTCTGACGGTCGGAGGTGGTCCGGTGAGCGGTTCGTCGCCGGACCACCTGCTCCGGTCAGCCCACCGGTTCGGGCTGACCGGCACCGATGCGGTGCCAGCGATTACCGTCGTGGTCGGTGAAGGTGAGATCCACCAGAACGTTGTCGGCCGGGCGGAGCCGATGCTCCGCCGCGACGGTGACGAAGAGGTCGTGCACGTCGCGGCCGGGAATCCGGAGGACCTGTTTCGCCGCGGCGAGCCCGACCGGTAGGGCGTCCGGGTCGTCGGGCGGGGCGAGCCGGGCCAGCACCACCACGTCCAGCACCGGAGCATCGCTCTCGTTGGCCACCACGATCCGCAGCACCGAGGTGCCGCGAATCTCGGCCACCGCCGAGACCAGCCGAGCCTGGGTGGCCCGGACCCGCAGATCGTCGTCGCGACGGGCACGGATTTCCCGCCGCAATCCGAGGTAGACGAAGAGCACGCTGGCAATGGAGCCGACCGCGCCGAACCAGTCCGGCACGGAACCCCAGTCGACGACATCCTGGATTGGCGACCAGTTCATAGGTCCATCGTGGATGCCCGTGTCGAGTGTCGCGCACGGCGGATCGGCCGGAATCAGCGGCGAACTGGAATTCCGGCGCTGATTTTGGTCAGCCGGGCGGCCTGAACGGAGAGTGTGCAACCCAGTACGGGGATGGATACGCTTGCGGTCGACATGGCGCGGATGGCAATCCCTCCGACTGTCCATCAGATGGACAGGATCTTCCGCCTCCGCCCCATTGTGAATTCGCCACCGAAGGGGGACCGCATTGACTGCGGACGTTCCACCCGAGGATGCCGGCGTGCCTCGGCCTGCGTACGACCGGCCGAGTCGGGTCTCCGTCGATCCACCGCTCGGGCGACTGGACAGCCCTTTGCACGGCCGCGCCGACCTGATCGGCGAGATCCTGCGGCCAGGGGACGCTGCCGAGGGTCGACCCGCGGTGCACATCCTGTGCGGCATGGGCGGCTCCGGCAAGAGCCACGTCGCGCTGGAGATCGCCCGTCAGGCCCGCGCCGACGGCCGTACCGTCTGGTGGGTGCAGGCGGGGCGGCTCAACTCCGGGATGCGGGAGGTGGTCAGCCAACTCGGCGCGTCGGAGACCCAGGTCGACCAGGCCTGGGCCGGCATGATCAGCGCCACCGACCTGGTGTGGCGCTACCTCAACCAGGCCGCGCAGCCCTGGCTGTTGATCTTCGACAGTGCGGACGAGCCCGCCAGCCTGGGCCCCACCGACGGAGTGCTGGCCGACGGCACCGGCTGGCTGCGCAGCCCGGAGGCCGAATACGGCATGGTCGTCGTGACCAGCCGGGACGGCAACCGGGCCACCTGGGGCACCTGGTCGGTGCTGCACCAGGTGCGCCCACTCGACGCCGAGGCCGGCGCGAAGGTGCTCATCGACCGGGCCGGCGCCCAGGCCGGCGGCCTGGCCGACGCGCGGGAACTCGCCCGGGAACTGGGCGGCCTGCCTCTCGCCCTGCGGGCCGCCGGCAACTACCTGCGGTCGGTCAACGCCAGCCCGGTCTGGCGGGGCTCATCCACGATCACCACGTTCGCCGACTACCGCACCGCCGTGCAGCGTCGGTTCCGCTCACCACGCGACGCCACCGACGTCGACCTCGACGAGTCCCTCGGCCTGGAGATCGTCCGCGAGGTCGACGACATCTCACTGGATCTGCTGGCCCGCCGCCAACTCCAACAGAGCCGACCACTGCTCAACGTGCTGGCCTGCCTGAGCATCTCCCCGGTCCCCTACGAGGTGGTGCTCAAGCCGACCATCCTGGCCGAGTCGCCGCTCTTCAAGGGGCTCACCGGCCGGCAGCGGGTGAAGGTGCTGGAGGGCATCGGCAACCTGGCCCTGGTCGACTTCGACGTGCACGAGGAGGTCACCGACCCCGCGTTCGCGCACGTGCTGTCGCTGCACCCACTGGTGCACGCGATGTTCCGCGACCGCGACGAGGTGCGTGAGCAGCTCGCCGAATACCACGGGCTGGTCATGAAGCTGCTGCTCGCCGCCACCGAAGGGCAGAACCCGGACGACTCGGCGGCCTGGACGAACTGGGACGTGCTGGTGCCGCACCTGGTCGAGGCCGTGCGCGGATACCTCGTGCCGCAGAAACACAAGCACGACCCCGAGACGGTACGCCGCGCGCTGGAGCTGACCCGACTCACCGCCCGCTACCTCATCGCGGTCGGCCTACCCGGCTCGGCCTTCGACATCCTCGACCCGATCGTGCGCGGTTGCGCCGCGTACGACCACGACCTGGACCGGCCGCAGGTGCTGGCGCTGCGCCACGAACTGGGCCGCACCTGGCTGGAGCGCAACCAGCCGGAGATGGCCGACCGGGTGCTCCGCGAGGTGATCGCCGACCGCACCCGGGTGCTGGGCAGCGACGACGCCGACACCCTCGCCAGCCGGCACAAGCTCACCAAGGCCATCATGGCGCAGCGGCAGTGGCCGGAGGCCGAGCTGGAGCTGCGGCAGATCGTCGCCGCCGAGGATCAGGTACGCGGCCCGGAACACTGGGACACCATGATCGTGCGGCACAGCCTGGCGCTGGCGGTGCTGGCCCAGCAACGGGCACCCGAGGCCGAGGAGATGCTGCACGCCATCCTGGAGGTCCGCTACCGGTTGTGGCCGCTCAACCAGCCGGAGACCTGGCAGGCCCGGCACACGCTGGCCCGCTGCATGCAGGCGCAGGACCGGTTCGCCGAGGCGGGAGCCGAGCTGCGCGCCACCCTGGCCACCGTGGAACCCCGGCACGCCGACCGCAGCGAGGTGCTCGCCATCCGATCCACCCTGGCCCTGGTGCTGCTGCTCGAGGAGCAGGTCGACGCGGCGATCGAGGTGTACGAGCAGTTGCTGGCCGACCGTCGGCGACTCCTCGGCGACACCCACCTGGACACCCTCCAGGTGGAGCACGCGCTGCGCCGGCTGCGCGACGGCGGCTGACCGGTCAGTGCGGCGCGGCCGGGTCAGTGCGGCGCGGCCGGGCCCAGGTCGCTCGGGTCGGTGTTGCCACCACAGATGACCACTGCCACCCGCTCCCCCGGCTGCGGCACGTACGCGCCGCCGACCAGCGCGGCCAGCGCGGCGGCGCCCCCCAACTCGGCGGCGACCCGCAGCTCCGACCAGAGCAGCCGGCGCGCCCGCACCAGGTCCTCGTCGCGGACCAGCACGGACACCACCTCGGTCCGGCGGGCGGTGTCGAAGGCGATCTCGCCGATCCGCCGGGCACCCAACGAATCGGTGGCGATGCCACCCACCTCGATGTCGACCGGACGACCCGCCTTCAGGGCCGAGTGCAGGGTGGGGATCTGCTCCGGCTCGACCGCCACGACCCGTACCGAGCCACCGAACCAACTGGCGATGCCGGACACCAACCCGCCGCCGCCCACCGCCACCAGCACCGTGTCGATGCCGTCCACCTGCCGCTCCAGCTCCCGGCCGACGGTGCCCTGACCCGCCACCACCTCGGGCTGGTCGTACGCGTGCACCACCAGCGCGCCGGTCTCCGCGGCCCGCTGCGTGCTCGCGGCCAGGGCCTCGGCGTAGTGCTGGCCGACCTGGCGCACCTGTGCGCCCAGCCCGGCCAACCGCTGCACCTTCACCGGCGAGGCGGTGACCGGGACGAAGACCTCCGCCGGCACGCCCAACGACCGGGCCGCGTACGCGACGGCGAGGCCATGGTTGCCACCTGACGCGGCGATCACTCCGGCCGAGGGCAGGGCCCCCTGGAGCATCCGGTTGAACGCGCCACGCGGCTTGAACGAGCCGGTGTGCTGATGCAGCTCCAACTTGAGACTGAGCTGCCCCGGCACACCCAGATCGGCGCCGTCGACGGCGATGACCGGGGTTTCCCGGACCCGTCCCTCGACAAGGGCCGCGGCCGCCTCGACGTCGCTTCTGTCCACCATGGGAAACGCCCTTCACTACGACCAGAGGGCCAGTCGACCATCGTCGGTGAGCCCGACGAAGCATCCTATGGAAATCCGTCGGCCATCCGACGCCTGACGCACCGTGTGATAGTGCCGCGGATCAAACAGAAAGCCCTCCCCGAGCGTGGGGCGCAACGTCAACGACTGCGCGTCGGCGGCCACCGTCTCCTGGAAGCCGTACCCGCCGGGGATCCGCAGCGGCTCGTCGTCGGGCTGCCAGCGCCGCCGCCAGAGCACCGTCTCACCACCGGTCGGTGGCACCCGGATGTAGATGTTGAACGCCAACTGGGCCACCACCTCGCTGTCGAGCAGCCGGCCCGCGTACTCCCGTACCGCGTCGTCGAAGTGCACCTGGAGCCCGGCGTTGATCTCGCGGACGATGCCAACGTGCATCTCCCGGCCCTGCCGCCGCCCGGGCGCCACATCCGGCCAGGCACCGCGGAACGCGGCCAGACACAGATCCCGGGGCGAGTCCGACACGCCCAGCGTCGACCAGCTCTTCTCGGCAGCGCTGGCCGCGTCCCAGTAGTCCTCGCGGAGCTCCCCGGCGGACCGGTGGTCGTTGATGGCCGGACCGAACTTGGCGACGACGGGAAAGACCCGGCTCTCGTCGTAGCGGTCCATGGGCGCGTGGGCGAGGGCGGCGGTGATCGCCTGGCAGCGGGCCGCGGAGAGCAACCCCGGCACCCGAACGGCGGCGAGCCGCCCCGCGATGAGCCCGGCGACATCCGCTCGGGTGATCGATTCTGCTTCGACGGCGACGAACAAGGGATCGGTCCTGCTCGAATGCTGCACGGCGGTCCTCCCGTAACGAAGATCCCTCACCGGACTTGTCGCGCCCCCCGACCCGCGCACCGTGCAATGTACAAACCGCAGGCAAGACAGGGTGTACGCAGTTCCGCGTGGCGTGGCGCGGCCACCGCTACCATCGGCGCAACCGGGAAAAGTGACACCGAACCGTACGGCGGAAGCTTTCCACCTTTCGGTTAATGGTGACGATTCTCGGCGTGACGCATGATGCGACTAGTTCGAACGCTGACAAGGAGTTCGAGATGGCAGGCGCCGGCCCGACGGATCTTGACATGCACGTCGACCGCCTGGAAATGGCGCGTCGAATAGCCCGGGAAATGATCGAGTCCGACCATCAGGCCCTGGAGCTCGCCGTCCGACAGCGCCCGCAGTGCTGGTCCCGACGCCCGGCCGGCCACGGCTCCCGGGCCGACGCCACAGCCTACTGAAGACTCCCTTCCAGCCGAGTGGTCCTAGCTGTCGGTGCCGAAGAAGGACTCGTAACGACTGAGGTACAGCGGCCACCCGGTGTCGGTGTCGACGCCGTCCCGAATCGACTCCCAGCCGGGGCCGTGCCGGTCGATGTTCCGGTGCTCAAGCTCGACCCGGGTCCGGGACGAGGTCTCGGCCACGAATCGGATCTCCACCTCGCTGGTGAGGGCCAGGTTAGTCTCGATCTGCCAGGTCGGTCCGATGTCCCAGCTGAACACGATCCGGGTCGGCGGCTCGTACGCGAGGATGCGCGCCCACCGGCACTCGCTGCCGTCGGCCCCGACGTCGTAGATGTGCCCGCCGACCCTGGGCTCGAACACGGTAGCGGTGACCGGAACGTCGAGCAGGGTGTGCTCGGGTGGCTTGAAGTCGCCGAACCGTTCGGCGAACACGGTGAAGGCCCGCTCGACCGGTGCGTTGACGACGATCTGGCGGCGCACCACCGCTGTGGCTGCTTGCGTCATGAACTCTCCTCCGTCTCTTCGATGACGTCCTGATATCCGTTGAGCGCTCGACGCCAGAAGGTGTCGAGCTGGTCCCGCAGCGCGCTCAACCCCACCGGACTCAACCGGTAGACCCGGCGGGTTCCCATCGCCTGGTCGATGACGAGGCCGGCACTTTTGAGCACCTTGAGGTGCTGCGACACGGCTGGCCGGCTGATCGGCAGTTCGTCCGCCAACTCCCCGACGGCACAGGGCCGTTCGGCGAGGCGTTGGACGATGGCGAGCCGGCTGGGATCGCCGAGCGCCTCCCAGCCTGGATGCCATCCGTAAGTCACCACGAACGTAAGCTACGACTTACCGACACGCTCGTCAAGCAGGTCCGCATTGGTCGTATCGATCTTGTGTGTGAGCCTCCGGGAGTGGCGAACGAAGATCGGACCCAGGAACTGCACGCTCGCGGAGCGGGTCAGGTGCAGGACCTCGCCCGAGCGCGGCTTCCGCCGTGTCGGCCGCGGTGTGGGTATCCGGTCCGACGGCTCGTCCACCACGCCGCTCTTCCCTTGGTCGTCACTGTGGGAAAGGGCCCCCGGTGGTGCTCACCCGTCGAGATCTTGGACAGTTTCCGTCACGTGATGACGGAAACTGTCCAAGATCTGCGGCAGGCCGAGGTCGGCCGGTGGGCGCGGCCTGGTTCCGCTACCTGAACGAGGCCGCCGAGGGGTTCCGCACGGTCGAGTCCTTCGAGGACGCGGACACGATGGCGCGCACCCTTCCACGACGCCGTCAGCCGCCCGGGTCGCACACCCGGTCCGTCGGCGGCCGGCTCGACTGCGCCATCGTCTCCCCTGACGCGGCGCACTACATCGCCCCCACCTACAAAGACGCCCGTCACCTATATATGCGGCCCGGCCCCCAACCGGTGGGAGCCGGGCCGCTTAGTGCCCCGGTATTACCGGTACCTCGCGACGGCCTGAGCGATGCGGCTGAGAAGGGGACGCCCGAAGGCCGACGCGCCGTCGACGGTGACCACCGCGAGGTCGCCCGGCGACCGCGAAGCTAGATTGAATCTCGCTTCGGAGCGATCCACCTAAAGCCCTCGGTGGCTATGGGCGCGCGCCACAACTGGTAGCGCGGTGCTTCCACTGGCCGTGTGCGAACTCCTCATCGCCAGCCTCTGACCGCCGCCGCTCACCTCAGACCAGCCGCTGGATGCGGACCTTCGGACGCTCGTTCCGCAGGTGGCCGTGTTTGTGCTGGCGAATCTGCTCGTCCCAGACGTCCTGGTCGTAATCGGGGTCCGGCGGGATCCACTTGTGGGAGCCGTCGCTGTAGTGGAACTTCTCGTCACCCGCACGAAGGATGCTCATCGGGTCCAGCCCAGGAAGCGATAGTGCAGATGGCCAGCCGGCACGTGGACCAGGTCCTGGGCGGCGTCAACCAACTGGGCGGCCAGGTAGAGGGCCAGCGACACTGGGGCTCTGTGGTACTCCGCTTGCAACTCTCGACGGCGGGTATGGCAGGGCCAGTCGGCACCACAGCCAGCGCAGATCCAGGTTGGGGTGATCGCGAGGTGGCTCGTCATTGCATGTCGTCCTGCCTCGGCCAGTGGCGGCGACTGATCGGGATCCGGTGACGGCTTCCGCACGGCAGGTCGGAACCGCAGCGACAGATGCGTCGCCAGTGCCGCCAGGACCAGACTGGTCGGTGTCGGCGCGCCAGGGTGAGCGCCACTGCGATGACGTACTCGTCGTAGGACACGCGCTGGTTGTGCGCCGCCCTTGGCTGCCGATCGTCGAGATCCCCAGCTGCACCGGCGAAGCCTCCGGTTGAGGCAGCATCGTTCGGTCTGGTCACTGCGCCTCCCGCCGACGCCTGGGGTTCCGTGGGCACCCGGCCAGCCGTGTCCGGAGACAGGGCACCCACGGCAAGGACGACCCGGCCGCCAAGCTGGGTAGCCCCACGAGCCAACTTAGGACGCAATGTGCACAGGGTCAACAGCTACGACACATAGCGTTGTAAGTCGAGCCGAAGATGTGGTTCTCTTGCACCAGCCGCCAAGCTGGGAGCACCACCTATGTCTGAAGCTGCCTACCTACAGGTCGCCCGAGATATCCGCGAGCAGATCAGCTCCGGCACGTTGAAGCCGGGCGACAAGCTGCCGTCCTTCGCCGCGCTGTGCGAGCAGTACGACGTCAGCAACACGGTGATCCGCGCCTCGATGCTTCTACTCAAAGCCGAGGGCTTGATCGACGGGCGGCAGGGCAAAGGCGTGTACGTCGCCAACCCGCTCCCCCGATAAAGCGCCTTCATCAACGCCCACCGCGGCGAGCCGGACCCCGCCAGCGCCCTCGGGCGCACAGCGCTCACGGTAGATCCACTCGCCTTCCAGGAAGTCGCGGTTTCCCATCACCCCGGACCCCGCGATTTCCTGGACGGCGAGTGGATCATCGGGTTTCGCACTCACTCAGCGGACCTGGCAGCGCCCTGCTACGCAGGTCGGCCGAACGCGCGGCCTACTTCCAGCGGAAGTGGACGAAGAGGCGGCCGAAGTTCTTCGAGTCCTTCTCCACCCGGTGGTAGAGCTGCTTGACGTCCTTCTGGTCGAGGAACCGCAGCACCCGCTTCTTGAGCTGGCCGGACCCCTTGCCGGGGATGATCTCGACGAGGGTGGCCTTCTTCGCCACCGCCTCGTCCATGATCCCGCGCAACGCCCGGTCGATGTCCTGGCCCTTGTTGAAGATCTCGTGCAGGTCCAGCTTGAGCTTCATGCCGCAGCCCCCGGCCGGTCAGGTCCCATGTCCGCCATCCTAGGGCGTGTGTCGAAGCCCCTGGCCGGCCTGCGGCGGGCCCAGACGGCGGCCGGGGCACGTCCGCCAGGTCGCCCGACGACGACGAAGGGGCGGCCCCGAAGGACCGCCCCTGCCACGTCGACCCGCACGCTCAGCGCCGGCCGCCCACGCGGGTCTCCACCCGTTCCAGCGCGGTCCGGTAGTCGTCGTTGGCCGCGTACATCGCGGCGGCGATCCGCAGGTGCCGCAGCGCGTCGGTGTGCCGGTTCAGCCGCTCCAGCGTCCGACCGAGCACGTGGTGCGCGTAGTGGTCGCTCGGGTCCCGTTCGACCAGCTCACGCAGGTGCTCCTCGGCCCGGTTGAGCTGGGCCGACTGGAAGTACGCCCGGGCCAGCAGTTGCCGGACCGCAGCGTTGCCGGGTTCGGCGTCGATGATCGGCTCCAGCAGTCGGGCCGCACCGCTGGGGTCACCGGTCTCGAAGAACATGGTCGCCCGCCGGTAGTCCGCCAGAAGATCCATCTGCCACCTCCTCGGGTCGCACCGTCACCTGTTCCGACGCTGGCACAACACCGAACGTTTGGCGACTGTTCCCGGGGTCGAGATCGGGTCACTTCCGGCCGCCGATGGCCGCCGAAGAGGCGTCGAACGGTCAGGTGCGGGCGTTGCGCCGTCCGGCGGAAAGTTCCCAGGCGCGCACACCGCCGACGATTCCGGCGGTGTTCGGCACCACCACCACATCGTCGCCCATCCGGGCCAGCTGCTCGGGTCGGATCAGCCGGGAGTTGCCCCCACCCAGGTAGAGCCGGTCCCAGCGGAACACCGGGCGCAGCCCGTCCACCACCTGCCGGATCCGGCGGGACCAGAAGGCGTCGCCGAGCCGCCGCCGTTCCGGCTCGCCGACGTACGTGTCGTAGGTGGTGCCCCAGCGCACCGGCGCGTGCGACAGCTCCAGGTGCGGTGCGAGCACCCCACCGTCGAAGAGCGCGCTGCCCAGCCCCGTCCCCAGGGTCAGCACCAGCTCACAGCCAGTACCGGCGACCACCCCGGCACCGTGCACCTCGGCGTCGTTGAGCACCAGCGCCGGCACCCCGAACGCGTCGGCCAGCGCGCCGCGCGCGTCCCAGCCGGACCACTCGGCCAGCAGGTCCGGGTCGACCCGACTGCGGGGGCCGCTGCGGGTCACGTAGTGCGGCGTGCTCACGACCACTCCGTGCCGGATCATCCCGGGTACGCCGACCGTGAGCCGGTCCGCCGTTGGCAGGCGCCCGCCGAGATCCAGCAGGGTCCGGACAAACAACGCGGGCGGCAACGGGTACGGGGTGGGCACCCGCAACGGCCGGGCCCGCATCGTTCCCGCCTCGTCGAGCACGGACGCCTTGATGCCGCCGCCGCCGCAGTCGATCGCCAGTGTGGTCACCACGTCGTTGAGTCTGCCCGCTGGGGAGCGGTGATATGCAGGCGGCCGGATAGGCTGCCGTCCTGATGAGCGCCACGATGATCGTCAAGGACCTGGCCGCCGGGCACGGCGACCGCTCACTCTTCTCCGGGTTGGACCTGGTAGTCGCCCCCGGCGACGTGATCGGCCTGGTCGGGCCGAACGGGGCCGGCAAGTCGACGCTGCTGCGTACCCTCGCCGGGTTGTTGCCGGTCGAGGCCGGCAGCGTGCGACTCAGCCCGCCCACCGCGAGCGTCGGACACCTGCCGCAGGAGCCGGAACGGCGACCGGGCGAGACGGTACGCGACTTCCTGGCCCGCAGGACCGGGGTGACCGCGGCGCAGGCGGCGTTGGACGCGGCGACCGAGGCGCTGACCGCCGGGGCGGCGGGCGCCGACGACGCGTACGGCGACGCGCTTGAGCGTTGGCTCGCCCTCGGCGGCGCGGACCTCGACGAACGCGCCGAGCAGGTGAGCGCCGACCTGGGGCTCGCCGTCGACCTGGACCACCCGACGACCGGGCTCTCCGGCGGTCAGGCGGCCCGCGCCGGGCTGGCGTCGCTGCTGCTCAGCCGGTACGACGTCTTCCTGCTCGATGAGCCGACCAACGACCTGGACCTGGCCGGGCTGGAACGGCTGGAGGAGTTCGTCACCGGGCTGCGCGCCGGCACGGTGCTGGTCAGCCACGACCGGGAGTTCCTCACCCGCACGGTGACCCGGGTGTTGGAGCTGGACCTGCCACAGCAGCAGGTCAACCACTACGGCGGCGGCTACGCGGCCTACCTGGAGGAGCGCGAGGTGGCCCGCCGGCACGCCCGCGCGGACTTCGAGGAGTACGCGGAGACCAAGGCCGGGCTGGAGGCTCGGGCCCGGACCCAGCGTGGCTGGATGGAGAAGGGCGTCAAGAACGCCCGCCGCAAGGCCACCGACAACGACAAGATCGGCCGCAAGTTGCGAGCCGAGTCGAGCGAGAAGCAGGCCGCCAAGGCCAAGCAGACCGATCGGCTGATCGAACGGCTCGAGGTGGTCGAGGAGCCCCGCAAGGAGTGGGAGCTGCGGATGGAGATCGCCGCCGCGCCCCGCGCCGGCGCCGTCGTGGCCACGCTGCGAGGAGCCGTGGTACGCCGCGGTGGCTTCACCCTCGGCCCGGTCGACCTCCAGATCGACTGGGCGGACCGGGTCGCGGTGACCGGGGCGAACGGCTCGGGCAAGTCCACCCTGCTGGCCGCGCTGCTGGGCCGGCTGCCGCTGGACGAGGGCACCGCCTCGCTCGGGCCCGGCGTGGTGATCGGCGAGGTGGACCAGGCCCGCGGACTGTTCCTCGGCGACGTGCCGCTGATCGACGCGTTCGAGGCGGCCGTACCCCACCTGTCGCCGGCGGACGCGCGGACCCTGCTGGCCAAGTTCGGCCTGCGGGCGGCGCACGTGCCGCGACCGGCGGCCACTCTCTCCCCCGGCGAACGGACCCGGGCCGCGCTGGCCCTGCTCCAGGGTCGAGGGGTCAACCTGCTGGTGCTGGACGAACCCACCAACCACCTGGACCTGCCGGCCATCGAGCAGCTCGAATCGGCGCTGGCCAGCTACCCCGGAACGCTGCTGCTGGTCACCCACGACCGGCGGATGCTCGCCGCCATCGAGACCAACCGGCGACTGCGGGTCGACGCCGGGCGGATCGCCGAGGATTGATCCGTGCCCGCCGGCCGGCGCGGGGTGAGAATGACGCCATGCTCAAGTGGGAGTACGCCCTGCTGGTCCGCCGCCGTCAAGCTGCGACCACCGACCTCGGCTGGGAGGTCATGTTCGTCTGGTACGGCCCGGACGGCTCGATGGTCGACGTGACGCCGTACGGCGACACCTCGCTGGCCCACCTGAACCGGGCCGGCGACCAGGGCTGGGAGTTGGTCGCGATGAGCGAGGACCCGTCCCTGCCCGGCAACCACGAACTGCACCGCTACCACCTGAAACGGCCGAAGCCCGCCGACCCGCCACCCCGGCAACGGATGCGCGGCGGCCGGCGCACCATCTCCGGCTGACCCGACCCGCTCCAGGCCGAGGCGGCCCCTCCCCGCTCGGTGGCGCGACCTGCCTTCCGTGCGTTGGTGTGAGCCGCCTGGACCGCTCGGCGGCTCAGCCGGTGCCGGCGCGAAGCCAGGTGCCGGCGCGAAGCCGGGCGCCGGCGCGAAGCCGGGTGCCGGCGCGAAGCCGGGTGCCGGCGCGAAGCCGGGTGCCGGCGCGAAGCCGGGTGCCGGCGCGAAGCCGGGTGCCGGCGCGAAGCGCATGCCTCGGTTGACCGCGATGTCACAGAGTCATCGTGATGACTGTGTGACATCAGGATGACTGCGCATCCGCCCGGGACCCGCGACACGCGCGTGGGCGTGGGCGTGGGCGTGGGCGTCGGCGTCGGCGTCGGCGTCGGCGTCGGCGGACCTCGCCTCGAAGGGCGACGAGGTGGACGAGCGGGGCATAACGGGCGGGATTGCGGGTATCGCGCGGCGGGAGGTGGCCCGAATGGTCGCTTTAGCACAGACTCCGCCCTCGGCCGACCGGCTGCGGGCGATCGACGATTTCCTCGCCCAGACATGGGCGGATCAGGTCCAGCATGATGACCGGTTGCGGAGCCTGGCGGTCGAGGTGCGGTTCGACCGGGGGGTGGCGCATCTGAGCGGTGATGTGGCCGAGCCCGCCCAGCTACGGCTGGTGCGGGAGCTGGTGGGACGGCTGGCCGGTGTCTACGGCGTCTGGTGCCGGGTCGGCATCGGCGGGCGAGCGCCGGTGGTGGTGGACCTCGGTTGTGGGCCGACCAAGCAGTGGTCGAGCAACCTGGGGCTGGACATCTACCCGGCACCGGGCGTGGATGCGGTGGCGGACCTGTCCGGCTCGCTGCCGCTCGCCGACAACTCGGTGGACGTCCTCTTCGCGGTGCACATCCTGGAGCACCTGATCGACTTCCTGCCGCTGGTCGACGAGTGTCACCGGGTGCTCCGCCCCGGTGGGGTGCTACACGTGATGAGCCCCTGGTGGGGGCATGTGAACGCGGTAGCCGACCCGACCCACGTCCGGCTGATGGACGTGCAGACGTTCAAGGGGATCTGCCAGCTGCGGCCCCCGGGCACGCCGCGCTGGTACCCACTGCACGCGGGCTGCGACGGTGCCTCGATCTTCGCCGACCTGACGCCCCTTCCCCCGGACGCCGACCCGGCACCCCAGTCCCACCTGGCCCGCTTCTTCGACTGATCACCCGCCCACCCTTCGTCGATCATGAAGTTGTTGCCATGAATGACGGCGTGTCCCGCAATAACTTCATGATCAACGCGGGCGACGCGGGCGACGCGGGCTGGGCGGGCGACGCGGGCTGGGCGGGCTGGGCGGGTGGGTCTGGGTGGACTCGCGGAGTTTCAGGCAGTGGGGGGCGCGAAGTTCCCGGGCGGGGGCGGTGGGGTCACCGTTCAGGCGGTCGGCGAGGAGTTGGACGGCCAGCCGGGCGATCTGCTCCTTCGCCGGGGCGACGGTGCTCAGGGTCGGGGTGGCGAACCCGCCGTCCTCGATGTCGTCGAAGCCGGCGACCGCCACGTCCTCGGGCACCCGCAGGCCGGCATCGTGCAGCGCCCGCAGGGCACCGAGGGCCAGCGTGTCGTTGAAGCAGAAGACGGCGTCGGGGCGTACACCGGAGGTGAGTAGGCCGCGCATCGCGGCCGCGCCGTCCGCGCGGTGCCAGGCCGGCGCGAACGCCACCAGGGAATCGTCGAGGCCGGCGGCGCGCAGCGCGTCGCGGTAGCCGGCCAGGCGCAGCCGGGCGCTGGCACCCCCGTCGGTGCGCTGCGGGCCGACGGCCGCGATGCGGCGGCGACCCAACTGGATCAGGTGGCTCGTGATCTCCCGGGCCGCTGCCACGTTGTCGATCACCACACGATCCGCCGGGCAATGGTCGGTCCGCTCGCCGAGCAGCACCATCGGGATGCCGTCCAGACCGGCCAGGTCCGCCGCGGTGAGCGCCGACGGACTGAGGATGAGCCCGTCGATCAGGTGGTCGGTGATACCGGGGGCGAGCGCCCGCTCCTGGCCGCGCCGGCCGCCGGTCTGGTCGACGAGCACCGTCCAGCCGTGCTCGGCGGCGGCGCTGATCACGTGACGGGCCAGCTCGGCGAAGTACGGGATGTCCAGTTCCGGAACCGCGAGCGCGATCACGCCGGTGCGGCCCTTGCGGAGGTGACGGGCGGAGAGGTTCGGCCGGTAGTTGAGTTCGACGATCGCCTGCTCGACCCGGGCCCGGGTGTCCGGTCGCACGTGCACGTGGCCGTTCACCACGTTGGAGACGGTCTTGACGGAGACGCCGGCCCGTTCCGCCACGTCCTTGAGTCTGTGTCGCACGCCGCAACCTCCCCGAGGTGACCGAGCGCACCATAGCTGCGCGGGCCGCGCGGAAGGGCCCCACCGACGGGGCCCTTGCGCACCTTCGGGTCAGGCAGTCGGCTCGCGGGGGGTCGGCGCGACGGCGGGCTCGTGCTGGGCCAACCGGTTGCGGCGGTAGCCGTAGCCGAAGTAGATCAGCGCGCCGAGCAGCATCCAGGCCAGGAACCGCAGCCAGGTCTCCACGGACAGGTTGAGCATCAGATAGAAGCAGGCCAGCGCCGAGACGATCGGCAGCACCGGTGAGAACGGCACCCGGAACGGCCGCTCCAGGTCGGGGCGCTTGCGGCGCAGGATCGGCACCGCCACCGACACGAGGACGAACGCGCAGAGCGCGCCGATGCTGACCAGGTCGGCCAGCGCGGACAGCGGCAGGAAGCCGGCCAGCAGCGCGACCGCCACCGTCATGATCGCCGAGATCCGGTACGGGGTGCCCCAGCGCGGGTGCACCTTCGCGATCGAGGGCGGGATCAGACCGTCCCGGGCGATGGCGAAGCCGATCCGGCCCATCGCCACCAGGTCGACGAGGATGACGCTGGTCAGGCCCGCGACCGCGGCAATGGAGACCAGCACGGCGGCCCAACCCGCGCCGACCGACTCGAAGGCCGACGCGATCGGGGCGCCCCGGTCGATCTCGGTGTACGGCACCATCCCGACCACCACCAGCGAGACGCCGATGTAGAGCACAGTCGAGATCAGCAGGGTGCCGAGCAGACCCAGGGTGAGGTCCCGCTTGGGCTTGCGCGTCTCCTCACCCAGGTTGGCCACGGCCTCGAAGCCGGTGTACGCGAAGAAGACCACGGCGGCGGCGCTGAGCACCCCGACGAAGCCGAAGACGGACGGCTCAAGCCCGAAGAGCGCCTGGGTGACCGGCTGCTTGATGCCGTCGTCGCCGCTCCCGGCGGGCTCGGCCGGCGGGATGAACGGGGTGAGGTTGGCGGCCTTGACGAAGAACAGACCGGCTACCACCACGAAGACGCAGATGGCCACCTTGACCAGCACCAGCAGGTTGGTGATCCGGGCGGATTCCCGGATGCCGACGATCGCCACGACGCCGAGGATCAGCACGATGGCGATGGCGCCCACGTTGACGGTGCTGCCCTCCTCGCCGAACCATCGGGTCGGCAGGTCGAGCAGTTCGGCGAGGTATCCGGACCAGCCTCGGGCCACCACCGCGGCGCCGAGCGCGAACTCCAGCAGGAGATCCCAGCCGATGATCCAGGCGACGATCTCGCCCATCGTGGCGTACGCGTAGGTGTAGGCGCTGCCGGCGGTCGGCACGCTGGAGGCCAGCTCGGCGTAGCAGAGGGCGGCGAGCAGGGCCACCACGCCGGCGATGGCGAAGGAGATCACCACGCCCGGCCCGGCGCTGTCGCGGGCCTCGATGCCGGTGAGCGTGAAGATGCCGGTGCCGATCACGATGCCGATGCCGAAGCCGGTGAGGTCGATCGCGCCGAGCCGTCGCTTCAGCCCCAACTGGCCGTCGCTGCCGTCCGCCTCACCCTGGGCTATCACGTCCTTGATTGGTTTTGTGCGCAGCACGGACACCCGGTCACCCCTCCCACCGTGCGACCACCCCCGTGGCGGCCGGTGACCGGCGTTGCTACCCAGCGGAGCGATTGGTCAACCACGAACTCTTGCGGCGATGGCCAGATTGTGAAAATTTCCTACCAGCAACGCGGACATCGACGGCGAATCTTGCCGCGCACCGCGCGAAGCATCCGGGAGCCCCAACGAAGGGACACACCGCATGAAAGCCACCCGACTCGGAGTCGCCGGGCTGGTCACAGCCCTGCTCGGCACGTTCGTCACCGCCACCCCCGCGAGTGCCGCCCCCAGCGCGGTCGACACCACCACCACCTGCGCCACCGACCCGGCCACCCCGAAACGGCAGTTCCGGGCCATGTGGATCTCGTCGGTGGTCAACATCGACTGGCCCAGCAAGGCGTCCCAGACCAGCCCCGACCGGATCGCCGCGCAGCAGGCCGAGTACCGCGAGCTGCTCGACCTCGCCGGGCGGCTGCACCACAACGCCGTCGTGGTGCAGGTCCGGCCCACCGCCGACGCGCTCTGGCCCTCGCCGTACGAGCCCTGGTCGGAGTACCTGACCGGGGTTCGCGGCCAGGACCCGGGCTGGGACCCGTTGGCCTTCCTGGTCGACGAGTCGCACAAGCGGAACCTGGAGTTCCACGCCTGGTTCAACCCGTACCGCGTCTCCATGCCGGCCCCCGGCGGCGCGGGCGCGGACCTCGCCCAGCTCGCCCCCGGCCACCCGGCCCAGCAGCACCCCGACTGGACCTTCGCCTACCCACCGGCTGGCGTGGCCGGCAGCCGGCTCTACTACAACCCCGGAATCCCCGAGGTACGCGAGTTCGTCCAGACCGCCATGATGGACGCAGTCAAGCGGTACGACATCGACGGCGTCCACTTCGACGACTACTTCTACCCCTATCCCAGCGGCACGTACCAGGTGCCGGACGACGCGACCTTCGCGGCCCACAACCGGGGCTTCACCGACCGGGCCGACTGGCGGCGGGACAACATCAACCTGCTGATCCAGGAGATGAACGGCAAGATCAAGGCGGCGAAGCCGTGGGTGAAGTTCGGCGTCAGCCCGTTCGGCATCTGGCGCAACAAGACCGCCGACCCGCTCGGTTCGGACACCACCGGCAGCCAGTCGTACGACATCATCTCCGCCGACACCCGCAAGTGGATCAAGCAGGAGTGGATCGACTACGTGGTGCCGCAGCTCTACTGGTACATCGGCCAGTACCCGGCCGCCGACTACGCGCGCCTCGTGCCGTGGTGGGCCGAGACGGTGCGCGGCACCCGCGTGCAGCTCTACATCGGCCAGGCCGACTACAAGAGCGGAGACCCGGCGTACGGGCCGTACTGGCAGAACCCGCGTGAGCTGTCCGACCACCTGACGCTCAACCGGTCGTACCCGGAGGTGCAGGGCAACGTGCACTTCTCCGCGGTGCAGGTACGGGCCAACCGGCTCGACGCCACCGACATCTACGCCGCCGAGCACTACTCCCGCCCGGCGCTGGTGCCGGCCATGCCCCACCTGCCGGCGCGACCGCTGCTCTTCCCGGTGGTCAGCAAGGCGGCGCGGCAGGCCGACGGGGTCCGGCTCACCTGGCGGCAGCCCGCCGACGGCGTCGGCCCGCTCGGCACCGCCACCTCGTACGCGATCTACCGGTTCGACGGCACCACGCTGCCCGGCCGGTGCGCCACGGCCGACGCCGCGCACCTGGTCGACACCGTCCGGGCCACGCCCGGGAACGTCCAGTCCTGGGTGGACACGTCGGCCGAGCCCGGTCGGCGCTACACCTACCAGTTGACCGCACTGGACCGGTCGGCCAACGAGAGCGCTGCCAGCCCGCCGGCATTCGTCCTGCGCTGACCGTCTCTCCGAATGCCCCGAACGCCTCGCGCGTCCGGGGCATTCGTCTGTTTCAACGCATGTCACCAATAGTTGGCGATGCGCATACCACCCAGTTGATCAGCTGATCGACACTCATCGACATCCGGTAACCCGCCGGTAACTTCCGTCCCACCCGCTCACCCCCGCGGAGGTAACCCGTGCCCCGACGTCTCGCCACCCTGCTCGCCTCGGGCGCATCAGCGCTGCTCGCCACCCTCGCCATCGCCTCACCCGCCGCCGCCGTCACCCCCGCCCAGAAGCTCTCCGTGCTGTCCAGCTGGACCCAGACCAGCGCGTCCAGCTACAACTCGTGGAACAGCGCCCGGGTCAACCGGGCACCCTGGGCCGACTACAACTTCAACTGGTCCACCGACTACTGCTCGTCCAGCCCGGACAACCCGCTCGGCTTCACCTTCAACCTGGGCTGCTACCGGCACGACTTCGGCTACCGCAACTACAAGGCGGTCGGCCAGTTCTCCGCCAACAAGCCCCGCCTCGACAGCGCCTTCTACGAGGACCTCAAGCGCGTCTGCACCACGTACAACTCGGTTGTCCGACCGGCCTGCTACAGCCTGGCCTGGACCTACTACCAGGCGGTCAGCATCTTCGGTTCGGTGGCGGCCGTCCAGCAGGCCGACATCGACCGCGCCGCCCGAATGAAGGCCCAAGCCGAAGCCAACGCCCAAACCCACTAACCCCGCCCCAACCCGCACCCCTCCCCCACCCCAACCCGCACCCCTACCCCACCCGCACCCGCGCCCTCGCGCCCCGCCCCACGCCCGCGCCCTGCCCCGCCCCACGCCCCCACGCCCTGCCCCGCCCCACGCCCCCACGCCCTGCCCCGCCCCACGCCCTCACGCCTTCGTGCCCTGCCCCGCGTCCTCGCGCCCTGCCCCGCACCCCGGCTCTGCCCCGCGACCCGCGCTCTGCCCCGCGCTCTGCCCCGCGACCCGCGCTCTGCCCCGCCGATCTTGCACTTTCGGTTGTCGATTTGCCGCCTTGGCACCGGTATCTCGCGACAGAATGTGCAAGATCGGCGGGGCAGGGCAGGGCAGGGCGGGGCGCGGGGGCGGGGGCGGGGCGGGGGCGCGGGGTTGGGCAGGGCGGGGCAGGGCGCGGGGGGCAGGGCGGGGCAGGGCGCGGGGGCAGGGCGGGGCAGGGCGCGGGGGCAGGGCGCGCGAGGCGGGGTGGGGTTAGGCGCGTTCGGTTCGGGTGGCGGGGTGGCGGTCGGGGTCGGCGGGTCGGCGGGGGGTTGGTTGGGACAGGCCGGTGCTGAAGCGGGTCGAGTCCGCCGCCAGGTCCGGGTGTTCCACGTCGAGTGCAAGCGCTGCGGCCTCGTCCAGCCCCAGCTCCGCACCCTCGCCGTACGCGTCGTCGAAGGCCGTGTCGCCCAGCACCGCGCGCAACTCCCCCTGCTGCTCGGCCCAGTAACCGCCGAAGATGCCGGGGGTGGCCCGCATGCTCGCCCGAGTGGCCTGCGCCGCCCCGAACAGGCGGGCGGCGGTCAACCGCTCCCCGCCGATCGCGCAGCGCACCGCTACCGCGTTCAAGGTGTCGCACGCCCGCCCGTGGTAGCCGTGACCCATCCGGGAGCGCAGCGCCACCAGCAGATGCTCGTGTGCGGCGATCACGTCGCCGCGGGCCAGCGCGACCATGCCGAGCAGCATGTCCACCGAACGCCGGCCCCGCTCCACGGGCCGGGCGGCCTCCACCGGACGCACCGCGCCCAGCAGTTCCGCGGCCTCCTCCAGGGCACCCCGTCGCCAGAGCAGCTCGGCCAGGCTGAAGACCGCGAACAGAGCTTCGCCGACCACGTCCTGCCCGTGCGCCCAGTCGATGACCTCCCGGCACACCCGTTCGGCCTCGACGAACTGCCCCATGTCGACGAGCGGCGCGGCCCTGCCGGCGAGCACCCGAGCCAGCAACCCGGCGTCGCCGGCCTGCCGGGCCGCTGCCTCCGCCCGCTGGGAGTAGCGCAGTTCCTCGGCGAACTCGCCGTCGGCGCTGGCATGCAGCGAATGCATGTGGTACGCCGCCGCCAGCTCCGCCTCGGGGATCCGCTCTCCCGTCTCCGCGATCCGTCCGTACAGCCGGAACAGCCACAGCCGCCCCTCGCGGGCCAGGCCCCGCTCCAGCCACCACTGGTCCAGCCCACCCGCCAGGCCGAGACCGGCACGGGCGCTGCCGCCGGTGGCGCACCACCGCAGCGCGGCGCGCAGCTCCCCGGCCAGTGGATCGAGGGCGTACAGCGACAACGTCACCGGCCGGCCGTCCTGGCCCAGGTGGGCCCGGTCCAACGCGTGCGCCGACCAGGCCACGTGCCGGTCCCGGGCGGCCTGCTCCTCGCCCGCCTCGGCCAGCCGTCGCGCCGCGTACGCCCGGATGGGGTCGAGCATCCGGTAGGTGCTGCCGGAGGCACGCGGCTCGGCCAACACCATCGACTTGTCCACCAGGACCGAGAGCGGGTCCAGCGGATCGTCACCCAGCAGCCACTCCACCGTCGCCAGATCCACCGGGCCGGCGAAGACCGCCAGCCACCGCAGCAGACGGGCGGCCCGGGGCCCCAGCGTCCGGTAGGACCAGGTGACGGTGGCCTGCATGGTCAGATGCCGTTCGGTGGCCGAGCGTTGCACCGCCCGGCTCGCCGGGGTGGGTGGCGACGCTCCGGCCGCCGCGGCGACCAGGTCGACGGTGTCCTGCTGGTTGCCGGACCAGCCCCGCTCCACCGGCGGCGGATCCGGGTCCTCCCGGCCGGCGTCCAGGGTGCCGAGGACGTCGTCCAGGCGCTCGGCGAGCTGACCGACCGAGAGCACCCGCAGCCGGGCGGCGGCCAGCTCGATGGCGAGCGGCAGGCCGTCCAACCGCTGCACGACCCGACGCAGGTCGGCGGACTCGGCCGGGTCCGGCTGCCGACCACCACGCGCCGCCGCCGTACGGTCCAGCAGCAGCGCCACCGCGTCGCTCTCCGCGCCGTCCGCGCGCGGGTCGACCGAGAGCGGCGGAATCCGCCACACCACCTCGCCGGGCAGGCTGAACGACTCGCGACTGGTGGCCAGCACCCGTACGCCGCTGCCACCGGACAGCAGCCGCGCGATCACCTCGGCGCAGGCGGCCGGTTGGGTGTCGCAGGTGTCCAGGACGACCAGCATCCGACGGCCGGCCGCGTACTCGACGAGGGTGTCCAGCATCGGCCGGCCGGGCTCGGGACGCAGGCCGAGCACGGCGGCGATGGCGAACGCCACCAACCCCGGGTCGGTCACCGAGGCGATGTCGACGAACCAGACCCCGTCCGGGTACGCCTCGACAACTCCGCTGGCCAACTCCACCGCGAGCCGGGTCTTGCCCGCGCCGCCGGCGCCCAGCACGGTGACCAGGCGGTTCTGACGCACCAGCAGGCTCAACTCGATGCGCTCGGCCTGCCGGCCGACGAACGAGGTGACCTGGGTGGGCAGGTTGTGCGCCACCGCGTCGGCCGTGCGGGGCCGGGGGAACTGTCGCTCCAGACCCGGTGCGACCAGTTGGAACAGGCGTTCACGGTCGTCGAAGCCGCGCAGCCGGTGCAACCCCAGGTCGAGCAGGGTCGCTCCCGGCGGCATCGGCTCGGCCCGACGGGCGGTGGACGCCGTGCAGAGCACCTGCCCGCCGTGCGCGGCGGCCGCCACCCGGGCGGCCCGGTGCACCTCGGGGCTGGCGTACTCGCCGTCGCGTGGCTCGGCATAGCCGGTGTGCAGGCCCATCCGCACCCGGGGCGCGGCTTCGGGGGTGGGCCAGTCGTGGCTGGACAGTGCCCGCTGAGCGGTCAGGCACGCGGTCATCGCCGCGGAAGCTTCCTCGAAGGCCAGGAAGAACGAGTCGCCCTCGGTCAGCAGCTCCGCGCCACCGGTGCTGGCCAGCGTGCGGCGCAGCAGCCGTCGATGCTCGGCGAGCACCGGGCGGTAGTCCGGGCCGAGCAGCTGAGCCAGCCGTGTCGAACCCTCGATATCAGTGAATACGAAGGTCACCCAACCGCTCGGGAGCTGGATCCGTGGCGACATGCGAGGAACCTCCGCCCGTGACGTCGGGTTCATGCTGCCTGAGTCCGAACGATCACACATCGTGAGAACGGCCGGGCAAGTGCCGCCCCAACGTGCCACTCAGGCCCGTTCCCGGCAAGGCTGGCCCACCAGGCGGCGGCGAATCGGCCCGATCAGCAGCCGCAGCCGCCGCCGCAGCAGCCACCACCGCCAGCGGCGGGTGCCGGGGCACCACCACCGCGACCGGTGACCGCGACCGCGGAAAGAAGCTTGACCGTGTCGGCGTGTCCCTGCGGGCAGCTGGCCGGCTCACCGGCCGCCGCCATCGAACGGTTGACCTCGAAGGTGTCGCCGCAGGCGCGGCAGCGGAACTCGTACCGGGGCATGCCACCCAGGGTACGTGGATCTGACGGTTCGCGACGCATGGGTGATACTCGACAGGTGGTGGACGGCGAGGACGACACGCGTGTGCAACCGTTACGACCGGCCGCGCCGCTGGACGGGCCGATCGAAGGCTCCGGGGCCGCGCCCGACCTGGCGCGCAAGGTGCCCCGGCCTCGCCGCCCCTGGCTGAGCGGGCGTTCCGCCGGCGCGCCGAGCACGCCAGCGACCACCACGCCACCAGCCGCCACAGCGGTTCCGCCAGCAGCGAAGTCCACCGCAGCCGAGTCCGCCAGGTCCGAACCGGACGCCCGCGCCACCGGCACGAAGGTCCCGGCCGAATCTGTCCCGGCCGCAAGCTCCGCAGCCGGCCCCCTGGCCGCGGCAGCCGAGGCCAAGACCGGCAAGGCCAAGGCCGAGACCGCGAAGGCCGAGACCGGCGAGGCCACGGACGCGAAGACCGACGCCGCGAAGACCGACATCCCCGAGGCCAGGAACGTGAAGGCCGACGCCGCGGGGGCGGACGGCGGCGCCGGTGGCCCGGCCGCGTCGGGAACGGCCGGCGCGTCGAGCGCCGACGCGCCCGCCGAGGACGCGAAGCCCGGTGCCGCGGATCCGGCGAAGACCACTGTGGATGAGATTCCGGTCGTGCCGGTGTCCAACCCGGCCCGCCGACGGCGGGTGCAGTTCGCGCACGCGGTACGGCTGCCGCCCCGTCGGGCAGCAGCCGCAGCGACCCAGGCGACCCGCGCCTGGGCCCGCCGGCCGAGCGGTCGGTTGACCCTGCCCGGCGTGTTCCTGCTGGCGCTGGTTGCCGCGACGGCTGCGGCGGGAGCGCTGCTCGTGCCGGCCACGATCCGTGCGCCTCGCCCGGTCGCGGTCGACGCCTCGGCCGCGCCGAGCGGGGTGGCAGCGCCCGGGATGCCGTCCGGCCTGCCGACCAGTCCGCTGCCGACCGGACCGCTGCCGACCGGACCGCTACCGACCCTTCCGCTGCCCTCCGGCGGGTTGCCCGGCAACGGGCTGCCGACCGGTGCGGTGATCGGTGGCCGACCGTCGGACGCCCTGGCCGGCTGGGCGCAGCAGGTCGGCGCCAAGGTCGGTATCCCGGCGGTGGCCATGCAGGCGTACGGCTACGCCGAGCTGGTGCTCGCCCAGACCAACCGCAGCTGTGCGCTGAGCTGGACCACGCTGGCCGCGATCGGAAAGGTCGAATCGGATCACGGCTCGACCAACGGCGCGCGGCTGGGGCAGGACGGCAAGGCGGTACCCAACATCTTCGGGCTGCCGCTGGACGGCAAGGACGGCCGGATGCGGATCATCGACACCGACCGTGGGGCGCTCGACGGGAACTCGACCCTCGACCGCGCCATCGGGCCGATGCAGTTCATCCCGACCACCTGGCAGGAGATCGGCGCGGACGCGGACAACGACGGCGTCAAGGACCCGCACGACCTGGACGACGCGGCGCTGGCGGCGGGGAACTACCTCTGCAAGGGCGGCCGGAACCTGAGCATCGCGGGCGACTGGTGGAACGCGATCCTCTCCTACAACGACGTACGGCGGTACGCCCAGGACGTCTACGACACCGCGAACCGGTACGGACGGGCCAGTCGCTCGTGAAGTGATCGTCTCGATACGTTGGAGAACTGGACACTTCCCCCGGGCCTCTGTTAGCGGCAAGCTAGACGGGTGATGGTGCGCGAGTGGGACCCCAGGACCGCGTCGTCCGCCGAGATCGCGTCGCTGTTGGCCACGCTGAACGCGGTCCTGGCGGCCGACCTGCCGCAGGACCCGCCCTGGCGGGAGGCTTCACTGCGGGAGTACCTCGCCGAGGTGATGCCCGGCGAGCGGCGGATCTCCTGGATCGCCCAGGCCGAGCCGACCGCCCCGGGCGACACGGGCGCGGTGATCGGCCAGGTGCACGTCCTCCTTCTGGGTGACATCGGTGTGCTCGAGGTGCTGGTGCACCCGTCCGCCCGGCGCACCGGTCTCGGCCGTGACCTGGTGCTGCGCGCCGCGCGCCGGGTCTACCAGGAGGGCTTCCGGTCGATCGGGGTCGAGGTTGTCGGCGACACGCCGGCGGTCGGGTTCTACGAGTCGCTCGGCTTCAACCGGGAGTACGTGGAGACGCGCAGCGTGCTCGACCTGACGGCGGTGGACTGGGCCGAGCTGGCCGAGATGGCCACCGGCATCGGGGCGGGTTACCAGTTGGAGTTCTTCCCCGGCGGGCCGCCGGACGACCTGATCGAGGCGTACGCGCGGGCCAAGGCCGAGGTGCGCGACGTCGACGACGGTGAGCTGCGCCCCAGCTCCTACGACCCGGAGCGGCTGCGCGACAGCCTCGACACGCTGCACCGGCGGGGCATGAAGCCGTACATCATGCTCGCCCGACACGAGCAGAGCGGCGAGGTGGCCGGCCTGACCGAGGTGGTGGTGCCGGCGCAGCACCCGACCCGCGCCGACCAGTACGACACGATCGTGGCGCAGAATCACCGGGGCTACGGCATCGATCGGGCGATCAAGGCCCGGATGCTGCTGGAGTTGCGCTCCGCCGAGCCGGAGCTGATCGAGGTGCAGACCTGGAACGCGCAGGCCAACGAGGCGATGTTGAAGGTCAACGCTGAGCTGGGCTACCGCCCCGACCGGGACTGGTGCGAATACAGCGTCGACGTCGCTGAGCTGGTGCACCGCCTCGATCCACCGCGTTGAGAAATTCACGAAACTGTCCATTAGAGGATGGACGGTGGACAGTCGCGCACCTTAACGTGCGTTGACCCCCGTCCACCCATCGTGGAGGCCCTATGCGCCCGCGCCGCTCAATCGCCGCGCTCGCGACCGCCACCGCCGCCGTGACCGTCACGGCGCTCGGCGTCGCACCCACCGCGGCCAGCGCCGCGCCCACCGACCTGTTCATCTCGGAGTACGTCGAGGGTTCGTCGAACAACAAGGCGATCGAGCTGTTCAACGGCACGGGCGCCGCCGTCGACCTGGCGGCCGGTGGCTACCAGTTGCAGCTCTACTTCAACGGTTCCACCACGGCCACCACGATCGCCCTGACCGGCAGCGTGGCGGCCGGTGACGCGTTCGTGTTCGCCAGCGCCTCGGCCGGGGCCGCCATCCTCGCCCAGGCTGATCAGACCACCGGGGCGAGCCTCTTCAACGGTGACGACGCGATAGTGCTGCGCCGGGGCGCCACGGTGCTCGACTCGATCGGCCAGGTGGGCGTCGACCCGGGCACCGAGTGGGGCACGGGCGTGACCAGCACCGCAGACAACACCCTGCGGCGGCTGGCGAGTGTGGCCGCCGGTGACACCGACCCGTCGGATGCCTTCGACCCCGCCGCGCAGTGGGCGGGCTTCCCCGTCGACACCTTCGACGGGTTGGGCGCGCACACCGTGGACGGCGGCGGCCCGGTCGACGTGCCCGCCACGCTGACCTGCGGCGGGCCGCTGGTCACCGCCGCCGGCACGGCCGCGAGCCGCGAGGTGACCGCCGCCGACCCCGACGACACGATCGTCGACCTGGCGGTGACGGCGATCAGCCCGAGCCCGACCTCCGGCTCGATCACCCGTACCGCCTTCACCCCCGCCGACGGGGTGGGCGGCACCGCCCGCGCCACGGTCGACGTGAGCGCCGACCTCGCCGCCGGGGCGTACACCGTCACCCTCACCACGACCGACGCGGGCGGTGGCACCGCGAGCTGCGCGCTGGCGGTGCAGGTGACCCGGGAGCTGACCGTCGGCGAGGTGCAGGGTCCGACCACCGACACCGAGTCCGGTCCGAACGACCGGTCACCGCTCGCACCGGCGAGCGGCAACGGCACGAGCAGCAGCCTGTACGACGTACGCGGCGTGATCACCCAGTTGACCCTGGCCCGCACCTCGGCCGGAGCGGAGCAGCACGGCTTCTTCCTGCAGAGCCGCGTTGGTGACACCGACGGCGATCCGACCAGTTCCGACGGCATCTTCGTGTTCATGGGTGCGTTCACCTCGCTGATCGGCGGTTACGTGCCCACGGTCGGCGACGAGGTCGTGCTGCGGGCCCGGGTGTCGGAGTACTACAACTTCACCCAGCTCTCCGGCGCGTCGCTGGTCCGCCTGATCGAAGGCGGGCTGGCCGTGGACACCGCGGTCGCGGTGACCGACGCGGTGCCGCCGGCCGTGCTGACCGACGCGCAGCGCTTCTGGGAGCGGCACGAGGGTTCCCGGATGCGGGTACGTGCGGGCAGCGGTGCGGTGAGCGGCCGGGACGTCTTCTCCTCCACCGCCGACGCGGAGCTGTGGGTGGTCGACCGCGACGACCCGCTGCTGGACCGCGCCGACGCGTACTCCCGGCGGGTCTTCCGTGATTCGCACCCGCTGGACAACGACCCGACCCGCCGCTTCGACGACGGCAACGGCCAGCGGACGCTGCTGGGCAGCATGGGCGTGAAAGCCACCGCCGGGGACAGCGCCGCGCTGCTCCCGCCGGCGCACACCTTCGACACGCTGCGGGCGGACGCGGTGGGCGGGGTCTACTACTCGTTCGAGAAGTACGGCGTCCAGGTCGAGCGGGCGGAGTTCGCCGCCGGGGCCGACCCGTCGAGGAACAACCCGCCCAAGCCGGCCGACCGGTCGCAGGAGGTGGCCGTGGCCACCTACAACGTGGAGAACCTGTACGACTACCGCGACGACCCGTTCGACGGCTGCGACTTCGCCGGTAACGCCGGCTGTGTGGGCGTCTCCCCGCCGTTCGACTACGTCCCGGCCAGCGAGGCGGAGTACCGCGAGCAACTGGCCGCTCTCGCCGATCAGATCGTCAAGGACCTGCACGCACCGGACCTGATCCTGGTGCAGGAGGCCGAGGACCAGGACATCTGCACGGTCTCCGGGGCGGCGCTGAGCTGCGGCGAGACCAACAACGCCGATGGCGCTCCGGACAGCATCCAGGAGTTGGCGCTCGCGGTGACGGCGGCCGGTGGGCCCGCGTACGCCGCCGCCTATGACCGGACCGGCGCGGACGCTCGCGGTATCACCGCGGCCTTCCTGTACCGCACGGACCGGGTGTCGCTGGCGGCCGCGACGGCGGCGGACCCCCTGCTGGGGGCGACGCCGACGGTGCAGTACCGGGCTGCGGGGCTGCCGACCAACGCCGACGTGCAGAACCCGAAGGCCCTCAACGCGGTGCTGCCGGCGGACGTGGACACCTCCACCGGCAAGGACGGGAACAACGTCTTCACCCGTGCTCCGCAGCTGGGGAAGTTCACGGTGGCCGCCGCTCCCGGCTCGTCGGAGCGGTTCACCCTGTACGCGCTCAGCAACCACTACTCCTCCGGCCCGGACAGCCGGGTCGGGCAACGGCGTGAGCAGGCGCGTTACGGCGCGGCGATCGTCACCGCGATCGAGGCGGCCGACCCGGCCGCCCGAGTGGTCTACGGCGGGGACCTGAACGTCTTCCCCCGCCCGGACGATCCCATCGCGACCGGAGAGCAGCCCACGCCGTCAGATCAGCTCGCTCCGCTCTACGAGGCGGGCCTGCGCAACCTGTGGGACGACCTCGTCGCGGACGTGCCGGCCTCGGCCTACTCGTACAGCTTCGAGGGGCAGGCGCAGACTCTCGACCACCTGTTCGTCAACGACGCGTTCCACAACGACCTGGTGCAGGTGCGGGCGGCGCACATCAACGCCGACTGGCCGGCGGAGTTCGCCGGTGACGGGTCGCGAGGTTCCAGTGACCACGACCCGCAGGTGGCGCGGTTCCGGTCCCGGGCGTCGTTGACAGTGGCCGACTCGGCGGTGACCGAGGGCGATCAGGGCACCCGGCAGCTCACCTTCACCGCGACCGTGTCTCGGCCGCTGTCCCAGTCGGTGCTGCTCTGCGCCGCCACCGTCGGCCTCACGGCGCAGGCAGGCTCGGACTTCGACCCGTACGCCGGCTGCAAGGTGTTGGCCGCCGGGCAGACGTCGGTGGCGTTCCCGGTCTCGGTGCGCGGTGACCGCAAGCGGGAGGCGGACGAAAAGTTGACGTTGCTGGTGGCCGGCGTGCCCGGCCTGCGGCTGGCCGATCCGCTCGCGACCGGAACGATCACCAACGACGACTGATCGCGGATGTGATCGACGACGGCCCGCCGAACCCCACCCGGGGGGCGGCGGGCCGTCGCCCATCCTGCGTCAGCGGTACCGCCACAGTTGTGGCGGCGGCGGATCACCGCGGTGCTTGGCCACCCGCACCTCCCATTGGCTGCGCCGCCGCATCGCGTCACGGACCTCCCGATTGCGGTAGAACGTCTCGGGTGGGCGGGCCAGCCCGTAGATGTCCGCCCACCACTCCCCCGGCTCGGGGTCGAGGATGGTGTCCAGGTGCGACGGGTAGCGGCGCCCGGCACCGTCGCGGGTGTCTTCCCAGTCCCGCATCGGCTTGAGCACCCGGCCGAACTCGTCGACGACGGCCAGCCGACATCCGACGACCCCGACTGTCCGGCGGAGCAGCTCAATGCTCGGGACGGTCCGACCGGCCTCGATGCGGCCGATGGTCGCGTGGTGCACCCCCGCCCACCTGGCCAGCTCACGTTGGCTCAGGTCGGCCTGACGACGGACCGCCCGGACGATGCCAACGACTGGCCATGGGGTGTCGGAGGGCTCGCTGAGGATGACTTTCCGCTGCGCCATGCGGGGGTCGGGGTCGGGGCCGTCGAGAACCCAACTGTCGACGCCGGGCGCTCCGGCCTCCAGGGGTGTCACTGAATCGTCCATGCCGCCACCGTCCCGGCTCACGCCGATCCCCGCAGTCCCGCAAGGCAGACCTGTGGACAACGACGGCACCTGTGGACAACCGGCGTTCGTCACCGCGCGGAGACGGTGCCGGTGCGACCGACCGCGACCGGCGGCTTGGGCGGTACGCCTCCACCGCCAAGGAGCAGGGGGCACTCCCGAAACATTTCCCCTTTGCTCTGCACCCGCATAGGCACCGGTCGCGGACCGTGACCGTCGCACCCGCGGGTGCAGAGCAAAGGCTGGCGCGCGGGGTTGTCACCGCCGGACGGCCGTCCCAGCCGAGGGCCGTGGGCCACGCGGCCAGGCGGCCACGCCGCCACCCGGCCTTGCGCCATGCGATCATGCGGCCATGCGGCCATGCGGCCATGCGGCCATGCGGCCATGCGGCCATGCGGCCATGCGGCCATGCGGCCATGCGGCCGGACCCTAGCCGTCGCATCGGCGGGTGCAGAGCAAAGGCTGGCGCGGAGGCGTCGCGGCCAAGGACGGCCGATCCGGCCACGCGCCGGGCGCCACGTGCCGGGTGCCGGGTGCCGGGTGCCGTGAGGTTGGCTCAGTAGCGCTGGCGGAGCAGACCGGCGGCCTCGACGGCCCAGTAGGTGAGGATGACCTGGGCACCGGCCCGCTTGATCGAGGTGAGCGTCTCCAGCATCACCCGCTCGCGGTCGATCCATCCGTTAGCGGCGGCCGCCTCGACCATCGCGTACTCGCCGGAGACCTGGTAGGCGGCGACCGGGACGTCCACCGCGGCCCGCACCGCCGACACCACGTCGAGGTAGGGCAGTGCCGGCTTGACCATCACCAGGTCGGCGCCCTCGGCCACGTCCAACGCGACCTCGCGCAGCGACTCCCGCAGATTGGCCGGGTCCTGCTGGTAGGTGCGCCGGTCGCCCTCCAGCGCCGACTCCACCGCCTCCCGGAACGGGCCGTAGAAGGCGGAGGCGTACTTCACCGCGTACGCCAGCACGGAGACGTCCTGGTAGCCGGCGGCGTCGAGGGCTCGGCGTACCACGCCGACCTGGCCGTCCATCATCCCGGACGGCCCGACCATGCCGACCCCGGCGGCGGCCTGGGCCACCGCCATTTCGGCGTACGCGGTCAGCGTCGAGTCGTTGTCGACCTCACCGTCTCCGGTGAGCAGCCCGCAGTGCCCGTGCGAGGTGAACTCGTCGAGGCACAGGTCACTCATCACCACTGTGGCGTCGCCCACCTCGGCCACCACGTCGCGGATGGCGACGTTGAGGATGCCGTTCGGGTCGACGCCGCCGGAGCCGGTCGGGTCCCGCTGCTCCGGCACGCCGAAGAGCATGATCCCGCCGACACCGGCCTGGACCGCCTCGGCCGCCGCCTTGCGCAGCGAGTCCCGGGAGTGCTGGAGCACCCCCGGGAGCGACCCGATGGCGCGGGGCTCGGTCAGCCCCTCCTTGACGAACATCGGCACGACCAGCTCGGCCGGGTCGACCCGGGTCTCTGACACCAGCCGGCGGACCGCCGGGTTGCGGCGCAGCCGGCGGGGCCGGATCTCGGGGTACGACATGGCAGGCCCTCCTCGAACGACTACCGGAAGCGCAGAGCGGTCGGACCCTGCACCTTCGAGCCACGGCGCTGCTTGGCCGGCATGGCGGCCAGCTTCTCCCGCAGTTCGACGGCGTAGGCGGCAAGCGCCTCCACCAGGTCGGGCACCGAGGCGTGCGGCGGCTGGACGTCGACGCGCAGGCCGAACTCCGTCGCGGTCTCCGCCGTCTTGGGCCCAATGACGGCAACAACGGTCCGGGCGTGCGGCTTCCCGGCGATGCCGACCAGGTTGCGCACGGTCGAGGACGAGGTGAAGAGCACCGCGTCGAACCCGCCCGACTTGATCGCGTCGCGGATCTCGGCGGGCGGCGGAGCGGCCCGCACCGTCCGGTACGCGGTCACGTCGTCGACCTCCCAGCCGCGCTCGGTGAGCCCGGCGGCGAGCGTCTCGGTGGCGATGTCGGCGCGCGGCAGCAGCACCCGGCCCACCGGGTCGAGGATCTCGTCGTGCGGCGAGAACTCGGCCAGCAGGCCCTCCGAGGACTGCTCCCCGGCGGGGATCAGCTCCGGCTGGATGCCGAACGCGCGGACCGAGTCTGCGGTGGCCTCACCGATGCAGGCGATCTTGACGCCGCCGAAGTGCCGGGCGTCGAGGCCGTGCTCGGCGAACTTCTCCCAGACCGCGCGGACCGCGTTCACCGACGTGAAGATCACCCAGGCGTACCGGCCGTCGACCAGGCCCTTGACCGCCCGTTCCATCTGGGCCGGGGTACGCGGCGGCTCGACCGCGATGGTCGGCACCTCGCACGGGATGGCCCCGTACGCGCGCAGCCGGGCGCTCATCGCACCGGCCTGCTCCTTGGTCCGGGGTACGAGCACCTTCCAGCCGTACAGCGGGCGGTTCTCCCACCAGCTCAGCTTGTCGCGCTGCCCCACGCCGACACCGACGGTGAGCACCACCCGGCCGGTGAAGCCGAGCGCGGCGGCCACGAAGCTGTCCACCGTCGACGTGGTCGTGTACTGGGTCTCGCCGGTGCCGTCGCCGGTCACCCCGACGCCGGTGGTGCCGTCGACCCCGGCGGCGAGCAGCCCGTCCCGGACGGCGGCGAGGTCACCGGCGTCCACGGCGAGCGCGAGCGATCCCCGGCCGACGGCCGTGGCCAGCGCCTCGAAGTCCAGCGCGCTGACGTCCTCGACGTCGGCTGCCGTCCGCACACCCGGCAGCGGGACCCCGGCGTAGGTGGCCACACCCTCGGCCTGGCCGACGCCGGGCACCACCTCGAAGTGGGCGGCGGTGCGGGCCACCGCCTGCACCTCCTTGACCACCGAGTCGTGCCCGAACGGGTCGCCGGCGACCAGGTGCACCGCGTTCAGCCCGGAGCGGGCCGCGGAGATGAGCACCTTCGCCACGTCCCCCGGCGCGCCCTCGGCCGGGGTGAACTCGGCATCGTCAGAGGCCTCGGCGCGCACGACGGCGAGCAACGACTCCGGGACTCCCCGGTCGTAGATCACCTGGTCGGCGTCGACCAGGGCGTCGTGGGCCCGACGGGTCAGCAGGCCCGGGTCGCCGGGGCCAGCCCCGACGAACGCGATACGGCCGACGGGCTTACGGGTGCGGGTCATTCTGTGCTCCCAAATTGCTGGGTCCCCGGGCCGGTGTGTCCTTCGTGGCCGAGGATCGAGTCGGCGCCGAGGTCGAGGAGTTCGGCGGCGAGTGCCTTACCGATCTCCGCCGCGTCGGCGGGCGTTCCGGTGCGGGACAGCCGGAGGTCACGAGTGCCGTCCGGGCTGATCACCGCCCCGCGCAGGTAGATCTCATCGCCGGTCTCGCCTTCGGCGAGTTCGGCATAGGCGGCGACGGGTGCGCTGCACCCGGCCTCCAGGGTTGCCAGAAACGCACGTTCCGCGGTGACCGCGGAACGCGACGGTGCGTGGTCGAGCACGGCGAGCAGCTCGACCAGGTCCCGGTCGTCGACCCGGCACTCGACTGCCAACGCGCCCTGAGCGGGAGCGGGCAGCATGAGCATCGGGTCCAGCGACTCGGTGATCACGTCGAGTCGGCCGAGTCGGGCCAGACCGGCCCGGGCCAGGACGACGGCGTCGAGATCGGCCTCGGGGCCGAGCACCCGCCCCAGGCGGGTGTCGACGTTGCCGCGGATCGGGGTGACCTCCAGTTGCAGGCCGAGGGCGTGCAACTGGGCGATCCGACGCAGCGCGCCGGTGCCTACTGTGGCCCCGGGCGGCAACTCGGCGAGCGTTCGGCCGTCGCGGGCCACCAACGCGTCGCGCGGGTCCTGCCGGGCCGGCACCGCCGCGATGTGCAGCCCACCGGCGGCGGCCGTGGGCAGATCCTTGTAGGAGTGCACCGCGAAGTCGATCGTCCCGGCGGTCAGCGCATCGCGCAGCGCGGAGACGAACACCCCGACGCCCAGGCGGTGCACCGGCGCGTTAGAGCGGTCGCCCGCGGTGACCACCTCGACCAGCTCGACGGGGCGACCGGTGGCGACGGTCAGCGCCTCGGCGACCTGGCCGGACTGGGCCATCGCCAGGGCGCTGCCCCGGGTGCCGAGGCGCAGGGGGGCGGTCATCGCGCACCTCCGCTGGGTGGGGTCGGCTCGGCGGCGTCGGCTCCGGACAACGGGTCGGTGCCGGGGAGCGCCACGCCGAGGTCGGGGGTCAGCACGTCCGGGACGGTGTCCACCGGCGAGGTCTGCGGCACCTCGAGGTCGAACAGCTCGCGCAGCAGTGCCGCGTACTGGTCGCCACCGGGCTCGGCGGCCAACTGGCGGACCTTGACGGTGGGCTGGTGCAGCAGCCGCTGCACGACCCGGTGCACCGTGCGGGCCACCTCGGCCCGCAGGTCGTCGCCGAGGTCGGGGCGACGCTGGGCCAGTCGGCGCAGCTCGGCGGTGACCACGTCGTCGGCCCGACCGCGCAGCGCGGCCACCGTGGGTGCCACATCCGCGCCACGCAGCCAGGTGAGGAAGCCCTCCACCTCGCCGAGGACGATGCGTTCGACGGCTGCCGCGTCGGCAGCCGCCGGACCGTCGGCCAGCAGCGCCGCCATCCGGTCGATGTCGATCACCTCGACGCCGGGCAGCTCGGCGACGCCCTCCTCGACGTCGCGCGGAACGGCGAGGTCGAGCAGGACCAGCGGGCCCCGGGACGCGTCGCGTTCGGCCAGCGCCGCGGTGACCACCGAGCGGGTGAGGACCGGTTCGGTGGACGCGGTGGCGGCCACTACGATGTCCACTGTGGAGAGGGTGTCGGCCAGCTCGGTCATCGGCGCGGCACTTGCCCCGTACGACTCGGCGAGCCGGACGGCCCGGTCGGTGCCCCGGTTGCTGACGGTGAGCGGCCCGGCGCCGAGCCGGGACAGCGTGGCCACCCCGAGCGAACCCATCGCACCAGCGCCGACCACCAGGGCCGGGTGGCCGACGAGGTCGCCGTCGAGGTGCCCGGCGGCCAGCTCCAGGGCGGCGGTGACGACGCTCTGGCCGGCCCGGTCGATGCCGGTCTCGGCGTGGGCCCGCTTGCCAACCCGCAACGCCTGCTGCATCAGCTCGTGCAGCAGGCGGCCGGCCGAGTCGGCGCCGGTGGCCCAGTGGTACGCGTCACGCAGCTGGCCGAGGATCTGCGCCTCGCCCACCACCATCGAGTCCAGCCCGGTGGCGACCCGGAAGACGTGGTCCACGGCCGCGGTGTCGTAGTGCACGTACAGGTGGCTGGCGAGCGCGGTCGGCGAGCTGCCGGCCTGCTCGGCCAGCACGGCGCAGACGTCGCCGAGCCCACCGTGGAAACCGGACACGGCGGCGTAGACCTCCACCCGGTTGCAGGTGGAGACGATCACCGCCTCGGCCACGTACGGCTGGGCGACCAGGCGGTCCAGTGTGCGGGTCAGGTCGGCGGGGGGCACGGCCAGCTGCTCCAGCGTGGCGACCGGGGCGGTCCGGTAGGACGCGCCGACGACGAGCAGTTTCACGTGCCGATCGCCTCCTGGGTGTCGGTGGCCGCGAACCCGCCCGGCAGGGCGGTGAGAGCGGACCCGCCGGTGGCGGGCAGCGCGGTCAGCGACGCCTTGCGGTGCTCGTGGAAGGACAGAATCTGCAGCTCGATGGCGAGGTCGACCTTGCGCACGTCGACCCCCTCCGGAACCGAGAGTACGCACGGCGCGAAGTTGAGGATGCTCGTCACGCCGACGGCGACCAGTTGGTCGGCGACCTGCTGGGCGGCGGCGGCCGGGGTGGCGATCACGCCGATCGCGAGGGATTCCTCCGCGGCGACCGCCGGCAGGTCGTCGACATGCCGGACCACCAGGCCGTTGATCTCCTCACCGACCCGCGAGCGATCGGCGTCGAGCAGTGCGGCGATCCGGAAACCCCGGCTGGCGAAGCCGTCGTAGCCGGCCAGAGCGTGACCGAGATTACCCACGCCGACCAGGGCGACCGCCCGACGTTGGGTGAGCCCGAGCACAAACTCGATCTGCTCGATCAGCAGCGCCACGTCGTAGCCGACGCCCCGGGTGCCGTACGAGCCGAGGTGGGAGAGGTCTTTGCGGAGCTTGGCGGAGTTGACCCCGGCAGCGGCGGAGAGCCCCTCGCTGGAGACCGTCTCGTGCCCGGTGTCGGCGAGGTTGTGCAGCGCGCGCAGGTACTCCGGGAGCCGAGCGACGGTCGCCTCGGGCAGGTCCGGGAGCGCCGGTACGGCACCGGCGCGGCCGGGCGCGCCTGGGTGACGGTGCTGACTCATGAGACTCCGTGCGGTGCGATCCTCGGCCAACTCCGCTGGTCGGCCGTTTGTGGACTCCCGCTGGCGACCGAGATTGCCGGCTGTGCTAGCAGGGCGCGTCGGAGTCACAGCGTAGGCGCTTGTGAAGACGTGCACAAATCGCGATCTTGTCGCTGCGTGGCGCGACCTCACCAGCCCCTCCATTCCACAAGATCGATTGAACGGCCTGGTCCGCTCACCGCCCGGGCGATTATTGCTCAATCCCGACTTCTCTGACCAATCCCGCGCCGGCCCTGCCCCCGACCTACCGCCACGCCTCGCGATCTTGCACTTTCTGCTCTCACTTCTCGCCCATTCGAGGGCAATTCACCAACACAAACTGCAAGATCGACGCCGTTGAGGGGTGGGGGTGGGGCGGGAGGGGTGGGGTGGGGTGGGGTGGGGTGGGGGTAGCACTACGGCGGATGGGCGGGGTTTCGGGATGGGGGCGGCGTCAACCGCTGCCTAGCCTTTGAGCATGACCACCGTTGCCGCCACCAGCGCCCGACCGCCGCTGGCACCGAGCATCCCCCGCCAACTCCTCGTCGACTCCGGCTACGTGCTGCTCGGCCTGCCCCTGGGGCTGGCCAGCTTCGTCGTGCTCGTCGTCGGCCTGTCGGTGGGCGTCGGCCTGGTCGTCCCGGTGATCGGCCTGCCGATCCTCAGCGGCACCCTGTACGCCGCCCGTGGCCTGGCCGACATCGAGCGGCTGCGGATGGCCGCGGTGCTCCGACAGCCCCGGATCCGGCCGAACTACCGGCTGCCCGAGGCGGGCGCGAACGCCTGGAAGCGGATCTTCGTGCCGATCCGGGACGCCCAGTCGTGGCTCGACCTGGCGCACGGCATCCTGCGGCTGATCGCGGCGGTGGGCAGCTTCGTGGTGACCACGGTCTGGTGGGCCATCGCGATCGCCGGCTCCCTCTACTGGGCCTACGACTGGGCCATCCCCCAGCCGTCCGGCGAGGGTGACCAGGATCTGGCGCAACTGCTCGGCCTGGGCGACTCGACCACCGCGCGGATCGGGCTGAACACCGCGCTCGGGGTGTTCTTCCTGATCACCCTGCCGATCGTGGTGCGGGGTTGCGCACTGCTCCAGGCGAGTTTCGCCAAGGCGATGCTGACCGGGGTGGCCGAGATGCGCGACCGGATCACCGTGTTGGAGGAGCAGAAGCGGGCCGCCGTGTCCGCCGAGGCCTCCGCGCTGCGCCGGTTGGAGCGGGACATCCACGACGGACCACAGCAGCGCCTGGTCCGGCTGGCGATGGACCTCAGCCGAGCCCGGATGCAGCTCTCCTCGGACCCGGACGCGGCCGGCCAGACCATCGACGAGGCGGTCAGCCAGACCCGGGACACGCTTGCCGAGTTGCGGGCGTTGTCCCGGGGCATCGCCCCGCCGATCCTGGTCGACCGGGGCCTGCCCAGCGCCCTGGCCGCGATCGCCGGCCGCGGGCTGATCCCGATCGAGCTCCAGGTGGACCCGCAGCTCGGCACCCCGGCCGGGCGACTCGACCCGGCGGTGGAGAACACCGCGTACTTCGTGGTGTCCGAGGCGCTGACGAACGTCGCCAAGCACAGCCGAGCCACCGAGGCCACCGTGACGGTGACCCGGCGAGGCTCCCACCTGCAGGTGTGGGTGGGCGACGACGGGCAGGGCGGCGCGCACCTGGCGAAGGGCCACGGGTTGGCCGGCATCGCCGACCGGGTCCGGGCCGCGGGTGGCGAGCTGATGGTGGTCAGCCCGACCGGTGGCCCCACCGAGATCCGCGCCGAGCTGCCGCTGTGAGCGCGAGGAGTGAGCCGGGTTTGCGAGCCCCGCACTCGCGAACCACGAAGGTGCGGTGAGCCGCCGCGATGGTGAGCGACGTGGTAGACAACACAGCCATGCGCATCGTGATCGCCGACGACGCCGTCCTGCTCCGGGAGGGGCTGGTCCGGCTGCTGACCGAGAGTGGGCACCAGGTGGTGGCCGCGGTCGGGGACGGTGACGCCCTGGTCGAGGCGGTGGTCGAGCACCGGCCCGACGTGTCGATCGTCGACGTCCGGATGCCGCCGTCGCACACCGACGAAGGGCTGCGGGCTGCGGTGGAGGCGCGCCGGCTGGTGCCGCGTACGCCGATCCTGGTGCTCTCCCAGTACGTCGAGGTCTCGTACGCCGATGATCTGCTCGCGACCACCGGCGGCGCCGGCGGCGGGATCGGTTATCTGCTCAAGGACCGGGTGGCCGCGATCGACGAGTTCCTGGACGCGCTGCGCCGGGTGGCGGGCGGCGGCACGGTGCTCGACCCGGAGGTGGTTGGTCAGCTCTTCGCCCGACGCCGCCGCGACGACCCGCTGCGGGAGCTGACCCCCCGCGAGCGCGAGGTGCTCGCGCTGATGGCCGAGGGGCGTTCGAACACCGCGATCGCGCGCGCCCTGGTGGTCAGCGACGGCGCGGTGGAGAAGCACGTGCGCAACATCTTCACCAAGCTCACCCTGCCACCGGACACCGAACAGCACCGGCGGGTGCTGGCCGTCCTCACCTATCTGCGGAACTGACCTCCCGGGCCAGGGCCACCGCGTCGGTGAGGGTGTCGGCGACCGGGTGACCGGAGGCGCGCAGCCGACCCGGATCGGTGAACCCGCCGGTGTAGAGCACGGCACGGCCGCCGACCGCGAGTGCCGCGTCGGCGTCGTCGATGGAGTCGCCGATCAACACCACCGAGGCACCGTCGACGCCCAGTTCGGCGAGGTGCAGCTTCAGCGACTCGGCCTTGGGGCCGCCGCCGACCGTGGCCCGCAGCCCGTCGACGCGGGTGAAGTGGCTGGTCAGACCGTACGTGTGCACGGTCGGGACCAGCTCCTCGTGGAACCACATGGAGAGCAGGCTCTGGGTGCCCGGCCAGGCGGCCATCGCGGCGCGCGCGTCGGCGGCCAGCTCACAGGTGGTCAACCCGGTGCGGTACGCGTCGTGGAAGATCTTGTCCAGTCGACCGAACTCGTCGTCGTCCACTGCCTGCCCGAGCACATCGGCGTAGTACTCGGCGATCGGCCTGCGGAACCGCACCCGGTGCTCGTCGGACGTGACAGTCGGCCCACCCAGGCTCGCGAACACGACGTTGGTGGCGGACACCACCAGGCTGAGGTCGTTGAGCAGGGTGCCGTTCCAGTCCCAGACGAGGTGCGGGTGCGCAGAGGTCATCGGAGCACCATAGGCATCCGTCAGAGCTGCGGCGTGGTCAGGTCCCGCAGCAGCCGGTCCTCCTCGACCCGCCAGTAGCCGTGCTCCTTGCCGTCGAGCATGACCACCGGCAGCCGGTCCCCGTACTCCCGCTCCAGCCCCTCGTCGGCGGTGACGTCCCACTCGACCCACTTGTCGCCGGTGACCGCGACCACCCGGTCGAGCGCCGCCTTGGCGTCGTCGCACAGGTGGCAGCCGGGACGGGTGATCAGGGCGAGTCGGGCGTCAGTGGCCATCGGTTACCTCCGTGCGGTCGGTCGGCGGGGCCGACCGGAGTTGGGTCTTGCGTACCTTGCCGATCGCCGAGTGCGGCAGGGCGTCGACGAACTCGACGGTGGTCGGGCACTTGAACCGGGCCAGGTTCCGTGCGCAGTGGGCGAGCAACTCCTCGCTGGTCACCGATCGGCCCCGCGCCGGCACCACGTACGCCCGCACAGTCTCGCCGGTCCGCGCGTGCGGCACACCCAGTACCGCCGACTCGACCACCCCGGGGTGCCCGGCGAGCACCAGCTCGACCTCGTGCGGGTAGACGTTGAACCCGTTGACCAGGATCAACTCACCGAGCCGGTCGACCAGGAAGAGGTCGCCGTCCTCGTCGGCGTACGCGATGTCGCCGGTGCCCCACCAACCGTCGGCGTCCGGGCCGCCCCGACCGTCGGGCCAGTAGCCGGTGAAGAGGTTCGGACCCGACACCACTATCTGCCCCGGGTCGGTGCCCGGAGCCACGTCGGAGATGTCCAGCTCGTCGGGGTCGTCGTCGGGGACAGCCAGCCCGTCCCGCCACAGGTCCGCCCCGTCGGCACCGACCAGGCGTAGCCGTACCCCGGGCAGCGGCCGGCCGATCGAACCCGGCTTGGTCGCGCCGCCGACCAGGGTGGAGGTGAGCACCGGCGCGGTCTCGGTGAGGCCGTACCCGATGTGGACCTGATGGCCGGTGACCTCGGTGAAGCGCGCCGCGACAGCGGGTTCGAGCGGTGCCGCGCCGCAGACCGCCACCCGCACCGACGCGGTCGCCGCGCGGGCCGTGGCCGCGCCGGCCCAGGTCAGGAACATCGACGGTACGCCGACCAGCACGCTGACCCGGTGCCGCGCGACCTCGTCCAGCCCCGCCGTCGAGCCTGGCTCGTCGAGCAGCACACCCGTCGCGCCGTGGTGCACGACCGCGCCGAGCCCCGAGTTGAGCCCGTACGCGTGGAACAGCGGCAATGCCAGGAGAACGGTGTCGGTCGGCCCGACCACCGGCGGCTCGATCCGGGCGACCTGTTCGTGGTTGGCGAGCAGGGCCTGGTGCGAGAGCATCGCCCCCTTGGGTCGCCCCTCGGTGCCGGAGGTGTAGAGCAGGACAGCCAGATCGGTGCCGCCGCGTCGCGGGCGGGGGGCCGGTCCGGGCTGGTCGGCGGTCGGTGGCGTGCCGTGCACCGAGGCGAGCGCGGGCAGGTCGGCGGCCACGTCGGCGACCAGGCCTCGAACGTGGTCGGTGGCGATGAGCACCGACGCGCCGGAGTCGGCGAGCACGTGCCGTAGCTCCGGGGCGGTGAGGCCGGGGTTGACCGGCACGGCGACCAGCCCGGCGCGCAGGGCCCCGAGCCAGGCGATCACGAAGTCCGGTGTGTTGGGCAGCGCGATGGCGACGCGTGGCGGCGTACCGCCGGGGTCGGTGGGTGGCGCGGCGGCGGACAGGCCGCGGGCGGCGGCGTCCACCGCGGTGTCCAGTTCGGACCAGCTCAGGGTGTGGTGACGCCAGTGCAGCGCGGGCCGGTCGGCGCTGTCGAGAGCCGCCCGACGGACCCGGTCGGCGAGGTTCGGCGCGGGGCTTTCCGAGGCGTCCTGCACGGTGATCGAGTCTGGCACAACGGGCCTCGGCGGGCCACGCCCGACGGTGGTGCGCCACGCCCGGAGGACGCCACCGCGACAGTCCCATGTACGGGACTGTCCGGTGTGCCACCGGCGGTCCGATCGGGTCCTGTCGATGGGACGTGCGACGCTGACCAAGGGCAGTTCGGCCACCCTCGTCCGGCCAGCCGACACGACGGGCCAGCCGAACGGGCGGAGCGCCTCCGACCTGGGGATCCATCCTGGAACACCGAGCCGACGGAAAGTCAATCGCACACGACGGACAACCGGTCCGCCACCGGTGCGACGGAGCGGGAAATACTTCCGCCTTGTGTAACGGACTTGCCACGCGCGGGTGACGTTGGCCCTATCATCACTCGGGTCGGCTCACCCCATTTGCCGTGAGTCGACACCCCTCAGCCCGAGGAGGCCCCCGTGCCTGTGAGCGCATTGGACCAGCACCTCCACGGGACTTGCCGCGCGTCGGCAACTCCCGTGACCGTCCTGCCCGACCGGTCACCCGGCCGGTCCGCCCCGACGAGACCCAGACCGGCCCGCCCGGCGACCGACGGGACGGGGGCGACGCGATGACCACCTTCGGATACGCGGAACGTCCGGTCGGCCTGACCGGTCAACCCGCCCGCTCCCACGTCAACGAACGGCCGGCGGCCCGTGCCCCGTCCGACGAACAGCACGGCGGCGGCGTGCGAGGTGACGGCGCGACGCAGCGGATCCGCAGCCGGTCACACCACAACGAGCCACCGCCGCGACCCGCGGTGCCCGGCGGAAACGCGAAGCCGGCCGGCGGCCGGGTCGCCGTACCGCCGCGACCCACGATGCCTGTGCAGGGTCGTCGGGTAAACGACACACCGACGGTCACCACCGACCCGGCGGCGGGCGAGACAGCGGTGATCCCGGCGGTGCCGGCCACCACCGCGACCACCCCGACCGGTTTCCCGAGCCGCCCGGACCCGTCCGACCCGGCGACCGAGGTCTGGACGCTGATCGAGCGGGCCCAGGCCGGCGAGTCCGAGGCGTTCGGTCTGATCTACGACCGCTACGTGGACACCGTCTTCCGGTTCGTCTACTTCCGGGTCGGCAACCGGCAACTCGCCGAGGACCTCACCTCGGACACCTTCCTGCGCGCCCTCAAGCGGATCGGCAGCTTCACCTGGCAGGGCCGCGACCTCGGCGCCTGGCTGGTGACGATCGCCCGCAACCTCGTCGCGGACCACTTCAAGTCGGGCCGGTACCGACTGGAGGTCACCACCGGCGACGTGCTCGACGCCGACCGGGAGGACCGGGGCCCGGAGGGCAGCCCGGAGGCGGCGGTGGTGGAGCACATCACCAACGTCGCGCTCCTCACCGCCGTGAAGCAGCTCAACCCGGAGCAGCAGGAGTGCATCGTGCTCCGCTTCCTCCAGGGCTTCTCGGTCGCCGAGACGGCCCGCGCGATGGGCAAGAACGAGGGAGCCATCAAGGCCCTCCAGTACCGCGCCGTCCGCGCCCTGGCCCGGCTGCTGCCCGACGGCTTCCAGCCGTAGTTTGTTACGGCGGGACCGACGGACGCCGATCAACGTCCGCGCAGCTCAGAGTCGGTCCCGCCCGGTGATGACCATCACTTTCTGTAATTTCCGCCCCGCCAGGCCCGTAACCCGTGCCCGGTCCGCCGCGTTTCTCCGGGTGCGACCGGTGGATGTCCCGGCAGGCCCGGGGCACCGAGGTCCGACCGGTACGCCGGCGGCACCTCACCTCCGTGGTGTCACACTGCCGCCCGGTCGCTGGCAACGACGGCGGCCGACCGGCCGTGACCAGCGAGAGGAGGTGCCTGCGGTGGACAACACCCTCTTCTCCCGCCGGCGCGCGGAGCGCTTCGCGCAGCTTCTCGACGAGGCCAACGGCGCTCGACGACACCACGTGCGATCCCGGGTGGACGGCCAACTGGCGCCGCTCGTCGCAGTGGGTCAGCGACTCAGCGTCGACCCCCCGGCTGTCGAGGTGGACCAGGACTTCCGTACCGGCCTGCGGGCGATGCTGCTCGCCACCGCCGAGCGGGAAGGGCTGGGCAGCACACCGGCGGCGGTCAGCGAACCGGCCGCCACGACCACCCGCGGGCGGCTGCTGCCGGCGGTCACCGCACGACGGGCCCGAGCCCGGGGCGCGATCCTGGTCGGCATCGCCGCCGGGGCCATCGCCGTCTCCGGGATCTCCGCCGCCAGCGAGAACGCGGTGCCCGGTGACGCGCTGTACGGCATGAAGCGCTCCACCGAGCGGGCCCAGCTCGCCCTGGCCAGCTCCGACATCAGCAGAGGCCAACTCTTCCTGGACTTCGCCCGGACCAGAGTCGGCGAAGCCGCCAAGCTGCGCGGCGACCGGATCGGCTTCAGCGCGGTCCTCGACGACATGGACGCCGACAGCCGGCAGGGAGTTCGCCTGCTGACCTCCGCCGCCGTGCAACGGGCCGAGCCCGGCAGCCTGGACACTCTCAACACCTTCGTGTCGAGCCAGCGCCGGGCCGTACGCGGCCTGCTCGACGGGAGCACCCGGGTCGACCGGGAACGGACCCAGCGGTCGCTGGTGCTGCTGGACAGCATCCGGGAACGCTCGGACGACCTGCGCGCGGCGATCGCCTGCGGCCTGCCGGCACCGACCGCCAGCGACGCCCTCGGGCCGAACCCGGACACCTGCCCCGGGGCCCGCTGACCTGCATTCCCATACCGCACGACCGACCGGCCGCGCCACAGTTCGCTGTGTGCCCGGCCGGTCGCCCGTCTACGGCGGATACGCTCGCTGGAGAGCATTCGTCGTACCGGTGAGGAAGGGATTCGCGTGGCGCGCAGCCGTAAGGTGACGGTCAGCACCGACGCCGAGGGGCACACCGCAGCCTGGGCGGAGACCGACCTGGCCCCGGTCAGCGCACCCGATCCGAGCGCCGCTGCGTTCTTCGACGTGGACAACACGATGATGCAGGGCGCCTCGATCTACTGGTTCGCCCGTGGGCTCGCCTCCCGAAACTACGTGACCACCGCCGACCTGGCCCGATTCGCCTGGCAACAGCTCCGCTTCCGGCTGCTGGCCCGGGAGCACGCGGGTGACATGTCACTGGCCAAGGAGGCCGCGTTGGCCTTTGTCCAGGGCTGGCGCGTCAACGAGGTCGAACACCTCGCCGAGGAGATCTTCGACGAGATGATGGCCCCCCGGATCTGGGCCGGCACCCACCAGCTCGCCCAGCGTCACCTGGACGCCGGCCAGCGGGTCTGGTTGGTCAGCGCCGCCCCCGTCGAGATCGGCCGGGTGATCGCCGCCCGGCTCGGCCTGACCGGTGCCATCGGCACCGTGGCCGAGGTGTTGGACGGGGCGTACACCGGACGGTTGGTGGGTGACCTGATGCACGGTCCGGCCAAGGCTGAGGCGGTCACCCAGCTCGCCGCCGTGGAGGGGCTCGACCTGTCCCGCTGCGCGGCCTACAGCGACTCGGCGAACGACCTGCCGCTGCTCCGCGCGGTGGGCCGGGCGGTGGCCGTCAACCCGGACGGCACCCTGCTGCGGCAGGCCCGCCGGCACGGCTGGGAGGTGCGGGACTTCCGCAACGGTCGCCGAGCTGTCAAGATCGCCGTTCCGTCGACCGCGGCCGCCGGGCTGGTCGCGGGCGCGGTCACCGCCGGCCTGGCCCTCCAGCGCCGCCGCCGAGCCGGCTGACGTCACGCCGGCTGGCTCAGGGGCCGAACGGGTCGGGCCGTCGCTCCAACAGCGTGTGCAGGGTCTGCTGGATGGTCTCCCGCACCTGGTCGGCGAGGTTGAAGACCACCAGCGGGTCGTCCGCCGAGTCGGTCAGGTGGGCGGTGGGAATCGGCGGGCAGAACTCGATCAGCCACTTGCTGGGTAGCGGCACCATGCCCAGCGGGCCGAGCAGCGGGAACGTCGGCGTGATCGGGAAGTAGGGCAGCTTCAGCAGCCGCGCCAGGGGCTTGATGTCGGCGAGCATCGGGTAGATCTCCTCGCCGCCGACGATGGCGACGGGCACGATCGGGGTGCCGGTACGCAACGCCGCCGAGACGAACCCGCCCCGCCCGAACCGTTGCAGCTTGTACCGGTCGGCGTAGAGCTTGCCGATGCCCTTGAAGCCCTCGGGGAACACACCGACCAGATCGCCGCCGCCGAGCAGCCGCTCGGCGTCCGGGTTGCAGGCCACGGTGCCGCCGGTCTTGCGGGCCAACTCGGAGACCACCGGCATCCGGAAGACCAGGTCGGCACCGAGCAGCCGCAGGTAGCGATGGGCGGGATGCTTGTCGTGCAGCGCCGCCGAGAGGATCAGGGCGTCCAGGGCCACCGTCCCGGAGTGGTTGCCGACCACCAGGGCGGGCCCGTCCACCGGCACGTGCTCCACCCCACTGACCTCGGTGCGGAACCAGTCGCGGTAGAGCACCCGCAGCAGCGGGTGGAAGACCGCGTCGGTCAACTCCGAGTCGAACCCGAACTCGTCGACCTCGTACTCACCGGAGAGCCGCCGGCGCAGGAACGCCAACCCGTTCGCGACCTTGCGGTCCCAGTGATCCCCGGGCCGGTCCGACACCGCCGGCTCGGTGCCGCCGGCCAACCCGCCGTCGACCCCGTCGGTCGGAGCCGGGGCCGGCCGTGCGGTCGGGGTCGGCGGCGCGGTCGGGGTCGGCGGCGCGGTCGGGGTCGGCGCGGCCTGCGCGGCCGGTCGATGTCCGTTGCGCCGCGCCGGCTCCGCGTCCGGCGAGGGCACCTGCTCGGGTACGTCGAAACGCCCGACCGACTGCGGGTCGCGCCCCTCCTCGAAACCGCTCACGATGCTGCCTCGGTTCGCGACTGCGGGACTCGCACAACCGGCTCGTTCCTCGCGCTCACGATGCTGCCTCGGTTCGCGACTGCGGGACTCGCACAACCGGCTCGTTCCTCGCGCTCATGATGACCGCTCCCGGACCGCCGAGCGCACCTGCCGGATACCGTCCAGGACGAGTTGCTCGGCGGCGGCCAGCTGATCCCGGGTGACCACCACCCCACCGTGGTGGGCCCGGATGAAGTCCTCGAACGCCTCGGCGGTCGACCGGGGCGTGAAGCCGTACTCCTGCTCGAGCCGGCTGGTGTCGACCACCCGGCCGTGCACGAAGAGGTCGACCTGGTCCAGGCCGTAGCGACCGAAGCCCATGGTGCGGGCCAGCGCGGCGGCCCCGGAGAGACCCGGCTCCAGCACCGGCACGGCGACCCGGCCGGCGCGCCGGATCGCCTGGGACAGCGACAGCACCCCCGGGCCGGCGACGTTGTACGTGCCGGGATGGTCCTCCACGATCGACCGGTGCAGCACCTCCAGCGCGTCGTCGAAGTGCAGGAACTGCAGGCGGGGGTCACGGCCGAAGACGGTCGGCACGAACGGCTGCGAGAAGTAGCGGGTCAGCGTGGTGTCCGCGGTCGAGCCGATGAACGGGGCGAAGCGCAGCACCGTGGCGGTGACGTCGGGCCGACGGCGGCGGAAGCCGCGCACGTACCCCTCAAGGTCGAGGATGTCGCGGCCGAAACCGCCGCGCGGCACCTCGCGGGGTTCGGTCTCCTCGGTGAAGACCGCCGGGTCCCGGAACGACACCCCGTAGGCGGCGGTCGACGAGCGGACCACGAGCTTGCGCAGTCGGGGTGCCCGCTGGCAGGCGGCGAGCATCTGCATGCTGCCGATGACGTTCTGGTCCTTCATCCCGGACCGGCCGCCGTGCTGCGGGTCGGGTGAGGTGACGAGCGCGAGGTGCACCACCGCGTCGACGTCCAGGTCGGCGAGGAGGCCACCGAGGGAACCGCTGTCGACGCGGATCCGCTCGACCCGGTCCAGCAGGTCGGTGAACTCGATGCCGGAGTCAGGTGCGTCGACCCCGATGACCCGTTCGATGCGCGGGTCGGCGGCCAGTCGGGCCGCCACGTGGGCTCCCAGGTAACGGCCCACTCCGGTGACGACGACGACCCCCGGAGCACCTGAGGTGCCACCGGGGGTCATCTGACGCACCTACGCCGGCAGGATGGACCGAGCCGGGACGACCACGGCCTGATCACCTGAGCCTCCGGAGGTCGACAGTTTGGCAAGTGACGCCGAACGCCGGGCCTGAGCCCGGCGGCGATCACTTGCCGAGACGGCGACGCTGGACGCGGGTCTTGCGCAGCAGCTTGCGGTGCTTCTTCTTAGCCATGCGCTTACGGCGCTTCTTGACCACCGAGCCCATACGACAGCCTTTCGATACAACGTGCGGGGCGGACCGGATGACACCACGCAGGTGGCGACGGCGACCGCTTGCGGACAACGGACCGGACCAGTCTGGGCGGCGGGGCGCACCGGTGGGGTCTCGGTCGGGTTCCAGGGTAGCCGCAGGGCGTCAGCCGGACCAACGCGCCCCCGTCGCGGCCGCTTCTGGCGCACGAGCCGGGGCACGCGAGCTCACCCGTCACGCCCACCGATGCCGGTCAACCGACGATCGGAGGGTGAGGCGGTGGCTCAGGCGGTCTCCTGAAAGGCACCCCGGAGATATTCGTGCACCGCGTGCTCGGGCACCCGGAACGACCGACCGACCCGGACGGCGGTGAGCTCACCGCTGTGCACCAGGCGATAGACGGTCATCTTTGACACCCGCATGACCGTCGCCACCTCCGCAACGGTCAGGAACTTGACCTCCGACAGCCGTCCGTCGGACTGTGACCCGGCCATGGCTCACCGACCCATCCCATGCCCGGCGCGTGCCAACCCGACGGATGCTCCGGGCCGGGCCGACGACGCGCGTGTTACCAGTACGGTAGCGGGGCGGTTGTGACCGGCGCGATCCCTTCCTGCAACTGATCACGCTTCGGTGGCCGGTTCACCCGATCCGTGCTCCCGGTATCGGCCCGTCCGCGCCCGTCGTCCGGTTGTTCCTTTGCCGCTCATTCGGTGCGCAGCGCGACCACCGGGTCGAGCCGGCCGGCGCGTTGCGCGGGAACCACCCCGAAGACGATGCCCACCACCGCCGAAACCCCGAAGGCGAGCGCCAACGACCACCAGGTGATCGCCGCCGGGATCGGCGACAGCGCGTCGACGAGCAGGGCGGTTCCCACGCCCAGGGCCATTCCGGTCAACCCGCCGATCGTGGTGAGCAGCACCGCTTCCAGCAGGAACTGCACGCCGATGTCGCGGGGGCGCGCGCCGACGGCCTTGCGCAGCCCGATCTCCCGGGTCCGCTCCCGGACGCTGACCAGCATGATGTTGGAGACGCCGACGCCGCCGACCAGCAGCGAGATGCCAGCGATGGCGGCCAGCACGCCGGTGAGGACACCGAGGATGTCGCCGAGCACGCCGAGGATCTGCTGTTGGGTGACGGCGCTGAACTCGGTGTCCGGGTGGCGGCGGTTCAGCTCGGCGACGATCCGTTGGCCCAGTTCGTCGATCCGCTCCCGGTCCGGCGCCTTCACCGCGATGCCGTCGACCCGCTGGGTGCCCCAGAGTCGTTGCGCGGCGGTCACCGGCACGTGCACCTCGTCGTCCCGGTCGACGCCGAGGCTCTGCCCGAGCGGCGCGAAGACACCGATCACCCGGAACCGCACCCCGGCCAGCGCCACCTGCTGGCCGAGCGGGTCCCGGTCGGGAAAGAGCGCACGGGCGACCGAGTCACCGAGCACCGCCACCCGGCGGCTGGTGTCGACGTCGGTGCCGGTGAGGTAGCGTCCCCGCGCCAGCGAGCGGGTGAACACCGCCGGGGTGGTCTCCAGGACGCCCTGCACCGTGGTGAAGTCGGAACGGGCGCCGGCCCGCGCGGTCGCCCCCGAGGCGACGGTGACCGCCACCCGATCGGGGTCGCCGACCACCCGGGTGACGGCGTCCACGTCCTTGAGGGTCAGCGGCGAGACGACGGGCGCGTTGCCCACCTCGATGCGGCCGGGGACGACCAGCAGCAGGTTGGAGCCGAGCCCCTCGACCTGTTGCTCGACCTTTTGCTTGGTACCGGTGCCGATCGCCACCAGCAGCACCACCGAGGCCACCCCGATGATCACCCCGAGCATCGTCAGCGCGCTGCGCAGCCGGTTGGCCCGCAGGGCGTCCAGTGCCACCCGCCATGCCTCGGCGACCCTCACGCCGTACCTCCGGGTCGCTCGACCGCGCGCGGGCCCGCGGCGCTCTCCCGCGCCTCGCTCCGGTCGGCCTCGGGTCGCTCGACCTCTTGCGGAAGGCGCCCGGTGGCTCCGGCGGCGCCACCGGAGCCACCGGACGGGTGCCCCGGACCGCTTCCGGACGCGGACCGGGGCTCCGCGCTGGGAGCGGGGACCAGTGTCGCAGGTCGACCGTGATCAACGGACGGCGGTCGATCATGAGCGGAGCGCGGGTCGCCGCTGTCCGCCACCACCACCCCGTCGCGCATGGTGATCCGACGCTGGGCGCGGGCCGCCACCTCCTGGTCGTGGGTGACCATCACCAGGGCCACCCCCGACTCCGCGTTCAGTTGTTCCAACAGCCCCAGCACGGCGGCGCCGGTGGCACTGTCCAGGTTGCCCGTCGGTTCGTCGGCCAGCAGCACCGTCGGCTCGGTGACCAGCGCGCGGGCGATCGCCACCCGCTGCTGCTCGCCGCCGGACATCTGGTTGGGCCGGTGATCCAGCCGGTGCCCGAGGCCGACCCGGCCCAGCATCGCCGCCGCCCGCTCCCGCCGCCGCCGGGCCGGGACCCCCCGGTAGACCAGCGGCAACGCCACGTTCTCCACCGCCGAGGTACGCGGCAGCAGGTGGAACGCCTGGAAGACGAAGCCGATGGTCTCGTTGCGCAGGGTCGCCATCTCCGGTGGGGCGAGGGCGTTGACGTCGCGTCCACCGATCACCAGGCGGCCACCGGTGGGCCGGTCCAGCCCGCCGAGGAGGTGCATGAGGGTGGACTTGCCCGAGCCGGACGGGCCGACCAGCGCCACGTAGTCCCCCGGCTGCACGGTGAGCGACACCCCGCGCAGCGCCTCCACCGACACCCCGTCGAGCTGGTACGTCCGGGACACGTCCACCGCCTCGATGGCCGGAACGCGCTCCCCTTTCGGCGGATCGCCGCCCGGATCCGCGACGGCGGGTTCGCTCACCGGACTTCCTGGCCGTCGCGAACCTGGTCCGCGCCGCGCACCACGATCCGGTCGCCGGGCTGCACGCCGTTGAGGATCTGCACCAGGTCGGACCCCTGGACGCCCACGGTCACCGGCGCCCGGCCCGCCTTCCCGTCACGGATCACCCAGACCGCGTCCCGGCCGTCGGCGGAGAACACCGCCGACGCGGGGACCGTCACGGCGTCGACGGCCTCGCGTACCCGCAGGTGCACGATCGCGTTCATGCCGGGGCGGGGCGTGGGAGCGGGCTCGTCCTCGGCCAGCTTCCCGGCGCCCAGCGCCAGGCGGACCCGGTAGGTGACCCCGCCCTGCGCGGAGTTGGTGGGCAGCACGTCGACCGAGCGGACCACCGCGTCGTAGCTGGCACCAGTGACGGCGTCCAACTCGACGGTGGCCGGCACGCCGGCCTTGACCAGCAGAACATCGGTCTCGTCCACCTCGGCGAGCAGACCCAGCTGCCCGGTGTCCACAACGGTCAGCACCGGGGTGCCGGCGGTGACCTGACCACCGACCGCGACGGCGTCGTCGACCCCGGGGGGCGGCCCACCCTGGCTGGGTGCCAGCACGGACGGGTCGAGGCCGGCCGCCTGCGCGCCACCGGCCTGCTCCAACAGCCCGGCCAGACCAGCATTCGCCCCGCCGCCGGCCCGGGTGCCGCCGGGCTGCACCACCCCGGCGATCGGGGCGCGCAGGGTCAGCGCGTCGACCGTCGCCTTCGCCAGGTCGTACGCCTGCTGGGCCTGGAGCCGTTGCGCCGCGGAGAGCGCGCCGACGGCGGAACTCAACCCGTTGATCCCCCGCTGCACGGCGCGGACCGCCTGGTCGGCGCTGCGCGCGGCGGCAGCGTACTGGCGTTGCGCGGACGTCACCTGGGTGAGCAGCGCGTCGCGCAGTTGCCGGTCGGCGATCTTCTCGGCGGCCTTGCGGGCCGCGTCGAACGCCTCGTCGGCGGCCTTGTCGGTGCCACGCCGGCTGCTGGTCAGACTGCCCGCGCCGACGCCTCGGCCGGCGCGCTTCGCGGCGGCCAGCGCCTCCTTGGCCTGACGGAGTCGCTGGTGCGCGCCCGGCGAGTCGACCACCGCCAGCACCTGACCGCGCTTGACCCGCTGTCCGGGTTGGACGCGCAGGCTGGAGAGGGTGCCGTCGGCGGGAGCGGTGAGGGTGGCGGCGGCGCGGGCGGTGACCGTTGCGGGTGCGTCGATCACCTCGGTGACCGGGTTGCGGGTGGCCGACGCCAGCGCGAGATCGGGGCCTTCGTCGCCGCAGGAGGCGGCGGTGGTGGCGGTGAGGACGACGACGGCGGTCAGGGCGATGAGCAGGCGGGGCCGCGTGGTGCTGGCGGGCCGTGACGACTGGGAACGGCGCACCCATCGATGGTACGGCGCACCGCCGCACCGCCTGCGAGCTGCGTCAGGCGGCGGTGGCGCGGACGTACGCCACGCACTCGTCGTGCAGCGTCGACCACTGCTCACCGAACGCCTTCTCGGAGGCCGCGTCGATGGTCCTGCCGTCGTGCACCACGGTCTTGAAGAAGGTGAGCAACCGCAGCGGCCCGTACCTGTCGACGAGGTGCCGAACGGCCAGGTAGCCGATGCCGTAGCTGGCGGCGACCCGTTCGGCGGAGGCGTCGTCGGCGGGGTTGACGCCCTCCAACTTGCCGTCCCAGCCGCCCCGGACCATCTTGCGCACGTCGGCGATCCCCTCGTACCGGTCGACCGCCTGGCCGCCGGCGCCGGCGAACTCGGCCAGGCCCTCGACCAACCACCAGGTGAGCTTGCCCGGGTATCCGCGCTCCGGCAGCGACGCCGCGTGGGTCAGCTCGTGCCGCAGCAGGTCGTCGGTGCCGCTGTTGGTGAGCCCTTCGGCGTTGAGCACCACCTCGTGGTGGCCGCCGCCCACCGTCACCGCGTAGCCGCCGGTCCATTCCGGACGATCCCCGCCGTACCAGCGTTGCCACTCGGTGCGCCCGGCGTAGAAGATCCGGTACCGGTCCGGCGGTGAGCCGGTCACCGCGTACGTGTCGGCGACCTTCGCTGCCGCCTCCGCCTGCGCGAGCAGGCCGGGCAGCTTGCCACGCAGGGCCGGGGTGGTGGCGACGATGGTCCGCGCGCCGACGGCGACGGCCAGGTTGCTGATCTCCCACGGCCGGGTGCCGGTCTCCACCGACTTGGATTCCTCCATGGCGACCATCCGAGGCTGGTCGCCGTTCTCCCGCCACCGGGTGCCGATCAGCACCGGGCTGGGCCGGCAGTTCGGTGTGACGAAGCAGTACTGGAAGCGCACCAGCAGCCGCCACTCGCCGGGCTTGCCGATGATCGGCACGGGCAGGCCACTCGGCTCGGCCCGCCAGCCGGTCACCTTGAGCTCGCGCAGTGCGGCGAAGCGTCGACGCAGGTCGTTGTGGGCGGCGGGATCGGCGACGGCGAGGAACCCGGCGCGGTCAGCGCCCAGCAGTGCCGCCGACTGCCGGTGGAGCTGAGTGGTGATCAGGTCGGACAACCCCCGGGCCACGGCGGTGGCCGGGTCGTCCGCCGACGAGGCGCCGACCCGGCTGACAGTGGCGCGGGAGCCTGTCTCCCGGATCACTCCGACGACGAGCGCCGCCGGCAGGCCGCAGCCCAGCAGCAGGACGACCACCACGAGCACCGTCCACAGCGGCCAGAGCCGCCGCGGTACGGGCTGCTGCACCTCGTCAGTCACCCGCCGAAGGGTACGACCACTACCTGGACGCGGCGAGGCCGCCCCGGCCGCTCGCTCACCCGCCGGTGCGCGGCCAGGAACGGAACGAGATGTCCATGCTCGCGACCAACTGGTGGTACGAGCGGTCGACGTCACGGGGCAGACCGAAGCCGCCCGCGGCCTCCAGGGTCACGAAGCCGTGCAGGGCGCTGCGCAGCGCGCGGGTCGCGTCCACCGCGTCGTCCCCGGTGAGCCCGTACCCGCGCAGCACCGCGAAGACCGCGCCGACGGCGCGTTCGCCGGCCGCCACGTGTTCCTCATCGGCCGGGTCCGGCACCCGCTGCGTGGTCGGGTAGCGGCCGGGGTGCCGCAGGGCGTAGCCACGGTAGGCGTCCGCCATGGCGCGGAGCGCGTCGCCACTGGAGCGGCCGACGGCGGCGGTGGTCATCTCGGTGGCCAGTTCGGCGGTGGCCAGGGCGGCCAGTTTCTGGGTCAGCGCGTCCGCCCCCCGCACGTGCTTGTAGAGGCTGGGCAGCGCCACCCCGAGCCGGCTGGCGAGCGCGGCGAGGGTGAGCTGCTCGAAGCCGACCTCGTCGGCCAGCCGGGCCGCCTCCCGTACGACGGTCTGCTGGTTGAGGCCGACCCTAGGCACCGGCGCACACCGCCAGGAAGCCGAGCAGCTCCTCGGCGGTGCGGTGCGGCCGGTCGGCGTGCGGGTAGTGGCCGGACTCCTCGATCATCCGAGCTTCGGCGGTGCCGAAGAGCCGCCGGGCGGCCCGCGCCTCGGCTCCCGGGTCGGGGAAGTCCGGGTCCTTCGAGCCCATCAGCACCAGCACCGGTTGCCGCACCTGTCGGGCACGGGCGGTCCAGTGCGGCTCCACCGGTGCGATCACGCCGCGCGTCGCGGCCATCCGACCGGGCTCGCGCAGGTTGGCCACCATCGATCGGCGGTACGCCGCGTCGTCGGCGGGCCGGTGCACCGGGAACAGGGTGTTGTGGAACATCCCGAACAGGCGAGGGCTGTGCAGCACCGACCACATCGCCATCCGCAGCATCGGGTTGAGCTTCGGCTGACCGACGAACGCGCCGATCTGCACGATGCCGCTGACCAGCTCGGGCGCGTCGGTGGCGGCGAACACCACCGCCGCCGCGGCGGACGAGCTGCCGACCAGCACGGCCGGGCCGGCGTCGAGGTCACGGACCACGGCCAGCAGGTCCGCGCCGACCTCCGCCGGGGCGTACGTGGGCCACCCGGCGCTGGACTCGCCGTGCCCCCGGACGTCGACCGAGGCGACCCGGTGACCGGCGGCCACCAGCAGCGGCACGAGGTGCCGGAAGCTCGCCCTGTTCTCGCCCATGCCGTGCGCGAGGACCACCAACGGCCCCTCGCCCCGCGCCTCGTACGCGATGTGTCCGTCGCCCCGCCGCACCTGGCTAGCTGTCATAGCCTTAAAGCTAAGCCACTTAGCCAAGCTTGGCAAGCCGGAAAGCGAAACGGGCCGGCGGTGACCCCGAGGAGTCGCCGCCGGCCCGTCGCGCCCAAACGGGGGAACTACTTCTTGGAGATCAGGGCACGGCCGAAGAAGACCAGGTTGGCGGGGCGCTCGGCAAGCCGGCGCATCAGGTAGCCGTACCACTCGTCGCCGTACGGGACGTAGGTGCGCACCGTGTAGCCCTCGCCGGCCAACCGGGCCTGCTCCTCGGGGCGGATGCCGTAGAGCATCTGGAACTCGAAGCGCTCGGGACCCCGGTCGAACCACCGGGCCCGATCCTCACCGATGGCGATCATCCGCGGGTCGTGGGTGGCCAGCATCGGGTAACCGTCGCCGGACATCAGGATGTTCATGCAGCGCACGTACGACTTGTCCACCTCACGGGTCGACTGGTACGCCACCGACTCCGGCTCCTTGTAGGCACCCTTGCACAGCCGCACCCGCGACCCGGCCGAGGAGAGTTCCCGGCAGTCCGACTCGGTCCGCCGCAGGTACGCCTGGAGCACCGCGCCGGTCGACGGGAAGTCCTTGCGCAGCCGGCTCAACACCTCCAACGTCGAGTCGGTGGTGGTGTGGTCCTCCATGTCCAGGGTGACAGTGGTGCCCGCCGCGTCGGCCGCCGCGCAGATCGCCCGCGCGTTGTCGTACGCCAACTGCTCGTCGAACATCTGGCCGAGGGCGGAGAGCTTCACGCTCACCTCGGCGGCCGGGGTGAGCCCGGCGGCGCCGAGCATCGACAGCAGTTTCAGGTATTCGTCGCGGGTGGCGGTGGCCTGCTCGGGGCGGACGGTGTCCTCACCGAGGTGGTCGAGGGTGACCGCGAGGCCGTCGTCGACGAGCCCGCGGGTCGCGCGCAACGCGTCGTCGGTGGCGGCGCCGGCGACGAACCGGCGGACGACGTCCCGGGTGTACGGGGCAGTCGCGACGAGCCGCTCGACCTGGGATGACCGGGAGGCGGCGAGGATGACGGAACGGAGCATGAGCCGAGCGTAACGCCCCTGCGAGGGGCCCCGCCGAGGGGCGGCCGGGCCACCTCGGCCCGGGGGCGGGGCGGCGGCGGTGGCGTCGATCGGCTACAACGATGCCGTGGACCAACGCCCCCGCCGCCGACTCCGCTCGGCCTCCGTGCAGCTCGGCGCGCTCACCGCCCTCGCGCTCGCCCTCTCCGGCTGCAACATGACCTCGGACGACGACGATGACGACGACTGCGCCCTCGGGCCGGTCGGTGGCGGCGACACCGTCGCGCTGGCGATGCGGGTCAGCGACCCGGCCGCCGGTCGCGCCGCCCCGGAGCCGACCGCCGCCGCCCTGCCCGAACGCGGCGGATTCGGCACCCACCTCGCCGCCTGCGGCGGCTGACGTGCGCCGCGAGTCGGTCACGCCGCGCCCCGACTGGGACGCCACCATCCGGTCGCAGGGTCTGGTCTACGTCGACACCGAGCTGCCCGACGGCGGGATCATGTCGTACTGGGACGAGACCGCCGCGTACGCGTTCGACCTGGACGAGGTGCTGCGGCTGGAGGAGGCCACCGAGGAGCTGCACCGGATGTCGGTGGCCGCCGCCGAGCACGTGGTGGCGCAGCGCCGGTACGCCGAGTTCGGCATCCCGCAGTGGGCGGCCGAGGCGGTGGCCCGGTCGCTGCGGGAGGCGCCACCGACCCTGTACGGGCGCTTCGACCTCGCGTACGACGGCACCTGGCCGCCGAAGATGTTGGAGTACAACGCGGACACCCCCACCGCGCTCGTCGAGGCGAGCATCATCCAGTGGTACTGGCTGGAGCAGACCCGGCCGGAGCTGGACCAGTGGAACAGCCTGCACGAGCGACTGGTCGGCGCCTGGGCCAAGATCGGGGCTGGGCTGCACGACCCTTCGGTGCACGTGCTCTGGTCGAACGAGGAGGAGTCCGGCGAGGACCACATGACCGCCGGCTACCTCGCCGAGACCGCCCGGCAGGCCGGCCTCAGCGTCGAGCTCCAACCCATCCAGGAGATCGGCTGGGACGGCCGGCGCTTCGTCGACGCCGACGACCGCCCGGTGACCACCTGCTTCAAGCTCTACCCGTGGGAGTGGATGCTGGCCGAGCCGTACGGGCCGGCGGCCCTGGCCCCGGGCACCCCGACCACCTGGATCGAGCCGGCCTGGAAACTGCTGCTCTCCAACAAGGCGTTGCTCGCCGTCCTCTGGGAGCTGTACCCCGGCCACGAGTACCTGCTCCCGGCGTACCTCGACTCGCCGCGCGGGATGCCGGAGTACGTCGCCAAGCCGCTGCTCGGCCGCGAAGGCGGTTCGGTACGCATCGTCACCGCCGACGAGGAAATCACCAACCCGGGGATCTACGGCGACGAGGGCTGGTGTTACCAGGAGTTCCGGGCGTTGCCGCAGTTCGCCGGCAACCGGATGGTGCTGGGCAGCTGGATCGTCGACGGCGAGTCGGCAGGCGTGGGCGTGCGGGAGAGCGCCAGTCTGATCACCGACGGCTACGCGCGGTTCCTGCCGCACTACATCGACGCGCCGCGCACCCGCTGAGTCGTCTACCGTTGGGGGTGTGAACTTCGACGCGTACGCCAGGACCGGTGTTGACCTGGTCAACGCCCGCCTGGACGACCTCGACGACCTGCGGGCACTCTTCACCGACGACCACGGCTGGATGCGCGACGAGGTCGCCGACCGGGACGTCGCCATCTTCCGCCGGGCGCAGAAACGGTTGCGCGACGTCTTCGAGTACGGCACCTCGGGCCGGGACGCCCAGGCGGTCACCGAGCTGAACGCGCTGCTCGAGGCGTTCCCGGTGCAGCCGCGCATCTCCGGGCACGACTCCAGCGACTGGCACATGCACGTCACGAGCCGGGGCGCCTCGGTCAGCGCCGAATACCTGGCCGGCGCGGCCTGGGGGCTGTCGGTCTGGCTCTGCGAGTACGGCAGCGCCCGGTTCGGGGTCTGTGCCGACGAGCGGTGCGGCAACGTCTACCTGGACACGTCGTCCAACTGCTGCCGGCGGTTCTGCTCGGAGCGCTGCGCCACCCGCTCGCACGTCGCCGCCCACCGGGCCCGCAAGCGCGCGGCGGTCGGCGAGCAGGTGACTGTCGCCCCGCAGCCGACCTCCGCCACCGACTCCCTCTCACCGGTCAGCTGACCCACACCGCCCGGTCGCGGGCGGACGGGTCAGGCGTCGACAGGTGACGGCGCGGTCAGGTGCTGGCGGGCGAACTCCAGCGCGGCGCGCAGGTCCGCCTCGCGCACCGCACGGCTCTTCGCGCCCCGGGTGGCGACCTCCACGGCCACCCCCCCGGTGAAGCCCCGGCCAGCCAGCGAGGAGAGCAGCTCCCCGCAGGGCTGGGTGCCCCGCCCGGGCACCAGGTGCTCGTCACGGCCCTCGCCGGTGCCGTCACCGAGGTGCACGTGCGCCAGCCCGGCGCCCATCCGGTCGGCCATCTCCAGCGGGTCGCTGTGCGAGGCCGCGCAGTGCGACAGATCCAGGGTGTACGACGGGTAGCCGGCGTCGGTCGGGTCCCAACCGGGCACGTACGGGACGAACTGCCGGCCCGCCATCCGCACCGGGTACATGTTCTCGACGGCGAAGCGCAGCCCGCTGAACCGCTCCGCGACGGTGGCCAGACCCTCGGCGAAGTTACGCGCGTAGTCGCGCTGCCAGCTGAACGGTGGGTGCACCACGACGGTCGGCGCGCCCAGCGTCTCGGCCAGCTCGGCGGCCTTGCGCAGGCGCTCCCACGGGTCCGGGCTCCACACCCGCTGGGTGACCAGCAGGCAGGGCGCGTGCACCGAGAGCACCGGCACGTCGTAGTGCGCGGAGAGGCCGCGCAGCGCGCCCGCGTCCTGGCTGACCACGTCGGTCCAGACCATCACCTCGACGCCGTCGTAGCCGAGCGCCGCGGCCAGTTGGAACGCCGCCGCGGTCGGCTCGGGGAAGACCGACGAGCTGGACAGGAGCACGGGAACGCGGGAAGTCACATCAGCCAGCGTAGCCCGGCAGCGCCGGGGGCATCGTGACGAGCGCCGGCAAACCGACCGAAAACGGCCGCCGGATCAGATCGGCTCCAATTGATCGAGCCGGCGGAGGATGACGCCCTCCCGCAGCGCCCACGGGCAGATGTCCAGCGAGTCCAGATCCAGACGGCGCATCGCCGCCTCGGCGACCACGGCACCGGCCAGCAACTGGTGCGCCCGACCCGCGCTGACCCCTTCCAACTCCATCAACTGCGCCGGTGGGATGTGCCGGATGAAACCGATCACCTGCCGCAGACCGGCCCGGGTGAGGCTGCGTCGCGCCCACAGCCCGGCACCGGACGGAGCGGCCCCGGCGAGTCGGGCCAGCGTGCGGAACGTCTTCGAGGTGGCCACCGTCCGGTCCCAGCCGACCTGGGTGATCTGGTCCACCACCTTGTCCAGCCGGCTGTCCACGTACTCCCGGAGCTTCTCGACGGCCTCCGCCGACGGCGGGGCCGTGCTCGCCGGGTCGACCCGCAGCCGCTCACGGGTCAGCCGGCCGGCGCCGAGCGGCAGGGAGACCGCGACCTCCGGGTCCTCGTCGATGCCGGCGGCGATCTCCAACGAGCCGCCACCGATGTCGAGCACCAGCAGCCGGCCGGCCGACCAGCCGAACCAACGCCGGACGGCCAGGAACGTCGAGCGCGCCTCGTCCGCCCCGGAGAGCACCGCCAGGCGTACGCCGGTCTCGTCCCGAACCCGGGCCAGCACCTCGGCCGCGTTCGTGGCGTCGCGCACCGCGGACGTGGCGAAGGCGATCAGGTCGTCGGCCTCCAGCCCGGCAGCCGCCGCCTTGGCCATGCTCACGGCCTTGACCAGGCCGTCCGCGCCCGCCTCGGTCAGCGCGCCGTCGGGGCCGATCTGCTCGGCCAGCCGGAGCACCACCTTCTCGGAGTGCGCCGGCCATGGGTGCGCGCCGTGGTGCGCGTCCACCACAAGGAGGTGCACCGTGTTGGATCCGACGTCGAGGACACCCAGTCGCATGATGAAGACAGTAGGCGCAACACGTTTGCGCGGCTCGCCGGCCTGCGGACGTCACCGCGCGTACGCTGGGCCGAGTGACGATGGAGCTCCGTGTGCTGGTGGACGACCCGGGTGACCCGCGCAGCCGTGAGGTGCCTCTGGACTTCCCTCGGGAGTGGATCGAGTTCACCGACCCGGCCGACGAGACGCACCTGATCCGGGCCGACCTGACCTGGCTGCTCTCCCGCTGGACCTGCATCTTCGGCAAGGGCTGCCACGGCATCATCGCCGGCCGGTCCGCCGACGGGTGTTGCTCGCACGGCGCGTTCTTCACCGACTCAGACGACGAGAAGCGGGTTCGCAACGCCGTCCGTCGGCTGACCCCGTCGACCTGGCAGCACTTCCGGCGCGGGTTCAAGAACTGGACCGACGAGGACACCATCGACGGCAAGAACCCGGCCCGCCGCACCGCCACCCGGAGCCCCGACGCTCCGTGCGTGTTCCTCAACGACGCCGACTTCGCCGGCGGTGGCGGTTGCGCCCTGCACGCCCAAGCGCTGCGCGACGGGGTGCACCCGTTGGAATACAAGCCGGACGTCTGCTGGCAACTGCCGATCCGCCGCGATCAGGACTGGGTGAAGCGACCGGACGACAGCAAGGTGCTGGTCTCCACCCTGTCCGAGTTCGACCGGCGGGGCTGGGGAGCCGGCGGGCACGACCTGGACTGGTGGTGCACCTCCTCGACGGACGCGCACGTCGGCACCGAGCCGATGTACCTGTCGTACGGGCCGGAGCTGACCGCGCTGATCGGCGTTGCGGCCTACGAGCGGCTGGCTGAGCTGTGCGCGACCAGGACGAGGCAGGGCATGATCGCCCCGCACCCGGCCGACGAACTCTGACGGATCTTGGCAGTGTTCCCGCTACTCCGACGGTCGTCGCTCAGCGCAGGGCGTCGTCGACAAGCGTGCGGGCGCTGCGCTGGGCCGCGTCGGCGATCAGGGGGTCGCCGTCGAGCACACCGGCGACGAGCCCGCCGTCCAGCAGCAGGGTGAGCTGCTGGGCCAGCAGTTCCGGGTCGGCCGCGCCGGCCCGGCGGGCCAGCTCGGTCACCCAGGCACGGACCACGGTTTTGTGCTCGACCGTCCGGGCGTGCACCGGCCCAGCGGCGGACTCGGCCGCGGTGTTGATGAACGCGCAGCCGTGGTAGCCCTCCCGGCGACAGGCGCCGGTCAGCGCGTCGAACATCCCCACCAGTTGGTCGCGTGGCTCGTCGCCGGCATCCCGGGCCGCGGACCGCAACGCGCCGAACCACGCCTGGTCGACCCGATCGAGGTACGCCAGCACGAGGTCGTCCTTGCGCGGGAAGTGCTTGTAGAGCGTCGCCTTGGCCACGCCCGACTCGGCGATCACCGTGTCCACCCCCACGCCGCGTGGCCCGTGGGCGTAGAAGAGCCGGAACGCGGTGTCCAGGATCCGGTCCCTGGCCGAGCCGGCCGGAGTACGGGGCGCGGGCATCGGTGCTCCCTCGTTCTGCTGATGGCAGCCCTGATCCTATAGACGACTTCGTCTACGGGGGCACTGCCTCCGGCTTCGGCGACCTCGCGAGGGCCGCGCGTCTGTGGCACGACGACGTCGCGACGGCCTTCGCGGACGAGGGGCGGGACATGGGTTCGGGGTGCTTTGGAGCTGAATCGCTTGTGACATCAGCGGAAGGCACCGGCCGGCGACGGCGGATGACTCGTTTGTGACATCAGCTCCAAAGGACTGCCAACCGCACGGCTGCCCCTCCGCGGTCCAGAGAGGGCCGACCGCCGCCACCTCTGCGGCTCATCAGAGGGCTGCGGTAGACAGACCTGTCTGTTAGCCTGCCTGCGATCGGCATCAGCCGATTCAATGTCCCGACGGAGGATCGATCGACATGCGCATCGCAGTCCTCGGCACCGGCTCGGTCGGTCGAGCCATCGCCGCCCGCACGGCGGAGCTGGGTCACCAGGTGACCATCGGCACCCGCGACGTCGCGGCCATCCGGGCCGGCGACCACGCCCACTGGGCGGCGCAGCACCCCGAGGTTGGCCTGGCGAGCCTCGCCGAGGCCGCCAGCGGCGCCGAGCTGGTGGTGAACGCCACGAACGGCAACGGCTCGCTCCCGGCACTGGCCGCGGCCGGCGCACCGAACCTGGCCGGCAAGGTTCTGCTCGACATCGCCAACCCGCTCGACTTCGGTGCGGGTTTTCCACCCACCCTGTCGGTGCTCAACACCGACTCCCTCGCCGAACGCATCCAGCGCGAGTTTCCACAGACCAGGGTGGTCAAGTCCCTCAACACGGTGACCGCCGAGCTGATGGTGCACCCGCATCAGCTGGCCGAAGGCGCGCACAGTGTCTTCGTCTCCGGCGACGACGCGGAGGCCAAGCGGATCGTCACCGGGCTGCTGGTCAGCTTCGGCCACACCGACGTAATCGACCTCGGCGACCTCTCCACCGCGCGGGGCACCGAGATGCTGCTGCCGCTCTGGTTGCGCCTCTACGGTCGACTCGACACCGCCACCTTCAACATCAAGGTCGTCCGCTGACCGGGCGGGAACGGACCGGAGGGGGCCTGCGCCGAGCGCAGACCCCCTTTCGGGTACGCCGATCAGGGCTCGAACTTGTAGCCCAGACCCCGCACCGTAACGATGAAGCGCGGCGCGGACGGCTCCGGCTCGATCTTGGAGCGCAGCCGCTTGACGTGCACGTCGAGCGTCTTGGTGTCACCGACGTAGTCCGCGCCCCAGACCCGGTCGATGAGCTGACCGCGGGTGAGCACCCGGCCCGCGTTGCGCAGCAGCAGCTCCAGCAGCTCGAATTCCTTCAGCGGCAGCTGCACGGCCCCGCCGTCGACTGTCACCACGTGCCGCTCGATGTCCATCCGCACCGGGCCGGCGGCAAGCGTCGGCGCACCCGCCTCGGCCACCTCCGGGCTCTGCCGGCGCAGCACCGCCCGGATCCGGGCGACAAGTTCCCGCGGAGAGTACGGCTTCGTGACGTAGTCGTCGGCGCCGATCTCCAGCCCGACCACCTTGTCGATCTCGCTGTCCCGAGCGGTGACCATGATGATCGGCACGGCGGAGCGCTGCCGCAACTGCCGGCAGACCTCGGTGCCCGACATCTCGGGCAACATCAGGTCGAGCAGCACGATGTCGGCGCCGGTCCGGTCGAACTCGGTGAGGGCGTCGGTGCCGGTCGCGGCGACCGAAACCTCAAAGCCCTCCTTACGGAGCATGTACGACAAGGCGTCGGAGAACGACTCCTCGTCCTCGACCACGAGAACGCGGCTCAACGGGGATTTCCTTTCCATCTGCTGTCAGACCTGCCGTAGCCCAGTCGGACCGGACTCGATCCCAACCGGCGGCAGTGTCGCCAGTAGGTCATCCGGTGGACTGGCGGGCAGCCGGAGGGTGAACGTCGACCCACCACCAAGAGTGCTCGACACCTCGACCCGTCCGCCATGGTTGCTCGCAATGTGTTTCACGATTGCCAGGCCGAGCCCGGTGCCGCCGGTGGCACGCGAGCGGGCCTGGTCGGCCCGGTAGAACCGCTCGAAGATCCGGTCGACGTCGGTGGGGGCGATACCGATGCCCTGGTCGGCGACGGCGACCTCGACGTGTTCGTCGTCGCCCCGCAGGGTCACCCGCACCGTGGTGTCCTCGCCGGAGTAGTTGATGGCGTTCTCCACCAGGTTCGCCACCGCCGTGGCGAGTTGGGAGTCGCTGCCGTACGCGGTCAGGCCCCGTTGCCCGTCCACAGTCACCGCGACACCCCGGGCGGAGGCCGTGGTGCGGGTGCGGTCGACCACCTCGGCGATCACCCAGTCCAGCGCGACCGGTTCCGGTGGCGGCTGCGGCTCAGCTCCCTGCAACCGGGTCAGCTCCAGCAACTCCTGCACCAGCCGACCCAGCCGGGTCGACTCGTGCTGGATCCGCTCGGCGAACCGGCGGGCGGCCACCAGGTCCTCGGAGAGGTCGGGCGTCGCCGCGTCGGCCGGCTCGGTGGCGTCCAGCAACGCCTCGGCGAGCAGTTGCAGGGCACCGATCGGGGTCTTCAGCTCGTGACTCACGTTCGCCACGAAGTCGCGTCGTACCCGGGTCAGCCGGTGCGACTCGGTCACGTCGACCGCCTCGACCGCGATGAACCCGTTGCCGAGACCCATTGCCCGCAGGTGCACGCCGAGCGGGTTCTCCCCCGCGCTGTCGCGACCTCGGGGCAGGTCCAGCTCGATCTCGCGTCGCACGCCGGTGCGTCGCACCTGACCGGCGAGGGTACGGATCAGCGGGTGCGCGACGATGGAGCCCGGTGTGCTGCCGGTACGCAGCAGCCCCATCGCGCGGGCGGCCGGGTTGATCAGAACGGGAATGTCGTCGTTGTCCAGAACCACGACGCCGGCCCGGAGTGAGTCGATCGTCCGACGACCGAGCCCGGCCTGCTGCTCGTCGACTATCGCGGGCCTCCCCATGATCCGGGGCAGCAGGAAACCGGCGGCCATCCCGGCCACCAATGCCACGGCCACCACGACCGCCACTGCCCACTCCACCCGGCGATCGTAGGGTCATTGTTAACCTGGCTACCACACAGAACGGGACGAACTACCCTCACTTACGGAAGTGTTCACCCCCACGTCTGGCGTCGTTCACCGTGGTTCATCCGGGATCCGTCCACGCGCCCTACCGTTGGCTTCGCACCTGCTCAACCCCCCTGCGCCGGCACCCGTCGGCGGCGACCGACCACAGGACGTGATGATGCGCGACGAGTTCCGGGCCGACCTCCAGATCGTCAGCCAACTGCTGGTGGACATGGCGGAGGGCGTCCGCGCCGCCATGCGCCAGGCCACCCGGGCCCTGCTCACCGCCGACCGGCAGGCCGCCGAGACGGTCATCGAGCGGGACGCCGAGATCGACGACCTCTACCGGCACGTCGAGGAGCGGGTCTGTGACCTGCTCGCCCGACAGGCGCCGGTCGCCTCCGACCTCCGGGCGATGATCACCGCGCTGCACGTGGCCGCGGATCTGGAACGGATGGGCGACCTCGCCGAGCACGTGGCGAAGACCGCGCTGCGCCGGCACCCCTCCCCCGCCGTCCCGGCCGAGCTGCGGACGGTCTTCACCGAGATGTCCGAGATCGCCGACCGGATGGCCGTCAAGATCGGTTCGGTGCTGGCGAAGCCCGACGCCGACCTCGCCGGCGAGCTGGACCGCGACGACGACGCCATGGATGAGCTGCACAAGAACCTGTTCGCCGTGCTGCTCGGCGACGACTGGCCGTACGGGGTGGAGACGGCGATCGACGCCACCCTGCTGGGCCGCTTCTACGAGCGCTTCGCCGACCACGCGGTGAACGCCGGCGAGCACGTGATCTACCTGATCACCGGCGAGAGCGCGCCCAGCGGTAACTGACCGGCAGGCAGAGGGCCCCTCACCATCGCTCTCCGCGATGACGAGGGGCCCTTTCTGATGGCTCCAGCTTCCGGTGGCTCAGCGCCCCTGGTTGGCCACCGCCGCGGCGGCTGCCTTCGCGGCGGTCGGGTCGAGGTAGGTGCCGCCCAGGGTGAGCGGACGCAGCTGCGGGTCGAGGTCGTAGCGCAGCGGGATGCCGGTCGGGATGTTCAGCTTGGCGATCGCCTCGTCGGAGATCTGGTCGAGGTGCTTGACCAGGGCGCGCAGCGAGTTGCCGTGCGCGGCCACCAGCACCGTCCGGCCGGCCAGGATGTCCGGCACGATCGAGTCGTACCAGTAGGGCAGCATCCGGTCGACGACGTCCTTGAGGCACTCGGTGCGCGGCATCAGCTCGGTCGGCAGCAGCGCGTAGCGCGGGTCGCCCACCTGCGACCACTCGTCGTTGTCGTCGATGGGGGGCGGTGGCGTGTCGTACGACCGGCGCCAGAGCATGAACTGCTCCTCGCCGTACTCGTCGAGGGTCTGCTTCTTGTCCTTGCCCTGCAGGGCGCCGTAGTGCCGCTCGTTGAGCCGCCACGACCGGCGCACGGCGATCCAGTGCCGGTCGGCGGCGTTGAGCGCCAGCTCGGCGGTGCGGATCGCCCGGCGCATCAGGCTGGTGTGCACGACGTCCGGCAGCAGGCTGTGCTCGCGCAGCAGCTCGCCGCCGCGCCGCGCCTCGCCCTCGCCCTTCGCGGTCAGGTCGACGTCCACCCAGCCGGTGAAGAGGTTCTTGGCATTCCAGTCGCTCTCACCGTGTCGCAGCAGGACCAGCGTCCCGACGGTGGGCCCTTCGCTCGCAGTCATGCGGATCATCCTGCCTCAACCGCCCGGCGGACACGCGGGCAGTCGTCGTGACGACCACCACGTGAAAAAGCTGATGACCAGCCGATCCGGCCGCCACTAGGGTCGTAAGGCACGCCAGTCAGATCGGTCATTACTTGCAAGCGGGGCGCCATATGCGGACGATGCGGAGTTGGTTCCGGGACACCACCGGCGGCTTACCGACCACTTTCTGGTACCTGTGGTCGGGCACCCTGATCAACCGACTCGGCTCGTTCGTCCTCGTCTTCCTCGCCATCTATCTGACCCAGGAACGTGGCTTCTCGGCCTCGCAGGCCGGCCTGGTGATCGGCCTCTGGGGTGTCGGCGGGGCGTTCGGCACCACCGCCGGCGGCACCCTCGCCGACCGGTGGGGTCGCCGCCCGACGCTGCTCACCGCCCATGTGGGCGCGGCGGCCATGATGCTCGGGCTCGGACTGGCCCGGGATCTCTGGGCGGTGGCGCTGGGCGCGCTGCTGCTCGGCATGTTCGCCGAGGCGGCCCGGCCCGCGTTCGGGGCGATGATGATCGACGTGGTGCCGGCAAAGGACCGGCTGCGCGCCTTCTCGCTCAACTACTGGGCGATCAACCTCGGTTTCGCCTGCGCCGCCGTCCTCGCCGGCCTCGCCGCCCAGGCCGACTACCTGCTGCTGTTCGTGGTCGACGCCGCCACCATGCTGATCACCGCGTTGATCATCTTCAGCAAGGTGCCGGAGACCCGGCAGGCCGGCCCCGTCACCGCCGTGACGGCAGCGGCGGCTCCGCGCGGCGCCCTGCGCACGATCCTCACCGACCGGGTCTACCTCGGCTTCGTGGCACTCAACCTGTTCGCCGCGCTGGTGTTCCTCCAGCACATCTCGATGCTGCCGATCGCGATGGGCGACGACGGCCTGAGCCCCGCCACCTACGGCTCGGTGATCGCGCTCAACGGCATTCTCATCGTGGTCGGCCAGCTCTTCGTGCCCCGACTGATCCGAGGTCGGAGCCGCTCACACGTGCTCGCGCTGGCGTCAGTGGTGACGGGGGTCGGGTTCGGACTGACCGCGTTCGCCGGCACCCCCTGGTTCTACGGGCTGACCGTGCTGATCTGGACGGTCGGCGAGATGCTGAACTCGCCATCCAACTCCACGCTGATCGCCGAGTTGTCCCCGGCCGAGCTGCGCGGGCGCTACCAGGGTGTGTTCTCCCTCTCCTGGCAGATCGCCGGGGCCAGCGCGCCGATCCTCGGTGGCCTGGTGCGCGAGCACGCCGGAAACGACACCCTCTGGTACGGCTGCGCCGCGCTCGGCCTGCTGACCGCGGTGGCCCACCTGGTCTCCGGGCCGGCCCGGGAGCGGCGTGCGGCGGCGCTGCGCCGCTCCGGCGAGGCGCTGGCACCGACCACCGTCTCCCGTTCCGCACAGCCCGCCGAGGCGTAACGACTGGCGCGGCGGTGCCGGAGTTCCTACTGTGCAGGGGAAATAGTTAACAACCTGAACTGTCGGGAGGCCGGGTGCACGCCCTGCGGCGCTGGTGGCACGACACCGCAGGCGGGCTACCCGCCACCTTCTGGTACCTCTGGGCCGGCCTGCTGATCAACCGGGCCGGCGCGTTCGCCATGCTCTTCCTCTCGCTCTACCTCACCGACGTACGCGGCGCGAGCGAGGCGCTGGCCGGCACCGTGGTCGGCGCGTACGGGGCCGGCGGGGCGGCCGGCGTACTCCTCGGCGGGGTGCTCGCCGACCGGTGGGGCCGCCGGGCGACCCTGCTCGCCGCACACCTGGCCACCGTCGGCCTGATGGTGGCGCTGGCGTTCACCCGACCCCTGCTGCTGATCGCGGTGCTCTCCGCGCTGATCGGCGTGGTCCACTCGATGCCCAGCCCGGCGTTCGTGGCGGCGATCGTCGACGTGGTGCCCGCCGAACGCCGCTCGCGCGCGTTCAACCTCCAGTTCTGGGCGTTCAACCTGGGCATGGCGGTCGCCTCGCTGCTCGCCGGGGTGCTGGCCGAGGCGAGCTTCACCGCGCTCTTCCTGGTCGACGCGGGCGCCACGCTGACCGCCGCCGCCGTGATCGGCTGGAAGGTGCCCGAAACCCTGCGCCTCGCCCGGCCAGCAGCCGACCCCGCGCCCACCACCAGCGCGGCACCGAAATCCGTCCGGGCCCGACGGCCTGGACTGCACACCGCGCTCACCGACCGCACCTTCCTGGCCTTCGTCGGGCTGACCTTCGTGCTGGCCGTACTCACCATGCAGACGTCGACGATCATGCCGCTGGCCATGCGCGCGGACGGCCTGGGCCCATCGGCGTACGGGCTGGTGGTGGCGCTCGGCGGCACGCTGATCGTGGTCGGGCAGTTGTTCGTGCCCCGACTGATCGACCGGCACCGCAAGGACGTCGTACTGGCCGCCTCCACGGCGCTGCTCGCACTCGGCTTCGGGGCGCTCGCCGTCGCCGACGAACTGGCCATCTACCTGGGTGCCGCTGTGATCTGGACGGTCGGCTCGATGCTGGCCGCCCCGCCCAACGCGCAGATCAACGCGGACCTGGCGCCCCCGCTGCTACGCGCCCGCTACCAGTCGGTCTTCTACCTGACGTTCCCGGCCGCGGCGTTCGTCGCACCCACCCTCGGCGGGGTCAGCCTCCAGCACCTCGGCGACCGGCACTGGCTGATCGTGGGCGGGCTGGGTCTGCTGGCCGCGCTCGGACACCTGCTGGCCGGACCACCCCGGGAACGACACGTCGCCGCGCTGCGCCGGGCAGTCGACCCGGAGCCGACAACCGACGCGGACCGCGTACCGATCGGATGACCGACGCAAAACGCCCACCACGTCCCTGAGGTCGTGGTGGGCGCTCGCCGGCGGGGCCGGCGGCGGCGGGCAACACTCACCCCCGTAAGCATCGCCCGCTCACGCCGCCGGTCCAAACAGGTGGGAACCGTCCCCCAACGGTTGTTCCACCCGTCCCCTCGCGCCTCGTCTGGTGCGCGGATCTGATCGATCCGCCGCTCCCCCGAACGTTTCCAAACGTGGCGCGGTGCAATAAAGCTAGTTCGCCCGGATTCTGGATTCAACCCAGATCGGCTGTCTCGCCGGTCACAACTGGCGAGTATCCGCTGCTCCAGCCTCGTCCGTTGGCAACAGCCGGGTACCCGTCGGCCATTCCCATAAACACCTCAACCGTCTTCCCGATCGGGTGACTCGGTCCGGAAGAAGCTGCTCTGGCGGCCGTCCCGCAACTGCTCCTGATAAATCAGGTTCAGCCGCCGCAGGTCAAACGTGTAGAACCACTCATCCCAGGTGATCTCGCGAATCCGGCTGCTTTCCCGGTATCCGGGAATGTTGAAGGTCAACACACCCGCCCGGCCATCCCGCTCGGTGCCGGCGATGGTCGCCGGTTTGGCCCCGCGGTCCCGGGCCCACCGCTGGATCACCTCGTGGTTCGCCGTGATCAAACTCCGTCCCGGCCGCTCCGGCCGGTCCGTGATCGACGAGATCACCTGCGAACTGCGGACCGACCGCCCCGTACCCCGTCCGGTCCGGATCCCGCCCGCCGCCGTCCCGCCACCGGTCGACGGCGTCAACGTACGCTTCGCCGCCGCGCTCTTGGCTGATGTGGCGCGCTTCGCTGTCGTGCGCTTCGCCGCCGTGCTCTTGGCCGGTGCCGTGCGCTTCGCTGTCGTGCGCTTCGCCGCCGCGCTCGTGGCCGATGCGGTGCGCTTGGCCGCCGTGCTCTTGGCCGGAGTGGCGCGCTTCGCCGCCGGCCGCGCCGGTGCCTTCTTCGCCGGCGCCTTCCGGGCGGGCGCCGTACGCGCCGTCGCCGCCTTGCTCTTCCGCGCCGCGGCGGTCTTCCGGGCGGCGGTAGTCCTGCTCGCCGCAGTAGTTCTGCTCGCGGCCGTGGTCTTACGGGCCGCGCTCTTGCTGGCGGCCGTGGTCTTGCTCGCGGCCGTGGTCTTGCTCGCGGCCGTGGTCTTGCTCGCGGCCGTGGTCTTGCGGGCTGGCGTCGACGACGCCGCTGTGGTCCTCTTCGCGGGGGTCGCCTTCTTCGCAGGCGCCCTCTTCGCCGCCGCCGTCGACTTCCGCCCGGCCGTCGCCTTCGCGGCGGCGGCCCGCTTCGCAGGCGCGCTCTTGTTCGCGGGCGCGGCCTTCGCGCGGCCCGACGCCGGCCTGGCCGCCGACTTCCTGGTGGCGGCGGCCCGCCCTGCCGACGCCCGGGTGCCGGCGGCCCGACCCGACGGGCCCGTGCTGCTCCGACCCGCGCCGGCCCGCATCGACCGCACCAACTGTTTCACCAGCTCCGGCTTGCGCAGAGCGGAGATCCCGGAGACTCCGCGTTTACGCAGCTGCCCACGGATGTCGTCCACCCGCATCCGGGAAATCTCCGACTCGGAGACTCCGGGCGTACCCGGCGTCTGATTGCCGGCCTGTCGCTTGGTCCTGGTCGCAGTCGCGCCGCGACCTGAGCTGTTCCGCTGAGCCATGGGACGCTCCGCTCCTTGGCACTCCGTCATCGGCGCGCGGGGGTCCCTTGCCGCACCGCGCGGAGCGGCATACCCGTCAGGAGCACTCCGAACCACCGCCAACTCGCCGGAACGCCCCGCCCGCGCCGATCTTGCGTTTTCGGTCGAGGAAAAGCGAGGAATGCCCTCTACGCCGGGACAGCAAGTGCAAGATCGCGGCTGCGTCTGATCGATCATGGAGTTGTGGTGCCTGGTTTGGTGTGACGCACGTGCTTTGTCACCCACCACAACTCCATGATCGACTGGTGCGGGTGGGTGCGCGGGGCGGGGCGGGAGGGCGGGGCCGGGCGGGGCCGGGGGGCCGGGGGGCCGGGGGCCGGGGGTCGGGGCGGGGGCGGGTGGTCAGGTTGGGTTGCAGGTGGTGGCGGAGGGTTCGAAGAGGTGGGCGAAGGCGGCCAGGTTGGCTGTCGACTCGCCCCGCTTCACCCGCCACTCGTACTCACGCCGGATCGAACTGCCGAAGCCGATCTCCAGCATCGTGTCGAACGACTCGTCGGCGTACGTGAGCACCGCGCCAAACAGTCGGTCCAACTCGTCGGCGTCCACGCCGGCCGGGTTGACCCGACCGGTCAGGTACACGTCGCCGACCGCGTCGGTGGAGAAGGAGACGCCGTACATCCGGGCGTTGCGCTGCAACAGCCAGGCCCACAGCTCCTCACGGCGCTCGTCCGGCTGGCGCATCACGAACGCCTCGATCCGCAGCGCGTGCTCGCCGACGATCAGGTTGCAGATCGTCTTGAGTTTGTGGGTGCCCGGCAGCGTCACCGCGTACGAGCCGGGGCCGGTCGACTCCCACGCCAGGTCCCGCTCGGCGCAGACCGACTCGATCAGGGTCTCAAGATCGCTCTTCGGGCTCACCGGACCCACTCTACGACCGACCCGGCTCACGCACCGGGTGACAACCGGGCCCCCGGGTCACCAGGAGCAGGAAAGCGCCGGGTCACCCGCCAGGTCGGCCGCGAGCCGGGCGCGGTGCCCGGCGATCGCCTCGCCGTAGACCCCGAGCAGCCCGGCGACCGTACGCTCCCAGGAGAAGTGCCGGGCGTGCTGCTCGGCACCTCGCCCCAGCACCGACCGCAGCGGCCGGTTCGGCAGCAGGCTTCCCATCGCACGGGCCCAGTCGACCGGATCATGACCGTCGATCAGTACGCCACTGACCTGGTCGCGCACGGCGGTGACCAACCCTCCGACGGCGGCGGCCAACACCGGCGTACCGCAGGCCTGCGCCTCCAGGGCGACCAACCCGAACGACTCGTTGTGCGACGGCACCGCGACCAGGTCCGCCGCCCGGTACAGGGCCGGAAGGTCGTCCCCGGTGAGCGGCGGCAGGAACCGCACCCCGTCGCTGACACCGAGCTTGGCGGCCAACTCGATCAGGGCGGTCGGCCGGTCCAGCCCACTGCCGCTGGGCCCGCCGCAGATCACCACCGTCACCTGATCGGCCAGCGCCGGGTCGCGCTCCCGCAGCGCGGCGATCGCACGGATCAGCACGTCGGGGGCCTTGAGCGGCTGGATCCGACCGACGAAGGCAACCACGTACCCGTCGACTGGAAGCCCCAGCCGGCGGCGGGCCTGGCGGGCCGCCGCGGACCTGTCACCCGGCGCGGGCCGGAACCGGGCCAGGTCGACACCCGGCTGTACGACGGACACCCGGGTCGGATCGGCGTCGTACCGGTCGAGCAGGTCGGCGGCCTCGACCCGGGTGTTGGCGACCAGCCGGTCCGCCTCGGCGACGACCTGTTCCTCGCCGATGACCCGGGCCTTGGGCTCCGGCCGGTCCCCGGCCGCGAGCTGGGCGTTCTTGACCTTCGCGAGGGTGTGCGCGGTGTGTACCAGCGGCACTCCCCAGCGCTCCTTGGCCAGCCAACCGACCTGACCGGAGAGCCAGTAGTGGGAGTGGATCAGGTCGTAGTGGCCGGGCGGACGGGACGCCTCGGCACGCAGCACCCCAGCGGTGAAGGCGCAGAGCTGACCGGGCAGCTCCTCCTTGGTGAGGCCCTCCAGGGGGCCGGAGGTGATGTGTCGAACCTGCACTCCGGGTGCCATCTCGACCACCGGAGGGAGATCACCGGAGGTGGCCCGGGTGAAGATCTCCACCTCCACGTTGGCCTCAGCGAGACGCCGGGCGACTTCGAGGATGTAGACGTTCATCCCCCCTGCATCACCCGTGCCGGGCTGGTGCAGGGGGGAGGTGTGTACCGACAGCGTCGCGATGCGGCGGGGCCGGGGCCACGGTTGGGCACCTCGCTGACGCCCGACACCGGTGTGCATTTCCGCCACATCCGCTCCTTCTTCACGGTTGATGCCGTCTCGCACGACCGGCGCTTCTCGGTCAACCTGTACGCCGGATGTCATCTTCCCCATCGGGCTTCGGAAATTCCCCGGCGCGGCCCCTCGGCGTGACGGACCTCATCACCGAACACGCGCCCATGACTGCCGCACGCCCGGTCGAGGCGGGTCGTACGCCCGGGGTGACAATGTCGGGATGACCTCAGTCGCCATCGTCACCGGAGCGTCCAGCGGGATCGGCGCGGCCACCGCCCGCCGGCTCGCCGCCGAGGGCTTCCACGTGCTCGCCGCTGCCCGTCGCGCCGAACGGCTCACCGACCTGGTCGCCGACATCACCGCCGCCGGCGGTCAGGCCACCGCCGTGACCTGCGACGTCACCTCGGACGAGTCGGTGGCCCGGCTGGCCGAGGCCGCCGCCCAGGCATCCGGGCCGGTCACCCTGCTGGTCAACAACGCCGGCGGAGCGCGCGGGCTGGACCCGGTGGAATCCGGCTCGATCGCCGACTGGCAGTGGATGTACGACGTGAACGTGCTCGGCACCCTACGGGTCACCCAGGCGCTGCTGCCGGCGCTGGAAGCCTCCGGCTCCGGCACCATCGTGGTGGTCTCCTCCACCGCCGGCCTGACCGTGTACGAGGGCGGGGGCGGCTACACCGCCGCGAAGCACGCGCAGACCGCCATCGCCGGCACGCTCCGCCTGGAGCTGTGTGGCCGGCCGCTGCGGGTCGTCGAGATCGACCCGGGCATGGTGAAGACCGACGAGTTCGGGCTGATCCGCTTCGAAGGCGACGCGGAACGGGCCGCCGCCGTCTACGCCGGAGTGCCGGGGCCGCTGGTCGCCGAGGACGTCGCCGACTGCATCGCCTGGTGCGCCACCCGTCCCGAGCACGTCAACATCGACCGACTGGTGGTCCGGCCCCGGGCACAGGCCGCCCAGCACAAGGTGCACCGGATCTAGCAGTGCTGCGCGAGGGTGAGCCGGGGTTGCGAGGGGTGAGCCGGGTTCGGGAGACCGGTCCGGTGCAGATCGACGTGCCGCAGGAGCCTCGCTGTCGCGAACGGAGACTGGCCTTGAGGTCGACATGAGCCCTGCGGCACGACGCCGACCGGTCGGCGTGGTCACGCGCGGCACGACGAACCCGAACCGGCTCCGTCGGGTCGACAACTGGATCGTCGCCACCTGCGCCGACCGGCTGGTGACGGCGGACGACCCCCTGGTGGTCGACCTCGGCTACGGTGCCACCCCGGTCACCGCTGTGGAGTTGCGCGCTCGACTGGCGGCCGGAGTCCGCCCGGACGTACGGCTGGTCGGATTGGAGATCGACGCGGCCCGGGTGGCAGCCGCGGCACCGGCCGCCGACCCACCCGGGCTGACGTTCGCCCGGGGTGGGTTCGAGTTGGCCGGGCTCCGGCCGGTGCTGGTCCGCGCGTTCAACGTGCTGCGACAGTACGACGAGAGCGAGGTCGCCGAAGCCTGGCAGACGATGACCGCCGCGCTCGCCCCCGGCGGAGCGCTCGTCGAGGGCACCTGTGACGAGTTGGGGCGACTCGCCAGCTGGCTCCTGATCGACGCCGACGGCCCGCGGACGCTGACCCTGGCCGCGAAGCTCACCACACTGGGCAGCCCTGCCGACCTGGCCGAGCGGCTCCCCAAGGCGCTGATCCACCGCAACGTTCCCGGTGAGCCGGTGCACGCGCTGATCCGGGCCCTGGACGACGCCTGGCAGACGGCCGCCCCGTACGCCACCTTCGGCCCCCGGCAACGGTGGCTGCGCGCGGTGACCCGCCTCCGCGAAACCGGCTGGCCCATCCTCGACAACCCCACCCGCTGGCGCCAAGGCGAACTAACCCTCCCCTGGCTTCTCCCCTAACCCCCCTCCCAGCCCCGCCCCTGCTCGCCCCGCTCGCCTACCCTCGCCCCCGCCCGCCCCGCCCGCCCCGCTCGCCCCCGCCCCGCCCCGCCCCGCCTCGCCTCGCCCCGCCCTGTCGATCATGGAGTTGTGGTGGGTGCTTTAACCCCTCACAAGGCAATTGCCCCCCACCACAACTCCTTGATCGACGCGGTCAGGCTGTCGGGCGATAGGGCTGCACGAGGTTCGTGTGGCGATAGCAGGGCGCACGCACGCCGATCTTGCACTTTCTGTCGACGATTCGTCCCCTTAAAACCCCTATGTCTCAGCAGAAACTGCAAGATCGACGGCCGGGGCCGGGGCCGGGGCTGGGGCCGGCTCAGCCAGGGCCGGGAGAGGGCTGAGCCGGGCCGGGGCGGGCCCGGAGTGCGGGCCGGGGCGGGCCCGGAGTGCGGGCCGGGGCGGGCCCGGAGTGCGGGCCGGGGCGGGCCCGGAGTGCGGGCCGGGGCGGGCCCGGAGTTAGCAGGAGCCCGGTGGCGAGACCCCGCGCGGGCGGGAGACGAGGGCTGAGTGGGGTGGGCACGGCTGAGGCACGGCCCAGGGGGCGCTGGGGTGGGTGAGCTAGAGGGTGCAGTTGATGAGGACCGGCTCGGGGTGCAAAGTCACGCCGAACCGGGCGTGGACCTGGTCGCGGATGGCGCGGGCCAGGGCGAGCAGGTCGCTGGTGTGGGCGGTGCCGCTGCGGTTGGTCAACGCCAGGGTGTGCTTGCTGGAGATGGCCACTCCACCCTCACCGGGATGGCCCTTGGCGAAGCCGGCCTTGTCGATCAGCCAGGCGGCGCTCACCTTGACCAGGCCGTCCGCCCCGGGCCAGGCGGGCGGGTCACCCAGTTCGGCGGAGCGTTCCAGGAGCTGTTCGTACGTCGTGCGGTCGAGCACCGGGTTGGTGAAGAAGGAGCCGACCGAGCGAGTGTCCGGGTCGTTGGCGTCGAGCACCATTCCCTTGCCCGCCCGCAGCCGCAGCACCACCGTTCGGGCGTCGGCCAGTGGCACCTGCTCGCCCGCCTCGACACCGAGGGTCCGGGCCAGCTCGGCGTAACGCACCGGCGTGGAGAGCGGAGATCTGGTGAGTCGGAAGTCGACCGAGAGGACCACCCAGCGGTCCACGTACTTGAAGATGCTGCCCCGGTAGGTGAAGCCGCAGTCGGCTGCGGGGATGGTCTGGCGGGTGCCCTGGACCCGGTCGTACACCTCGACGCCGGTGATCGTCTCGGCGACCTCCTGGCCGTACGCGCCGACGTTCTGGATGGGGGTGGCACCGGTCGAGCCGGGGATGCCGGACAGGCACTCCACCCCGGCCCAGCCGTTGGCGACGGTGGCGGCGACGAGGTCGTCCCACGGCTCGCCGGCGTCGACCCGTACGGTGACCGAGGTGGCGTCCTCGGCGATGACCCGTATGCCACGGGAGCGCACCAGCACGACGGTGCCGGGGAAACCGGCGTCGCCGATCACCACGTTGCTGCCCCCGGCCAGGATCAGGACCGGCTCGGTCGCGGCGCGTACCGCCTGGACGAGTTCGTCGGCACTGCCGGCGGCCACGATCCGCTGGGCCGGCCCACCGGTTCGCAGGGTGGTGTGGCCGGCGAGTGGACCGGGGATGGCACGATCGGCGTCGGTTGTCGGCTGGGCGGAGGCGTCTGGCACGCCCTTCACCTTAGGCTGACAAGTAGCCGTGGCACCCACTGGTCGCCCGGCACCCCCGGGAGGATGGCGATGAGCAGACTGCAGGGCAGCAAGGATTTCTGGATCGGGGCGCTCCGGGCGGAGGGTCCGGCTTTCGCGGCAGCGGTGGCCGAGGCGCCGCCGGAGACACCGGTGCTGTCCTGTCCGGGCTGGACGGTCAACGACCTCACACTGCACCTGGCCGGCTTCTACCACTGGGTGTCGTCGTTCGCTGGTTCCGGCCAGACCGGCCAACCGCCTCGGTGGGAGAAGGCCGAGGCCGACCCGGGGGTCAACGCGCTCCAGCTGTGGCAGCAGGGTTACGACCGCCTGATGACCCTCTTCGACGGGCTCGACCCCGAGGCGCCGGCGTGGAACTGGGCCCCGCAGCCGAAGAAGGCTGGTTTCTGGCCGCGCCGGACGGCGCACGAGACGGCTGTGCACCGCTGGGATGCCCAGCTCGCCATCGCCGCCGGCGACCCGGTGGAGGCGAAGCTCGCGGCCGACGGGGTGAGTGAGGTGCTGGACACCTGGCTGCCGGCGGGCCGGCGGAAGGTGCCGGGTGACTGGCACGGGGTGGTGCAGCTCCGCGCGACCGACGCGGACCAGGAGTGGTATCTGCGGTTGCGCGGCGAGGGGGTGGCGCTGCTCGACACCGCGACCATCTTCGACCACGATGATCACCACGCCCGCGCGCAGGTCAGCGGCACCGCGAGCGACCTGCTGCTGGCGCTCTGGGGGCGGGTGAGCTTCGAGACGCTGGACGTCGTCGGTGACCGCAGGCTGTTGGACGGTCTGCGCACCGGCTGACCGTCCCACCGCGAGCGAGGGCGTCACCCCATCCGGGGTGGCGCCCTTCGTCGATGTCGGGGGTTGCCCCGCCTGTCGGCCATCGCACTGGCGGTGAGGGTTCATCACGGGACCACAACGCTGAGAGAGCGCTCTCTTGACACTGGGATGGCTACCCACCACCCTGTCGTGAGAGCGCTCTCTTAGCCATCTGCCATCACCCGCCCGCCTTGAGAGAGGTCGATAACCCATGGCTGTCTTCCCGCGCCGCCGCCTCGCCGCGGTGGCCCTCGCCGCCGCCACCGCCCTGCTCGTCACCGCTGGCTGCGGCGGCGGCGACGAGCCGGGCGACGGATCGGTCACCCTGACCGTCGACGTCTTCGGCCAGTTCGGCTACGAGGAGCTGTACCAGGAGTACATGACCGCGAACCCGGGCGTGAAGGTCGTCGAGCGCGGCACCGGCACCAACCTCGACGAGTACTCGCCGAAGCTCACCCAGTGGCTCGCCGCCGGCCGGGGCGCCGGCGACGTGGTAGCCATCGAGGAGGGCCTGCTTGTCGAGTACAAGGCCAATCCGGCGAACTTCGTCAACCTGCTGGACCACGGTGCCGCCGAGCTCAAGGGCAACTTCCTGGAGTGGAAGTGGAACGCCGGCCTGACCGCCGACGGCAAGCAGCTCATCGGCCTCGGCACCGACGTGGGCGGGATCGCCATCTGCTACCGCAAGGACCTCTTCCAGAAGGCCGGCCTGCCCACCGAGCGGGACGCGGTCTCGAAGCTCTGGCCGACCTGGCCGGACTACATCGCCACCGGTGAGAAGTTCACCGCGGCGAAGACCGGCGCGTCGTTCCTCGACGGCGCGACGAACACCTTCAACACCATCCTGCTGCAGACCGCCGGCAACACGACCGGCTACAGCTACTACGACACCAGCGACAACCTGGTCGTCGACAGCAACCCGTCGGTCCGGCAGGCGTGGGACACCACGATGGACATCATCGACTCCGGCCTCTCCGGAAAGTACGGCTCCTGGTCGGAGGAGTGGGTCTCCGCCTTCAAGCAGTCGAAGTTCGCCACCATCGCCTGCCCCGCCTGGATGACCGGCGTCATCGAGGCCAACGCCGGCACGGGCGCCCAGGGCAAGTGGGACATCGCCCGGGTGCCCGGCAACGGCGGCAACTGGGGTGGGTCGCACCTGGCGGTGCCCAAGCAGAGCAAGCACCAGGCCGAGGCGATCAAGCTGGCCAAGTTCCTGACCAGCGCCAAGGGGCAGATCGGGGCGTTCAAGGCCAAGGGCCCGCTGCCCTCCTCGCCGCAGGCGCTCGACGACCCGGCGATCACCGGCGCGACCAACGCGTACTTCTCGGGGGCACCGGTCGGCGCCATCTTCGGCACCGGCGCGAAGAGCCTGAAGCCGGTCTACATGGGCCCGAAGAACCAGGCCGTACGGACCGAGGTGGAGAACGCCGTACGGACCGTGGAGCTGGGTCAGCGCAGCCCCGCGCAGGGCTGGACCGACGCGGTGACCAACGCGAAGAAGGCCGCCGCCAAGTAGCCCAGCCAGCGTGCGTGCGGGCGGGCTCCGACGACAGGGGTCCCGCCCGCACGGCGGAAAGGAGTTTCCGGGCATGACCGTCCAGCTCGACGTCCGCCCGCCGGTCGTACCGGCGCCTCAGCGCCCGTCAGGTCGGCTCAGCCGGCTCGACACCCGGTTCTCGCCGTACCTCTACATCGCCCCGTTCTTCCTGATCTTCGGCATCTTCGGGGCGTACCCGCTGGCGTACACCTTCTGGGTCTCGCTGCACGACTGGGACCTGCTCGGAGCCGACCACCCCTTCGTCGGGGCGGAGAACTACACCCGGCTGCTGGCCGACGCCGACTTCTGGCACGCGCTGGTCAACACGCTGGGCATCTTCGTGATCTCGACCGTCCCGCAACTGCTCGCCGCGCTCTGGCTGGCCAACCTGCTCAACCGCGGCCTGCGGGGGCGTACCGGTTGGCGGATGGCGGTGCTCGTTCCCAACGTCACGTCCACGGCCGCGGTGGCGATCGTCTTCGGGGTGCTCTTCGGCCGCGAGTTCGGCATGATCAACTGGTTGCTCGACCTGGTCGGGGTGGACGCGATCGAGTGGAAGTCCAATCGGCTGGCCTCCTGGGTGGCCATCTCCGCCATGGTCGACTGGCGGTGGACCGGCTACAACGCGCTGATCCTGTTGGCCGCGATGCAGGCCATCCCCCGCGACCTGTACGAGGCGGCGGCGATCGACGGCGCCAGCCGGGCCCGACAGTTCTGGTCGGTCACCGTGCCGCTGCTCAAACCGACGATCATCTTCTGCACCATCATCGCCACCATCGGCGGCCTGCAACTCTTCACCGAACCCCGGATGTTCAACTCCGGCACCAACCCGATCCGCGGCGGGCCGATGCGCGAGTCGCAGACGCTGACCATGTACATGTTCGAGAACGCCTTCGCCCCGCACTACAACTTCGGGTACGGCTCGGCTGTGGCCTGGCTGCTCTTCGCGCTCATCGCGATCGTCGCGGCGGTCAACGTGCTCATCCTGCGCCGCCTCGGCGGCCGGGACCGATCGCAGAAGGGATCGGCGCGATGAGCCGACTCTGGCGGGCCAGCCCGCTCACCTACCTCGCCCTGATCGTCGCCGCCGGCCTGTCGGTCTTTCCGATCTGGTGGATGTTCGTCGTCGCCAGCCGCAGCAACGACGCGATGGGCCAACTCCCACCCCCGGTCACCCCCGGTGGCAACCTGGGCGCGAACATCGCCCGCCTGTTCGACAACACCGACGCGTACTTCCTGACCGGCCTGATCAACTCGGCGATCGTCGCCACCACGGTGACCGTGTCCGTGGTGTTCTTCTCCAGCCTGGCCGGGTTCGCCTTCGCCAAGCTCAGGTTCCGCGGTCGTAACGCCATGCTGCTGGTGATCATCGCGACCATGATGGTGCCGACGCAGCTCGGCGTGATCCCGCTCTACCTGCTCATGAGCAAGCTGCAATGGAACGACCGGCTGCCCGCCGTCATCGTTCCGGTGCTGGTCACCGGGTTCGGGGTGTTCATGATGAGGCAGTACGCCGGCCAGGCCATCAGCGACGAACTGATCGAGGCCGCCCGGATGGACGGCTGCGGCACCGCCCGGATCTGGTGGCACGTCGTGCTGCCCGCCCTGCGTCCCGCCGCCGCCGTCCTCGGTCTGCTCACCTTCATGACCACCTGGAACGACTTCCTCTGGCCGTACGCTGTGCTGAACGATCCGGCGAATCCAACGGTGCAACTGTCCCTACGGGCACTGTCGGACGGGTATTACCAGGACATGTCGCAGGTGTTCACCGGAACGGCCATCGCGACGCTGCCCCTGCTACTGGTCTTCGTGTTGTTCGGCCGGCAGATCATCGGCGGAATCATGGAAGGTGCGGTCAAGGCGTGAACGAGCGGAGCGAGTCAACCAACCGGACCGGCAACGAGATCCGGTTTCCCGAAAACTTCCTCTGGGGGACGGCCACCGCCGCGTACCAGATCGAGGGCGCGGCCCGCGACGACGGTCGCGGTCCGTCCATCTGGGACACCTTCAGCCGTACGCCGGGCAAGGTGTACCAGGGTCACACCGGCGACGTCGCCTGCGACCACTACCACCGGTACGCCGACGACGTGGCGTTGATGGCCGAGCTGGGCCTGCGGGCGTACCGGTTCTCGGTGGCCTGGCCGCGGATCCAGCCCGACGGCACCGGCCCGGCCAACCCGCGAGGGCTGGACTTCTACGACCGACTCACCGACACGCTGCTCGACCGGGGCATCGACCCGATCGTGACCCTCTACCACTGGGACCTGCCGCAGGCCCTCGGCGACCGGGGCGGCTGGACCAACCGGGACACCGCCGAGCACTTCGCCACCTACGCCACCGCCGTGTACGCCCGCCTCGGCGACCGGATCGACACGTGGACCACCCTCAACGAGCCCTGGTGCTCGGCCTACCTCGGTTACGCCAACGGCGTGCACGCCCCCGGTGAGCAGAGTCCGGCGGCGGCCTTCACCGCCGTACACCATCTGCTGTTGGGGCACGGCCTGGCCGCGCGGGCGCTGCGGGCGGCCGGCGCGCGCAGCGTCGGCATCACCCTCAACCCGGCCGACGTACGCCCGGCCGACCCGGAGAGCGCTGTCGACGCCGCCGCGGTACGGCTCGTCGACGGCCTGCACAACCGGATCTTCCTCGACCCGCTGCTGGCCGGCGGCTACCCGGACGACGTTCGGGAGCACGTGGCCCGGATGGTCGATCCGACGTTCATCCGCGACGGCGACGAGAAACTGATCGCCGCCCCGATCGACCTGCTCGGCATCAACTACTACGCACCCGGCTACGTGGCGGGTCGACCCGACGCGGCGGGTAACCCCGCCTACCCGGGCACCGAGGGCACCGTGCACTTCGTGCCGCCCACCGGCCCGCTCACCGACATGGGCTGGATGATCGAACCGGCCGGGCTGACCCGGCTGCTGGAACGGATCGCCACCGACTACCCCGGAGTGCCGCTGCTGATCACCGAGAACGGCGCGGCGTTCCCCGACAAGCCGGGCGCCGACTCGCCCGACGGTTCGGCACAGGTGATCGACGCCGATCGCATCGCCTACCTCGACGGGCACCTCCGTGCGGCGCACGAGGCGATCTCCCGGGGCGTGGACCTGCGCGGTTATCTCGTATGGTCATTCCTGGACAACTTCGAGTGGGCGGAGGGCTACCGCAAGCGGTTCGGGATCGTGCACGTCGACTACCTGACCCAGCGGCGCACACCGAAGGCCAGCGCCCGGTGGTACCAGGAGGTGATCTCCCGGAACGGGCTGTGACGAGCGGGGGGAAAGCGCGATGACGACGGCGCAGCGGCCGACGCTCGAAGCGGTGGCAGCGCGGGCCGGAGTGTCCCGCGCCACCGTTTCCCGGGTGGTCAACGGCTCCACCACCGTCGCCGAACCGATCCGCGAGGCGGTCACCCGGGCGGTCGCCGAGTTGGGGTACGTCCCCAACCTGGCGGCCCGCAGCCTGGTCACCCAGCGCACCGACTCGATAGCCCTGGTCATGCCGGAGGCGGCCACCCGGGTCTTCTCTGACGACCAGGTCTTCCCCGGCATCATCCGCGGCGTCAGTCAGGAGTTGGAGGCGGCTGACAAGCAACTGGTGCTGATGCTCGCCGGCTCGCCGGCCGGGCACCACCGGGTCGAGCGGTACACCACCGGCCGGCACGTCGACGGCGTGCTCTTCGCGTCGCTGCACGGTGCCGACCCGCTGCCCGGCACGCTGGCCCGACTCGGCATCCCGGTGGTGGTCAGCGGCCGCCCGCTCGGCGACGTGCCCGTCCCGTACGTCGACGTCGACCACGTGAGCGGGGTGACCGAGGCCGTTCGACACATGATCGACAGCGGTCGTCGACGGATCGCTACCATCGCCGGGCCGCAGGACATGGTCGCCGGAATCGAACGGCTCAGCGGCTACCGCAGCACGGTCGCCGACGCGGGGCTGCCCGAGATGGTCGCCATCGGCGACTTCACCCGGGAGTCCGGTTCGGCGGCGATGCGCCGCCTGCTCGCCGAGCACCCCGACCTCGACGGCGTCTTCGCCGCCTCCGATCTGATGGCGCACGCCGCACTGCGGACGCTGCGCGAAGCTGGCCGGCGGGTGCCCGACGACGTGGCGGTGGTCGGCTTCGACGACATCGAGACCGCTGCCTACACCGAGCCACCGCTGACCACCGTCCGGCAGCCGATAGTGGAACTCGGCCGCCGGATGACCCGCCAACTACTCCGGCTGGCCGCCGGGGAGAGCATCGAGCAGGCGATCATGCTTCCCACCGAGCTGATCCGCCGCGCCTCCGCCTGACCCCGCCTGCGGCCCGCTTACGCTTCAAGATCCGCGCAACTTCAGGGAAACAGTGGTCTCCACGCGCCGGGAGGCCACTACATCCCCGAAGTTGTTGCCTTGGTGCTCGGTCGCGGCCCGTGTGGTTAATGCGTCGCTCGGACGGGCGATCCTCGTTAGCCTCGCCGGCATGCCGGATCCTGTCGCGCTGCTGCACGTCCCCGCCCTCTCCGACACCGCCGAGTACGCCTACGCGGCCACCGTCGAGTCACCTACCCGGCTGGTGTTCACCGCCGGGGCATGCCCGCTGGACGCGGAAGGGCGCACGGTCGCGCCGGGCGATCACGTCGCGCAGGCCCGGCAGGTGATGACGAACCTGGCGACCGCGCTCGACGCGGCCGGCGCGCGGCTCACCGACGTCGTCAAGACCACGGTGTACGTGGCGTCGTCGCAACAGGCCGACCTGGTGACCGTCTGGGAGGTGGTGCGGGACTTCTTCGGCGACCACGACCCGCCCAGCACCCTGCTCGGGGTAGCAGTGCTCGGCTATCCCGACCAACTCGTCGAGGTCGAGGCGGTCGCCGCCGTACGGACGGGGGCCTGACATGCGCATCCGTTTGGCGCAGCCGGACGACGCCCCGGGTGTGGTGGCTCTGCGGAGCCTGGTCTTTCCGTACCTGGTGCGCGGTGTCGAGTCGACCCGGAAGATGATCGCCAAGCCGGTACCGGGCAGGGACTGGGCCGCCTTCGTGGCCGAGGTCGACGGCGCGGTCGTCGGATGGGTGACGGCGCAACGCAACGATTCGACCTCGACGGCCGACTTCGGTGACATCAACCTCCTGCACGTCCACCCGGAACACCGACGGCGGGGCATCGGCACCGCGCTGCTGACGACCGCGACAGATCACCTCGCCCCGCTGGGAGTCCGACGTGTACGCGCCTTCGCCCAGCCGGAGGCTCTGCCGTTCGCCCGTCGGCACGGCTACGAGCCCAGTCGTGAGCTGCGTTTCTCGGCGCTCGATCTGACCCCGGCGCCCGCGCTGCCGGAGCCACCCCCGGGCGTACGACTGCTCCAGATCGCGGACCTGGACCCGCACCGGCTCTACGCGGCGGACGTGGCCGCTGCGCTGGACGAGCCGGGCGACGTACCTGTCGACTCGATCAGTTACGAGACCTGGCAGTACGACGTCTGGGACAACCTCGGCCTGGACAAGACGGCAAGCGTCGCCGCCGAAGTCGATGGTGAGATCGCCGCGTTCAGCCTGGTGAAGCGGGACGGGGACCGGATGTGGTCGGACTTCACCGGCACCCTCCCGGCGTACCGGGGACGAGGGCTGGCCCGGCTCGCCAAGACGGCGGCGCTGCACCGGGCCGCCACGGACGGCGTGCGCGTCGCGTACACCTCGAACGACGAGGCGAACGGGCCGATGCTCGCGATCAACACCCGGCTCGGCTACCGACCTGTGGCAGCCGAGTGGTCCTGCCTGGCCGACCTGACCTGACGGCCCACCCCTGCGTCGATCTTGCACTTTCTGTCCCGACAAAAGGAACATCGCCCTATATATCTACCACCCAAACTGCAAGATCGGCGGGGCGCGGGCGCGGGCGGGGCGCGAGGGCGCGGGCGGCGGGGCGGTCAGTCGGCCTCGGAAACCTGGCGGGCGGCGGCGTACGTGTGGGCGCCCAGGAGGACCAGGCGGGCCTCGGTGACGGTGGTCGGGGTGGCCGCGCGCAGCACCGCCAGCGCCTGGCCGACCGCGTCGTCGAGCGGCCAGCCATAGATGCCGGCGGAGATCAGCGGGAAGGCCACAGTGCTCGCGCCCAGCTCGTCGGCCACTCGGAGGCTGTTGGCGTAGCAGTCGCGCAGCAGCGCCGAGCGGTCTTCACTAGCCGACCAGACCGGCCCGACGGTGTGGATCACCCAGCGGGCCGGTAGTTCCCCGGCTGTTGTCGCCACCGCCTGACCGGTGGGCAGGCCCCTGCCGTAGCGGGACGCCCGCAGTGCCCGGCACTCGGCCAGGATGGCCGGCCCGCCGCGCCGGTGGATGGCACCGTCGACCCCACCGCCTCCGAGCAGGGACGAGTTCGCGGCGTTCACGACGGCGTCCACCCGCTGGGTGGTGATGTCTCCCTCGACCAGGCTGATCTCCATGTCAGGTCTCCTCGATCGGCTGGCCCATCGAGCGACGGGCCAGCAGCGTGGCACCGGCGACCGCAGCCGGCATGATCAGCACCGCGCCGAGCGGAATCAGGAAGCACAGGAAGACGGCCACTCCGAAGCCGAGCGCGGTGGGTCGGTCGGCCTTCAGGATGGTCCGGCGCTGCGGCAGCCGCATTCCCCGTCGGTAGAACGGTGCACCCACCAATTCCACGGCGAGGAACCACCCGCCCACGGCCGCCCCGATGACCGGGACGACCGTCTGGCCGACCACCGGGATGAAGCCGGCGACGAAGAGCGGGATGCCGACCAACGCCGTGAGCGCCAGCAGGCGTACCGAGTCGGCGAGGCTACGGCGCAGCGACGACCAGAAGGGCACGTCCACCGCGCCCGGCGTGCCGCCGTACCGCTGCTCGACCTGCTCGGAGATCTTCTCGTAGAACGGGTCGCCGATGACCAGGGTGACGGCGGTGAAGGTGAGCACGCCGAGCAGGCCACCGACCCCCAGGAAGGCCAGCCCGGCGATCACCCGGACCAGGCTGCGGCCGGTCGTCGACCAGTCGTCGGCGAACGGGGTGACCAGCGCGGCGAGGTCGTCCACGAAGTACACCAGCGTGGCGAGCGCGGCCAGGAAGAGCAGGCCGGAGATCAGCGCCGGCACGATGCCGAGCAGCATCAGCCCCGGGCTGCGGACGTAGAGGCCCAACCCACGCAGGAGCAGCCCCGCACCGGCGAGGAAACGTCCGACGACCCCGGTCACCGGGCTGGCGATTCTGCTGGCATCCACGATCGAGCAGCCTAACCAGCCGTGATCGGATCCGCCGGACAGAACGCCTAGCAGCGGCCCGCCGCCCACACATCAACCGGTTGACGGACGGCAGCGATCCACCGGGGACGCCGAGGTTCGTCGCTGACCGGTCGATTCGCCGCCGGGCCAACCCGACAACCCTTGAGGGGTACGAAGTCAGCGGCGGCGGAAGGCGACACGATGCCGGTCATCGAGGTGACCCACCTGAGGAAGCGGTACGGCGACCTGGTGGCGGTGGACGACGTGTCGCTCGCCGTGGAGGCCGGGGAGATCTTCGGCGTCCTCGGTCCGAACGGCGCCGGTAAGACCACCACTGTGGAGTGTGTCGCGGGGCTGCGTGTCCCCGACGGGGGCGGGGTGTCGGTCCTCGGGCTCGACCCTCGCGGGGACGCGGCCCAACTGCGTCAGCGGGTCGGCGTGCAACTTCAGGAGAGTCAACTGCCGGACCGGTTGCGGGTGGCCGAGGCACTGGACCTGTACGCCTCGTTCTACCGCAACCCGGCTGATCCGGCGGAGTTGATCGACAAGCTGGGTCTCGGCGAGAAGCGGAACACGGCGTACAAGAAGCTCTCCGGTGGCCAGAAGCAGCGGCTCTCCATCGCGCTGGCCCTGGTCGGCAACCCGGAGATCGCCATCCTCGACGAGCTGACCACCGGGCTGGACCCGCAGGCTCGCCGGGACACCTGGGGCCTTATCGAACAGGTCCGGGACAGTGGGGTGACCATCGTGCTGGTCACCCACTTCATGGAGGAGGCCGGACGGCTCTGCGACCGGGTCGCGGTGATCGACCGGGGCCGGGTGGTCGCCCTGGACAGCCCTGCGGGCCTGGTGTCGGCGGTGGCTCCGGAGCAACGGATCCGGTTCCGGCCCTCGACTCCGGTCGACGACCGACTCCTCAGCGATCTGCCCGAGGTGACCGCCGTGCAGCGGACCGGCAGCCAGGTGGTGGTGACCGGCACCGGCGAGTTGCTGCACGCCGTCACCTCGATGCTCGCCCGCCACCAGATCGTCGCCGCGGACCTGCGGCTGGAGCAGTCCACCCTCGACGACGCCTTCGTCGAGCTGACCGGGCACCGGCCCGCCAACTGAGAGGGAGCCGGCATGCACGCCTTCCGCAACATCCTGAGAACCGAGGCGCGACTCTACCTGCGGGACCTGCCGACGCTGCTCACCACGATCGGGCTGCCCACCCTGATCCTGGTGGTGCTCGGGTTGATCCCCACGCTGCGTAAGCCGGATCCGACCTTCGACGGGCAGACCTTCGTCAGCTACTTCGCCCCGTCGCTGCTGGTGGTCACCCTCGCCATGGTGGGGGTGAACATCCTGCCCGCCGTGCTGGCGACCTACCGGGAACGCGGCGTGCTGCGTCGGCTGGCGACCACCCCGGCGCATCCGGCAGCTCTGCTCGCCGCCCAACTGGTGCTGGCCCTGGCCGGGATCCTGGCCAGCGCGCTGCTGCTCGTCGTCGTCGCCCGGCTCGCGTTCGGGGTGCCGTTCCCCCGGCACCCGCTCGGCTTCACGCTGGCGTTCATCCTCGGCACTGCCGCCCTGCTGTCGCTGGGCCTGCTGGTCGCCGCCGTCGCCCGCACGACGAAGGCGGCACAGGCCCTGGCCGTGCCGCTGTTCCTGGTCACCATGTTCTTCGGCGGCGTCTACCTGCCCCGGTTCCTGCTCCCGGATTTCGTGGCGCGGATCGGCGACTACACGCCGCCCGGAGTGCAGGCGCTCCTCGACGCCTGGACCGGCACCCCGCCGCAACCGCTGCACCTGGGGATAATGGCGGTGATCGCCGTGGCGGCCGGTGCCGGCGCGGCGAAACTGTTCCGCTGGGAGTGAGCGGAGATGCGATGACCAGCAACGGTGGGCACGACCGTCTGGCGAGTTGGCGGGAGCGTGAGGCGGGCCTCTACCGGGTGTTCCCCTTCGGCGGGTTGGCCCTGGGCACCCTGCTGGCCCTCGTCGCACCGGCACCCCGACATCTCGGGGCACTGCCCACCCTTGCTGTCGCCGTGGCAGCCGGATGCTGGGTCGCCTGGTTCGTCACTCTGCACCCCGGCTGGCACAGCCGGCGCACGCTGATGGCGGTCTACTACGCCGGCCTGCTCACGTTCGCCGCCGCACTGGTGGCCGCCAGCCCGTGGTACGGCTTCTTCGCCTGGATCGGCTACATCCACGCCTTTCCGGTGCTGCCCGGGCGCTGGCGGGTCGCCGGGGTGGTCACCACGGCCGCTCTCGTCGCCACCTCGCAGGGCGGTGGCCTGTCGGTGGTGGTGTCGCACTGGCCGCTCTGGCTGGTGCTGGTGCTGTTCAACCTGGTGGTGGCCGGCTCGGTGAGCTGGTTCGCGATGATCGCCGAGCAGGAGGACGCCAAACGCAAGCGGTTGGTGGCGGAACTCGGCGAGACCAACCGCCAACTCACCGAGACGGTCAGTGAGAACGCCGGCCTGCACGCCCAGCTGCTCTCCCAGGCCCGGGAAGCCGGCGTGCTCGACGAACGGCAACGGATGGCGCGCGAGATCCACGACACCCTGGCGCAGGGACTGACCGGCATCATCACCCAGTTGGAGGCGGCCGAGCAGACCCGCGACCGGTCCGCCGACTGGCGCCGGCACGTCGACAACGCGCTCGCCCTGGCCCGGGAGAGTCTCACCGAGGCTCGCCGTTCGGTGCAGGCGGTCCGTCCGGAACCGTTGGAGACGGCCCGCTTACCGGACGCCCTCGTCGATCTGGGCGGGCGCTGGACGGCGCTGCACGGGATACGGGCCGACGTGGGCACCACCGGCACCCCCCGCCCGCTGCACCCGGAGATCGAAGTGACCCTGCTGCGGGCCGCCCAGGAGGCGCTGTCCAACGTGGCCCGGCACGCCTTCGCGTCACGGGTCGGGCTGACCCTGTCGTACATGACGGACGTCGTCACCCTCGACGTCCGTGACGACGGGGCGGGTTTCGACCTCACCGAGGACCCGCTGCCCCGTGAGCCGGGCGGTGGGTACGGGTTGACCGCCATGCGGCAACGGGTGACAAGGGTCGGTGGCGAGTTGGCCGTCGAATCCGAACCGGGCGGCGGCACCGCCATCTCGGCGTCCGTTCCCGCGCTGCCCGGAGGTGCCGGTTGATCGCCCCGGTTCGGCTGCTGATCGTCGACGACCACCCGGTGGTGCGGGACGGCCTGCGGGGGATGTTCACCGGTGACCCCGATTTCGAGGTGGTGGGCGAGGCGTCGGACGGCTCGGAGGCGTTGGCTCTGGTCGCGTCGCTCCGGCCCGACGTGGTGCTGATGGATCTGCGGATGCCCGGCATGGACGGGGTGACCGCCATCGGCAGGCTGGCTCGCGCCGGCAGCACCGCCCGGGTGCTGGTGCTCACCACCTACGACACGGATGCGGACGTGCTGCCGGCGATCGAGGCCGGTGCGACCGGTTACCTGCTCAAGGACACACCTCGGGAGGATCTGGTTCGGGCGGTCCGGGCCGCGGCCCGGGGCGAGTCGGTGCTGGCGCCGAGCGTCGCCGGCCGGCTGATGGGTCGGCTGCGCGCTCCCGCCGAGGAACCGCTCAGTCAACGGGAGCTGGAGGTGCTCACCCTGGTGGCCCGGGGTGCCTCCAACCGGGAGGCCGCGTCCCGCCTGTTCATCAGCGAGGCCACCGTCAAGACGCACCTGCTGCACCTGTACGCCAAGCTCGGGGTCAACGACCGGGCTGCCGCGGTGGCCACCGCGTACGACCGGGGGTTGCTGACGCCCGGCGGGCGGTGACCGGCACCGGGCAGGATGGGCGGATGCGCGCGTCCCGACTGATCTCGTTGCTGTTGCTGTTGCAGTCGCGCGGGTCGATGACCGCGAGCGAGTTGGCACGGGAGTTGGAGATCTCCGAGCGGACCGTCTATCGGGACGTTCTGGCGCTCTCCGCGGCGGGCGTGCCGGTCTACGCCGATCGGGGGCGGACCGGCGGTTACCGCCTGCTCGGCGGGTACCGCACTCGGCTGACCGGACTGACCCGGGACGAGGCGGAGGCGCTCTTCCTCGCCGGGCTGCCCGGACCGGCCGGCGAGATGGGGCTCGCCGACGCCGTCGCGTCCGCCGAGCTGAAGGTGCTCGCCGCGCTGCCACCCGCCCTGCGCGACGCGCCGGCCCGGACCGGGCAGCGGTTCCACCTGGACGTACCGGGCTGGTTCCGGCAGAGCGCGCCACCGCTCTGGCTGCCCGAGCTGGCCCGCGCGGTCTGGGGCGACACCGTGGTGGAGCTGCGCTACCGACGCGGCGACCAGGAGGTGACCCGCCAGGTCCAGCCGTACGGCCTGGTGCTCAAGAGCGGGGTCTGGTATCTGGTCGGCCGGGTCGGGAACGATGTGCGCACCTATCGGGTGGACCGGGTCACCGGGGTCGAGGTGGGCGACGAACACTTCGACCGCGACGAGGGCTTCGACCTGGCCGGGCACTGGCGCGAGCAGGCCGGGTCGTTTCTGCGGACCATGCTGCGGGCCGAGGTCGCCGTCCGGCTGAGCCCCGCCGGCCTGCGCCAGCTCCGGCACCTGGTCAATGCCCCCGATGTGTACGACGAACTGGTCGCCGCCGCCGGCCAACCCGACGGGCAGGGCTGGGTGGTGACGCGGCTGCCCGTCGAGTCGGTCCCGGTGGCGTACCACCAACTGCTGGGGCTCGGCCCGGAGGTCGAGGTCCTCGAACCACCCGAGCTGCGGCAGTTGTTCGCGGAGAGCGCCGAGCGGCTCGCCGCGCTCTACCGGTAGCCGGTCACGTCCGCCGGCTTGCCCGCGTCGACCACCTCGGTGATGTAGCGGAAGCCCTCGGGTTGGCTGCCGTCGAGGTCGGTGAAGCCGTACACCTTGGACAGGCTGCCGGCGTCGACGGACCTGCCGTTCCAGCGGGCCTTCTCCTCGTCGGCGGCGAGCGCGGCCACCGCCCGGCCGACGAAGGCCGGGGTCTCCGAGATGAGGAAGTTCGGGTCGGTGGCGGCCCCGTCGCGCCAGTTCTCCTCGGTGACGCCGAAATGCTCCAGCATCGCCTCGGAACGGATCCAGCCGGGGGTGAGTGCCACGGCCGTGCAGCCGTGTGGCTTCAGTTCGTGCGCCTGAATGAAGGCGAGCCGGTTGACCGAGACCTTCGCCAGGTCGTAGAAGACCGACTGCCGGTAGTTCTCGTCGTTGTACGCCTTGGTGCCGTCGCCCATCTCCACCACCAGGCCACCGGGCTTGCGGATCAGCAGCGGCAGCGCGAAGTGGCTGGTGATGATGTGCGTGTCGATGGCCAGTCGCAGGGTACGGAAGCCGGCGTCGAGCGGTTGCTCCCAGACCGGCTTGTCCCAGGTGACCAGTGGGTCACCACCCCAGATGTCGTTCACCAGCACGTCGAGTCGACCGTGCTCGGCGTCGATCCGGGCGATGAGGTCGCGGACCTGGTCGGGCACCAGGTGGTCGACCTGGACGGCGATGCCGGTGCCGCCGGCCGCGCTGACCAGCTCGGCGGTCTCCTCGATGGTCTCCGGTCGATCCATCTCGGAGCGGCCGGCCCGGGTGCTGCGGCCGGTGGCGTAGACGGTGGCCCCGGCCGCCCCGAGCTGCACGGCGATCTGCCGTCCGGCACCACGGGTGGCACCGGCGACGAGCGCGATCTTTCCGGTTAGCGGTTGTGTCATGCCAGCGACGTTGTCAGGAATACCTGACAACCGACGTCCGAATTCGGTACTGGATCTAGTCGACCAGTCGGACCCGGACCCGGCGGTTGGCCCGGCCCTTGCTCTCCACCTTCACCACCTGGACCTTGCCGATCTGGGCGGTGGAGGCGACGTGGGTGCCGCCGTCGGCCTGCACGTCCAGCCCGACGATGTCGACGATCCGGACCTCCTGCTCATCCGGCGGAATGAGGTTGGACTGGGTACGGATGATGTCCGGCAGGGCCAGCGCCTCGGTGCGCGGCAGCACCCGGGTGGCGACCGAGCGGTCGGCGGCCACCTCGGCGTTGACCAGCTCCTCGATGCGACTCTTGAAGTCCGGGGGCACCTCGGGGAGGTTGAAGTCCATCCGGGCCTCGCCCGGTTCCATCGAGTTGCCGGTCACGAGCGCGCCGAAGTCGCGGAACACCACACCGCAGAGCACGTGCAGCCCCGAGTGGGTACGCATCAGCCGGGTGCGGCGCTCGTCCTCCACCGCGCCGACGACCTCGGTGCCGACCGGTGGCAGCGGGTCACCCTCGGCGGGAATGAGGTAGGGGTCGTCGCCCTTGCGGGTGCCGACGATCCGGGTCTGTACGCCCTGCCAGAGCAGCACACCGTGGTCGGGTGGTTGGCCACCGCCGCCCGGGTAGAACGCCGAGCGGTCCAACACGATGCCCTGCTCGGCATCGGAGTGCAGGACCGTGCCCGTCCATTCGCGCAGGGTCGGGTCGGCGAGGTCGAGCCGGTGCGTCCGGCCGTGCTGTGTGACGCCCATGACAGGGCAGGTTACTCGTTCAGGAAGCCGGAGATGCGGTCCCGCAGATCGGCGCGTTCCGACCAGAGCACGCCGGGCCGGTCGTACACGTGCAGGGTGGCCTGGGGCAGCGCCACGGCGAGCTGCTCGGCGACCTCGACCGGGTGCAGGTCGTCGCCGGCGCAACCGATCACCAGCGCCGGTGCGGTGACCGCCGTCAGGTCACCGATCTGGCGCAGCGGTGTCTGCTCGGTGAGCGTGGCCAGACCGTCGGCGAGACCGTCGCGGAGCAGTTGGTCGAGGCGTTGTCGCAGGTAGGCCCAGCCGGCCGGGGTGTTACGCACCGCCGGGGGCAACTCCAGCGTGACGATGTCGGCGACCGCCGAGGCGTCCCCGCTCTCCACCGCCTCCAGCAGGTCGGTGATGCGCTGCCGGGCGGCCGGCCCGCGTGGCTCGTCGAGGACCGCCGGCAGGAAGAAGACCAGCTTGTCGAAGCGCTCCGGGCTCTCCACGAGGAGTCGGCAGAGGGCACCCGCGCCGAGACTCGCGCCGAACGCCCGGCTGGCGCCGCCGAGGTCGGCGATCGCCCGCAGATCCCGGGCCAGGTCCAGATAGTCCCAGGGCCCGTCCGGGGCTTCGGAACGGCCGTGCCCACGGAACTGGAAGAACACCTTGCGACCGTTCACCCCGCTGCCGAACGGTCGGGTGGTGGCGATGCCGTTGCCCAGCCCGTGCGCGAACACGGTGACCGGATCACCGGTGCCGGTGACCAGCCGTTCCAGCCGCACGCCGTGCGGGGTGGTGATCAGCTCGGTCTCCGGCTCCGGCAGCGCCGGTCGGCCGGTACGCGGCCCACCCGGCCCGGGACCCCAGGTGCGGGGCCCGCTGTCGGGCGGGGGCGGCCAGCGAAAACCTCTCACCAGAACCCTTTGCCGTCACCGAGTTCGCGAAGGCCGATTCGGACATCGAGCAGGTAGATCAGACCGGCGGCGATGCCGACCAGTCCGAAGAGGCTGATCGGACCGAAGCCGAGCAGGGTGAGCGCGAGGCAGACCGCCAGGATGGCGATCCAGCCACCCTTGGGCAGCGTCCCGATGGCGGGGAAGGCGTCGGAGCGCTGCGTGATCGCGTGCACCAGGGCGACGCCCTGAACGATCAGCGCGAAGACGAGGAGGATCAGCTGGATCACTTCACGGACGGCGAAGGCGAAGATCGGCGCGGCGTTGGCCATGCCGGCCAGTTTATGTCCACGACCCCGGCTACGTCCGACAAGGACGCCACCGGGGTCGCGGCCACGGTGAACTACTCGGCTGCCGGACGGGTCCGCTTGGTGGCCCGGGGAAGCTTCGCCGACGGGGTCTCGACCGGCTTGGCGGCCTTCGGCGCGCGGGCGGCCTTCTTGACGGCGGCCGGCTTGGCCTCGGCGATCTCCGCCACGTCGGCCGGGGTCGGCGCGTCGGTGGGGGTGGCGGCGGTCGGGGTGGCGGCCGGCGTCACCGCCTCGGTGGCCTCGATGTCGGCGTTGACCGTCTCGGCGGCCTCCAGCACGCCGGCGCCGACGACCCGCTCGCCGCGGGCGACCAGCGCGCCGTACGCCGCGAACGCGCGCTCCTGGGCGACCTGGGCGCTCGCGACCACCAGGGCGGCGTTGCGGGTCGCGGCGGCGCGCAGCTTGTCGATGTCGGCCGCCTCGCGCAACTTCGCCAGGTCGGCGGTCTCGTTGGCGGTGCGCAGCGTCTCGGTGGCCTTCTGCTTCAGCTCGAAGCCGGTCAGCACGGCCCGGCCGCCCAGGTCGGCGACGACCCGGGTGCTGAGGACGCCGACCACGGCCGGCAGCTTGCGCAACTGCTCGATGGCCAGCTCACCGGCACCGGCTGCGGCGTAGATCGGGGTGGGGATGCGGTTGGTCTTCGGCTCGCTCATGACGTCTCCTCTTCGGCCGCCTCGGCGGCCTTCTTCTTCTGGGGGATGCTGGTGCTGCCCGGGGCGGGGGCGGTGCCCGCCTCGGTGACGGCGACCGACTCGAGCACGGCCTCGGTCGGGGTGCCGCCGACGGTGGTGGGGCCGGTGGCGGCCACATTGGCCAGGTCCGCGGCCTGGCTGCCGGGCTGGCTGCCGGGCTGCGCGGCCTGCGCCGTCCCGGCTTCGGCCTGGGCCTCGGCCAGTCGGGTGTTCTCCCGGCGGAACGTCTCGTAGATCTGACTGAGCGACTGCTTCTGCGCCATCGTCAGGTCGGCGTCCACGGCGATGGCGGCGAGCACCCCGTGGCCTTCCTTGTCGTCGAGCAGACCGGCGCGCAGGTACATCGCCGGCGTGGAGACCCGCAGCGCGCTCGCCAGTTGCTGGAGCACCTCGGCGCTGGGCTTGCGCAGGCCGCGCTCGATCTGGCTGAGGTACGGGTTGCTGACCCCCGCCTGCTCGGCGAGCTGCCGGAGCGAGATCTTGGCGTTGCGCCGCAGATCGCGGATGAACCCGCCGACGTCGGGAAGGTCCTTGGGTGTGGCCATGGCAGCGACGCTAACCGCCCTTGCTAGCTCTTGCAAGCAAAACGCTAACCATAGTTAGCAACGTCTCAGGATCCCGTTTGCGCGCCGCTCGGCCGATCCGTACGGTCCGACCGTGGACAAGATCACAGTCAACGGAGCAAGCATCGCGTACGACGAGGCCGGCACCGGTTCGCCCGTCGTCCTGCTGCACGCCGGCATCGCCGACCGGCGGATGTGGCGGGGGCAGGTGGCCGCGCTCGCCACCCGGCACCGGGTGATCGTCCCGGACCTGCGCGGCTACGGAGACAGCGAGCTGCCGCCGGCCCCGTTCACGCACCACGACGACGTGGCCGGGCTGCTGGACGCGCTCGACCTGCCCCGGGCCGCCCTGGTCGGCTGCTCCTTCGGTGGGGCGGTCGCCATCGACACCGCGCTGGCCCACCCCGACCGGGTGAGCGCGCTCGCGCTGTTCGACACGGCGGTCTCCGGCAACGAGTGGTCGGACGAGGCGAACGACCTCTGGGACGACCTGGTCGGCGAGGTCGACCCGGACGACTTCGTCGCCGGCGCGGCCGGTGAGGTGCGGTTCTGGGTGGTCGGCCCGCGACGCCAGCCGGAGGACGTCGACCCGGAGCTGGTCGCGTTCGCGCAGGAGATGGACCAGCGTGCCCTCGCCGCGGAGCTGGCGCTCGGCGCGGTCGAGGTGGGGGAGCTGTCGCCACCGGCGATCGGTCGTCTCGGTGAGCTGAAGATCCCCGTCCTGGTCACCGCCGGCGCTGCCGACGTGCCGGACATCAGTCGGCTCGCCGACCGGATCGCCGCCGAGGTCCCCGGCGCGCTACGACTGCCCGACGTGCCGGACGCCGCCCACCTGCTGCCGCTGGAGCGCCCGGAGCCGGTCAACGCCGCACTGCTCGACTTCCTGAGCTAGGGCGCTCACCAGAGCGGGCGGACCGCCCCGACCGGTACCCCACCACCGAAGAGCGGCACCTCGGCGTACTCGGTCAGCACCGGAGCGTCCACGCCGAGGCGGCGCAGCGCGGAGACCAGTACCGGCATCCGAGCCCGGTCGGCGCCGTCGTCGATCTTCAACGCGACGGCGCCGACGCCCGGCAGCGCCACGGCGATCACGCCCTCGGCACCGACCTTGGCCAGCGAACCCGGGACACCACGCATCAGCCGGGTGTCGTCGGCCTGGGTGCCACCCACGATCTCCGGGTGCGCCCGCATCGCGTCGGCCACCGTGCGCGGCACCGAGCCGGGCTCGGCGTCGACCAACCGGAGGTACGCCCCGGCCAGACCGGTCAGCGACACCGCGAGGACCGGTGCGCCGCAACCGTCGACCCCCACCGCCGCCGCCTGCTCGCCGGTGAACTCCTCGATGGCAGCCCGCAGCCGCTGCTGAAGCGGGTGCTCCGGCCGCCAGTAGCCCTCCCGCGACCATCCGGCGGCCTCGCAGGTCAACAGCATCCCGCTGTGCTTGCCGGAGCAGTTCATCTGCACCCGGGTGGGGCCGCCACCGGCCCGGAGCACCGCCTCCCGGGCCGCGGCCCCCACCGGCAGGTCCGGCGGGCAGTGCAGCGCCGACGCGTCCAGCCCGGCGCGCTCCAGCAGCGCACCGACCCGGGCCAGGTGGAACTCCTCGCCGGCGTGGCTCGCCGAGACCAGCGCCACGTCGGCCGGGTCGGTCAGGGCCAGACCGGCCCGGAGCATCCCGATCGTCTGCATCGGCTTGCTGGCCGAGCGGGGAAAGATCGGCGAGGTCACGTCCCCGGCGGACGCCACCGCGACGCCGGCGGCGTCCAGCACCACCACCGAGCCGCGGTGCGCACCCTCCACGAACCCGGACCGGACCACCTCGGCGAGCGGCGCGCCACCCTCGTACGTCTTCGTCACGCGGTGGACGGTACCGACGGTCCGGGGGTGCCCGGCGGCGGGGTGACCAGGAGGTCCACCGCCCGGGTGACAGGGGCGCGGGACAGACCTGCCCTTACAGCCCGAGCAGTTCGCGAGCCTCGGTGGTGGTCAATGGCGGGCGCTGGGCGAGCTGGGCGAAACCCACGGCGCGGGCGACCAACTGCATGTTGGACTCCACCGGACGGCCCTTCGCGTACGTCACCGTGTCCTCCATGCCGACCCGCAGGTGACCGCCGGTCGACAGCGAGGCCAGCAGCACCGCGATGGTGCTCCGGCCGACGCCGGTGGCCGAGAAGGTGGTGCCCTCGGGCAGGTCCCGCAGCATCCGGTGGGCCGCGACAAGAGTTTCGGTGGTGCCCGGCATTCCGCCCGGCACGCCCATCACGAAGTCGACGTGCACGTGCCCGCCGGCCGGCAGCCCGTACTTGCCGAGCAACCGCTGCAACGCGGACAGGTGGCCGAGGTCGAAGATCTCGTACTCCGGCACGATCCCGCGTTCCTGCATCCGGGTGTGCAGGTCGACGATGAACTCCCAACGGTTGAGGAAGACGTCGTCGCCGAAGTTGACGGTGCCCATGGTGCAGGAGGCCATGTCCGGACCGGCGTCGAGCACGGCGAGCCGGGTGGCCTCCGGGTCGGTCACCGCACCGCCGGAGGAGAGCTGCACGATCAGGTCGGTGCTCTCCCGCAGCGCCGCCACGGTGTCGGCCAGCCGCACCGGGTCGAGCGTCGGTCGGGCCTCGTCGTCGCGGATGTGGACGTGGATCACGGCGGCGCCGAGCGCTTCGCACTCCTTGGCGGTGAGCAGCAACTCGTCGAGGGTCACCGGCAGCGCCGGCACCTCCGCCTTGGCCGACTCAGCGCCGGTCGGGGCCACCGTGATCAACGTCCCTGTCGTCATGCCGGCGATCCTAGACGGCCCGCTCAGGAGGGGTCGATCGCCGCCGCGGTCTCGCCGATCAGCAACGTGGCGCCGTCCGGGACGTTGCGCTTCACCACCGCGAGGGCGATCTGGCCCAGCTCGTGGTGCAGCACGGCGGTGCCGACGAAGCCGACCGCCCGGCCGTCGAGCGTCACCGGCGTACCGGCCACCGGCGGCTGGTCGGTGGTCACCCCGTCCAGATGCAGCAGTACGAGGCGACGCGGCGGCCGGCCCAGGTTGTGCACCCGCGCCACCGTCTCCTGCCCCCGGTAGCAACCCTTGTCCAGGTGCACGGCCGGGGCGATCAGGTCGACCTCGGCCGGAATGGTCCGGTGGTCGGTGTCCACCCCGACCCGGGGCTGCCGGGCGGCCACCCGGATCGCCTCGTACGCCCACAGCCCCGCGAGCGGCACCCCGGCCCCGCGCAACTCCGCCACCACCTGGTCCATCGCCGACCGGGGCACCAGCAGGTCCACCCCGAGCGGACCACGTCGGGCCCAGCCGCCGATCGGCAGCGGTCGTACGTCGTACCGCGCGCTCGACCGGGGTGGCACGGCACCGTGCGGGAACTTCGGACCCGGCACCGCGACCACGTCCGGTGCGGCGAGCCCGGTCACGCCGAGCGTGCCGAGCGCCTCCATGGCCGCCGGCCCGACCAGCGACAACAGCGCGCGCTCGGCCGTCGCGTCGCGTGGCTCGACCTTGCTGAAGAACCGCATCTTCTCCAGGTAGGTCAGCAGGCCCTCGGTCGCACCGGGCTCGGTGTCGAGCCAGGTGGTCTCGCCGTCCTCGGCGACCATGGCGTGCTGCTCGACATGGCCGTGCGGGGACAGCACCAGCAACTCGGTGCCCTCGCCCGCGGAGAGCGCGGTCAGGTGCTGCGAGGTGACCGTGTGCAGCCAGCTGGCGCGCTCTTCCCCGGGCACCGCGATGACCCCCCGGTGCGACCTGTCGACCAGACCGACAGCGGTGTCGAGGGTGCGCTGCTCGCGCAGCGGGTCGCCGTAGTGCGCGGCCACCCCCCGCACACCGGCCGCGACGTGCGCCGGATCCGGCTGGTCACGGCTGGCCTCGTCGATGCTCTCGACGGCCACCGCGCCCGCGATGTCGATCATTTCTCGTCCCCGTTCTCGCAGCGTACGCAGACGCCGAAGAGTGACACGTGCCCGATGTCCACCCGGAACCCGCGCTGCGCGGCCAACTGGTCGGCGAGCGGGCGGAGCAGCTCCGGATCGATCTCGTCGATCGCGCCACACTCCCGGCAGACCAGGTGGACGTGTTGGTGCTCACCGGCGGCGTGATAGGTCGGTGAGCCGTGCGACAGGTGCGTGTGGGTGACCAGACCGAGCCGTTCCAGCAGCTCAAGCGTGCGGTAGATGGTGGTGATGTTGACGCCGGCGGCCACCTCCCGGACTGCGGTGTGCACCTGCTCCGGGGTGGCGTGGCCCAGATCGAGCACCGCCTGGAGAACGAGCTGCCGCTGGGCCGTCAGTCGCAGCCCACGGGCCCGCAGCATTTCCGCGAGGGAGGATTCGGACACGCTCCGATCATAGTTCGGCCACCAGGCTGTTCCCCGTACCGCGATCGATCACCACTACGCTCGACGGTCATGGTGATGCCGTCCGTCGGGAAGGGCGCGGCCGACCCGACCGCGCGGATCGCCGTCCTGGGGCGTGGCCCGGTGCCGCCCAGTGACCCGGTGCTCCGCGGTGACGACCTCGGGGTGCTGCACGGCGACGGCCTCTTCGAGACCATGCACCTGCGCGACGGCCAGCCGTGGCTGCGCGACGAACACCTGGCCCGCCTGGCCACGGCGGCCGCCGCCGTCGAGCTGCCCCTGCCACCCACCAGCGCGCTGATCGACCTGCTGGACCAGGTGCGGACAGGCTGGCCAGCAGCTGCGGAGGGGGCACTTCGGCTGGTCTGCACCCGGGGCCCGGAGGCCGGCGGTTCACCCACGATCTACGCGACGCTGGCCCCGGTGCCGGCGGCCTCCAGGGCCGCCCGGCGGGACGGAATCACCGTGGCCACCCTGCCGCTGGGGCTGCCCGCCGCCGCCCGCGGCGGGTTGGGCTGGCTGCCGGCCGGCATCAAATCGACGTCGTACGCGGTCAACAGCGCCGCCCGCCGCTGGGCCCGCCGGGCCGGCGTGGACGACGTGCTCTGGACCTCCTCCGACGGGTACGTCCTGGAGGGTCCGACCGCCAATGTGGTGTGGCTCACCGGCGACACACTCTGCACGGTGCCGGCCGCCAGCACCGGCATCCTCGCCGGCACCACAGCGGCCTGGCTGCTCGCCCACGCGAGCGAGCTGAGCCTGCGCGCCAGCGAACGGATGGTCACCCCCGCCGAACTGCACGCGGCGGACGGCGTCTGGTTCACCTCGTCGCTGCGCGGAGCCGCCGAGGTCCACACGCTGGACGGGGTGCGCCGGGACCGCTGCCCGCGCACCCCCGCCCTGCACTCACTGCTGGGCTTCCCCGTCGGGTAGCGGTCAGCCGCCGACCCGGACGAGTCGGGCGGACAGGTGCGGACTGAGCCCGTGCCCCATGGCGGCCATCTCCTGCGCGTAGAGCAGCGCGCCCTCGACGATGCCGAAGAGCCGGTGCCCGCCGGTGACCTCCTTGGCGGTCGGAGTCCGGACCACCGCGTCGGTGGCGAATTCGATCTGCGTGCCGGTGCGCTTGCCCAGGTGCAGCTCCATCACCCCGGTCGGCGTGGTGATCAGCGCCTCCAGCTCGTCGGTCGCCCGCCCGTCCACCAGCACCGGTCGCCACCAGCCCGCCTCGCGGCCGGCCGGACGGACCGGCTTGCTCTGCTCGTCGAGGATCCACGCACGCGACTCGTAGTGCAGGAACGGTCGGCCGTCGTGGCTGATCCGGATCTCCTGCGCGTAGTCGAAGTCCTCGATGGTGGGGAAGCCGCCCTTGCCCCGACCGCGCCACAGACCGATGTACGGCAGCAGGGCGTCCAGCGCGGGGTGCAGCTTCGGCCCGACCCGCAGGTCGTGACTCTCCTCGAACGGGTACTCCTCGACCGGCGGCGCGTTCAGCCACGGCGGCTGCAGCGGGTTCTCGCTCACCAGCGTCCTCTCGACATGCGTACGGCAAGGTAGACCAGGCCACCGGCGAGCCCGCCCAGGCCAGCGACCAGCAGGCTGACGAACCCGATCTCGGTAACCATCCCGACCATCTTATGCTGGGCCACATGGCCCGCAATCTCGTCGTGAAGGCCACCGCGGGGGCGGACGCCCCGGAGCGGTGCGCGCAGGCATTCACCGTCGCCGCGACGGCGGTAGCGGCCGGGGTGGACGTGTCGCTGTGGCTGACCGGTGAGTCAACCTGGTTCGCGCTGCCCGGTCGCGCCCAGCAGTTCGACCTGCCGCACTCCGCGCCCCTGGCCGAGTTGCTGCACGTCATCCTGACCAGCGGCCGGGTGACCGCCTGCACGCAGTGCGCGGCCCGACGGGAGATCGGCCCGGACGACGTGCTCCCCGGCGTGCGGATCGCCGGTGCCGCGGTCTTCGTCGAGGAGGCGTTGGCCGAGGGCGCGCAGGCCCTCGTCTACTGACCGCACGGCGGCGGCCTGCCGATCCGAGCGGAGTGTCGATACCGACCCGACATCCCGGACGGCTGCCTACGATTCGGATGTGACCGAGGCGGCGGAGAGGTTCTTCGAGGCACTACCGTCGCGCTCGGCCGAGGTTCTGGGCGGCCTGGCCGATGGCACCCTCCAGATCGACCTCGGCGACGACCACCGCACCGAACACTGGCTGGTCCGGATGAGGCCAGGGTCGGTGCAGGTCACCCGAGGGCGTGGGCCGGCCGACGCGATCTGGTACAGCAGCGCCGCCCTCTTCGACCGGCTGATCAACGGCGAGGCCCAGGGGGTCGCGGCGGTGCTGCGCAACGAGAGCACGTTCAGCGGGAACGTGGTCCTCTTCCTCGCCTTCCGCCGGTTCTTCCCGAACCCGCCCGGCACCCGCGACCCCCGCGAAACGGCCCGCCGAGCAGCCGGGCGACTTCGGTGAAGGACCTCGTCAGCATCCTCGACGGCAACACCTTCCTGGTCAGCGACCGGCGTGGCGACATCGAACCGTCCTACGACTTCCCCACCGGGCTGTTCTCCTTCGACACCCGCTTCCTGTCCACGTGGGTGCTCACCCTGGACGGCGAACGGCTGCACGCCCTCTCCGTCGACGACGCCGAGTCGTACCGCACCCGGTTCTTCCTCGCCCCCGGCGAACCCACGCACTATCTGGACGCCAAGGCGTCGGTGATCCGCAGCCGGGCGATCGTGGGCAGCTTCGAGGAGGAGCTGACAGTGCTGAACCACCTCGGCGCGGAGGTCGAGTGCACCCTGCGGATCGAGATCGGGGCCGATTTCGCCGACCTGTTCGAGATCAAGAACTCTCGGCAGAAACGGGGACGGACCACAGTCACTGTCGCCGAGAACGAATTGCGGCTGTCCTACCGGCGGGAGGCGTTCCACCGGGAGATGGTGGTCAGCACCACCGCGCCGGCGCAGGTCGACGACACCGGAATGACCTTCCGGATCCGGATAGCCCGCAACGACAGCTGGACCACCAAACTGCACGTGTCCAGCGTCGTCTTCGGTGCCCGGGGCGAGGACATCCGGGCCACCCTCCCGTACGGCGGCAGCCGCAGCGCGGACGCGATCCGGGCCGAACAGCAGGAGCTGATCGACCGGGCGCCGAAGCTCGGCTGCGACTGCGAGCCGTTGGCCGGGGCGTACCGGCGCAGCCTCAACGACCTGGCCGCGCTGCGCTACGAGTCGATCGCCCTGGGCGTACGGCTGATCGCCGCGGGACTCCCCTGGTTCATGACCCTGTTCGGCCGGGACAGCATCATCACCTCGTTGCAGGTGCTGCCGTTCCTGCCGGAACTGGTCCCGCCGACCATCCTGATGCTGGCCGGACTACAGGGGCAACGGGTGGACGACTTCCGGGACGAGGAACCCGGCAAGATCCTGCACGAGCTGCGGTACGGGGAGACCGCCGGCTTCGAGGAGCAGCCACACTCGCCGTACTACGGGTCGGCCGACTCGACGCCCCTGTTCATCATCCTGGTCGACGAGTACGAGCGGTGGACCGGCGACGCGGCACTCGTCCGCAAGCTGGAACCGCAGATCCGCGCCGCGTTGCAGTGGATCGACACCTACGGTGACCTACTCGGCACCGGTTACCTCTGGTACCAGACCCGCAACCCGGAGACCGGCCTGCAGAACCAGTGCTGGAAGGACTCCTGGGACGCCATCTCGTACGCCGACGGTCACCTGCCCGGCTTTCCCCGGGCCACCTGCGAGTTGCAGGGCTACGCCTACGACGCGAAGCTCCGGGCCGCCCGGCTGGCTCGGGACCTCTGGAACGACCCGGAGTTCGCCGACGAGTTGGAGCGGCAGGCCGCCGACCTGAAACGGCGGTTCGACCGCGACTTCTGGATCGCCGACCGCGAGCACTACGCGCTCGCGCTGGACGCCGACGGCCGGCAGGTGGACGCGCTGACCTCGAACATCGGGCACCTGCTGTGGAGCGGCATCGTGGACGAGTCCCGCGCCGGCAAGGTGGTCGAGCACCTGCTCGGGCCACGACTGTTCTCCGGCTGGGGGGTGCGGACGCTCGCCTCGGACGAGGGGCGGTACAACCCGATCGGCTACCACGTGGGCACCGTCTGGCCGTTCGACAACTCGATCATCGCCTGGGGGTTGTGGCGGTACGGCTTCCGGGAGGAGGCCGGGTTGCTCTGCGAGACGATGCTGGCCGCGTCCCGGTACTTCGAGGGTCGGCTGCCGGAGGCGTTCGCCGGCTACGCCCGCGACCTCACCGACTATCCGGTGGAGTACCCCACCGCGTGCAGCCCGCAGGCCTGGTCGACCGGCACTCCGCTGCTGCTGCTGCGGGTGATGCTGGGGTTGGAGCCGCAGGGCGAGCACCTGATCATCGACCCGGCCGTGCCACCGGGCATGGGTCGGGTGGAGCTGTTGGACATCCCCGGCCGGTGGGGCATGGTCGACGCGTTGGGCCGCAGCCGTGGCCCCGACGATCAGCCGGACGGCCGCTGACCCGCCCGGCTCAGCTCGGGCAGCCGACGGTGGCGGCGAGTCGGGTGGCGTCCGGGCTGATCTCGGCCAGCACCGTGACGGCACCGCTGCGATACGCGTACACCGAGGGTTGGTCCAGCAGTGGGGCGTTGCCGGCCAGCGGGGCGAGAGCGACGGTCGAGGCCGTCGGGCCGGGACCGTTCACGGACCAGGCGGTACGGGCGAGACCGCCACCCGGGCAGGGCGCGGTGGCCAGCTCCGGCGCGGCGTCGCCCGGCCGGTCGAGGGCGTTCAGCGCGGCGCTCAGCGCGACGGCCTCCGGGCCGGCAGCGGTGGCCGGAGCCGACGGGTAACCGGCGCCGACCGGCCGGCAACCGGTGTCGACGACCAGTCGCACCCGGCCGTCGACGGTGGGCCGACCCTCGACGGCCACGAACTCTCCGGCGTCGGCGCGCAGCTCGGGGCCGTCCAGCCCGGGCCCGACCCCGGCCCGCCAACTCGCCGGCAGCCGCTCGACGATGCCGGCCAGCACGGCCCGCTCGTCACCGGCGGCAGCCAGCACCCCGACCTCGCGCCGCAACCTCGCCCCGTAGGCGAACGGGGTGACCCGGCAGCCGGACGCGACCCGGGCCGGGCTCAGTTCCAGCAGCCCGGCCGCACCGGCCGCGCGAGCCAGCTCGCCGACCGCCCGGTCGACCACCGGGCCGGCCTGGTCGAGGGAGCGCTGCTCGCGGACGGTCGGCGGGTCGTCACGCACCGATATCCAGGTGAGCCCGGCCAGCAGCATCGCCCAGGCCACTGTCACGGCCAGCAGCCAACGCCGCCGCGACCCGGCCGGTGTCGGCGCGGCGGGACCGGCCGAAGAGGCCCAACCCGTCTGGACAGCACCGCTCACCCGGCCATGGTGTCACGCGCCCGCCGCCCGGCCGGCAGCGGAGGCGGTCGGCCCGACGCAGGCCGGCGGGTCAGTGGTCGTTTCGCCGGGGCGACGGGTCGAGCCGGTAGCCGACGCCGCGCACGGTGTGCACCTGCGGGCCGCCCGGCAGGCCCCGCAGCCTGCGACGCAGCCGCCTGACGGTGGATTGCAGCGCTGCGGTGTCGGCGCCACCCAGCGCCGAGGCGCAGAGCCGTTCGTAGCTCCACACCACCAGCGGTGGGCCGATGAGCAGGGTGAGCAGCTCCCGTTCGCTGGGGGTCAGCGGGAGCACCTCGCCGCGCCAGGTGACCCGATGTCCGGCCCGGTCGACGACCAGCTCGCCCCACTTCACCAGGCTCCGCGCCTCGGTGAGTGGAAGGACCGTGGGACTGACCGGGGCCGGACCCGCCGGCGACGACAGCAGCTCGCGTAGCTCGGCCAGATCGGAACAGCTGAGCACCGGGGCACGCCCGTCGAGTTGGCTCAGCACCCGCTCCCGCAGCGACACGTCGGTGCCCACGCAGAGGACGATGGGGACCGCTTCGTCGGACCCGCCGCTTTCATCCCTGAAACTCACCAGTAGATACTGACGCACGCCGATGGATTTCGGCACCCGTCCCGGCGTGCCGGCACACCGCCGACACACGGCCGGGGCCGGCCACCCCCGGGAGGGTGACCGGCCCCGGTCGATCAGAGCAGTGGGTCAGGCGACGGTGACGGCAACCTCGTTGACGCCTCGGCCGGCAGTGACAGCGGTGTCGCCGTTGCCGTGCCGGGACAACGCCCGCAGCGTCCAGGAACCCGGTGCGGCGAAGAACCGGAACTGCCCGGCGGACGAGGTGACCACCTCGGCGGTGAACTCACCGGTCGAATCGAGCAGCCGGACGTACGCGCCGGGCACCGGCTCGGCCTCGGCGGAACGGACGATGCCGGTGATCACGGTTTCCTTCTCCAGGTCCAGGCTGGCCGGCAGCGGCGCGGCCTGGTCCGGTGCGGCGCAACCCGCGGCGATGGGAAGACTCATGGTCACGCCTCCCCGGGTTCGTCGCCGAGCGCGACCGGCACGCCGACCAGCGAGCCGTACTCGGTCCAGGAGCCGTCGTAGTTCTTGACGTTGCGGTGACCCAGCAGCTCCTGGAGCACGAACCAGGTGTGCGACGAGCGCTCACCGATCCGGCAGTACGCGATGGTCTCCCTGCCGTCGTCGAGCCCCGCGTCGCCGTAGATCCTGCGCAGCTCGTCGTCGGACCGGAAGGTGCCGTCCTCGTTGGCCGCCTTGGACCACGGCACGCTGATCGCGGTGGGGATGTGGCCGCCCCGCTGCGCCTGCTCCTGCGGCAGGTGGGCGGGGGCGAGCAGGCGACCGGCGAACTCGTCGGGGCTGCGCACGTCAACCAGGTTCTTGGTGCCGATCGCCGCGACGACCTCGTCGCGGAACGCCCGGATGGAGGTGTCCGGCTCCTGCGCGACGTACTGCGTCGCCGGGCGGGACACCGCGTCGGTGACGAGCGGACGGGCGTCCAGCTCCCACTTCTTGCGGCCGCCGTCGAGCAGCTTCACGTCCCGGTGGCCGTAGAGCTTGAAGTACCAGTAGGCGTACGCGGCGAACCAGTTGTTGTTGCCGCCGTACAGGACGACGACGTCGTCGTTGCTGATGCCCCGCTCGGAGAGCAGCGCCTCGAACTGCGACTTGTTGACGAAGTCCCGGCGGACCTGGTCCTGGAGGTCCGTCTTCCAGTCAATCTTGATGGCGCCGGCGATGTGGCCGGTCTCGTAGGCCGAGGTGTCCTCGTCGACCTCGACGAAGACGACGCCCGGGGCGTCGAGGTTCTTCTCGGCCCACTCGGCCGAAACGAGTGCGGTGTCGCGACTCATCGAATCACTCCCTGGTGAGGATGGATGGTGAGCCAACGCGCGGAGATCGATGGATGCAACTGTCGCACCACGCGCGGGACCCAGCGGAAGGACGGGATCACGGGTTCGTGCGACGGCGCCGCTGCCGGGCGTTCGGTGGGATGACCGGAGGGTGTGAGAACCCTGTGCCGGTGGCCGCCGTCAGGCGGCCGGAGACAGCCCCGCCGTCAGATGACGGGGCGACACAGGCAGGTGGCCACGCGGCACAGGTCGACCGCGCGCCGTTTGGTGAGGTGGGTCCCCATGGCCAGGGAGCCTACCAGCCAGTGACCGTGCTGCCACTGGGCCGACCACCATCCGGGAATCGCCGGGATCGCCGGGGATTCCGGCGTCCCACCGCGCCTCCGGTGTCAGCCGGCGGAGTTGATCGGCACGTTCTTGGCGTCGGCGGTGACCGCCAGCCCTTCCGGCAGTGGACGGACCTCGCGGACCGCGAGCTGGAACGGCAACTCCGGCAGGGGCACGTCGATGGAGATGCTCTTGGCGTAGTTGCTCAGGAAGGCCCGAGCCAGCGGCAGGTTCGGCAGACCCGCGGCGTCCAGGTCGTTGAACCGCAGGGCGACAGCGCCGTTGTCGGCGACGGTGACGTCGGCAGTGCCGCTGATGGTGAGCTTCTGACCGAGGATGTCGGCCGGGGCCGTGACGGTGAGCTTGCCGTTCTGCTCGCCGAGGGTGAGACCCGGGCGCTTCAGCAGCGCGGCCAGACTCTCGTAGCTGATCGTGCCGGCACCGTTGACGGTGTCCGCCACGACGTCACCCTGGCCGGTGCGCAGGGTGTCCAGCGAGGCCCGGACGTTGCGGGCGGTCACGTCGAGCACCGGCAGCCGGACGGCGTCGCCCTCGACCGAGGCCTGCACGTCCCGCAGGTTGATGGTGATCCGCTGGTAACGGCCATCCAGCACCTGGGTGAGGAACGGAGTTCCGCCCACCTCCACCTCAGGTGCGGCGGACTGCGCGCCCTGCTTGGCGATCTCCTGGCTGACGCGGTCGCCGATCATCCGCTCGGCGACCCCGACCGCGACCCGGTCGGCGACCACCAGCAACCCCGCCAGCAGCAGGAGCAGCACGAACAGCCCGATGAGCAGCTTGCGGCCACGCCGTCGGGGTCGCGCCTGATTCACCGGATAGTCCTGCGCCACGCCGCCTCCTGTCTCCGCCCGTCGCGCCGCGACGGGTCGTCCATACCGACGCCGCAGGGCGGCGCACCCGTAGGTACCCGACCGGCCCAGCGCTCAACCGCGACTCAGAGGAAGAGCATGCACATGGCGTACGCGGCGGGCGCCGCCAGGGCGAAGCCGCCGAGCGGGCCCTGCATGTGCCGGGCCACCCACATCGTGGGCGGTTCGCCGGCCATCAACCGGCCCGCCTCCGCGTACCCCACGGCGAGGTCGGAGAGGACGGCGGTGACCGCCGCGACCAGGCCGATCACGGCGGCCCGGGTCGGCGTGAACGGAGCCACCAGGTAGCTGCCGAGGAGTGCGCTGGTCAGCGTGCCGACCATCGCGCCGGCCACCACGCCGGCGGCGCCCCGGGGCACCTGCGGGGCCAGCCGGGGCCAGGGCAGTACGGCGTCGGTGAGCCGGGCGACGGTGAGCGCGACACCGCTCGCGGTCAGGCAGACGGTGATCGCCTGGGTGCCGGCCGGGATCCGGCTGAGCACGATCAGGGTGCCGAAGGCCACCACCCCGACCACGATGAGCAGTGTGGAGCCGAGGGAGTCGGTGACCCGGACCCGGTCGACGCGACGAACCAGCTGGCCGAGCACCGCGGCGAGGAACCCGCCGGCGGCCAGGTAGCCCAGCGGCGCCAGGCCGGCGACGTCGGTCCGCACCGCCGCGATGTCGACCAACGCCGCGACGGCGGCGCTGATCCCGGCGACCACCAGCAGCGCGGGCGGACGCATCGCCATGGTCCAGGCGAGCACGAACAGCAGTTGGACGCCGAAGATGATGAAGGCGAACGGCAGCCGGTGACCGGGACCCGAGGTCTGCGCGCCGAGCACCAGGCCGACACCGAGCAGAGCGGCGAAGCCGGCGATGGTCAGCGCCAGTTGACGGTGCACCGCGACCGGGGGGATGACCTCTTCCTCCGGCTCGTCGATCTCGTCTTCGGATCGGCGGGCCGGCTCGCCGGAGCGGCGGGCACGGCGCGGCTTACCCCGTTCGCGGCGGTCGCCATCGGTGGTGGCCGGACCGGTACGCGGCGCGGGCGGTTGGCCGCGCGTCGCTGCGGCGGCCGGACCCGGTTGGGGCCCGGCGGGCCATGATTCGCGGCCGGCCTCGGGCGAGGTGGAGGGAAACACGACCCGATCGTGCCAGATCGACGGCCCGACACGGTGGTCACGGGTTTCGGCCACGTTAAAAAGCGGGCCACGATCAGGGGCAAGCTAGACAAACAGGAAATGGCCTGACGGTGCGGCCGGAGCGATCAGTTAGGCTCAACGCGTTACCCGCCCGTCAGCGACGCCGGGACCACGCAATTTCTCAGAGCACTCCCTCGCCGAGTGCGTCTGGTCGCGTGCGGCCTCGCGCCGCCGGGACGGAGGTGATCGTGGAGATCCTGTTGCTGGTGACCGCGCGCGCAGGTGAACCGTCGGCTGTGCTGCCGGCGCTCGACCTGCTGCCGCACTCGGTCCGTACCGCGCCGCGCGACGTCCGCACCCTGGTCGCGGGCCCCAGCCCGGACGCGGTGATGGTGGACGCCCGATCGGAGTTGAGCGAAGCCCGCGCGACCTGCCGGATGTTGCACGCCACCGGGCTCGGCGTGCCGCTTGTCGCGGTGGTGACCGAGGCCGGCCTGATCGCGCTCAACGCCGACTGGGGCGTCGACGACGTCATCCTCGCCTCGGCGGGTCCGGCCGAGGTCGAGGCACGGCTGCGGCTGGCGGTGGGCCGGCTCAGCAACGCGACCGCCGGCGCGGGTGGTTCGATCCGGGCCGGCGAGTTGACCATCGACCCGGACACCTACGCGGCCAAGCTCAAGGGCCGTCCGCTCGACCTCACCTACAAGGAGTTCGAGCTGCTCAAGTTCCTGGCCCAGCACCCGGGCCGGGTGTTCACCCGGGACCAGCTCCTGCGCGAGGTCTGGGGCTACGACTACTTCGGCGGCACCCGCACGGTGGACGTGCACGTCCGGCGACTGCGCGCCAAGCTCGGCTCGGAGTACGAGTCGATGATCGGCACGGTCCGCCAGGTCGGCTACAAGTTCGTCGTGCCCCCGTCGCGGTCGCTTCCCGAGGCGGAGCACGCGCCCCTGCCGGTCTGATCCGGAGCCAACTCCGGGCGATTTCCCATATGCCCTTTTTGCGCAGCTTGGCAGCTCTATTCTGACTGCCGGGTTTGTCGGAGAAAGGGGCGACGGTGCGCGCACTGAACACGGGGGCGACGGGCCGGCGTGACCGGCAGACCAGGCGGAAGTCGTGACGCGGGTCAGCGCCACCGCCCGGGCCGCGGGAATCGTGACGCTGGTGGTGGCCGGGCTGCTCGGCTCCGCGTACATGCTGGGCCGCAGCCTCGTCCCCGACCAGACGCCTCGACAGTCCACCGGTGTCACCACGAGCGCCGACGGACCGCACTACGCCGACCAACCCAGCGTCGGCGAGCCCGGCGGAGCCCCGCGCGCCAGCGCGAGCCCGGTCGAGACTGGCCCGGCCGAGACCGGCCAGGACGGGTCCGGACGGGTGGCCGGAGACGACAACCTGTTCGGCGCGCAGGCCACCACCGGCACTCCGCGGCTCGCGCTGACCTTCGACGACGGGCCGGACCCGCGCTACACGCCGCAGGTCCTCGCCCTCCTGCGCGAATACGACGTGCGCGCCACGTTCTGCGTCGTCGGCGAGAACGCGCAGAACCACCCTGACCTGATCCAGTCGATCGTGGACGACGGGCACACCCTGTGCAACCACTCCTGGCACCACGACGTCGGCCTGGGCACCCGGTCGGCCGACGCGATCCGCTCCGACCTCCTGCGCACCAACGCGGCGATCCGCGCGGCGGTGCCGGACGCGCCGATCGTCTGGTACCGCCAGCCGGGCGGAGCCTGGACGTACCCGGTGGTGTCGGTGGCGCGTCAGCTCGGCATGACCCCGCTGCACTGGTCGGTGGACCCGTCGGACTGGGAGCTGCCCGGCGCCACCAAGATCACCGCGACGGTGCTCAGCCAGGCCGCGCCGGGCTCGGTGGTGCTGCTGCACGACGCCGGTGGGGACCGGCAGGGCACGATGGAGGCGCTGCGCCGGATCCTGCCCGACCTGACCGCCCGGTTCGAGCTGGAGGCACTTCCCACCGACCCGACGTGAGCCGCGGCTTTACGGCGACGCTCCGGGCGTCACGACACGCAACGGATACGGTGGCGGAATGAGCAGCGCGGAGCCGACCAGCGACCAGGTGACCCGGAGCGACCAACTGGCGCCGGCGGAGATCGCCGACGTACTCACCCTCGCCGGCGCCGCAGGTGACACGGACGGAGCCGACCCGCTCGACGAACACGTCCTGCTGCGGTTGCGCGATCCCGACGCCCCCGCCGTGCATCTGATCGCCCGCGCCGACGACGGCACCCTCACCGGGTACGCGCACCTGGACACCACCGACCCGGTCGGCGGGATCGGGGTGGAACTGGTCGTGCACCCCGCGTACCGGCGGCGGGGCACCGGGCGCGCGCTCGCCCGGGGCGTACTCGCCTCGGCCACCGGGCCGCTGCGGGCGTGGGCGCACGGCGACCACCCCTCGGCCGCCGCGCTCGCCGTCGACCTCGGCTTCGCCCGCGCCCGGGTGCTCTGGCAGCTGCGCCGGCCGTTGGCGGCCCCGTTGGGTGAGCCGCGCCTGCCCGACGGGGTGGCGCTGCGCGCGTTCCGGCCCGGGGCCGACGACGCGGCCTGGTTGGCGCTCAACGCACGGGCCTTCGCCGAGCACCCCGAACAGGGCCGGTGGACGTCGGACGACCTGCGGGTCCGCCTCGCCGAGCCGTGGTTCGATCCGGCCGGCTTCCTGCTCGCCGAAGAGACCGCGACCGGCCGGCTGCTCGGTTTCCACTGGACCAAGGTGCACGAGCGGCCGGGGTCGGCCCGGATCGGTGAGGTGTACGTCCTGGGGGTGGAGCCGACCGCGCACGGTGGCGGGCTGGGCCGGGCCCTGACCACCGCCGGGTTGGCACACCTGCGGGACAAGCGGGGCCTCGACCGGGTGATGCTCTTCGTGGACGACTCGAACACCGGGGCCGTCGCGCTCTACGAGCGGCTGGGCTTCGCACGCTGGTCCGCGCACATCAACTACCACCTGGGCTGACCGTCCACCCGCGCTGCGACAGCGTCACCGATGGGTAACGGGCGAGCATCGGCGGGATAACGCCGAACCGGAAATATACCCATACTTCCGACAGGTGTACCCGGGTTCACTTAACGGACAACTCACCCTCAGCAAGCGGTCACCTCGGGGGCCGTACGTGTTCACCTTGCGTTCACTTGCGACCGGCGAACCGGCTACCTGGCACTTCTAACTTTCGTGTCAGCCGGTCAGTGCCGGTCCTCGGGCCCCGGGATCGGGGCGCCAAGTCAGACGCGAAGGGAAACCCCTCAGGTGAAGCTCCAGCGGTACGGCACTATTGCCTGCCTCGCTCTTGCCGCGACGCTCGGCCTCAGTGCATGCGGCTCGGACAACAACGAGCCCGGCTCCGGCGCGAGCGCCTCGGGCTCGGCCGCCGCGGTCGACTGCGCTACCGGCACGCTGAACGCCCAGGGCTCGTCGGCGCAGAAGAACGCCATGGCCGAGTGGATCAAGGCGTACCAGCAGAAGTGCCAGGGCACCACGATCAACTACGAGGCTTCCGGCTCGGGCGCCGGCATCCAGGCGTTCATCGCCGGGACCGCCGACTTCGCCGGTTCCGACTCCGCGCTCAAGCCGGAGGAGCAGCCGCAGGCGGACGCCAAGTGCGTCGGTGGCAAGGCCATCCACCTGCCGATGGTGATCGGCCCGGTGGCCGTCGCCTACAACGTCAGCGGCGTGGACAACCTCCAGCTCAAGCCGGCCACCCTGGCGAAGATCTTCGCCGGCAAGGTCACCAAGTGGGACGACGCCACGATCAAGGCCGACAACCCGGAGGCCAAGCTCCCGGCGACCACGATCCAGACCGTCCACCGTTCGGACGAGTCGGGCACCACCGACAACTTCACCAAGTACCTCTCGAAGACCGCTGAGAGCGACTGGACCCTGGGCAACGCCAAGGCGTGGAAGGCCCCGGGCGGCACCGGCGCCAAGGGCTCGGACGGCGTGGCCAGCCGGGTCAAGGGCGCCGACGGCTCCATCGGCTACATGGAGTGGTCGTTCGCCGAGAACGCCGGTCTGAAGATGTCGAAGATCGGTAACGGCAACGGCGAGTTCGCCGCGCTGACCGCCGAGGCGGCCGGCAAGACCATCGCCGGTGCTGCCGTCGAAGGCCAGGGCGACGACCTCAAGCTGAAGATCGACTACAACACCAAGGAGGCCGGGGCGTACCCGATCGTCCTGGCCACGTACGAGATCGTCTGCAGCAAGGGCCTCGCGGCCGACAAGCTGAAGCTGGTCAAGGGCCTGCTGGGCCACGCCGCCAGCGCCGAGGGCCAGGCCTCTCTCACCGAGCTGGGCTACGCCCCGCTGCCGGAGACGGTCCGCACCAAGGTCGAGACCGCGGTCAAGAACCTCTCCTGACCCGATTCCACACCTCCGCAACCGAATCGAGCGAGCAGATGGGTGAAACCCCTCACCGCTCGGCCGACGCCGGCACCGGTGGGACGCGCGTGACCCAGAGTCACGAGTGGCCCGCCGGTGCCTCGGCGCGTGTGGCCGAGGCACCAGTCAGCACCCGTTCCCCGGGCGGCACCGGGCTGGGCGGCGGCGGCGCGCTGCCGCGCAGCCGTAAGTTTGGCGCCGAGCGGGCCTTCCGCGGCCTCACCCTGGCCGCCGGCACCGCCGTTCTGGTCATCATCGCCGCCATCGCGATCTTCCTGGTCGCCAAGGCGGTGCCGGCCCTACGCGCCAACACCGAGAACTTCTGGTCCTACGAGGGCTGGTCCCCCAACGACACCGAGCCGAAGTTCGGCATCGGTGCGCTCGCCTTCGGCACCGTGCTCAGCTCGGCGCTCGCACTGCTCATCGCGGTTCCGGTGGCGCTCGGCATCGCCCTCTACCTCTCGCACTACGCGCCACGCCGGTTGGGCACCGCGCTCGGCTTCCTGGTCGACCTGCTGGCCGCCGTACCCAGCGTGGTCTTCGGCCTCTGGGGTCGGGACGTCTTCAGCAGCCCCGTCCGGGACTTCTCGGTCTGGCTGAACCAGCACTTCGGCTGGATCCCGCTCTTCGGTGGCGACGGCCCCTTCGGGGCGTCCGTCATGCTCGGCGCCCTGGTGCTCGCGATCATGGTGCTGCCGATCATCACCTCGCTCTCCCGCGAGGTGTTCCTCCAGACGCCGACGGCGAACGAGGAGGCCGCCCTCGCCCTGGGCGCCACCCGCTGGGAGATGCTCCGCACCGCGGTGCTCCCCTACGGCCGTCCCGGCATCATCGCCGCGATGATGCTCGGCCTCGGCCGTGCGCTCGGCGAGACCATCGCCCTGGCGCTGACCCTCGGCATCACCTTCGGCATCTCGTTCAACCTGATCCAGAACGGCGGCAACACCATCGCCGCCAACATCGCCAACGCGTTCGGCGAGGCGAACGAGACCGGCCGGGGCGCGCTCATCGCCTCCGGTCTGGTGCTGTTCACCATCACGCTGATCGTCAACATCACGGCGCGGGCGATCATCTACCGCCGCCGGGAGTTCACGGAGTCGGCCGCATGACCACAACCGCCACCTCCCACCGCACCCGGCCGCCGGCCCAGCCCGACTCGCTGCGGGCAAAGCGACTGCCCTGGTACGCCGCACCGGCCATCGCCGTGGCGGCCCTGGCGCTCTCCGCCGTGGTCGTCTACGGCACCAGCATCGGCGGCCCGATCCTCGTGGTCGTCCTCGGCGCGATCCTCTACCTGGTCGGGCTCTTCGCCGCCGCCAACGCGGTCGAGGGGCGCCGATCGGCCCGCAACCGCACCTGGAGCGCGCTGATCCACTCTGCCTTCGTGCTGGCGGTGCTGCCGCTCGTGTCGGTGGTCTGGACGCTGGTCAGCAAGGGCGCCGACCGACTGGACGTCAACTTCTTCCAGACCTCGATGAACAACATCGGGGCCCGGGACGCCAACGGCGGCGCGTACCACGCCATCGTCGGCACGCTGGAGCAGGTCGGCATCGCCACCCTGATCACCGTCCCGCTCGGCGTTCTCTGCGCGATCTACATCGTCGAGTACGGGCGGGGCAAGTTCGCCTTCGCGATCCGGTTCTTCGTGGACGTGATGACCGGCATCCCGTCGATCGTCTCCGGCCTCTTCGTGCTGGCGTTCTGGGTGCTGATCGTGTCGCCGTGGTTCAACGACGGTCGGCCCAGCTTCTCCGGCTTCGCCGCCGCGCTCGCGCTGAGCGTGCTCATGCTGCCCACCATCGTCCGCTCCACCGAGGAGATGCTCCGCCTCGTGCCAGCGCCACTGCGCGAGGGGGCGTACGCGCTCGGCGTACCCAAGTGGAAGACCATCCTGCGGGTGGTCCTGCCGACGGCGCTGCCCGGCATCGTCACCGGCGTCATGCTCGCCATCGCCCGCGCGGCCGGCGAGACCGCTCCGGTGCTGCTGGTCGCCGGCGGTGGCGCCGCGATCAACACCAACCCCTTCGAGAACAACCAGTCGTCGCTGTCCCTCTTCGTCTACCAGCAGGCCGGCGACGCGTCGAAGTACGCACCGGCACGGGCGTGGACCGCGGCACTCACCCTGGTCGCCCTCGTGCTCATCCTGACGATCGCGGCGAAGCTGCTGGCCCGTCGCAACAGGCTCAGCCGATGAACCCCGGAGGTACCACAATGGCCAAGCGCGTCTCCGCCTCGAACGTCACCGCGTACTACGGCGGCTTCAAGGCGATCGAGAACATCAACCTGACGGTCGAGCCGAAGACGGTCACCGCTCTCATCGGGCCGTCCGGTTGCGGCAAGTCGACGTTCCTGCGGTCGATCAACCGGATGCACGAGGTGCTGCCGGGTGCCCGGGTCGAGGGCAGCCTGACCATCGACGACCAGGACATCTACGACCGGGACGTGGACGTCACGGCGGTCCGGCGCACCATCGGCATGGTCTTCCAGCGGCCGAACCCGTTCCCCACCATGAGCATCTTCGAGAACGTGGTGGCCGGGCTGAAGCTCAACGGGGTCCGCAAGAAGTCGATCCTGGAGGACGCGGCCGAGAAGGCCCTGCGCGCCGCGAACCTGTGGGGCGAGGTCAAGGACCGGCTGGGCAAGCCCGGCGCGGGCCTCTCCGGCGGTCAGCAGCAGCGGCTCTGCATCGCCCGGACCATCGCGGTCGAGCCGCAGGTCGTCCTGATGGACGAGCCGTGCTCCGCCCTGGACCCGATCTCCACGCTGGCGATCGAGGACCTGATGTTCCAGCTCAAGGACAAGTTCACGATCATCATCGTGACGCACAACATGCAGCAGGCAGCGCGGGTCTCGGACCGGACCGCCTTCTTCTCGATCGAGAAGACCGGCGACCCGGGCCGGCTGATCGAGTACGACAACACCCAGAAGATCTTCAGCAACCCGAGCGTGAAGAAGACCGAGGACTACATCACCGGCCGCTTCGGCTGAATCGAACACGTCCGGTCACCGGCGCCCCGCCCTCCCGGCGTGGGCGCCGGTGCCATGTTCGCCCCCGGCTTTGCCTGCGGCGACCTGTCCGCCTGCCCCCACGCCAAGATCGTGCTGGAACAGGGAAGTAGTGGCCTCCTCCGCGCGACCAGACCACTACTTCATGGATCGAGCACGATCTTGGGTCGGTCGGCCTTCGGGGTCAGCCCAGGACGAAGCGGGGTTCACCGTCCGGGGGCAGGTCCAGGCGCGGGATGACCGGAGTGACGGCGTCCCGATCGGCCGCCACCCGCGCCACCCCGGCCAGGTCACCGGCAGCCGCCACCTGGGCCAACGTGACGAGGGTCGGCGGCAGCATGGTCAGTTCGCCGGCCCGCGCGCGGGCCAGCGCATCCGCCGGGCGGATCCACAGGGTGTGGTCGGCCTCGCCGGAGACGTCGCGGGTCCGCTGGCCCGCCGGCAACAGGGCGACGAAGAAGTACGTGTCGAAGCGGCGCGGCTCGAACTCGGGAGTGATCCACCGGCTCCAGGGCAGCAGCAGGTCCGACCGAAGGGTGAGCTGACGGTCGGCGAGCAGCGCCGCGAAGCCCAGCCGGCGTCCCTCCAGATCCTGTCGGGCCGCCTCCCAGTCGTCGCCGCTGACGTCGCCCACCACGGTCTCCCGGTTCGAGCCCGCCAGCAGCACGCCGGCCTCCTCGAAGACCTCCCGCGCTGCCGCGCAGACCACCGCCTGCGCGGCGTGCGGGGCCACTCCGAGACGGTCCGCCCACTCGCCCGGCGTCGGGCCGGCCCAGTCCAGGTGCGCCTCCGAGTCGGAGCGGTCCACCCCGCCGCCGGGGAAGGCGTACATCCCGCCGAAGGTCATCGCCGCGACCCGGCGGATGACGTACACCTCGAAGTCGGCGTCGGTCGGACGCAGCAGCAACACGGTGGCCGCGACCCGCGGCGTCACCGGGGTGCCGCCCTCGGCCTGGAACCGGCGGGCGTGCTCGACCAGGGCGGCCGGGGCGGCGAAGCCGTCACTGTCGATCGTCATGCCCGCGAGCCTAGTTCCCGCCTGCGGGACCGCCGGCCGCGCGCCCGGCCCATGAAGCGGTCGGCGCGGTCGGCGCGGTCGGCGCGGTCGGCGCGGTCGGCGCGGTCGGCGCGGTCGGCGCGGTCGGCGCGGTCGGCGATTCGAGCGTGATGACTCTGAGACATCAAGATGTCTCAGAGTCATCACGCTCATCAGGACGTCAGGCCCGAGGGGCCGGGCCCGCGATGTGGTTGCGTCGCAGGCCGGGCAGCGGGCGGTTCACCTGGCTGGGCTAGCGTGCCGGCATGACTCGTTGGGGCATCCTGGCCACCGGCCACATCGCCAGCCGTTTCGCCGAAGACCTCCGGCTGGTGCCGGACGCCGAGTTGGTAGCGGTCGGTTCCCGTGCCGTGGAGAGCGCACAGCGCTTCGCCGACACGTACGGCGCGAAGCGCGCCCACGGCTCCTGGGTGGAGCTGGCCGCCGACCCGGAGGTGGACGCGATCTACGTGGCGACCCCGCACTCCGCGCACTACGAGGCGGCGATGACCTGCCTCACCGCCGGGCGGGCGGTGCTGTTGGAGAAGCCGTTCACCCTCGACCTGGCCACCAGCACCGAGTTGGTGCAGACCGCCCGCGCCGCCGGGGTCTTCCTGATGGAGGCCATGTGGATGCGGCTGAATCCGATGATCCTGCGGGTCGTCGAGCTGATCGCGGACGGGGCGATCGGCACGGTGACCGGCGTCCGGGCCGACTTCGGGGTGGCCGGGCCGTTCCCCCCGGAGCACCGGATGCGCAACGCGGCGCTGGGCGGCGGCGCCCTGCTCGACCTGGGGATCTACCCGATCAGCCTGGCCCACCTGCTACTCGGGGTGCCGCAGCACATCAGGTCCTGGGCGCAGCTCGGCCCGGAGGGGACCGACGAGAACACCGGCATGCTGTTCGGCTACGACACCGGAGCCCTGGCGACCCTGAGCTGCGGCATGGTCGGGTTGAGCGGACAGACCGCCTCGATCACCGGCACCACGGGGCGAATCGATCTGCCGGAGCCGTTCTTCCGGCCGGGTTCGGTGACCCTGCACCGGGCCGGCGCGGAGCCGGAGACGATCGTCGCCGACGGGGCCGGCAACGGCTACCAGCACGAGGCGATCGAGGTGCAGCGCTGCCTGGCTGCCGGCCTGACCGAGAGCCCTGCGGTGCCGCACGCCACGACCCTCGAGGTGATGACCCTGCTGGACACGGTCCGCGAGCAGATCGGCGTGCGCTACGTCTGAACAGCGGAACAGCGCAAGGGCCCCCGGCCACGGCTGAACCGTGACCGGGGGCCCTGTCGTCGACTCAGCCGAAGAGCGGCCGGACCAGCAGGTACGTGACGCAGGCGATCAGCGCGGCGGCCGGGAACGTGATGATCCAGGCGAGCACGATGTTGCCGGCCACGTTCCAGCGAACCGCGGAGAGTCGCTTGGTCGCGCCCACACCCATGATCGCCGAAGTGATCGTGTGGGTGGTGGAGATCGGGGCCTTCAGGACCAGGGCGTTGAAGTAGAGCACCGCGCTGGCGACGGTCTCGGCGGCGAAGCCCTCCGGCGGACCCAGGTCGATGATCTTGCGACCGAGGGTACGGATGATCCGCCAGCCGCCGGCGTAGGTGCCGAGGGCGAGCATCGTCGCCGAGGTCCAGAACACCCAGCCCGGGATGTGCGTCTTGCTCTCCTGGAAACCGCCGGTGTAGAGCGCCAGCACCACGATGCCCATGGTCTTGGCGGCGTCCTGCATGCCGTGGCCGACCGACATGGCGGCCGCCGAGGCGGTCTGCGCCCAACGGAAGCCCCGGTTGAGCTTGCCCGGTTGCCCCTTCCGGAACAGCCACAGGATGGCCAGCATCAGCAGGTAACCGAGGGTGAGGCCGACGATCGGCGACAGCACCATCGGCAGCAGCACCTTCTCGCCGATGTTGACCCACTGCACGATGCCGCCGGTGGAGAGCAGAGTGGCGCCGACCAGGCCACCGAAGAGCGCGTGCGAGGACGACGAGGGCAGACCGAAGTACCAGGTGATCAGGTTCCAGGCGATCGCTCCGAGCACCCCGGCGAAGACCACGCCGAGGCTGCTCACCCCGGTGGGGAGGGTGACCAGACCGTCGCCGACGGTCTTGGCGACGCCAGCACCGAAGTGGGCGCCGATGAAGTTGCCGACCGCGGCGAGCGCCAGGGCGATCCGGGGTGTCAGCGCCCGGGTGGAGACGCTTGTGGCGATCGCGTTGGCGGCGTCGTGGAAGCCGTTGGTGTAGTCGAACGCCAGGGCCACCGCGATCACCGCCAGCACGGCGATGAGTTCAGGGGACACCGGCTCAGGACTCCTTGACGGCGATGGTCTCGACGGTGTTGGCCACGTGCTCGAAGGCGTCGCAGGCAGCCTCCAACTCGTCGGCGACCTCCTTCATCTTCAGCACCGTCAACGCGTCGTACTCACCCGAGAAGAGGCGGACGAGCAGCTGCCGGTTGATCCGGTCGCCCTCGTTCTCCAGCCGGTTGCACTCGATCCAGTAGTCCTCGAGATCCTTCATCGACTTCAGCCGGGGCATCGCGTCGGCGGTCAGCTTGGCCTGCTGGTCGAGCACGTTGACCATCTCGTGCAGCTCGCGGGGCAGCGCCGGAAGCTCGGTCAACCCGTACAGGTAGAGCAGGTCGCCCACCGCTTCCAGGTGGTCCATCACGTCGTCCAGCAGCGAGCCGAGCCGGTAGATGTCCTCCCGGTCGAACGGGGTGATGAAGGTCGAGTTGATCTTCTTGTAGAGGTCGTGGGTGATCTGGTCGCTGTCGTGCTCGACCTCGGTCAGCCGCTCACTGACGGACTGCACGTCCACGCCGGGCAGGGCCAGCTCGTTGAGCAGCGCGGTGCCCCGGACCAGGTTCTGCGCGGCCCTGGTGAAGAGCTCGTAGAAGGCGCCCTCGGTGGGGCGGAAGGAAAACTTCACAGCACAGACCTCGTCGCGTCGGTGGAAGGGTGGCGGTGCCCAACGGGTGCCCGCTCGGTGAATGCTAGGAAACGGCGGATCCGGGAATTCGCCGGCCCACCCCTGGCCAGGCGTCATTCACCGCTCGTTCACCTGCCGTTCATCTCGGCCGTCCCACCCGTACCCGCTCTCCCAGCCAGAAGCCGTTTCCGCTCCCGTGCAACGTCGAAATCGGCAGCCGGATACCCGAGGTCGAGCGTGTCGAACGTCTCACGCAGCAGGTGCGCGACCGCCCAGTCCCGGTACCACTTGCGGTCCGCCGGCACCACGAACCAGGGCGCGGCGTCCGTGCCGCACCGGCTCAGGGCCTCGGCGTACGCGGCCTGGTAGTCGTCCCAGTGCCCTCGCGAGTCGATGTCGGAGGGGTTGTACTTCCAGTGCTTACGCGGGTCGGTGAGCCGGTCCATCAGGCGCTTGCCCTGCTCGGCGTAGGAGATGTGCAGCATCACCTTGATCAGGGTGACGCCGCCCTCGGTCAGCTCCTGCTCGAACGAGTTGATCTCGTCATAGCGGGCACGCCAGGTCGTCTCCGGCACCAGCGAGCCGACCCGGGCGATCAACACGTCCTCGTAGTGCGAACGGTTGAACATCCCCACGTACCCCGGCGGTGGCAGCTCCCGACGGATCCGCCAGAGAAAGTCGTGCCGCAGCTCCTGGCGGGTCGGCGGCCCGAACGAGCGGATGTGCAGGCCCAGCGGGTTCATCGCGCCGGCCACCCGCTTGATCGTGCCGTCCTTGCCGCCGCAGTCCATGGCCTGGAGCACCAGCAGCACCCGACGCGCCGGCCGCTCCGACCCGGTCTTGGCCATGGCGAAGAGCATCTCCTGCTGTCGGCCCAGCTCCTCGCCGACCAGCTCCACCTGCTCCCGCGCCCAGGTCTTACGGTGCTCGCCGCGGCCCACGGGCCCCGGTAGGCCGGGCATGGACCGCGGGTCGATCGCGCCGAGATCCACCGGCGCGGTGACCCGCAGCAGGTCCCGCACGGAACCGCCCTCGGGTGCCACGACCTGCCCTTGCTGGGGTGCGCTCATGCACGGATCATCGCCCACCCAGGGCCGTTCCGCCCGCCGAGGCTCACCTCCGAACCCTGGCCCGCGGGTCGGCACCGACCGACCGGCGCCCACGGCAAGAGCCGGTTCGCGGGGCCTTCTCGGGGCTGCCGGCGCGCCCGCTCGGCGGGAGGATGTAGTCCGGGACGCCGACCGGAAGGGGTGGTGGGTCGTGCGGGAGCTGGCGACGGAGTTCGAGGCCGAGCGGGGCCGGCTGCTCGCGGTGGCCCACCGGATGCTGGGCAGCCGCAGCGAGGCGGAGGACGCCGTGCAGGAGACCTGGCTGCGCTACGCCGGGGCGCTGGCCGACCCGGCGGCCCGCGCCGAGATCCGGGACCTGTCCGCGTGGCTGACCACCACCTGCGCTCGGATCTGCCTCGACGTGCTCCGCTCGGCCCGGGTCCGCCGGGAGGCGTACCCGGGGCAGTGGCTGCCGGAGCCGGTGGTGAGCCCGTTGGGCGACCGGCCACCGGTCGACGGTTACGCGCCCGACCCGGCGGAGCGGGCGGTGCGTACCGACGAGGTCGGCACGGCGCTGCTGGTGGTGCTGGAGCGGCTCGCGCCGGAACAACGGGTGGCCCTCGTTCTGCACGACGTGTTCGCGCTGCCGTTCGCCCGGGTCGCGGGGGTGCTCGGCACCACCGAGGCGGCGGCCCGGCAGCTGGCCTCCCGGGCCCGGCGGGCGGTCACCTCTCCGGACGTACCCCGGCACACCGCCGACCCGGCCGAGCAGCGTCGGGTGCTCCAGGCGTTCGTCGCCGCCACCGAGTCCGGCGAGTTGGATCAGCTGCTTCAGGTGCTCGCGCCGGACGTGGTCTTCGTCGGCGACTCGGGTGGGCACTTCCCGGCCGCCCGCTGGCCGATCCTCGGCGCGGACCCCGTGGCCCGCCTCACGCTCGGCCTGTTCGGCCGGACCGGCCGGTACACCGACCGGGTGCTGGCGCGGCCCGTGCTCGTCGACGGCATCCTCGGCCTACAGCTGGAGACCACGCACACCGACGGGCGACCGATCCGCCTGGTCACCGCGTTCGCCGTCGACCAGGGCCGGATCACCGCCATCTACAACCAGCTCAACCCGGAAAAGCTGACCGACCTGCCGCCACTGGACGCCGACGACGCCTGGCCGCCACGCTGGTGAGCCGGCCAGACCGGCCGTGCGGCCTCAGACCACCAGGGCCAACCACTTGCGGTACGCGGTGGCGAACGGCTCGGTGCCGTCGCCGAGCGCCCTCAACAGCCGCTGCGCCGCGGCCTCCGCCTCGGCCACCACGTCGTCCGGGTAGCCGAACCGGGCCCGGTGCTCGGCGAACTCGTCCTCGTCGAGCAGCTCCACCAGGCCGGTGGCCCGACGCCTGACGACGTCCAGGTCCAGGTCGATCAGGTGGACCGTGTCGTCGGACTCCCAGCGGGCCGGGGTGGTGATGTCGCAGTAGACCTCGCTGGTGCGGGGCGGAGGATTGAACATGGCCGTCCACCAGGCACGGTGTGGCACCAACAGCACGAAAGGGATCTTCTCCACCGAGGGCCGGCCGTGGTAGACCGACTCGGTGCCCTCGGGCACGCCGAGCCAGACGCCGAGATCGTCCTCGGTGAGCCGCCGGGCCGGGTAGTCGCGGTGGGCGCTGCCGTCGTACTTGCGGTAGATCACTCGGACCATGTCGCTCGGCATGATTCGCACCCTAACCGATACAGCCCAACGCGTCGTAGCGTGGCCGTAACCGGACGGGGTCGGCCCCGACGCCCCGCCCGGTCGGCATCGCGCCACGCGGCGGATGGGCGCGGTCGGTGTCGGCGGCGCCGGGTACCGTCGCACGGTGACTCCGCCCCGCACCGCCACCGGTTCCGCCACCCCGTCGGCCCGTGCGAAGGGCCGGCGGCGGGGTGCCCGACCCAGTGGCACCGAGCTGCTGGCGGCGGCGGTCGGCGCGGTGCCCGGCGGCGCGGAGCGTCCCGGCCAACTGCAGATGACCACGGCGATCGAGGAGTGCGTGGCCGGCGGCGAGCATCTGCTCGTGCAGGCGGGCACCGGCACCGGCAAGTCGCTGGCGTACCTCGCGCCGGCGCTCACTGTGGACGGCCCGGTGGTGGTCTCCACGGCCACCCTGGCGTTGCAGTCCCAGCTCGTCGACCACGACCTGCCCCGGCTCGCCGACGCGGTCGAGCCGGTGCTCGGCCGTCGACCCACCTTCGCCGTGCTCAAGGGCCGCCACCACTACCTCTGCCTCGCCCGACTGGACAACTCCACCGAGGAGGAGCCGGAGGACACTCTCTTCGACGCCCCCGCGACTCGCCCCGGCGGCGGGACGCTCGGCAAGCCTGGCCCGGCCCAGCCGGTGAAGTGGCTCGGTGAGGCGGGCCGGCTGGGCAAGCAGATTGAGCGGCTGCGCGACTGGGCCGAGAAGACCGCCACCGGCGACCGGGACGAGCTGGACCCGGGCGTCGAGGATCAGGCCTGGCGGCTGGTGTCGATGCCGGCCCGCGAGTGCGTCGGCGCGGCCCGTTGCCCGTTCGGGCAGGAGTGCTTCGCCGAGGCGTCGCGGGCCCGCGCCCGGGAGGCCGACATCGTGGTGACCAACCACAGTCTGCTCGCCGTCGACATGCTCGCCGACCGGCACATCGTGCCGCCGCACAAGCTGCTCATCGTCGACGAGGCGCACGAGCTGGCCGATCGGGTCTCCTCCGCCGCCCAGGCGGAGCTGGTGCCCGAGCTGATCGACCGGACCACCCGGCGGGCCCGTACGCTGCTGCGCCCGGAGACCGCCGAGGCGCTCACCGCCGCCGGCGACGCCCTGGCGGTCGGGCTGGCCGAGGCCCCGGCCGGGCGGATCACCGCCGGGCTCCCGACGCCGCTGCGCGAGGCGTGCACGCTGCTCGACGCGGCGACCCGCTCAGCCCTGGACGCGATCGGCGACATCAAGGCCGACGACCCCGACCCGGTCCGCAAGCAGCAGGCCAAGGCCGCCCTGGACGAGCTCTCCACCACCGCGCAGCGGCTGCTGGAGGAGGGCGACCACGACGTGGCCTGGGTGGAGAAGAACGACAGCGGCAACCGCCGGGCGCTGGTGGTCGCGCCGCTGTCGGTGGCCGGCACCCTCGCCACCCACCTCTACGACGAACGCACCGTCGTGGCCACCTCGGCGACCCTGGCGCTGGGCGGCCGGTTCGACACGGTCGCCCGCGCCCTCGGGCTGGACGCGCCACCGCCCGCCCCGCCGACCCCCGCTGCGGCCGCACAGGCCGCCCGCACCGGCCCCGGCCGGCCGGCTGCCGAGGCGCCCGGCCGTCGCCTCGCCGGCGACGTCACCCCGAACGCCGTCGTCCCGGCCACCGAGGGCCCCGGGTGGCGGTCACTCGACGTCGGTTCGCCGTTCGACTACGCCCGGCAGGGCATCCTGTACGTCGCCGCGCACCTCCCCCGCCCCAGCGTCTCCGGGTTGCCCGAGGCTGCCGGGGAGGAACTGCTCGGGCTGGTCGAGGCGCTCGGTGGTCGTACTCTCGGGCTTTTCTCCTCCCGGCGGGCCGCGCAGCAGGCGGCGGAGCTGTTGCGCGCGCGGACCGACCTGCCGGTGCTGCTCCAGGGTGAGGAGGCGCTGCCGCTGCTGGTGCGTCGCTTCCGCGAGGAGCGCGCCAGCTGCCTGTTCGGGGTGATGTCGCTCTGGCAGGGGGTGGACGTGCCGGGCGACGCCTGTCAGCTCGTCGTCATCGACCGGCTGCCCTTCCCCCGCCCGGACGAACCGCTGGCGGCGGCCCGCGCGGCGGCGGTGGACGCGGGCGGCGGCTCCGGCTTCGCGGCGGTCAGCGTGCCGATCGCGGCGGTGCGGCTGGCGCAGGGCGTCGGCCGGCTGATCCGGGCGACCGGCGACAAGGGCGTGGTCGCGGTGCTCGACTCCCGGCTGGAGACGGCCCGAGGCTACGGGCCGTTCCTGCGCCGCTCGCTGCCCCCGTTCTGGTACACGACCCGCCCCGAGGTGGCCCGAGGCGCCCTGGAACGCCTCGCCAAGTCCTGACGCCCACCGCCGGCCCCGTCGCACCGCGCGGCAGGATCGCGCTGCAACATGGAAAGAGTGGCCTCCGCGCTGCGGGAGGCCACTCTTTCCATGTTCGTGCGTGATCAAGCGGGCGCGCGGCGAGCGCCGGCTCCCGACTTCAGGGGGCCTGGGAGGCGACGACCACGGCGTCGGGCGGGGTGTCCGGCACCCTGCGGGCGGCAAGCCGGCGGACCGCGGTGTTCAGCACCGCGATGAGCGGCACGGAGACCAGCGCGCCGGTGATGCCCGCGAGTACGACGCCGGCGGCGATACCGATGATCACCGCGAGCGGGTGCAGGGCGACCGCCCGACCCATGATCAGCGGTTGCAGGATGTGACCCTCCACCTGCTGCACGACGATCACCGCAGCGAGGATGATCAACGCGGTGACCGGGCCGCTGTCGACGAGGGCCACCAACACCGCCACGCCGCCGGAGAGCGCCGCGCCGACGATCGGGATGAACGCGCCGAGGAAGACCAGCGCGGCCAGCGGGAAGGCGAACGGGATGTCGAAGGCGACCAGGAAGATGCCGATGCCGACCGCGTCGATGAAGGCGACGAGCACCGTCGCGCGGACGTAGGCGACAAGCGTCTGCCAGGAGGCGCGGCCGGCGTCGTCGACCTTCCACCGGGCGGCCACCGGCAGCAGCCGGACCAGGAAGCGCCAGATCCGGTTGCCGTCGCGCAGGAAGAAGAACGTCGCGAAGAGCACCAGCAGCGTGCCGGTCAGCACCTCGGCCAGCGTCGCGGCGGTGCTCAGCGCGCCGCTGGTGAACCTCGAGGTGTTGTTGTTGATCCAGGCCTGCGCCTCGTCGATGTAGCGGTCGAGCTGGGTGTCGGAGAGATGCAGCGGGCCCGTCTTCAGCCAGTTCTGGATCTGCCGGACGCCCTCCGAGGACTTCTCACTCAGCTCCGGTACGCCACGGATGAACTCGTTGACCACCAGCGTCAGCGTGCCGATCACCGCGGCCAGGCCGCCGACCAGCACCACCGCCGTCGCCAGCGACCGGGGGAACCGGACCCGCAGCAACCAGCCCACCGCAGGGGCGAGCAGCGCGGAGAGCAGCAGCGCGATGGCCAGCGGAATGATCACGATCTTGACCGTGCCGACGATCCGCAGCAGCGCCCAGGCCACCACGCCGATCACGATCAGTCGCCAACACCACGCGGCGGCGATCCGCAACCCGTGCGGAACGTCAGCGTCGTCCCGACTGGAGGTGGAGCTGTGCAGGTCGACCGGAGGCTCCGCGCCGTAGACGGTGGCGCTCGACGGCGCGGTCGGCCCCGGCACGGCCGGCGACGCCACCCGGGCCGCCCCCGACACGTCGTTCAACGCGTCACTCGAGGTGCCCTCGTCGGCCCGCGCCGACTCCTGTCGTGACTGGTAGGCGCGGCGAAGCCGCCCGCGTACCCGCTCGAAGCGGCTCAAGCGCACCTCCTGGCAGAGAACCCGGCCCGCCGACAGCGACAGGTCGGACAGCATACGTCCGTTCCCAGCACCGTAGGGGGGATCCGCCACACAATGCCCCGACCACCTCCGGCGTAACCACCGGTCGGCCACCGATGGCCACACGGTAGCGTCTGCGACGTGACCGCCGACAACGATCTCGACGCCGGCCTGCCGATCCGCCTGCTGCACGACCGCGTGCTGGTGCGGATGGAGGGCAGCGACGGCGAACGCCGCTCCACCGCCGGCATCGTCATTCCGGCGACCGCCGCTGTCGGCAAGCGCCTCGCCTGGGCCACCGCGGTCGGGGTGGGGCCGAACGTCCGCGCCATCGTCTCCGGCGACCGGGTGCTCTTCGACCCGGACGAGCGCTCCGAGGTCGAGCTGCACGGTCGCGGTTACGTGCTGCTACGGGAGCGGGACGTGCACGCCGTGGCCGCCGAGCGGATCGAGAACGACTCGACCGGCCTCTACCTCTGACAGTCCCTCGACCGGCCTCCACCTCTGACGCACTTTCCTCGGTCTCGATCTCTGACGCCCCTTCCTCGGCCACCAGGCCCCGTCGCGCACCGTTTGCCCAGCCGCACGACGGGAAGCCATCCGGCGACCGTGGCCCTGGGGAGGGACGATGCCGGTATTCGTGAAGAAGCTCTTGACCTGGGGCAGTGTCGCGTTCCTGATCTACTTCATGGCCTTCCGGCCGGACGGTGCCGCGCAGATGTTCCGGGCGATCGGCGCCGCGCTGATCGCGATGTTCCAGGGCCTCGGTGACTTCCTCACCTCCCTGATGACCTGAACCCACCAAGCCACACCACGGAACCCGCCCGCCGCCCCCACGCGTCACGCCACGCGCGATGTAACCCAAACCCCGCGTCGATCATGGAGTTGTGGTGCTGGACAAAGCCCGCAATTAGCCCCAAGCCAGGCACCACAACTCCATGATCGACCGGAGTCAGCCGCGATCTTGCACTTACTGTCCCGACGTATGGGGCATTCCACGCTTTTCGACAACCGAAACTGCAAGATCGACGCGGGGTGGGGTGGGGTGGGGGCGCGGGGGCGGGGGGCAGGCCGGCCGTGCTTCGGGGTGGGCTGGGCGCGGGCGGGCGGCGGCGGGTCAGGGGTGGGTTGGTGGCCAGGGGGAGGGTGGGCGTAGGGCGGGCCAGCCGGGTGGGGTGGGTGAGGGGTAGCCCGCCGGAGCCGGGGCGGGCGACAGCACCACCGGGATCGGTACGACCGGCTCGTCCGGCGCGTCCACCACGCGCTCGGTGCCGTCCGGGAAGCGCAGCTGGTAGCGGGTGCCGTCCCAGACCCCCGCCGGAGCCTGCGGGTCCCGACCCACGAAGAACGACCGGTATTCGGTGATCGCGTCCAGCAGTTCCCGCTCCTCGCGGACGGTCCGCTCCTGGTCGGCGGGTTTGCGGTCCAGGCCGCGCAGGGCCCCGTCGCGCAGCAGGGCCAGCCGGGTGGCGGCGGACTGGTAACCCCGCATCGCCCGTACCCCGGCGTCGCCGGCCACCCGTCGCGCCCAACTCCGGGCCGCGTGCCGCCGGCCGAGACTGCTCAGGGCGGCCACCTCGGGCGGGCTGAGCCAGCCGGCGCGTACGTAGTCGGGCAGGACCCGCTCGGTGAGCCGCCCCTCCCAGGCGCGCAGCCACAGCGCCAGTCCCACGGTGCCGAAGAAGACCGGCACCATGAGACCCAGGAAGCCGTACAGCATGATGATGGCCTCGCCGGTGGCCTGGGTCAGCGTGGGCAGCAGGTTCCACGTGCCGTGCAGCATCATCGCCAGCAGCAGACCGGCGATCGGCGCGAGCACCCGGATGCGCCGGTCCGCCGTCCGGGAGGCGATACCCAACCCCACACCGGTCATCGAGGTGAAGAGGGGGTGGGCGAACCCGAACAGCAGGATCCGCAGGATGAAGATCGCGATGACCTGCTGGATGCCGGTGGCCGGGCCGTACCGGTCGGCACCGGACGCGTAGCCCAACCCACCCAGGTAGAGGATGTTCTCCACCATCGCGAAGCCGACCGCGGCGAGCCCGCAGTAGACCAGGCCGTCGGTGATCCCCGACCACTCGCGGCGGCGGAACACCAGCAGCAGGATCGGGCCCAACGCCTTGGTCAGCTCTTCGATGAACGGTGCCACCAGCACCCCGGTGAGCGCCGACGGCAGGCCCCAGTCGTCGAAGCGGTTGGCCGCGAAGTCGTTCACGGTGAGCGAGGCGGCGGTGGAGACGAACGCCCCCCAGGCGAAACAGAAGATCAGATACTTCAACGGCTCCGGTTCGTAGCGGTCCAGCCAGAGGAAGCAACCGACCAGCACCGGCACCGGCAGAATGGCGGCGACCACCCCGATCAGCAGGGCCTGCACACCGAGCGACTGGCCGAGCGTGAAGACCATGAAGACCGCGCACGCCGCGATCAACAGCACCACCCCGGCCAGCACCAGGAACCGCCGCCAGCCCAGTCGGCGCAGCGGCATCCGCGGCGTCTTGCCCGTGGGCGGGCCGGCGGGCGCGGGCGGTGCGGCGGGCGCAGGCGGCAGCGGTGAACCGGGCGGGGTGTCGGCCATGCGGTCAGCGTAGCCATCCACCGCCGGCTGGTTCGGCCGCATCGGTAGCCGCTATGCTGCCGGCAGGTCACGAGCGCCAGCGTCAAGCCCCGGCTTGCTGGCCGGCAACCCTCGTCGAGTTCGCGGTGGGGTGCCCCGGGTGATGACCGGGCCCAGCCCGATCGGTGTGCTGGGCAAGCGCGGACCCCGTCCCGATGTCGCACCCGGGGTCCCTGACCCCGGAGGTTCCGGCGTGTCCGTCACTCTCGTCCCCTCGCTGCCCAGCCTGCCCACCGTGCCGTCCACGTCGCTCGACGTCCTCGGCGTGCCCGGCGAGATCAACCTGGACTACGCGGCCAGTGCGCCGTGCGCGCGGGCCGCCGCCGACGCGGTGGCCGAGCTGCTGCCCTGGTACGCCAGCGTGCATCGCGGAGCGGGAGCGCTGTCGCGGCGCTGCACCCTCGCGTACGAGCAGGCCCGGCAGACCATCGGCGACTTCTTCGGCGCTCGCGCCGACGATCATGTGATTTTCACCCGCAACACCACCGACGCGCTCAACCTGCTGGCACGGGCCGTGCCGGCCGGCACCACCGTGGTCACGTTCGCTGGCGAACACCACGCCAACCTGCTGCCCTGGCCGCGCGGGTCGGTGCGGCTGCCGGTGCCCAGCGACCCCGACGGGGCGGTTCGTGATCTCGCCGCCGCCCTCACCGAGCTGCGTCGGGGCAGCAGCCCGGCGTTGCCGGTGCTGGTCGCGGTGACCGGTGCGAGCAACGTGACCGGTGAGCGGTGGCCGGTCGCCGAGCTGGCGCGGGTGGCGCACCGGCACGGTGCTCGGATAGCGCTCGACGCCGCGCAGCTCGCCCCGCACGCCCCGGTCGATCTGCTGGCGCTGGACGTCGACTATCTGGCCGTGTCCGGCCACAAGCTGTACGCGCCGTTCGGCGCGGGCGTGCTGATCGGTCGCGCCGACTGGCTGGACGCCGCCCCGCCCTACCTGGCCGGCGGTGGCGCCACCAGCCACGTCGGGCCGGCCACCCACGACGTGACCTGGGCGACCGGCCCGGCCCGACACGAGGGCGGCACCCCGAACCTGCTCGGAGCGGTCGCGCTGGCGGCGGTGTGCAGGGCGCTCGACGAGGCGGACCGGAGCGCGCTGGCCGCCCACGAGCAGGCCCTGCTGGCCCGGCTGCGGAGCGGCCTCGCCGCCCTGCCGCACGTCGTCGAGCTGCGTACCTTCGGCCCGGACGCGCCCCGGGTCGGCATCGTCTCGTTCGTGGTCGCCGGCTGGGACTCCACCGAGGTGGCCACCCGGCTGGCCGCCGAGCACCACATCGGCGTACGGGACGGGTTGTTCTGTGCCCACCCGCTGGCCCGGCGTCTGCTCGGCGAGGCGGCGGGGCGGACCGGCCGGCGGGACCTGCCGCCCACCGCGCTGCGGGCCAGCATCGGGCTGGGCAGCACGGCCGCCGAGGTGGATCGGCTGCTCGCGGCCCTGGCCGAGCTGGCCTGAGGCCCGTCCGGGCGGTCGTTTCCGCTCAGCCGATCGGCGGGGCGGTGGGTGGCTTCGGCGCCTCGCCGGGCTCGGCGGGCTCACCGACCGGGCGCTCCTGCTCACCGAAGGCGGTGCGGATCCACCGGTTCGCCTCCTCCTGCTCGATGCCGGAGGCGACCAGCAGGTCGCTCGCTGTCGTCCGGATCTGGGCGATCACCACGCTGCCGGAGAACCCCACCCCGTCGCCGTACGCCCGGCCGGCCTCGCTGACCGCCCGCAGCGACCGCTCCCGCGCCTTCTCCGGCTCCTCACCGGCGGCGAACTCGTGTTTGAGCAGCCGGACCGACTCGGCGAGGTGGCCGATCGCGTCCGGCATCGGATCGGGTACCGGTTCCTCGTCCTCGACCAGCGTGACGGAACGGCGGATCAGGGTGCCGCTGTTGCGCATCGCCCGGTCGATCGGGTCGGCCGCCTCGGCGTAGTGGGTCAGTTCGTCGCGGCGGTGCCAGCGGGCCGGGGAGAGGGTGGCGGTCTCCTTCGCCCCCTCGATCGCCTCGCCCAGCGTGGCCAGCTCCTCCTTGTTGTTGCGCAGCCTCTCCAGTGCGGCCTGGACGGTGGCGCGGTCCCGGTTGCGCAGCCCGTCGGCGGTGGCGTCGAGCTGGGCGGCGAGCAGGTCCAAGGCGGGGCGGGCCGCCCGGTTGATCACCCGGAGCGGGTTCAGCGGCAGCAGCACCGCCGTGACCAGCAGCGCGATTCCGCCGCCGAGGAACGCGTCGACGAAGCGGGGGATCTCCAGGTTCTGGGTCGACGGACTCAACGTCACGATCAGCACCGCCGTGGCCGCCGCCTGGATGACGATGGCCACGCTCGCTCCGGCGAAGATGGTGAGCAGGATCGCCACGGTGACCACCAGGCCGAGCTGCCACGCCCCGGTGCCGAGCAGGTAGATCAGGAGGTCGCCGACGAACACTCCGACTCCCACCCCGACGATCAGCTCCACCGTCCGGCGGAACCGCTGACCGACCGACGCGGCCAGGGTGCCGACCGCGGAGATCGGCGCGAAGACCGGCTGCGGGTTGCCGAGCACCTTGTGCGAGATCAGGTACGCGAGCCCGGCGGCCAGCCCGGCCTGCACCGCGAGTCCGCCGGCCATCCGTACCCGGTGCAGCCGGTCGTGCAGGGTGGCCCGGCCGCGGTGGCGCAGTTGTTCGGTGGCCTCGGCGATCCGCGCGCCGTCGATGTCCACCAAACCGTCGCGCAGCGCGGTACGTCGCACCATCGGCTGTCGCTTGTCCCGGGCCACGGCCATGGGCGCGACTACCCGTGGTGGGCCCGCTGAACCCTCCCTACCCGCGCGTCACGGGTGGATGCGGCACACTCGGGCGGTGGTTGATCTGTTGGACCGGTGGCGGGCGGCGGCCCGGGGTGCCGGCGCGAGGCCCGGTCCGGACACCACCAGCGCCGGCGAGCAGTTGATCGCCCGCTGGCGGGAGCCGCACCGGCACTACCACACGGTAAGCCACCTGACGGCGGTGCTCGATGTGGTGGACCAGCACGCCGACCTGGTCGATCGGGCCGACGCGGTCCGGCTGGCGGCGTGGTTCCACGACGCGGTCTACGACCCCCGGGCCGACGGCGACGCCAACGAACGGGACAGCGCCGCGCTGGCCGAGAGCGTGCTCACCGGGCTCGGGTTGCCGGGGCCCACGGTGGCCGAGGTGCGCCGGCTGGTGCTGCTCACCGCCGGGCACGCGGTGACGCCGGGCGACCGGGACGGCGTGCTGCTCTGCGACGCCGACCTGGCCGTACTGGCCGCGCCGCCGGCCAGCTACGAGCGTTACGCGGCGGCGATCCGCCGGGAGTACGCCCACGTGCCGGAACCGGCCTTCCGGGCTGGGCGGGCCGCCGTGCTGACCGGCCTGCTGTCGCTGCCCGCGCTGTTCCGGTCGCCACCGCTGGCGAGCCGGTGGGAGGAGCCCGCCCGGGACAATGTGCGCCGCGAGCTGGCCGCCCTCACCGGGGCACCGGAGAACGCGGCTTGACCAGGTGCTTCGGCCGACGCAGGTCGGCGGCGCGGAGCAACCGGACCAACTCCCGACTCGGCACCACTTCAGCACCGAGCCACACCGCCGCCGCGAACCGGTCCGCCGGGATGTCGTAGTGGTCCCGGTCGAAGCCGCGCCGGGGAGCGCCGAGCGCCTCGGCGAAGGCGTGCAGCTCGGCGTACGAGACGTCGCTGATCAGGTGCGACCAGAGCCGGCCGCGCCACGGCCAGGCCGGCCGGTCCAGGTAGAGCACGGGTGCCACGTTAACCCGCTCAGTCGATCATGTTGATGATCGCCCGGTACCGCCCTAACCTCGGCTGCATGGCCCCCACCGTGCTCCTCGACGACCTGCGCGCCGCGCTCGGTGACGACGCCGTGCTCAGCGATCCGGACCTGCTGCGCCTGCACCAGCGGGACGAGGCCGATCTGTGTGCCGCCGGCGTCCCGCTGGTGGTGACCCGCCCGCGCGACACCGGACAGGTGGTCGCCGTGATCCAGGCGGCGGCGCGGCACGGCGTACCGGTGGTGCCGCAGGGCGCACGGACCGGGCTGGCCGGCGCGGCGAACGCGGTGGACGGCGCGGTGGTGCTCAGCACCGTCGCCATGAACGCGATCCGGGAGATCGACCCGGTGAGCCGGATCGCCGTGGTCCAACCGGGGGTGGTCAACGCGGCCCTGGCCGCGGCGGTGGCGGAACAGGGACTGTGGTACCCGCCGGACCCCGGCTCCTGGGAGTCGTCCACGATCGGCGGCAACGTGGCCACCAACGCCGGCGGCATGTGCTGCGTGAAGTACGGAGTGACCACCGAGTACGTGCTCGGCCTGGAGGTGGTGCTCGCCTCCGGTGAGGTGCTGCGCACCGGCCGGCGTACGGCCAAGGGGGTGGCCGGATATGACCTGACCCGACTGTTCGTCGGGTCGGAGGGCACCCTTGGCGTGATCACCGAGGTGACCGTGGCGCTGCGGCCCGCCCCGGCCGACTCACTGACCCTGGTGGCGGTCTTCGGATCCACCGCCACGGCCGGCGCGGCGGTGGCCGAGATCGCGGCTCGCGGTCTCACCCCCAGCCTGCTGGAGTTGCTGGACCAGACCCACCTGCGGGCGATCGAGGCGTACCGACCGATGGGGTTGCGGACCGACGCGCAGGCCCTGTTGCTGGCCGCCGCCGACACCGGCTCCCGCGCGGCGGACGACCTGGCCGTGCTGGCGGAGGTGTGCGAGGCCGTCGGCGCCGACGAGGTCTACGCGGCCACCGACGCGGTGGAGGCGGCGGCGCTGCTCCAGGCTCGCCGGCTGGCCCACCCGGCGATGGAGAAGTTCGCGGCGGACGCCTACCCGGGCGGCAACGGCGGTCTGGTGATCGACGACGTGGCGGTGCCGCGCGGCGCGCTCGCCGCGCTCCTGGACGGGGTTGCCCGGATCGCGGCCGAGTGTGAGGTGCCGATCGGCGTGGTGGGGCACGCCGGGGACGGCAACATGCATCCGAACATCGTTGTCGACCGGGCCGACCCGGCGAGCGTGGAGCGGGGTCGGCGGGCCTTCGACGAGATCATGCGGCTCGGCCTGGGCCTGGGCGGCACGTGCACCGGTGAGCACGGGGTGGGGCTGCTCAAGCGGGACTGGCTGGCCCGGGAGATCGGGCCGGTCGGTGTCCGGGTGCATCAGGCGATCAAGTCGGCGCTCGACCCGGCCGGCCTGCTCAACCCGGGCAAGGTGCTCTGACCGGCTGCGGTCAGCCCTTGACCTCGGCCGGGGTCGCCTGGGTGAGCAGCAGCAGGATCTCCCCGGCGACCGGCGTGAGCTCCTCGCCCGGGCAGTCCTGGGAGGTGATCAGCCCGGTCGAGGTGATGAGGCTGGACGTCAGCGCGTCGATGCAGGTCGTCCGGTACCGCCGGGCCTGATCGGTCTCGTCGGCCAGCTTCGGGTTGGCCAGCAGCACCTGGAGCCGTTCGGTCAGCTCCGGCGCGAGGGTGCCCCGGGAGGTCACGCCGTCGCCGGCGCAGTCGACGCACTGCCACGCGCCGTTGCGCTCGACGCTCAGGGTGCGCATTGGCCCGTCCTCGCCGAGCCGCTGGAGCAGGCTCACCTGACCGGCGGCCACAGTGGTGGGGATCTCCGGCTGCGAGCCGCCACCCGCCGTGCCGGGGGTCGGTTGCGCCACCGGGGTGCTCGGCTTGTCTCCCTCGAACAGGGAGCACCCGGTCAGGGCGCCGACGAGCGCGACGGCGAGCAAGGGTACGAGCAGACGAGGGCGCGCGCGGGCTAGCACGCGCGGAAACCTACCCCACCGTAGGTAGCGTTCGAAACCACCATCCGGGCCGGTATCGATGGTTACCCATCGGTAACGTCGCAATTCGTCATCGAGCGGACGAGCGCAGCTCCGCCTGGTTGTCGTCACCCCGGTCAGCCGCGTAACCCCTGACGTCCGGAGCGCCGAGGCGGGCCGCGTCCGCCGCCGCGTCGTCCGGCATCAACTGGGACTGACGCTCCGCCTCCACCCGAACCCGGTAGTGCTCGACCTCGCGCGCCCGGGTGGCCGCGTCCCAACCGAGCACCGCCCCCATCAACTCTGCGGTGTGCTCCGCCGACTCCAGCCCCCGGTGGCTGGTCTCGAACGAGATGCGGGTCCGCCGGGTCAGCACGTCCTCCAGGTGCAGCGCGCCCTCGGCCCGCGCCGCGTACGCGACCTCCGCCGCCAGATACTCCGGGGCACCAGCCAACGGGGACGCCAGCAGAGGATCGGCGTCGACCAGCGCCAGCAGGTCCAGGGTGAGGGTGCCGTACCGCTCCAGCAGGTGCTCCACCACGCCCACCGGCACCCCGTGCCGGCGGGCCAGGTCGGCCCGGTCCCGCCACATCGCCGGGTAACCGTCCGCACCGAGCAGCGGCAGGTCGGCGGTACGCGACGAGCGAGCGCCACCGAGCCGGCGAACGGCCCGGTCGACCACGTCGGACGCCATCACCCGGTACGTCGTGTACTTGCCGCCAGCGACCAGCAGCAGCCCGAGCATCGGCTCGAAGACAGCGTGCTCCCGGGAGAGCTTCGAGGTCGAGTCGGCCTCGCCGGCCAGCAGTGGCCGCAGCCCGGCGTACACCCCCTCGATGTCGGCGGTGGTCAGCGGCCGTTCCAGCACGGTGTTGACCTGCTGGAGGAGGTAGTCGATGTCGCGGGCCGAGGCGGCCGGGTGGGACCGGTCCAGCCGCCAGTCGGTGTCCGTGGTGCCGATGATCCAGTGCCCGCCCCACGGGATGACGAAGAGCACCGAACTCGCCGTACGCAGGATGAGCCCCGTCTCACCGGTGATCGCCGAGCGGGGCACCACCAGGTGCACCCCCTTGGAGGCGCGCACCCGGATGCCGGGCCGCAGGCCGACGTCATTGAGCATCCGGGACATGTCGTCGCTCCACACACCGGTGGCGGCGATGACGGTGCGGGCCTGCACCTCGAACTCCGCGTCCGGCGAGCCCGGCGGCGCCTCCAGGTCCCGGACGCGGACGCCGGTCACCTCGCGGGCCTGCCGGATCAACCCGACGGCACGGGCACTGCTCACCACCGTGGCGCCGAGGCTGGCCGCGGTCCGGGCCAGGGTGACAACCAGCCGGGCGTCGTCGACCTGCCCGTCGTAGTAGCGGATCGCCCCGGCCAGCGCGTCGGCCCGCAGGCTCGGGAAGATCCGCCGGGCACCCTCCCGGGTCAGGTGACGGTGCAGGGGCATTCCCCGACCCCCGCCGAAGAGCCCGGCGAAGGCGTCGTACGCGGCCACCCCGGCGCCGTAGTACGAACGCCGGAAGACCCGGGCCGGCAGGTCCCGCAGGCCCCGCCCGGCCGGCAGCGGCACCATGATCGGCACCGGGCGTACCAGGTGCGGCGCGAGCCGGGTGGCCAGCAGGCCGCGCTCGGTGAGCGCCTCGTGGACCAGGTGGAACTCCAACTGCTCCAGATACCGCAGGCCACCGTGGATGAGTTTGCTGGACCGGCTGGAAGTCCCGGCGGCGAGGTCACGCGCCTCGACCAGCGCCACCTTCAGGCCACGGGACGCGGCGTCCAGGGCGGCACCGGCTCCGGTCACCCCGCCCCCGATGACCAGCACGTCGAAGCGCTCGGCACGCAGTCGACGCAGGTCGGACGCACGGCGGACCGGTGAGAGCTGACCGGCGACGGATCGGGAGACATTCGGGTCGCGCACCTGTCCACCGTAACCGTCGAGGCACCGAGTCGACATTCGCCGCCCGCCCCGCACCGCGCCCACCTGCTGCGGAGCCCGCACGACACGTCCCGCCACCCGACCCCCGCCGACCGCGCCACCCGACCCCGGCCGATCCCGGCCGACCGCGCCACCCGACCCCACCCGACCGCGCCACCCGACCCCACCCGACCGCGCCACACGACCCCCGGCCGACCGCGCCACCCGACCGTTCGCAGATCTTGGACACTTTCCGTCACGCGATGACGGAAAGTGTCCAAGATCTGCACGGTTCCTCGGCGTCCCGGAACCCGACGGTCGGGTCGAATCCCTTCCTCGTAGTCGTAAGGTTCTCGGATGCAAGGTCAACCTGCGTACCAGGGCCCCAGCGACCGCAGTTCCCCGTGGCCGGTGGTCGCGGCCGTGCTGGTCGGCTGCTGGACGGTTGCGGTCACCGTGGGCACCCAGACCGGTGGCTGGCTCACCGATCAGGTGCTGCTGGGCTTCGGACGGGACCGGCTCGGCTGGCTCTGGCCCGTGCTCGGCCTGGCCACCGTCGTGCTGGCCGGCACGCCCGCCCTGCTGCTGGCCGTCCTGCCCCGATCGGGCGCGGTCCGGGCCACCGGGCGGGCCTGGTTGATCGGGGCACTCGTACTCGGTGTGCTCACCCTGCTGCGGGCAGTGCCGCCGGTGCACCATGAGGCGTACCTCGCCGCGCTGGCCGGCGCCGCATCGCTCAGCGCGCTCGCCGTGCGGTGGTCGACCCGCCGGTGGGCGTACCCCGGGCTGGTCGGCCCGGCCGGCGGCCCGGCACCCACCGGAGGCGGCGACGCCACTCGGCCCGAGGCCGCCGGACGGCCCGAGACCATCGTGGGCAGAGGTACCACCCGGCCCGGGGCCACGGGAGGCGGCGACGCCACGCGGCCCGAGGCTGCCAGAGAGGGCGACGCCACGCCGATCGCGGCCGCCAGAGACGGCGGCGCCACCGGGCCCGAGGCCAGCGGAAACGCGGAGTCGGCCGGACGGCGCGTGCGCCGTGCTGGCCCGGTGCCGCTACTCGCGGTGGCCGCCGGGTTGGCGCTGCTGCTGCCGTGGGCCTGGCTGGGCGCGCTCGGCGGCCTTCTGGAGACCGCTCTCGCGCTGCTGGCGGCCGCCGCGCTCGGGGTGCTCGCCGCGACGCTGCTGGACGCCCCCTTCTGGGCCCGGTTCGCGGTTGGGCGACCACCCCGGCCAGCTCGGCTGGTGCTGGTCGGCGGACTGGTCGCCGGGGTGGCGCTGCTGCTGCTCGCGGCCGGGACCGGGCAGTCAGGCGCGCAAATGCCCGCGCTGCTGACCCTGCCGCCGGTGGGTTTCGCGCTGGCCGCGCTCTGGGCCGCCACCTGGCGGCCCACCGCCGACCCGGCCCAGGCCGCGCTCTGGGCCGCCACCCGGCAGCCCACCGCCGACCCGGCCGAAGCCGCACTCTGGGCCGGGCCAACCGGTGACCCGGCCGAAGCCGCACTCTGGGCCGGGCCAACCGGTGACCCGGCCGAAGCCGCACTCTGGGCTGGGCCAACCGGTGACCCGGCGCAGGCCGCGCGCGCCGGCCGAGCGGCGACCGGTTGGCTCGTGGGTCTGGCCACGCTCGGCCCGTTGGCCTTCACCGACCCGGAAGAGATCAGCCTGCTGCTGGTCGGCACCCGGGACATCCCGTTCTGGGTGGCGGTCGCCGCCGGCGTCGGGCTCGCCGTCGCGGTCCTGGTCGCCATCGGGTACGCCGTGCTGCTCGCCCGGCCGACGGCACGTACCCCGAGCAGGCGGGTCGCCGCGGTGGCGGCCGTGGTGCTGCTGGTGGCGTTCGGGGCGGTCGATCTCGGCCCCGGCCAGCCGGGCCTGTACGGCGAGCGGCTGTTCGTGGTGCTGCGTACGCAGGCCGATTTGAGCGGTCTCCCGGCCGCCGCGCCGGGCCGGGCCGGACGGGACGCCCGCGCGGCGGAGGTCTACCGGCGGCTGGTGACGACCGCCGAGCAGAGCCAGGGCGACCTGCTCCGGGGGTTGAACCGGCTGCGGCTCGACCCGGTGTCGTACTACCTGGTCAACGCGGTCGAGGTGGACGGCGGGCCGGCGGTTCGGGCGTGGCTCGCCCGTCGACCGGAGGTGGCGCGGGTGCTGGTCAGCCAGCGCCTGCGACCGTTGCCGGCCCCGGCCGGGCAGAGCCGGGGCACCCTGGCCAAGCCCGCCGGCCCGGAGTGGAACATCCGTCAGATCGGCGCCGACCGGGTGTGGTCCCAACTTCAGGTCACCGGCGCGGGCATCGTGGTCGGCAGCTCCGACTCCGGGGTGGACGGCGGCCATCCGGCGCTACGCGCCAACTTCCGTGGTGGGGACGACTCCTGGTACGACCCGTGGGACGACACCCGGAGCCCGACCGACCAGGGCGGGCACGGCACCCACACGGTGGGCAGCGCGGTCGGGCGGGACGGCATCGGGGTGGCCCCGGACGCGCAGTGGGTGGGCTGCGTCAACCTGGACCGCAACCTCGGTAGCCCCGCGCACTATCTGGACTGTCTCCAGTTCATGTTGGCGCCCTTCCCGGCCGGCGGCGACCCGTTCACCGACGGCCGTCCCGAGCGCGCCCCGCAGGTGCTGACCAACTCGTGGGGCTGCCCGCCGATCGAGGGTTGCGACCAGCGCGTGCTGCGGCCGGCCACCGCCGCCCTCGACGCCGCCGGGATCTTCGTGGTCGCCGCGGCCGGCAACACCGGCCCGTGGTGCGCCTCGATCGACGATCCGCCCGCCCCCTACCCGGACGTGCTGACCGTGGGCGCGGTGGACGACCAACGGCGGGTCGCCGAGTTCTCGTCGCGCGGGCCGGGGCCGGACGGCTCGGGTAAACCGGACGTGCTGGCACCGGGGGTGGGTGTGGTGTCGGCCATGCCGGGCGGCACGTATGCCGAGCTGGACGGCACGTCGATGGCGACCCCGCAGGTGGCCGGGGTGGTCGCGCTGATGTGGTCGGCGAACCCGGCGCTGGTCGGCGACGTGACACGGACCCGGCAGATCCTGCGGGACACCGCCACGAAGGTGACGCCCACCTATCGCTCCGACAGCCCCTCCGACGCCTGTGGCGCTCCGGCGAACATCACCGGCGCCGGCCAGGTCGACGCCTACGCCGCCGTTCGCGCCGCCCAGCGGTGATGGTCGCCCACGGGCGGGGGTGCGGCTCGACATCCGGTGATCTAGGGTCGGCGACCATGGACGCCGAGATCATCGTCACCGAGCTGACCGCCGACCTGGTCACCAGCGTCGTGCAGCTCTGCCAGCAGGCACTCGACCTGCCCGAGGACTCCGCCGAGGCGGCTTCCATCGTGGACGTGCTCTGGACCCGGGCCGCCACCGACCGGCCCGTGGTCGGGCTGGGCGCGTACCGAGGTGCGGACCTGGTGGGGGTGCTGATCTGTTCGGTGTCGTCGATCGAGCCGGGGATCGGGCACGTCGACCTGGTCGCGGTCCTCGCGGATCAGCGGCGTCGGGGCGTCGGCCGGGCGCTGCTCCAGCGGGCCGAGCGGGTGCTCGCCGACCGCGGCGCGACCGAAGTGCTGTTGGCTGGGAACCCGCCGTACTACGCGTGGCCGGGGATCGACGTCCGCTACACGCCGGCGGTCTGCGCCGCCCTCGCGCTCGGCTACCAGCAGGACCGGACCGCCTGGAACATGACCGCGGATCTGTCGTACGACGGGTCGCCGGCACTGAGGTCCACCGAGGCGACGGAGCGGCGGCTGGCCGACCAGGGCGTCACGGTACGCCGCGCGGAGCCTTCGGACCTGCCGGCGCTGACCGCGTTCGCCCGGTCCACCTTCGGCGGAACGTGGGACGGCGAGCTGGCCGGGTCGGTGGGACGCGCCGACGCCGGTTGCCACCTGGCGGAGCGGGACGGCGAGGTGCTCGGGTTCGCCGCGTACGGGTCGTCCCGGCCGAGTTGGTTCGGGCCGATGGGCACCGCACCGGCCGCGGAGGGGTCGGGCATCGGTGGTGTGCTGTTGCGGCGCTGCCTGCGCGACCAGCGGGCGGCGGGGCTGGACCGGGCACAGATCGGCTGGGTAGGACCGGTGCCGTTCTACTCGGGAAGCGCGGGTGCGCGGATCGAGCGGGTCTTCTTCCTGTACCGGCGAACCCCGCCCCGGGGATAACCAGGGCAAACAGGACATAGATCCATTCGCCCGCACCGGCCAACGACGCCCCCTACCGTTTCGGTAGAGGAGGCAGCCATGACCACGGATGACAACCAGACCGAGGACGGCCCGCCGATCACCTGGAAGCCGGTGGAAGAACTCCCCGGCCAACTGCCGTTCGACCGGCTCGACTACGGCGACGCCGAGCAACTGGCGGAGATGACCACCGACGGTGAGCCGTCGGTGGTCGAGGAGCCGCAGGAGATGGTGGACGCACCGATCCAACTGCTTCCGCCGTACAGCCGGGCACAGAAGCGGCGCAACCAGCGCCCACTTCCGACCTGACGACGAACGGGGCGGACCGCGTCAGCGGCCCGCCCCGTTCGGTGTCGGAACTGGACTCAGAAGTCCATGTCCCCGCCACCCGGGCCAGCCGGGGCAGCCGGGGTCTTCTCCGGCTTGTCCGCGACAACAGCCTCGGTGGTGAGGAAGAGCGCCGCGATGGAAGCGGCGTTCTGCAGCGCCGAACGCGTCACCTTGGCCGGGTCGATGATGCCCGCGGCCAGCAGGTCGACGTACTCGCCGTTGGCGGCGTTCAGACCGTGACCGGCCTCGATGTTGCGGACCTTCTCCACCACGACGCCGCCCTCAAGGCCGGCGTTGACGGCGATCTGCCGCAGCGGGGCGTCCAGCGCGACCTTGACGATGTTCGCACCGGTCGCCTCGTCGCCGACCAGGTCGAGCTTGTCGAAAGCGGTCTTGCCGGCCTGCACCAGCGCGACGCCACCACCCGGGACGATGCCCTCCTCGACGGCCGCCTTCGCGTTGCGAACGGCGTCCTCGATGCGGTGCTTGCGCTCCTTGAGCTCGACCTCGGTGGCCGCGCCGACCTTGATGACCGCGACGCCGCCGGCCAGCTTGGCCAGCCGCTCCTGCAGCTTCTCGCGGTCGTAGTCGGAGTCGCTCTTGTCGATCTCGGCCCGGATCTGGTTGACCCGGCCCTGGATCTGCTCGGCGTCACCGGCACCGTCGACGATGGTGGTCTCGTCCTTGGTCACCACGACCTTGCGGGCGCGGCCCAGCATGTCGACGCTGGCGGCGTCGAGCTTGAGGCCGACCTCCTCGCTGATGACCTGGCCACCGGCGAGGATGGCAATGTCGGTCAGCATGGCCTTGCGGCGGTCACCGAAGCCCGGCGCCTTGACGGCGACCGACTTGAAGGTGCCACGGACCTTGTTGACCACCAGGGTGGCGAGGGCCTCGCCCTCCAGGTCCTCGGCGATGATCAGCAGCGGCTTGCCCGACTGCATGACCTTCTCGAGGATCGGGAGCAGGTCCTTCACCGACGAGATCTTGCTGTTGGCGATCAGGATGTACGGGTCGTCGAAGACGGCCTCCATACGCTCCGGGTCGGTCATGAAGTAGGCCGAGATGTAGCCCTTGTCGAAGCGCATACCCTCGGTGAGCTCCAGCTCCAGCCCGAAGGTGTTGCTCTCCTCGACGGTGATGACGCCTTCCTTGCCGACCTTGTCCATCGCCTCGGCGATGATCTCGCCGACGGTGCTGTCGCCAGCGGAGATGGAGGCGGTGGAGGCGATCTGCTCCTTGGTCTCGACGTCCTTGGCGAGCTTGGACAGCTCCTCCGAGACGCTCGCGACAGCGGCCTCGATGCCCCGCTTCAGGGCCATCGGGTTGGCGCCGGCGGCCACGTTGCGCAGGCCCTCGCGAACCAGGGCCTGGGCCAGGACGGTCGCCGTCGTCGTGCCGTCACCGGCAACGTCGTCGGTCTTCTTGGCGACCTCCTTGACCAGCTCAGCGCCGATCTTCTCGTACGGGTCCTCGAGCTCGATCTCCTTGGCGATGCTCACACCATCGTTGGTGATGGTGGGGGCACCCCACTTCTTCTCGAGCACGACGTTGCGGCCCTTGGGGCCGAGGGTCACCTTTACGGCGTCGGCGAGCTGGTTCATGCCCCGCTCGAGGCCGCGGCGCGCCTCTTCGTCGAACGCGATCATCTTGGCCATACGGCGTTGTCCTCCTGGACACTCACGGGCCACCCGAGATGTGTGCCCCGGATGGGCCGCCTGGTGTACGCACCTTGGGACGTCGCCACCTGGCGACGACGACGTCCTTCGGCCGGGCCGGATAGCCCGCGACGACCGGCCATGTGCCGCCCCGGCGTCTCCACGCCGGTGCAACCTGGCCCCACCGTCCCGACCATTGGCACTCACGGTATGCGAGTGCCAATGACTTGTTTAGCACTCTCCCCTGCCGAGTGCAAGCACGATGCCGCCGCTCAGCCGAGTTCGGCGGCCAGTCCAGCGCTGTTCACCGGCGCCTCATGGGCACGCTGCTCGGCGTACGTCACCAGCAGACCGATCATCTGCGCGAGGTGGGCCGGCAGGGCCAGCACGGCGGTGATCCCGATCACCACCACCGCCCCGGCGGCGGTACCCGCCGACGAGAACGGATCCGTACCGAACGCGCCGGTGCCGATCCCCTCCAGGCCACCGGGGATCAGCGTGCCGACGATCACCGCAACGGCCACCAGGGCCACCCGTCCGAGCAGCAGGCCGAGTCGGTCGTGGAACATCCGGAACGAGCGACCGATCGGGTTGTGGCGTTCGAAGAGATAGACCGGGCCGGCCATGCTCAGCGCGAAGGCCAGGTAGACACCCGGCAGGACGCAGAAGCAGACGCCGACGCCGATCAGCAGGCTGACCAACAGGGTCCACGCCCACAGCCCGAGTGCCCGACGCAGGCCGTAGCGCAACGCCGACTCCAGGCTGGCCGGCTGACCGGCCGCCTGCTGGGTGATCACCCAGGTGCCGGCGGCCCACCCGATGGCCTGCACCAACCCGACGACGATGCTGCCGCCGAGCAGCAGGACCAGGAGGCTCAGCAGTTCGACGACGAAATTGTCCGGCAGCGCGGGGGTCGACGTCGATCCGGCCTGGGCGGCCCACTTCGCCGACGGGTCCAGCCCGAGGGAGAGCACCGAGAGCACCGCCGCCGGCAGCACCTGGGTGAGCAGCATGATCGGCACCAACTGCCGCCAGCCCCGGCGCAGCGCTTGACCGCACCGGTTGAACCAGCCGCCGATGCCCGCGCCGGGTGGCGTGACCAGGGCGTCGTTCGGGTCAGCCCCGTAACCCGGCGGGTACCAGCCGACCGGCGGCCCCGGGTACCACGGCTGCCCTCCGTAGGGACCCGACCCGGGCGGGTAGCCCCCGGTGGGCGGGAACCCCCAGCCCTGCGGTGGCGGGGCCGCACCCCAGGCACCCTGAGCGGGATCCCAGCCCGGCGGCGGACCGGCGGGGCCGGTGGACGGGCCGGCCGGGGGTGTGCCCGGCCCCCAGCCAGGCGGCGGCCCGGCGGGCCCGGGGCTGCCGGCGGGCGAGGACTCCTCCGGCTCCCCCGACCCGGAGGACGGAATGTGCGGGGGTGGCTGGTCGGTCATGAACGCTCCTCAGCATCGGCTGGAACGGTTCACGATCTTCCCGGCTGCACGCCCCTGCCGCAGCCCCGACTCGCGGGCCGATCGGCCAGGAAGCTCAGCCGATGACGCGTACGTGCTCGGCCTGTGGGCCCTTCTGGCCCTGGGTGATCTCGAACTCGACCCGCTGACCGTCGTCCAGCGCCTTGTAACCGTCCATCTCGATCGCGGAGAAGTGGACGAAAACGTCCTGCCCGCCGTCGACGGCGATGAAGCCGTAGCCCTTTTCGGCGTTGAACCACTTCACGGAGCCCTGTGCCACTGTGCACTTCCCTCACTCTGCCCGGCGTTGCCTGACTCGGCGCACGGCACGGCCGGGCGCCCCGGACCACCGACTCAGCGATCGATGACCGCCATTGAATCAGGTGACCGAAATCGCACGCTACACGAGGACTGACGGCCGCGCACGGCCACAAATCAGACACACTCCGAGGCGTACCGACCGCACTGATCGGTCGAATTACCGGGCCACCGGATCCGCCCGCGTCATTGCGAAATGGAGGGACGGTCGCCGGGCGGCCCGGAGATGACGACGATCGGGCCCGGCTCGCGAAAAGCCGTCCCTGCCCTGTGGTAGGTATGCGGACATGACCACCGACAAGGGCCCGCCGGCAGTGCGGCTCGCCGAGATCCGCCGGGTCCGGCCCGAGGATGCCGCGCGGATGCGGGCGCTACGCCTGGAGATGCTGGCCGACGCGCCGTTGGCCTTCCTGGAGACCCTGGCGGACGCCGCGGCCCGACCGCACAACGAGTTCGCCGCTCGGGTCGCGTACACCTCGGCCGGCGCCGGTAACGCGCAGTTCGTCGCCGACCCGGGCGGCCGGCTGGTCGGGCACGCCGGTGGTACGACCCACCCGAACGAACCGGGACTGACCGTGATCTACGCCGTGTACGTCACGCCGGCCTGGCGCGGCAGTGGCCTGCTCGGCGAGCTGATCGACGGGGTGGCCGCCTGGTCGCGGGCCTGCGGCCGGCCGGAACTGCTGCTGGAGGTGGTGGTCGGCAACGACCGCGCCTACCGCGCCTACCAGCGCCTGGGCTTCAAGGACACCGGGGTACGGGTCCCCCACCCCACCATCCCAGCCCTGACCGAACTACAGATGCGCCGCCCCGCCTGACCCACGAACGACCCCAATGATTCACCCGCCCCCCGGAACGAATGACCGCCCCTGCCGCCGGCACCGCCAAAGCGGTCCGCGCCGCGTCGCCCCGTCGATCATGGAGTCGTGCTGGGTGACAAATTGCGCACGTAACACCAAGCCAGCTGCCCTTCTCCGCGATCTTGCACTTCCTGCCCCGGCATAGTGGGCATTTCGCCCATCTCGACGACCGAAACCGCAAGATCGGCGCAGCCGCCGCGTTTTTTGAGGAACACTGCTGGGAGTTCGCCGTGCCCCGTGGCCCAGCAACGCAACGCAGAGGTTCCGGGCCGGACACGCCGACGACAACCGCGCCCACGGCGGGTTTCCGGGGCAGCCCGACCCGCGCAGGGATCAAGCCTGACCGCCCGAAGCGGGTCGGGCTGCCCCGGAAACCCCCAACCGCGACCAGGACGGGCCGCCCCGGAAACCCCCAACCGCGACCGCAACGGGCCGCGCCGGAAATCCCCGACAAGAACCCGAAACTCAGATGTGCCGCCGCGACTGCACGATCCGGAACCGGTTGGCGACGTACGCCCCGTCGGTCAGCGCCGAGTTGGCCGCCGCGTTGGCTCCGCTGCCGTGGAAGTCGGAGAACGCCGCCGACTGGTTCACGAAGACACCGCCGGTGAGGTTGCAGGACAGGTGCACCCCGACCTCGACCGCCACCGCCTCGGTTGCGTCCAGCACCGCGTCGTCGGTCGAGTAGACAGCGGCGGTGAGCGCGCCCTTCTCGCCGACCGTCCGGCGCAGCAGCTCCAGGCTGTGCGCGGTCGAGTCGGTCGCGATGGCGAACGAGATCGGCCCGAACCACTCCCGGCCGTACGTCTCCGCGTCATCCGCGGTCAGCTTCACGATCGTCGGCGTGCGCACCACCGCGTCGGTGTACGACGGGTGGGCCACGGCCCGCGACTCCAGCACCGGCTCGCCGACCTTGGTCACCTCGGCCAGCCGTTCCAGCACCCCGTCGTTGACGATGGCGCCGGTCAGCTCCACACCCCGGGCCGGGTCGGCGGTCAGCTTGCCGACGGCGGCGGCGATCCCGCCGGCCACCTCGTCGAAGCTCTTGTGCCCCTGGTCGGTCTCGATACCCCCGGCGGGGATGAGGATGTTCTGTGAGGTGGTGCACATCTGCCCGCTGTAGAGGGTCAGCGTGAACCCGAGGTTGCGGCACATGCCGGCGAAGTCGTCGGTGGAGTCGACGACGACGGTGTTGAGGCCGGCCTTCTCGGTGTAGACCGATGCCTGCCGGGCGTGCGTCTCCAGCCAGTCGCCGTACTCGGTGGAGCCGGTGAAGTCGACGATCCGGATGGCCCGGTGCAGGGCCAGGTCACTGGCGAGCTTCTCACCGGGCGCCTCGGCCGCCAGCATGATGAGGTTCGGGTCGAACCCGGCCTCGGCGAGCACCTCCCGCGCGTACTTCACGGTGATGGCCAGCGGCAGCACCGCACGCGGGTGCGGCTTGACGATCACCGGGTTGCCGGTGACCAGCGAGGCGAACAGCCCGGGGTACGAGTTCCAGGTCGGGAAGGTGTTGCAGCCGATCACCAGCGCCACCCCACGCGGCACCACGTGGAACGTCTTGGTCATCCGCAGCGGGTCACCCTTGCCGGCGGCCTTCTCCCAGCCCGCCGTGCCCGGGTGCCGGGTCATCTCGGCGTACGCGTACGCCAGCGCCTCCAGCGCCCGGTCCAGCGCGTGCGCGCCACCGGCCTGGAAGGCCATCACGAACGCCTGCCCGCTGGTGAACTGCACAGCGTTGGCCAGCTCGAAGATGTGCTTGTGCAGCCGGTCGAGGATCTCCAGGCAGACGCCCACCCGGGCCTGCGGGCCGGCGTCGCGCCACGCCGGCAGCGCGGCGGAGGCGGCGTCGACCAGCTCACCGGGCATGGCGTGCGGGTACCGCACCGCCAACTCCACCCCGAACGGGCTCGTCTCGGTGGCGACCCGAGCGCCCGCGCCGGGCTGGTCGAGCGGGAAATCACCGCCGAGGTACGCCTCGAAGGCGGCCTTACCGTCGGCGGCGGCGGTCTCGCCGTACACCCGGGGGCTGGGGGATTCGGGATAGGCGGACCAGTAGCCCCGCTCCGTGATCGCGGTCAGCGCACGGTTGAGGGTGTCGGCGTGCCTGTCGTACAGGGGATGCGGGGTCTCCGTCATGCCCGCCATCATGCCTGAGTCACGTCCGCGAGCAGTAGCGCGAATGCCCGGCAGCGGTTCATGCCTGAGGACGCACCACGAGCAGTAGCGTCGGTGCCCGTCAGAAGGTGAGCTGCCAGTCGGTCCAGGCGTCCACCGGGCGGAAGCCGAGCTGCTCGTTGATCGCCACCATGTAGCTGTTGCTCGCCGCGTTCCAGGTGTCGATCACCTGTACCGCCGGCTCGTGGGTCAGCAGGTGGTGCAGGTTCTCCGCCTTGGCGATGAGGCCGAGCCGGTGCCCACGGTGGGCCGGGTCGACGATGGTGATCTGCTGGTACGCGTGCCAGTCGGCGGCGGCGCCCACGTCCAGCAGGGTCCAGGCGACCAGCCGGCCGGACGCCTCGTGTCGCATCCCGAGGTGGTAGCGTCGCCGGCCCCGGGCGTCCAACGCCCGTTCGTTGCCGCGGATCCGCTCGGCGTCCACCTGCTCCGGTTCCCACTGCACGTCGCCCATGGGCGCGTCCATCAGCAACCGGCCGTCCAGGTAGGCGATGTCGGCGACGTACTCCTGCGGGGTGGAGCCCTGCCAGCAGACGGCGTGATAGCCCTCGGCGCGCGGCCGGGCCTCGGCGAGCGCCGCCCGCAACGCGATCCGGTCGATCTTGCCGACGTCGAGCCGGCGGCGTACCTCGGCGAGAGCGGGCTGGGCTCCGGTCGCGGCGGCGAACGCGTCGCCCGCCCCGCTCCGGGCCGGTCCGCCGGGCAGCGCGGAGACGGCCATCCCCACCACCCGCTTGCGGCCGTGCTCGCGGAGCAGGCGCAGCGCGTACTCGCGCAGGGCCCGGCCGACGCCCCGACGCCGCAGCCGCGGATGCACCAGCAGCTCGACGGTGGCGTTGTCGGTGTTGTCGAGCTGCGGCAGGTCCAGTTGCAGGTAGCCGGCCGGCTCGCCGTCCAGACGGGCCAGCGCCCACAGCGACCGGGTGCCGGGCATCGGAGTGTGGAACAACGCGTCGAAGCGACGCCGGCAGAAGGGCGGGAAGTCCGGCAGGTCGGCGTCGTTGGCCGCCGACCCGATCCGGTACGCCTCGTCGACCGACGTCCGGTCAGCGTCGTCGAACGACGCGATGGTGATGCTCATGCCGGTGAGCGTGCACCGCACAAAAGCGATCAGGCCAGCGAATTATCGCTGGCCTGATCGAACGTTGGTCGGGAGGGACACTCGCACAACGCCTCCGGCGTTGGGTCGCAAGAACTTCAAAAGTCTTCGGCGAAATGCCCTCCCGCACGGAGCATCTTGCGCCGTCCGGTTCCTGCCGTCAAGTCCGTAGGGGCGGGTTTTCCACACTCACAGCGAAAACCCAGTTACCGGCTGATCCACTCGGCCCGGTGCCGGGCGGGCCGTTCAGCCCAGGAGGCCGGCGTCGCGGGCGGCGCGCAGCGAGGGCTTGATGTGGTGGGTCGGCCCGACCTGGCCGGCCACCGCGTCGATGGTCTTCAGACCCTCGCCGGTGTTGAACACGACGGTCTCGGCCTTCGGGTCGAGCCGGCCGGACTCGACCAGCTTGCGCAGCACCGCCACGGTGACCCCGCCGGCGGTCTCCGCGAAGACCCCGGTGGTACGGGCCAGATCGCGGATGCCCGCGCGGATCTCGTCGTCGTCCACGTACTCCATCCAGCCGCCGGTGCGGCGGACCGCCTCCAGGGCGTAGAGGCCGGCTGCCGGGTCGCCGATGTTGAGTGACTTGGCGATGCCCGTGGGCTTGACCGGGACGATCGTGTCGGTCTCACCGTGCAGCGCGACGGCGATCGGGTTGCAGCCGGCGGACTGCGCCCCGAAGACCTTCCAGCCGTCGGCGGGCGCCTCGACCAGGCCGATCTCCACCAGCTCGGAGAACGCCTTGTCAATCTTGGTGAGCAGCTCGCCGCTGGCCATCGGGATGACCACCTGCGCCGGGATCCGCCAGCCGAGCTGCTCGGCCACCTCGTAGCCGAGCGTCTTGGAGCCCTCCGCGTAGTACGGCCGGACGTTCACGTTGACGAACGCCGTGTCCTCGAACTCGTCGGTCTCCACCAGCTCACCGCAGAGCCGGTTGACATCGTCGTACGAACCGTCGATGGCGACCAGTTCGCCGCCGTAGACGGCGGTGGTGATGACCTTGCCCTGCTCCAGGTCGCTGGGGATGAAGACCACCGAGGGCACCCCGGCGCGGGCCGCGTGGGCGGCCACCGAGTTGGCCAGGTTGCCGGTCGACGCGCAGGCGAACCGGCTGAAGCCGAGGGCCTTGGCGGCGGTGAGCGCCACCGAGACGACCCGGTCCTTGAACGAGTGGGTCGGGTTGGCACTGTCGTCCTTGACCCAGAGCGGCGCGGTGATGCCCAACTCGGCGGCGAGGTGCGGGGCCGCCACCAGTGGGGTCAGGCCCGGGTCGAGGGTGACCCGGCTGGCCGGGTCCTGTCCGGCGGGGAGCAGGGCGGCGTACCGCCAGATGTTGTTCGGGCCGGCCTCGATCTGCTCGCGGGTGACGGTGGCCAGCGCGGCGGTGTCGTAGTCGACCTCCAGCGGGCCGAAACACTCGTAACAGGCGTGCTGGGCGGCGAGCGGGTAGCGGGCCGAACAGGCACGGCAGACCAGGGCGCGGGCGGGGCTGGCAGCGGTGTCGATGCCGGAGGCGACGAGCGTCGACGTCATGTCGAGGGTCCTCTCATCTTTCCCCGCATCGCACGGTGCGGCGGGGACGGAATTGGCACCTGCCCCGCGGGTCGCTCAGCGGTGAGCGCGCGGGGTGGTTGCCGGGGCGTCGTCGGGCCGTATCCCTCAGCCCCTCTGGATGAGGTATTCAGTTGTGCCGTCGAGTCTAGGACAACGCTGTCGGCCGCTGCTACCACTGATCCCAGGTATTGGGTCAGCGGAAACTGACCGCGACGGGGTCGGTCACCGCGATCGGGTCCGTCACCGCGCTCGTCTGGGGCAGCGCCGCGGCCCGGGGCCGGGCGGCGAGGTTCGCGGCGATCAGGGCGGCGATCGTGATGGCGGCCCCGACCAGTTCGACGGGCTCCGGGCGGTAGCCGCGGGCGATCTGCACCGCGAACGTCGTCACCGGAACCAGGTTCATGAACAGCGCGGCGTTGGCGGCGCCGAGTCGCTGCACGCCGGTGTTCCAGGCCAGGACCGCGATCACGGCACCCACCAGCACGGCGTACGACAGTTGCGGAGCGACCGCCACGAGGTCGGCGGCGGCCGGCGCGTGCTGCCAGCCGACGGCGTCGGCGCCGACGCTCAGGACGAGCATGGCGGCCGTGCCGGCGAGCGCGGTCAGTGTGGTGAAGCGCAGCGGCGACCACTCGCCGAACCGGCTGGCACCGTGGGTGTAGATGCCCCAACCCAGCACCGCGCCGATCATCATGAGCCCACCCAGGCCGAACTGGCCGAGCCCGGCCAGGCTCCCGCGCGTGATCACCAGACCGACGCCGAGGAGCGCCACCAGGGAGAGTGCCAGCAGGAGCGGCTTCGGGCGTACGCCGTCGCGAGCCCAGCGGACCAGCTGGGTGATCACCGGGGTGGTGGCCACGAAGAGGGAGATCTGCTGCGGGGCGGCGTGTTCCAGCGCCAGGTTGGTGAGCAGGTTGAAGCCCGCGAAGCCGACCACTCCGAGCACCACCACCTCCAGCGCCCGGCCGCCGTGACCCAGCGCGCCGACGCCCTCGCGCAGCAGCAGGATGGCGACCAGGACGACGGCGGCCAGCAGGTAGCGCGCGGTGGTCAGGTTGAGCGGGTCGACCCGGTGAAGCGCGCTGGCCAGGATCGGGAACATCACGCCCCAGCCCAGCACGGCGACCAGTGGGTACGCGGTGGCGCGGGATCGCATCGGCAACTCCAATGTTCGAGTATCGTCGAACCAACGACACCGACCATAGGACGTTGTTCGATAGTTGTCGAACAAGGGTTACACTGGTCACATGGAGCCGCACGAACCCGACCTGACCGCCGTACCGGTCACCACCGTGTTGGCCGCACTCGCCGACGACGTGCGGCTACAGATCGTCCGGGCGCTCGCCGAGGGCGGCGAGTCCGCCTGCGGCAGTTTCGACTTCGGCGTCTCCAAGGCCACCCGCAGCCACCACCTCAAGGTGCTGCGCGAGGCGGGGCTGACCCGGACCCGGGCGGCCGGCACCAGCCGACTGGTCCGGCTCCGCCGCGACGAGTTGGACAAGCTCTACCCCGGCCTGCTGGACGCGGTCCTCAGCCGGCGTCCGCCGGCCTGACCCCGCCCCGCCTCGGCTCGCCGGCCGCGTGCGGTCCGCGCGGCCGCAGCAACCGGTGGGCGGCGGCGCGTGACCTCGGCGGCCGGTGAGCGGTGGCGCGTGACCTCGGCGGCCGGTGGGCGGCGGACCGTGACCTCGGCGGACCGGGAGATGCCTCCGACGCTCGCTGTGGAGCTGAATCGTCTACGGCATCAGCGAGAAGTAGCACCGCGACCGCGGAGTGTCGGCCGGTCCCGGGCGGGGCCTGCCGGCCGGCCCCAGCCCCGCGGCACATCGGCCGACCCTGACCGGGCGCGTCGGCCGACCCCGGCCCCCCGGGCACATCGGCCGACCCCTGACCGGGCGCGCCGCCGAAGCCGCCTCGTCGAGGCTTCGGCGGCGCGCGGTTCGGGTCTGGTCAGACGGACACCGTGCCGGGCTCGGCCGCCGAAGCCGATGCCGAGGGGGCGTCGGCGCGACGCCGGGCGAGCAGCGAGTCGAGTGCCCAGGCACCCGGGCCGAGCGCCGCGACCAGCAGGAACGCCCAGCAGAAGAGCGCCGCCAGCTCGCCTCCGTTGTGCAGCGGGAGCACGGCATCCGGCTGGTGCACCACGAAGTAGGCGTACGCCATCGAGCCGGAGGCGAGCAGCGCGGCGGGGCGGGCGAAGAGCCCGACCAGCACCAGTACGCCGCAGACCAACTGGATCAGGGCGGCCCACCAGCCCGGCCAGGTGCCGAACGGTACCGCCTTGCCAGTCATCGGGTTGCCGCCGAACAACCCGAACACCGAGGACAGGCCGTGCAACGTGAACAGCAGACCGATCACGATGCGGAACAGGGACAGGATCGGCCCGCCGAGCCGAGAGACGTTCATCAGACCTCCATCGAGGAAATTGAATGGGTCTCCACGATCCTGAGGCACGCGGGCATCGAAAATCATAATTTCCTTGCTGGTGGGAAAATCCTCCCCGAAAATGGTCCGACGTTTCCTCGCCCCGCCCCGCCCCTACTCCGCGATCTTGCGCTTTCTGTCCCGACAGAAGGGGCGCATCCCTCCATACCGACAGCGGAAACTGCAAGATCGACGCAGAAGCGCACTCGAGCGCGCGGGGGCGTGCCAGGTCGGCACTTGCGTGGTCGGCCTGCCTGCGGCGCCGACCACGGCGGACCCTGTCTGGCCTCGTGACGCGGGCTGCGGGCGGGTCGGGGCGACGCCGGACGCCAGCGAGGCACCTCCATGGGCGAGGATCAACGGATGATCTCCCGCGACACGGCAGCACTGCGACGCATCGCCGCGACAGTCGCGACGACTCTCGTGCTCGGCGGCTGCACTCGTGACCATGAAGGCCAGGGTGGGGACCCGAGCGGACCGCCGCCCGCCGCGTCGAGGCCGGAAGCGGACCCGACCGCCAGCACCGAGCCGCCGGCCGAGTGCCCGGCCAGCGGCGTTCGGATCCGGTCGACCGGTGGGGACGCCGCGATGGGCCTGCGCGCCCTCGGTCTGGAACTGGTCAACTGCGGCGAGCACCCCTACCAGCTCAACGGGTACCCGGTGCTGCACGTCTTCGACGAGGAGCGCGAGCCGGTCATGCTGCGCGTGGTCAACGGCGCCAAGGAGATCACCTCGGGCTTCGATCAACCGCCCCAGCCGGTCACCCTCCTCGCCGGGGAGCGGGCCACCGCCGTGGTGCTCTGGCGCAACCTGGTCACCGACTCGACGGTGGTCGCCACCAACGGCGAGTTCCTGACGGTGGCGCCCGCCGCCGCGCAGCCGGCCGAGGAGGTCGACCCGGACGGGCCGATCGACCTCGGCAACACCGGCCGGATCGGCGTCAGCGCCTGGAAGAAGGCTACGACGTGATGTCCTTGCGGGTGAAGCGCCAGAACGCCAGCCCCCAGAACAGCGTCGCGTAGCTGACCGCCGATATGCAGCCGCGCACCACGTCGTCGGTCTGCACCGGTGTCGACAGCAGCCCCAGCCAGGCGGTGCTGAAGTGGGTCGGCAGGAAGTCACGCAGCGCGCCCAGGGCGGTGATCTGGTCCAGGATGCTGGACAGGATCCAGAGCAGGACCGCGCCACCCACCGCGCCCAGCGCCGCGTCCGTGATCACCGACAGCAGGAACGCCAGGCCGGCCACCACCAGCAGGACGACTGCCAGGTAACCCAGCACGGCCAGCAACCGGAGCAACCCCTCGGTGGGTTCCAGCTCAGCGGCGACGGTGCTGCGCAGCGGCGACCAGCCGTAGCGCAGGGTGCCGGCCAGCAACGCGGTGCCGGCCAACAGCAGCAGGGCCAGTCCCGAGTACGCGAGCGCGACCACCAGCTTCACCGTCAACAACCGCGCCCGGGGCACCGGGACCGCCAACAGATACCGCAAGCTGCCCCAGCTCGCCTCGCTGGCCACCGTGTCGCCGCAGAACAGCGCGACGACCACCACCAACAGGAACGACGCCGACACGAAGATCGAGAACAGGGTGAAGTTGAGCCCACCCGAGGTGGCCAGCTCGACCAGGCTGGCGAACTCGTTGCGGCCGTTGTCGTCGTCACCGCCCGAGTCGAACTGGAACGCGATCAGGATGATCAGCGGCAGCACCACCATGAACCCCAGCGCCAACTGGGTCCGCCGCCGGGACGCCTGCCGACGGAACTCCGCCATCAACGGCAGGGTGGCCGACGGCCGGTAACCACGGGCCTCACCCGCGTCAGTAACAGCCATCACCGGTCACCGCTTCCCCGAGAGTTCTCGCCCACCAGGGCGAGGAACGCGTCCTCCAGGCGCCGCCGAGGCACCACCCGGTCCACCCCGATGCCGGCGCGCACCAGCTCCGCCACCACCTCGCTGCGGGCCGTGCCGTTGGTGTCGACCACCAGTTGGCCGTCGCTCTCCGGCAACACGCGGACCCCGTGCAGCCGGTCCAGCACCGCCCGCGCCGCCACCGGGTCGGTGACGTCGAAGAGCACGCTCGGCGACTCGCCCACGATCTCCTCCACCGGCCCGGACGCCACGATCCGGCCCTTGTTCACCACCACCGCGTGCGTGCACGTCTGCTCCACCTCGGCCAGCAGGTGACTGGAGACCAGCACCGCCCGGCCGTCCGTGGCGTACCGCTGGAGCACCCGGCGCATCTCGGCGATCTGCGGCGGGTCGAGCCCGTCGGTCGGCTCGTCCAACACCAGCAGTTCGGGCAGACCGAGCATGGCCTGGGCGATGGCGAGCCGCTGGCGCATACCGTGGCTGTAGTTCTTGATCCTCCGGTGCACCGAGTCACCCAACCCGGCGATCTCCAGCGCCGCGTCGAACTGCGCGTCCTCCCACGGCCGCCCGGTGGCCCGCCAGTACGCCTTCAGGTTGTCCAGGCCCGACAGGTACGGCAGGAAGCCCGGCCCCTCCACCAGCGCCCCGATCCGGGACAGCACCGGCGAGCCGGGCACCAGCCGACGACCGAAGACGTAGATCTCCCCGGCGGTCGGCTGGGTCAGCCCCATCAGCACCCGCAGGGTGGTGGTCTTACCGGCGCCGTTCGGCCCGAGCAGACCGACGACCTGACCCGGGTGCACCTCGAAGTCCACGTTCGACACGGCGACGAAGCCGTCCGCGTACTCCTTGCGCAGCGCGCGCACGGCCAGCGGGGTGTCCGCGTACTCCGGATGGACCGACCGGTCCTGGCGGCGGTGCCGGCGGCGGACCAGGGCGACGACCACGACGAGCCCGATCACGATGGCGGCGAGCAGGCCGGCCAGCACCCAGCGCCAGATCGTCGCCGCGGTGGGGATCGGCTCACCGCTGACCGTCGGCAGGCTGACCACGCCGTCCGCGGCCACCGTGTAGACGGTCGGCGCGGCCGGCGTGGTGTACGCCTGGTCGGAGGTGGCCACCACCAGCCGCAGCCGGTGCCCGGCCTCCACCCGGCGGACGATGCCGGGCAGCGTCACGGTGACCGGGCGGGCGTCCTGCACCTGCTGCGGCAGGCCGGTGAGCCGGATCGGGGCGACCAGGCCGTTCGGCAGGGTGGCCGCCCCGTCCTTGTCGACGTCGTAGAGCTTGACGAAGAGCACCGCCTCGCCGGTCGGCGACGCGGCCCGCAGGGTGACGGTGGGCGCACCGGCCACGTCCACGGCCTCGGTCAGCGGGGTGGACTCGAACTGGGCGTGCTGGCCGGGCACGTCACCGGCCACGCCGTCGAGCAGCGAGGCGAGCCCGCCCGCGAACGGAATCGAGGAGATGGCGGCCGGGTTGCCGTTCGGCGGGTTCGCGATCGGCTGCGCCGGGCCGGCGACCGTCACCTCCCGACGGGCGTTGCCGGCGAGGCCCGGGTAGTCGGCGCGGCGGAAACCGGTGGCGACGAGACCCCGGTCGAGCGCGTCGAAGCCGGCGATCCGCGACCAGGTGAAGTCGTCGCCGGGCGCGTCCCCCTCGCCCTTGACGTAGTGGTCGAGCCACTGGACGGTCAGGAACTTCACCCGGTCGGAGTCCGAACGGGGCCCGCTGCCACCGTCGTGCCCGCCGGTGAACCAGGCGACCCGTACCGGGGTGCCGGCGGCGGCGATGCCCCGCGCGTTGGCGTCCGCCTCACCGAGCGGGAAGAGGGTGTCCGCCTCGCCCTGCACCAGCAGGGTGGGGGCCTTGATCCGGTCCAGCACGCCGGCCGGGCTGGAGCGCCGCAGCAGGTCCACGGCGGCCTGGTCGGCGCGGCCGGTGGTGGCGATCCGGAGGTACGCGGCGCAGACGTCGGCGGCGAACCGACCGCAGGACGGGTCGGCGGCACCCGCCGGGGCGCCACCGGGACCGGTGCCGGGGCCGGCACCCGGCCCGGGGCTGGGCGGGCCGGCCGACGCCGGTGCGCCCTGCGGCTGGGCGGCGATCGCTCCGGAGAGCCCGGCCGGGCCGGAGCCCACGTTGCCGCCGCCGCCGAAGAAGAGGCCGGCCCAGCCCTTCTTGAACACGCCCTCGGTCGGCGCTGCGCCGGTGCTCTCCGGTAGGAACGCGCGGGACAGGTCGTTCCAAGTGATCATGGGCACGATCGCGTCGACCCGGCGGTCCTGGGCGGCCAACAGCAACGCCAACCCACCGCCGTACGAGCCGCCAACCACACCGACCAACGGGTCGCCGGCCGCGTCGGTGCGCACCTCCGGCCGGGCGGCCAGCCAGTCCAGCAGCCGCTCGGCGTCGCGTACCTCGTAGTCCGGGTTGTCCAGGTGGATCTCACCGCCGCTGCGGCCGAAACCACGCGCGGTCCAGGTGAGCACCGCGTAGCCGCGTCCGGCGAACTCCTCCGCGTCGAAGCGCACCGACTCCTTCGTGCCGCCGAACCCGTGCGCCAGCAGCACCGCCGGCACCTTCCGGCCGGACGAGGCGTCGTCCGGCAGATAGAGGGTGGTGTCGAGGCTCACCGGCTCGTCACCGGACGGTCCGGAGCGGACGGTGAGCATCGCGCTCTCGGTGCGTACGCCCGGCCCCTGCGGCCACACCGCCCAGGTCACGGCGGCGGCCAACAGCACGACGACGACTGCGGCGGCGATCGCCCGGCGGCGGGTGGGCAGGGCACGCCGGAACCAGGCGGCCGGCGACGGCGATGTCATGCGGCACACGGTACGGCCCACAGCCTGAGCGTTGGCTGAGATCCGCCGTACGTCCGTCCGGTTGCCCCGATCGGTGCCCGGCGGGGTGCGAGCGCGCATCGTCCGACGCGGCACAGTGAGTTGAGTTCGGATCCCGTGAATTCCGATCTTAAGTAGATATCCACCTCGATCCCTCCATGTCACACCCACAGCGGACACGGAGCGTGGTGGTAACGCGGACAAATGGTGACATGACTCGAAGTGACGCGAACCTGACTCCCCGAGTGAGGTCTGACCTGGCGGCGGTTCGATTAGTTTTCCGGTCCGGTGCACGGGACTTGTCGGCCAGCCCGACGCCGCGCCGATCAGCGCCCCACGCCGGAGGAGACACACATGACAGTCCCCGCGCCGCGGGCCCGTCGACGGCCGTCCACGCTGGGCCGGCTGCTGCCCCTGCTGCTCATCGGAGCACTGCTGGCACCGTTGGGCCTGCTCGTCACGTCGAACTGGCGGCAGATCACCGACGACCGGGACCTCGCCGCCCGGGAACGGCTCGGCGTGCAGTACCTCACCGCGCTGGCGGCGGTCACCGACGCCCTGGTGGAGGCCCAGTCCAACGCGGTGAACGGTCGCCCCGTCGCCCGCGAGGCGTTGAACGAGGCCGTCGAGAAGGCCGCCGCGGTGGACGCCCGCATCGGCGGCGAGCTGCTCAGCCAGGAACGCTGGGCCGGCGTACGGGCCAAGCTGGAGGCGTTGCGCGGTCGCAGCGCCACCGACCCCGAGACGGCCTACACCGCGTACGGTGAGGTCTCCGACCTGCTGCTGGCCCTGCACCGCAAGGTCCGGGAGAGCTCCGGGCTGGTCCGCGACCCGGAGGCCGACTCGTTCTTCCTCCAGGACAGCGCCGGCCAGGAGCTTCCCGAGGCGGTGATCGGCGCCGGTCGGCTGGCCGACCTGTCCACGCTCGTCGCCCGCCGGCCCGCCGCCGAGCGACCGCGCGGCCTGCTGGAGCTGACCGGCCTGCGGGTGTCCGCCCTGACCCCCGCCGCGGACCTCGTCGACAACCTGCGCTCGGCAGTGGACGGTTCGGAGAGCACCGACCTCGGTGCCAACGTGCTGACCCCACTGGACACCTACCAGCGTTCGGTGGAGGCGCTCGCCGGGTACTCCCTGCCGGCCAAGGACACCGGCGTGGTCGACCCGGGCCAGTTGAGTGCCGCCGCGCTCAGCTCGCACCGCTCCGCCCGCCAGCTTCAACCGGTCATCCTCACCGAACTGGACTCCCTGCTGGCCGAGCGCATCGACCGGCTCGACCGGGACCGCTGGTTGACCGCCGGGGCGGGTGTCGTCGCCGTCCTGCTGTTGGGCTGGCTCGCCGCGTTGCTGGTCGCCGCCGCTCGCCGGGCGCAACGGCGGGCCGCCCTGGCCGCCACCCACTCGGAGAGTCCCGACACCCCGCCGCTGCGCGACCCGTGGCAACCGCCCGCCGACGAGGCCCATGCGCTGCAACCGGTCGGCGCGGCCCGTGACCCGGAGACCGCACAGTGGGGGGCGTTCGATGCTGCTCGGTAGGCTCCGGATCCGCGGCAAGCTCGCGCTGCTCGTGGTGATTCCGCTGCTCAGCATGGTCGGCCTGGCCGTGCCGGTGATGCTCGACCGGGTCGCCGCGGCTCAGCGGGCCGGCGACACCGCCGAACGGGTCCGGCTCGCCAGCCGGGTCGGGAGCCTGGTCCAGGACCTCCAGCAGGAACGCATCCTCTCCGTCGGCTTCCTGCTCGGCCGGGTCGAACGCAGTGAGCTGGTCCGTAAGTCCGCGGACGTGGACGACCGGGTGGCCGACCTGCGGGCGGCGCGGAGCGACGCGCTGACCGAGCAGGTCGACCGCGCCCTCGACGGCGTGTCCAGCCTCGTCGAGCTGCGCACGGCCGTCCTGGCCGGGGCCGCCAAGCCGACCCAGGTGATGGACGCGTTCGGCCCGGTCAACAAGGGCATCATCGAGTCGCTGCGGCTGGTGGTCGGGGTGGACACCGACACGTTGCCGGGCCGTCAGGTGCTCGCCCTCGACGGGCTGCTCCGCTCCGACGAGGGCCTGGGCACCTGCGCCACCCTGAGCCTGTTGGTCAAGGCGATCGGCACCCCGGACACCACTGCCGGGTACGTGGCGTGCATCGCCGCGCTCATGGTCGACAACTCGCGCTTCCGCAGCCTGATCACGCCCGAGCAGCTCAAGGTGGCCCAGCTCAACGACGCCGCCGTGGCCGCGCGTACCAGCCCCGACTTCCTGGTCAGGAGCGCCCGGGATCCGGCCGCCGCTGTCCGCCCCGTACCGATGGAGGCGCTCTTCCCGGCCGTCCGCACGATGATCCGGCTGGGCCAGTTCGTCGAGAAGAAGTTGATCGCCGACGTGCTCGCCGAGGTGACGGCCGAGCAGCGGCGCGCGCTGACCGCCGCGTACCTGGTCGGTGCCGCGGCGGCGTTGATCCTGACGCTGGTGGTGCTGCTCAGCGTGGCCGTGGCGCGGACGGTGGCCCGACCACTGACCCGACTCACCCGCTCGGCCGACCGGGTCGCCCGGGTCGCCGAGGCGGAACTGGTCCGGGTCACCGACGACGAGGTGGAGAGACACCAGGCGGTTCGGCTGGAGCCGGTGGACATCCGCGCCAACGACGAGATCGGCGACCTGGCGCGCGCCTTCGACCGGGTGCAGAACACCGCGGCGCAGCTGGTCGAGCGGCAGGTCGCCGGCCGACGCAACGTGGCGCAGATGTTCGGCCACGTCGGACGGCGTACCCAGAACCTGGTGGGTCGGCAGATCGCGCTGATCGACCGGCTGGAGCAGCAGGAGGCCGACCCGGGCCGCCTGGAGCACCTGTACCGGCTCGACCACATCTCCAGCCGGTTGCGGCGAAACGCCGGCAGCCTCGTGGTGCTCTCCGGCTCGGCCGGGGCCGACGCGCACACCGCGCCGGTGCCGCTGGCCGACGTGGTCCGGTTGGCGCTCGGTGAGATCGAGGACTACACCCGGGTGGAGGTGCAGGTCCCGGCGGGCGTCTCGGCCGCGCCGGCGGTGGTCGGTGACCTCGTCCTGACGCTGGCCGAGCTGATGGAGAACGCCACCGTCTTCTCCCCGCCGCACACCCGGGTGCTGGTGGCCGCCGAGACGTCCGGCCTCGGCGTACGTCTCACGGTGGTGGACCACGGCATCGGCATGAGCCAGCAACGCCTGGCCGAGGAGAACGCCCGGTTGACCCGCCGGGAACGTCTCGACCTGGCCCCGACCGAGGTGCTCGGCCTCTTCGTGGTGGGCCGGTTGGCCCGTCGGCACGGCTGGCAGGTCGCCCTGGCCGCCACCGGCGGCGGAGGCGTGACCGCACAACTGGAGATCCCGTCGACGTCGCTGGTACGGCGCCGCGCCGACCGCGCCGGGGCCACTGTGGCCCGCGCCGCGGTGCCGGATCGGGACCGGCGTACGACGGCGACGCCCGAGCACGAAGCACGGCCCAGCGCGGTGGCCGTCGCCGCCGCGCCGGCCCGCTTCGACTCGGACCTGCTGAGCCGGGCCACCCTCAGTCTGGACGCCGGCCCGTCCTGGAACGCGTTCGGTCGGGGCGAGCCGGAGCAGGCCGCTCCGGAAACCCCGGAACCGGAGCCGGTGAGCAAGCCGGGCGGGCCACGGGTGCGGCAGCGGGTACCCGGGGCCACGCTGCACGCCACCGCCCCGGCGACCCGGCCGGTGGACGCCACCGGCGCGGACCCCGCCGCTGCCCGCGCCCTGGTCGAGGCCTTTCAAGCCGGCGTACGCCGCGCCGAGCTGCACGGGGCGCCGGGCCTCGACCGCGGCTCGGCGCGGACGGTCGGCGACCCGTCGGCCGGCGCCGGGGCGGCCGTGGTGGACTTGGGCCCGACCGTCGACCTGCCCAGCACCCCGGGAGGCGCCGGCCCCACGGTGCCGCGTGGTGGTGGCTCGACCGATGCCTCGCCGGAGCGGCCCCGGTTGAGCCGACGGGTGCCGGGAGCGAACCTCACCGCCATTCCGGTCTGCCAGCCGCCCAGCACCGACCTCGGTGACCCGGCCGAGGTCCGCGACCTCATCAGCGAGTTCGAGGCGGGCGTCGCCCGCGCTCTCCGCGAAGTCAGCCCCGACCACCGGAACGAAGAAGGATCATCACGGTGACCAGCCCCTTCCTGCACGACAACGTCGACCAGAGCCAGCCCAGCGCCAATGGGGACCTCAGCCCGGAGGCCCGTACGTTCAACTGGTTGCTGGACTCCTTCACCTCCAGCACCGCCGGAGTCCTGGAGGCGATCGCGGTCTCCTCGGACGGCCTGCTGATGGCCATGTCGGCGATCAAGGATCGGTCCAACGCGGAGCGGTTGGCCGCCGTGGTGTCCGGAATGACCAGCCTCGCCGGTGGGGCCGCCAGTTGGTACGCCCTCGGCGGCCTGAACCGGGTGATCGTCGACATGGCCGACGGCTACCTGCTGATCAGCGCGATCAGCAGTGGTTCCGTGCTCGGGGTGGTCGCCGACCGTTCGGCGAACCTGGGCACCGTCGCGTACGAGATGACGCTCTTCGCCGGGCGGGCCGGTGGCGCCCTGACCCCGCGACTGATCGTCGAGTTGAAGAACGCCGTTCAGCAGTGACCCCCGACGTCGCCGGTGAGGATCCGGATCCGAGAGTTCGGATCCGGCCGTACCTGCGCACGTCACCCCCGACCGGGGTGGGCGCGGCGGCGACACCGGCGCTGCCCGAGCCGGAGCCGGACGGGGACCAACCGAGCGGTCCCCGTCCGTTCGTGCTCACCTCCGGGCGGGTCGCGGGTGTCGACCCGGCGATCGGGTTGGAGACCCAGGTGACCGCCCGCATGGACAGCGGCTGGTGGGCCGGCCCACCGGGCGCGCTGCTGGCACCGGAACTTCAGACCATCATCGCGCTCTGCGCCGAGCCGATCTCGGTGGCCGAGATCTCGGCCCGCGCCCGACTGCACTTCGGCGTGGTGCGGGTCCTCGTCGGCGATCTGCGCGCCGCCGGGCACCTGGACGTGCATGTGACGAACACCGACGACGCTGTCGACCCCGATCTCATCCTGCGAGTGATTGATGGACTCCGTGCGATCTCCTGAATGGCCGGTCGCCCCGCTCGGCGGGGTCGCCGCGAACAGCGCCGCCGCCCGTTACGGCATGTCCCCGGGCACCGGGCCGATAGTCGGGCGGGCCGGCCCACCGCCGACCGCACCGCCGCCGTACCGGCCCCCGTCCGGTGCGGGGTCCGGCCCCTCGACAGGTAAGCCGGCCGCACCGCCGATCCCGGTCAAGATCCTGGTGGCCGGTGGGTTCGGGGTGGGCAAGACCACCACGGTGGGTGCCATCTCCGAGATCGCGCCCCTGACCACCGAGGCCGAGATGACCACCGCCGGGATCGGAGTGGACGACCCGGGCGCCCGGTCCACGAAGACCACCACCACTGTGGCGATGGATTTCGGCTGCGTGACGATCGACCGCAGCCTGAAGCTCTACCTGTTCGGCACGCCGGGGCAGACCCGGTTCGGCTTCATGTGGGACGACCTGGCCCGGGGGGCGCTCGGCGCGCTGGTGGTGGTGGACAGCGCCCGGCTGGACGACTGCTTCCCGGCCATCGACTTCTTCGAGCGGGCCGGGCTGCCGTTCGTCGTCGGGGTCAACGCCTTCGACGGGCGACTGGCCCTGGAACTCGGCGAGATCCGTTGGGCGCTGGCCATCGGTGATCATGTACCCCTGGTGCAGTTCGACGCCCGCGACCGGCTCTCGGTGCGGGACGCACTACTGGTCGTCCTGGACCGCGCGCTGGACCGCGCCACCCGGGACAGGAGGGCCTGAGCCGACCAGCTCCGGCCGTGGCGGGAAGAGGTGATCTGTGAGGGGCGACCTGGACGAGACGCTGGCCCGGCTGGCCCGACGTGAGGAAGCGTCGCGCCGTCGGGCCGCCGACCGTGACGACACCACCGCACCGTCGGGGCCGCCCGGCCTCGGCGGCGACACCCGCAACGCCCGGCCGGGCCGGCACGATCCACGGCACGCGGGGGTGGAGACGCCGAGCGAGGTGGCCGGGTGGGGGCCGGTCGAGGAGGTGGCCGAGGCGGTCCGCCAGGTCGTCGGGGCCTACCCCGGGGTGGCGGTGACAGTGCAGGTGGAGCACGGCGGTCGGACGTACCCGATGCGGGTTTCCTGGGACGGCCCGGACGTCACCGTCGGACCGGTCCCCCCGCCGACGCCGGTCGAACCCCCGCCGGCCTGGCCGCTCTCTGGCCGGACGGTGCCGGCCTGGGCGCCCGGTCCGGACGGGTTGACGCCGGACCCGGCGGCCCGGTTGGCCGAGCTGATCCGAAGCGACCCGACGCTGCTGGACGGGCTGGATCCGCGGCGCTGACCGGCGGGGCTGGCTGCCGGCGGCTACGGTCGGGCAGTGGCGCAACCCGACCTGACCTTGACGGCGAGCCTGCGGCCGGCGGCGCTGGACGCCCGACGGGGCATCGTGCGCCTGCACCCGGAGGCGATGACAGCGCTGGGACTGCGCCCCGGCGACCCGGTCCGCCTCGTCGGCCGCCGGGAGACGGCCGGGATCGCGGTGGCGGCCGGGCCGGGCGCGAGCAGCGCCCTGCTGTACGCCGACGACCTGACGTTGGGCAACCTGGGTCTGCGTGACGGGGGTCAGGTGCGGGTGAGCCCGCTGCCGTTGGTCCCGGCGGGCCGGGTCGTCCTGGCCGGGCCGGTGGGGGTCGTCGCGGCGGTCAGCCCGGAGATGCTCCGCCTCGCCCTGCTGGGCAAGGTGCTCACCGCCGGGGACGACGTGTCGCTGCTGCCGCAGGACGTGCTGCCGGACGCCTCGGTCCGCAGTCTGGTCGAGGCGGCGCGACGCAGCCTCGCCAACACCGTCGGCTTCGCCTGGACCAGCACGCTCCTCCGCGTGGTCGAGGTGGAGCCGGCGGCCGGCGCGCTGGTCACCATGGGCACAGCGGTCGCCTGGGAACACGGTGCGACGACCCACGGCGGGCCTCCCCCGACCGGTGCCGCGTCGACCCGGCCGGTTGCGAGCGCCGACGCCGTTGCGGCGGACGACGCGCCCGACGTGGACGAACTGCCCGGGCTGCGGGCCCAGGCCGAGGAGCTGACCGAGCTGCTGGACCTCGGCTTCCACCACCGGGAGGTGCTGGGCCGGCTCGGCACCACCATCTCGTTGGGGGTGTTGCTCGTGGGTCCGGCGGGCTCCGGGAAGTCGGCGCTGGTCCGGGCCGTGGCCGCCCGGGTCGGTGCCCGTGTTCACCCGCTCTGGGCGCCGGAGGTGGCGGCGTTGGCCAGCCAGGCCGCCGCCGAGCGGTTGCGCGCCGCGGCGTCGGCGGCCCGGGCCGAAGGGCCGGCGGTGCTGCTGGTCACCGACGTCGAGGCGCTCGCGCCAGCCGACGATCCGGGTCCGGTGGCGACGGTGTTCCGGCAGGTGCTCGCGGAGAGCATCCGCGCCGGCGTCGCGGTGGTCTGCACGACCGGCCGACCAGAGGCGGTCGACCCCGCACTGCGCGCGCCCGACCTGCTGTCGCTGCGGATCAGCGTCCCGCTCCCGGATCAGGCGTTGCGCCGCGAACAGCTCACCGTGCTGACCCGGCAGGTGCCGCTGGCCGACGACGTCCGGCTGGACGAGGTGGCCGCGCGTACCCCCGGGTTCGTCGCGGCGGACCTGGCCGCGCTGGTCCGGGAGGCCGGGGTACGCGCGGCGCTGCGGCAGAAGTCCGCCGAGACGCCGACGGTGTCGATGGGCGACTTCACCGCCGCCCGGGAGGTGGTCCGGCCCACCACGATGGCGGCTTCCACACTGGATCTGGCCTCGGTGACCCTCGACGACGTGGGCGGCCTGGACGAGGTCAAGCAGACGCTGACCGAGTCGGTGCTGTGGCCGCTGACCTACCCGGACACCTTCGCCCGGCTCGGCGTTCAGCCACCGCGCGGTGTGCTGCTCTACGGGCCACCGGGCTGCGGCAAGACCTACCTCGTCACCGCGCTGGCCGGGTCGGGGCGGGCCAACGTGCTGTCGGTCAAGGGGGCCGAACTGCTCTCCAAGTGGGTCGGTGAGAGCGAACGCGCGGTCCGCGAGCTGTTCCGTCGGGCCCGGGAGGCGGCCCCCACGCTGATCTTCCTGGACGAGGTGGACGCGCTGGCCCCGGTACGCGGCCAGGCCACCGACGGGGGCACCACGGACCGGGTGGTCGCCGCCCTGCTCACCGAGTTGGACGGGGTGGAGACGCTGCGCAACGTGGTGGTGGTCGGTGCGACGAACCGGCCGGACCTGGTCGACCCGGCGCTGCTGCGGCCAGGCCGGTTGGAGCGGCTGGTCTACGTGCCGCCGCCGGACGGACCCGCCCGTGCGGAGATCCTGCGGGCCGCGTCCCGGCAGGTGCCGCTGGCACCGGACGTCGACCTGCCGGCTCTCGGCGACGAGCTGCCCGGCTTCTCCGCCGCGGACTGCGCGGCGCTGATCCGCGAGGCGGCGCTCGCCGCGATGCGGGAGTCGCTCGCCGCCGCCACGGTCACCGCCGAGCACGTGTCGAGAGCGCGGGCCCGGGTACGACCGTCGCTGGACCCGGCCCAGGTCAAGTGGCTGGCCGACTACGCCGCCAACCGGGAGTGATCAGGCCGGCACAACCTTTTGCGGCGCGGGAGACGTTCCTAGTACGTCACATTCCCCAGTGGATGTCTCCACTGCGACGTCAGGTGGTGTTCCGTGCGCAAACGGCTCTCTCTCCTCCTCGCTCCCCTGGTGGCGGCGGCGACCCTGGTCCCGGTCGGCGCACCGGCGGCGGCCCGTCCCGCGAAGCCGTTCCCGGCCCGGATCGCGCTGCCGAACGGGTTCACCCCGGAAGGGCTGACGATCGGTCGGGGCACCACCGTGTACGTGGGCTCCGTGCTGAACGGCGCGGTGTGGCGGGGTGACTTACGCACCGGGCGCGGCTCGGTGCTGATTCCCGGCACACCGGGAACCGCCAAGGCGGGCATGAAACTCGACCGGCAGGGCCGGCTCTGGACGGCCGACTTCTCCGGCGGCGGGGCCAGCGTGTACGACCCGGGCACCGGGGGTGCCCGGCTGGCCCACTACCAGTTCACCACCGACCCGAACACCCTGGTCAACGACCTGGTGATCACCAAGCGGGCGATCTGGTTCACCGACTCCGTCCGTCCGGTGCTGTACGTGGTGCCGCTGGACCCGGGTGGTCGTCTGCCGGCCTCCGACGCGTTCCGGGTGCTGCCGCTCACCGGCCCGGGCGCGACGCCGGACGCGTTCAACAACGGGATCGTGGCGCTGCCGGACGGTGATCTGCTGGTCGCGCAGATGCTCACCGGTCAGCTCGTGCGCGTCGACCCGCGTACCGGCGGCAGTCGCCTTTTCGACCTGGGCGGCTACTCGGTGGACCGGGCCGACGGGCTGGTCCTGCAAGGTCGCACTCTCCACGTGATCCGGAACCTGACCAACGTCGTCGCGGTGGTCCGGCTGAACGCCGGCTACACCGCCGGAGTGGTCCAGCGGGAGATCACCGGCCCGCAGCTGCGCTCGCCGGCCACCGGCGACCTGCTCGGCTCGGCGTTGTACGTGGTCAACGGCCGGTTCGACGTGGAGTCCACGCCGAGCACCGACTACGACATCGTTCGGCTGCCGGCCTGACCCAGGCGGTCGGCGGCGACTTGTTGTGGTCGTCGCCGACCCACGGCCAGCTCAGAGGGCGGGCGGTGTCGAATCGAGGCAGATCTCGGCGCGTACCTTGCCGTCGTCCTCGCGTAGTTTCGCGCCGCTCTTCCGCAGGACCGCGACCGCGCCGATGTTGTCCGGGGTCGTCTCGGCGACGACCGCCCGCATGCCAGCCCGCGCGGCGGCGTTCAGCAGCTCCCGCAGGGCGGCAGCGCCGATCCCCTGCCCGCGCGCCGAGCGCCCGAGCCACATCCCGGTCTCCACGGTGCCGGGCTCGTCACAGCGCGTCATCCGCACCATGCCCATCACCTCGCCGCCGACGAGGATGGCGTACATCTGGGAACCGGTCGGGCCGTCCAACCCACCGAAGCTCGCCCGGTGGAATTCGCGGAACGCCTCGCGACGGGCGAGCGACCAGCCGGCGGGCGCCTCGACCGGGGGCATCACGTCACCCGGCTCCGCCTCCGCAGCCGCTACGGAGAGCAACGGCTCCAGGTTGCTCTCGTCCACCGGCTCCAGCCGGACCGCACCCGCCACGTGCCGCAGTCTGCCGCCCTCATCGGCCGAAGTCCACCCCATTGGCCATCCACTGGCGGTCCGGACAGCGGTACCGGCCGGTCGGGCGGCCCCGGTGTTCCACATCACGCTCTGTTGTCACCCGACCGGGTGTCACCCGCCCGAACCGCCTACCCGAACTCGCAGAACACCACCGAGGCGTCGTCGCTGGGCTTGTGCCGGCGCAGTCGGTCGGGGTGGTCGCGCTCGGCGACTCGCACCCGGTCGATCAACACCGCCGGGCCGTCGGCGGTCAGCAGGTCGAGCAGACCGGCCCAGTCGGTCAGCGCGAACTGCTCCACCGCGCTGGACGCGCCGTCGCTGAGCAGCGCCGCCCGCCGCAACGCCCCCGGACCGCTCCGAGGCGCGGTCCCGGTGACGGCGTGGAAGGCCGCGTCCGGGTCGGCCGCCGCCACCCAGTAGCCGTGGGTACGGTTCATCCGCTCCCGCTGGACGCTCACGGCGTGCCGGAACCGGGTGACCGGGTCCGCCGCACCGCCCGGCACGACGGCCACCGTCTCCCGCAGCTCCGCCATCGCCGCGTCCAATCTGTTGTCGGTGACCACACTGACCTGCCCGCCGACGTCGAGGACCAACGGGCTGTCGCAGAGCACCAGATAGTCCACCTGGTCGCCACAGTCCCGCAGGAGACACACCGTGCTGGACGGGGTGCCCGGGTGGTCGAGGTCGCACTGCCCGCCGTGGTCGGCGCGGACCGCGAGGATGGCCGCCGCCAGGTTGCTGGTCAGCCGGGCCGCCGGGCGCACCGCCTCGGCGACGCCGATCCGGGCCGCCAGGTGCCGGACGTACCACTCGGGCCCGTGCACGCAGCCGGTGTCGAAGCCGTCCGGCACCGTCGCGCCGTCCAGCACACCGACCAACGGGCCGAACCGGAAGACCAGGTCCTCGTTGACCGGCTGTCCCGGGGCCGGCGCCGACGCGGAACGCACCCGCATCACCGGCGCCGGCCCACCGGTCGGGTCAACGCTGTCGAAGGTCGTCGACGGCCGCATGCGTCTCTCCCTGCACCTGACCGGCGGCCGAACGGCCCTGGTCGCGTACCGCGGACACGCCCTGCTGGGCACTGGACCGGACCGACTGCGCCGCCTGCTGCGCGGGCTCCCGCAGGTTGTCCTGCATCTGGTGGCCGACCTGGCTCGCCTGCTCGCGCAGCTCACCGGAGTGCTCACTCACCATGTTCCGCGCGCGCCCGGCGAGTTGCCGCTCCCGTCCGCTCGGCGGAATCAGGGAGGCGGCCAGCAGACCGACTCCGAAGGCGACCAGGCCGGCGGCCATCGGGTTGCCCTGAGCCTGCTCGCGGGAGTGCTGCCCGAGTGAACGGGTCTCGTCGCGTACCGAACCAGCCGCGTGCGACATCCGTTGGCCAGCCTCCTGGCCCAGGTGGTTCGAGCTGCCCATCATCTTCTCCTTCGCTCGGGTGAAAGCCCCTCGGGCCTGCCCGACGCGGTCACCGGCGATCCGACGCGGGTTGACCCTGTCGGTCAGCGCGTCGACGTCACTGCTCAATTCGTTGCGGGTGGTTTCGATCTCCCGCCGGATCCGATCCGGATCACTGGACATGACCTGTTCCCTCCCGACTCGTTCACCGACCTCGCAGGGCGTCCGGCAACTCCCGGGCAGTCTGCTTCGTCCGGGGCAGAACCGTACGAGCCCGCTTCAACTGGGTCCGGGCGTTGATGAAGAGGCCACCGGCCACGGCCGCCCAGAGGACCGCGATGATCAGCGCCGCCCACCCCTGGTCCATCGTGTTGGACAGCCCCCACCAGAGGGCGTACGACACGAAGAGCACAGCCAGAAATCCGGCCAGCCCGGCGGCACCGAACATGCCGCCCGCCTTGCCCACCTGGCTGGCTTCCTCGCGAAGCTCGGCCTTGGCCAGTTCGACCTCCTTGCGGACCAGGGTGGACATGTCCCGGGTCACGTCGCCGATCAGCTCGCCGACCGAGGCCTGGGTCCGCTCCTTCTCCGGGGCGCTCACGGTGCCACCCCGCCCGGCAGGTCCCGCGCCTGCGCACCGGGAGGCGAGACGTTCTGCGCCCGCGCCGTACCCACGTACGGCTGCTGACCGGCGTCTGCCGGGGCACCCGGTGCGGATGACGGAGCACCGGACGCGCCCGCAGACCGACCGTTGCCCGAGGCCGGCGCGGTCAGGCCACGGGTGAGCCGCCCAACCAGCAGCCCGGCCACCGCCGCGCCCGCGAGGAACGTCGTCGGATGCTGCCGCGCGTACCTGCGAACCTCGTCGAGCACCTCGCCGGGTTCGCGCGCGTCGAGCCAACCGGCGGCCTGTTGGGCGGTGTCGGCCGCCTTGCGTACCACCTGACCGGCCAACCCGGAATCGCCGTCCCGTTCGGCCATCGAACTGAGGTTCTGACCCAGGTCGCGCAGGCCTGCGGCGGCCCGCCGCTGCTGCGTCTGCGCCTGATCACGAAGTTGCCCGGTGGCCTCACCTGTCAACTGCTGGGCCTGTCGCCGCGCCTCTGCGGCCACCTGCCCGCCCTGCTCAGCCGCAGTATGGGCGACCTGCCCCCCAGCCTGGGCGGCCTGCTGGCCGACGCGCGACGCTTCCTGGCGGGCCTGCTGTCCGGTGCCGCTCTGGTTCGTTGCCGTCATACCCCGCTCCCTTCCTGGGCCCGAGGTCGCGTGCGACCCCGGAACGCCTCCCGCGTACCCGCCGGGCCACCCGCCATGCGACCGCAACAGGCCCGCCCGGCCCGCCGACCACCTCCGCGATCTTGCACTTTCTGCCCCGACAAAGGCCCCGAAGAACGCAAATCGGCAACAGAAAGTGCAAGATCGCCGGGGCGGAGGGCGGGGTGGGGCGGGGTGGGTGGGGTGGGACGGGACGGGACGGAGGGTGGGATGGGGTGGGGTGGGGTGGGGTGGGGGGTTAGCGGCGGCGGTTGCGGGCTCGGGAGGAGCGCAGGCGGCGGAGTCGGCTGATCAGCACCGGGTCGGCAGCGAGGGCTGCCGGATTGTCCAGCAGGCCGTTGAGCAGCTGGTAGTACCGGGTCGACGAGATTCCGAAGGTGTCCCGGACGGCCTGCTCCTTGGCGCCGGCGTGCCGCCACCACTGCTGCTCGAAGGCGAGGATGGCCCGCTCCCGCTCGGTCAGCCCCGCCGCCGGGTCAGCCGGCTGCGCCGCGTCGGCGGCGGGAGGCGCGTCGGCGGCGGGAGGCGCGTCGGCGGCGGGAGGCGCGGCGGCGGTCTCGATGGACGGCGCCGGTCGGGGGTTCGGGACGGTCGGCCCGGCAGCACCCGCAGGCTCACCCGGACGAGCGTCGGTGGACGGCTCGGGGGCGGCCGGGGAGGTGTCGGCGGACATGTCGTTCAGCCTAGTCAGCGACGACCAGGGACGCAGCAGGCGGCGCGGCCGGTCCGTACCGCCGGGAACCCCGACGGCCGGGCCGGCCGCGCCGCGTCACTTCGGTCCGGTCAGGTGATGTCGCGGCGACGCATCGTCCAGAGCGCCGCCCCGAGGATCACCAGCACCGAGACCGAGAGCAGAACCGAGGACTGCTGCCAGGTGATGTCCATGGTGGCCGGCTTGCACTCCCCGAAGTAGGTCGCGTTGCAGGACCTCCAGTCCTCCAGGGTGACCGTCTTCGTCATCCAGGCCAGGATGTACGTGGGCAGCAGCCAGGCCTCGGCGAACCGCACGCCCGCCATTCCCAGCAGGATGCCCAGACCGAACTGCCCGACGACCATCACCGCCACCACGCCACCGAGGGCCATCGCGGTGTGCCGACCCAACGAGGCGAGGGCGAAGCCGATGGTGGTGAGCACCAGGACCAGCGCCACTCCGCGCAGGCTGGTCAGCAGGAACGACTGCCAGACCCCGGAAGTCATCTTCTCGGTGCTGCCCCGGAACGTGGCGACCGCCCAGAACCCGGCGAACCACAGCACCGCGGCCGGGAGCGTCACCGCCAGGATGCCGGTGAGCAGCGCGGCCAGCTTGGTGAGCAGTACGGTGAGCCGCTTCGGCCGCCAGAGCAGCAGGTTCATCATGCCGCCGGTGCTCCACTCGGCCCCGACGAAGGACGCGCCGATGACGAACCCGACCAGGGCGAGGATCGCCGCGAACGGGATCAGCGTCTCGTCGAACGTCTTGGCGAAGTCGAACGTCGAGGGCAGGAACCAGTCGGCCTGGATCTGGTCCCGGGGTGGGGGAGTGATCACCGAGCAGTCGTCCGGGAACGGCCGGTCGCTCGCCGTACCGGCCGTTTTGGCCTTCTCGCACTCCGCGCGCTCCTGCTCGCTCCAGCGCACCTGTTCCTGGTACTGCTGGTCGGCCTGGCGCTCGGCCCGAGCGAGCTGAGTGGCGTCGATCTTCTGGTTGGTGAAGAACACCCCGACCACCACCGCGACCAGCACCAGCAGGCCGAGCAGCGTCGAGTAGCGGGTGAAGCGCCGCTTGGTGAGCCGGCGCAGCTCCGTACGAAAGAGGCTCACGCGCCCCACCCTCCCCCGGCGGGACCGGGCTGACCCGCCCCGCCAACCTTCGTAGACTCGTCGACCTGCCGATGCTGACCGGGTACCGGCGCGGTGGCGGTCAGTTCGAGGAAGACGCTCTCCAGATCGACGGCGATCGGCGACAACTCGCTGACGTAGAGGTTCTTCTCGGCGAGCAGCCGCGTCACCGAAGCCGGCTTGTCGACGCCGGTCAGCATCAGGTGGTCCGGGTGACCGGTGACCCGGATTCCCGCCTGGGTCAGCGCCTCGGTGGCCACCGGCAGGTCGCTGACCGCCTCCAGCCGGATCCGGACCGCACCGGACGAGTGCTGCGCGAGCACCTCGTCGACGGGACCGAACGCGACCCGCCGGCCCAGCGAGATGATGGTGACCGAGTCGCAGATCAGCTGGATCTCACCGAGGATGTGGCTGGACAGCACCACGGTCATTCCGGACTCGGCGAGGGTGCGCATCAGCGTGCGCATCTCCCGGATGCCGCCCGGGTCGAGGCCGTTGGCCGGCTCGTCCAGGATGAGCAGCTTCGGGTTCTTGAGCAGGGCCGAGGCCACGGCGAGCCGCTGCTTCATGCCCAACGAGTACGTCTTGACCCGCTCGCCGGCCCGATCGCGCAGCCCGACGAGTTCCAGGACCTCGTCGACGCGGACGGCCGGCACGTCGCCCGCACCGGCGAGCAGGGACAGCGTGTCCCGGGCCGTGAAGTGCGGGAAGAACTGAGGGCTTTCCACGATCGCGCCGACCTGGCCGGCGACGGTGGGCAGCGAATCGGGAACCTCGTGCCCGAGCAGCGCCATCCGGCCGCCGTCGGGTCGGATCAGGCCGAGCAGGGTACGCAGCGTAGTGGTCTTGCCTGACCCGTTGGGACCCAGGAAGCCGTGCACCTGCCCCGCGTCGACCCGCATGTCGAAGCCGTCGAGCGCGTTGCGGGTGCCGCGTCGACGACTCTTGTACGTCTTACGTAGACCTTCGATCTCCAGGACAGCTGGCAAGCTGCACCTCCCCCGATGGTGGGCGTGACAGCCGACACCATACGCGGTATGCAGAAGTGCGCAATACCCGGTATGCATCGACGCGCCGAATAGGCCGTTTCATCGACGGAGCGTGACCCCTCAGGCGCAGATGACCTGGACGCCGGCAGCGCGGAACGCCTCCACCACCTCCGGCGCGGCACCGGAGTCGGTCACCAGCGTCTCCACCCGCTCGACCGGGCAGATCCGGGCGAAGGCGTGACCGCCCAGCTTGGACGAGTCCGCGATGATCACCACGCGCTTGGCGCGGGCCACCATCAGGTTGTTCATCGCCGCCTCCCCCTCATGGTGGGCAGCGGCACCGAGCTGCGGGTCGATGGCGTCCACGCCGAGCAGGGCGACGTCCAGAGTGACCTCGCGCAGCAGCGCCCCGCCCAGCGGGCCGACCAGCTCGAACGACTTCGGCCGCACCACACCGCCGGCCACCACGACCTTCATCCGGGACCGGACCAGCAGCTCGTTGGCGATGTTCAGCGCGTTCGTCACCACGGTGAGCTGAGCACCCTCGGCGCTGGTGTTCAGATCCGGTCGCACGGCGAGCGCCCTCGCCACCTCGGTGCTGGTGGTGCCACCGTTCAGGCCGACCACGGTGCCCGGCGTGACGAGCGCGGCGGCGGCGGCCCCGATCCGCTGCTTCTCGGCCGAGTGCTTGGCCGTCTTGTAGCGAAGCGGCAGGTCGTACGACACGCCGTTGGCGACCGCGCCACCCCGGGTCCGGGTGATCATTTGTTGCTGCGCGAGCTGGTCGAAGTCACGCCGGATGGTGGCCTGGGAGACGTCCAGCCGCTCGGCTGCCGCCTCGACGCTGACCCGGCCGTTGTCGGTCAGCATTTCGAGCAGGGCGTTCCACCTGGCGTACCGGTCCACTGCGGGGGCCCTCCCAGCAACTGCACGGACGGTGATTGATTGCGTGCACACTAGTGCGCGAAACTAGGCTGGCGCAAAAGACTGACCTGCGCGATCGGCCGGCCGGTTGCCATGGTCACCCGCGTTCGCGCAGAATAACGCGCGAAATGCGGGTCTAACGAGCCGTAATGCGCATTGATCGGCCCTGCGAGGAGTTTCCCATGGCGTACGTGGACGCGGAGATCGCGAGCCAGCCCGACTGCTGGCGGGACGCGGCCAGGCTGGCCGAGGTCGTACGCGGGGACCTGCCGCGCCCCGGGGAGCGGGTCGCCGTCGTCGGTTGCGGCACGTCGTGGTTCATGGCGATGGCGTACGCGGCCCGCCGTGAGCAGGCCGGCCAGGGTGAGACCGACGCGTTCCAGGCGTCCGAGTTCCCCGCCGGCCGCCGCTACGACCGGCTGATCGCGATCACCCGTTCCGGCACCACCACCGAGGTGCTGGAGCTGCTCGCCGCGCTGCGCGGACAAACACCCACCACTGTGATCGTCGGCGACCCCGCGTCCCCGGCGGTCGAGCTGGCCACCGCCACCGTGGCCCTGCCCTTCGCCGACGAACGGTCGGTGGTGCAGACCCGCTTCGCGACCACGGCGCTGGCCCTGCTCCGGGCTCAACTCGGCGACCCGGTGACAGCGCTCGCCGCCGACGCCGAGGTGGCGGTGCGATCCCCGTTGCCGATCGACCCGGCCACCATCGAGCAGGTCACCTTCCTCGGTCGGGGGTGGACGGTCGGTCTGGCCCAGGAGGCGGCGCTGAAGTGCCGCGAGGCGGCCACCTTCTGGGCCGAGGCGTACCCGGCGATGGACTACCGGCACGGTCCCATCTCGGTCGCCGCGCCGGGCCGGCTGGTCTGGGCGTTCGGCGAGCTGCCCGAGGGGTTGCCCGAGGATGTGGCGGCCACCGGCGCGGCCTTCGTGCACAGCCGCACACACGGCTGGCGCACGGTGCTGGGCAGCTGGTCCGCAGGCCGTACCCCGGTCGACCCGATGGCCGACCTGATCCTGGCCCAGCGCTTCGCGGTCGCGCTGGCCACCAGCCGGGGCCTCGACCCGGACGCGCCCCGCCACCTGACCCGGTCCGTGGTGTTGGCGTGAGCGACGACCGCGTGGTCGTTGCGCTGGACGTCGGCGGCACCGGCATGAAGTGCGCCCTGGTCCGACCGGACGGCGTCGTGGTGCGCACCGAACGGCACGCCACCGACGCCGCACGCGGCCCGGCCGCCGTGGTCGGCACCATCCTGGACGTGGCCGGCGGGCTGGCCGACAAGGCCCGCGCAGACGGGCTCACCCCGATCGCGGTGGGCATCGCCGTGCCCGGAGTGGTGGACGAGGCACGCGGCGTCGCGGTCTGGTCGGCGAACGTGGGCTTCCGGGACGTACCCCTGCGGGACCTGGCCGTGCGGCGGCTCGGCCTGCCGACGGCGCTCGGCCACGACGTGCGTGTCGGTGGTCTCGCCGAGGCCCGGCTCGGTGCGGGACGCGGCACCGGGCACGTGCTGTTCGTGGCGATCGGCACCGGCATCGCCGCCGCGCACGTCGTCGACGGCACGGCAGCGGTGGGAGCCCACGGCGCCGCCGGGGAGATCGGCCACATCCTGGTCCGGCCCGACGGTCCGCGCTGCGGCTGCGGCCGCCCCGGCTGCCTGGAGGCGGTCGCGTCAGCCGCCGCGATCGGCCGCCGCTACGCCGAACTCGCCGGCGACACCGCCGACGCGCCGGTGACCGCGGCCGAGGTGGCTGAACCGCCGGTAACGGCGGCCGAGGTGGCCCAGCGGGCAGCGGCCGGCGAACCGCTCGCCGGCCAGGTCTGGCAGGAGGCGATCGAGGCGCTCGCCGACGGCCTCGCCAGCGGGCAGGCGCTGTTCGACGTGGCGACGATCGTGCTCGGCGGCGGCCTGGCCCAGGCCGGGGACCGGCTGTTGACTCCGTTGCGGGCGGCGCTGCACGAACGGATGACCTTCCACCGGGAGCCGCAACTGGTCGCGGCAGCCCTCGGCGACGAGGCCGGTTGCCTCGGTGCCGCCCTGCTCGCCCTGGACGCCATGGGTGTCCGTGACCGTCAGGAGAAGCGATGACCGTACGGGTGAACGGCCGAGTGGTGACCCCGACCGGAGTCGTCCGACAGGGCTGCGTCGAGTGGGACGGTGATCGGATCACAGCCGTGGCCGAGTATCCGTCGGTGCGCGACGGGCACTGGATCGTGCCCGGCTTCGTCGACATGCACACGCACGGCGGCGGGGGGCACACCTTCACCACCGGGGACGCCGACGAGGCCCGCGCGGCCGCCGACTTCCACCTCGCCCATGGCACCACCACGCTGCTGGCCAGCCTGGTCAGTTCACCATTTGCGCTGATGCGTACGGCCACCGAGGCGTTCGCCCCATTGGTCGAGGACGGCGTGCTGGCAGGAATCCACTTCGAGGGGCCCTACCTGTCGGCCACCCGCTGTGGCGCGCAGAACCCGGAGTACCTGCGCGACCCGTCGACCGACGAGCTGACCGAGCTGATCCAGCTGGGCCGGGGCGCGATCCGGATGGTCACCCTCGCCCCGGAGCGCGACGGCGCGCTGGAGGCGATCAAGCTGCTCACCGCGCAGCGGGTGGTGGCGGCGGTGGGCCACACCGACGCCACGTACGAGCAGACCCGCGCCGCGGTCGCCGCCGGCGCCAGCGTCGGCACCCACCTGTTCAACGGCATGCGGCCGGTGCACCACCGTGAGCCGGGGCCGGTGGTGGCCCTGCTCGACGCGCCCACCGTGATCTGCGAGCTGGTCGCCGACGGGATTCACCTGCACGACGGAATGCTGACCTTCGCCACCGCGACCGCCGGCCCGGACCGCGCCGCGCTGATCACCGACGCGATGGCCGCCGCCGGCATGCCCGACGGCGAGTACGAGCTGGGCGGCCAGGCCGTCACCGTCGCCGACGGGGTGGCCCGACTCGCCCGCGACGGCGCGATCGCCGGCAGCACGCTGACCATGGACGCGGCACTGCGGCACGCCGTGAACGCCGGAATCCCGATCGCCGACGCCGCACGGATGGTGGCCACCACCCCGGCGCGGGCCATCGGCCTGGGCGATCGGGTCGGGTCCCTCCAGGTGGGCCTCCGCGCCGACCTGGTGGTGCTCGACGACGACCTCAACGTGGTGCGGGTGCTGCGCGCAGGCTCCTGGGTGGAGTGACGCGGCTGTCGCGGGGCTGACGCGCGGCTGTTGCGGCTGTTGCGCGGCTGACGCGGCTGCCGGGCGCCCCTGGGAAGGGCAGGCAGACGGGCTCGCGGGCGGACAGCGGGGTGGGGCGGGGAGCGCCGTCGGCAGGTAGGCGGGGTGGGGCACGACTCCACACGCTCGGTGTCGGCACATGGCCGCACGCTGCCCGCCCAGGGCTAGCCCGACAGTGCACCTAGAGAGCCTTTGGAGCTGAATCGTCTACGACATCAGCCCCAGTCCAGCCCAACCCAACCTGCGAACCCGGCCCACCCTCTGGCCAACGCAGCAGCCAGGCCCTACTCACGAGCCAGGCCCAACCCACGACCAAGCTCAACCCAGCAGCCCAACCCAGCCCATCGGTTCAGCCCAGCCGAGCGAGGGTGAATCGTTTACGACATCAGCTCCAAAGGCAACGGCTTGGATACGTCCGGGCCGCTGAGCCGGCGAGCAACCGGATGCGGGCCAGACCCCGGCCTCGAAGAGCCAGACCTCAAATCCGCAGGCCACGAACAACCGGGCCTCGAACAACCGGGCCACGAACAACCGGGCCACGAACAACCGGGCCACGAACAACCGGGCTGGGCCCTAGCTGAGGCTGGGGACGTCCACTCCGAGGACGGCCTGCTCGTCGGGGCGGTGCACCAGCACATCGGCCAGGTACGACTGGACCGCGTGGCGCATCCCGACGTCCCGGCCGGCCTGCTCGGAGAGCAGCCACTTGTGCTCGATGATCTGGGCGAACAGTTCCTGCGGCTCCAGCTTGCGGCGCAGGTGCGCGGGAACGGCCCGGACCACCGGCTCGAAGACCTCGGTGAGCCAGCGGTGGGCCGCCTGCTGCTCGTCGATCAGGTCGCTCTCGGCGCGGTAGGCATCCAGGTCGTTGAGCAGCTTGCGGGCCTGGTTCTCCTCGGCGTCCAGCCCGGTCAGCCGGAGCAGCCGCCTGGTGTGGTAGCCGGCGTCGACGACCTTCGGTCGAACCAGGAAACGCCCACCGTCGATGGACGACATGGCCACCTCGGCGACGTCGAAGCCCAGTTCGTTGAGGCGGCGGATCCGGCCCTCGATGTCGCGCCGGGCCTCGCGCTCGATCGCCTGCTCGTAGGTGATCTCGTGCCAGAGCCGCTCGTAGCGCTGCACGACCTCCTCGCACACCACCTCCGGGTCGATGGATTCGTGCAGCAGGCCGGCGGCCTGCAGATCCAGCGCCTCACCGAAGATGTTCACCCGGGCGATCTCCAGGTCCTCACCGCGCTGACCGTTGGAGAGCGAGTTGTGCAGGGCACCTGTCTCCGCGTCCACCAGGTAGGCGGCGAAGGCACCCGCGTCCCGCCGGAACAGCGTGTTCGACAGCGAGCAGTCGCCCCAGAAGAAGCCGGTCAGGTGCATCCGCACGATCAGGGCGGCGAGCGCGTCGAGCAGCCGGCTCATCGTCTCCGGGCGGAGGGTGTGCGAGAAGAGCGCCCGGTACGGCAGCGAGAACTGCAGGTGCCGGGTGATCAGCACCGATTCGAGCGGCTCCCCGTCCTCGGTCTGCCGGTCAGCGACGACCGCGACCGCCTCGACGGAGGGGAAGTCGATCCGCTCCAGGGCCCGGAGCAGGTCGTACTCCCGCTCGGCGATCCGCTCGCGGGTCTCCTTGAAGGCGTACACGTAGTCGCCCAACCGGACGAAACGGACGATGTGCCGGGAGATGCCCTGCGGCAGCGCCACCAGGTGCTGGGCAGGCCACTCCTCCAGCGGTGTCGACCAGGGCAGGTCGAGCAGCGCCGGGTCCACGAGGGCAGACGTGATCCGCACGGCACAAGCATGACTGGTCGCCCCCCGCATCCGCCTCTGATCGTGGTTGGGCCCACAGCGCCGCACACCCCGGCCTCGCGCCGGGCCGGTAGCGTGGTCGCGTGCTCAAACCCACAGTGGTACGACGTGACCTGCGGCTACGGTCCGTTCGCCCGGCCAGCTGGTGGTTCGACGCGCTCCTGCTGGTCGGTCTGGTCGGATTGACGGTGGCGCTCGCCGCCCACCAGCTCTTCGGATTGGACCGGGCGGTCGCCGACTGGGCCGACGGGCACCGGCCGGCGGCCGCGTACTGGGTCGCCCGGGTGCTGAACTTCCTCGGCCAGGGCACCCCGCTGACCCTGATCGGCGTCGGGCTGGGCGTGCTGCTGGCCGTCCGGCTGCGGTCGGTGCGGCCGATCCTGCTGCCGGTGGTCGGATTCGTGATCACCACCTTCACGATCGGTCCGCTGAAGGTCTGGACCGCGCGGGCGGCACCGAGCGCCAGCGTCAAGGAGCCGTTCCTGACACCCGAGCAGACTCTGCCGCTGTTCCACGACGACCTGCCGGTGCGGTTCGCCCAGTCCTACCCGTCGGGGCACGTCGCCAACGCGATCGTCTGGTACGGGGTCATCGCGCTGCTGCTCGCCCCACTGGCCCGCAGTTTCGGCCGGCAACTCCCGAGCCGGCTCGTCACCGTGATCCGCGTCGTACCGCCGCTGGTCGTCCTCACCACCACCACCTACCTCGGCTGGCACTGGTTGACCGACTCGGTCGCCGGGCTGCTGCTGGGCCTTCTCCTGGACCGGCTGCTGCACCGGGTGCCCTGGGACGATCTGCCGCTCCCCGGCCGGTTACGCGCGTGGGACCGGCCGTTCACCTCGTACCCCTAGGTTCTGATTCGTGGATCAACTGGCGCGGCGGCTGGGCGTACCCGATGCGGTTGTCATCGGGTTGGGCTCGATGCTGGGCGCGGGCGTCTTCGTGGTCTTCGGCCCGGCGGTGGCGGCGTCCGGCGGCGCCGGCCTGCTGCCCGCGCTGGCGCTCGCCGGCTTCGTGGCCTTCTGCAACGCGACCAGTTCGGCGCGGTTGGCGGCCCGGTACCCGGAGTCCGGTGGCACCTACGTCTACGGCCGGGAGCGCCTCGGGCCGTTCGCCGGCTTCCTGGCCGGTTGGGGCTTCGTGGTCGGCAAGACGGCGAGCTGCGCGGCGATGGCGTTGACCGTCGGGGCGTACCTCTGGCCGGGCCAGGCCCGACTGGTCGCCGTCGGCGCGGTGCTCGCGGTGACCGCCGTGAACCTGCGCGGCATCGGCAAAACCGCCACCGTGACCAGGGCGTTGGTCGCCCTGGTGCTGGCGGTGTTGGCAGTGGTCACCGTCGTCGGCCTGGTCGGTGGGCCGGTGCATCTGGACCGGCTCGGCGAGCCCGGCGGCTCGGCGCGGGGCGTGCTCACCGCCGCCGGGTTGCTGTTCTTCGCCTTCGCCGGGTACGCCCGGATCGCCACGCTGGGCGAGGAGGTCCGCGACCCGCAGCGGACCATTCCGCGCGCGGTGCCGCTGGCGCTCGGGGTGGTGCTCGTGATCTACCTGGTGCTGGCGACGGTCACCCTCGGCGTGCTCGGCGCCGACCGGCTGGCCGGATCCGCCGCGCCCCTGGTCGACGTGGTGACCGCCGCCGGGCTGCCCGGCCTGGCGTGGTTGGTCCGCGCCGGCGCCACCATCGCGGTCGTCGGGGTGCTGCTGTCCCTGGTGGCCGGGGTGGGTCGGACCACCCTCGCCATGGCCCGCCGCCGTGACCTGCCCGGTGCGCTGGCCGCCGTGCACCCGGTGCGCCAGGTGCCGCACCGCGCTGAACTGGCGGTGGCCGCCGTGGTGATCGTGGTGGTGCTGGTCGGCGACGTACGCGACGCGATCGGCTTCTCCAGCTGCACGGTGCTGGTCTACTACGCGATCACCAATGCGGCGGCGCTCACCCTGGGGCGGGACCCGGACCGGCGGTTGCCGGTCCGGGTGCTCGCCGTTCTCGGGCTGGTCGGGTGCCTGCTGCTCGCGGTCAACCTGCCGCTGAGCAGCGTGATCGCCGGCTTCGGTGTGCTCGCCGTCGGTGCCGCCTTCCACGCCCTGCGGGCCCGCCGATGACCCTGCCGGACGGCCGGAGTCAGCGGCTCAACCGCTGGTAGCGGCGTACGGCCAGCGGGGCGAACGTCGCGATCAGCAGCACCGGCCACAGCACCGCCAACAGCATCGCGTGCTCCGCCGGCCAGGAGTCACCACCCAGGCCCGGGTTGCCGAACAGTTCGCGGATCGCCGCGACGGTGGCCGACAACGGGTTCCACTCCGAGATCGTCCCGATGACCGGGGGCATCAGTTCGGGCGACACGAAGACGTTGGAGATCGCGGTCAGCGGAAACGCCGCCGGAAAGACGATGACGCCGACGGTGTCCGGGTTGCGGACCAGAAGCGCCAGGTAGATCCCCATCCAGGTGATGGCGACTCGCAGCAGCAGGAGGAGTCCGACGGCCAGAAACGCCCTGCCCACACCCTCTCGCCACTGCCATCCGACGAGCAGGCCGCACACCAGGAGGGTGGACATCTCCAGCAGGGCGCGCAGCAGGTCGGCGGCGCTGCGACCGGTCATCAGGGCGGACCGTGCCATCGGCATCGACCGGAACCGGTCGACCACACCTCGGCTGAGGTCCAGCGCCACGCCGGTCGCCGTGGCCCCCAGCCCGTAGAGCATCGTCATCACGAAGACCCCGGGCAGCAGGAACTCGCGGTAGTCGCCGCCACCCGGCACCTGCATGCCGCTGCCGAACACGTACCCGAAGACCAGCACGAACATGATCGGCAGCGAGAAGTAGAGGATCAGTTCCTCCGGCGCGCGAACCACGTGGGTCATGTTCCGCCTGGTCATCGTCCAACCGTCGACGATCGCCGCGGTCATGCCATCTCCACCTCTCGTCCGGCCCGGACCGGCTCGCGGGACTCATCCGGCCGACGCCCGGTCAGGTGCAGGAATGCCTCGTCCAACGTCGCGCGCCGCAGGCCGATGTCCTCGACCGCGGTCCCGGCGTCGTCCAGTGCGCGCACCACGTCGACCAGGCCGGCGACGCGATCGACCACCGGCACGCTGAGCCGTCGCACCTCCGGGTCGAGTTCGGGCTCCGCGCCGCAGATTCGCGCGACGAGGCGGGCCGCCTGGCTCAGCTCGGCCGCGTCGCGGACCACCACCTCGATCCGGTCGCCGCCGGTCATCGCCTTCAGCTGGTCCGGTGAGCCCTCGGCCACCACCCGACCGGCGTCGATCACCGAGATCTGGTCGGCGAGCTGATCGGCCTCCTCCAAATACTGCGTGGTGAGCAGCACCGTGGTCCCGTCCGCCACCAGACCGCGGACCAGATCCCAGACCTGGTTGCGGCTGCGCGGGTCCAGGCCGGTCGTCGGTTCGTCCAGGAACAGCACCCGCGGCGTACGGATCAGACTGGCCGCGAGGTCCAGGCGGCGACGCATCCCACCCGAGTAGTCGCCGGCGGATCGGCTCGCCGCTTCGTCCAGCCCGAACCGTTCCAGCAGCTCATCGGCGCGTCGGCGGGCCTCCCGTCGGCCGAGCCGGAACAGCCGGCCGAACAGCTCCAGGTTCTGCCGGCCACTGAGGATCTCGTCGACCGCGGCGTACTGCCCGGTCAGCCCGATCCGGGCGCGCACCTCGTCCGGCTGGCGCAGCACGTCGTACCCGGCCACCGTCGCCGTTCCCGTGTCGAGGCGCAGCAGCGTGGTGAGGATCCGTACGGCAGTCGTCTTGCCCGCGCCGTTCGGTCCCAGCAGTCCGTGGACCGTGCCGCTCGGCACGGTCAGGTCGAACTCGTCGAGCGCCCTGGTTGGGCCGTACCGCTTGCCCAGACCCTCGGCGACCACCTCGAATGTCGTCATGCACCCACGGTGCGGCCCGACGCTGACCGGTCACGCACCGCCCGCTGACGGCGGCGCACCGGCCTTCTCCGCCTCGGTGATCTCCTCCAGGACGCGAACGATCTCCGCGCGGGCGGCCTCGCCGACGTACCAGCCGGTGAGCCCGCCGGCCAACGCCTCCTCGCCGAACCGCCGCGCGGCGGCCAGGTCCCCTCGTACCCGGGCCACCTGGGCGAGGCCGAGCCGGGCGCTGGCCACGAACTCGGGCGCGCCGCTGCGCTGCGCGAGGAGCAGCGAACCGGCGAAGTCGTCGTGCGCCGCCGCGAGGTCACCGGCGCGCAGCCTGATCTCACCTCGGGTACGCAGCATGTCGGCCTGGTCGACGGCCGACCCGAGTGCCTCGACCAACCCCATGGCCTCGTCCATGTGAGCGCCAGCAGTTCCCGCATCGCCCTGCCAGGCGGCCAGTTCGCCGAGCGCACCGAGCGTGATCATGGTGCCCCACCGGTCCCCGGTGCTGCGGAAGCCGTCGAGCGCCGTGGTCAGCGCGATCCTGGCCCGGTCCCACTGGTCGCTCCACATCAGGGCCGCGCCGCTGCCCATCGCGCCGAGGGCGTTGATCCACGGGTCCGAGCCGACCAGCCGCCGCAACTCCCCCATCAGCTCGTCGACATCCTCGGCGCCGCCGGACGGCGGCCCGGTCGAGATCCCCGACAGGTACAGCAGGAACGGTTGTCGGGGCGCCCGGTCCAGGCTGCGGATCACCGACGACTGCGTCCCGACGATCGGCAGGTGGCCGACGCCCGCGAGCGAGGCGTTGTAGACGCAGAGGGCGAACTCTTCGCTCAGCCCCGGCGGCGCTTCGGTGCCGAGCAGGTCGAGGACGTCGGCTGCCAGCCGCGCCCCTTCTCCCCGCATGCCGCGCAGCCACCAGTAGAACGACAGGGCAGCGACCATCCCGGCCGCGTCGGACGCGTCACCGGCCGCGGTGGCCCGGCGCAACGCCGCGTGCAGGTTGTCCCGCTCGGCATCCAGCAGTCGCAGCCAGTGCAGTTGCTCCGCGCACCGGAGGTGGTCGCTGGCGGTCCAGGCGAACTCCAGGAAGTACGCGGTGTGCGCGCGGCGCAGCTGGTCGGCCTCGCCGGCCTCGGCGAGACGCTCGGCGCAGAAGGCCCGCACCGTCTCGAGCATCCGGTACCGGCCACCCGTCAGCTCCACGAAGGACTTGTCGACCAGGCCGGTCAGCGCGTCGACGAACTCGGCGGTGGGCAGGCCACAGACCCGCTCGGCCGCCTCCAGCGTGGCCCCACCGGCGAAGACGGTCAGCCGTCGGGCCACTTTCCGTTCGGCGTCGTCGAGCAGATCCCAACTCCACCCGACCACGGCCCGCAGGGTGCGGTGTCGCGGCGACGCGGCCCGGTTGCCCGTCGACAACAGCCGGAACCGGTCGTCGAGGCGGGCGGCCACCTCGGTGACCGGCAACGCCCGCAGCCGCGCGGCGGCCAACTCGATCGCCAGCGGCAGGCCGTCCAGGCTGCGGCAGATCCGCAGCACCATCTCGACGTTGGCCGGCGTGACGGTGAAGTCGGGCGAGACGTCGGCGGCCCGTTGGGCGAAGAGGCCAACCGCCGCGTAGTCGTCAACGTCCGGCGCGGACGCGCCGAGCGGTGGCAGGCTGAGCCCGGACAGCGGGCACAGCGCCTCACCGGGCAACCCCAGCGGCTCCCGACTGGTGGCCAGGACGCGCAACGCCGGGCACGCGCTCAGCAACCGGGCCGCCAGCCGGGCCGCGTCGACGAGAACGTGCTCGCAGTTGTCGAGCACCAGCAGCAGTCGCCGCTCGGCCAGCGCCTCGACCAGCCGGTCGGTGGTCTGCCAGCCCGGCTCGGCCGGGGCGCGCAGGCCCGCGTCGCGCAGGCCGAGCGCGCTCAGCACCGCCTGCGGAACGTCCGAGCCATCGGCCAGGCCGGCCAGCTCGACGAAACGGACCTCCCCGTCGACACGGCCGGCGGCCTCGATCGCCAGGCGCGTCTTGCCCGCGCCGCCGGGGCCGGTGAGGGTGACGAGCCGCCGCTCTCCGAGCAGCTCACCGACGCGCTTCAGCTCATCCTCGCGCCCGACGAAGGTGGTGAGTTGACTCGGCAGCACCGGTTCGGCAGGCCCCCGTTCCGCACCACGCAGCACCGCCAGGTGAACGGCGGCCAGCTCCGCCGACGGGTCGACGCCGAGCTGCGCGGCCAGCGTGTGTCGGGCGTCCTCGAACTCGGCCAGCGCCTCCGCCGGCCGGCCCAGTGCCGCCAGGGCACGCATGAGCTGGCCCCGCGCGCGCTCGCGCAGGGGATGCGCGACGACCACCTCCCGCAACTCCGCGATCAGGGCGCTCTGTGCGCCCAACGCCAGGTCGGCCTCGACCCGATCCTCGATGGCGGCCAACCGCAGCTCGTCCAGCCGGGCCGCCTGGGCGGGCGTGCCGGCTGCGCCGACGGCATCGGCGAGGGCGGGCCCACGCCACAGCTCCAGCGCCTCGCGCAACACCGCCGCCGCCCGGGGCCAGTCGCCGTTGACCAACGCGCGTCGTCCGTCCCCGGCGAGCCGCTCGAAGCGGTACGCGTCGACGTCGTCGGGGTCCACCGCCAGGCGGTAACCGGCCGGATGGAACTCGACCGGGTCGTGCTCGGCGGACAGGGCCTGGCGCAGCCTCGACACCTGGGACTGGAGCGCGTTGGCCGCGCCTCGGGGCGGGTGTTCCCCGTACAGGCCGTCGATCAGGCGCTCGGCGGAGACGACCCGACCCGCGTCGAGCAGGAGCAGCGCCAGCAATGCGCGCAGCCGCGGACCGCCCACGGGAATCTCTCGCCCGTCGGCCAGCACCACCTGGGTCGGCCCCAGGATGCGGAAACGCATGTGATCGATTGTCGCTCAGTGCCGACCGGTTCCGGCTGACCGATCAGCCGCTGAGCGCGCGGCGAAGGTCCTTCATCAACAGCAACAGGTGCATGGGGTCGGTAGGGCTGGCCTCGAACTTCGCCAGACCCTGGTAGAAGTCGCGGGCGGCTTCCGTTTCGCAGTGAATGAGCACCGCGCGTACGCCGATGACTTCCGAGGCGGAGGCTATCCGCCGTAGTGCGTCGACCACCAGTGCTCGGCCCAGCCCGACGCGCTGGGCGCTGCGGTCGACCCCGAGCCGAGTGAGGATCACGACCGGTTGGTGGTAGCGGCCCGCCCCCTGCTGTAGGCGGGGCGAGGCATCGGCGGGGGCGACGCTGCCGGCAGCCAGGGCGTAGTAGCCGGCCACTCGCTGATCGGGGTGCTCGTTGTTCCGCACCACATACACCCGGGACAAACCCGCCCGGTGGGCTTGTAGGGCATGCTCGGTCAGCCACACCGACTGCGCGCGGGAGCCGCAGTCGAACCCGGTCACCGCGCACTCGGCCGACAGCGGCTCGACCGCGGAGAAGCGGGAACTCACCGTGGCGCACCATCAGTCGGCGGGTCGAGCGCCGTCGGACCGGTCAACAGTTCCCGCAGCCCGCCAACGTCCTGCGCCGGCCCCTGCAACGCCTCGTCGAAAACCCGCCAGGCGTCCTCATCCAGCAGAAAGGCCCGCCGGTCGGCGAGCACATCCGCCGCTGCTTCGGTCGCTGCCTTCAAGACGAACGTCGACACGCTGTCTCCGGCTGCTTGACTGGCCGCCTCCAGCAACGCCTTCTGCTGCTCATCCACCCGCAGGTGCAGCCGCTCTGCCTTCGCACTCACTCCCCAAGCGTACGCACAACGTACGCCACTTACAACTACAACCGCGCAGCTGCGGAGACCGCTCTCCCTGGCGGCGGCACCTCGCCGACGGCGAGGATCACCTCAGCAGCTCAGCCCACCTCGGCGGTCCCGTCATGCCGGCGGGTCGGCTCATGTTCGTCAGCTTGACTGCCGTTGGTCGCCGAGGGCGCATCTCCGCCGGGAGAAGCGGGATGCGCCGCGCCGGCCCCCGAGCCCGTCTGGCCCGGCACCGAGGGGGACGCCGCCGCCGGGGTGGGCAGCCCGCCGTGCACCACCCCGCCCGGCCGGGGCACCTGGACCGGGTGGGCGGGCGGCGCGCACTGCCGGGTCAGCCAGTCCAGCCCGCGCCGCCGGGCGACGACGGTCAGCCGGTCGCCGGCGAAGATCACCTGGCGGGGGTCGAGGTCCTTCCACCAGATGGTCCTGGCACCGCCCGCCGGGGTACGGGCGATCAACCGGACCTGCCCGTCCCGGTTGACCACGTCCAGCGGTCGACCGTCCAACTCGGAGCCGGCGGCGACCGGCACCTCGGCGACCGGGAGCGCGTGCCGGTCGACCGGGATGGTGCTGATCACGGCGCGTTCGGTGAGCGCCCCGATGAAGGCCGGAGCGGCCAGGTAGGAGACCGAGCGGGACACCCCGAGCGCGAAGGTCTCCTCCACCCGTTCGGCGAAGTCACCGTCGAAGAGCCGCAGCACCACGCGCAGGTCGGCACGGAGGTCGCGGGCAGCGAGCGCCGCCTCCAGGTTGGCCACGTCGTCGGTGGACGCCACCACCAGCGCCTGGCAGTCGGCCACCGAGGCGGCGACGAGTGTCTCCGGCAACGCGGCGTCGCCGACGATCAGCGGCACCTCCAGTTGGCGGGCCAGGGCGGCGCCGCGCGGCTCCGGATCCTTGTCGATCGCCACCACCTCGACGTCGTACTCACGGAGCTGCGCCATCACCCGGGTGCCGACGTTGCCCAGGCCGATCACCACCACGTGCCCGGCCCGCGCGGGTTGCAGGCGGCCGGTGTGCAGGGCCAGCCGGGCGTTGACGATGCCGTCCACCACGACGGCGGTGATCAGAGGGATCAGCGCCAACCCGGCCAGGTTGAGCACCACCTGCATGATCTGGGCGTCCGCCGTCTTCGTGGTGTCCGGGTCGGCGCCGCTGAGCGTGGTGACCAGCGTCAGGTAGAGCGCCTCCAGCGGAGAGACGTCCTCGGCCCGGGAGATCAGCGCACCCAGCACGGCGATCAGCGCGAGCACCACCATCACCGCGATGCCGATCTTGCGGGTGGCGAAGCCCCGTACCGCCCCCACCACCACCGCGACCGGACGACGCCGTCGACGCGCCCGGACCAACCGGCGGGCGGCCACCTCGGTGCCCGGTGGTTGACCGGTCGCCTCGGCCAGCACCAGGTCGGCGCCGGCCTGCTCGGCCGGCAGCAGCTCCACCCCCTGCGCCTCGCTCAGGTGCGCCAACGCGCAGACCACGTCCTGCGGTCGGACGTCGGCCCGACGCGCCACCCGCAGCGTCTTGTCCCGGTGTTGGAAGGAGCTCGGGTCGACCTCGTTGAGTGCCGCGGCCACGAAGGCCGGCGCGGCCATCTCGGCGTCGGAGAGCACCTCGACCGGGGCCTTGAGCAGCTTGCGTACGCCGTCGGCGAGGGTGCCGTTGAACATCCGCAGCACCTGGCGGACCCGCTGGTCGACAGCCTGGGCGCAGAGCGCGGCGTGCAGGTTGCCCACGTCGTCCTGGTGCAACAGGGCCAGCCCGGTCGCGCCGGCCAGACCGGCGGTCTCGAAGGTGGCCACGTCCAGCCGGTCCGAGCGGACCACCCGGACCCCGCGCAGCCCGGCCACGTCCGGCCCGTTGCTGCGGTAGCGCTCCGGCACCACGACTGTCACCCGGGCCCCACCGACCGGCAGCTCGGATTCGAGCAATGCCCGGGCCACGTAGTAGGCGAGCGCGTCCTTGCCACAGATCACGTAGTGCGGGCGCGGATCACCGACGGACCGCAGTCGCCAATTCCACTCGACCGCCCGTCGCGCCCGGTCCCGCCACGGCTCCGCCATGCCCGGATCGTAATCAGCACGGCCACGGTGGGCGACCCCGTCCGGATCATCCCGCGACCAGGTATGTCCGCCCCGGCGACGGGTAGAGCAGCGGCATGCAGACGTTCCTCCCGTACCCGGGCTTCCTGGCCAGCGCCCGCACGCTGGACCAGAAGCGGCTCGGCAAGCAGCGGGTGGAGGCCATCCAGGTGCTGCGCGGGCTCACCCGACCCGGGTACGGCTGGCGTAACCACCCGGCCGTGAAGATGTGGGCCGGGTACGAGGAGGCGCTCGTCCGCTACGGGCTGGACATGTGCGCGGTCTGGACCGAGCCGGGGCGGGCCGACACCTGCGCCACCACGATGACCGTCGACCTCGCCGACGCCTGCGGGTCCGGCGTCGTACGCACCCAGGACGAGCTGGCCCGAGCGGGTGAGCTGCCACCGTGGCTGGGCCGCGACGACCTGCACCTCAGTCACCGCTCGTCGCTGCTGCGCAAGGACCCGGCGCACTACCGCCCGCTGTTCGGCGACGACGTGCCGGAGGACCTGGAGTACGTCTGGCCGGCCTCCGACCGCCCCCGCCGCTGCCTACCAGCCGACTGAGCCGAGGTGGGGCAGACTGGGCCCATGGCGCTGTCGCAAGTGGTGGGTCGGCTGATCGGCGTACGGCAGCACCAGGTGGACCCGGGCGGTGGTGGCGCCGACCGGGTGCCGCGACCGACCACGGCGCTGGTGGTGGGTGGCGGCATCGCCGGGATGTCGGCGGCGGTGGTGTTGGCCGAGCGGGGTGTGGCGGTCACGGTGCTGGAGGCGGCACCGACGCTCGGCGGTCGACTGGGTGCCTGGCCGGAGACGCTCGCCGACGGCAGCCAGCAGAACGAGCACGGCTTCCACGCGTTCTTCCGGCAGTACTACAACTGGCGGTCCATCCTCCGCCGGATCGACAGTGACCTGGGTTTTCTCAAGCCGATTCCGGGCTATCCGATCCTCAGCGAGCAGTGGCCGACCGAGGAGTTCGGCAGGTTGCCGCCCGCGCCACCGGCGAACCTGCTGGCGCTGCTGCTGCGCAGCCCCAGCCTGCGCCTGGCCGACCTGCGGGTGATGGACCGCGACGCGGCGCTGCCGCTGCTCAGCTACGACCCGGTGCGCACCTACGCGGACCTGGACGACACCACGGCCGACGAGTTGCTGGCGTCGCTGCGACTGCCGGACCGGGCGCGGGCGATGCTGTTCGAGGTCTTCTCGCACTCGTTCTTCAACCACGAGGCGGAGATGTCGGCCGCCGAGATGGTCGCCCAGTTCCACTTCTATCTGCTCGGCAACCCGGAGGGGCTGGCCTTCGACTGCCCCGACGAGGACTACGCCACGGCGATCTGGGAGCCGCTGACCCGGCACGTGGAGAAGCACGGTGGCCGGGTGCTGACCGGCTGCGCCGCCACCGGCGTGCACCGCGACGCCGCGGGGTGGCGGGTGACGACCACCGACGGAAGCAGCCATCCGGCGGGTCACGTCGTGCTCGCCGTCGACCCGCCGGCGCTCGCCGCGCTGGTGGCGGCCTCCCCGGACCTGGCCGAGCAGGCACCCGAGCTGGCGGCACGGATGCCGGCCTTCGGCACCCCCGGCCCGCCGTACGCGGTGGCGCGGTACTGGTGTGACGGGGACGTGGCCGCCGAGCGGGCGGTGTTCAGCGGCGTGTCCCGCCAGCCCACTCTGGACTCGGTGACGCTCTACCACCGGCTGGAGAACGAGTCGCGGCGCTGGGCGCAGCAAACCGGCGGCTCGGTCGTCGAGCTGCACGCGTACGCCTGCGAGCCCGGCGTGCCGGCCGAGGAGCTGGCCGAGCGGATGCGCCGCGAGCTGGTCGCGCTCTGGCCGGAGGCCGGCGACCTGCGGGTCCGCGAGCTGCGGGCCCGGGTGGAGGCGCAGGCGCCGGCCTTCACGCCGGGCAGCCACGCCTGGCGACCGGGGGTACGCACCGACGCGACCGGCCTCTACCTGGCCGGCGACGGCATCGCCACGGACTTCCCGAGCGCGTTGATGGAACGCTCGGCCGCGACCGGGATCATCGCCGCGAACCACATCCTGCGCGCCGAGGGGGGCGCGGCCGAGCCGGTGCGCTCGATCCGACCGCGTGGCCTGCTGGCCGGCCGCACCGGGTCAAATCGACAAAACGAGACATAAGCCACGGTACGCTGCCGTACGCTCGAAAGATCAACCGTCGATCGGCCGGGCGGGAGGGCAGCGGGAGATGTCACCACTGCACCGCGCCGACGCGGAGAACGGCTCGTCGACGGACGAGATCGGCCGCGACGACGCGTACCCGCTGATCCGCGACGAGCGCGCCTGCATCGTCACCGCGCTCCGGCTGGGCTGGTGGATGGCGGACGCCTACCACCACGGCCAGCACGCGGAGCCCAGCGCCTTCGCCGAGACCCGCCCCGCCGTACCGCCGGCCAAACTCTCCAACCTCACCGAGATGTCCGCCCACCGTCGGATGCGGATGTACCTCGACGGGGTGGACGTCGCCCTGGCCCAGATCGCCGACCTCACCCGGCACACCGGGCCGGCGCCCGACACGTCGGCGGCCCGGGCCCTGCTCCCCGACCCGGGCCAGCCCGACCCCGCCGACCCGGTGCCGCTGCTGCTCGCCCTCGACGACCTCAACGTGGAGGTGCTGCGCTGGGCGATGGCCGCCAACCACCGGGTCGGGCTGGCCTACCGCCTGGGCCGGTCAGTGGCCGACACCGTCCGAGCCGGCGACGTCACGCAGTTGCTACGGCAGTTCGGCGGCCGGCAGGTCCAGATCAGCCGGTGGCTGGACGAGTTGGCCACGGTGCTGCCGCCGTACTCGGCCGCTGTGGTGCGCCGCTCGCTGGCCGCCTGGGCGAGCGCCGTCGACCGCGCCGGTCACGGGGACCCGACCGAGCCGACGCCCGCCACCCTGAGCCGGGCGCTGCGCGGCCAGGGCGACCTCTGGCGCGACGTGCTCACCGGCGGCCTGCACCCGCGCGACCTGCTCGACGAGGAGGACTACGCGGTGATCGCCCGGAACCTGATCATCCGAGACCGGCGACTGGTGGCGCAGGCGGCCCGCGGCATCTTCTGGCCGGTGCTCGTACCCCTGCTGCTCGTGCTCTTCGCGGTCGTCGGGGTGAGTGCCGCAGCGGCCGCCGGCTCACCGACCACCCGGGCCACGGTCGCGCTGGTGGGTCTCGGCGCCGGGTTGGCCGCGATCTGGCGGTCGGTCTCCGGGCCCGCGCTGTCCGTCGCCGCTGAGGTCAACCGGCCGCTGCTGGACAGTGAACTCACCGCACGGATGGCGCTGCGGCTGAACCGACCGCTGACCACAGCCCAGGTCTCCGCCAGAACAGTTCCCCGCACCCGCCGCCAGCGGCGTCCTGACGGGGCCGCCCGATCGAAATACGTTGCCCGTGTCTCCCGGGTCGACCTACCGTGAGCGCGCAAGGTCAACCACCACCGCGGGAGCAGCTCATGACGATGTGGCACGTCAGCATCGTGCTGTCGACGCTGCCCGGCGACGGTTGCCGAGCGGAAGGTCCCTGGGCGGGCCGGCCCGACTGACGCGTGTCCTGACGCGCCGAGCCGCCCCGTCCCCACAGCCGGACCGGGCGGCTTCTTGCTGTCCGCCACCAACTGGAAAGGAGTCCCGGTGGATGCCGTCCTCGTCATCAACGCCGACCTCGGCCCGCTGCACCGGGTCACCGTCCAACACGCCGTCCGCATGCTCTGCCGTCGGGTGGCCGAGATCCACGAGGCCGAGCCGGACCGGGTGATCGGGGTCTTCCCGATGCCCCGGGTGGTGCGGCTGGTCCGCTTCGTCGTCACCCGGTGGAGGTTCAACTCCGGGCCGGCCTGGTCCCGGGCCGGTGTGCTGCGCCGCGACGACAGGTGCTGCGCGTACTGCGGCGGCCCGGCCTCCACCATCGACCACATCCTGCCCCGCTCGCGCGGCGGCCGGAACACCTGGCGGAACACCACCGCCGCCTGCTACGCCTGCAACCAGCGCAAGGGGGACCGGACGCCGGCCGAGGCGGGCATGCCGCTGCGCCGGGAGCCGGTGAACCCGGGCTGGGCGGCGCTGGCCGGGCGGTGACGGACCGGCCGGCGGGAACGGGGGGCCGCGTCCCGGGTACGACCCGGGCGCGGCACCCGCCGGCCCCCGATCAGGCGGAGCGTTCCTTGACCTTCGGCTTCAACTGGCCGCTGGGGCACTGAACCCGGATCTCGCTGCGGTGCTCCGGCGAGACCAACTCGACCACGATCTGCTTGGCCGGCCCCGGGTCGTACCCCTCGGCCCGGAAACCGGGTGCGACCACCACGGTGAGCACCTCGACCGACTTCCCCACGCAACGGGCGGTGACCGTTCCGCCGCGCGCGTCGACCGGTACGCCGACGCCAGGTGTCGGGGTCGGCGCGGGCGGGGTCGGAGGCGGTCCCGCGGTGGTTGCCGTCGGGCCCGGGACCGCTGGCACGCCCGGACCGACCGGAGGGCTGGTTCGGGTAGCGGGCGAGCTTTTCCTGGTCGGCGGCACGACGGACGGTTCGGCATGGGCCGCTTCGGTCGGGTCCTCGGCGCGGGGCATCCCCACCGTGGTGGTGCCGGGGCCGCTGCCGGTCGGCGCGGCGACCTGTCCCTGTCGATTACTGAAGTCACCGAGCGACCCGGCGAGCGCCACGGCGGCGATCACAGCTCCGCCGACCGTCAGAATGGCCCGCCCCCGACGCCACCTCCCGCGCCTCATCCGCCCCGCCGAATCGCCCGTCGTTCCGGCACCCGCCGGCCTGGCGCTGGTCGACCCGGTGCCGGCCTGCCCGGTGCCGGCCTGCTCGGGGGTGCTGGTCTGCTCGGTGCCGGTCTGCCCGGTGCCGGTCTGCCCGGTGCCGGTCTGCCCGGTGCCGGTCTGCTCGGTGCCGGTCTGCTCGGTGCCGGTCTGCTCGGCGACGTCGGCCGCCTGCTCGGCGACGGCGGCTGCCGGGTGGGCGGCGACGGCAGCCGCCTCGGGGGCGGCACCGCTGGCGGCGGCGAGCAGAATGCGGGCCGCGTCGGCGGCCGGAGGCCGATCGCCGGGGTGGGCGGCCAGGCACCAGCGGTAGAGCCGGTGCACCTCGGGCGGCACGCCGTCGATCGCGGGCAGCGGGTCCGGTTCGACGGGCGTGTGCGCGCGGACCATCCGGGTCTGCGCCTCGGCGGGCCACGGCAACCGGCCGGTGAGCACCCGGTGAAGCAGTAGGCCGAGGGCGTACACGTCGCTGGCCGGCCGCACCTCGCCAGCCTGCAACCGCTCCGGCGCCAGGTACGCCGGCGTACCCATCAGCCGCCCCTCGAAGTCGATCTCCGGCGCTCCGACGGCTGCCGCGATGCCGAAGTCGAGCACCTTCGCGCCGGTCGGCGTGAGCATCACGTTGGCCGGCTTGATGTCGCGGTGCACCAACCCCTGCTCGTGCGCCGCGGCGAGCGCCGAAGCCACCTCGGCACACACCCGCAGACCCGCGCGCGGAGGCAACGGCCCGACCACCAGCCGGCGCTCCAGGGTGTGACCGCCGAGCAACTCCATCACCACGAACGGGACCTCGGCACCGTCCACCGCCGACTCACCGTAGTCGTAGACGCTGGTGACGTGCGGGTGCGACAGCCGGGCCGCGGCCTTCGCCTCGCCTCGGATCCGTTGCCGGGCGTCGGTGTCCGAGACGACCAGCACCTTCACCGCCACGTCCCGTTCGAGCACCTCGTCGTACGCCCGATGAACCGCCGACATGCCGCCACTGCCGAGGCGCTCGAGGAGCCGGTAGCGGCCCGCAAGCAACTGATCACGCTGCACGACGGACAGCCTGCCGCACCGCCCTGAGTTTCGGTTACCCGGGATCGAGGTGTTGCGATGGGTGGGAGCGGGATGCGGCTACCGTCCGCGCAGATCCGGGTGGGCGCGCAGGAACGCCTCGCCACGGCGGGCGTTGCGGAAGACCGACACGATCAGCATCGCCCAGATCACCAGCAGCAGCCCACCGATCACCGCGAAGAACGGCGCGAACGCCAGGAATGCCTGACCGACGCTCGTCATCGCCAACCCGGCGACGAGCAGGACAGACCAGCGCTGGCCGGCGAACTCACGGGCGGTCTCCACGAGAAGGGCCGGGTCTTCGTCCGCCTCGGGTGTGCCGCGTCGGACCTGGCGCGCCAGCCGTCGCCGATGCGACCAACTCAGCGCCAACAGTGGCGACCGCCGCGCAGCCCGGTGGCGGCCGGTCCGTACGGCCCAGACGATCGCGGCGACCTCGACGATGATTCCGAGAATCACCAACACGAGCCCCAGGCTTCTGGCCCAGCCCGGCGGATCGCCGTCGAAGATGCCGGTGTTCTGGCCGCCCTTCGCGACACCGACCGCGAGCGCGCCGACCACGGCGGACAGCAGCACGAAACCAAGTATCAGGCGAAGTAGCCGGCCGTTCCGGTCCGGATTCGTCGCTGTCGCGTCCATAGTGGCCCCCCGATCACCGCGTCGAGGACATCTACCCATCGACGGAGGCGGCTGAACCTGCCGACTCAGGCGTCGGTCGGTGGCCGCCAGGCGAAGCGGGGCGTACGCCGCTCGGTCACCGCCGCGACCCCCTCGCGGGCCTCGCCGGTCGTCGTCACCTTCCGGTGCCACCAGGCGATCCGCGCGGGCTCGGCGCGATCGTCGATGATCTCCTTCGCGGCGGCGATGCTCAGCGGGGACCGCTGGGCGATCGTCGCCGTCAGTTCGTCCACCCGGGCGGCGAGCTGGTCGACCGGCAGCACCTCGTCGACCAGGCCGATCCGCAGGGCGCGCTCGGCGTCGATCAGCTCTGCGGTGAACAGCAGATGTTTGGCGGCGGACGGGCCGACCAGCCGGGCCAGCCGGCGCGTGGTCGGTGCCGGATAGACCAACCCGAGCCGGGCCGGCGGTACGCCGAAACGGGCGTCGGCGGCGGCGATCCGCAGATCGCAGGCGACGGCGAGTTGGGCCCCGCCGCCGACGCAGGCACCCCGGATGGCCGCGATCGTCGGCCTGCCGAAGCGGGCCAGCCGTTCCTCGGCCGCCACCGCGATGCTGGCGTCACCGGCGTCCAGCAACTCGGCCAGGTCACCGAGGTCCGCGCCCGCGCAGAAGGCGTCGCCGGCACCGGTGAGCACCAACGCCCGTACGTCGGGGTCGGGCTCCAGCCGGTCGAGCACTTCGGGGAGCTGACGCCACATGGCCGCGGTCATCGCGTTGCGCCGGGCCGGGTTGCTGATGACGACGGTGGCGACCGGCCCGGTCACCTCGACTGTCAACTCCGCGTCCGACACGTCCACCCCTTCCCGCGTCACCGTGAGCGACGCCGCCGATCTGGTCGCCGGCACCGCGCGCCGGTGCGGCGACCATAGCGAAGGCGACCGGCCAGTCCCGGCGCAGGCACGAACGGGGAACCGACGGTTGGGGTGACGCGTCCGACGGGGATGAGACCCGCATCGACGATCGCCGTCACCGCCGCGCTCCTGACCGCGCTCCTGACCGGTTGCACCAGCGTCGACCGAGCCCCCACCACCGCCACCCCGACCCAGCCGTCGGCCACCACCGCTTCCGGTCCGGCCACCCCGGCCACGGGCACCTCGTTGCCGACCGCGGCTCCCACGGTCAGCGCCGGGGCCAGCGCGGTGGCCCCCCGAGTGACGTTGCGGATCTCCGGTGGCTTCGCCGGTCGCGGGGACGCCATCGTCGTCGAGCCGGACGGCCAGTGGACCGTGACGGACCGGGCCGGGGGCCGGCGCATCGGCCGGCTCGACCCCGCCGATCAGGGCATCCTGGCGGGGCTGGCCGTGGACCCGCGGCTCGCCAGCGAGGCGCGACGGCCGACCACCGCGCCCGCATGCTCGGACGTGATGCACTACCGCCTCACCGTGGCCGGCAACGACACCGGCTACACCACCTGCCCGGAGGACGGGACCCCGCCGCCGGCCACCCAGGCGGTGGTCAAGCTGCTCCTGCGGACCACCGGGACCTACGTCAGATAGTCCGGGGGCAGGCCGGTGCCCCGCAGCTCCGGCGGTAGGTGGGCCACGTCGTTGAGGGCGATCAGATTCGGCGGGCCGGCCGCGCTGTAGCGGATGACGGTCAGCCCGGCGTTGTGCGCGTTCAAGCCCAGCCAGCGCCACTCCGGCGCGTCGAGGGCGTGCCGCACCAGCCAGGCGATCAGGAAACTGTGCGTCACGACCAGCTCGCGGACCGGTTCGCCGCCGGCGGGGCCCTCGGCGACCGGGCTGGCGAACCGTCGCACCGCGTCCGCCGTCACTCGCGGCCCGTCGGCCCGCTCGGCCGCCGAGAACTGCTTCAGGAACTCGGCGTACGCGGGCGGCAGGCCAGCCGGGTCCGTGTCGTGTGGGAGGTGGTCGCCGGCCAGCTCCGTCTCGTACACCGGAACGTCGGGCAGCGACCTGGCGACCAGCTCAGCGGTCTGTGCGGCCCGGCGCAGCGGCCCGTGGTGGACGGCGGCGAACCGCCGGGCCCCCAGGCGTTCGCCCAGCAGGGTGGCCTGCCGCCGGCCGCGCTCCGACAGGCCGGTATCCGGTTCGCCGGCGTCCGGCCCGCTCGGCTCGGGGAGATCCTGCTCGGCGTGCCGGGTGAGGTACAGCAGTCGGGTCACCATGATCGCCACCTCAACACACCGGGAGGTACAAGTTCGACCCCGTACCTCCCGGTGCTGACGCGGCGGCCCGGCTGATCGCCCGCCCGCTACGCCCGGGGGAACATCTGACCGATGCGGATCCGGTTGCCGAACGGGTCCCGGATGCCGAAGTCGATCCCGTACGGGCGCTCGGTCGGCTCGTCGGTGATCTCGACGCCCTTCGCCACCAGATCCTCGTGCGTCTTGCGGGCGTCGTCGGTGGTCATGAAGAGGTACCCGCCGAGGGCACCCTTGGTGAGCAGCTCCCGGACCTGCTCGGCGGTGGCCGGGTCCAGCGCGGGCGGGCCGGGCTTCTCCAACAGGATCTCGCGCTCCGGGTCGCCGGGCAGGTTGACAGTGAGCCACCGCATGAAGCCGAGGTCCTGGTCGGTGTTGACCTCCATGCCGAGCTTGTTGACGTAGAAGTCAAGCGCGGCGTCCTGGTCGAGGACGTAGATCTGGGAGCGGCTGATCGCGTTCATCGTCATGCCCATGACGCTAGAGGTAGCCCCTGACCTGCTGCTTATCCAAAACTGCTTGGACGGGTCCAGGCTTTGGTGAAGCACGACGGCACGTTGGCCGGCGCGACGCGCTGGCGCCGGAAATCCGAGGGCGACTCCCCGACGATCTGCCGGAACGTCCGGCTGAACGTGCCCAGGCTGCTGAAGCCGACGGCGTAACAAATGTCCGTGACGTCCCGGTCGGTCTCCAGCAGCAACGACATCGCCCGCTCCACCCGGCGGCGTTGCAGATAGCGGTGCGGCGTCTCACCGAAGGTGGCCCGGAAGGTACGGATGAAATGCGCCTGCGAGACGTGCGCGATCCGGGCCAACGCGGGGATGTCCAGAGGCTCGGCGTACGCCCGGTCCATCGCGTCCCGGGCGCGCAACATCGCCCGGTTCGACTCCTCCACCGCCCGACTCATCTGCCTCTACCCCGCTCCGCGCTGCTCCGGCCCCAGATTACCGTCGGGCACCGCGTCGTCCGGTCGGGCAGCGGCCCCGCGTTGTCCCCCGCCGGTCCACCGGTGGCGTCGACCTACCGGTTGGCCTCACGCTCCGGACAGTCCGCGTACTGCCAGGTCGCGGTGAGGTCCTGACTTGTCACGATCATCCTGCCGGCGAGACAGGCGATCTCGTGCCGGCACCCCTGCTCGTGCGGCAGCACCTCGTCCACCATCACGTCCTGGAGTTGGACCACGTCCAGCTCACCGTCAGCGGGCACGATCGTCAGACTCCGCACGCCACGGTAGTGGATGGTCAGGTCTTCCTCGTGCTTCCAACAGTTGTGCCGGAGGTACAGCTCAAGCCATCGACTGCCGCCGGTCTCACCGGACGTCAGTCGCGCCGGCTTCAGACTCTTGACGCAGCGCTGCCCAAGGAAGTCGTAGTGGCCGGGTTCCGTGGCGAACTGACGAGCTCCGTCAGGCAACGAGTCGGCGAGCGACGGCAACTGCTCGAGGTACGCCTCGGGGTCCAGAAAGATGCCGTCTCTGGTTCGTTCCAGGCTGACGTATCTCATTGCCGCCCCTCCGCCAATGCTCGAATCGCGGCAGCGTCCTCAATGCGCCCGTACGTGGACGACCAGGGTCTGCAGCACTGGCGTCGATTGTCTCCGACCCCGACAATTCGCGGCTGCCCACAACTGAGGCGAACGACGCGCTGCGCTGTCTGACCGAACAGGGCGTGACGCCGATCTGCCAGGGACGCTGGCCGGAGTCCTCCCCGCCGGGGGTACCCGCTGTGGGTCGACTGGTTCGAGGACCAGGGCACCGTGGCCGTGGCGACGGCCTGAACCGGTCTGTCGGTGCGCGTGGCTCGGTCGAGATCCGGCTGCCCCTCAGGGCAACCGGCAGAGGCACAGCAGCGCCGATCGGAAAGGTCTGATGTAATTGGAGCCCCCGGCCGGGATCGAACCGGCGACATCTCGCTTACAAGGCGAGTGCTCTGGCCAGCTGAGCTACAGGGGCGCGCGCGTCGAGGTCAGCATAGCGACTGATCTCCGGTAATCCCGATCGCGAGGCCTCCCGAGCACGGGAATCGTCAACAACCCGACGCAGACTCGTTTGCCACCGCGTCGATTGATGGCTGACCGTGCCCGAGTGACCGGAATGCGTAGCCCGACTGGTGGGCTGGACGACCCCCCGCCTTGGCAGCACGGGGAAACGCGTTTACGGTTCACACACGGATGACGACCGGGCGCCCCCGCGGCCGAGCGCCGTCCGATGACCGGCACGGACACGTGCCGGTTGCTCCTTCACTCGGATCGTCCGGCACGTTCCTGCCGGTGAAAGGAAGCGCTTCACCATGGCTACGGTCACCTATTCCAAGGCGTCCCGGGTCTACCCGGGCCAAGAGCGTCCCGCCGTCAACGAGCTGGACCTCGAAATCGGCGACGGGGAGTTCCTCGTCCTGGTCGGCCCCTCCGGTTGCGGTAAGTCCACCAGCCTGCGGATGCTCGCCGGCCTGGAGGACGTGGACGCCGGTTCGATCTACATCGACCAGCGTGACGTCACTCACCTCCCCCCGAAGGCCCGCGACATCGCGATGGTCTTCCAGAACTACGCCCTCTACCCGCACATGACGGTGTACGAGAACATGGCGTTCGCCCTCAAGCTGCGCAAGACCTCCAAGTCGGAGATCGACCGGCGGGTCAAGGAGGCGGCCGGGCTGCTCCAGCTGGAGGAGTACCTCAGCCGTAAGCCGAAGGCGCTCTCCGGTGGTCAGCGTCAGCGTGTCGCGATGGGCCGGGCGATCGTCCGCGAGCCGCAGGTCTTCCTCATGGACGAGCCGCTGTCGAACCTCGACGCCAAGCTCCGCGTGCAGACCCGTACCCAGATCGCGTCCCTGCAGGCCAAGCTGGGCGTCACCACCGTCTACGTCACGCACGACCAGGTCGAGGCCATGACCATGGGTCACCGGGTCGCGGTGCTGCTCGACGGTGTTCTCCAGCAGGTGGACACCCCGCGGGCGCTCTATGACACCCCGGCCAACGTGTTCGTCGCCGGCTTCATGGGCTCGCCCGCCATGAACATCAAGACCGTTCCGCTGAACGAGAAGGGCGCCGAGTTCGCCGAGATGTACATCCCGCTGACGCGGGAGCAGGTCGAGGCGGCCCGCGCCGAGGGCGGCGACGGCAAGGTCACCGTGGGCTTCCGTCCGGAGGACTGCGAGCTGGTCAGCCCGACCGAGGGTGGTATGCCGGTCGTGGTCGAGCTGGTCGAGGACCTCGGCTCGGACGCCAACGTCTACGGTCACGCCGCGCTGGGTGGCAACTCGGAGCGCTTCGTCGTCCGCACCGACCGGCGCAACATGCCGAACATGGGTGACACCGTGTTCGTCAAGCCGGTCGCCGGTCGCAGCCACGTCTTCCACGCCACCACCGGTGGCCGGATCTGACGTAACGCCGTACCGACAGGGGCGGTCCGCTTCGGCGGGCCGCCCCTTCGTCGTACCTCAATCGGTTCTTCAGTTTGCCGTGGCGCCCAACGACGAAGGCCCCCTCCCGCGCTCGGCGGGAGGAGGCCTTCGTTCGATGTGCGCTACAGCTCGACGGAGCGTCGGCGGGCGACCTCGGCCAGGGCGACCGCCGCGGCCACGCTGGCGTTGAGCGACTCGACCTCGGAGATCATCGGGATGCTGACGGTCAGGTCGCAGGTCTCCCCGACCAGGCGGGACAGACCGCGCCCCTCGGAGCCGACCACCACCACCAGCGGACCGACCGCGGCCTCCAGGTTGTAGAGGTCGGTGTCGCCGTCGGCGTCCAGGCCGACGACCATGAAGCCGGCGTCCCGGCACGCCTTCAGCGACCGGGTCAGGTTGGTCACCTGCGCGACCGGCACCCGCGCGGCCGCGCCGGCGCTGGTCCGCCAGGCGGTCGCGGTGATCCCGGCGGCACGACGCTCGGGTACGAAGACACCCTGCGCGCCGAACGCGGCAGCCGAACGGATCACGGCGCCCAGGTTGCGCGGGTCGGTGACGCCGTCCAGCGCGACCAGCAGCGGGGCCTGCTGCTCCAGGGCAGCGGCGACCATGTCCTCGAACGGCTGGTACGCGAAGGGCGGCACCTGCAGGCCGACGCCCTGGTGCAGCACCCCACCGGTCATCCGGTCCAACTCGGCGCGGCTGATCTCCAGGTTGGCGATGCCCCGGTCGGCGGCGGTCCGGATGATCTCCTTGGTCCGCTCGTCCACGTCGATGCCCTGGGCCGTGTAGAGCGCCGTCGCCGGCACCTGGGCGCGCAGCGCCTCCAGCACCGGGTTACGCCCGACCAACAGCTCCGGGGCGTCCTTGGACGGGTTGGACTTACGCCCCGGCGAAACCCGAGGGCCGGACCTGCCGGTGGGCTTGCCGCCCCGTCCGCCGGTGGCAGCGCCACGACCGACCGGCACGCCCCGACCGCCGCCCTTGCCCCAGGTGGTGTCCTTGGTGCCCGGCTGACCGATCTTGGGGGCGCGCCCCTCCTCGGCCGCCACGCGGCGCTCCTTGTCCTGCTTCCAGGCGGTGCGCTGGGGCAGCTTCTCGGTGCCCGAGTAGCCCTTGTGCCACGGCCGCTCGTCCGCGGGCAACGTGCGACCCCGCCCGGCCAACGAGTCCTTGTTCTTGCCGCCGGTGCCCTTGGGGGCGCCTGCCTTCGACGTCAGTCGCCGGCCACGGCGCTGCGAGTTGCCGGCCATCAGTCCTGCTCTCCAATAGTCCAACGGGGGCCCTGGGGGGTGTCCTCGACCGCCACGCCGGCCAGCTTGAGCTGGTCACGCACGGCGTCCGCGGCAGCCCAGTCCTTGCGGCCCCGCGCCTGCGCGCGCTGCTCCAGGGCCAGCGCGATCAGGGAGTCCACCACGGCGCGAAGATCGTCCGATCGGCCGCCACCGGTCCAGGCCGGGTCGAGGGGGTCGATCCCGAGGATATCCAGCATTGCCCGCACCACGGCCAGCGTGGTGCGGACGGTCACATCGTCGCCGACGCCCAGCGCGGTGTTGCCGTCCCGAATGTGCTGTTGCAGCACGGCCAGCGCGGCGGACGTGTTGAGGTCGTCGTCCATCGCCGCGACGAAGCCGGCGGGCAGCTCACCGATCTGCCCGGCACCGACCCGCTCGGCGGCCCGCAGCACGAAACCCTCGATCCGCCGGTACGCGGTGGCCGCGTCGCGCAGCGAATCCTCCGAGTAGTCGATCACCGAGCGGTAGTGTGCGGCGGCGTAGTAGTAGCGCAGCTCCACCGGCCGCACCCCGAGCGAGTCCACGTACGCCAGGCCCAGCGCGTTACCGGCGGACTTGCCCATCTTGGCCCCGCCGATGCTCAGCAGCCCGTGATGAACCCAGTAGCGGGCGAACGGCAACCCGGCCGCCTGGGACTGGGCGATCTCGTTCTCGTGGTGCGGGAACGTCAGATCCAGGCCACCGCCGTGGATGTCGAACTCCGGGCCGAGATAGCGCCAGCACATCGCCGAGCACTCGATGTGCCAGCCCGGACGACCCAGACCCCACGGCGAAGGCCAGTAGGCGTCCGCCGGCTCGTCCGGTTTGGCGCCCTTCCACAGCGCGAAGTCGCGGGGATCCCGCTTGCCCCGATCCGGGGCGTCCCCGGCGGACTGCATGGCGTCCGGAGACTGACCCGACAGCGACCCGTACGCCGGCCAGGACGCCACGTCGAAGTAGACGTCCCCGGAGCCGTCACTCGCCGGGTACGCGTGCCCGTCGGCGATCAACTTCGTGATCAGCTCGTGCATCTCGGGGATGTGCCCGGTGGCGCGCGGCTCGTAGGTGGGCGCCAGCACGTTCAACGACCGGTACGACTCGGCCAGCAGCAGCTCGTTGGCGTACGCGATCGACCAGAACGGACGACCCTGCTCGCCGGCCTTGACCAGGATCTTGTCGTCGATGTCGGTCAGATTGCGAATGAAGGTGACCTCGTAGCCGGCGGCCGACAGCCATCGGCGCAGGACGTCATAGTTGACGCCGGAGCGAAGGTGACCGATGTGCGGCGGAGCCTGGAGGGTGAGACCACACAGGTAGACCCCCACCTTGCCGGCTTCCCGCGGGACGAAGTCCCGCACCGATCGGGTGGCGGTGTCATACAGGCGTAGCGTCACCGTACAAGGGTAGCTGTCCGTGCCTGTCCGGGTCCGCCGGTGCCGGGTCGTACGCTGCCAGGCGTGGATGCGACCGCACGCTCCGGTGGCTCCGGCGACCCGCCAGCCAACCCCACCGCCCCCGCCGACCCGGCCCGCGAACGGGCTTCCGGGCAGACCGACGCGACCGTCGCATCGACCGGCACAGCTGGAGGGCGGTCCAACGCGGCCCACGGGCGGGCCGAGGCTGGCGTGGGGCCGGCCGACGCGGTTGCGGGGCGGGGCGGGGAGACGTCGCAGACGCTGGACCGGGGGTTGCGGCTGCTGCACCTGGTCGCCGACGTCTCCGGCGGTCTGACCGTCACCGAGGCCGCGAATCGGCTCGGCATCGGCCGGGCCGCCGTCTACCGACTGGTCACTGCGCTGACCGGGCACGGCATGCTGCGTCGCGACGGGGACGGTCGGCTGCGCCTCGGTGCCGGGTTGCTGCATCTGGCCCGACGGGCCCAGCCGCTGCTCGCCGAGGGTGCCCTGCCCGCGCTACGCCGCCTCGCCGAACAGGCCGGCGCCACCGCACACCTGACCGTCGTCGAGGGTGGCGAGGGCGTCGCCCTGGCCGTGGTCGAGCCGAGCTGGACGTCGTTCCACGTCGCGTACCGGGCCGGGGCACGACATCCACTGGAGCGGGGGGCGGCCGGCCGGGCGATCCTCGCCGGTCGCGCCGGGGTGGCCGAGCCGTTGAGTAGCAGCGGAGAGTTACAGGCCGGCGCGTACGGCGTGGCCGCGCCGGTGCTCGGCGTACCCGGCCTGGAGGCCAGCGTCGGCGTGGTCGCCCTCGCCCCGCTGGACGTCGACTCGATCGGCCCCGAGGTGCTCGCCGCCGCCCGCGCGATCGCCATCGCCCTCAGCTGACCCTGACCGCCGCACGCCCTCACCGCCGCAGCCCCGCGCCCCGCCGCACGCCCTCACCGCCGCGCGCCCTCACCGCTCCGCCGCGCGCCCTCACCGCTCCGCCGGGCGCCCGCCGCACCGTCGCCCACCCCGTCTCGTCTTGATCAACTCGGGCACACGGAAGTCGCGGTGTCCCCGAGCCAGTGACCGCCCGACTTTCAGGAACGCGAGTGGATCAACGCCCGTGGGCGGCCCGAATGCCTCATTGGTCGGCCGCCCAGGCCGGTGCCATAGCACGATCGGCAGGCGGATTCGTCGTTGTCCACAGGGCCTGCAGCAACCGCGGGCCCGGTTGTCCACAGGGGTACCGGCGGCCCGTCGGTGGCCGGCAGGCTGCTCGGCATGCCCCCACGTCCGCATCGCCCCGATGCCCTGGCCTGGCAGGTCTTCCGCGGTTCCGACGCTGTCCGGGACGGCCTGCTCACCGAACATCAGCTGCGCAACTCCGCCTGGGTGCGGTTGCGCCACGACATCTACGCCGATGCGCGATTGGATCGGGATCACGCCCTCGCGTGTCACGCCGCCCTTCTCCGGCTTCCGCCCGGCGTGGTGGTCGGCGGCCCGTCGGCCGCCTACCTGCATGGCGTCGAACACGCCGCGAGCTTCACCGACGACGTTCACGTCCTCGTGCCCCGGTCGTTGCGGGTCGGCTCACAGCGCGGCCTCCGCGTGCACGTCAACGGCATCACCCCACTGACGGCGAACGAGACCGGTGAGCCGACGGCGTCGACCACGCGACGACCGGCGGGCACAGGACGACCACCAGACGCAGGAGGACCGCCAGAAGCGAGCTGCCCGTCGACCCCAGGGAACCGGCCCGACGCAGAACGAGTGCCGGTCGCAGAACGAATGCCGGTCGCAGGACGACCGCCGAGCGCGGGAAGTCCACGTGATGCAGCGCGACCTACGGGAGTGGGCCGCCCACCTGTCGGCGGCAGGTCACCACGCCCAGCACGGCAGCTGCCTCGCCCGGCCGCCGTGTCCGCCGGAGCAGAGGGCTTGGTGGTGGCCGGCCGGGGCGATGGGTGGGCCAGCCAGCCCTTGCCCAGGGGGCAGAACCTCCCGATCCCCCGGTCCGATCCCGGACGGGCGGCCTGGGAGACGGCTGTCTGGCTCGACCCGATCCGGGCAGTGGCCATCGTCGACTCACTGCTCGGTCAGGGGCTCGCCGACCGCGACACACTCAGCGCCATGGCTGCCCGCAACGCTGACCGCCCCGGTGGCCGACGAGCGCGCTGGGTGTTCGATCTGGCCGACGGTGCAGCCGAGTCTCCGCCGGAATCCCAGCTGCGCGTCCAATTGGTGTTGGGCGGGTTGCCGCGACCGGTAGTTCAACATCCGGTGCGCCTGCCTGCCGGGCTCGTTCTGCATCCCGATCTGGCCTGGCCGCAATATCGGGTGGCGGTGGAGTACGACGGAAAGTGGCACTCCAGCGCGCAGCAACTGCACCGCGACCGCCGTCGGCTGAATCAACTGGTCGGCGCAGGTTGGCTGGTTCTGCACGTGACCAGCCAACGGCTGCACGGCGAGTTTCCGACGGTGCTTCGAGAGGTACGCGACGCACTGGTCAGCCGAGGCTGGCGACAGGGATCGCCCAGATGACCGGGATCACCTCGGGTTCCTGGAAACCGCGCCATCCTCAAGGCACCAACACCGCACCTTGCAGGGAACCGAGTCGATCATGATCGGCGCCGGGCGAAGGTCGCTGACGACGGGCCTTGAAGACCCGGGGCCCGGTCGACGACAGGTCGACGGGCCCCGGCAGACGGTGGCGGTTGGGCCACCGCAGTGCGATGTGCGTTACGGGCGGGCGTTCGGCTTGAGCGGAGTCTTCACCGCCGCGTAGGCGTCAACGATCCCGTAGCCGTAGAAGCCGTTGAAGTTGATCCCACCGGCGCAGTACGCGTCGTAGGTCTCGTCCCGGCCCTCGTTGCGGTACTGCTGGAGGCGCGGCTCCGGGCACGCGTGCTCGGCGGCCGTGCGGTAGAGGTGCTGCTCAACCTGGTCCGGCGACATTCCGAAGCCATTCCGACCCTGCGCCTTGCCGTACCGGCTGACGATCAGCGCGGCGACACCGGCGGCGTGCGGGGACGCCATCGAGGTGCCCTGGAGGTACGTGTAGTAGCCGCACTCACCGTTGGCCTTGCACTGCTTGAAGACCGAATTCTCGAAGCCGGGAACGACGTTGCCGTCGGCGTCGACCGACTCTTCCTCCTGGAGCACGTGCTTCGGGTACGAGGAGAGAATCATGTTGGCGTCGGTACGGAAGGTGTCGGTGCCGAAGCCGTCCCGGAACCAACCTCCCGGCGCGGCCACCGAGATCTGCTCGGTGCCGTAGTTGGAAAAGTCCGACTTCTTCCCGGACGGGCCGACCGACGACACGCCGATCACGTGCGGACCCTCGGTGGGAAGGTCCCAGCAGCTCTCGTTGTCGATCGGTCGGGGGTACGGGTCGGCGCCGTAGTCGGGGCTCGTGACATCGGTGCGCGGCGCACCCAGGTCCTCGTTGTTGTTGCCGAGCGCACCGACGAGGGTCACGCCCTTGTTGTGCGCGAAGACCAGCGCCCGCTTCATCGCCTTGATGATCGCCCGCTGCTCGGCCTGGTCCTCGGGGGAGTCGGCCGGGTTGGCGGTGCAGTTGTAGAGCCACGGGTCGACATAGAACGACATGTTGACCACGTCGATCCCGGAGCGGCCGGCGTAGACCAGAGCGTTGACGACCGGGTCGAGGAAGAAGTAGCCGGAGTCCTGGCCACCCTTGAGCTCGACCAGCGAGACGTTCGGGGCGACGCCGGAGAGTCCGAAGCCGTTGGCCGCGGCGCCGATGGTGCCGGCCACGTGGGTGCCGTGCCCGCCGTCGTCGGTGCCGACCGGGTCGAGGCAGCTCGGCACCTCGCAGGGGCCGTCCACATCGATGAGGTCGGGCGCGAAGTTGCGCGACAGCGACCAGTTGAAGTTCGGCGCGATGTCCGGGTTGCTGGCGTCGACGCCGGTGTCGAGTACGCCGACGGTCACCCGCCGGTCGCCCGGCTCGATCTTGCGGGCCTTGTCGGCCCGGATCATCTCCAGGCCCCAGAGCTTGTCATCGAGCGGATCGAGCTTGGCGCCCTTCTTGGCGGCACCGGCAGCACCGGCACGAGCACCGGCAGCGGCCAACAGGTGCTCCTGCTCGACCCGGTCCAGCTTCGGCTTGCGGCCGATGGCCTTCTGCTCGGCAGCACCGATCAGCGTCGGCGCGGCGGTCGCCCTGGCCGCGAAGTCGGCCCGGTCGCTGCTGACCTGGAACATGCCGACCTCGTCGGACCGGGACACCACAGTGCCGCCAGCCGCCCGGATCGCGGCGACGGCCGTGTCGGTGGCGACGCCATCCTCGGCGACGACGGTGAAGGTCCGGGAGTCGCTCGGCGCGGCGTTGGCCGGCACACCCAACCCCGTAGCCGTAAGTGCCAGCACAGCCGCAGTCGCGACCGTACGGGCGGTGAAGCGCTTGCTCACCACATCGGATCCTCTCGTTGAGGGACGTGCCAGCCATCACACAACACCGATTCGCATCGCGCCAGCTGAACGCCCGTTATGGCCGTGAATCCCGCCAGTTCGGGCCACACCCGGCCGCCGGAGAGGCCAGACACACGCCGCACGGGCACAGGCCGCACGGACGCAGGCCGCACAGACACAGGCCGCACGGGCACACACGCGGGCGGCGGCGAGCTACACGCCTACCGCGTCGACACCCATCTTCGCGAGCGCGGCCGGCAGCTCGGCCATGCCGAAAACTTCGGCGTCGGGTGAGCAGCCGCGCGGGCGAGGCAGGCCGAGCCGGTTCAGCCACACCGATCGCAGGCCGGCCCGCCGAGGCGCCACCACGTCGTGCTCCCACGAGTCGCCGACGTACACGATCTGGCCGGCTGGCACCCCGGCCGCCGCGACCACAGCGGCGTAGAACTCCGGGGCCGGTTTCTTGGGCAGGCCGTTCTCGTGCGCGTACAGCTCGAAGGCGAACTCGCCGCTGAGTCCACATCGTTCGGCCCGGCTGTTGCCATTGGTGGCGAAGCCCAGCGCGTACCGGCCGCGCAGCGTGGTCAGCGCCGGTGGTACGTCCGGAAACGGTCGGGTGAGGGCGAAGCGCTGGGCGAAGAAGAGGTCAGTGATCTCGTCCAGGTGGTGGACCAGCGCGGCGCGGGCCAGCGACCGAGCCAGTGCGGCGCGCCGGATCTCCGCCACCGGGGCGGCCTTCAGCTCGCCGAAGACCGCACCCCAGTCCGACTCCAGTTCGGCGAGCGTCACCCCGGCCGCCGCCGATGTCCGTCGCCGCATCTCGTCGAGGACCGCCACCAGCCCGCCCGTGACCGCCGGACGCAGGTCCAGAAGCGTCTCGTCAGCGTCGAACACCACAGTGGTCAGCACGGCACCCACTCTCTCACCGCCGACAAGGGCCAGCGTCAGAGGAAGCCACCGGCAGCGGAACCACCACGCGCCGAGACCACCCGACCGTCGCAAGCGCCGAGAGCCGGGAGCACTCCACCCGCGGCACGCGCCGCCCAGCGGCAAAGCACCGGCCATCGGGCGCACATCGACCGCGAACCCTCACCGACCGTCAAGCGCCAGCTCGGGCTCGGGTGTGACCGGCGTGGGCGTCGAGGGTGACCCCCGCAGTTCGTCGAGGCGTACCAGGGCGACGCCGGCGACGATCAGCGCACCGCCGAAGAGCTGCCAGCCGGTGGGCAGCTCGTTCAGGAACAGCCAGGCGATCAGCACCGCGAAGAGCACCTCGGTCAGCCCGACGAACGACGACAGGCGGGGCCCGAGAATCCGGGTGCCGGCGATGCCGGCGAGGTACGCGATGACGGCGGCCACCAGCGACAGCCCGGCGATGGGCACCAGCCAACTGGTGGGCTGACCGGCGAAGGTGACCTCACCGAAGGTGGCGTGCAGCGGCAGCAGGCCGGTCAGTCCGACGAGCAACAGCACGGCGGCACCGACGGCCATGCCACCGCTGGCCATCGCGACCGAGGGCAGCCGGGGGTCGACCCGGCCGGCGAGCACGAAGTATCCGGCCAGGCCGAATGCCGCGCCCAGCCCCCAGAGCACGCCCACCGGGTGGAAGTCGGAGGTGCCGGCGAGGTCGAGCACGAACGCCAGCCCGGCCAGCGCGGCCACCGACCCGGCGATGGTGAGCCGGCGGGGCGGCTGCCCGTGCCGCAGCCACATCCAGACCACGACGAGGATGATGCCCAGGTATTCCAGCAGCAGCGCGACACCGACCGGCAGGTAGCGCACGGCGTTGAAGAAGCACACCTGGGCCAGCGCCACCCCGAGAAGCCCGAACAGCCCGATGGCGCCGGCGTTGCTCCGCAGCACGTCCCATTTGCTCCGCAGCGCCAGCAGGGCGGGAATTGCCAGCACCAGGGCGGCCACGCCGACGCGGGCGATCACAGCGGACTCGGCTGACCAGCCGGCATCGATGAGTGATCGCGCGAAGGTGCCGGAGGTGGCGAAGGTGACTGCGGAGAGCAGGGCCAGTCCGACGCCGGCAGCGGGTCGAGAGTGCATGTCGCGCTCCTCGCAATGGGCACCGTGTCATGAGCAAACTATCCTTGTGCTGATGACGCTAGGCGCAAGCCGTGACAGGAGTCAAGTTGCTATTCGCTCATGACACCGAATGTTCGCTGATCGCCGCGGCGGCGCTGGTCAACACCGCAGGTCGCGACGGTGAGTTGCTGCCCGACATCGCGGCGCTGGACGCGTTCTTCGTCCGCCACTCCTACAGTGGCCGGCACGAGCACACCGAGGCCGAGCTGCGCGCCGTACGGGAGTTGCGGCCCCAACTACGCCGCATCTGGCACGCCGAACCACCCGAGATCGTCGCTGTGGTCAACGGCCTGCTGCTGGAACACAAGGCGCTGCCCCAGCTCATCGAACACGACGACGAGCCGTACCACCTGCACGCCGTTCCCCGCGACGCGCCGCTGGCCACCCGGATCGCGGTCGAGGCCGCCATGGCGATGGCCGACCTGGTCCGTACCGGCGAGCTGAGCCGATTGCGGATCTGCGAATACCCGGACTGCGACAACGTCGTCGTCGACCTGTCCCGCAACCGCTCCCGGCGGTTCTGCGAGGCCGGCTGCGGCAACCGCGCCGCGGTGACCGCCTACCGCGCCCGCCGGGCCGCCGGCCGCTCCTGACCGATGGTCGCCCACTCCTCGGCCCGCACCTCGTACTCCACCTCGCCCTGCTCGGTGCCCGGGATCGGGTGATCCCACTGGAGGTGGAAGGTCCGCACGTAGTGCAACCCGGCCTTCACCATCACCCGCCGGGAACGCTCGTTCACCGTCATCGTCTCGGCCCAGACCCGGCGCACCCCGACGGTGTCGAAGGCGTACCGGACCAGCGCCCGCGCCCCCTCGGTGGCCAGCCCCCGCCCCCACGTCGGGCGGCGCAGCCGATAGCCCAACTCGGCCTCGGCGCCGTCCGCCGACGGATCCAACGCGAACCAACCCAGGAACTCGCCGGACGCCCGATCGTGCGCTGCCCACCGGCCCAGCCCGGGATGTCTGTCGTACTGGGCCAGCATTCTCGGCACCTGCTCGTCCCGCACGGTGGCTGGCGAGGTCGCGACGCCACCGGTGAGGAAACGCATCACCTCGGGATCGCTGTCCAACTCGACCAGCGCGTCCACGTCGGCGATGCTCAGCCGCCGCAACCGCAGCCGCTCGGTCCCCGCCGGCACACCCACGCCATCGTCACCCACAGCCCGGATCATCCGTCCCGCCCGGGACCCCCGTCGAGCCCTTTTCCCAGGGCCAGTTGCGCGGAGAACCCGACCGTCGTCGCGGGCCAGGCGGTCGCGTCAGCGCCGCAGCGCGCCCACCAAGAGCCGCCAGGAGTACGCGTCGACAACGAGCACGGGCCCGTCCGAGTCCTTGCTGTCTCGCACCCCGACCACCTCCCCAAGATTCGTAGCCACCTCGACACAGTTGGCGTCCTGGTTGCTGCGGCTGCTCTTGCGCCATCGAGCCCCGGTCAACTCCACGACTCGGCCACCTCGTTCATCAACTCGATCGACGCCTGCGGAGGCAGGGCTTCACCCAAGGTAGCCTCCCAGACCCGCTGCAACCGCAACAGATCCTTCGGCTGGTCCAGCTCCTGGCCGCGGACCTGGCAGTCCAGGTAGGCCACCTCTGTCCCGTCCGGCAATGCGGCGAGCGCGAACTGCCCACCGAGCCCCGGATACTCCTCGGCGGATCGCGGCACCACGTGCAACCGAACCCGGGGGTGCCCGGTGGCGATGCCCGAAAGATGCAGCATCTGGTCGCGCATCACTTTCCGCCCACCCACCCGTCGTCGCAGGACGGCCTCGTCCAGCACCGCCACTATCTGCGGCGCGCGCTCGCTGTACAGCACGTCCTGACGCTCCATCCGGGCGGTCAGTCGCCTGTCGACCTCCTCCGGAGCGAGCAGGCCACCTGCCTCGAAGACAGCACGCGCGTAGTCCTCGGTCTGGAACAGTCCGGGCACATAGCGGGGTTCGTACCACCGGAGTGTGCGAGCCTGCTCGAAGATTGCCTGCCAGCCGCGCAGCCAGGGTTGTGCTCGGTCCAGGCTGACCAGTTCGGTGGACATCCGGCCGAAGAGGCCGCCGGTGTCGAGGGCTCGGTCGACGAGTTCCAGGTACTTGGCGGTGGGCACCTGCTGGCCCAGCTCGACAGCGCTGACCATCGACGCCGAGTAGTTGACCGCCTTGGCCAACTCCTCCTGGCTCCAGCCGCGCCGGACCCGCGCCCGCCGCAGCTCCGCGATCAGGAACGCCGCCGCCGTCAGCTGTCCATCGGCCATGCCGTGCCCGCCCTCCACCCCGCCGACGACCTTTTCCAGCCGGCCGCCAGCGGCGGTGCCACCCAAAACAGGGCGACTATGACGACGCGGCCAAACCCTTCCGACCGTAGTCGCCTGATCACCAGACTGTGAAGTGCGGCACCGCTCCCCGTCCCCCGGGATCTGCCGGCGCCGCACGGGACCGCCCGCTCCCCCGTGCCGGGCGGTCCCAACCCCACCGAAGCCGACCGATCCACCAAGATCGCGCTCGATCCTGGAAACAGTGGTCTCCTGGCGCGAGAAGGCCACTACATCCAGGATCGAGCGCGATCTTGACACGAGCAACGCAGCGCAGAGCGGTCAGCGCAGCTCAGCACCATCGGCGCGGTCGCCGCAGCGCAGCCCCGCCAGCGCGGTCGCCGCAGCGCAGCACCATCGGCGCGGTCGGCGCAGCGCAGCACCATCGGCGCGGTCAGCGCAGCGCAGCACCATCGGCGCGGTCGGCGCAGCACCGCCGGCGCGGTCAACGCAGCGCAGCACCGCTAGCGCGGTCAACGCGACGCGGCCGGCGCGAGCGGGGGGTGATGCCACGAACGATTCAGCTCCAAAGGAGGACCCCACCATGCCCCGGAGCACCCTGGGCGGGCTCACCACACGCTCCTGCCGGCCGCACCTGCCGCTGCGCCCACTCTGGCTCTGCCGGGTCTGCGCCGCGCCCTGGCCCTGCCCCATGGCCCGACTTGCTCTGCGGCAGGAGTACGCGCACGACCGGATCGGGCTGAGCATCTACCTGTGCACGGTGCTGCACGAGGCGGCTCACGACCTGTACCTACTCAACCCGCACGACGGCCCCGACCCTGCGGCGCTCTTCACCCGCTTCCTCGGGTGGGCGAGACCGCGACACCTACCCTGAGCAGGGCAGGCCAGGACGGGTCAGGGGTGGGTCATCCGGAGCAGGTCCAACGTCTCGTCCAGTTGCGCCTCGGTGAGCTTGCCGGAGTCGACGTGACCGCGGGAGATGACCACCTCGCGGATCGACGCCTGCTTGGCGAGCGCCTCCTTGGCGATCGACGCGGCCTCGTCGTACCCCAGGTAGCGGTTGAGTGGGGTGACGATCGACGGTGAGCCCTCGGCGTACGCCAGGCAGACCTCGGCGTCCGCGACCAGGCCGACCACCAGTCGGTCGGCGAAGAGCCGGCTCACCGCGGAGAGCAGCCGGATCGACTCCAGCAGGTTGCGGCCCATCACCGGGAGCATCACGTTCAGCTCGAAGTCGCCCTGCGAGCCGGCGAACCCGACTGTTGCGTCGTTGCCGACCACCTGGGCGCAGACCTGCCGCATCGCCTCGGCGACCACCGGGTTGACCTTGCCCGGCATGATCGACGAGCCGGGCTGGAGGTCCGGGATGCGCAGCTCGCGCAGACCGGCGCGGGGACCGGAGCCCATCCACCGGATGTCGTTGGCGATCTTGTAGAGGCCGATCGCGACGGTCCGCAGCTGCCCCGAGGTTTCCACGAGCGCGTCCCGCGCGCCCTGCGCCTCGAAGTGGTTACGCGCCTCGCTCAGCGGCAACCCGGTCGACTCTCGCAGCTTGTCGATCACGGCGGCGGCGAAGCCGAGCGGGGTGTTGATGCCGGTCCCGACGGCGGTGCCGCCCAACGGCAGCTCGGCCAGCCGGGGCAGCGCGCCCTCCAGCCGTTCGATTCCGTAGCGGACCTGGGCGGCGTACCCACCGAACTCCTGGCCGAGGGTGACCGGGGTGGCGTCCATCAGGTGGGTACGCCCGGCCTTGACCACCGTCTCGAACTCGGCGGCCTTCGCCTCCAACGCCGACGCGAGGTGGGCCAGCGACGGCAGCAGATCCTCGACGATGAACTGGGTGGCCGCCAGGTGGATCGAGGACGGGAAGACGTCGTTGCTCGACTGGGAGGCGTTGACGTGGTCGTTGGGGTGCACCGGTGCGCCCAGCTCCCGGGTGGCCAGGGTGGCGATCACCTCGTTGGTGTTCATGTTCGACGAGGTCCCCGAGCCGGTCTGGAACACGTCCACCGGGAACTGGTCGTCGTAACCACCGTCGGCCACGTGCGCGGCGGCGGCGGTGATCGCGGCGGCCACGTTGGCGTCGATCACGCCCAGCTCGCCGTTGACCTCGGCCGCCGCGCCCTTGATCTGGGCGAGGGCCTTGATCTGGGCCGGTTCGAGGCCCCGGCCGGAGATGGGGAAGTTCTGCACCGCGCGCTGGGTCTGCGCCCGCCACAGCGCCTCGGCGGGCACCTCCACCTCGCCCATCGAGTCGCGTTCGATGCGGTAACCGGTCGCCTCTGGAGTCGTCACGCTCACCATCCTGCCGCGCCCGTGGCCGACTCGCAGATGATCCGTCAGCCCAACTCGGCCAGCAGCCGTTCCACCTCGTGCCGGTCCGGCGACTCGACCTGCCGGAACAGCGTCAGCGCCTGCTCCAGGTGCGCGCGGGCCGCCGTCGGATCGGTGGCCCGTACGCAGCGGGCGATGCCCTCCAACGCCCGGGCCTTCTCGTAGCGGCTGCCGAGCCGACTGGCGTCGGCGAGCACCCGGCGGTGCAGGTCGAGCGCGCTGACGGCGTCGCCCTGCTCCAGCATCGCCCGGGCCAGCAGATTCCGGGAGGCACACTGACCGATCCGGTCGCCGGCGTCCACCATCGCCACCAGCGCCTGCCGGTGCAGGGCGGCGGCGCGATCCGGCTGCCCGGCGACGCGTTCCATCACAGCGATCTCATTGAGCACCTCACCCTCGCCGAACCGGTTGCCGCCCAGCCGTTTGAGGTACAACGCCGACCGCAGCAGACGGCGGGCCGGGCCCAGGTCACCCATCCGGTGCCGGATCATGGCGAGATGCCCCATCGCGTTGTTCGTCTGCCGGAGGTCCCTCGTCTGCCGGGCCAGCAGGAGGTGCAGTCGAGCCAGCCGCAACGCCTCGTCATACCGCCCCCAGCCGATCAAGGTGTAGGACAGGTTGTTCAACAGATTGCTCAGGGCGTCCGCGTCCTCCGGACCCCGGATCAGGGCGAGCGCCTCGTCGAACTTCGCCTCAGCCTGCTTCAGGTCGCCGTTGGCGCCGTACGAGACACCGAGGTTCCACAGCGTGGTGAGCACGTCGCCACGTAGCCCAATGCGGCGGCGCAGACTGAGCGCCACCTCCATAGCTCTGATCGCCTCCGGGAGCCGGGCCAGCCGGAAGTAGGCCGAGGAGACGTAGTTCAGCATTGTGGCGATGGCAGCGTCGTCGCCCAGCTGCTCGGCGACACGAAGCCCGATCGTATGGGTCTCGATCAACTCGTCGAGGTGCCCGCCGTCGAAGTTCAGCCGCCAGCAGGCCCGGGCCAACTGCCAGCACTGAACCGGAAAGCCCTCCTCCTCGGCCACCCGGACCAACGCGGTCAGACCGGCGTGATTCTCCTCGAACCACGCCCGCCCCTCGAACACCGGGGCGGCCAGCAGATCAGGTCGGCCGGGCGTGTGCGCTGGGATGCTGAGGCGGCTGCCGGCCGCCTCGATCATCCGGGCGATCGCCAGCGTGACGGACAGGTGATGGTCCAGCAGCCGCTCCACCGCGACGCGGCGCTCCGGTTGCCATTCAGGGGCGGCGAGCAGCAGCCGGGCGTACTCGCGGAGCAGGTCGTGCAACCGGTACCGTCCCGGCTGCACCTCCTCCACCAGGTGGGCGTCGACCAGCTCGTCGAGCAGTTCCTGAGTGTCGGCCAGTGGCAGCCCGGCGAGCGCCGCGGCCACCCGGCTGCCCAGGCGTCCGCTCGGGTAGAGGCCAAGCAGGGGAAACAGCCGCTGCGCCGGCGGTGAGATCTGCGCGTACGACAGGGCGAACGCCTGCCCGATCGAGCGCTGTCCGGCGGTCAGCTCGGCCAGTGGGCCCGCCCCTGCGACCAGCCGCTCGGCAAGGTCGGCGACCTGCCAGCGAGGCCGGTGCGCCAGCCGCGCGCCGGCCAGCCGGATGGCGAGCGGTAGATGGCCGCAGCGGCGCGCCACCTCGGCCGCTGCCTCCGGTTCGGCGGCGATCCGCTCCATGCCGGCCACGCGACCGAGCAGCTCGGTCGCCTCGTCGGCGTCGAGGACCGGCAGCGACGACGGCCGGCCCTCGTCGAGCCCGACCAACCGGCGACGACTGGTGACGAGCACGAGGCAGTTCGGGCCGTTGGGCAGCAGGGGCGCCACTTGGTCGGCGCTGGCCGCGTTGTCCAGCACCACCAACGCCCGCCGGCCGGCCAACTCGATGCGCCAGAGCGCCAGCCGGTCGTCCAGGTTTTCCGGCACCCGCTCGGTCGGCACACCGAGTTGACGGAGCAGGGCTGCCACCGCGGTTGCCGGTGTCAACGGGCGACGTTCGCTGTGCCCGTGCAGGTCGACGAAGAGCTGGGCGTCGGGATAGCGGTCGGCGAGCGCGTTGGCGACGTGTACGGCAAGCGTGGTCTTGCCGCTCCCCGGCATCCCGTCGATCACCTGGATCCGGGTGCCGTCCTCCTCGATCTCCTTGACCAGGCGGGTCACGGTTGCCTGCCGGCCGACGAAGTCACCGATGGCCCGGGGCAGTGAGCGGACCGGAGCGACCGGTCGCGCTTCTCGACCGGCCAGGGCCAGGTCACCGGCGAGTACCCGCTGGTGCAGTTCCTGCAACCCGGCACCCGGTTCGATGCCCAGCTCGTCGGCGTAGAACCGCCGGCCCTCACGGTAGACCGCGAGCGCGTCGGCCTGTCGCCCGACCGAGGACAGCGCCAGCATCAGTTGACCGCGCAGGCGCTCCCGCAAAGGGTGCCTGTCGACGCTCTCCGCCAGTTCCTCGATCAGCTCGGCTGCCTGACCGAGGCGCAGCTCGACGTCGACGCACTCTTCCAGCGTGGTGAGGCGCTGCTCGTCGAGTGCCTGCGCACGACGGCGGACGCTCCGGCTCGGGATTCCACCGAGCGCCGGCCCGCGCCACAACGCCAGAGCGGCGCGGAATTCGGAACGGGCGTCGACCAGCCGGCCGGCCGCGACGGCAGCCCGGGCCGACTCCACACCTCGAGTGAAGACCTCGGCGTCCAGGTCGGTCGTTCCGATACGTACGCCGTAGCCCGCTGGGTCGGTGACGATGATGTCCGATGCCAGCTCGAGTTCGGTGAACCGGCGGCGCAACCGCGACACGCAGGTCTGCAACTGGGCCCGGGCGGTGGCTGGAGGATCGTCCTCCCACACGGCGTCCACCAACTCGTCGACCGGCACGAGGCGGCCGGCCCGCAACAGCAGCGTGGCGAGCACGATCCGGTCACGTCCCGCGGTGACAGTGGACTCTCCACCGCCCACCCGCAGGGGCCCCAGGATCCCGAACCGCATCTGCTCCCCCGCTTAACTGTGCAACTTCCAGCAGCGTAGTCCGAGGGTGACAGCTCGCCTCGGTCAGGCGATAGCGATCCGATAGCGGATCAACAGCGGCGCTGAGCACACTCACTGTGGGTTGTCGGTGACGGCATCCGACGGGGGCGGTGCGCCCGTCCCTCCCCAGGGGGCGGGCGTACCGATGTCGGCAGAGCACGGATGACCGAGCGGGCGCCGGGCGAATTCGCCCGGCGCCCGTTCGCGTGACTGTCGGGTCAGCGGCGGCCGACGGTGAGCACCGGCTTGGTGACCTCGGCGAAGAAGTCGTTGCCCTTGTCGTCGACCACGATGAAGGCGGGGAAGTCCTCCACCTCGATCTTCCAGACCGCCTCCATGCCCAGCTCGGCGTATTCGAGGACCTCGACGTGCTTGATGCAGTCCTGGGCGAGGCGGGCTGCGGGGCCGCCGATCGAGCCGAGGTAGAAGCCGCCGTGCTGCTGGCAGGAGCGGGTCACCTGACCTGACCGGTTGCCCTTGGCCAGCATCACCTGGGAGCCGCCGGCGGCCTGGAACTTCTCCACGTAGGCGTCCATCCGGCCGGCGGTGGTCGGGCCGAACGATCCGGACGCGTACCCCTCGGGGGTCTTCGCCGGGCCGGCGTAGTAGACCGCGTGGTCACGCAGGTACTGCGGCATCGGCTCCCCGGCATCCAACCGCTCGGCGATCTTCGCGTGGGCGATGTCCCGGGCGACCACGAGCGGCCCGGAGAGCGAGAGGCGCGTCTTCACCGGGTACTTCGACAGCTCCGCGCGGATCTCGTCCATCGGCCGGTTCAGGTCGACCCGGACGACCAGCTCGGCGTCGAGCGCATCGTCGGTGACGTCGGGCAGGAACCGCGCCGGGTCGGTTTCGAGCCGCTCCAGCCACACGCCCGACGGGGTGATCTTGGCGACGGCCTGGCGGTCAGCCGAGCAGGAGACGGCGATCGCCACCGGGCAGGACGCACCGTGCCGGGGCAACCGGACCACCCGTACGTCGTGGCAGAAGTACCGCCCACCGAACTGCGCGCCGATGCCGAAGTTGCGGGTCAGCTCCAGCACCTCCGCCTCCAGCTCCAGGTCGCGGAAGCCGTGCGCGCTCATCGAGCCGGCGGTCGGCAGCGCGTCGAGATACTTGGCGCTGGCGTACTTCGCGGTCTTCAGCGCGTACTCGGCGGAGGTGCCGCCGATGACGATGGCCAGGTGGTACGGCGGGCAGGCCGCGGTGCCGATCAGCCGCAGCTTCTCCTCCAGGAACTGCATCATCCGCGTCGGATTGAGCAGCGCCTTCGTCTCCTGGTAGAGGTACGACTTGTTGGCCGAGCCACCGCCCTTGGCCATGAACAGGAACTTGTACGCGTCGGGGTGCCCGTCCGGGTCCTCGGCGTACAGGTCCACCTGGGCGGGCAGGTTGCTGCCGGTGTTCCGCTCGTCCCACATGGTCAGCGGGGCGAGCTGGGAGTAGCGCAGATTGAGCCTGGTGTACGCCTGGTAGACGCCCCGGGAGATGGCCTCCGCGTCGGCACCGTCGGTCAGCACGTGCCGACCGCGTTTGCCCATCACGATGGCGGTGCCGGTGTCCTGACACATGGGCAGGACACCGCCGGCGGCGATGTTGGCGTTGCGCAGCAGGTCCAGCGCGACGAACCTGTCGTTCGGCGAGGCGGCCGGGTCGTCGATGATCGCCCGGAGCTGCGCCAGGTGCGCGGGGCGCAGGAAGTGCGCGATGTCGTGCATCGCCTCGGCGGTCAGCGCGGTGAGCGCTGCCGGTTCCACAGTGAGGAACCGACGGCCTCCCGGGCCGTGTACGACGTCCACGCCCTCGTCGGTGACCAGGCGATAGTCCGTCTGGTCGGGACCGGTCGGCAGCAGAGGGGCGTACGAGAATGCGGCGGCACTGCTCATGAGCGGCAAGCCTAGGGCAGACCGGTCGATCACTCCCACCCGCCGGGCGGGTCCTGGGACGTCGCTCTCATCCACCGGGCGCGCCGGGCCCGACCGCCATCCGGATCATGAGACGAACGGCCCGCTCAGCCGTCCTTGCCGCCACCCGGGTCGGGGCAGAGTTCCCGCTTCGGCCCGCAGTCGCCGTTGTCCGGCCCGCCGGGGCCGGGGCCGCCCGGCCCGGGATTCCCACCGTCGTCGGGGGGTCGGGCGGGCGAGTTTCCGGACGCGCCGAACCGGACGTACCCGATCTCCCGCCCCTCGCCGATGATCATGCCCTGTGATCCGACGGCGAGGGCGTTCGCCGAGGTGCGCAGAACGGCCAACTCCCGGCCGGTGCGCGGGTCCAGTGCCGCCAGCCGGGACGGCTTCTCGTCGGCCACCACCGCCGCGTACGGGGTGAGCGCGGCCCCGGCCTTGCCGCTGGCCTGCCGCGTCCAGAGCACCTTGTCGGTGCCCAGCTCACGGGCGATGACCGAGCGTTTGTCGGCGGCCCGGAACACCGCCGAACGATCGTCCACCGCGATCAACTTGGTGCCCGGCTCACCCACCCAGAGCAGCCGGCCGTCGTACCCGTCGATGACGGTCTCGCGGCCGTCCGGGGCGACGCCGATCAGCACGTTGCGCGCGCCCTGCGGGTCCTCGCGTTGCACGCAGCCGGCGGAGTCGGCGGTGCGCAGGTTGATGCCGGCCCGCTGCCAGGCCTCCTGCCCGGTCGCCGAGTCCCGGGCGGAGATGGCGAAGTAGCAGGTGCCGTCCTGGGAGCGGGCGGAGATGCGTAACAGCCGGCCGCCCACCACGGAGAGCCGCTCCTCCCGGCCGGGCTCGACGTTCTGCAGCACCCGGCCGGTGGCGGTGTCGACCACGTGGACCCGACCGTCGACCGGGAAGCCCAGCAGCGGAGGCGCGGCCTCCGCGCCGGCCACGCCGTCGTCGATCCGGGTGGCGGTGAGCCGGCGGGTGCCGCGCAGACCCGGATTGTCGGCGAGCAGGCCGCTGTGCACGCCGGGCAGGAAGGCCGTCCAGAGCGGCGTCGTGCCACGCGGGTCCCAGGCGCTCAGGGTGCAGTCGGTGGCATCCGTGCAGCTGGCGTCGAGGAGCAGGTTGCGGTACGTCCAGACGGCCACCGCGTCGTCGTCACGCCGCCGGGTCACCCCGGTCGTCGGATCGAGCAGTTCGTACCCCTTGACCAGGAGCTTGCCCACGGCCACGACCGGATCCCGGTCGCCGCCGGCGACGGCCGCCCAGTCCGCCTTGCGCTCCCAGAGCTGGGCGCCGGTGGCCAGGCTGCGCGCCTCGACCCGGGTGCGCTGCTCGACCACGACGGCGTCGCCGGCGATGGTCACGCTGCGCGGGGTGCCGCCGACCCGTTGCTGCCAGACCACGTCGGGCTCGGAGATGGGTTCGCTGCGGTCCACCCAGTCCCAGAGGCCGGGGAACGGATTCCACACACCGCTCGCGGCGAGCGCGACGACCACGGCGAGGCCGAGCAGCAGCCCACCGCGCACGCTCCCCTTCGCCACCCGCACACCGTAGCCACGATCACGGATCTTCCGTACGCCCACGCCGCCGTGTCGCCGCGCTTTCTGCGCTCGGAGGTGTTACAGCGCCCTTCCGTCCAGCCGAACAGCGCTGCGCACCAGCGGAAGCGTGCGATAGGGGATCTGCTCGGCCAGCGCGATGATCGTCGAGGCGCGGGTGATGCCGGCGGACGAGACGATCTGGTCGATGACCCGTTGCAGGTCGGTGTTGGAACGGGCCACGATCCGGCAGAGCAGGTCGCTGGAGCCGGTGATGGTGTGCGCCTCCAGGACCTCGGGGATGGCGGCGAGGTGAGCGGTGACCGGGTCGTGACCGTGCCGCTGAGTGATCTCCAGGGTGACGAAGCTGGTCACCCCGAACCCGATCGCCGCCGGCGCGATCTCGGGGCCGAAGCCCTTGATGACCTGCCGCTCGACGAGCTTGTCCAGCCTCGCCTGCACGGTGCCCCGGGCCACCCCGAGCCGCCGGGAGCACTCCAGCACCCCGATCCGCGGCTCCTCGGCGAGCAGTTCGATCAAGCGCACGTCGAGCGCGTCGAGCTTTACATTCTGCTCACCATTCATGAGTGACGACCATACCGAATGCACAACCTGACCAGCGTTTCCGCCAACAGTTGCCCACTCGATGCCGGGCCAGCGATCCTCGCCTCAAGAACCGACCACGGCGGCCCACAAGGCCGGCCGGTACGCGAGGGAGCCCACCATGACCCAGGCGATCGACCGACCCAAGTCGACCGAGGACGTCGACGTCGACCGGCTCGTCGGCGCTGTCGACCACGACATCAGCCACGACCCGTTCCCGGTCCGGGGCCTCGACCACGTGCACTTCCTGGTCGGCAACGCCAAGCAGGCCGCCCACTACTACTCCACCGCCTTCGGCATGACCTGCGTGGCGTACCGCGGCCCCGAGCAGGGCTACCGGGACCACGCCCAGTACGTGCTGACCAGCGGCTCGGCCCGGTTCGTGCTGACCGGCGTGGTGCGCCCGGACGCCGAGGGCGCCGAGCACGTGGCCCGGCACAGCGACGGGATCAGCGACATCGCGCTGGAGGTCCCGAACGTGGACGCCGCGTACGCGCACGCCATCGCACAGGGCGCAGCCAGCGTCGTCGAGCCGCACGACGTGACCGACGAGCACGGCACCGTCCGGATGGCCGCCATCGCCGCGTACGGCGACACCCGGCACACGCTGGTCGACCGGTCCCGCTACACCGGCCCGTTCCTGCCCGGCTTCGTGGCCCGGGGCCCGATCGTGGACCGGCAGCCGATGATCGACGCCGGCATCCAACCGAAGCGCTTCTTCCAGGCCGTCGACCACGTGGTCGGCAACGTGGAACTGGGCCGGATGGACGAGTGGGTCGAGTTCTACAAGCGGGTGATGGGCTTCTCCAACATGGCGGAGTTCGTCGGCGACGACATCGCCACCGACTACTCGGCGCTGATGAGCAAGGTCGTGGCGAACGGCACCCGCAAGGTGAAGTTCCCGCTCAACGAGCCGGCGATCGCCCGCAAGAAGTCCCAGATCGACGAGTACCTGGAGTTCTACCAGGGCCCGGGCGCACAGCACATCGCCGTCGCCACCAACGACATCCTGGCCAGCGTCGACGCGATGCGCGCCGCCGGCCTGGAGTTCCTGGACACCCCGGACTCGTACTACGACGACCCGGAGCTGCGCGAGCGCATCGGCAAGGTACGGGTGCCGATCGAGGAGCTGAAGGCCCGCAAGATCCTGGTCGACCGGGACGAGGACGGCTACCTGCTCCAGATCTTCACCAAGCCGGTGCAGGACCGCCCCACCGTCTTCTTCGAGCTGATCGAGCGGCACGGCTCGCTGGGCTTCGGCAAGGGCAACTTCAAGGCGCTCTTCCAGGCGATCGAGCGGGAGCAGGAAGCCCGCGGCAACCTGTAACACTTGCGGGCGTGACGCAACCTCCGTCGTACCCGACGCCGCCGGCCGGTGGGCCCCGACCCACCGCCGGCGGCTTCGCGCCGCCGCCCGGACCAAACCGCCAGGGGTACGCCCCGCAGTACCGCCATGCCGAGTTCGAGGGAACAGCCGTCGTTAAGGTGTCCCAGTGAGCGAGCGAAGCGGAGCGGTGACGGCGTGAGCGAGCGCAGCGAGCGAACCAGCGGGTTCAGTAGCGTGGCGCCTCGCGCCGTCGCGAAGCGAAGCGGAGCGACGGCGTGAGCGTGCAGCCTGGTTGGTACGTCGACCCCGCCGACACCGAGACCCGGCGTTACTGGGACGGCGAGGGTTGGCTCGGTGCGCCCATTCCCGTCGACGCGACCCCGCCGGACGGTCCGCCGCCGGCCGAGCCGCCGCCCGCGCCGGTCACCCCGGCCGCGCCGGCGGCTGCGACGACCCCCGAGTCGGCGACCGGCGCGCCGGGCTGGTCGCCCCCGCAGGGCCCACCCCCTGGGTACGGCCCGCAACCGGGGCACGGCCCGGGTTGGGGACCACAGGCCGGGCCTCCCGGCTGGGGCCCGCAGGGCGATCCGTCGGGCTGGGGCCCGCAGGGTGCCCCTCCCGGCTGGGCGCCGCCGGCCGGTCAGCCCGGCTGGCCCGGACGTCCGCCGGAGCCGCGACCGCACGGCTTCAGGTTGGCCGGCTACGGCCGCAGGTTGGTCGCCCGACTGATCGACTTCGGTCTCGTCCTCGCACTGAACGTCGTCGTCAACGGCTGGTTCGTCTGGCGCTGGGCGCAGGAGTGGGCACCGTACTGGCAGGAGGTCTTCCGGCGCGCGTCGCGCGGCGACACCTCCGCCGACGGCCTGCCGCTCCCCAGTGAGCAGGCGAATTCGCTGCTGGTGGCGATCCTGCTGATCGCCACCGCGCTCTGGCTGGCGTACGAGGTGCCGACGATGGCCTCCGGCGGGCAGACGGTCGGCAAGCGGGTGATGCGGATCCGGGCGGTGCCGATGACCGCCGACCAGCCGCTGGGCGTCCGCCGGGCGCTGAGCCGCTGGAGCACGATGGGCCTGCCGACCCTGCTCTGGTACTGCGCCGGGCTCGGCCTGGTGCTGCAACTGGTCGACGCGCTCTCCCCCCTCTTCGACCACCCCCTGCGCCAGGCGTTGCACGACAAGCGCGCACAGACGGTGGTCGTCGAAGTGCCTCACCACACTGATACCGCCCCCTCGAACGACCGTAACCAGCCCCCGGGAGACACCCCATGACCGACTCCGGACGTCACCAGCCGGCGCTGCGGCTGACCCGCGTCGACCTGGACGCGCTGCCCAGCTACGTGCCGGGGCGCAGCCCCGCCGACCTGGCCCGCGAGTTGGGCCTGCCGGAGGCCATCAAGCTGGCCAGCAACGAGGTGCCGTACGGCCCGCTGCCCGGCGTGGTGGAGGCGGTCACCGAGGCCGTCACCACCTCGCACCGCTACCCGGACATGGGCGTGGTCGCGCTGCGCGACGCGCTGGCCCAGCGGTACGGAGTGGACGCCGACCGGATCGCCACCGGGTGCGGTTCGGTGGCGCTGGCCGAGCACCTGGTGCGGGCCACCTGCCTGCCCGGCGACGAGGTGCTCTACTCGTGGCGGTCCTTCGAGGCGTACCCGATCATCGTGGCGACCAGCGGCGCGACCAGCGTGCGGGTGCCCAACGACGCCGGGCACGGGCACGACCTGGCGGCGATGGCCGCGGCGGTGACCGACCGGACCCGGGTGATCTTCGTCTGCAACCCGAACAACCCCACCGGTACGGCGGTGCGGCGCGCCGAACTGAACCGGTTCCTCGACGCGGTGCCGGACGACGTGCTGGTGGTCATCGACGAGGCGTACCGGGAGTTCGTCACCGACGAAGAGGTGCCGGACGGTCTCGACTACCTGGACCGGCCGAACGTGGCGGTGCTGCGCACGCTGTCGAAGGCGTGGGGGCTGGCCGGGCTGCGCATGGGGTGGCTGGTCGCCCAGCCGGTGGTGGCCGCCGCCATCCGCAAGGTGGCGACCCCGTTCTCCAGCAGCACGGCGGCTCAGGCCGGCGCGCTCGCCGCGCTGACCCAGGTGGCGGAGATGGAGCGCCGCTGCGCCCTGGTGGTCGCCGAGCGGGACCGGGTCACCGAGGCGCTGCGCAAGTTCGTGCCCGAGGTGCCGACGAGCCAGGCCAACTTCGTCTGGCTGCCGCTGGGCGAGCGGGCGGTGGCGTTCGGCAGGGCGTGCGAGGCGCGCGGGGTGATCGTGCGGCCGTTCGCCGGGGACGGGGTCCGGGTCACCATCGGCACCCCGGCCGAGAACGACGCGTTCCTGGCTGCGGCCGAGGCCGCGCTGGCCTGACCGCCCGGCCCGGTCCGCCCGGTGGGGCGGACCGGGTGGGACGGCAGGTGGGCCGTCCGGCTTCCGCCCGGCTCAGCTCAGCCGGGGTGCCCGCAGCGGCGTCTGCCGCCGGCGGCGCACCACGAGCAGCAGGCCGGCCAGGAGCACCAGACCGACGACGAGTGAAACGCCGACGATCATCGACAGGTCGTCGAGCCCGAAGGTGCTGGCCGGCTCGCCCGGGTCCGGGAAGGTGATGGTGGCGCTCGCGGTCTCCTTGACCAGCCCGCTGGTCAGCGTCAGGTCCGCCCGCCACGGGCCGTTGGGCAGGTTCGGGGGCAGCGCGACGGTGACCGACCCGGACTGCGCCGGGCCCAGGGTGGTCCCGTCGACAACGTCGAACGGGCCGGCCCGTACGCCCGCCGGACCCTCGGCCAGCGCGAGCATGCCGGTCAGGTCCAGCGCCCGGCCGCCGGTGTTGCGGACCGCGACGGCCAGGGTGGCCTGCCCCTCGGCGGTCCGTCCGGCGGTGAACGCGCCGATGGCGAAGCTGGACGGCGGCTCTCCGCCCGCCCCGACGTCGAGGTAGACCCGGATGCCCACCCGGTGCACCTGGGTGACGTTGCCGCCGTCCTTGGGCTCGGAGGTGACGGCGGCCCAGATCACCGCGTACCGCTCGCCGGCCGTCGCCTTCTTCGGCACGCTGATCGTCGCGGTCAACTCTGACTCGTCGCCGGCACCGAGGGTGACGGTGGAGCGGTCCAGCGATGTCCAGGAGGACAGCTCGTTGGCGCTGCGGCCCTCGCCGAACCGGAACTGTCCCCCGTCGACGGTCGCGGAGGCCGGGTACAGCTCCAGGCGGTACCGGCTGTCGGAGCGGTTCACCACCTTGATCTGGCGGCTGATCGTGCTGCCGGGGGCGAGGTGGTCGATGATGTACGTGTGGGCGCGCGGGTCCGCCCGCCGATCAACAGGTGCTTCCAGCAGTTGGATGCCGATCCTGTCCCGCTCCGGATCGGGCGCGGCCGCCCCGGCGGATGCCGGGGCAGCCGGGGTGGCGGCGAGCAGCGCGGTCAGTGCCGCCACCGCCAGACGAGGCCCGAACCGGTCAGGCCACCGAATGTGTCACCGTCCCGGTGTAGGTGCCGACGATCGCCGACGCGGGAACGTTGACGTTGAGCGTCGGCGACCAGGCCACGCTGTTGGTGCCGGTGCCGCCGGTGTGGGTGAAGGCGACGAGCGGGTTGACGGTGTCCAACGGCTGGGCGTTGGCCGAGGTCAGCTGGCCGGGGGTGAACGTGCCGTTGCCCTGCTCCTCCGCGCCGGGGCCGGACCAGTAGTCGATCTGGCTGGCGAGGATCCGCTCGCTGGGGCTGCCGCCACCGGTCTCGAAGTGGGTCGAGGTGACGGTGGCGGTCCATGACGCGTCGGGAGCACCGCGCTGGTCGGTCACCCGCACGGTGCCGATGGAGCCGCTGAGGACGGCGCCGGGCAGGCCACTGCCGAGGCTGGCCGTCTCGGGAGCGGTGATGTCGAGGCCGGCACCGACCACGTTGAACGTGACGACGGTGCTGTCGGTCGGCGCGGCGACCGCGGGGGTGGCCAGCGCGAGGCCCGCCCCAGCGGCTACGGCGGCGCAGGCCGCCATACGAAGAGAGCGCACAGACTTCCTCACTTCCAGTTCGGGTAACGCCAGTTGGCGGCGGCCACATCAGCCACCCGTCTACTTTATGACTGTCTGTCCGTATTGTGTAAGTTTGCGCTTCAGGTACCTCTTACGCGACCGAATGCACGATCGTCGCCTGGTACGCGCCCACCACGAGCGACGGATCCAGCGTCACGGTGAGGCTCGGATTCCACGTCACCTCGTTCGGGCCGGTGCCTCCGGTCCACCGTGCGGCGATCTGTGCGGCGCCCAGGGCCGCACCCGGCTGCGGCAGGAACGTCCCGGTGCCGATGGTCTGCACCGCGGGACCTGAGGAGTACGTCACCGAAGCACCCGGCACCACCCCACCCCCGCCACTCGTGAAGCTGGTGATCGAGACCGTGGCCGTCCAACTGCCGGACTGCGCACCGCGATCGTCGGTGACCACGACGGCGCCAAGCTCCCCGTTCGCTGTCGGAACGCCCACCCGTACCGTGGGCAGCGCCGCCGTCTCCGGGGCACTGATCGAGAGGCCGGAACCCGCCGCCGGACTGACCACCACCGTGACCCGACCCGTGGCCCGGCCGTCACCCGGGTCGCGGACCGTGTACTCGAAGCTGTCCTCGCCGGCGAAGCCCGCTCCCGCCGTGTACGTGCACCGCACGGTGCCGCACACGAAGCTGCCGTTGCCCGTGCCGCCGGTCGCCGGCACGACGGAGAGCGGGTCGCCGTCCACATCGGTGTCGTTGGCGAGCACCTCCACCGCCACCGGCGTCGCGCCCGCCGTCGTCGCCCGGTCGGCCACCGCCACCGGCGGATCGTTGACGGCGCTGACGGTGATGGTGCCGGCCGCCGAGGCGGACCGCCCGGAGGGGTCGGAGACGGTGTAGCTGAAGCCCACCGGTCCGTTGACGTTCGGTGCCGGGACGTAGGTGCACGCGCCGGAGGCCGTGCAGGTCAGCGTTCCCTGCACGGTCGGCGTCGGCGTGACGGTGAAGGTGACCTCGTCCCCGTCCGGCTCCACCACGTAGTCACGCAGGGCGAAGGTGAGAACGGTGTCCTCGGCCGTATCGACCTGGACCGCCTGCGCCTGAGGGCTGTCGTTGATGTCGGTCCGGGTGGGGTCCCCCACCCCGGCCGCCGACGGATCGTCGGTGAGATCCGTGTAGATGGTGCTCGACGTCGGTGATCCATAGCTGATGCTCGCCTGGTTGGCCACCGTGACGCCCGGTGCCGGCGAGTTCGCCACCCGCGCACGGAAGCGGATGGTGCTCACCGCGCCCGTGACCAGCGTGCCGCCCGCCGAGGCCGTCGCGCCGGTGCCCAGGTTGGCCACCACCCGGTTGCTGGCAGCGACGTAGCCAGCCTGGTCGTCACCGGCCGCATCGGTACGGCTGACGCCGTTGACGCTCAGAGACCCTGGCACGTACGTGGTGACCGCCGGAATGGCGTCGGTGAGCTGCACCGTGGTGGCGTTCTCGTTGCCGCTGGAGGTGACCGAAACCGTGTACTCGAGTTGGTCGCCGGGTTCGACGCGGCTCCCGCCGCCCACCCGGCCGACCGTCTTGGTGGCGATGACGTCCGGCTCCAGGATGTCGATCGCGGTGAAGAGCGCCATCGGCTCGTACGACTCGCCGCCGGTGCTGAACGCGACGGTGGCCGAGGTCTGCGCGTTGCCGATCGAGCCGGCCGGCGCGGCCAGGTAGTCGATGTCGAAACCGAGCTGGTTGACGTAGTTCGGGTTCTTCGCCGTCACCCGGGAGCCGAGCCGGGTGATCGAGCTGTTGAAGAAGTTGGTCGCGGGGTTCAGGGCGTCGGTCAACGCGACACCGTTGAACGAGATCCCGTCCCCGGTCAGCCCGGCGTCTCCCTCCGAGGCGACCGCCCCGATGCGCGCCGTCACCGCACCCGAGCTGGGGGTACGGAAGCCGGAGATGGTGGTTGTCACCCGGGAGTCGGCCGCGGCGGAGCTGATCTCGGCGTACCCGTCGAAGACCGCCAGGTTGCGAAGCGGCTGGGCGGGGTCGCGGATCGCGGCGACCAGGGCCCACCCGCCGCGCGCGTTGGCGCCCAACGTGGTGGTGAGGCCGCCAACCGTGTAGCTGCCGCCGCCGGTGACGAGCGAGGTCACCTCGGCGAACGCCGAGTACGCGACCCCACCGTTGGTGGCCACCTTGCCGGTGCTGACCTGCCCCTGGAGGGTGCCGTAGGACTGACCGGGAGGGGCGAGCCGGATGCTCGGGCGTCCGGGGTCACCGCTCGCGGCGCTGCCCATCCACCAGAGTCCGGCCCAGAGCACCGTGGCTCCGGTCGGCACGGTCAGCGTGGCGCTGCTCGAGTTGGTCGTCGCGGCGACGCTGTCCACGTCCACGTAGCGGGCGGTGAAGTCGTTGTTGTTGGCGCTGGTGCCGGCCTGCCCGGTGGCACACGGACCGGACGGCGTCGAGCAGGTCACCAGGGTGTTGCCGGCGAAGATGACGTCCCCGCGCTCGCTTTCCTGAAAACGCGGGGTGAACGTGCGGACCAGCGCCGCCGAGGCGGGTTGCGCGGGCAGGACCACCAGACCACCGAGCAGCACGAGCAGGGCGGCGGCAGTGGCCGCCGTTCGTCGGAGAAACCGCATTGAGGCTCAGCCCTTCAGTCTGCTGTCCGCCGTCTAGCAGTCTGAAGGATGTATCGTGCTTTTTGTCCGTTTTAGCCTAACGGGCCGATCGACGCCGCCGCAGCAGGACCCCGCCGACCACCAGCGCCGCCCCCAGCAGGACCAGGATGAGAACCGATGATCCCACTCCGGTGACCGGCAGCTCGCCGCCGTGCTGCGGTGAGCGGGTCGGCGGCTGCGGTCGGTCGGTCTCGGTGGGTCGCGCCGTCGGCGTGGGCGGCTGGGTGGGCGGGGCCGTGGTCGGCGCCGGACGCACCTCGAACGTCACCCCGGTGCCGGCGCTCGGTGCCACCGCCACCCCGCCGGACGGCTGACCGGCGGCGTTCGGGGCACCCGGCGCGAGGAGCGCAGCCGCGACGACAATGAGCGCGACCAGGCCCAGCCGGCCGGCGACCGGGATCGCGAGAAGTCGTCGGTACAGCATGTCGGTTACCCCCGAATCACCCACAGTGATGTTGAGGGGACCTTATCGCCGAACGTGAACCAGAACCGTGATTGCCGGTTCCCCGGCTCAGCTCGCCACGAGGATCACCGGTTCGGACGACAGGAAGTACCGCTGGTCATCGGCGTCCGGGTCGACGGGCCGCCGGAGCCGTTCCATCGCCACGTATCCATCTTCGGCGGCCACCGCCCCGGGCGTCCAGCCGGTGCCGTCCGAGCCGACGTTCAGCCGGAAGCGGGACAGTTGCGCACCGGTCGCCGGGTTCAGCGTCACCAGGTCGTTCTCCTCGGTGAGCAGGTGCAGCCGGCCGGGCTGAACGGCGAGCAGCCGCGTCGCCGGTCCGAGGCCACCGACGCGCCACCGCTCAGCGCCGGTGCGTGCGGAACGGCCCACCGCCGTCCCGTCGAGCACCGTCACCGCCTGCTCATCGACCAGAGTCGCGCCGGCCGGGTCCAGCGCGGTGGCGGGGGCGGGCTCGCCCACACCCACCAGCCAGCCCCGACCACCCGCGTCGCCCGGCCCGGCGGTCCGCAGGCCGGCGCAGTCCGAGCGGCCGGTACGACAACCGAGCGCGGTCACCACCAACCCGTCCGGGGCGTCCGCCGGCCGCCAGCGCGACCGCACCGCGCCGGTGGCCGCGTCCCGGAACTCGACTGCGGCCGGCCCGGCGCAGGTGTCCAGGCCGATCAACTGGCCGGTCGGTGTCGTCCCGACGTCACTGCGACAGGCGCCGGGCAACTCGACCCGCCACAGTTCCCGGCCGTCGGTCAGATCGATCCCACGCGCCTCGCGGTCGCCGGTCACCACCAGCAGCATCCGGCCGTCCGGCAGGCCGGCGCGGTAGAGGCCACGCGGATCCCAGACGGTGGCTGCCCCGGTCCGTCGCACCGCCGCGTCGCCCTTGGCCGGCGCCGGGCCGTCAGCCCGCCACAGCACGCGACCGGTGGACGCGTCGAGCGCTACCACCCGACCGTCGGACCAACGGCTGACCACGGTACGACCGCTGGCGAGCACCCCGGTCAGCTCCGCCGGCCACCGCCGGTACGACCAGTACGGGCTGGTCCGGTAGCGGCCGTCGACCGGTCGGTCGGCGTAGACCTGGCGGTGTGCGGCGTACACCCGCAGTCGCCCGTCGACGATCAACGGGGCGACCGGCAACCGACCGATCACTCCGGCGGCCGGTCGGGCCGGGGCCGGATAGTCGGCCCTCGCCACAGTGCTCACCTCCGCCGGTGCGAGGACCCGGTGAACGATGACCGCGACGGCTGCCGTCGCCAGCAGCGCCGCGACCGCGATCGCGAGCCGTCGCCGGCCTCTCGGGAACCTCATGCCGCACCTCCGCCCGGCACCCTACCCAGCGGCGAGGGCCGAACCCCGAACAGGTCACGGCGAGGCCGACCGCCGGGCGCTCAGGCGGCTTCGACGGCGCCGGTGGCACCGGCCGCGACGGCGAGGTCGGCGAGATCACGCCGGAGCGCCGCCTCGACCGCCCGCGCGGCCAGCCCGCCGAGCAGCAGCGCCACCACCCGACCGTACGGAGCGGTCGGCACCGCCTCCTGGGTCACCGTGACCGCGGTGCAACCCCGACGGCGGCGGCGCACCGGCCGCAGGCTCCAGGTGATGCGGTAGTCGGCGCCGGTGCCGGAGGAGCAGAGCACCAGTCGCTGCGGCGCGAGCGCCTCGACCACCAGGAACTCCTCGGTCAGCGTGCCGCCGCCCGGCTGGACCCGCTCCTCGCGCCAGGAGGTGCCCGGCCCGAACGAACCCGGGGTGAGCACCTCGATCGGGCCGGCTGCGGTCAACCGGGCCGCGCGGCCGGGCAGGTCGGTCAGCAGACGCCAGACGTCGACAGCGTGCGCCTCGATGATCCCGGTAATCGCCACCGTCGACATGCCACCCTCCCGTGTCCCCGACGGTACGCGGAGTGAGGGCCGCACGGGGCCCCCGGGACGGAATTCCCACCACTCGGGGGCCACGTTGTCCGATTGGGCGGTCGCTTCGGCACCGGTCGTCGTGGACCGGTGCCGAAGCGCCGGTCAGCGTTCGAAGCGACCGGCCCGAATCGCGCCGATGAACGCTGTCCACCCCGGCGGGCTGACCGCGAGTGTGGGACCGGACTGGTCCTTGGAGTCGCGGACCCCGACCAGACCATGGACGTCGACCAGGTTGTCCGCCACTTCCACGCAGAGCCCCTGGTCGTTCGAGCGGCTACTGGTACGCCAGACCGCGCCCGCAAGATCGTGCATCGTCGTTACCTCCGTGTGCGTCGGGATTGCCCCACCGCTGCGGACGGGCATTGGGCCCGGCCCGGGTGGGACCACTTGATCCGCGTGACCAACGGCGCAACGAGGGCTCTTGATCGCACCCGCTGTGCGATCAAGAGTCCCGTGAACGAGACGACCCGAAAACCAGATGGTCAGAGCGCTCGGGAGGGGTCGCAGTAATCCGACTCAGCAGAGGCGAGCCGCTGCTGGGCCGTACCGCGGTGCCGGCTTCAACGAGCCGGACGAATCGTGCCGGACACCTCGCCGAGGGCGATGGTGGTGCCGTCCGGGCCGGGCGCGGTGGCGGTGATGGTCACCGTGTCGCCGTCGTCGAGGAAGGTACGGCTCTCGCCGCCCACGGTGACCGGCTCGGCCCCGCCCCAGGTCAGTTCCAGGAAGGACCCGACCTGTGCCCGTTGCGGGCCGGAGACGGTCCCGGAGGCGTACAGGTCACCGGTGCGCAGCGAAGCCCCGTTGACGGTGAGGTGCGCCAACTGCTGGGCGGGGGTCCAGTACATGGTGGCGAACGGAGGCTCGCTGACCTGGTCGCCGTTCCACTCGACCGCCAGCCGGAGGTCCAGTCCCACGTGCGGTACGGCGCGCAGGTAGTCGACCACCGGCGGATCCTGATCGGGGGCCGCCACGAACGCGTTCCCGAGCGCGTCGAGCGGCGTCACCCAGGCGGAGACCGAGGTGGCGAACGACTTGCCGAGGAACGGGCCGAGCGGCTGATACTCCCATGCCTGGATGTCCCGGGCCGACCAGTCGTTGACCAGCACCGCCCCGAAGACGTGCTCGGCGAAGTCGTCGACGGAGACCCGATCGCCCAACGCGCTCGGTACGCCCACCACGAATCCCACCTCGGCCTCGATGTCGAGGCGTACCGATGGGCCGGTGACCGGGCCCTCGGCGGAGGCCCGCTGCCCGGTCGGCCGGGTCACCGGCGTGCCGGAGACGACCACCGTGCCGGCCCGCCCGTGGTAGCCGATCGGCAGGTGCTTCCAGTTGGGCAGCAGCGGCGGCTGGCCGGGGCGGAAGATCTGCCCGACATTCGACGCGTGGTGAGCCGAGGAGTAGAAGTCGACGTAGTCGGCCACCTCGATGGGGAGCAGCAGCTCCACCTCATCGAGGGGCACCAACAGCGGCTCCACGGCGTCCCGGTGCGCCGGGTCGGTCAGCAGCTCGGCGATCCGCTGCCGCACCGCCGTCCACTGCGGACGCCCCAGGGCCATGAAGTCGTTGAGCACGGGCCGGCACAGCGTGCCGGCGGCCAGCACCAGCTCGGCGGCCTCCGCCGCCGCGAGGTCGAAGACCCAGGACCCGATCCGTACGCCGATCCGCGAAGGACCTCCGTCGCGTCGGAACACCCCGTACGGCAGGTTCGTCACCCCGTACGGCGAACCGTCGGCACCGGTCACCCAGGTCATGCGTCGTAGCCCCCGTTCACCAGCCCAAGCCGGATCAGATCGGTCAGTGGTTCCAAGATGCTGCACGAGCCGAAGCCCACCCAGAGGGGGCGAGGCCCGTCCAGCCGTGTCGTCGTACGCTCCACCAGGGGGCGCGGGTCGGCCACGGTGAGCAGCTCGGCGACCGGGCGCACACCGTCACCGTCGGCGGCGGCCAGGGTCGCGGCCAGCACGTTGGCGTAGCCGTGGTGGGTGAACCCGGTCTCCGGGTCGAGGTGTCGGATCGCCTGGTGCAGCCCGGCGGTGAGCTTGAACGGCAGGCCCCGGTCCCGGCAGGCACAGATCACGGTGGCCAGCTCGGTCGGGGTGGGGAAGAGTTCGGCGGCCAGGCCGCCGGTGCGGAACTTGGCCGCGATCGGCACCCCGCCGGCCCGCGCGGCGACGAGCGCGTCCAGCGCGCCCATCAGCCCGAAGGTCAGCGGCAGCTCGGCGTAGACGGTTTCCACGCCCGGCAGCGCGTCGGTCAGCCGCAGCAACTCGGCGATGCCGGGCAGCGGGTCCTCGCCGCGCTTGGCGACCGCCACCTCGACCTGCCGCGCGGTGACGCCGTCGGGGGCGAGAAACGACAGCGCGAACGGCAGGTTCCCGATCCCGGTGTCGCCGATCACGCCCACCACCAGGCCCTCGCCCGGGTCGACGAGACCGGTCAGCTCACCGGCGGCCACGTCCGAGGCGCGGATCAGCAGTGGGCCGACCAGGTCGGCGTACCAGGCGGCGCGGTGTTGCCGGTGGGCGACCAGGGCGTCGGGCAGCGCGGCGCTGCCCGGTGGAAAGACGGCGGCGTCGTCCACCAGGCCGGTCACGAGTGCTGGCACCTGCGTTGACACGGAACAAGAATGTACGGGACGCTACGAGGAACGGACAACAGCGTCCGATTATCGGACGCCTTCGGCCGGTGAACGGGAACTATCGGGAGGCGAAGATGCCGTATTACCGCAGCGTCGGCGAGGTGCCGCGCAAGCGCCACACCCAGTTCCGGCAGCCCGACGGCAGCCTCTACGCCGAGGAGCTGATGGGCCAGGAGGGCTTCTCCTCCGACTCGTCCCTGCTCTACCACCGGCACGCGCCCACCGCGATCCTGGCCGCCGACGAGTTCACCCCGGCCGCCTTCACCCGGGCGCCGAACCTGCCGCTCAAGCCCCGCCACCTGCGCACCCACAAACTGGACACCGGCGGTTCCGACCCCATCCTCGGCCGGCAGTACCTGCTGGCCAACGACGACGTACGGATCGGTTACGTCCTCGCCGACCGACCCTCACCGCTGTTCCGCGACGCCACCGGCGACCACTGCCTCTACGTCGAGTCGGGCACCCTGCGGGTCGAGTCCCCGTTCGGCGTGCTGGACGCGGTCGCCGGCGACTACGTCGTCATCCCCACCTCGACCATCCACCGGCTGGTGCCCACCGGCGACCAACCCGTCCGGCTGCTGGCCGTCGAGGCGTCCGGGCACATCGGCCCGCCCAAGCGCTACCTCTCCGTACGCGGCCAGTTCCTGGAGCACTCGCCGTACTGCGAGCGGGACGTCCGCGGCCCCGACGCCCCGCTGCTCGTCGACGGCGAGGAGGTCGAGGTGCTGGTCCGGCACCGGCGCGGCTGGACCCGTTACGTCTACGCCAACCACCCGTTCGACGTGGTCGGCTGGGACGGGCACCTCTACCCGTGGGCGTTCTCGATCCACGACTTCGAGCCGATCACCGGCCGCATCCACCAGCCCCCGCCGGTGCACCAGACCTTCCAGGGGCCCAACTTCGTCATCTGCTCGTTCGTGCCCCGCAAGGTCGACTATCACCCGCAGTCGATCCCGGTGCCGTACAACCACCACAACGTCGACTCCGACGAGATGCTCTTCTACACCGGGGGCAACTACGAGGCACGGCGCGGCTCCGGCATCGAGCAGGGTTCGATCTCCCTGCACCCGTCCGGCTTCACCCACGGCCCCCAGCCGGGTGCCGCCGAGCGCTCCATCGGCGCGGACTACTTCGACGAGCTGGCCGTCATGGTCGACACCTTCCGCCCGCTGGACCTCTGCGACGCCGCCAGCTCCTGCGAGGACGAGGGGTACGCCTGGACGTGGGCGCGTTCCGTCTAGCGGATGGCGGTTCGGGTGAATACCGCGAACTCGGCTACCGCTGTGGTGGCGATGGCGAGCACCAGGGGCCACGGGGAGCCGACCACGGCGTACACCAGCAGCAGCAGCGGCGCGGCGGCCACGGCGTAGACGGCCAGGGCCATCGCCCGGTCCGAGTGCAGCAGGGCGGGCAGGACGGTCCGGGTCAGCCCCGGCAGCCGGGCCGCGAGCTGCCACACGATGATCCCGCCGGTGAGCGCGGCGAGCACCGCCAGCACGCGGGAGAAGCCGTCGCTCGCCGACGCCGCGAACGCGACCAGCACCGCCGCCACCAACGACCAGCCCGCGCCGTAGAGGACCAGGCGGTGCAGCCCGTACGCGAGGGTTCGGGGCGAGTCGATCCGCCTCGGGCTGACCGTCACCGCCTCGGCGACGTGCTCCAACGCCTCCGACCAGCGACGCTGCTCCAGCCGCAGCACACCCACGTCGTGACCGGCCTCGCCGATCCGCGGGTCGAGCCGCAGCGCCTCCCGGTAGGCCCGCTCGGCCAGGTCGAACAGGTCCAGGCGGGCGGCGACCAGGCTGAGCACCAGGTGGGCCTGCGGCTCCTGCGGAGCCAACTCGACACCGCGCCAGGCCGCGTTCAGCGCTGGCTGGCCGTTGCGGGCGCCGGCCAGGATCGCCGCCGCGCTCCGCTGGGCGTACGCGTCGGCCGGGCCGAGGGCGAGGATCCGGTCAGCGGTGCCCGCCGACTCGCTGTAGCGCTCCAGATCGGCCAGGGCCATGCCCCTGGCGACCAGCGGGGGCAGCGCCTCCGGTGCGGCTGCCACGGCCGTGTCGGCGGCGGTGAGCGCCTCGGACGGGCGGCCGGCGGCCAGGTGCACCCGGGCCAGCATGGTGAGCGCCTCGACGTCACCCGGCTGGAGGGCCAACCCGTAGGCCAGTTCCCCGGCCGCCTCGTCGTAGCGGCCGAGTTCGGCGAGGAGTTGGGCCCGCTGGACGTAGCCGTCGGCGGCGGACTGGTCGGGGGCAGGGTCGCTGGACATCGCGGCGAGCTTAGGCGGCCGGCGCGTCGTACACCAGGGCCACCGCGACCCCGGCCAACCCTTCCTCACGGCCGGCGAAGCCGAGCCCGTCGGTGGTCGCCGCCGAGACGGTGACCGGGGCGCCGACCGCGGCGGAGAGGACCTCCTGCGCCTCCGCGCGGCGCCGGCCGATCTTGGGACGGTTGCCGATGACCTGCACGGACACGTTGCCGATCTCCAGACCGGCGGCGCGCACCCGACGGGCCGTCTCGGTCAGCAGAGCCACCCCGGACGCGCCGGCCCACTCCGGCTGGCCCACCCCGAAGGCGGAACCGAGATCGCCGAGACCGGCGGCGGAGAGCAGGGCGTTGCAGGCGGCGTGCGCCGCCACGTCGGCGTCGGAGTGCCCGGCGAGGCCGTCCTGATCGGGCCAGAACAGCCCGGCCACCCAGCACGGCCGGCCCGGCTCGAACGCGTGCACGTCGGTGCCGATGGCCACCCGGGGAACGATCATGATCAGAGGGTACGCGTCAACCGGCCGCGGCAAGCAGGTGCTCGGCCAGAGCCAGGTCGAACGGTCGGGTGATTTTCAGCGCGTACTCCGAGCCGGGCACGCAGCTCACCACGACGCCCTGCTTCTCGACCAGCCCGGCGTCGTCGGTGAGGGGGTCACCGGCGGCGGCGTGAGCGGCGCTGAGCACGACCCGACGGAAGCCCTGCGGGGTCTGCACCGCGCGCAGTGCGGAACGGTCGACGGTGCCGAGCACCACCTCGTCGGCACCGACTTCCTTGATCGTGTCGACGACCGGCAGGACCGGGATCACCGCGTCGCGCCCGCCACGGACCGCCGCCGCGACGGATTCGACCAGCTCAGGTGGGGTGAGTGCCCGGGCGGCATCGTGCACCAGGACGATCGTCGGGCCGGGGGGCACAGCGGCCAGCGCGGCGGCCACCGACGCCTGCCGTTCGGCACCGCCGGGCACCACCGTCACCGGGGCGACCGGGGCCAACAGCTCGCGGACGGCCTGCACCTCGGCGGCCGGCGCGGCCACCACGATGGTGTGCACCGACGGCGCGGCGGCCAGTCGACGCACGGCGTGCACCAGCAGCGGTTCACCGGCGAGCAGGCGCAGCGCCTTGGGTCGGCCGGGGCCGAGCCGTACGCCGGCACCCGCCGCAGGCACGAGGACCGCGACGTCACCGCGCGGGTTGAGCTGCGCGGTCACGTCGCGGTCCTCGGTGGTTTCTTCACTACGAAGTGGGTACGACGATGCTGTGCGGACTAGGCCTCGGTGAGGACCTTGTCGAGCAGCGTCTCCGCCTCGTCCTTGGTGCTCTTCTCCGCCAGCGCGACCTCGCCGACGAGGATGTCGCGGGCCTTGGCGAGCATCCGCTTCTCGCCCGCAGAGAGGCCCCGCTCCCGCTCCCGACGCCACAGGTCACGCACGACCTCGGCGACCTTCAGCGGGTTGCCGGAAGCCAGCTTTTCCAGATTGGCCTTGTAACGCCGCGACCAGTTGGTCGGCTCCTCGGTGTGCGGAGCCCGCAGAACGTCGAAGACCTTCCCGAGGCCCTCTTCGCCGACCACCTCGCGGACGCCCACGATCTCGGCGTTCTCGGCCGGCACCCGGACCGTCAGGTCACCCTGCGCGACCCTCAGGACGAGGTATTGCTTAGGCTCGCCCTTGATGACCCGAGTCTCGATTGCCTCGATGAGTGCGGCCCCGTGGTGGGGGTAAACAACGGTCTCGCCGACACTGAAAACCATAGGTTCGAAACCCCTTTCGCTGTGTCTAGGGTAACACGCTCAGGCACCGATGTCTCACCGATGTCCTGACCGTTGGCGCAGCTCAGGGGCCCTGTGAGAGGTCTTGCTTCAGCTTGACAGGCGGTCAAACCGATGGTTCGAACACGCTCCGTAACGCGGAAATGACTGCCCGGTACGGGTGAACAGAACGTCGAGATCAAGGGCTATGCGCTCCTCCCATGGTAGCCCGGCCGGCAGGACCGCGCCCAGATGTAGCGCGAGGTGCCCCTGGTGCGCGACCCTGGAGACCGAGCCGCACTCAGCTCTCGAGACGCTTCCAGGGGGTCCGATGGGCAAGCCGGACGCAGAGGGTCACGGGCCAGCCGACGGCCTGCCCGGCCTACCGCCCGAATGGGGCCGCGTGGTGGTTCCCGACGACGCCTCCGCGCTGGCCGCCGAGGCCGATCAGATCCGCCGTGAGCTGCGCCGGGCCGCCGGCCTCCCCAGCGGTTACCGGGTCCTGGGCCTGCCGCTGGCGGTGCTGCTGGTGGCGATCCTCACCACGCTGGCCGGCCTGCTGGCGGTCACCTGGCCACGCGCCAACCGTGGCGTCGACCGGCCGACCCCGGCCCCCTACTCGCCACCCGCGGCTCTCGTCGGTCGGGCGCTGCCCGCACTGGACCTGGTCGGTGCGGATGACGCCCCCGTGCCACTGCGCGGCCTGCTACCCGCCATGATCATCTTGTTGGACGGCTGCCCCTGCCCGGACCGGGTCAGCGACGCCCTGGCAGCCGCGCCCGCCGGCGTCTCCGTGGTCACCGTCACCGGCGGGCGGACGGTGCCAGCCGGGCCCACCATCGAGCGACAGGCTCGCGCCCTGGCCGACCCCGCCGGCGGGCTGCGGTCGTTCCTGGGCCAGCCGGCCCGCTCCGGCGTCGCGACCGCCCTGCTTGTCGACCGGGCCGGCATCGTGACCCGGGTGCTGCCCGAGGTGGGCAGCAGCGACTCCTACCGGAACGACCTGAACGCCCTCGCCGCCTGAGCCGGTCGCGCCTACCGGGGCAGCGCGACGAGTTGCGCCTGGATGTCGATGGGCCGGTCGACGGCCGACAGCGACAACCGGAACGGCCCACCAAAGGGCAGCACCTCGGCGTTGGCGATCGTGCCGTCGCAGTCGATCCGTAGCTGACCGTTGATCTTGGCTTCGTCGCTCGTGAGCGCCAACGTGCCGGGCCGGGTGCACCGGTACTGGAGCAGGTAGCGGGCGCCGCTGTCGTTGGCCTGCCGGGTCACTTCCTGGCCGGGAGCGAGCTCCCGCTGCTCCCGCCAGACGGTCTCGTTGAACGGGGGCAGGTCACCCGAGGGGAAGAGCACCTCGGGATCGCCCTCGATGTCGCTGATCGAACCCGTCTCCGGGTCGACCACCGCCCACGGGCCGCTCTCCACCCGGATGACCGCGCCGGTGTCCGGATCCATCCGTGCCGTGATCCGCTCTTCGGGCTCCTCAGCCGCGATGAGACGCTCCAGTGGGGTGCTGACGCTCCGCTCGGCGCTCGGCGTCGCCGTGGCAGAAGCAGCCGTCCCGGCCGTCGACGAAGGCGCGGCCGAGTGCCACCACCAGCCGCCCACGACCAGTGCGGCCGCCGCGGCACCGAACAGCACCACCGAACGCACCCGGTCGTCCGCCGTCGCATCCACCCACCGAGCGTACCGGGCGGCCCGACGAGGTTCAGCCCTGTCGAACGAGCAGGGCGGCATACAGGGTGAGGCCGGGGCCGAAGGCCAACATGACGATGCGCCGCGCCGCCGGGGTGGCCCGGCCCAACCGGTCCAGGATCAGCAGGACGGTCGGCGACGAGCAGTTGCCGTGCTCGTCGAGCGTCGCCCGGGACGCCGCCAGCCCTTGCGGCGGCAACGCCAACTCCCGTTCCACGACGTTGAGGATCCGCGGCCCGCCCGGGTGCACGGCCCAACCGTCCACCTCGGAGCTGGTGACGCCGTGCCGGGCCAGCAGATCGTCGACCAGCCCCCGGACGTGCCTCGACAGCACCTGCGGCACCTTCGGCGAGAGCCCCATCCGAAAGCCGGCGTCGGTGACGTCCCAGGTCATGTGGTCGGCGGTCGAGGTGTCGGTGACAGCGGTGACCTCGCGCACCGCGTACCCCGAGCCGCCGGGGACGACCACGGCGGCGACCGCGGCGTCCGAGAACAGCGCGTGGGAGACGATCTGCTGGGTGTCCACCCGGGCGCTGGACGGCTGGATGTGCAGGCTCGTCAGCTCCGCGCAGAGCAACAACGCCGGACGCCCCCGGGAGGTGACGAAGTCACTCGCCGCGCCGAGCCCCGGCAACGCCGCGTAACAGCCCATGTGGCCGATGAACATCCGCTGGGTGTCGGCGGCCATGCCCAGGTCCCGGGCGAGCAGGATGTCCAGCCCCGGGGTGGCGTAGCCGGTGCAGGAGCAGACGATGAACATCCCGATGTCGCCGGCGCTCAGCCCGGCGGCGGTCAACGCCCGACCCACCGCCTCCTTGCCCAACGGCAGCGCCTCCACCTGGTAGCGGCGCATCCGGCGCTCGGTCGGCCAGTCCGAGACGTCCTCCAGCAGCGGATTGACCGCGGCCTGCCGCCGGGTCACCCCCGAGTTGGCGAAGATTCGCTGGGCCAACGACCGGGTGGTGCCGGAGAAGTGCCGGGAGAAGAAGCCCTCCCACAACTCGTCCTGCGAAGCGGACGGCGGCTGCGCTGTCCCGAGCCCCGCGATCACTGGTACGGACACGATCCCCACCTCTCGTCAGATGCCGTCCTCCCCCTGGCCGTCCCACCAGCCACCTCGGCTGGTCGTTCCTTCGTACGAGCCCGGTGGCGCGGGCTCACCAACGTGGTGCCGATCCGTCACGATCCGGGTCGCCGCCCAGCGCGGCGATGCCGAGCCAGTCGGCGCAGACATCCGACGTGGCCGGGTGCAGCGAGCCGCAGCGGGCGTCTCGGTAGAGCCGTTCGAGGGGATGACCACGGCGGGTGGCCGAGGTGCCCGCCGCCTCCAGCACCGACGCCGCCACCTCGGCGGCCGTGGTGCCGGCCAGCAACTTCGCCCGCCACACCCAACGGTTGGTCTCCTCGTCACCGGGCGCCTCGTCCACCCGGCGGGCCGCCTCGGCCACCACCAGTTGCGCGGCGGCCGTCGCCGCGTCCGCCCGACCCAGCCGGGCCCGCACCGCCGGCAGACCGGCGAGGTTGCGGGCGTTCAGGTGTTCGGCCGCCGCGTCGATCGCCGCGCGGGCGACCCCCACGTAGACGGCCGCGTAACTGGCCACCAACCAGTGCGGCATCAGCTGGGCGACCACCAGCGCGAGCCCCTCCACGCCGCCGAGCAGCCGGTCGGCGGGGACTGTGACGTCCAGGTGCAGGTCGTGGGAGGAGGTGGCGCGCATGCCGAGCGAGTCCCAGGTCGGCTCCACGGTCAGCCCGTCGCCGGCCGGCACCAGGAACTGCGAGACCACCGACTGGTCGGCCGCGCTGCGCGCCGCCACCAGGTAGCCGTCCGCGTGCCCGGCCCCGGAGCAGAAGGTCTTGCTGCCCTTGAGGTGCCAACCCCCGTCGGTCGGCTCGTACGCCGTGGTGAGCTGGGACAGCCGGGCACCCGCGCCCCGCTCGCTCATCGCGACCGCGTACCAGGAGCCCTGCGCCGCCGCGCTGAGCAGCCGGTCGCGGGCGGCCAGCGCCTCGTCGGGTACGCCCAGCGCCTCGGCCAGCTCCTCGGTGACCGCGCCCAGCGCGCCGGTCACCGACGCGTGCATGTTGAACACGAGGGCGGTCGCACCGTTGCCCCGGGCAAGCTCGGTGGCCACCGCTGCGTACTCGGCGAAGGTGGCACCCAGACCGCCGAGCGCCCGGGGCACCATCAGCCCGAACAGGCCGGCCTCACGCAGGTCGGCGAAGTCGTCCACGGGGAAGGAACCGTCCCGGTCGTGCTCGGCCGCCCGCGCGGCGAACCGCGGCGCCAACCGGCGTGCTGCCTCAAGCGCGTGCACCGTCATCTCGTTCCTCCTCGGCGTTCCATACCCCGCCAGCGCCTGACTATCCTTTGCGGACCCCCCGGCCCTGGTACAGCACGGCGGTGGAGCGGGTCGGCACGATGCGCGGCGCGCGGCCGACGGGCACCGCAGCGCCCGTTCGGCTCGCGCGAGCGCGGCGCAGCAGCCAGGCGAGCACCCCGCCGACCTGCGGACGGATGCCCCGCAAGCTCAGGTCGACATCGTGTCGGGCGCACTCGGCGACCAGCGCCCGCGCGTCCACGAACAACCGTGGATCATGGATGCCGCGCGGCACCGTCGGCAGGCGTTCACCGATCCGGACCGCGACGAGCCGGGCCAGCGCCGTGTCGTTGAGGGTGTCCAGCACCAGCACGCCGCCGGGGCGCAGCAGCCGACACGCCTCGGCCACCGCGCGCGGCCAGGCCGGCACGTGCTCCAGCAACTCACCGGCCGAGACCACGTCGGCGCAGCCGTCAGGCAGGGGCACCGCCGTGGCGTCACCCTGGACCACCCGTACCCCGTGCTCGGCCGCCTGGACGAGGGCCGAGCGGGTCAGGTCCACCCCGACGTGGCGGTAGCCCTTGCCCGCCAGGTGCGGCGCGAGCAGGCCGGCGCCGCAACCCAGGTCGACGAGCAACGCGTCCGGACGGGTGGCCGGCGGCACCAGCGCGGCACGGGCCTCAGCGAGCCAGTGCAGCATCGCGAACGCACCATCCGGCCGCCACCACTCACCGGCCAGATCGTCGTACTGACGCGGATCGTTTCGCGGCAGCACCCTCGGACCGGTGGACGCCCCGGCCGCAGCCACGTCTCGCATGGAACCGAGCGTGGCACGACTGCTCGGTAACGACCAGACTTCCCTTATGTCGTCGAGGGTGTTAGGGCTGGTCAGAGCGAGCCATCCGGAACCGGCCGCAGCGGTGACCACGGTGGCCGGTCTGCTGGCCTGGGGAGTGGGCCACCGGCCGACCGGAATCGTCTCGGTGGTGCTCGCCGTGCTGGCCAGCCAGCTCGCCGTCGGCTGGACCAACGACGCGCTGGACGCCGAGCGGGACGCCACTGTGGGGCGTACCGACAAGCCGGTCGCCAGTGGCGCCGTCGAGCGCCGCGTCACGGCCTGGGCCGCCGCGGTGGCCGCGGTGGCCTGCCCGCTGCTGGCGCTGACCACGAACCCGGTGGCGGCCTTCTGGCTGACGCTCGCCCTGGTCTCCGCCCTGCTCTACGACTGGCCGCTCAAGGCCACCGCGTTCTCGGTGCTGCCCTACGCCGTGTCGTTCGGCGCGCTGCCCGCCTTCGTGGTCCTGGCGCTGCCCGGCCAACCGTCCCCCCCGGTCTGGCTGGTGGCGGCGGCGGCCTGCCTGGGCGCCGGCGCCCACTTCGCCAACGTGCTGCCCGACCTGGCCGACGACGCCCGCACCGGCGTGCGCGGCCTGCCCCACCGGCTCGGTGCCGTCGGCAGCCGGGTGGCCGCGGCGGGCCTCCTCCTCGCGGCGACCGCGACCCTGGTCCTCGGGCCACCCGGGCCGCCGTCGGCGATCGGCTGGGCGGCGGTCGGCACGGCCGCCGTGGTGCCACCGCTGAGCTGGTACGCCGGACGCTCGGCGACCCGGGCCGGCCGGCGGCCGGTGGCGGCCTTCCGGGCGGTGATGCTGGTGGCCCTCATCGACGTGGTTCTGCTGGTGGCGAGCGGTCGGGTGGTGTGAACGCCACCCGGGCAGGTGGCATTGCCGGGTCCGTGTGCGGGCCTCGATCACTCCCAACTACCCTGGAGCGCGGTCTGCGCGGGTATGGCCACCGTGCCCGGCGTACGGCCCGGGTGGGGATTGTGACGAGGAGGACCGACGTGACGCGCTCGATCAGGGGATCCCGGCGGGCGGCCCTGTTGCTGTCCGGGATTGCGGCGGCCAGCCTGCTGGCTTCCGGATGCGGCACCGGTCAGATCGCCGAGACCGCGTTGAAGGAGCCGTCGGTCCAGGGCGTCAACCTCACGACCAGCAACGGTTCCTTCTCCGTGCGGGGCCTGCTCGTGGACTACCCCGGCACCGAGGGTTACCAGGCCGGGCAGGACGCGGGGCTCGGCGCCGTGATCTACAACGACTCCAAGGAGACGGTGACGGTCACCGTCACCACGGAGAGCGCCCGCGAGGTGGTGATCAGCGGCGGCTCGGCGAGCCCGTCGCCGTCCGCCTCGGAGTCCTCCTCCATGAGCCCGTCGCCGTCCGGATCGGCCAGCCCGTCGAACTCGACGTCCGGCTCACCGAGCCCGTCGGCGACGCCTTCCGAGACCGGATCGTCCTCGGCCACCCCGTCCGCCCCGGAGTCGGCGCGGGCGTCCGGTTCGGCCAGCCCCGCCGCCCCGGGTCAGCCGGCCCGGATCGAGCTGGCGCCGTTGAGCTACATCCAGTTCAACTCCGAGGCCACCACCCAGCTGCGGCTGATCGGCCTGACCGAGGCGCTGCGCTCCGGCCAGAACGTCGTCGTGACCTTCGACTTCGGCAACGGCAACACGGTCACCGGCCAGGCGCCGATCGCGGTGCCGCTCACCCCGGCGGCCCCTCCGTCGCCGATCATCGAGCGCGAGGGTGGCTACGAGGGCAACGAGGGCGGCACGACCCACGAGTGACCGACCCGCACATCGACGAACACCCCGGCGTGGTGACCACCACGCCGGGGTGTTTTCGTCGTACGCGAGGGCTAGCGTCCTGATGTGACCACCTCCCGATCGACAGCTCCGCGTGGCGGCACGGCCGGTGCCGCCCGTGGTCGGTCCGCCGCCCGCGAACAACGCCCGGCCTACCAGTGCGACGCCTGCGGGCACCAGCCGCCCAAGTGGGTCGGGCGCTGTCCGGAGTGCGGCGAGTGGGGGGCGGTCGTCGAGCACACGGTGACCGGCCCCACCGTCTCCGGTCGGGTGGTCAGCTCCCGGATGCCGTCCGAGCCGGCCCGGCCGATCGCCACCATCAGCGCCGCGCCGGCCCGCGCCCGCCCCACCGGGGTGAGCGAGCTCGACCGGGTGCTCGGCGGCGGCCTGGTCCCCGGTGCCGTGGTGCTGCTCGCCGGCGAGCCCGGCGTGGGCAAGTCGACACTCCTTCTCGATGTGGCGCAGCAGTGGGCGGTCGGTGCCGGCAGCCCCTCGCTGGTGGTCAGCGGCGAAGAGTCGGTCAGTCAGGTGCGCCTACGCGCCGAGCGGATGGGCACCCTGCACGAGCAGCTCTACCTCGCCGCCGAGAGCGACCTCGCCTCGGTGCTCGGTCACCTCGACGCGGTCAAGCCGGGCCTGTTGGTGCTCGACTCGGTGCAGACCATCTCGACCACCGGCACCGAGGGGGTGCCCGGTGGGGTGACCCAGGTCCGCGCGGTCACCGCCGCGTTGGTCTCGGTCGCCAAGGAGCGGGGCATCGCCACCGTGCTGGTCGGGCACGTCACCAAGGACGGCCAGGTGGCCGGGCCTCGGGTGCTGGAGCACCTGGTCGATGTGGTGCTGCACTTCGAGGGCGACAAGCACTCGTCGCTGCGCCTGGTGCGCGGCGTGAAGAACAGGTTCGGCGCGGCTGACGAGGTCGGCTGCTTCGAGATGCACGAGGGTGGCATCAGCAGCCTGGCCGACCCGTCCGGGCTGTTCCTGACCCGCTACGCGGAGCCGGTCCCGGGCACCTGCGTGACGGTGGCCATGGAGGGGCGGCGGGCCCTGGTCACCGAGGTGCAGGCGTTGATCGGCGCGACAGTGGCGGGTTCTCCCCGGCGCACCGTCTCCGGTCTCGACTCGGCGCGACTGGCGATGGTGCTCGCCGTGCTGCAACGGCGCACCGAGCGGCTGACCCTGCACGACCGGGAGGTCTTCGCCGCCACGGTGGGCGGAATCCGGGTGGTGGAGCCGGCCGCCGACCTGGCGGTGGCTCTGGCGGTCGCCTCCGGGGGGCTCAACCTGGCGATCGCGCCGCACCTGGTGGCGATCGGCGAGGTGGGGCTGACCGGCGAGGTGCGCCGGGTCGGGGCGGTGCCACGCCGGCTGGCCGAGGCCGCCCGGCTGGGGTTCAAGGTGGCCCTGGTGCCGCCCGGCTGCGGCCCGGCCAGCACCGGCGCAGGCCCCGAGCAGATGCGGGTGACCGAGGTCACCGACGTCCGTTCCGCGCTGCACCATGCGGCTCGCGCGTCCGCCGAGTGACCCACCGTGCCGACGAGGGCGGCGAAACCGGACAGCACGTCGCAAGCGGGAAACGTGGGAAAGGGCGGCATCGTGACACATCACAGTAACCACGACAGCACCCACCGCACGACAGTCCGTAGACTGTGCGCGTGCCGATCGACCGCGATACCACCAAGCCAGCCGGCGCGCCGCCCCAGGCCCGCACCGGCGCCGTGGGCTCGCCCGCCCGCCCGATCAGCGTGAGCGTGACTGCGGGAGCCGCCGGGAGCGCCGGAGATCCGCTACGGGCCAATCTCGCCCTGATGGCCCCGGGCACCGCACTGCGCGACGGTTTGGAGCGCATCCTGCGGGGTCGCACGGGCGCGCTCATCGTGCTCGGCTACGACAAGGTGGTCGAGGGCCTCTGCACCGGCGGCTTCCCGCTGGACGTGGAGTTCTCCGCGACCCGTGTGCGCGAGCTGTGCAAGATGGACGGCGCCGTCGTGCTCTCCAGCGACGGCACCAGGATCGTCCGGGCGGCAGTGCACCTGATGCCCGACCCGTCCATCCCGACCGAAGAGTCCGGCACCCGGCACCGCACCGCCGAGCGAGTGGCCCGCCAGACCGGCTACCCGGTCATCTCGGTCAGCCAGTCCATGCGGATCATCAGCCTCTACGTCAACGGCCAGCGGCACGTGCTCGACGACTCGGCAGCCATCCTCTCCCGCGCCAACCAGGCGCTCGCCACCCTGGAGCGCTACAAGCTCCGGCTGGACGAGGTCTCCGGCACGCTCTCCGCCCTGGAGATCGAGGATCTGGTCACCGTGCGGGACGCGGTGGCGGTGGTGCAGCGGCTGGAGATGGTTCGCCGGATCGCCGACGAGATCGCCGGCTACGTGGTGGAGCTGGGCACCGACGGCCGCCTGCTCGCCCTCCAACTCGACGAGCTGATGGCCGGCGTGGACGCCGACCGCACGCTGGTCATCCGGGACTACCTCCCCGTCGGCCGTAAGTCACGCACCCTGGACGAGGCTCTCGTCGAGCTGGACCTGCTCGGTGCCACCGAGCTGATCGACCTGGTCTCGGTGGCAAAGGCGATCGGCTACCCGGCCGCGTCCGACGCGCTCGACGCCGCGGTCAGCCCGCGCGGCTTCCGGCTGCTGGCCAAGGTGCCCCGGCTGCCGGTGGCGGTGGTCGATCGCCTGGTGCTGCACTTCGGCAGCCTCCAGCGTCTGCTCGGCGCGACCGTGGAAGACCTGCAGGCCGTCGAAGGGGTCGGCGACGCCCGGGCCCGCGGCGTCCGTGAGGGGCTGTCCCGGCTCGCCGAGGCATCCATCCTGGAACGCTACGTCTGACCCCGGCTCAGCCGGTGACGGTGAGCTTCACCGGGTCGCTGAGCTTCGTGCCGACTCGGGCGAACACCTGGTACGACCCGATCGGCGGGAACGGTCCTCCGGCCAACGCGCCGTCACAACGGCTGGTGTCCCGTCCGTTCCACGGCACCTGGTAGGAGCGCTCGTGGTTCGGCGTGAAGGACACCACGTCCGAGCCCTGGACCTTGCCGCAGGTGTCCGACGACCAGATTTTCTCGGCACCGGACTTGATGAAGATCTCCTGGAGGTCGGCGCCGACATTGCGGCTGCACGTCCGGTCCGACGTGTTCTTGATCCTCAGTTGCAGCTCGACCACCGCGCCCCGCTGCACCGAGGTCGGGCTCGCCGACGAGACCACGCTGATCTCCCCGTCGGTGCAGGTGCCGTCGTCCTCCGAACCGGCCGCCGCGCCCAGCGGCGGTGTGTTGCTGGTGACCGCCGGGCTCGGACTCGTCGCACCCGAATCAGCGGACGCGGACGACGACGGACCGCCGGTCTGCGGGGCCAGCACCGGCCCAGCGGGGCCTGACGTCGCGGCGGACGTCGCCGACGGCGACCCGCCCGCCTTCGGCTCCTTGTCGCCGGAACGACCCGAACCGGTGCAGGAGTAAAGCAGGACAATCAGGAACAGGAACCCCGCTCCGAGTACGACGGCGCGACGCCGCCAGTACACGGCGGGTGGCAGGGGGCCGACCGTCAGACGCATGATGCCCTCCACCGTAGCCGCGCCGTACCCGGCAGTGCGGCGCGACGCGCCGGAACCGATTCGAGGGGTACGCCCGAACGTCCACTCAGGACGGACAGCTCACCGGTCACAGGTAGACCTTGCGCTGATAGACCGCGTGCGCACCGGCGACCCGGTCCAGGAAGAGCAGCCCCGCACAGTGGTCGATCTCGTGCTGCAACGCCCGAGCCTCGAAGCCGTCGGTCACCAGCCGGACCGGCTCGCCGCTGCCCGGCAGATCACCCTCCACCACCAGCCGGCTGGCCCGCTTCACGTCGCCGGTCAGGTCCGGCACCGACATGCAGCCCTCCCGGCCGGGCTTCCACCGCGTCGCCTCGACCACGCGCGCGTTGCACAACACGAACGTGCCGTGCACCGTCACCGCCTTCGGGTGCCCGGTCACGTCGACGGCGAAGACCCGAGCGCCCACCCCGACCTGCGGCGCGGCCAGCCCCACGCAGCCCGGCGAGACCCTCATCGTGGCGATCAGGTCGGCCGCGAGTTGGACCGTCTCCTTCGCCGTGGGGTCGACCTCGTCCGCGGCCCGACTCAGCACCGGATGCGGGGCGGACACCACCGCCCGCACCTCGCCCGGCACATCCAGTGACTCCGGACTCCAGTCCCTGAGGCCGACCTCCGGCCCACGCTCCTCGCCGGTCACAACAGGTCCGGGTCCGCCGGCCGGAGGGTGACCTCCACGCCCAGCTCGGCAGCCGTCCGGTGCAGCCGGTCGAGCAGCGTCTCCGCCACACCGGCCGGCAACTCGACCTCCGCCAGGACCACGTAGAGCGCACCGGTCAACCGGGTACTCAGGTCGGTGACATTCCCCCCGGCGTCCACCAGTACCCGCGTCATCGCCGCGACGATCCCCATCCGGTCCGAACCGTGCACCGCCATCACGTACGGCTCACCCACCGGAGGAACATCGCCGTCCGGGGTGACCGCGCGTACCGTCGCCAGCAGCTGGCCCTCGGCGGCCAGCGACGCCAGCGCGGCCTCGACCTCGCCGGCGGCCGGGCCGGTGCAGATGAGGGTCATCGCGAAATGCCCCCGCAGCCGCGTCATCGTGCTGTCGGTGAGGTTCGCGCCCAGTCGGGCCAGCACCTCCGCGACATCGGCCACGATGCCCGGCCGGTCCCGGCCGATGACGGTGATCGCGAGCTCGTTCATCCGCGCATTCTCCCCCGCCCGCCGAACGAGGACGTGGCACCCCGCCCGAGCCGCCCACCCAACGGGAACGCCGGGCGTGACATCATCGACGACGCCATGACTCAACCCGACTTCGCCACCCTGGTCAGCCGGTGGTTCCAGCAGCACGCCCGTGACCTGCCGTGGCGCGATCCCGGCGTCACCCCGTGGGCCATCCTGGTCAGCGAGGTCATGCTCCAGCAGACACCGGTGGTCCGAGTGGTCCCGGCCTGGCAGGCCTGGCTGGCCCGCTGGCCGGACCCGGCCGCCTTGGCGGCGGACACCCCGGCCGAGGCGATCCGGATGTGGGGACGCCTCGGCTACCCCCGTCGGGCGGTCCGGCTACGCGAGTGCGCGGTCGCGATCGTCGACCGGCACGGCGGCCAGGTGCCGGACCGGCTGGAGCACCTGCTCGCGCTGCCCGGCGTCGGCACGTACACCGCTCGGGCGGTGGCCGCCTTCGCGTACGGGCAACGGCATCCCGTCGTCGACACCAACGTACGACGGGTGGTGTGCCGGGCGGTGGCCGGCGAACCGGACGCCGGACCCGTCACCCGGCCAGCGGACCTCGTCGCCACCGAGGAGCTGCTTCCTGCCGAACCGGCCGCCGCGGCACTGGCCAGCGCCGCGTTCATGGAACTGGGCGCGGTGATCTGCACAGCCCGATCACCGCGCTGCACCGCCTGCCCCGTCGAGTCGGTCTGCGCCTGGCGGGCGTCCGGCCAGGAGGCGCCGACCGGGCCGACCCGCAGACCCCAGCGGTACGCGGGCACCGACCGGCAGGTCCGCGGTCTGTTGCTCGGAGTGCTCCGGGACAGCAACGGACCGGTCCCCCACCAGCGGTTGGACCAGGTCTGGACCGACGACGTGCAACGCGCCCGCGCCCTCGCCGGGCTGGTGCAGGACGGGCTGGTCGAACCCGCCGGCACCGACGCCTTCCGCCTGGCCGGTGACGGCCCGTCCCTGCCAACAGCGGACCTCACCACCTGACCCACCCCACCCGGCCCATCCTGCGCGCCGACCCATGGCCCACGCGCCCCCGCCGCACACTCTCACCGCGCGCCCCGCGCGCCTGGGCCGCGCGCGCCTGGGCGGCACACCCGCCCTCGCCCCGCGTCCCGCCCGCGCCGCACGCCCGCGCCGCACGCCCCGCCCGCGCCGCACGCCCCGCCCGCGCCGCACGCCCCGCCCGCGCCTCGCGCCCGCCCACGCCTCGCGCCCTCAATGCGCGCCTCGCGCGTAAAGCAGAGGCCGCGATCCGCGCCTCTCATCTCAAGATCGTGCTCGATCATGGATGTAGTGGTGTCGGGCGCGCCGGATGCCACTACATCCAGGTTGTTGCGCGATCTTGGGAGCCGGGGCCTTCACTGGGAGCGAGGCCGGCGGCAGCTCACCACCCCGCCCCTGTTTCGCCTACAACATCAGGGAAGGTGCTGCCTCGCGGCGTCCGGAGGCAGCACCTTCCCTGATGTTGTGAGGATCTTGCCGAGCACGGCAGCCGGAGCGGCCGGATGCGGGCGGGGCAGGTGCGACGCGGGGGCGGGCCGGGAGGGCGCGAGCGGGAGCGAGCAGACCCGTGCCTGCGGCGACGGCGGCGATGCCGGCAAACAGGGCGCAGCGGGCGATGCGCGAGGGCGCAAAGGCGGGGCGATGCGGGAGGTGATGCGCAAGGGCGACGCGGGAGGCGACGCACAAGGGCGACGCGCGAGGGCGCAAAAGGCGGGGCGACGCGCGAGCCGATGCGCAAGGGCGATGCGCGAAGCGATACGCGAGGGCGTGCGCGAGGACGATGCGCGAAGCGATACGCAAGGGCGATACGCGAGGGCGATGCGCGAAGCGATACGCGAGGGCGCAAAAAGGCGGGGCCCCGGTGGCTCGCGCCACCGAGGCCCCGCCCCTTGCTGGTTGTGTTACTCGTCCACGCCCGCTGCGGCGGTGCCAGCGGCAGTGCCACCGAGGTCGGCCGGGACGGCGTCCGGAACTTCGACCGGCTTTTCCGAGCCCCGGAAGACGAGCTTGGACTTGTCGATGTCGTCCGGGTCGCCCTCGCAGTCCACCACGACGATCTGACCCGGGGTCAGCTCGTTGAACAGGATCCGCTCGGAGAGGTTGTCCTCGATGTCGCGCTGGATCGTGCGACGAAGCGGACGGGCACCGAGCACCGGGTCGAAGCCCTTCGCGGCCAGGTACTTCTTGGCGTTGTCGGTCAGCTCCAGACCCATGTCCTTGTTCCGCAGCTGTCCCTCGATCCGCTGGATCATGATGTCCACGATCGAGAGGATCTCGGTCTGGCGCAGCTGGTGGAAGACGATGGTGTCGTCGATCCGGTTGAGGAACTCAGGCCGGAAGTGCTGCTTGAGCTCGTCGTTGACCTTCTGCTTCATCCGGTCGTAGTTGGACTCGGAGTCCTCCGACTGCTGGAAGCCCAGCGACACCGCCTTGGCGACGTCACGGGTGCCCAGGTTGGTGGTCAGGATGATGACCGTGTTCTTGAAGTCCACGATCCGACCCTGACCGTCGGTGAGCCGACCGTCTTCGAGGATCTGCAGGAGCGTGTTGAACACGTCCGGGTGGGCCTTCTCGATCTCGTCGAAGAGGACCACCGAGAACGGCCGACGCCGCACCTTCTCGGTCAGCTGCCCGCCCTCGTCGTAGCCGACGTAGCCGGGAGGGGCACCCACGAGCCGGGAGACCGTGTAACGGTCGTGGAACTCGGACATGTCCAGCTGGATGAGGGCGTCCTCGCTGCCGAAGAGGAACTCGGCGAGCGCCTTGGACAGCTCGGTCTTACCGACACCGGACGGGCCGGCGAAGATGAACGAGCCCGACGGGCGCTTCGGGTCCTTCAGGCCGGCCCGGGTACGCCGGATCGCCTTCGAGACCGCCTTGACCGCGTCCTCCTGGCCGATGACGCGCTTGTGCAGCTCGTCCTCCATGCGCAGCAGGCGCGAGGTCTCCTCCTCGGTCAGCTTGTAGACCGGGATGCCGGTCCAGTTGCCGAGAACCTCGGCGATCTGCTCGTCGTCGACCTCGCTGACGACGTCCAGGTCACCGGCCTTCCACTCCTTCTCCCGCTGAGCCTTCTGGCCGAGGAGCTGCTTCTCCTTGTCGCGCAGCTGGGCGGCGCGCTCGAAGTCCTGCGCGTCGATCGCGGACTCCTTGTCGCGACGCACCTGGGCGATGCGCTCGTCGAAGTCGCGCAGGTCTGGCGGCGCGGTCATCCGACGGATCCGCATCCGGGCGCCGGCCTCGTCGATCAGGTCGATCGCCTTGTCCGGGAGGAAGCGGTCGGAGATGTACCTGTCGGCCAGGGTCGCGGCAGCCACGAGGGCCGCGTCCGTGATCGAGACACGGTGGTGAGCCTCGTAGCGGTCCCGCAGACCCTTGAGGATCTCGATGGTGTGGGCCAGCGACGGCTCACCCACCTGGATCGGCTGGAAGCGGCGCTCGAGAGCGGCGTCCTTCTCCAGGTGCTTGCGGTACTCGTCGAGCGTGGTGGCACCGATGGTCTGCAGCTCACCACGGGCCAGCATCGGCTTGAGGATGCTCGCGGCGTCGATCGCGCCCTCGGCGGCACCCGCACCCACCAGGGTGTGGATCTCGTCGATGAACAGGATGATGTCGCCGCGGGTGCGGATCTCCTTGAGCACCTTCTTGAGGCGCTCCTCGAAGTCACCGCGGTAGCGGGAACCAGCGACGAGCGCGCCCAGGTCGAGCGTGTAGAGCTGCTTGTCCTTGAGGGTCTCGGGCACCTCGCCCTTGATGATCTTCTGGGACAGGCCCTCCACCACGGCGGTCTTACCGACGCCGGGCTCACCGATCAGGACCGGGTTGTTCTTGGTACGGCGGGAGAGCACCTGCATGACCCGCTCGATTTCCTTCTCGCGCCCGATGACCGGGTCGAGCTTGCCCTCGCGGGCGGCCTGGGTCAGGTTGCGGCCGAACTGGTCCAGCACGAGGCTGGTCGACGGCGCGGCCTCACCCGGCGCGGCGCCCGCGGCGGCAGGCTCCTTGCCCTGGTAGCCGGAGAGCAGCTGGATCACCTGCTGGCGGACCCGGTTGAGGTCGGCGCCGAGCTTGACCAGCACCTGGGCGGCGACGCCCTCGCCCTCACGGATCAGCCCGAGCAGGATGTGCTCGGTGCCGATGTAGTTGTGGCCGAGCTGCAGCGCCTCGCGCAGCGACAGCTCCAGCACCTTCTTGGCCCGCGGCGTGAACGGGATGTGCCCGCTCGGCGCCTGCTGGCCCTGGCCGATGATCTCCTCGACCTGCTGGCGGACGCCCTCCAGGGAGATGCCGAGGCTCTCCAGGGCCTTAGCCGCGACGCCTTCACCTTCGTGGATCAGGCCCAGCAGGATGTGTTCCGTACCGATGTAGTTGTGGTTGAGCATCCGGGCCTCTTCTTGGGCCAGGACGACAACCCGTCGCGCTCGGTCGGTGAACCGCTCGAACATGCCCTCGTGCTCCTCACGTGCCGTGCGCCTTGATGGTCAAGATCTTGGCGGGGCCGGTGCACGAACGTCCAGGACGGGCGTCCGTGCCTCCTTACTCTATCGTCGCTGACCGACTCCGCTGAGGTCGTGTGTCTCTGCTCCGGGTCGGTTCCACGTCGTTTTGAACAACCGTCCGCGCTCAGGAGGTGTTCCGGTAGCCCTGTCGCTACGCGCAGAGCGAAATCCGACTGACTCGGCGGAGGCCCGATCCGGGGTCCCGAAGCGCTCCGGGAGGCCCCGGAGGGCGGACCGGCGGTCACGACGAGCGCCGCGCCGGCCCCTTGAGGAAGGTTGTCCACAGGCTGTGGACAGCTGTTCCACTGGTTGTGGACAACGCCGGTGGGCCCGGATTGCTTCCCGGCCCCGAACAGGCCCGACGCCACCGCCCGGATACGGCACCACCGTCCGGATGCGGCGACATCATCCGGGTACGGCACGACCGTCCGGATACGGCGACGCCGGCCCGGAGGACTCCCCCGGCCCGGCGTCGGTGTCGCCTGCGGTGGCGGCTCGCCACCGTGCTGCTGACTGATCAGCGCTTCGCGTGGAACTCGTCCACGATCTCCTGCGGGATACGACCCCGGTCCGAGATGTCCTTGCCGGCCTTCTTGGCCCACTCCCGGATCGCCTTGTTCTGTTCCCGATCTGCGGTCGCGCCACCCCGACCGCGGGCAGCCCGCCCACCGATCACGACACCACCGCGGCCGACCTTGGTGCCGGCGCCCACGTACGAGGCAAATGCATCCCGCAATTTCGCGGCGTTGGCGCTCGACAGGTCGATCTCGTACTGAACGCCGTCGAGGGCGAACTTGACGGTCTCGTCCGCGTCCCCGCCGTCCAGGTCATCGACCAGCTTGTGAATGATCTGCTTGGCCACGTCCCACATTCCTTTCGAGCAGGGTGCTCCTGCTAACGAGAGCACAATAACCCGCGCGCTGCTCGTCGCGTCAATAGGCTCCGGTTACGGCTCGGCGTACGACCGGAGGGGACTACTCCGGGCGGACCAACGGGAAGAGGATCGTTTCCCGAATTCCGAGGCCGGTCAGGGCCATCAAGAGGCGGTCGATTCCCATTCCCATACCGCCGGCCGGTGGCATTCCATACTCCATCGCCCGAAGAAAGTCCTCGTCGAGACGCATCGCCTCGTCGTCGCCGCGAGCCGCCAGCCGCGCCTGGGCCACCAGCCGCTCCCGCTGCACGATCGGGTCGACCAGCTCGGAGTATCCGGTGCCCAGCTCGAAACCGAGCACGTAGAGGTCCCACTTCTCGGCCAGACCCGGCTCGCTGCGGTGGCCCCGGGTGAGCGGACTGGTCTCCTCCGGGTAGTCCCGCACGAAGGTGGGTGCCTCCAGGCCCGGAACGACCAGTTCCTCGAACAGTTCCTCGGCCAGCTTGCCCGGTCCCCACTTCGGGTCGACCGCCAATCCCACCTTGTCGGCGTACTCCACCAGACGGGTCCGGTCGGTGCGGACCGTGACCTCCTCGCCGAGCGCTTCGGAAAGCACGCCGAAGAGTGTCACCTGCCGCCACTCACCACCCAGGTCGAACTCCCGCCCGTCGGCGTGGGTCACCACCGTCGAACCGCTCACCGCGATGGCCGCCTGTTGCACGAGATTACGGGTCAGCTCGCCGATCGTGTCGTAGTCGCCGTACGCCTGGTAGGTCTCCAGCATCGCGAACTCCGGCGAGTGCGAAGAGTCGACACCCTCATTACGGAAGTTGCGGTTGATCTCGAAGACGCGGTCGACGCCGCCGACCACCGCGCGCTTGAGAAACAGTTCGGGCGCGATTCGCAGATACAGATCGGTGTTCAACGCATTGCTGTGGGTCACGAACGGTCGGGCTGTCGCGCCGCCATGCAGCAGTTGCAACATCGGCGTTTCCACCTCGATGAAGCCCTGCCCGTGCAGGGAATCGCGCAGACTGCGCACCGTGGCCGCGCGGGTGCGCACCATCTCCCGCGCCTGGGGCCGGACAATCAGGTCGACATAACGCTGCCGGACGCGTGCCTCCTCGGAGAGGGGCTTGTGGGCCACCGGCAACGGCCGCAGCGCCTTGGCGGTCATTTCCCACTGCTGGGCCAGCACCGACAACTCGCCCCGGCGGCTGGTGATCACCTCGCCGGTCACGCCGACGTGGTCGCCGAGGTCGACGAGGCGCTTCCACGCCTCCAGCCGCTCCGGCCCGACCCGGTCCAGGGAGAGCATCGCCTGCAACTCGGTGCCGTCGCCGTCCCGGAGGGTGGCGAAGCAGAGCTTGCCCGTGTTGCGTACGAAGATCACCCGGCCGGTGACAGCGACCTGGTCGCCGGTCGCGGTGTCGGTGGGCAGGTCGGCGTAGGTCGCCCGGACCTGCGCCAGGGTCGTCGTGCGGGGGAAGCCGACCGGGTACGGCTCGACGCCCTCGGCGAGCATCCGGTCCCGCTTTTCCCGGCGGACCTTCATCTGCTCGGGAAGGTCGTCGGCGGGGTCCACTGGCACGGGGTTCTGCTCGGTCACGGCACGCTTCCTCGTCACGGAGATACAGGGGGTCAGGGCCGAGCGTACTCAAGCGCGCCTGAGGCCGTTACGGGATAACCTGCCCGTCATGGTCGATCACACTCACGCCCTGTCGTTCGGTGTCGCCGCGAGTGATTACGACCGGTTTCGGCCACGCTATCCCGCGGCTGCGGTCAGCTGGGCACTCGACGGGCTGAGCGAAGCCCGGGTGGTCGATCTCGCTGCGGGCACCGGCATCCTGAGCCGCGCCGTGCTGGCCCTCGGTCACGAGGTCGTACCGGTCGAGCCCGATCCGGGGATGCGGACGCAGCTCGACGCCAGCACCCCGGGCACGACGGCGCTGGCGGGCAGCGCCGAGGCCATGCCGCTGCCCGACGCGGCGGCGGACGCGGTGCTGGTCGGGACGGCGTACCACTGGTTCGACCGGGAGCCCGCGCACGCCGAGATCGCCCGGGTGCTCCGCCCCGGCGGCACCTTCGCCCCCATCTGGAACATCCGGGACGGCAGCGTCGACTGGGTGGCCGAGCTGGGTCGAATCGCCCACTTCGGCGACAAGTCGACCAGCGAGGTCTTCGGCGAGCGAGCCGACTTCGGCCCCGCGTTCGACGCCGTCGAGAAGCGCGAGTTCGCGCACCGCACCACGCTCACGCCGGACGAGCTACACGGCATGGTCCGCACCCGCTCGTACTGGCTCACCGCCTCCAGCACCGATCAACGGCAGGTCGAGCGGGAACTGACCGACCTCCTCGACACCCACCCCGCCCTGGCTGGCCGGGACACCATCGAACTGCCGTACCGGACGCTGGTGCTGCGCGCCCGACGGCGCTGACGCCCGCACGGAGGCCGGCCCGACGGCGGCCGGGTCAGAGGTTGCGGTCGTAGACCATCCGCAGGCCGATCAGGGTGATCATCGGCTCGTGGTGGGTGATGCTGCGACACTCGTTGATCACCAGAGAGGCGAGGCCGCCGGTGGCGATCACCGCCCGCACCTCGCCCAACTCCTCGGTCATCCGCTCGACGATCCGGTCCACCTGCCCGGCGAAGCCGAAGTACAGGCCGGCCTGAAGGCACTCCACGGTGTTCTTGCCGATCACCGAGCGGGGCTTGGTGGCCTCGACCTTGCGCAGTTGCGCGGCCCGGGCGGCCAACGCGTCGAAGGAGATCTCGATGCCCGGAGCGAACGCCCCGCCGAGGAACTCACCGCGCTCGCTGATCACATCGAAGTTGGTGGTGGTGCCGAAGTCCACCACGATCGACGGACCGCCGTAGAGGGTGTACGCAGCCAGGGTGTTCACCACCCGGTCGGAGCCCACCTCCTTGGGGTTGTCGATCGCCAACTGCACGCCGGTCCGCACGCCCGGCTCGACGACGACGCTCGGCACCTCCGCGTAGTAGCGGCTGAGCATGGTGCGCAGCGACCGCAGCGCCGCCGGCACGGTGGAGCAGGCGGCCACACCGGTGATCTCGACGTTGTCCCCGGCGAGCAGACCCCGGAACATCAGGCCCAGCTCGTCCGCCGTCGAGCGGGCATCGGTCTTGATCCGCCAGGAGTGCACCAGCTTGTCGCCGTCGAAGGTCGCCAGCACGGTGTTGGTGTTTCCGATGTCGATGCAGAGCAGCACGAACGCAGCCTAGACAACTACTCGCCGCGCAGGTCCAGCGCGATGTCCAGGATCGGCGACGAGTGCGTCAACGCGCCCACCGAGAGGAAGTCCACGCCGGTGGCCGCGTACCGGCCGGCCACCTCCAGGGTCAGCCCGCCGGTCGCCTCCAACTCCGCCCGGTCACCCACCGCGGCCACCGCCCCGGCCAGCACCTCCGGCGTCATGTTGTCGCAGAGCAGGAAGTCCGCGCCGGCCTCCACCGCCTCCACCGCCTCGTCGACAGTGGTCACCTCGACCTGCACCGGCACCTCCGGGAATGCCTCCCGGACCCGCCGGTAGGCGGCGGTGATGCTCCCGGCCGCCAGCTTGTGGTTGTCCTTGATCATGGCCACGTCGTAGAGGCCCATCCGTTTGTTGGTGCCGCCGCCGGCCCGCACCGCGTACTTCTCCAGCGCCCGCAGGCCCGGTGTCGTCTTGCGGGTGTCCAGCACCATCGCCTTCGAGCCGGCCAGCGCGTCCGCCCAGGCGCGGGTGTGCGTCGCCACCCCGGACATCCGGCAGAGCAGGTTGAGCGCCGTCCGCTCGGCCGTCAGCAGCAGCCGGGTCGGGCCGGTCACCGTCGCCAGCACGTCGCCGCGGGCCACCCGCTCGCCGTCGCGGGCCAACACCGACACCTCGACGGTACGACCGAAGCCGGTCACCTCACCCACCAGCTCGAACACCGCAGCGGCCACCGCCATCCCGGCCAACACCCCGTCCGCGCGGGCCACCAGGTCGGCGGTGTCGATCTGATCCGCCGCAATGGTGGCCACGCTGGTGACGTCCAGAAAATCCGGGCCCAGATCCTCTTCCAGCGCGCCCTCGATCACCTGTCGTACGTGCGCCGGATCCAACCCCGCCACCCGCAACGCCGTCTCCGTCGACTCGATCACGAGTTCCCCTCCCACTGTTGCGTCACCCGGCCCTGCGCCCCGACCGCACCGACCAGATGGCCCAGCCACCGTTCGTCGGCCGTCGGGAAGTCCTCCCGCCAGTGGCAGCCCCGGGTCTCCCCACGGGCGTACGCGGCGGCAACCAGCGTCGACGCCACGGTGAGCAGGTTCGTCGCCTCCCAGTCGGCGGTCCGCGGCCGGCCCCGGGCCACGCCCAGGTCGGTCAACGTGCCGGCCGTCCCGGCCAACGTCGCCGCGGATCGGAGCACCCCCGCCCCCCGGGTCATCGCCCGTTGCAGGGTCGGCGTCACCTCCGCCGGCAGCACCCAACCCGTACCGCCACGCCACGCGCCGGTCTCCGCCGGCTGGGCCTGCTCGGGCAGGCCGGCCGCGATGTCCTCGGCGATCCGTCGGGAGAAGACCAGACCCTCCAGCAGCGAGTTGCTGGCCAGCCGGTTCGCGCCGTGCACACCCGTGCAGGCCACCTCGCCGCAGGCGTACAGGCCCGGGATCGAGGTACGGCCGCGCAGGTCGGTCCGGACCCCGCCGGAGGCGTAGTGGGCGGCCGGCGCGACCGGGATCAGATCGGTCGCCGGGTCCACGCCGATCGCCAGGCAGGACGCCACGATGGTGGGGAACCGACCGGCCAGGAAGTCGCCGCCCAGGTGCCGTGCGTCGAGGAAGACGTGGTCCGCTCCGGTGGCCAGCAGCACCCGGTGGATGCCCTTGGCCACCACGTCCCGGGGTGCCAGCTCGGCCAACTCGTGCTGGCCCACCATGAACCTCTTGCCGTCCGCGTCGACCAGGTACGCGCCCTCGCCGCGCAACGCCTCCGAGACCAGCGGCTGCTGCGCGTGCCCCGCCCCGGGCACCCCCGCGCCGGACGGGGTGATCAGGGCGGTCGGGTGGAACTGGACGAACTCCACGTCGGTCACGGCCGCGCCGGCCCGCAGCGCCAGCGCCACCCCGTCGCCGGTGGAGACCGCCGGGTTGGTGGTGGCCGAGAAGATCTGGCCCATGCCACCGGTCGCGAGCACCACGGCACGGGCCAGCAGCGCGCCGACCCCGTCCTCGCTGCCCTCACCCAACACGTGCAGGGTGATCCCGCAGGCCGGGCCGAGCCCGTCCGGGCCGTCGCCGGGCGCGCGTAGGAGATCCAGCACGAGGGCGTGCTCGACCAGCCGGATCCACGGGTCGCGCTGCACCGCGGCGTGCAGGGCCCGCTGCACCTCCGCGCCGGTGGCGTCGCCCCCGGCGTGCACGATCCGGTCCGCCCGATGCCCACCCTCGCGGGTCAGCATCAGCGAGCCGTCCGCATGGCGATCGAACTCGGCGCCGATCCGGATCAGCTCACGGAGCCGGGTCGGGCCCTCCTCGACCAGCACCCGGACCGCCGCCGGGTCGCACAGCCCGACGCCGGCGACCTCGGTGTCCCGGGCGTGCGCCGCCGGGGTGTCGGCCGGGTCGAGCACGGCGGCGATGCCACCCTGCGCCCACCGGGTCGAGCCGTCGTCAATGTTGACCTTGGTGACCACCGTGACGTGCAGACCCGCCTCCCGCAGGTGCAGCGCCGCGGTCAAACCGGCCACGCCGGAACCCACCACGATCACGTCGGTGGTCTCCACCCAGCCGGGCGCGGGCGCGGCCAGCAGCGCGGGCAGGGCAGGCAGGTCGACGGTCGGAAGGTCCATCCCCCCAGTCAACCCGAACCATCCTCGCCCGGGGCGGCGGGGGCGGGACGAGTGTTTTGGGCGACCCCGTCCGTCCCGCGCCGACGGTCAGGCCGTGGTCACTTCGTCCGGACCGGCAGACCAGCCAGGCCCGCGCCCTTCAACGAGGCGGTCACCGTACGGTCGCTGAGCCACAGATAGCAGCGGACGCCCCGATCACCGACCTTCCAACGCCCCGCCCCCGGCGGACGGACCACCACACCGCTGCGGAAGCGCAACCTGGCGTCGTCAGGTACGCCCGCGTACCGGGCCAGGACGCTACGACACCCCGTGTAGAGCGGCAGCCAGTCGGCGTCCCGGGTCGGGTACGCCACGTCCGGTGCGCGCCACACCCCGACGAACTCGGCGTCGTGCCGTTTGCCGCACTCCACCGGGGTCAGCGTCTGCACACCCCGGCCGGCGCCACCACGGGTCTGCTGGCAACCGAGGCGCAGCCCGGAGGGCCCCTTCAACGCGTCCCGCAGACTGCCCGCACGGACCACCACGGTGGCCGCCGCCTCGACGGTGGTCAGCTCGGTGAGGTCGCAGCGGAACCACCGGGAACCCGCCGCCCACCCCGGCTTGTTGGGCAGCGCCACCGACAGCCGCAGCCGGCCGGACCGCCAGTCGTCACCCACGTAGCTGGTCGCCCGGGTGTCGCACTCGGCGAACGCACCCCGCAGCTCGGCCGAACCACCCGCCGGAGCGGCCACCCGCTCGGCCGGGAAAGCCCCGACGTGCACCGTCTCCAGGCGGTGCGGCCCGGCGCAGTCCACCGGCTCGTAACTGGCGAGGCTGACCAGGTCGGTGAAGTCGGCGGCGTGACACACACCGGCGGCCGGCGTGAACGCCGACGGTGCCGGCAACGCCGCCCAGTCGTCGGTCAGATCACCGTCCAGGCCACCGGACCCGGCGCAGCCCACCAGCAGCACTGCCGTCACGGCAGCGGCGAACAGGGTCGTCATGGCACGGCTCATCGCGGCCTCCCCCAGCCACCGACCGGCTTTCGCCAGCGTGCCCAGGGTAACCGGAAATGACCTTCCGGTAACAGACCGGAATCACGGTACGGAGGATCAGACTCCGGACACGGCCAACGGGCTGGGCACCGGGCTACCGGCCGTGCCCGGCGCCGCCGCAGCCGGATCGGTCCCCAACTCGATCACCCGGTTGTCGGCGTCGACGTGCACGACCCGCGGCCGGTACGTCCGGGCCTCGGCGTCGTCCATCTGCCCGTACGAGATCAGGATGACCAGGTCACCGGGGTGCACCAGGTGCGCGGCGGCACCGTTGATACCGATCACGCCGCTGCCCCGCTCACCCGGGATCACGTACGTCTCCAGCCGAGCGCCGTTGGTGATGTCCACGATCGCCACCTGCTCGCCGGGGAGCAGGTCGGCGGCGTCGAGCAGATCCTCGTCCACGGTCACCGAACCGACGTAGTGCAGGTCGGCCTGGGTCACCGTGGCTCGGTGGATCTTCGACTTGAGCATGGTCCGCAACATCGGAGTGGCCTTTCGCGGTTATCGGTGGCGGGTGGTACGGCCGGGTCAGGGGCGTGGGGCGAGGTGGATCGCCGCATTGTCGATCAACCGGGTGGCACCCACCCAGGCGGCGATCACCAGCCGAGCCGGCCCAGCCACCGGACCCGGTTCCAACTCGGGATCGGTGAGCACCAGGTAGTCGAGGCGGGCACCGGGCGTACCGGCGCCGAACGCGGCGTGCGCGGCGGTCAGCACCGCGGCCGCGTCCAGGCCGTCGTCGGCGGCCTGCGCGCCGGCCCGCAACGCGGCGGACAGGCTCAGCGCGGCGGCCCGCTCCGGCTCACTGAGGTAACGGTTGCGGCTGGAGAGGGCGAGCCCATCCGGCTCCCGGACGGTCGGCACGCCAACCACCTCGACCGGCACGTCCAGGTCGCGGGCCATCCGCCGGACCAAGGTCAGCTGCTGGTAGTCCTTCTCGCCGAAGAACGCCAGGTCCGGCCGGGTGAGCTGGAGCAGCTTCAGCACCACCGTGAGCACCCCGTGAAAGAAGCCGGGGCGGCTCGCCCCCTCCAGCTCGCCGCCGAGCTGGCCCGGATCGAGGCGTACGCGGGGCTGACCGTCCGGGTACATGTCCGCCACCGACGGGGCGAAGACCAGATCCGCGCCCGCCCGCCGGCACACCTCCAGGTCGGCCTCAAGGGTGCGCGGGTAGCGGTCGAAGTCCTCGTTCGGCCCGAACTGCAACGGGTTCACGAAGACCGTGACCAGCACGTGGTCGGCCTGTTCCCGGGCCGCGCGCAGCAACGTCTCGTGCCCGGAGTGCAGCGCACCCATGGTCATCACCACCCCGACCGTGCCCTTCAGCCCAGCCCGGGCCTCGGCCAACTCGGCGCGCGTGTGCACGACCTGGGTCACAGCTCCACCTCGGTTCGCGACTGCGGGGCTCGCAGGATCGGCTCACTCCTCGCGCTCACGCGGCCACCTCCCGACCGCTGTCGGCCAGGACGCCGAGCAGCGACTGTGCGTCCACCGGCCGCAACCGGCCGGCGGCGATCGCCCGGTCGGCGGTACGACGGGCCAACGCCAGGTACGCGGGCACGGATTCCGGTGCGGTGACCGCCAACCGGGCCAGGTGCCGCTGCACGGTGCCCGCGTCGCCACGGGAGACCGGGCCGGTCAACGCGTCGTCGCCGAGCAGCAGCGCGTTCTCCAGGGCGGCCCGCAGCAGCGGAGCGAGCACCTTCTCCGGCCGGGCCACCCCGGCGTCCCGCAACCGGTCGGTCGCCTCGTTGACAAGGGTCACCAGGTGGTTCGCGCCGTGGGCCAGCGCGGCGTGGTAGAGCGGGCGGTCCGACTCGGCCACCCACTCGGGCACGCCACCGAGGTCGGCGACCAGCCGGGCAGCAAGTGGGCGCAGCTCCGCCGGGGCGGTCACCCCGTACGAGATGCCGTCGAGGCGGGCCAGGTCGTCCGGCGTACCGGTGAAGGTCATCGCGGGGTGCAGGGCGAGTGCCCGGGCACCGGCCGCGACGGCTGGCCCGAGCACGGCCAGGCCGTGCGCCCCCGAGGTGTGCGCGACGATCTGGCCCGGGTGTAGCGCGCCCCGCTCGGCGAGATCGGTCACCACACCGGCCAGCCTGTCGTCCGGTACCGCGATCAGCAGCAGGTCAGCGGCGGCGTGGGCCACGGCGGTGACCGGACGGCGGGGCACCTCGGGCAACAGCAGGGCGAGGCGGGCGCGGCTGGCTCCGGAGCTGCCGGAGACGGCGACCACCCGGTGCCCGGCGGCGACGAGCGCGGCACCCAGCACGGCGCCGACCCGACCGGCGCCAATGACACCGACGGTGAGCAGACGAGAGGTGGTGGGAGTGGCGGAGGCACCGGGAACGGCGGGCCCGTGCGGGGCGGCCGGACGCGGGCGCAACGGTGCGCTCATGACGACGATCCAGTCCTCGAGAAGGGGTACCGGTCGATCGCAAGTATGCGCCCGGCCCACCGAACCCGGACAAGCATGTGTGAAAACCTTCACCACCGCCTCAAGTGCCCTCCACCACCGTCCCGGACCGCCCCAGACCAGCGCGTTCTGCCCGTGCCCATGATCAAGTGCTGAAAAGTAGGTGACCCGAGCGTTTCTGACCTACTTTTCATCACCTGATCACCGTGCGCCGAGCTGCATTCGGAGTGGAACTGATGTCGATCGCCTGGCGACCCGCGATGAGCCGAGCCCTCTACGGGCCGGGCGGCTTCTTCGTCGCCGGCAGCGGCCCGGCCGAGCACTTCCGCACCAGCGTGCACGCCTCCCCGGCCTTCGCCACCGCGCTGCTGCGCCTGCTCACCCAGGTCGACGCGGCCCTCGGGCATCCGTCACGGTTCGACGTGGTCGACGTGGGGGCGGGGCGGGGCGAGTTGCTACGCGCTCTCGCCGAGCTCGCTCACGATCCCGCCGGGCTCGCGGTGGGGGTTTCCGGGGAGCCCGCCCACTCCGGGCGGTCAGGCTTGGTCCCTGCGTGGTCGGGCTCCCCGGAAACCCTGACTCCCACGACCTCCGCCCGCCCGGCACCCGACGGGCCGTCGTTTGCCGCCGTCCGTCCGTCGCTCGCCGGACGCGTTCGCTTCACAGCCGTCGAGTACGCGCCGCGCCCGGAGAACCTGCCCAAGGAGATCAACTGGACGTCTGAGATCCCTGCCGGGATCACGGGAGTGCTGCTCGCCACAGAGTGGCTGGACAACGTCCCCCTCGACGTGGCAGTGCATTCCGAGAACGGCTGGCGATACGTGCTGGTCGACCCGGAGACCGGTGCGGAGACGATTGGTGAGCTGGTCAGCCCTGACGATCTTGATTGGCTCACACAGTGGTGGCCCAGCCCCACGAGCCTGCCCAGTACCGACCGCGCCCCGACTCCGGGGGTGACCTGGACGGACTCGACCAGCGACAGTGAGTCGGGTTTCGGGGCAGCCCGGCCGGCGCAGGGATCAAGCCTGACCGCCCGGAGCCGGCCGGGCTGCCTCGAAACCCCCCACGGCAACCAGAGGCGGGCCGAGATCGGCAGAAGCAGGGACGAGGCGTGGGCCAACGCGGTGCAGAGGATCAGCCGAGGGCTGGCCGTCGCGGTGGACTACGGGCACCTGATCGGCGACCGACCGGTGGACGGGACGTTGACCGGGTACCGGGGTGGGCGGCAGGTGCCTCCGGTGCCCGACGGGTCGAGTGATGTCACCGCGCATGTGGCCATGGACTCGGTCGCCTCCGCCGGTGCGGCGGTCGCCCGGTGCGCGTACTCCCTGGTGTTGCAGCGGGAGGCGCTGCGGGCGCTCGGGGCCGACGGTGGGCGACCACCGCTCAGCCTGGCCGGGACCGACCCGGTCGGCTACGTGCGGGCGCTGGCCGCCGCGTCGGCGGTGGCCGAGCTGACCGACCCGGTCGGGCTCGGCGGGCACTGGTGGTTGCGCCAGCCGGTCGGCATCCCGCTCGGGCCGGCCGTGGCACGATGACGGGCATGACCACCGACGCCGGGGACCTCCGTGAACTGACCGTCGGCACCGGGGCCGGGCTGATTCCCGGCACCGGTGATCAGCAACTCGGCACCGACATGGTGCTGAACATCGGCCCGCAGCACCCCTCCACCCACGGCGTGCTGCGGTTGAAACTGGTGCTCGACGGTGAGCGGGTGGTCGCCTGCGAACCGATCGTCGGCTACATGCACCGGGGGGCGGAGAAGCTCTTCGAGGTGCGTGACTACCGGCAGATCATCGTGCTGGCCAACCGGCACGACTGGCTCTCGGCGTTCTCCAACGAGCTGGGTGTGGTGCTCGCCGTGGAACGCCTGATGGGCATGGAGGTGCCGGAGCGGGCCACCTGGCTGCGAATGGCCCTCGCCGAGCTGAACCGGGTGCTGAACCACCTGATGTTCCTCGGCTCGTACCCGTTGGAGATCGGGGCGATCACGCCGATCTTCTACGCCTTCCGGGAACGCGAGACCATCCAGGCGGTGATGGAGGAGGTCTCCGGTGGCCGGATCCACTACATGTTCAACCGGGTGGGTGGCCTCAAGGAAGAGGTCCCGTACGGGTGGACCGGGCGGGCACGCGCCGCGATCGGCGAGGTACGCCGCCGGTTGCCCGACCTGGACCACCTGATCCGGCGTAACGAGATCTTCCTCGCCCGCACCGTCGGCGTGGGCGTGCTGTCCGCCGCGGACGCCGCCGCGTTCGGCGCGTCCGGGCCGGTGGCCCGCGCGTCCGGGCTCGACCTGGACCTGCGTCGCGACGACCCCTACCTGGCCTACGACGAGCTGGACGTGCCGGTGGTCACCAAGACCGCCGGCGACTGCCACGCCCGCTTCGAGGTGCTGCTCGACCAGGTGTACGCGTCACTGGACCTCGCCGAGCAGTGCCTCGACCGGGTGGACCGGCTGACCGGGCCGATCAACACCCGACTGCCGAAGGTGCTCAAGGCGCCGGAGGGGCACACGTACGCCTGGACGGAGAACCCGCTCGGCATCAACGGCTACTACCTGGTGTCGCGGGGTGAGAAGACGCCGTGGCGGTTGAAGCTGCGCACCGCCTCATACGCGAACGTGCAGGCGTTGGCCACCCTGCTCCCCGGCTGCCTGGTCCCCGACCTGATCGCGATCCTCGGCTCGATGTTCTTCGTGGTCGGCGACATCGACAAGTGACCCGGGTCGCCTGACCGGTCACCGCCAGCGGTCGGTGGGCGGCGCGCCCCCGGCACGCGGTACGTCGTCCTGCGGCGGGTAGCCGTAACGCTCGTCGACCCGCCGCCGGCCGGTCCGTTCCGGCGCGGGTTCCGGCTGGTGGCCGCGTTGGCGCGGTGGGCGCCACTCCTCCGGCACCGGCACACCGCCCACCGGCAGCGCGGGCCTTCCCGGCTCGGCCCGCCGACCACCGTCGTGGCGGCGCGGCTCCTCGTACCGGCCGGCGTCCTCGTGACGGCGCGGCTCCTCATACCGGCCGGCGTCCTCGTAGCGGCGCGGCTCCTCATACCGGCCGGTATCCTCGTGACGGCGCGGCTCCTCGTAGCGGCCGGCGTCCTCGTGACGGCGCGGCTCCTCGTGACGGCGCGGCTCCTCGTGGCGGACGGCGGCCCAGCGGTCGGCCACCCGGTACTCGGTGCCGGTGGCGTCGGCGTGCACCTCGGCCCGACGTTCGCCGACGCGCAGCTCTCGACCGTTCTCGTCGTCGCGGACGGCAGCCCACCGGTCACCGGCCCGCAGCTGGGACCAGTACTCGCCGGTGTCGTCGGCCCGCAACGGGGGCCCGGCCTGCGGTGCCGGGGCACCCGCCCGGTCGCGCTGCTCCGACCAGCCCCGATCGTCCGGGCTGTCCCAGGATTCCGCCGTCGTCCTCTCCGAGCTGCGGTGTGACCGGCCCACCGGGGCCGGCTCGTCGGGCTGGGCGTACGCGTCGCGCCGATCCGTCCACTCCGGCTCGTCGCGGCGGCCCGTCCAGCCCGCCTCGTCGCCGTACCCGGCTCGGGGGTGCTGCTCCGGCTCGCTCCTCGCCCGGCCAGCCGAGCGAGCAGGCTGATCGGCGTCGCCGCCCCGGGTCCACTCCTGCGCGGGTGGGGTCCACTGGCCGGCGTACCCGCCGCCGTAGCGCCCGGCCGGCTCGGCCGGACCGCCGTCGACCACCGTGTGCCGGGTGGTGACGTGCACGGTCTCGGTGTGCCGGACCACGCCACCCGAGCGGTGCCCCGTCTCGGGGCGGTCGTGCTCTCGGGGGCGAGCTGAGCCGTACGCGGTGGCGGCCGGTCGTTCCCCGCCGTACCTGCCGGAGGCGGCCGGCGGCTCGGCGGCCTCCCGGGCGTACGCCGGCTCGTCGTCGTCCGGCTGCCCGGAGCGCCCCCACCGGGGTGCGTCGTCGGGGCCGGAAACCCGGGCGCGGCCGGCCGGCGCGTCGGCCCGGTCAGGGGCCACCGGCGGTTCGTCCACCGGCGGCTCGACGGCGGCCACCCGGGCCCGTCCGGCGCCGGCCGGCTCGACGGCCGGGGCGGCACCGGCGAGGGCGGCACCAGTGGCGTCGAGACGACGGCGCAACGCCGTGATCCCCTCCTGGGCCCGTTGCGCCTGGTCCAGTGCCTGGTTACCGCGCTGGGCGGCGGCCACGATCTCACTGCGCAACTCCCGACGCAGCTCCTCGATCTCGTCCAGCAATTCGTCGGTCCTCGCTGAGGCGCCCTCGTTGTCGGGCCGCAGCGCGATGGAGAGGCCGATCAGCACCACCGCCAGGATGGCCAGCACTGCGGCGAAACGCAACGGACCATTGCCGTCGGCCACCAGCAGGATCAGCGCCGCCACCGGCGCGAGAGCGACGCCCGCCCAGAAGAGCATGGTCAGCAGCGGTGGTTGACGCCGGGCGTCAGGGGTGGCCGGGGCTGGCATGGATGTGCAGCCTACCGACGATGTCCGGCAGAGGGAACGGGGTCCCCGGGACGCGAGGACGCCCCCGCCCGGTCGGGCGGGGGCGTCCTCGACACCTACGGAAAGGGCTCAGCTGGTGGCGAAGGCGCCGTCCGAGGAGAAGATCAGACCCACGCTGATCGAGCCGTCGCGGAGCCCGCTCTTGGTCAGCGGCCCACCCTGGTCCAGGGAGGAGAACTTGCCGACCGACAGGCCGTAGGTCTTCTCCAGGCCCGGCTTGCAGAACGGACGCTGCTCGCACTCCGGCGGGCCACCCAGCACCGTCGCGCTGCCGGAGCACTTCGCCGCCAACTCGGAGAGGGTCCGCACGCCGTACTTGTCGGCGAAGGCCTGGGTCACCGCGAAGGCGTTCTGGTCCTGTGCGGCGGCCGGGGTGCCGAAGGTGAGGCCCGCCTTGTCGCCCTCGGTCTTCAACGCGGTCACCGTCGTGTTGACGTCCGGCGAGGAGATCGGCTGGGCGTTCGGACCGTTGGCCTTGGTGTTGAGGAACTCGGCCATCGTCGCCGCGTACTCCGGGACGACCTGGATCTCGCCCTTCTCCAGAGCCGGCGCGTAGAGCTCCCGGTTGCCGATCTGCTGAACCTTGACCTGGTAGCCGGCGGCGCCGAGCGCGATCCGGTACAGCTCGCCCAGGATCTGGCTCTCGGCGAAGTTGCCCGCGCCCACGGTGATGTCGCCACCCGGGCCCTTCGCGATGCCCGCGGTGAGGTTGTTCGCGCTGGCGAACTCCTCCGCCGCCACCTTGGGGGTCTTGCGGTCCTCGTTGACGGCCTTGTTGAGCTGGATCAGCTTCGGGGTGTCGAGGGCGGCGGAGACCTTGTCCAGTGCGGCGATCAGCTGCGGGTTGGCCGCCTTGCTGTTGACCGCGGGAATGACGTTGTCGGAGTTCTGGAGCTTCTTGTCGTCCTGCAGAGCGATCAGCTGCTGGCCGGCGACCGGGGCGCACCCGGCGCCGGAGGCGCTCGTCTGGGGTGCGTCGGTGCCGGACGAGCCGGCGTCACCGCAGCCGGTGAGCAGTGCTGCCCCGGCGACGGCGCTGACCGCCCCGATCGCCAGACGTGTACGTGCGCGCATGTGCCCGCCTTCCGTGTCCCGGCGCGGCCCGTCCCGGGCCGGCCGCGTGTCCGACGGGCGATCCTGACTGTCGGCCGCCCGCGAATGTCCACCCAACATGCTCCGGAACCGACCGACAACTTGAGATGGACTTCGTCACCCCATCGTCACCGAACTGACGGCTGTGGGTCGCCAGCTCGACGCGGGCTCACCCGGACGGGTCAGGCGCTCCCGGTGGCGTCGGCGGCCCGGGGTCGCCCGAGGCGCTGCCGCCCACGCCGCAGCGGCTTGGGGGTGACCAACCGTTCGACACCGCCGAGGACCACCTCGGCCAGCAGCGCGAGCCCGGCCACCAGCACACCACCGGCGAGGATCTGCCCGCCGCCGGCCGCGATACCGATGCCGAAGCCGGTCCGGATGATCTGGCCCAGGCCCCCGCCGTTGACGAAGGAGGCCAGCGCCGCGGTCGCGATCACCTGGACCGCCGCGGTGCGGAAGCCGGCCGCCAGATAGGGCACCGCGAGCGGCAACTCCACCCGGCGCAACAGCTGCCCGCCGGACAGGCCCATCCCCCGGGCCGCGTCGCGGGCCTCCGGGTCCACCTGCCGCACCCCGGTGTACGCGTTGGCCAGCAGCGGTGGCACGGCGAAGACGGCGAGCGCCACCACGACCGGTGTCTTCCCGAAGCCGCTGGCGAAGACCACCGGGAGGATGGTCAGCAACGCCAGGGTGGGGATGGCCAGGGTGGCATTGGAGATCAGCACCACGAGGCCACCACCTCGACCGAGGTGCCCCAACCAGAGCCCGAGCGGCCAGGCCACCAGGCAGCCGAGCGCCACGGCCAGGGCGGAGATCGTCAAGTGCTCGCCGAGCCGGTCCAACATGCCACCGGGGTTGGTCCAGTTCAGTGGGTCGTTGATCCAGGTGACGGCCTGACCGATCGGGTTCTCCGCGACGGTCACCGTGTCCTCCGGGTGGACCAGGGGGTCACCAGTCGGGCGACCAGGATGAGCAACAGGTCGAGCACGACCGCGAGCGCCACGCAGAGCAGTGCGGCCGTCATGATCTCGGCCTTGTAGAGGTTGTTCTGGAAGCCCGCGAAGATGAGCTGCCCGAGCCCGCCGTGCCCGACCAGCACCCCGACCGTGACCAACGCCACCGTCGAGACGGTCGCCAGCCGTACGCCGGTCACGATGCCCGGCAACGCCAGCGGGAGGTCGATCCGGAACAGCCGCCGCCAGCGGCCGTAACCCATGCCCTCGGCGGCCTCGCGAACCTCCGGGGGCACCTGGTTGAGGCCGGCCACCACGTTGCGCACGATCAGCAGCAGCGCATAGAGGACCAGCCCGACCAGCACCGTGGTCGCACCGGTGCCCAGGTAGGGGGCGATGAACGCGAAGAGCGCCAACGACGGGATGGTGTAGACCACCCCGCTGACAGCGAGGATCGGACCGGCGAGCGGACGGACCCAGTACGCCAGCACGGACAACGGCAGGGCGATCAGCACCGCGATCAACACCGCTCGCCCGGTGAGGGAGGCGTGTTCGCGCACCGCGGCGAGGATCGTGTCAGAGTTGTCCCGCACGTACTGCCAGGAGAACCAGGGGTTACCCGGGTCGGCCCGGTAGCTCAGGCGGAAGGACATACGTGGACGTTACCCCGGAGGCTGCCGGCGTGGCCCAATCCCCTCGCGCGGCGTCGATCTCCCTGGAGGGCATCCAGAAACGCTACCCGAATGGCACCGAGGCTGTCCGGGACCTCAGCCTGGAGGTCCGGGCCGGCGAGTTGGTGGTGCTGATCGGCCCGTCCGGCTGCGGCAAGTCGACGGTGCTGCGGATGATCAATCGCCTCATCGAACCGACCGCCGGTCGCATCACGCTCGGCGACGAGGACGTCACGAACGTCGACCCGGTGCGACTGCGCCGTCGCATCGGATACGTGATTCAGAACGTCGGCCTCTTTCCACACCAGACCGTGCGGGCCAACGTGGCCACCGTGCCGGGCCTGCTTCGCTGGCCCAAGGGCCAGACCCGGGCCCGGGTCGACGAACTGCTCGACCTGGTCGGGCTGGACCCGGCCGAGTTCGGCGGTCGCTATCCGCACGAGCTGTCGGGTGGCCAACGCCAGCGGGTCGGGGTGGCCCGGGCGCTCGCCGCCGACCCGGTGGTGCTGTTGATGGACGAGCCGTTCTCGGCCGTCGACCCGATCGTCCGGGCCCGCCTCCAGGAGGAGTTTCTGCGCCTCCAGGCCGAGGTACGCAAGACGATCGTGCTGGTCACCCACGACCTCGACGAGGCCGTCCGACTCGGTGACCGGATCGCCGTCCTCTCCGAGGGCGGGCACCTGGAGCAGTACGACACCCCCGCCGCGCTGCTCGGCGCACCCGCCACCGCGTTCGTACGCGAGTTCGTCGGCGCCGACCGGGGCATCCGCCGGTTGGCGGTCACCCCGCTCGACCGGGAGGCGCTGGAGCCGGTGCCCGAGGACGCCGCACCGGACCTGCCCACCGTCGCCGTGGATGCCTCGGCGTACGACGCGTTGGCGGTCCTGCTCACCTCGGGCCGGGACCGGCTCCTCGTGACCGACGCCGGCCGGCCGGTGGGCGCGCTCAGCCGGCAGCGCCTCCTCGACCTCGGCCGCCCGACGAGCTGACCCCGGCGCACGTACGACCGTCGCGCCTGGCCCCACCACGGTGCGGTCAGGCGCGTCGGCCGAGGTGGGTCAGGCGCGACCTCCGAGGTGGGGTCAGGCGCGATGGCCGAGGCTGGCGATGCCGATGATCCACCCGGTCAGGAAGCCGTAGCCGGCGCCGGCGCTGGCGTCCTGAAGGGCCCCCAGCAGTGACGGTGTCGGCCCGAGCAGCGCCGCCAACACCCCGGCCAGCCCGCCAGCCAGCACGTACGCGGCCCAGCCGGAGAAGAACTGGCTGACCGGGCCGGGCACCCGGGCGATCTGGGCGGCGGGCAACAGGTAGAGCAGCGCCACCGCGAGGACCACCAGCAGCACGGCTCGCAGGTCGGCGGCGAACAACCCGCCGGCCTGCCCGTCCGCGTCGAGCCGCCAGGCCGGCCAGGCGAGCAGGCGGGCGTAGAAGGCCCCGGCCGACTCCGGGTCGGTCAGGGTGACGGCCCAGCCGGTGTACGCCGGACTCCCGCAGATGCCGACCAGCAGCAACACGGCGAGCGCGCCGGTGCCGGCGGCCGTGCCGTAGCGGCTGACCGGGCCGGAACGGTGGACGAACGACGCGATGCGCCCAGGCCCCGAACCGGTGGCTCGGGCGGACCTGGGCTGCCCCGAGCGGCTCAGTGCTTCATCAGGTAGTCGATGAAGGCGGCCCGCAGCAGCGGCGCCGACTCCTCGTAGCCGTGACCGGTCAGCTCCCGCCACAGCGCGTTGGCCTCGTCGATCGTCGGGCCGATCGAGTTCGGGGCACCATCCAGCACCGTTGCCTCGTCCGCGTTCGGCAGGTGGCGGAGCACCGACCAGAAGAAGCCCACGTCCCGATGGTCCCGGGCTCGGGCGAACGCCCGCTCCCGCAACTCCTCGGTGGACAGCGCGTCAAGCTCCTCGAACGTGGTTCCGCCCGGGGTGGCGGCAGGTGAGTCGGTCATGTCGCCGAGCCTAACGGTCGAGATCAGCTCCGGCTCGGCGGACGCGGCGCGGCTCACCGCTCGTCGGTGTCCCACCGGCGCGGGCCGTCCTCCCACCGCGGATCCCGCCACGGGTCGATCGGCTGCGGTGCGGCCTGGGTCGGCAGCGTGGGAGGCCAGTTGTCGACGGACTGCGGCTGCGGTGTGGTCCAGCCCGAGCTGATCGTGCCGTCGCTGACCGGCTCGGGCCGCTCAGGCCTGCCCGGTCGGGGCCGCCCGAGCGTCTCGACCAGCCGGGTGGCCAGCAGCCCGACGCCGAGCGCGGCCCCACCGATCACCCAGTTGCTCAACGTCCAGCCGCGCTCCGGCGCGTACACCTGGAAGACGGTGACCAGGCCAACCGCCAACAGCGTGCCGAACACGCCGCCCCGGCGACCGTACGCGCTGGTGCCGGCGAGCAGGGCCACGCCGATGGCCAGCACCGTCCAGTCCAGGCCCGAGGTGGGCGCTACCGGCCCGGGGTCGTTGGCGGCGAGCAGCACGCCGGCCAGTGCGGCCAGCACCGTGGAGACGACGAGCGCGGCGGCGGTCACCGCGGCGGCCACCGCGCCCCGCCGACGGGCCGGGTCGGCGATCGGTCGGTATCGACCGACGAGCCGGCGGATCGCCCGGATCGCGCCGAACAGCCCACCCAGGACGGCCACCGCGGCGAACCCGGCGAACAGGTAACCGGCGCTGCCGCTGGGGTCGTAGTCGCCCTGCACCAGCACGGGCGCCGATCGGCGCTCGATGAACACCACCACGGCGGCGGCACCGGCCAGGCTGGCCGCCCAGCCGGGCACGTGCAGCACCACCACGGCCAGCGCCAGCGCCAGCCCGCCCACCGCGGCCACCGCCACGGCCGGGCCGAGCGACGCGGCCAGGCCCCGGTCACCCTGCTCGGCGTAGTGCAGGGCGGCGGCCACCGCGACCGGGCCGACGGCCAGGTTCGGCGCGGCCGTCCGCAGGCTCAGCCCTGCGGCCACTGCGAGCAGCCCCAGCCCGACCGCGTCGATCAGCAGCGTGCGCAGGTTGCCGTCGCGCACGGCGGCCGGGTCCTCCCGCCAGAGCAGCCAGCTCACGGCGGCCAGCCCGGCCAGCAGCAGCAGCTCCCACCCCAGGTGTACGCCGATCCGATCCCGGCCGGGCTCACCGTGGGTGGGATCGTCGAAGACGTTGTCCAGGACGGCGGCCGGCACCCCGGACGAGGGTTCGGCCGACCGGTCCCGGCCCGCTTCTTCGTAACCCATGACGCCGCCTCCCCAGTGGCCGGCCGTCCCCAGTCCGGCGCACGGACGGACCCTGGGCGGCCCTTGCTCCCCGATCGCAAGGCACCGTACCCGCGACCGCAGCCGGGCGTAACCCCCTGCTCAGCGCTGGCCGGGGCGGCTCTCCCGGGGGTCCTGCTCGCGCTCGTCGTCCGGGCGTTCCGGCACCCGGCAGGAGCGCTCCAACCAGAGCGCGGCGCCGACCAGCGCCAGTGAGGCGAGCAGGCCTCCGCCGGCGGCCGGTCGATCGTCCAGGGCGGCGCGGGTGGTCTCCACGAAGAGCCAGCCGGTGAGCCCCGCGTAGAAGCCCGCAAAGATCGCGGCGGCCAGCGCCGACGCCTTGGCCAGCACCACGAAGCGGGCGACCAGCAGCGGATTGACCGGCTCCCGACCCGGTTTGCGCTCGATCCGGCCCCGGGTGTTGATCGCGGCGTACGCCTCCAGCACGGCGAGCCCGGCCAGCGTCACCACCGGCAGCCAGGGCAGCCGGGGAATCCCGCTGTAGTAGAGGGTGCTGATCAGCAGCCAGGCCACCGCCGCCGCAGCCAGGCCGGCCACGACCAGGGTCGAGATCCGGGTGGGTCCCATCCGCGACCCGTCCGGGCCCGACCCGCGGGGTGGGGGCTTCGCCTGCGTCATGCCGGCCGGTTCCGCTCGGTCATGCCGTCGACTCTAACGCCAACTCCGGCCGGGGACGCAGTTCCAACGCCCCGTCCGCGGCAGGGCCGGTGGTCAGCAGGTCGGTCAGCCAGCCGTGACCGGGCAGCCGACCGTACGGCTGGATGTCGATCCACGGGCGCAGCACGAAGGCGCGCAGGTGCGCCCGGGGGTGCGGCAGGGTCAACTCCTCCTCGTCGCTGAGCACCGGCTCGTCGTCGTCGCCCCAGACCGCGATCACGTCCACGTCGAGGGTGCGCGGCCCGAACCGCCGCTGCGGGTCACGGACCCGTCCGGCCGCGCGCTCCGCGTCGCGGGCCCGCTCCAGCCAGTCGCGCGGGGTCGCGCTCTCGTCCTGCACGAGCACCACCGCGTTGAGGTACGCGGGCTGATCGGTGTCGCCCCACGGTGGAGTCTCGTACACCCCGGAGAGCACGAGCACCGTGTCGCCGAGGGTGGCGACGGCCGTACGCAGGTGCTCCAGGCGGTCGCCCAGGTTGCTGCCGAGCGAGAGAACCGCCCGGGTCACCGGTTACGCGTCCGGGTCATGGTGACGGCCACATCGGTGAAGGTGTGCGGCACCGGCGCCTCCGGCTTGTGCACGGTGACGGTCGCGGCGTCGACCCGAACGTCTGCCAGGCAGACCGCGAGGAGCCGGTCCGCCAGGGTCTCGATCAGGTTGACCGGCTCGCCGGTCACCACCGCGACCAGGCGTTCGGCCAGCTCACCGTAGTGCACTGTGGCGGCAACGTCGTCACTGGCGGCGGCCGGGCCGAGGTCCAGCTCCAGGACGGCGTCGACCACGAAGTCCTGCCCCTGAGCGCGTTCGAAGTCGTACACCCCGTGCCGGCCGCGCGCCCGCAGGCCGGTCAGCTGGATCCGGTCCGTCGTCATCGCCGTACCCCATGCTCGTGATCGTCCTGCGTCAGCTTCCTGTCCTGGGGCGGCACGGCCAGGCGGGGGCTGCCGGTCGCCGCCCAGACGGCCAGCGCGTCGGCGGTGGCCCGCACGTCGTGCACGCGGACGCCCCAGGCTCCCGCGGCGATCGCCAGCACACTGGTGGCCACGGTGGCCGCCTCCCGCTGGGCGGTCGGTCGCGGCGTGCCGTCCGCGGCGGCGAGCAACCCACCGAGGTACGACTTGCGGCTCGCCCCGAAGAGCAGCGGGTAGCCGAGATCGAGCAACTCCGGCAGGCGGGCGCTGAGCTCCCAGTTGTGCGCGGCCGTCTTGGCGAAGCCGAGTCCGGGGTCGACGACGAGGCGGTCGGCGGCCACCCCGGCGGCCAGCGCCGTGTCGATCCGTTGGGACAGTTCGGCCCGCACGTCGGCCACCACGTCCGTGTAGGTGGCCAGATCGCGCATCGCACGGGAGTGCCCGCGCCAGTGCATCAGCACCCAGGGGCAGCCCGCGTCGCGGACCACCCGGGCCATGTCCGGGTCGGCCAGGCCACCGGAGACGTCGTTGACCACCGTTGCGCCGGCGGCCAGGGCGGCCTCCGCGACCCGCGCGCGGCTGGTGTCGACGCTGACCGCCACACCGGCGGCGGCCAGCTCGCGAATGACCGGCAACACCCGCTCGGCCTCGGTCTCGGCGTCGATCCGAGCCGCGCCCGGACGGGTCGACTCGCCACCGATGTCGACCAGGTGCGCTCCGGCGTCCCGTAGACGGACGCCGTGTCCGACGGCGGCGTCCAGGTCGGCGTACCGTCCGCCGTCGGAGAAGGAGTCCGGTGTGACGTTGAGGACGCCCATCACCACCGGGCCCGAAGCCCGCACCAGATCGGTCACGACTAGACGGTACCGGTCGCGGCGACGGCACCCGGCGGCCCGGGTGGGCTCCGCACCACCACCCCTGACGTGCCGGTTAGAACAGGTGTACGATCGGTCATCCGGGCAGTATCGGGCAGTCCCTTCGCGGCTTGTCGCAATCCGGGGCGGGCCGTACGCTTTGGAATTGGCCAGCATCGAGATGGCGAAGCTTGGAGGGAGGGCCGAAGCGGGGGAAATCCGCCCAAACCTCGCCACCCTCCGTGGTGAGTAACGAACACAGGGTCAAGAACGCCATGCCCTGTGGAGCACTTTTCCCGCCAGGCTTGCCTATTGCACCGCCGCGGCACCGCCGGCCGCGCTATGGGGAGGTTCCAGTGATCGCCTACGAGCTCATGGAGACGGCGTCGTCCGGCGTCGCCCACGCGCTCTCCACCCTGGCGTCGACTCCACTCGCGGAGCCGGCACCGAAGGGGATCGACACCAACGGTGTCGTCACCTTCTTCGCCAGCAAGATCGCGCCGATCCTGCTCGCCGTCCTGGGCGTCATCTTCATCGGCCGTGCCAGCCGAGGCGAGATCTCCAAGGTGCTGACCAGCTCCGCGATCGCCATCGTCGGGCTCGCCTTCATAGCGGGCGCGGCAACACTCTTCTTCGTCGGCGATTACCTGATCGACCTGATCTTCGAATAGGCGCGTTCACCAGATGCGGCTCCGCACCGACGACGACATCTACCGGGCCCGCCTGGTCTACCTCGGGCCGCCCGGTTACACCCTTCCGGTCCACCTGCCCTACGCCCAGTACGGGCTCTTCATGCTGCTGGTCCCCCTCTACATGTTCATCCACTGGCTGTTCACGTTGACGGTCGAGCTCTTCCCCGCCTGGGAGATCGCGCTCGCCATCGTGACCACGTCGTTCATCTTCCGGCACGTCGACCCCGATCGGCCGGCGCGGGTGGTCATCCGCACCGCGCTGACCGACTGGCGACGCACCCGGGAGCCGGCGGTCGAGCAGCGCGATCCGCGTCTGGTCGGCAGCCGGATCAGGATTCGGGAGGAACTGGCATGACCGGACGTATGTCGAACGGCCCGTCGCAGGACGCGGACCTGGGTCTGCCGACAGCCGCCGAGGCGATCGCATGAGCCGCTCCTCCACGCCGGGCTCCCCGGCCGGCCGCCCGAGCGCACCAGTTGGTCACCGTGCGCACTCGTTCGACTACACCGAGGACGAGGACGAGGTGGCCCTCGACCCCGCGCTGGTGACATCACCCGGCCACGGCGCCGTCGGCGTGTTCCAGGCACCCCGGCCGGTTCCCCGCCGGACGCCACCGGCCGAGCCCACCGCGGTGTCGGCCGGCGAGAACGCCGACATCGACTCCCCCTTCCTGGACCTCTTCGGCGGCGGAGGGCGACCCGGCACGGCTCGGGCCGTCACGGCCGGCCCGAGCACCCGCGAGCAACCGGCGATCCCGCACCAGCCGCCACCAACCGCCGGCCCGGCACCCGCTCGCGCGGTCCCCGAGCTCGAGCCACCGTGGACGCCGGCCGACCAGCCAGGCGGCAACGGCCGACCCGTCGAACCACGACACGGCGGCGGCCACCCGGCCAGCGAGTCCCGGGTGCCGCACCAGGCCGGCGATCGACGGCCGCTGCTGCGTCCGTCCGATGAGCCCGACCCGTCCGCGACCGCCGGCCCCGCCCGCCGACCCGCCAGCACCGCGCCGGGTGGCCGCTCCTCAGCGACGCCCGCGGCCCGACCGGCGGCGCAACCGCAGCCCCAGCCGGCGGCCGCCGTCAGCCGGTCCACGGCTCCGCCGGAGCAGCCGGCCATGATCACATCTGCGGATCGGCCAGCTCTCGAGCGCACGGCGCGGCGGACGACCGAGCCGGACCGACCCCGGAGCACCGGCAAGGAGGTCGCCGCACCCCGGCAACGCGCAACGAGTCGACCGGACCGGCCGATCAAGCCGACCCGGGTACGCGCTCCGAAGATCAAGTTCGGGGACCGGGATCCGTCGGTCGAGCTGGCCATCACCGAGATCGCCGGCCACCTCACCTTCACCCCGAACACCGTCACCGCCTGGTACTGGCTTCCCGAGGTCCGCTGGGCGTTCCGGCCGGACGCCGAACGCGAGGCGCTGCTGTCGGCCATCTCCGAGCAGTACGCCGGCCTGGCCGGCTTCCGACTGCACCTACGCCGCACCACCCGGCCGTTCCCCGCCGACGAGTGGGCTCGCACCATCGACACGCACACCTCGGCACCGCTGCCCGACGTCCCCGGCACCACCGGCTGGGCCGACCACCTGGTCGCCGCCCAACGCCACCTGATCGCGGTCAACCACGCCGAGGGTCAGACCTACCTCGGTGTCACCTTCGCCCGGCGTTCCCTCGGCGACTCACTCACCGAGCGGCTGCTGCGCACCTTCGGGCGAGGCACCGCCGACGGCGAGCGCCGCAAGCTCGGCCGCACCGTCGAACAGTTCGACGAGGTGCTCGGGGCATTCGGCATGCGCGGCCGACGGGTCACCGCCCAGGAGCTGGAATGGCTGCTCTACCGCTCGGTGGCGCTGTGCATGTCGCCGCCGAGCACCCTCTCCCCCGTCACCGACGGGCGCTGGGAGCGCGGCGACCTGCTGGCCATGACCGAACAGGTCGAGCGCTACCGCACCCCGTACGGCTCGACCGTCAAGCTGGTCAACCGGATGACCGGCGAGGAGCGGCACGTGGCCGTGCTCGCCGTCGGCCGGATGGAGCCGCTGGAGATCCCCGAGCGACACGAGCCGTGGCTGCACTTCCACGAGCGGCTGCCCTGGCCGATGGAGATCTCCACCCGCGTCGACATCCTCGGCTCCGGCGACTCCTTCCGTAACCTGGAACACCGGCTGCGGATGATCCGCTCGCAACAGCTCGACTACGCCGAACACGGCATCGACGCGCCCCCGGAACTGGAACGACTGGCCAAGCGCGCCCTGGTGATCGGCGACGAGATGACCACCGGCCTCCCGGTCGACTCGGCCCGCGCGCACGGCTGGCACCGGATCGCGGTCGGCGGCCGGACCAGGGAGGAATGCCTGGAGCGGGCCCGCCGGCTCATCCAGCTCTACTCCCGGGAGCTGCGCATCTCGCTGCAGCACCCGAAGAACCAGGACTGGCTGGCCCGCGAGTTCATCCCCGGCGAACCGATCGCCAACACCGGCTACGTGCGTCGCATGCCGGTGCCGCTGCTCGCCGCCGCGCTCCCCCAGGCAGCGTCCAACGTGGGCGACCGGCGGGGCGACCTGATCGGCCGTACCGCCGGCACCTGCCGCCGCCCGGTCTTCCTCGACCTGCACTTCCCCATGGAGGTCCGGGAACGCTCCGGGCTCGCGGTCTTCGTCGCCGAACCAGGCGGCGGCAAGTCCACCCTGCTCGGCGCCCTGGGCTACCTGGCCGCCCGCCGAGGTGTCCAGGTGACCCTGCTCGACCCGTCCGGCCCACTGGCCCGCCTCTGCGCGATGCCCGAGCTGCGGCCGTACTCCCGGGTGTTGAACCTGACCGGCTCGGAACACGGCACCCTGGCGCCCTACTCGCTCATCCCGACGCCGCTGCGCTCCGAGTTCGGCAGCGGGGCCGCCGGTGACCGAGAGTTCGAGATCGCCGTCTCCAACGCCCGCGCCGAGCGGCGGATGCTGGTCCAGGACATCTGCATGATGCTCGTTCCACCGCAGGTGGCCAGGGAGGCCTCGACCGCCACCCTCTTCCGGCACGCGGTCCGCCAGGTTCCCGCCGAGGAGACGTCCACCCTGGACGACGTGGTGAGCTGCCTCGGGCGGCTCGACGACGACGCCGGCAAGGAACTGGCCAACCTCCTGCTGGACACCGCCGAGATGCCACTGGCCATGCTCTTCTTCGGCCGACCGCCGGAAGGGCTGCTCGGTGCCGACGCGGCACTCACCGTGATCACCATGGCCGGACTGCGGTTGCCCGACCTCAAGATCGAACGCGAGTACTGGTCAGCCGAGGAGGCACTGGCCCTGCCGATGCTGCACACCGCGCACCGGCTCGCCGTCCGGCGCTGCTACGGCGGCTCGATGTCATCCCGCAAACTCGTCGGCCTCGACGAGGCGCACTTCATGGAAGGCTGGCGGTCCGGGCGTTCCTTCCTGGTCCGGCTCGCCCGCGACTCCCGCAAGTGGAACCTGGCCGCACTGGTCGCCTCCCAGAACCCCCGCGACATCCTCGGCCTCGACGTGCAGAACCTCGTCTCCACCGTCTTCGTCGGCCGCATCGCCGAGGACGCTGAGATCGCCTCCGAAGCGCTACGACTGCTGCGGGTGCCGGTCAACGACGGGTACGAGGCCACCCTCGCCTCGCTCTCCGCCGCCGACGCCAGCTCGTCCAGCCGACTCGGCTTCCGGGAGTTCGTGATGCGCGACGTCGACGGGCGGGTGCAGAAGGTCCGCGTCGACGTCTCGTACGTCGAAGGGCTGCTGGACCACCTCGACACGACGCCAGCCGCGATCGCCGCGGCGGCCGGAGTCCTGCCGAGCATCCCCCTGCCGGATCTGGAGGCGTGACATGGCTAGGGCCTGGGCAAGGACCGCTTCGTTCCTGCTCGCCCTTGGCGTACTGGCCGGGGCCACCCTCACCTGGCCGCTGATCGGCGCGGAGGCCGCAGCCGCCGCACCGCCCACCGCCCAGGCCCGCGCCGACCTGTGCACGACCGCCGAATGGCAAGCCGACTTCCGCGCCTGCGTGGCAAAACTGAAGCAGGTCAGCAAGGCCGAGATCGATTGCCGGAAGCCACCCGTGCCATCAGCCCCGGACTCCGGCCTGGCTGGATGGTTCGCCTCCCGCCCAGATTCGTCAAAGCTCCCCGGACCGAAGGGCATCTACAGCGACTACGGCTACGGCGGCTATAGCTACAACACGTACGACGTCGACGGTGGGTGCGCCTCCACCATCCTGCATCCGGACTACAAGTTCACCACCACCGTCGCCAACGGCGAGCTCATGATCGCCACGGCGGTCGTGGGTGCCTCGAACGCCCTGCGTGAACGGGCCTGGGATCCCCGCTCGATGTGGAACTGGGCCGACCCGCTGGTAGAGAAGGCCACCAAGGCGGTCTACCAGAAGGTCTTCAGCGTCTTCGGGATCATCACGCTCTGCGTGGTGGGTCTATACCTGCTCTGGCGCTCCCGCCAGTCGGACATGAGCAATGCGATGACGACGGCGGGGTGGGCGCTACTGGTGATGGTGGCGGTCACCGCGCTGGCAGCCTGGCCTGTCAAGTCGGCGAACATCGCCGACGGCACCCTGATCACCTCGCTCGGCGTCGTTCACGACGCGGTGGGTCCCGCAGCACGGGACACGCCTGCGGATCGATGTGTCGTTCCTAACCCAGATGCTTGTGTGGATAAAAGACCGCCTGCTGTTCGGGCCAGCGACACTGCCACCGAGGCGATGCTCTATCGCAATTGGCTGCGCGGAGTGCTCGGCTCGGCGGACAGCGAGACCGCCCGGAAATATGGCCCTGCCCTCTACGACGCCAAGGCATTCTCCTGGGAGGAGGCCGAAAAACTACGGGCCAACCCGGCCACCCGGCCAGCGACGATCGAGGCCAAGCAGCAGCAGTGGATGACGGTCGCGGAGCAGATCAAGACCGAGGATCCGGAGGCGTACGAGTTCCTGACGGGCACCCGCGACATGGACCGAATCGGCTCCGGTTTCATCGCCGTGCTCGCTGCCGTGCTGTTTGCGATGTTCGATCTCACCGCATCAGTGCTGGTCCTGCTGGGCTTCTTGATCTTCCGGTGGGCGGTGATCGCGGCACCAATCCTGGGCACCATCGGTTTGCTTCGGCCGGCCAGCGCCGGACTGCGACGGCTGGCGAACGCCGTGGTCGCTGCGGTGTTCAACATCGCCATCTTCGGCACCGGCGCTGCCATCTACCTGTTCGCCGTCGACCTGATCATGAGCACCCCAGCTCTGCCGGGTTGGCTGCAGGTGGTGCTGGTCTGGCTCTGCGGGGTGGTCGGGTGGCTGCTGCTGCGGCCGTACCGGAGGATCACGCAACTCGGTGGCAAGGACAGCAGCGAAGCGGTCAGTTCGGCCGGATCCTGGCACCGCCGGTTCTTCCGCGACATGCGGACCGCCGCTCGGCTGGACGTAGCCGAGCCGGGCGGCACCGCCGAGCCGGTGGGCGGACGTCGACGGTCACCCGACGCGCAACAGACCCGACTGCGCCCGGAGGCGCGGCGGGAGGACCCGGCCCCGGTGCCGACAGCTGCGGCCGAGAACCGGCGCGCAGACACGGTGCGCCCCGACGGCCGAGAGCGGCCCGACGAGGCGCCGGCGGAGGAGGGCAGAGGTCGGACCCGCCCAACCGCCCCGCAGCCCCGCCGTCGACAGCCGGCGACCTGGACCGAGCCAGATGTTCCGGCTGAAAACCCGTCCTTCGTGGTCTACCGCCCAGGCTCCACCGAACGTGTTCCGGATCGCACCGGACCTCGGGTGCGCTCAGAGGCAAGGTGACGCTGATGCGACGGGCGCTGGAATTCCTCTTCACCCGGGCGTTGCGGTCCCGGCTGGGCGTTGCGCTCGTGATCGGGGTGGTGGTCGTCGGTGTGCTCGGGGGGGCCAGGCTGATCTCCAGCCCGGGTGACTCGGCTGACGGATTGAGTAGCCGTCCGGATGGGCCGATCATCACGGTGGACCCGACGGCCGGCGACGACGGCCTGCTCAACAGCGCGGCTCCGCCGTCACCCGTGACGTCGCCCGGTGCCCGCACGCCCGAACAGACCGCCGATCGCTTCGCCAAGGCGTGGCTGGGCAGCCCCGGGATGACCACCGAAGAGTGGCAGGCTGGTCTGCGGCCACTTTCCACGCCGGCGCTGAGGGAGAAGTTGACCGGCGCCGAGCCCGAGAGCGTGCCGGCCGAGAAGGTCACCGGTCCTCCAACCATGCGAGAGCGGACCGAGACGTTCGTCGAGATGTTGCTACCCCTTGATGCCGGCGGGCTCCGGTTGGAGCTGGTCACCTCCGATGGCGGTTGGCTGGTCGACGTTCTGGACTGGGAGCGGCCATGAGCGATGTTGGTAACGCCAAGACCCGCCGCGGCCCCCTCCGGCTCGGGGTGGTCGCTGCGGTGCTCACCGGGATGCTGCTTCTGCTCTGCTGCACCGGCGGCACTGCGGCGTTCTTCCTCACCGGGCTCGGAGGCGACGACGCCGAGAACGGCGACACCATGGCAGGCATGGAGTGCGGGCCGGTCCGAGCGGTGAACATCGGGGGCAAGCTGCCGCGATTCGCCCAGTACGGCGACACACAGGTCCGCAATGCCGCGATCATCATCAAGGTCGGCCAGGACATGGGCGTGCCATCGCGAGGCTGGGTGGTCGCCCTCGCCACCGCGATGCAGGAGTCCGCCCTGCGCAACCTCGCCAACAGCGGCGTACCCGAATCCCTGGCCCTGCCACACGAGGGCGTTGGCGCGGACCACGACTCGCTGGGCCTGTTCCAGCAGCGACCGGGATGGGGCACTGTCGCCGAGCGGTTGAACCCCGCCTACGCGGCCCGCAAGTTCTACGAGAAGCTCGTGAAGGTGGGGAGCTGGCAACAACGACCATTGACGGTGGTCGCGCAGCGAGTCCAGATCAGCGCATACCCGGACGCGTACGCCAAGCACGAAGAGGTAGCCAGTCGGATCGTGGACGCACTGGCCGGCGGGGCGGCCCGCACCGTCGAGATCAACGGCAAGGCGGTGTGCAACGCGGCCGAACGCGGTCAGATCGCCGCCTCCGGCTGGACCGCGCCGATCCCTGGCGGAGTCGGCTCCGGTTTCCGCACCGCCAGTCGACCCCGTCACAACGGAGTCGACATTGGCGCGGCCAAGGGCACCGAGATCCGCGCCGCAGCGACTGGTCGGGTGTTGGTTTCCACCTGCGACGAGGACGACCGCGGCCGAGAAGACTGCAACGTGGACGGATTTCCCGGCAAGGGGGGCTGCGGCTGGTTCGTCGACCTGCTGCACGCCGGCGGCTACATCACCCGGTACTGCCACATGGTGGTGCAGCCCTTCGTCAAAAAGGATCAGATCGTGACAGCCGGTCAGGTGATCGGCAAGGTCGGCAGCAGTGGCAACTCCTCCGGCCCGCACCTGCACTTCGAGGTGCACCTGCGCAACGACCGAAACGCGTCCGGCGCGGTGAACCCGGTTCCGTTCATGCGCGAGCGGGGTGCCCCGCTGCGCGCCGCCGAGTGAGGCCAGCACCTGTATGACCGGGCCGTTACCTGACCCCTTCGCCGACCAGCCGGACTGGGCACCGCAGCCGCCGAGACCGCTGACCATCGTCCCCGCGACGGAGCGGGTCGAGCTACGCGGTCGTCGGGTGCTGGTCGGGCTGCCCGGGATGGGTTGGCGCGGCGACCTGCGCGCCGACGACCGGGTGGTGCAGAGCGCCCGGACCTACGTGCCGGTGATCCCCGAGCACGAGTGGTACCGGGCCGAAGCCGACCAGGTCGAGGTGTTCGCGCCGTTGGTGCCGGTGGAGCGGGTCTGGGTGGAGACCGTCGGCAGCCGTCCCGCAATGGACGAGGCCCGGGACACGGGCATCCGCTTGGTTTCGCTGGACGGCCCGGCACACCGGACCCCGACACCGGTCTTCGAAGCGGACGCGGTCACCGGCCGACGGGTGGTGCACGTCGAGGGCGGCCTGGAGCACCGTGACCTCCGAGCGGTCACCGAGACCTACTCGGGCGCTGAAGGAGACATCTGCGTACGAGTCACACCTGAGGTGGAGTGGTACCGCTGGGCCTGGCGCGGCCAGTCACCCACCACCCTGGAGGTGCCAGTTCATCTCTTGTGGATCGAGTGAGTCAGCCGGCTGGCATGCCACCACAAACTCGCCAACCATCGCTTGATCGCGTATCGAACCGCCAGGACTGACGGTCACTCTGGCTTATTCCGTCCATCCGAGCCGAGATGATCAACGTAACCTCGACAGCAACTGCCTCGCCCTGTGTCTGCACAGTCAAAGGTCCCCAACTGACAGTTATCGTTGTGCCGAACCGTTGTTCCCGCTCGACTAGATCGGCCCGCAGAGCGCGTAACGCCTCCAACTGTGACTCGCCCTCACAGGTGAAGAGGTCCGCTTTGACGTCATTGCGATCGACGAGGAACGCGCGCAGATAGTTGTCCACCACCACATCCGGGGTGCTGCGGTCGGGTGTCGAGGCGCGGTGGTACCAGACCAGGGCGGTGGCGACCCCGCCGAGGCAGAGCAGGGCGAGCACGCCAGCGACGACCGTGAGCACCGTCCGCGTTCGGCGGCGTGGCGGTTGCGGTGCCGGCGTTGCCGGGGCGGGCGGCAGCTGCTCGGACGGTGTCCGCTGGGCCGGTACGCGGGAGACCTGGGAACCGGCGGGGGGCTGCACTGATTCCACCTCCTGACGTTATCGGCTGGACGCTCCGGAGCCAATGCCCCAGATCCAGCGGATCGTGACGGACCCCTACCCACCGGTGAGATCCACGACAACACCGGCGCAGCGCCGAGGCGCCTCCCGGAGGAGGACCGTCGGCTGGGATACCGTCTCTGCTCGGGGAGGGGTTGCCAACCTCGGGTAGAGGGGGTGGACGCGGTGGCCGGTCCGAAGGCTCGCACGAACCGCGCCGCAGCCCTGCACCGTCGGGCGTCGGCCGTCGTGACCGCGGCTGCCGGGATCCTGGACGAGACGCGGCCGGCGCCGGCCGATCAGCGCCGTCAGTACGAGGTGGCCGACCGGTTACGGACCGCTGCGGCCTTGCTGGCGCCAGGCTGGTCGGGTGCTGCGCTGGACTCACTCACCGTGGATTCGCCGGCCGGTGACGGTCCGCCGCCATTCGTTCGGGTCGGCACCGCAGCGCCGTTGGACGACGCTCGTTTCCCCGCGTTGGTGCCACTTGTCGGCACCGGTCACCTCAGCGTGGACGCTGACGCGCGGGAGCCACGGGTCGCGGGGCTGCTTCGGGCCGTACTTCTGCGGTTGTTGGGTGCGGCCCCGGCGGGTGCCCTGCTGATTCGCGCTGTGGATGCCACCGGGGCTGCGTTGACGCCGTTCGGGGCACTCGCGGACGCTGGCCTGATGCCGCCACCGGCGGTGGACGTGGTGGGTCTGCGCGCGGTGCTGACCGAGGCGGAGCAGTGGGTGACGCCGGGGGCGAGTGGGCGACGCCGCCATGATCGGACGCTGTTGCTGGTGGTGGCCGCGCTTCCGGAGTCGACCGGCCCGAGCGATCTGGCGCGCATCGAGACGTTGGCCGAGCAGGGGCCAGCCGCTGGGCTGCACCTGGTGGTGGCGGGTTGGCCGCCGGCCGGCCCGTACTCGGCCCGGGCGCCGCTGCCGCACACCACCGCGCTGTCGTTGCGGAATGCGTACGCGCTGCTCGGCGATCCGCCGGGGTCGTCGTTCGCCGGGCCGGGCGCTGATCCGCCGGGCGGTTTGAACTCGCCGGTCTTCGTGGAGTCGGATCCGCCGGCCGAGCTGGTCGACGCGGTCTGTCGGCGGCTCGCCGAGCAGGTGGAGGCGGGCTCCCGGTTGGCGTTGGCTGCTCTGCTGCCGCCGACTGGTGAGCGACTGTGGGAATCGGACTCGGCCGACGGGTTGACCACGACCGTCGGCGATGCCGGTGGCCGGTCGGTGCCGTTGGGCTTCACCGAGTTGACCCCGCACTGGTTGGTGAGCGGCCGGTCCGCGGCGGGCCGGGCGGCGTTCCTGACCACCGCGTTGCTCGGCCTGGCCGCCCGGTACGGCCCGGACGACCTGGTGTTCTACCTGGCGGATCTCGGCGACGGCGAGTCCTTCGTGGAGTTTCTGCAGACCGAGCGGGACCGGTCGTGGGTTCCGCAGGTGCGCGCGGCGGCGATGGCCGCCGACCGGGAGTACGTCCGGGATCTGCTGGACGAGTTGTCGGCCGAGGTCCAGCGCCGCACGGAGGCGGGCGCTCGGGCCGGGGGGCAACGCTTCGCGGAGCTGCGTCAGCACCAACCGCTGCCCCGGATCGTGTGTGTGGTGGACAATGTGCCGCTGCTCTTCGCCGAGCGGGACCGGCTGGCCGCCGAGGTGGCCGCCCAGTTGGAAGGGCTGGCCCGGGCGGGTCGGGCGTACGGCGTACACCTGGTGTTGGCGGGTGCCGGCGAGTTGGGGCTGAGTGCGCGCGCGGATGCTGGTCATCGGGATTCGGTGCTCGGACAGTTCCCGGTGCGGGTGGCGCTGCCGGGTGGGAGTCCGGTGTTGGAGCCGACCAACGACTCGGCGGCCGGTCTACCGGTGGGCAGTGCGGTGGTGAACACGGCCGGCGGGCTCGGCGGCCCCCGGGGAGCGATCCGGGGTCACGAGAGGTTGATCCGTCACCCGGACCCGCAGGATCATCCGGAGGTCGTGGAGAAGCTGCGGCACGAGTTGTGGGCGGCCCGTCCAGCGGGTTCGGTGCCGCCGAAGGTCTTCGCGGGTTACGCCCGCCCACTGCTGGGCAACGATCCGCGCCACCGGGCGGCGCTGGCGGGACAGGCTCACGGGCCGGCCGCCCTACTGGGCCGGGCGGTGGACGTGGCCCGGTCGACGGTCGCCGTGCCGTTGGGGCCGGCGGCCGGGCGCAACCTCGCGGTGTTGGGGTCGGGCACCGCAGCGGGCGGGCTGTTGGCGACGGCGGCGCGGAGCACGTCGGCTCACCATGCGCCGGGCAGTGCCCGCTTCCTGGTGGCGGCTCCGGATCCGGGGGCCCGGGTCCTGGCGGAGGCGTTGACGGCCGATCTGGCGACCCGGCATCCGGCCGAGTTGGTGGATCTGCCGACACTGCTCGCGGACGCGACCGACGACCTGCCGACGTACCTGGTGGTCTTCGGGCTGGACCGGCCGGGTCCCCGGGAGCTGCCGGTGGACCGGCTGCGGTCGCTCCTGCGGGACGGACCGCCGACGGGGCGGCATCTGCTGGGCTGGTGGCGCGCGGTGCCGCCGTTCGCCGCGTTGTTCGAGCCAGCGGGTGAGGTCGACAAGCTGGCGGCGGTGGCCGTGCTGGACGTGCCGGTCGCGCAGCTCACGGCGGTCTTCGGTCGGCCGGTCGAGTGGCAGGTGCGCCCCGACCGGGCGGTCCTCTGGGACGGCCCGGACGAGCGGGGCACAGTTCTGGTGCCGTTCGCCGACGTGGCCGGCTGATCGGGTGGCGCACGTGGAGGGTGTCGAGATGGATTCGATCGCGACGGTGACCGGGCCGGGACGGCAGCGGGCAGCCGCGGCGACCGGGGACGCCACGCCGCGGGCGGTCGAGCCCAGCAGTGCCTGGACGGAGTATCTCGCGGCCGCCCGCCAGCTGGACGGGGTACGCCGGGGCGCGGCTGCCGCCGCCGGTGAGCAGGCCCGGTCGGCGGAGGCGGCCCGGGAGGAGTTGACGGTGCTCCGTACCGGGCTGGCGAGTCAGCAGGAACGGTTGCGCGAGTTGGGCGTACCGGCGATCTCCCTCGTGCCGTCACCGCCGGAGCTGACGGAGGCGGCCCGGTCGATGACGGGCGGCCCGGCGGCCGTGTTGGCGGCGCTGCGGACCGCGCGTGGTTGGGCCGAGGCGGCGGACGGGGCGCTGGCGGCGCGCCGCCGGTTCCGGCCGCGGTCCTGGCCCGCGAGGGCGCGCAACCTGCTGGTGTACGGGCCGTTCGCGCTGTTGGTGCCGCTGATCCAGGTCGTGGTTCTGGCGGCGACGGGGGTGGGACCGGCCACCGTGGCGGCGTTGATCTGCGGGCTGCCGATGCCGGCGGTCGCGTTCGTCGCCGGTTGGATCGGCATTGGCCGGTTGTTCCGGGTCGACCCCACCGAGCGACTGGACCGTACGGTGCGTTTCGGCGCGTTGGTGTGCCTGGTGCCGGCGGTCCTGGCGACGGTCGGCCTGCTGCTGGCCCTGCTCGCCGGCTGACGGGCGGGACCTGCCCGGCCGTGGTGCGACGGGATCTCAGCGGGGGATGATCAGCGCCATCGCCTCGGCCCGTGACTTGGAATCCGACTGCAGGATCCCGCGTACGGCCGACGTGATGGTCTTGGCACCGGACTTCTGGATGCCGCGCATCGCCATGCACATGTGTTCGCATTCGAGCACGACGACGACGCCGCGTGGCGCGAGTTTGCTCATCAGCAGGTCGGCGACCTGCGAGGTGAGCCGTTCCTGCACCTGCGGACGGCGAGCGAAGACCTCGACCAGTCGGGCCAGCTTGGACAGGCCGGTGATCCGCCCGTCGGGGCCGGGAATGTAGCCGATGTGCGCGCTGCCCCGGAAGGGCAGCAGGTGGTGCTCACAGAGGCTCATCACGTCGATGTCCCGGACGATGACCAGCTCTTCGTGGTTGGCCTCGAAGGTGGTGCTGAGCACCTGGGCCGGGTCGACCCGCAGGCCGGCGAAGAGTTCGGCGTACGCGCGGGCGACCCGGGCCGGGGTCTGCTGGAGTCCGTCGCGGTCCGGGTCCTCGCCGACCGCGATCAGGATCTCGCGGACGGCCTTCTCGATCCGGCCGAGGTCGACGGCGTCCTCGACGGGGCGGCCGGTCAGTTTGCCGCTGATCAGCCGCGCGGCCACGTAGTCCAGCTCGTCGTCGCCGTCGGGTTCGGTCGCGGAGACGGCCAGCTCCCGGTGTGGGGAGCTGGCCGTCGGGTCGTTGCTCAGTGCGTGCCGTCCGAGTTGTTCGACGGTGTCCCGCCGCCGACCGACGCCTGCGCGCCGTCGGCCTGGGCCTGCGCCTTGAGCTTGTCCTTCTCCGCAGGGGTGAGCACGGGCGGCTCGGTGGAGGGCTGACGCTTGCCGAAGCCGTTGTACGGCGCCAGCGGCGGGCGCTTGACCACCCGGGAGCAGATCCGCGCCATGTCGGCCGTGGAGAGGGTTTCCTTCTCCATCAGCTCGAGCACGATGTTGTCCAGGACGTCCCGGTATTCCACCAGGATCTCCCAGGCCTCGTCGTGCGCCAGCTCGACCAGTGCCCGCATCTCGCCGTCGATCTCGGCGGCCACCGAGTCCGAGTAGTCCCGCTCGTGGCCCATGTTGCGGCCGAGGAACGGCTCGTCCCCGCTGGTGCCGTACTTGATCGCGCCGAGCTTGGAGCTCATGCCGTACTGGGTGATCATCGCGCGGGCCAGTTGGGTGGCCTTCTCGATGTCGTTGCCGGCGCCGGTGGTCGGCTCGTGGAAGACCAGTTCCTCGGCAGCGCGACCGCCCAGCGCGTACGCCAGGGTGTCGATCATTTCGGCGCGGGTCTGCGTGTACTTGTCTTCGGTGGGGAGCACCAGGGTGTGGCCCAGCGAGCGGCCACGGGACAGGATCGTCACCTTGTGCACCGGGGCGGCGTGCGGCAGCGCCCAGGCGACCAACGCGTGGCCACCCTCGTGGTACGCGGTGATCTTCTTCTCCTGGTCGCTCATCACCCGGGTCCGCCGCTGCGGACCGGCGACGACCCGGTCGATCGACTCTTCCAACGAGTCGTTGCTGATCGCGCGCTGCTCCTTACGAGCGGTGAGCAGCGCCGACTCGTTGATCACATTGGCCAGGTCGGCGCCGCTGAAGCCCGGCGTGCGACGGGCCACCGCGTCGAGGTCGACGTCGGGCGTGAACGGCTTGCCCTTGGCGTGCACCCGCAGGATGGCCTTGCGGCCCTCCATGTCGGGGGCGTCCACCGGGATCTGCCGGTCGAACCGGCCCGGGCGCAGCAGCGCCGGGTCGAGGATGTCCGGCCGGTTGGTGGCCGCGATCAGGATGACGCCGCCCTTGGTGTCGAAGCCGTCCATCTCGACGAGCAGCTGGTTGAGCGTCTGCTCCCGCTCGTCGTGGCCGCCGCCCATGCCGGCGCCACGGTGCCGGCCGACGGCGTCGATCTCGTCGACGAAGACGATCGCCGGGGCGTTCGTCTTGGCCTGCTCGAACAGGTCACGGACCCGGCTGGCGCCGACGCCGACGAACATCTCCACGAAGTCGGAGCCGGAGATGGAGTAGAAGGGCACCCCGGCCTCTCCGGCGACCGCGCGGGCCAGCAGCGTCTTGCCGGTGCCGGGCGGGCCGAACAGCAGCACACCCTTCGGGATCTTGGCGCCGAGGGCCTGGTACTTGGCCGGGTTCTGCAGGAAGTCCTTGATCTCGTACAGCTCTTCGACGGCCTCCTCGGAACCCGCGACGTCCGCGAAGGTCGTCTTCGGAGTGTCCTTGGTGATCATCTTGGCCTTGGACTTGCCGAAGTTGAGCACCCGGGAGCCGCCGCCCTGCATCTGCGACATGAAGAACAGCAGCAGGAGCACGAGCAGCGCGATTGGCAGCAGGTTGACCAGCAGGCTCACCCAGATGCTGTCCGAGGAGACCTTGGTGTCGGCCGGGCCGGTGACCCGGTTGGCCGCCTTGGCGTCCAGCACCTCGTTCCAGATCTGGTCGCCAGCCTGGTACGGGAACTGGGCCTCGATCTTGTTGGTCTCGGTCTTGCCGAACTTGGTCTTCTGGGCCAGGTCCAGTTGGAGCGTCTGCTCCTTGTCCTGGAAGACCGCCTTGTTGATCTTGGCGGTGTGCAGCTGATCGAGCGCAACGGAAGTGTCCACCCGGTGGTAGCTGGGACCACTGGTGAACAGTTGACTGAGCACAACGGCGCCGAGGATGACCAGGATGATCCAGACCACCGGTCGGCGGAAGAAACGCGTACGTTCCATACTGTTGTCGAGCGCCGGGGCGCCCGCATCCTCCTGATCGACGTCCTGACCGTCTGATGGTGTCGCCGCGCTGAGCGGCGGCCGGAGCCGCCGTGCGGGCCGACTCGACCCCGAGGCGCGAAAACTACCGCGCCGCGGTCATTCGACGGTACACCGTGTACGCGAGGAGTGAGCTTGCGAGCCCCGCAGTCGTGCACCATCAAAAGACCATGTACGCCAGCAGCGAAACTGCGAGCCTGCGCACTCCGCGCGCCTTCGACATCGACGACACGCACCGTGGGCAGGCCCACCAGCCCCGCAGCCGCCGTACGGCGAGTCCGGGTGGAAGCCGGCGTGGCGGGGAGTCCGGCTCGGCCACCCGAGCGCCCGGTCACGCGATCGAGTGGGTCGAGCGCGGAGGAACCTCCGGGCCACCGTGCTACACGGTAACCGCATCAGCTGAGAGCGCGCTGAACGTCGGCTTGATGGATGCCGATACAAGTCGGGCTCACGTCGACCCGCGGGTCGTCGTGACGGGTCGACCCGGCGTCAGGAGCGGGCGTAGACCTCGGGCTTCAGCACCCCGACGTAGGGCAGCTCCCGGTAGCGCTCGCCGAAGTCGAGGCCGTACCCGACCACGAACTCGGTGGGGATGTCGAAGCCGACGTACTTCACCGGCACCGGCACCTTCACCGCGTCCGGCTTGCGGAACAGGGCGACCACCTCGACGCTCGCCGCCGAACGCGACTCGAGGTAGCGCAGCAGCCAGGAGAGCGTGAGCCCGGAGTCGACGATGTCCTCGACGACGACCACGTGCCGACCGGCGATGTCCCGGTCCAGATCCTTGAGGATGCGGACCACCCCGGAGGAGGTGGTGCCCTGGCCGTAGGACGAGATGGCCATGAAGTCGAGCTCCGCCGGCGGGCCGTTGCGGCCCAGGGCCCGGGCGAAGTCCGCCATGAACATCACCGCGCCCTTGAGTACGCACACCAGCAGCAGCCCGTCGCCCACGTGGGCGTAGTCGGCGGAGACCTGCTTGGCCAGCTCCGCCGTCTTCTCGCGGATCTGCGCCTCGGAGATGATCACGTGGTCGATGTCGGCGTCGTACCAGGAGCCGTCAGCCATGACTCCTAGCCTGCCGTACGTCGGATGACCTCCGTCGGCGGGGCCGCACCTTTTGGCGCGGTCCCGCCGAGGATTTTCTGCGCAAACAACGCTAATCACATCAGTTGGTGCGTGACCGCCAGCGGCGGCCATCGTCGCTCGGCTTCCAGTCGGCCGAATCGTGGCTGTCGACGGTGAGGCCGGCCGCCGAGGCGGCGGCGAGGAGGACGAGGAACAGGAGGATGAACAGGAACTCCATGGCGGCGCTCGCTTTCGCATGATTGCTGTCGGTTTCGCCGCCGGTGCGCACCGGACTGAGACAAGTCTGCGACCTCGCGAAGCGATCGGACAGTGGCAGGAATGCCATTGGTCATCGATTTACTGCCACCTTCCGGGTTACCCTCGTCACATGCTGCGGTCCGTTGCCGTCCTCGCCCTCGATCAGGTCGCCCCCTTCGAGCTCGGCGTGCTGGCCGAGGTGTTCGGCACCGACCGGACAGCCGACGGTTTCCCCGCCTACCGCTTCCAGGTGTGCAGTCCGGACGGCGCGCCCGTGCGTACCTCGTCCGGCTTCCACCTCACCCCCCACGCCGACCTCGGCCCGGTCGACGAGGCCGACCTGGTGGCCATCCCCGCGCACAGCCAGGGCACCACGGTCCCCGGCCCGGTGCTCGACGCGCTCCGCCGGGCCGACGCCCGCGGGGCGTACCTGTTCAGCGTCTGTTCCGGAGCCTTCCTGCTCGGCGAGGCCGGGCTGCTCGACGACCGCGGGTGCACGACCCACTGGCGGTACGTGGACGAGCTGCAACGCCGGCACCCGCGCGCCCGGGTGCGGTGCAACTCGCTCTACGTCCAGGACGGTCGGTTGCTCACCAGCGCGGGCACGGCGGCCGGCATCGACGCGTGCCTGCACCTGATCCGCCAGGAGCACGGCTCGGCCACCGCGACCCGGCTGGCCCGGCGGATGGTGGTCCCGCCGCACCGCGACGGCGGCCAGTCCCAGTACGTCGAGGCGCCCATCCCGAAAGCGCCCGAGGCACCCACCCTCGAACCGGTGCTGGAGTGGCTGATGGGCCACCTGGACCGGACGATCACCGTGGAGGAGTTGGCCGCCCGCGCCGGCATGGCGCCCCGCACGTTCGCCCGCCGGTTCCGGGCCGAGACCGGCACCACCCCGCACGACTGGCTCACCAACCAGCGGGTGCTGCTCGCCCGCCGGCTGCTGGAGGAGACCCCGTTGAGCGTGGAGGCGGTCGCCGACCAGTCCGGCTTCGGCGACGCGGCCGCGTTGCGCCACCACTTCAGTCGCCGGGTCGGAGCCACCCCACACAGCTACCGGACCACCTTCCGGGACCGGGCACACAGCGGCTGAGAGCGGCCGGTCAGGTCAGGCGGGGCGCACCGATGCCAGCCGGCCGTCGCGGCGGAGCACCCGGACACCGCCGGGCAGGTCGGCCGGGCCCTGACCGTGCCAATCGGTCACCAGGGCGTCCAGAGCGGCGACGTGCCGGTGCGACAGGGCACCGGGCGGCGCGCCCAACTCGCGGGCCCAAGCGTGCAGAACCCGGCTGCGTACGGCGGGAACCAGGCCGAGCAGCGCCGGTACGGACAGCCCTCCGTCGGGACACCGGGCCGCCGCCAGCGCCGCCGCCGCCAACTCGTCGAGCGCGGCGTTGTCGGCGGCCACCAGCCGCGCGGTCCGCGCCAGGTTGTCCACCACACCCGGCCCGAGCGCCCGCACCAGCGCCGGCAGCAGGTCGCCCCGCACCCTCGACCGGGCGTACGACGGGTCGCTGTTGTGCGGGTCCTGCCACGGGCTCAGCCCGAGGGCGACGCAGGCGGCGCGGGTCTGATCCCGTCCGATCTCCAGCAGCGGGCGCAGCAGTGGCACCCCGCCCAGATCGCGCCAGGCGGGCATCCCGGCCAGCCCTCGTGGGCCGGCGCCCCGGGCGAGCGCGAGGAGCACCGTCTCCGCCTGGTCGTCACGGGTGTGCCCGGTGAGCACCGCGACGGCGTTCTGCTCCCGGGCCGCCTCGGTCAGCGCCTGGTAGCGGGCCTCGCGGGCGGCTGCCTCCGGCCCGCCGGGACGCCCGGCCACCTCCACCCGGACCACACTCGTCGACCCGAACCCGACCTCTCGCCCCCAGGTGGCCACCGCCTCGGCGCGCTCCGCGGAGCCGTCCTGCAAGCCGTGGTCGACGGTGACGAGCCCCGCGGCGCGGCCCAGCCGCGGCGTCACGAACGCGGTGGCCGCCGCGAGCGCGAGCGAGTCGGCTCCACCGGAGCAGGCGACCAGCACCGGCCCGCCGGACGGCAGACCGGTCAGGGCGCGGCGGACCGCCACCCGGATCGCGGCCACCGGCGGAGCGAGCGCGGCCACCGGCGGGTGGTCAGCCAGCGGCCGGGATGGTGCCGGCCGGCCCGTGCACCCGGGCGACCCAGGCGTCCGGGTCACCCAACTCCGACAGTCGAGGCAGGGTCAGCGGCGAGTTGAAGATCGAGTTGAACCCGTCCATGCCGACGCGTTCCACCACCCCGTGCACGAACTTGCGCCCCTCGGCGTACTGGCGCATCTTGACGTCCACGCCGAGCAGCCGGCGGATCGCCTTCTCCAGCGGGTTGCCCGCCTCCCGGCGTCGGTTGAACGACGCCCGGATCCGCTCCACGCTCGGGATCACCTGCGGGCCGACGCCGTCCATCACGAACTCGGCGTGCCCCTCCAGCAGGGTCATCAAGGCGGTGAGGCGGTCCAGCACGGCCCGCTGCGCCGGGGTCTGCACGATGTCCAGCACGCTGGTGCGGCTCTCCGGGTCACGGACCGCGTCGGACAGGGTGGCCACCCCGCGCCGCAGCCGCTCGACCAGGTGCTCGCTGCCGGTGGACGAGGCGTCGACGAACGCCTGCACCTCGCTGAGGAAGTAGGCCCGCATCCACGGCACGGCCGTGAACTGGGTGCGGTGGGTGACCTCGTGCAGACACACCCAGAGCCGGAAGTCCCGAGGGTCCGCGCCGAGCTTGCGCTCCACCTCGACGATGTTCGGCGCGACCAGCAGCAGCTGGCCCGGGTCGGCCGAGAAGACCTCGTACTGGCCGAGCACCCGGCCGGAGAGGTAGGCCAGCACCGTCCCGGCCTGCACTCCGGTGAGCCGGGACCCGATCGCCTCGGTCAACGCGCCCGGTTGCTTGTCGCCGGAGAGCCGGCTCACCAGCGGTGTGATCACCTCGCGGAGACCGGCGATGTTGGTCGCGGCCCAGTCGCGGCGATCGACCACCCGGACCGGCGGATGCGACACCTGCGCCCGCAACCCCGTGTAGTCAGCCACGTGCCCGGCCGCCTCGTCGGTCAGCCGACGCAGGTCGCCGACCACGTCGGTGGCTTCCGCGTACGACACGCGGGGGCCAGACTTGCTCAACGCCCCCGCGGTTGCGGCGGCCAGATCCCAGTCCACGAACTGCGCCATGAACCCACCGTACCCGCGCCGCGACACCCCGGCCCGGGCTCGCGCCCTCGATCGACGCCGATGGCGACCGCGTCGCTCCCGAACCGGCGACGGTCAGCCGCAGCCGCAACCGGCCAGCGCGGCGGCGATCCGGTCCAGTGCCGGCTGGGCGGTGTCCCGGTCCCCCGGCACCTTGTCGGTGAGCACCGCGAAGGTCAACAGCCGACCGTCGGCGGTGGTGACCAGGCCCGCCACGGAGTGCACGCCGGTCAGGGTGCCGGTCTTGGCCCGGACGCTGCCCGCGCCCGCGGCGGTGCCCGCAGCGGTGCGGTAGCGCTCGTTCAGCGTCCCGGACCATCCGCCCACCGGCAGACCGCCGAAGACGCCGGCCAGCTCCGGATGGTCCGGGCTGGCGGCCAAGCGGATCAGGTCGGTCAGCAGCGACGGGCTGATCCGGTTACGCCGGGACAGGCCGCTGCCGTCGGAGACGCTGATCTCGTCGGCGGGCAGGCCCAACTCCGCCACCTCGGCGTCCATGGCGGCGGCACCGCCGTCGAACGAGGCGGGTTGACCGCGGGCCAACGCGACCTGCCGGGCGAGCGCCTCGGCCACCAGGTTGTCACTCTCGCTGATCATGACGTCGACCAGCCTGATCAGCGGCGGGGACTGCACCACGCCCAGTTCGGTACCCGGTGCCGGGCTGGCACCGGCCGCTGCCTGGGGCGGGGCCGCTCCCCGCTTCACGGAGTCGGTCGGCACCCCGAGCAACCGGGCGAACGCCTTGCCGGCGGCCAGGTCCGGCTCGGCGAACCGAGGGGCGGACCCGTGCTCGACGCCCGGGTCGGTCCGCGCACCGTCGGTCATCAGCGCGGTCACCGCGCCCCCGGAACCGCCGGTGGGGATGTCGTCGTCCCAGCCGGGGCCGTAGACCGGGCCGGAGTAGACCGAGCCGTCGACCGTGACACTGGTCGGGGGTGTGCCGCCGAGCGCGGTACGCACCTGGGCGGCCAGATCGTCGAGGCGCGCCGCGCCCGGGTAGTAACCCTTCTTGTTGATCGCGAGGGTCGGGTCGCCACCCCCGATGATCACCACCTCGCCGGCCTTCGCGCCGGCCACGGCACGGGTGGGGATCCGGTAACCCGGCCCCCGGGCCGCCAGCACGGTCACCGCGGTCGCCAGCTTCGTCACCGAGGCGGGCACCGTGCCGTCGTCCGCCCCCTTGGCGAACAGCGTCTGACCGGTGATCACGTCGGCGACCGAGACGTTCACCCGGTCACCCAGGGCGGCGACGCCGACCAGTGGATCGAGCGCGGCCCGAACCCCGTCCGGGGTGGGCACCGGGGCGTTCGGATCCGGGCCACCCAGCACGTCCGACGGGGCGGGTTCCGGAGTCACGCCGACCGCGTTCGGCCCGGACCCGGCGTCGTCGCCCAGCCACCCGGCGACCGGGCCGGGACGGGTGATCACGATCCCGACGCTGGCGAGCACCAGCAGGAGGACGGCGGCCAGCACCAGCGGCAGTCGTCTCCTGGGGCGTGGCGGGGCGGGCGCTGGCGCTGGCGCGGCGTCGGCGGGTGCCGGCAAGGCGGAGATCGGCGGCCCCACCGGGGGGACCCCGGCCGGGCCGGGGGCGGTCGGTCCGGGACCGAACGACGGGCTGACCGGGGCGGGGCTCACCGGGACCGTGGCGCTGCCGCGTGGCGGACCGCTCACCGGTTGCTCACCGCCGGCTACCGGGAATCGACCCGCGTTCGGAGTGGGCGACGCCGGCCCCACCGGTGGGCGCCAGGGCAGCGGCGGGGGCCGCTCGGGCACCGTCTCCGGTGCCGGGGTCGGTGCTTCGGGAGCCCGTGGGAGGTGCGCCTCCGGCACCGGCACCCGCCCCTTGGCACTGCCGGAGCCGGATCGTCCGGTACCGTGCGCGGAGCCCCCATCCGGGCGGTAGTGTGAATCTTCCCTCCCCACGACCCCCTCCTCCCCCAGCGAAAATCGGCTTGGGTGACACTACTTCGGTCCGAAGACTATGCGGCGGCCGGAGTCGGCGGGTGGGCATTCACCTGTCCGGGGGGCCGCCAGTGGTTCCGTTAGCCAGCGTGGGCAGACGAGGGAGCGTGCAGATGGATTTCGACGTGACGGTTGAGATCCCCAAAGGTCACCGGAACAAGTACGAGGTGGACCACAAGACCGGCCGGATCCGGTTGGACCGCACCCTCTTCACCTCCACCCAGTACCCGGCCGACTACGGGTTCATCGAGGGCACCCTCGGCGAGGACGGCGACCCGCTGGACGCCCTCGTGCTGGTCCCCGAGCCGACCTTCCCGGGCTGTCTGATCCGCTGCCGCACCATCGGCATGTTCCGGATGACCGACGAGAAGGGCGGGGACGACAAGGTCCTCTGCGTGCCCTACGAGGACCCGCGCCAGGAGCACCTGCGCGACATCCACCACCTGGGCGAGTTCGACCGCCTGGAGATCCAGCACTTCTTCGAGGTCTACAAGGACCTGGAGCCCGGCAAGTCGGTGGAGGGCGCGACCTGGGTCGGCCGCACCGAGGCCGAGGCCGAGATCCACGCCTCCTACCAGCGGGCCCGCGACGCCGAGGCGCGCGGCGAAACCATGCACTGACCAGCACTGACGCACCGGGCCCGGGGGTCGCTCAACCGAGCAGCCCTCGGGCCCTGTCGTACAGGTCGAGCACCGCGCAGGCGATCGGCACCACGGCGACCACCAGGGCCGTGTCGGTGAGGTCCGCGACCCTCCCGAGGTACGGCGAGACCGGCCGGCGGGCGTACCCGGTGCCGCTGGCGATCGCCACCAGGGCCAGCGCCGCCCCGCCCAGAACCAGCACCAGTCGCCCGGTCTCGTCGGCCCGACCGACCAGCACGGCACCCAGCGCCGCGTAGCCGGCCAGCCCGGCGAGCACCGTCGGCACCCGGTGTCGCAGCGCCACGAACAGCCGCGACCGCAGCAGCAGCACCGCCGAGGTGACCGCCACCAGCACCCGCCCCGCCGTGCCACCGGCGACCACGAGGACGACCGCTGTGGCCACCACCAGCAGCGCGTGGCCGATGAGCATCCCGGTGAGCACCTCCTCGGTGCGGATCACCGCGGCGAGCACGCGGCCCCGGTCCGGCAGATCCCGGACCCGCTCCGGCTCCTCAGCGGGGGTGGCGGCGGGCAGGGTGATCGGCGGCAGCGGTAGCTTGCCCAGCCGGATGGCCAGCAGCGGGATGACGCCGACGGCGAAGACCAGTGCGCTGATCAGCACCGCCGCCGTACCGGCCGTGGTCGTCAGCAGCCCACCGAGCGCGGCCCCCGCGCCGATCAGGCCGACGGTGACACCGGCCACGAAGACCCGCAGCCGACTGGCCACTCCGAGGAAACCGATCAACGCCACCAGCAGCAGCGAGACCGAGCCGGCCAGCAGTTCGGGAGCGCCCACCCAGCGGGCCGGCCCGATCGGCCCGACCGGATCACCGGAGCCGACGGCCAGGGCACCGGCCGTGAACGCGTAGGGCAGCGCGTAGCCGCCGAGCGTCGCCCCGGCGATGCCGTCGCCGTTGGCGCGGGAGGCCACCGTGCCGGCCACGGTGAGCACCAGCGCCACGGCGGCGGCCGCCAGCCAGCCGGCCCGGTGCGTCGGGCCGCCGGCGAGCAGCGCGAGCAGTCCGACCGCGAGCGGTACGGCGGCACCGGCCAGACCGGCTGCCCGGGTGGCAGTCGGCGACCAGGCGCCGCCGCGGCGGCGAGCACCGTCGGCGATGGCCTCGATGACGTCGTCGTACTCCAGCTCGGGCCAGTGGGCGCGGGCCGGCACGAGATGCAGCACCTCACCGTCGCGGACTCCCTGCGGCAGCAGCGCCTGTGCGGTCACCAGCAGCGCTCCGTCGGTGCGGCGCAGGACCCAGCCGCCGTGCTGCTCGCCGTCGTCGGCGAGCCCGACACCGGCGTGCCGGAGCACGTCGGGCAGCAGCTCAGCCAGGGGCACCTGCTCCGGCAGGGCGACGTCCACCCGTCGTTGCGGCGCGCTGATGGTGACGCGTGCCAGCCCGGTAGTCATCGACTGGTCTCCATATCGAGGGGATCGGAGGCTGCGCGGACGACAGGACTTTACCTACCATGAGCCAGGCTCGGGTTACCCAGCGCTGTCAGGAGGCCGAGTGTCCACCGTCGTCATCAAGCGCCCCCCGCGCCGACCAGCGCCGGAGATACCCGCCGGTGAGCTGCCGGTCGACGCGCCGCCGGAGATCCCCGTGGTGACCGGCGGGCGGTGGCAGCAACTGCTCATGCTGCTGCCCATGCTCGGCGGCACCGTGGCGATGGCGATGATGTTCGGCCGGGGCGGCGGCGCCTACTCGTACGTGGTGGGCGGCATGTTCGGGCTCTCCTCGTTGGCGATGCTGGTGACATCCTGGGGCAGCGCCTCCGGCACCCCGAAGAAGTCCGAGATGATGGCCGCCCGCAGGGAGTACCTGCGCCACCTCGCCACACTGCGGCGACGGGTACGCCGCACCGCGGGCCAGCAACGGGCCGGGCTCTACTACCGGCACCCGGACCCGGGCCGGCTCTGGTCGACGGTGGACAGCCACCGGGTCTGGGAACGGCGCCCCGCCGACCCCGACTTCGCCGTGGTGCGGGTCGCCGTCGGGCCGCAGACCCTGGCCACCCCACTGGTTCCACCGGTCACCCGGCCGCTGGAGGAGCTCGAGCCGATGACCGCCGGCGCGCTACGCCGCTTCCTGGACGCGTACTCGGTGGTGCCGGACCTGCCGGTGGCGCTGTCGCTGCGCAGCTTCGCCCGGGTGCACGTGCGATCCGCCGGCCGTGGCCGGGCCGCGACCACCGACGGGCCAACCACCGGCGACCCGGCGGCGCAGGCGCTGGTCCGGGCCGTGCTGACCCAGCTGGCGGTCTTCCACGCCCCCGACGAGCTGCTCCTCGCGGTCTGCGCCGGGCCGGAGCGCCGCGCCTGCTGGGAGTGGGTGAAGTGGCTTCCGCACGCCCATCATCCCGGCCGCGCCGACGCGCTCGGTCCGGTACGCCTGGTCACCAGCTCGGCCGCCGAGTTGGAGTCGCTGCTGGCCGACGTCCTGGCCACCCGGTCCCGGTTCAGCCCGGCCGGTCCGGCCACCGACGGCCAGCACGTGGTGGTGGTCCTCGACGGCGGCGACCTGACCGGTGCCAGTGACCTGACCGGTGACGGCGGCATCGACGCGGTCACCGTGCTGGACCTGGACACCCCGCCGCCCCGACTGCTGGACCGGTACGCGTTGCTGCTGGAGTTGCACGGCCGGCGGTTGCACTCGCGGTCCTCCGACGGGCACGCCGAGGTGGGCGCCGCCGACCAGTTGGACCTGGCCGACGCCGAGGCGGTCGCCCGACGGTTGGCACCGCTGCGGCTCGCCGGCGCGGCCCGCGGGCCGGACTCCCCGCTCCAGGCCGACCTGGGTCTCCCCGAGCTGCTCGGCCTCGGTGACCCGGAGAGCTTCAGCGCGGAACAGGGCTGGTTGCCACGCTCGGCACGCGACCGGTTGCGGGTGCCGATCGGGGTGGGCGCGGACGGCGGCGCGATCGAGCTGGACCTCAAGGAGTCCGCCCAGGACGGTATGGGCCCGCACGGCCTGCTCATCGGGGCGACCGGGTCCGGCAAGTCCGAGCTGCTCCGCACGCTGGTGCTGGGGCTCGCCGCCACGCACAGCTCCGAGCAGCTCAACTTCGTGCTCGTCGACTTCAAGGGTGGCGCCACCTTCACCTCGTTCGACCGGCTGCCGCACACCGCGGCCGTGATCACCAACCTGGCCGACGCGTTGCCCCTTGTCGATCGCATGGTGGACGCGATCAACGGGGAGTTGGTCCGCCGCCAGGAGTTGCTGCGGCGGGCCGGCAACTTCGCCAGCGTGCGCGACTACGAGCGGGCCAGGGCGGCCGGCAGCCCCCTCGCGCCGCTGCCGTCGCTGCTGCTGATCTGCGACGAGTTCTCGGAGCTGCTCTCCGCCAAGCCCGACTTCATCGACCTGTTCGTGCAGATCGGCCGGCTGGGCCGGTCGCTCGGCGTGCACCTGCTGCTCGCCAGCCAGCGCCTGGAGGAGGGTCGGCTGCGCGGGTTGGACACCCACCTCTCGTACCGGATCGGGTTGCGCACCTTCTCGGCGCTGGAGTCCCGGACGGTGCTCGGCGTGGCGGACGCGCACGAGCTGCCCCGCTCACCGGGTCACGGCTACCTGCGGGCCGGCACCGACCCGCTGGCCCGCTTCAAGGCCGCGTACGTCTCCGGCGCCGTCCGCCGGCGCGCCGTGCCGGGCGGCGTCGCCGCCGAGGGAGGAGCGCGGCTGCTCACCTTCACCACCCACGTCGTACCGGTGCCCGAGCCGGAGACCCCGGCCCTGCCCGTCGTGGCGGAGGAGGAGGGCGCCAGGACGCTGCTCGACCTGCTGGTGGACCGGCTCGTCGGGCAGGGCCCGCCGGCGCACCAGGTCTGGCTTCCGCCGCTGGGCCAGCCGCCCGCCCTGGACGAACTGCTCGGCCCGGTCGAGGCGCACCCGAAACGCGGGCTGACCGTGGGTAACCCTGAGCTGCACGGGGCCCTCGGGGTGCCGATGGCGGTGGTGGACAAACCATTGGAGCAGCGCCGGGACCTGCTCTGGCTGGCGCTGGACGGCGCCGCCGGCCACGTCGCGGTGGTCGGCGCGCCGCAGAGCGGCAAGTCCACCGCCCTGCGCACGCTGATCTGCGCGCTGGCGCTCACCCACACACCGGCCGAGGTGCAGGTCTACTGCCTCGACTTCGGCGGCGGCGGGTTGGCCGCGCTGCGCGACCTTCCGCACGTCGGCGGGGTGACCGGCCGCGCCGATCCGACCGCCGTACGACGCACCGTCGGCGAGATGACCACGCTGCTGGTCGACCGGGAACGCCGCTTCGCCGAGCTGGGCGTGGAGTCGATGGCCGCGTACCGGCAGCGTCGAGCGGCAGCGGGGACCGTGGGCCAGCCGGGCACCGACCCGTACGGTGACGTGTTCCTGGTGATCGACGGGTGGACCACCATCCGCGGCGAGTACGACGACCTGGAGCCACTCGTCACCGACCTGGCCACCCGGGGCCTGTCGTACGGGCTGCACGTGGTCGCCACCGGGCTGCGCTGGCTGGATTTCCGCCCGGCGATCCGGGACCTGTTCGGCTCCCGGCTGGAGCTGCGTCTCGGTGATCCGGCCGACTCGTTGGTGGCCCGGCGTGCGGCCGCCAACGTGCCGGAGCGCTCCGGCCGCGGGGTGACCGCGGAGGGCCTGCACTTCCTCACCGCGCTGCCGCAGCTCGGTACCGCCGGCGGGGACACCGCCGACCTGGTCAAGAGGGCCGCCGACGGGTGGGCGGGTGCTCGGGCGCCCCGGGTGCGGCTGCTCCCGCCGGTGCTGCCGTACGCCGATCTGGACCTCACCTCGACCACCGGGCTGCGGCTGCCGATCGGGGTCGCGGAGGCGGACCTGCGCCCGGTGTCGCTCGACTTCGCCAGCGAGCCGCACTTCGTGGTCTTCGGGGACTCGGAGTGCGGCAAGTCGTCGTTCCTGCGCGCGCTGGCCACGTCGATCACCACCCGGTTCACGCCCGAGCAGGCCCGGGTGATCCTCGTCGACTACCGGCGCAGCCTGCTCGGCGCCATCGAGACGCCACACCTCATCGGGTACGGCACCGCGGCGGCGCACACCGCCGACCTGGTCGAGTCGGCCGCCGGGTACCTGGAGCGGCGGGCTCCCGGGCCGGAGGTCACGCCGCAGCAGTTGCGGGACCGGTCCTGGTGGTCCGGGCCGGAGCTGTTCGTGCTGGTGGACGACTACGACCTGGTGGCGGCGGGGCCGGCGAACCCGTTACGCGCGCTGGAGGAGCACCTGCCGCACGCCCGGGACATCGGGCTGCACCTGGTGCTGGCCCGGCGGTCCGGTGGGGCGAGCCGGGCCCAGTACGAGCCGATCGTGCAGCGCCTGCGGGAGCTGTCCACGGCCGGACTGGTGATGGCGGGCAGCCCCGAGGAGGGCGCGCTCGTCGGGTCGGTGCGTCCCGGGCCGTTGCCGCCGGGGCGTGGTCGGCTGGTCACCCGACGGGAGGGCGTACGCCTCGTTCAGCTGGCACAACTGCCGCCGCAATGACCTGACTCGCCGGTTCTTCCCGTGACGGGTGGGGAAACCGGTAATCTCCGATCGTCATGGTTCCGTCGGGATGAATGGCTGGGTATGTGACTGGGGTGCGGCACAGCGGTCCGTCGGCGGCCCGACGAGCGACCAGCCGGGCGCTGCTCGGCGTGGCCGCGGCGCTTGCCGTCGTGGCCCCGACCGCGGCAGTCGTGCCGGTCGCCGCGCCCACGAACGGTGGACAGCTCGCCGGCGCGCCGATGGCGTTCGCCCCCGGTGACGCCGTCGCCCGCACCGACCAGGTCCGCGACGAGCAGTGGCAGCTCGACGAGTTGCAGGCCGAAACGGCGTGGCGCAGCTCGACCGGCCGGGGCGTGACGGTGGCCGTGGTCGACTCCGGAGTGGACGGCAACCATCCCGACCTGGTTGGTCAGGTGCTGCCCGGCAAGGACCTGGTCGGCCCCGGTGGCGCCCCGGGCCCGGATCCGGTGGGTCACGGCACCACCGTCGCCGGCCTGATCGCCGGGCGCAACGACGACAAGCGGGGCGTGGTCGGCCTCGCACCGGACGCCCGGATCCTGCCGGTCCGGGTGCTGGACGAGGAGAACCGTTACGACGACGCGCTGATCGTCGCCCAGGGAGTCCGCTGGGCGGTCGACAACGGTGCCCGTGTGATCAACCTGTCGTTGGGCGGCAGCGGTGACAGCCCGGCCCTGGCCGCCGCCCTGGACTACGCGTTCGTCCGGGATGTGGTCGTGGTCGCCTGCACCGGCAACCTGGCCACCTCCACCAGCACCAAGGTCTGGTACCCGGCTCGGGAGCCGGGTGTGATCGCGGTGTCCGGTCTCGAACGCAGCAGCGACAACCTGTGGTCCGGCTCGATCACCGGTCGGGCTACGGTGCTCACCGCTCCCGCCAGCGGCCTGGTCGGCGCCAAGCCTCCGGGCGGATACTGGCGGGTGCAGGGCACCAGCTTCGCCGCGCCACTGGTGGCGGCGACCGCCGCGCTGGTCCGGTCCCGCTATCCGCAGATGCCCGCGGGTGAGGTGGTCAACCGGTTGTTGGCCACCGCCCGGGACGTGGGCCCGACCGGGCGGGACGACCGCTTCGGGTACGGGGTGGTCGACCCGGTCGCCGCGTTGACCGCTCAGGTGCCGCCGGTGACCGCCAACCCGTTGGACGACCAGACGTCGCCGGGCGTGACCGGTTTCGGTCCGGCGCCCGGCTCGGTCGACGACGATCCGGTGGCCGGGGCGGGCGCCGATCCACTCGGTCTCGCCGCATCCGGTCAGCAGAGCCGCTGGACGGCTCGGGCGGCGGGCGGTCAGGACACGTCCGCGCCGGAGCAACTGTGGGTCACCGTCGTGCTCATCGTCGCTCTGGTCGCCGGCGCGGCCCTGATGGTGCGCCGGCTGCGTCAGCGGCCCCGTTGACAGCGACCGGCCGGCAGGCCTGAGCGGCTGCCCGGCCGGGTAGAACGGACCCATGAGTACGCACCGGCCACCCACCCTCGCGCCCACCGGCCAGCCGTCCTGGCGGCACCGCCGATTCGACCCGGACCGCGCGCTGGGTCTGCGGCTCACCCTCGCCGCGACCGCGGCGTTCCTGGTGCTGGTGCCGTTCGCGCTGCTCACCCTGCTGGTGCTCGGCGCCTGGGCGCCGTTGCACCGGCTGGACACGGCGGTCACCGACGCGCTGCACAGCTACGCCCAGGATCACCCGGCCTGGGTCGCGTTGATGCAGGGCTGGACCGAGGTGTTCGCACCGATGCCACTGCGCGCCGTGGTCCTGCTCCTGGTGGTCTGGTTGCTGCGCCGGGGCGCCCGCCGGCTGGCCCTCTGGGCGGCCACCACAATGGTCGTCGGCGGGTTGGTCGGTCCGCTGCTCAAGTTGCTGGTCGGCCGGGACCGGCCGGAGTTGCTGGACCCGGTGGCCCGGGCCGCCGGCTACTCGTTCCCCTCCGGGCACGCGCTGAACGCCACCCTGGCCGCCGGGGTGCTGCTGCTGGTGCTCCTGCCCTACGCGGGACGCGGGGTGGCGCGGGCCGCGCTCTGGGTGGCGGCGGTCCTGCTCACAGTGGTCACCGGGCTGAGCAGGGTGACGCTGGGCGTGCACTTCACCAGCGACGTGGTGGGTGGATGGTTGCTCGGTGTGGCGGTGGTCGCTGCCACCACCGCCGCGTTCACCAGTTGGCGGGCCCACACCGGTCTTCGGCCGGTCCGGCCGACCCGCGACGGCGTCGCTCCCGAGGTCGAGCGGCAGCCGGGAGCGGCCTGAGGAGTGACGGCGAAGTCGGCCGGGTACTGGGCGACCCATGTCCGAGACCGTGATCCAGATCGTCCGGCGGGTGCTGCTGCCGGTGTCCCTCCTGCTGGGGCTCATGGTGCTGCTCGGGGTGCTGGTCACCCGGGTGTTCGACGGTACCTGGCCGTTCACCGTCGAGGACGCGGTCAACCGGGAGTTGGCAGCCGACCGCACCGGCGGCTGGAACGACGTCTCGCTGGTGTTCAGCACGCTGGCCAGCACCCAGATGATCGTCGTGGTCACCGTGCTGGTGGCGTTGGCGCTACGGCTCTGGCTGAAGCGCTGGCGCGAGCCGCTGTTCCTGTGCGCGGCGGTGACCGCCCAGGCACTGGTGTTCCTTCTGACCACGCTGGCGATCGACCGGCGGCGGCCGGCGGTGGAGCACATGGACGTCTCGCCGCCCACGTCGAGCTTTCCGTCCGGGCACACCTCGGCAGCGGTGGCGCTCTACGTCGGCATCGCCGTGCTGCTGGCGCTGCGGGCACGGAGCACCGGCGCGAAGGTCGCCTGGTGGACGCTGCTGCTGCTGGTGCCGCTGGGCGTGGCGCTGACCCGGATGTACCGGGGCATGCACCACCCGAGCGACGTGGTGGCGTCCTTCGTCAACGGCGGCACCTGCGTCGCGATCATGGCCCGTGCCGTGCTGGATCGAGGGCTGCGGTGGGGTCGGGCAAAGCTGCCGGCCGTCGGGCGTCCCGCCCCGGCTCAAGGCTGAGCCGACCGCACGGCGACGCTCAGGTGCACTCGCCGGTGCCGACCTGCCTGTTGCGCTCGGCACCGGCCAACGCCACCGGGCGGGCCTCGGCCGCCGTCACGGCGAAGCCGGTGTTCGGGTCGTCGGACGCCGCCGCGAAGATCACACCGAGCACCAGGCCGTTGGCGGAGAGCAGCGGGCCCCCCGAGTTGCCGCTGCGGACCAGCGCCCGGATCGTGTAGATCTCCCGGGTCACCTCGTTGGACGAGTAGATGTCCGGGCCCTTGATCCGGTCGACGTCCCGGACCCGCGCCGACTGCGCGTTGTACGGACCGTCGAGCGGGAAGCCGAGCACTATCGCGTCGGAGCCACTGCCCGCGTTGCCGGCGGCGAACCGCAGGGACGGGCCGGGCAGCCCGGGTACGAGCAGCACCGCCAGATCCCGGCTCGGGTCGTAGACCACCACCTTGCCGTCGTACCGCTCGCCGCCCAGCTCCACGGCGACCGAACGGGTGCCGGCCACCACGTGCGCGTTGGTCATCACCCGGTCGTCCGCGTACACGAAGCCGGAACCCTCGATCCGGCGTGAGCAGCTGGGCGCGGAGCCGAGCACCTTCACGACCGACTGTCGACCGCTGAGCACCACCTGCGAGCCGGCCAGTGCCGGGTCCGGCGGGTCGACCTGCCGGGCCCGGGTGGGCGCGAGGTCACCGAAGACGTCCGGGAACCCGTCGGTGTCGACGGTGTCCTCCAGCGCCGTGGACAGCCGGTGTGCCTGCTCCGGCAGGACCTGGTTGACCACCGTGATCAACGCGCTGTTGCGGACCGAGGCGGCAAGCCAGGGCACCGACGACGAGCCGAGCGGCACGGCGACCAGCCAGGCGAGCAGGAGCACCGCGAACAGCGAGACGAGCGCCCCGCCGACGTCGTCGGCCCGTCTGCCCACGTCGCTGGTGATCGTCTTGCGCAGGTGCGAGCCGAGCCAACCGGCGAGGGCCTGCCCGACCACCGCCAGCCCGAAGATGGCCACCAGCGAGATCAGCACACGGGTGCCGGCGTCCACGAACTGTCTGGCGAACAGCGGCCCGAGCTGGAGACCCAGCAGCAGACCCAGGAAGAAGCCGGACAACGAGGTGACGCCGATGACGAAACCCTGGCGGTATCCGCTGATCGCGAACACGAGCATGAGCAGCAGCAGGACGAGATCCACGACGGACACGGCTCAAGCGTACGGGCAGTGTGCCCGCCGGATGACCATCGCTTGCGGATGGTGACCGTGCGGTCAGCGCAGGGCGCTCTCGTCAGCCTCGTCGGTGCCGGCGGACGGGGCCGGTGTCGCCCGGGTCGACGGAAGCTCCACCACCCGGTCGTGCGACCACGGGCGGGCCCAGCCGCCCATCTCGAGCAGGGTGGCGAGCACCCCGGCGGTGAAGCCCCAGACGAGCATCCCGCGCGCCGAGAACGCCGGCCCGATCCAGCCGCTCGGGTGCCGGACCCGCAGTCGGTTGGCCGGGTCGACCAGCTCGCTGACCGGCAGGCGGGCGACGTGCGCCACCTCGGCCGGCTCCCGTGGGTACACCGGGTGCGGGTCGTGCCACCAGGCCAGCACCGGCGTGACCACGAAGTCGCTGACCGGGATCCACAGTTTCGGCAGCTCGGCCAGGACTGTGACGCTGGCCGGGTCGAGGCCGACCTCCTCGTTCGCCTCTCGCAGGGCGGTGGCGCGGACGTCGGCGTCCTCCGGGTCGGCCGCACCCCCGGGAAAGGCGGGCTGGCCGGCGTGGTTGCGCAGGGTGGCGGCGCGTTGCAGGACCAGCACGTCCGGGCCCGCGCCGGGCTGCTCGCCGAGCAGCACCAGTACGGCGCTCTCCCGACCGCCCTCGGTCGGCGTGGTCAGCCGGGTGAAGTCCTCGGCGCGAGCGGTGCCCAGCCGGGTCAGCAACGGATCGATCCAGGCGGGTGGCCGACAGGTCACGCCGGCACCGCCAGGCCGAGGTGCTGGCGGACCAGCTCGGCGAGCTTGGTGTCGTCGAGAGCGCCACTGGCGTCGATGTGCCGGACCTGACCGTCGCCGTCGACGAAGAGGGTCAGCGGAATGGCGTTGCGCTTCAGCTCGCGCTGTAGCGCCTCGCCCTGGTCCACCAGGATCGGGAACCGGACGCCGAAGTCCTCACCGATGGACTGGGCGCCGCCCCGGCTGTCCCGACTGTTGACCCCGATCACCTGGAGCTTGCCGGTGGCCCGTTCGCTGAGGCGTTGGAAGGCGGGTAGCTCCTTGCGACACGGCGGGCACCAGGAGGCCCACACGTTGATCACCGCCGGCCCGGCCACCTCCCGCAGCACCACGGGGGCACCGCCGGTGAAGCAGGAGAGCGTCAGCTCCGGCAGCACCGACCCGCCCGCGGCGCGGGTCGTCGCGCCAGTCGTGACGGAGGCCGTCGGGCTTACGCCGGGCGACGCCGGGGTCGCCGTGCCGGGGCCGGACGACGTTGCCGTGGGTGCCGTGCTCAGCGTCGAGCAGTCCCGGAACGGCGATGGTCGTTCAGCGGCGGCCGGGCGGGGGGCCGGATCGTCGTCGGCAGTGCCGCTGGTGCAACCGGTGACCGCGAGCAGCAGCGGCAGGACGGCGAGGGCGAGGGCGAGGCGGCGGTTCACGGCACCTCCGCAGCGACGGCCTGCGCGGGCACCAGATCCGGGTCGACCCCGGCCGCCACCGCGAGGTCGCGCGCCCGAGGGCCCTTGAGCAGCTTGGCGGCGGCGGCCGGCTCGGTCGGGCCGGTGCCGTACGAAGGGCAGAGCTTCGCGAGCGTGCACGCGCCGCAGGCCGGCTTGCGGGCGTGGCAGACCCGTCGCCCGTGGAAGATGATCCGGTGCGAGAGCATGGTCCAGTCGCGCTTGTCGTACAGCGCGCCGACCGCGTGCTCGATCTTGACCGGGTCGGTCTCGGTGGTGAGCCGCCACCGGTGGACCAGCCGCTGAAAGTGCGTGTCGACCGTGATGCCCGGAACGTCGAAGGCGTTGCCCAGGATCACGTTGGCGGTCTTGCGGCCGATGCCGGGGAGCGTCACCAGGTCGACGAGCCGCCCCGGGACCCTGCCGTCGTAGCGGTCGAGGAGTGCCTGACCGAGCTTGAGCAGTGAGTCGGTCTTGTTGCGGTAGAAGCCGGTGGGCCGGATCAACTCCTCCATCTCGCCCCGGTCGGCGCCCGCATACGCGGCAGCGCTCGGGTAGCGGGCGAAGAGCTTCGGGGTGACCTCGTTGACCTTCTTGTCCGTGCACTGGGCGGACAAGATCGTGGCGACGGCCAACTCCAGGGCGTTGGAGTGGTCCAGCTCACAATGCGCGTCGGGATGCGTCTCGGCCAGCACCCGGCCGATCTTGCGAGCACGGCGTTTGCGCCCGAGATCGGTCTCGCTGGCACCGGGAGGGCTACTGGTCACGACGGTCAGCCTACGTCGCACCCCGGACGTTCCCCGTCGGGTCAGCCGGCGGTCGGCGCGGTGATCTTCCCCTGCCCGTCGAGGCGAGCGCCGCCCTTCGGAAAGTCGGCGCGACTCAACTCGGTGACCAGGCCCAGGCCCCGGTCGTCCGGGTCCATGGTCGGCTTGCCGGCCGAGTTCATGTACGTGGAGGTGAACGAGCCGCCGGCCCAGCTGCCGTCCGGCTTGAGCGACACCTTCAACACCCCGCCCCAGCCGAGGCGACCGGCGTTGCTCAGCGAGTTGCCGCCGCCGGCGAAGTTGCCCAGGCTGTACGCGATGAGGCGGCCCTTGTAGAACTCCATGCCGCGCAGCACGTGCGGGCCGTGCCCGACGATCAGGTCGGCGCCGGCGTCGATCATCGCGTGCGAGAACTTCACCGGATCGCCCCGGTTCTCGCCCAGGAACATCTCGGTGCCCGGCTTCACCCGGGTCTTGTCGGCACCCTCGCCGCCCATGTGCACCTGCACCACGACCAGGTCGGCCATGGTCGCGGCCTTGGCGACCACCGCCTTGGCCTTGTCGATGTCGACGAGGCTGTTGGACCAGACGTACGACGAGAACCCGGCGACGGCGACCTTGACGCCCTTGACGTCGACCACGGTGATCTCGTTCGGTGCGCCGGTGTGCTCCAGGTCGTACTTCTTCAGTGCCTTCTGGGTGTTCTCGTAGCCCTTGGGCCCGTAGTCGTAGCCATGGTTGTTGGCCTGGTTGAGCACGTCGAAACCGGCGTCGCGCAGGTGGGCGGCGTACTCCGGCGGCGCGCGGAACTGGAAGCAGCGGGTGGAGTTCGCCCCGCACTTGCCGGTGCCCGTGTCGACCGTCAGCGGCTCTTCCAGGTTGCCCATCACCAGGTCGGCCTTGAGCGCGTCGGTGACCGAGTTGAAGAAGCCCTTACCACCGGCGGCGGGCAGCCGACTGGGCGCGTTGCCCATGATGATGTCGCCGGTGGCGGAGAGCGAGATCGCGCCACCCTGACCAGACGACGCGGGGCCGGTGGCCTTCGGGCCGGTCGTGGAGACCGGCGCGCCGGTGCCACCACCTCCCGCGCCGGGCTGCCAGACGGGTGCCTCACCACCGGGGTCGGCACAGCCGGCCACGAGGAGGGCGGCCAGCAGCGCGGCGAGGCCGAGGGCGACGCGGCGGCGCGGGCGGGACGCGAGGGGGGCGGGAGCGTACATCGCCCGCGACCCTACCGGTCGTTAAACGCGCCAACGACAGCCGATCGGTTGGACTTCGCGTCCGTGAGCTGGTCGGACCACGGCACAACCGGCCGGGATCCACCGGCGAGCACCGCCGCGTGCACCGCTCGGGCGAGAGGGGCGCCCCAGGTGGAACGCGGCCCGCCGTACGCGGCCTCCGGCCCGTCCACCGGGCAGAGCACCGTGACCGCGTCGGTCGGCGTGCCGGTCCCCGGCAACCCCAGCTCGGAGATGGCCTGGGTCTTCGCCTCGGTCGCCGTGGACACCGCGTTGACCAGCGCCGAGTCGGCGAGCCGGGCCGGCACGTACACCACGATGTTGACGGTGCCGACGCGTGGACTGAGCGCGGCCGACGTCGGCGCGGCAGCGGGCACCGGCGTGCCGAGCCCGACCGTGGCCCAGGCCCGCACCCCGGCGTCGCTACGCGCCACCACCTCGGCCACATCGACGCCGGTCAGCAGACCGATTCCGGGCCCGTCGAGGGTCAGCTCGGCGGCGAGCGAGGCCAGGTGCGCCGCGGGGTCCTCCCGGTCGTACGACATCGGGACCGTCGCGTTCACCACCCACCGCCGGACCCCGATGCCACCGCCCAGCGGGGCACTGCTGGCCGCCCGCAGGGGCACCTCCGCGCGCCAGACGAGCAGCGGGACGTGCCGCCCGTCCTCGGCGCGGCTGGTCAGGGTCGGCTCGCTCAGCACGTCGGGCAGGTTACGCCTACCGATCACGATTCCAGGGGCGACCTCTGATTCGTGCTCACGTGCGCCTAGACTTGGCGGCGCGCGAGGGGATCAGCGGACGGCGGCCCCGGCCGACGGACGGCACGCGCAACCGGAGGTGCGCAATGGACGAGGTACTGGCCCGCAGCGGGATCTTCCAGGGTGTCGACCCGGAAGCTGCCGAGGCGCTTGCCAAGGAGATGGAGACGATCGAGGTCCGCAAGGGCGAGATCGTCTTCAATGAGGGCGAGCCCGGTGACAGCCTCTACATCCTGCTGTCCGGGAAGATCAAGGTTGGTCGCCGCGCAGCGGACGGCCGACAGAACCTCATCGCGGTGATGGGGCCGTCGGACATGGTCGGTGAGCTGTCGCTCTTCGACCCGGGTCCGCGTACGGCGACCGCCACCGCGGTGACCGACACCCGGCTGGTGCGGCTGCGTAAGCAGGCGCTGCGGCCGTGGCTCAACAACCGTCCGGAGATCGCCGAGCAGCTGCTGCGGGTGCTCGCCCGGCGGCTGCGCCGGACCAACGACTCTCTCGCCGACCTGATCTTCACGGACGTGCCGGGCCGGGTCGCCAAGAACCTGCTCCAGATGGCGGGCCGCTTCGGCACCCGCGACGGCGGCGTTCTGCGGGTGACCCACGACCTCACCCAGGAGGAGATCGCCCAGCTCGTCGGCGCCTCCCGGGAGACCGTCAACAAGGCGCTGGCCGACTTCGCCTCGCGCGGTTGGCTGAGGCTGGACGGCAAGAGCATCATCATCCTGGACCCGGAGCGCCTGGCCCGCCGCGCCCGCGTCTGAGCAGCAACAACGCGTCCCCGCCTGCCGTCACCGGCCGCAGGCGGGGACGTCTGCCGTCTGCCTGGCGCAGAATCGCTGGCCTCGGCGGATGCCAGCGGTCAGGGTGGGGCCATGGTGAATCGAGTCGCCGTGCTCTCCGACATCCATGGCGTCCTGCCGGCGCTGGAGGCCGTCCTGGCCGAGCCGGACGTGGCCGCCGCCGATCTGATCGTGCTCACCGGTGACATCGCTGCCGGCCCGCAGCCGGTCGAGGTGCTGGACGTGCTCGCCGGCCTGGGCGAGCGGGTGTGCTGGGTCGGCGGCAACTGCGAGCGCGAGCTGGTCGAGGCCCGGGCTGGTCGCCCGGCGTCGATCGAGGTGTCGAACTGGGCCGCCGGGCAACTGCGCGACGACCAGGTGGCCCGGCTCGCTGCACTGCCGACGACGGCGACGCTGGACATCGACGGCCTCGGGCGGACGCTGTTCTGCCACGCGACGCCCCGCGACGACGAGGAGGTCGTGCTCGTCGACTCCCGGATGGCGCGCTGGGCCGAGGTGTTCGACGGTCTTCCCGCCGAGGTTTCCACGGTGGTCTGCGGCCACACACACATGCCCTTCACCCGGCTGGTCGATCGGCGCCTGGTCGTCAATCCGGGCAGCATCGGGATGCCGTACGGGGGCGCGGGCGCGTGGTGGGCGCTGCTCGGGCCGGGCGTCCAACTGCGCCGCACCGCTTTCGACGTGGACGCGGCCTGCGCCCGAGTGGCGGCCGAGTCGGCCTTCCCCGACGCTGCCGCCTGGGCCGACGAGTACCTGCGCTCCCAGCACAGCGACGCCGACGCGCTGACCGTCTTCGGCCCCCGTGACGGCCGCTGAGCCCGGCAACGCCCGGTGATCGCCCGGGGTCAGTGGGTTGGAGGTGACCGCCCGAGGGTGACCGCCCGAGGGTGACCGCCCGAGGGTGACCGCCCGAGGGTGACCGCCCGAGGGTGACCGCCCGAGGGTGACCGCCCGAGGGTGACCGCCCGAGGGTGACCGCCGAGGACCGTGGGTCAGGTTCCCTTTCGAGCTGAATCGTTTGCGGCATCAGCGGAGCCCGGTCGACTGATCAGGTCGATGGGTGATTCGTTCACGGCATCAGCTCCATAGCGAGCCTTCAGCGACTGCTACGGCCGCTGCGGCCGCCGCGACCGCGGGGCCTCGCCGCGACCGCGGGGCACCGCCGGTGCGCGCGACGCCGCCGGTGCGCGCGACGCCGCGAGTGCTGCACATGGGGGCGCACGTCGGGGTCAGCGAGCGCGGGCCGGGCTCAGGCGAGGGCGCGGTGCGCACCGATCCCGACCGGACCACCTCCAAAAAAGTCAGGCTTGACTGTTTGTTTCGGAGGCAGCAGGCTGTTCGCGTGCCCACCGCATCGACGCGCGTCCCTCAGCAGGAACGCAGCCGCGCCACCCAGGCCCGACTGCTGGAGGCGACCGTCGACTGTCTGATCGAGCACGGTTGGTCCGGCACCACGACCACCGTCGTCGCGGCGCGGGCCGGTGTCTCGCGTGGGGCACAGCTGCACCATTATCCGACGAAGGCGGCGCTGGTGACGGCCGCCGTGGCCCATCTGGCCGAGCGCCGGGCCGACGAGTTGCGTACCGAGGCCGAGGCGTTACCGGCTGGCCCGCAGCGGTTGGACCGGGTCGTCGACCTGCTCGCCGTGGCGTTCACCGGCCCACTGTTCGTGGCCGCGCTCGAGCTCTGGGTCGCCGCCCGCACCGATCGGGAGCTGCGGGACGCCTTGGTGCCGCTGGAGGCGACGGTCGGGCGGGAGATGCACCGGCTCACCGTCGCCCTCCTCGGTGTCGACGAGCGTCGACCCGGTGTCCGCGAAGCGGTGCAGGCCACGCTCGACCTGCTCCGTGGGCTCGGGGTGGCCAACCTGCTCAGCGACGACTCCGCCCGCCGGGCCGCCCTGTTGACCACCTGGAAGCGCCAGCTCGCCACCCTGCTCACGCCCTGACCGCCGGCCGCACCGGCCACCACCGACCGGAGGCACCATGGTCGACCTCAGCGACCTGCTCACCGACCTGGCCGACGAGTCCGCCCAGCTGGACGCCCTGGTTGCGCCACTGCCCGTGGTCGACTGGGCGAGGCCGACCCCCGCGCCGGGCTGGAGCATCGGGCATCAGATCGCCCACCTCGCCTGGACTGACCACGTCGCGCTGTTGGCCGCGACCGATGCCGAGGCGTTCTACGCGACGGTCACCACCGCGCCGGACGTGACCCGACTCGTCGACGTCGGCGCCGACGAGTTCCTCGCCCCGCCGGCCGACCTGCTGGCCCGTTGGCGGGCCGGGCGAACCGCGCTCGTCGACGCACTGGCCGCCGTCCCGGCCGGCGGCAAACTGCCCTGGTACGGCACCCGGATGTCGGCCACCTCGATGGCCACCGCCCGGATCATGGAGACCTGGGCGCACGGCGCGGACGTGGCCGACGCCCTCGGCGTGGTCCGCCCCGACAGCGACCGGCTCCGGCACGTGGCGCACCTGGGCGTGCGTACCCTCGGGCACGGTTTCGCCGCGCACGGCCGGGAGGCACCGGCGGCGCCGGTCCGGGTCGAGCTGGTCGGGCCCGGCGGCGACACCTGGAGCTGGGGTCCGGCGGACGCCATCGACCGGGTCACCGGCCCGGCTCGGGACTTCTGCCTGCTGGTCACCCAACGCCGGCACCGCGCGGACCTCGCTCTGGTCGCCACCGGGCCGGTCGCCGACGAATGGCTCGACGTGGCGCAGGCCTTCGCCGGGCCGCCGGGTGACGGCCGGCAGCCGACCGGCGGGATCGGGGTACGGGCATGATCCGCATCGGCAACGCCTCCGGCTTCTACGGCGACCGGTTCACCGCTTGGCGGGAAATGCTCGACGGCGGTGAGCTGGACGTGCTGACCGGCGACTACCTCGCTGAGTTGACCATGCTGATCCTGGCTCGGGACCGTGTGCGCGACGCCGAGCTGGGCTACGCGAAGACGTTCCTGCGGCAACTGGAGACCTGCCTCGGCACCGCCCTCGACCGAGGGGTGCGGATCGTGACGAACGCCGGTGGGCTGAACCCGGCCGGCCTGGCCGCCGCCATCGAGAAGCTCGCCGACCGGCTCGGGCTACCCACCCAGGTCGGGTACGTCGAGGGCGACGCGATCCCACGACCGGACGCGTTGAGCGCGAACGCCTACCTCGGCGCGTTCGGGATCGCCGCCTGCCTGGACGCCGGCGCGGACGTGGTGGTCACCGGCCGGGTCACCGACGCGTCGCTGGTGGTCGGCCCAGCCATCGCCCGGTACGGGTGGGGCCGCGACGACCTCGACGAGCTGGCCGGGGCAACCGTCGCGGGGCACCTCGTCGAGTGCGGCGCGCAGGTCACCGGCGGCAACTTCAGCTTCTTCACCGAACTGCCCGACGGTGGGCGCCGGCCCGGTTTCCCCATCGCCGAGGTGCACCCCGACGGCTCGACGGTGCTCACCAAGCATCCCGGCACCGGTGGCGCGGTCACAGTGGAAACCGTCACCGCGCAACTGCTCTACGAGATCGGTGGGCCGTCGTACCTCGGGCCGGACGTGGTCACCCGACTCGACACTGTGACGCTGCACCCCGACGGGGCGGACCGGGTCCGGGTCTCCGGCGTACGGGGCACCCCGCCCCCGCCCACGCTGAAGGTGGGCGTCAACAACCTCGGCGGCTTCCGCAACTCGATGACGTTCGTCCTGTGCGGTCTGCAGATCGAGGAGAAGGCGGCCCTGGTCCGGGGGCAGGTCGAGGAGGCGGTGGGCAAGGACGGGCTGGAGTTCACCCTCGCCCGGACCGACCATCCGGACGCCGTCGACACCGAGGCGGCCAGCGCCCTGCTGCACGTACACCTGCGCGACGGCGACAAGGCGCGGGCCGGGCGGGCGTTCTCGGCCGCCGCCGTGGAGTTGGCCCTGGCCTCGTACCCGGGCTGCACGCTGACCACCCTGCCCGGTGACGCGACACCGTACGGCGTCTTCACCGCCGAGGCGGTGCCGCAGGACGCGGTGGCGCACGTCGCCGTGCTGCCCGGTGGCGAGCGGGTGCCGATCGCCCCACCGACCCGCACCGCCCCCGTCTCGCCGGACGAATCGGCCCCGGGTGGCGAGGCTGCGATCGACGGCCCGACCCGACGCGGGGCGCTCGGCGAGGTGGTCGGCGCACGCTCCGGGGACAAGGCCGGGGACGCCAACCTCGGTGTCTGGGCGCGTTCCGACGCCGGGTACGCGTGGCTGCGGACCTGGCTGACAGTCGACCGGCTGGCCGAGCTGGTGCCGGAGACCGCCCCGCTGTCGGTGCGGCGCTACGAGTTGTCGAACCTGCGCGCCGTCAACTTCGTGATCGAGGGCCTGCTCGGTGCCGGGGTAGCCGCGTCCACCCGGTTCGACCCGCAGGCCAAGGCGCTCGGCGAGCTGCTGCGCGCCCGAATCGTCGACCTGCCGGCCGACCTTCCGACGGGGGCATCGCGATGAGCATCGTGGACACCCCGGAGCGCCGGCAACTACGCGAGCTGACCCGGGCGTTCGTGACCCGGGAGGTGGTGCCGCACCTGGACGACTGGGAGCGGGCCGGCGAGGTCCCCCGGGCGCTGCACGCCACCGCCGCGAAGCTCGGCCTGCTCGGCATCGGCTTTCCGGAGTCGGTGGGTGGCAGCGGCGGGGACCTGCTCGACTCGATCATCGTGACCGAGGAGCTGATCCGCTCCGGCGGCTCGTCGGGGCTGGTGGCGGCCCTGTTCACGCACGGGATCGCGTTACCGCACATGGTCGCGGCGGCCGGTGCCCGCACCGGTGGCTCGCTGGGCGGTCGGCTCGGCGGCACCGCGTCCCCGGCCGACGACAGCCTGATCGAGCGGTACGTGCGGCCCACACTGTCGGGCACGATGATCGGCGCGCTGGCCATCACCGAGCCGGACGGTGGTTCGGACGTGGCCGGCATCCGCACGACCGCCCGCCGCGACGGCGACCACTACGTGGTGAACGGGTCGAAGACGTACATCACCAGCGGGCTCCGGGCCGACTTCGTGACCACCGCGGTGTGTACCGACTTCCCCGGCAGCGGTGAACTCACCCTGCTGGTCATCGACAAGGGGTCGCCCGGGTTCACAGTGGGACGCCGGTTGGAGAAGCTGGGCTGGCACTGCTCGGACACCGCCGAGCTGTCCTTCGCCGACGTGCGGGTGCCGGTCGCCAACCGGATCGGCGCGGAGAACACCGGCTTTCTGGCGATCATGCAGCACTTCGCCGCGGAACGGCTCTCGCTGGCGACTCAGGCGTACGCGACAGCGCAGCGCTGTGTCGAGTTGGCGGTGCGCTGGTGCCGGGACCGGGAGACCTTCGGGCGTCCGCTGGCCAGCCGGCAGTTGATCCGGCACCGGTTGGCCGAGATGCACACCCGGGCCGAGGCAGCCCGGTCGTACGTGCACGGGGTCGCGGGTCGGGTCGCGGCCGGCGAGCCGGTCGTGACCGAGGTGGCGATGGCGAAGAACGTGGCGGTGGCCGCCTGCGACCACGTCGTCGACCAGGCGTTGCAGCTGCACGGCGGGTTCGGCTACCTGCGCGACGCCGAGGTGGAGCGGCACTACCGCGACGCGCGGATCCTCGGCATCGGCGGCGGCACCACCGAGATCATGAACGAGATCATCGCGAAAGGCATGGGACTGTGACCATCCTGGGCAGCGCTGTCGACCCGTCCGCGCCCTCGTACCTGGCGAACCGGGCGGCATTGCTGGAGCGGCTGACCGAGTTGGACGCCGCGCTGGACCAGGCGCGGGCGGGTGGTGGCGAGAAGTACGTGACCCGGCACCACGCCCGCGGCAAGCTGCTCCCCCGGGAGCGGATCGAGCTGCTGGTGGACGCCGACAGCCCGTTCCTGGAGTTGTCGCCGGTAGCCGCGTACGGCTCGGACTTCCCGGTCGGGGCCAGCGTGGTCACCGGCATCGGCGTGGTCGAGGGCGTGGAGTGCCTGATCATCGCCAACGACCCGACCGTACGCGGTGGCGCCGTCAACCCGTGGTCGTTGGCGAAGACCCGGCGGGCCGGTGAGATCGCCCTGGCCAACCGGCTGCCCATGGTCAATCTGGTGGAGTCGGCCGGGGCGGACCTGCCGACCCAGGCGGAGATCTTCATTCCGGGCGGTCGGGTGTTCCGTGACCTCACCCGGCTCTCGGCGGCCGGCATCCCCACGGTCAGCGTGGTTTTCGGCAACGCCACGGCCGGTGGCGCGTACGTGCCGGGGATGTCCGACCACGTGATCATGATTCGGGACCGGTCACAGGTCTACCTGGCCGGTCCGCCGCTGGTGAAGATGGCGACCGGCGAGGTCACCGACGACGAGTCGTTGGGGGGCGCGGCGATGCACGCCGGCACGTCCGGGCTCGCCGACTACCTGGCCGTCGACGAGCGGGACGGCATCCGGCTGGCCCGGCAGTGCGTCCGCCGGCTGAACTGGCGCAAGCGGGGCCCGTCACCGCGGACAGCGGTGCCGCAGCCGCCGAAGTACGACCCGGAGGAGTTGCTCGGCATCACCAGCGCCGACCTGAAGGTGCCGTTCGACCCCCGCGAGGTGCTGGCCCGGATCCTGGACGGCAGCGACTTCGACGAGTTCAAGCCGGCGTACGGGGACGCGCTGGTCACCGGCTGGGGCGAGCTGCACGGATATCCGGTGGGGGTGCTGGCGAACGCCCGGGGCGTGCTGTTCAGCGCGGAGGCGCAGAAGGCGGCCCAGTTCATCCAGCTCGCGAACGCCTCGGACACTCCGTTGATCTTCTTGCAGAACACCACCGGCTACATGGTCGGCACCGAGTACGAGCAGCGCGGCATCATCAAGCACGGCGCCCTGATGATCAATGCGGTGTCGAACTCGACGGTGCCACACCTGACGGTGAACCTCGGTGCCTCCTACGGCGCCGGCAACTACGGCATGTGCGGCCGGGCATACGAGCCGAGGTTCCTGTTCACCTGGCCGAACGCGAAGTCGGCGGTGATGGGCCCGGCGCAGCTCGCGGGGGTGCTGTCGATCGTGGCCCGGCAGGCGGCTGCCGCGCGGGGGCGCGACTACGACGAGGATTCCGACGCGGCGATGCGTCTGATGGTCGAGCAGCAGATCGAGTCGCAGTCCGGCGCGCTCTTCCTCTCCGGCCGGCTCTACGACGACGGGGTGATCGACCCCCGGGACACCCGGACCGTCCTCGGGCTCTGCCTCTCGGCGATCCACAACGGACCGGTGGAGGGCGCCGACGGTTTCGGCGTCTTCCGGATGTAGAGGGGCCACCTATGATCAACAGACTGCTCGTGGCCAACCGGGGCGAGATCGCCCGTCGGGTCTTCGCCACCTGCCGCGCGGTGGGCGTGCAGACCGTCGCCGTGCACTCGGACGCGGACGCCGACGCGCCGTTCGTGACCGAGGCCGACCAGGCCGTACGCCTGCCGGGGAGAACGCCAGTCGAGACGTACCTGCGGATCGACCTGATCCTGGAGGCGGCCCGGCGCAGCGGCGCGGACGCCGTCCACCCGGGCTACGGGTTCCTCGCCGAGAACGTCGAGTTCGCGGCGGCGGTGACCGACGCCGGTCTGACCTGGGTCGGCCCGCCGGCCAAGGTGATCGCCGCGATGGGCGACAAACTGGCGGCGAAGGCGCTGCTGGCCGAGGCGGGCGTCCCGATGCTGCCGAGCTGGACCGACACCGACGGGATCACCGACTTCCCGGTGCTGGTGAAGGCGTCCGCCGGCGGTGGTGGCCGGGGTATGCGGATCGTCCGGACCGCTGACGAACTGGCCGAGGCCGTGGCCTCCGCGCGCCGCGAGGCGGCTGCCGCGTTCGGCGACGGCACGGTCTTCATCGAGCGGTACGTCGAGCGCGGCCGGCACGTCGAGGTGCAGATCTTCGGTGACGCCCACGGTCGGGTGGTGGCCCTTGGCGACCGGGAGTGTTCGATCCAGCGGCGGCACCAGAAGATCGTCGAGGAGGCGCCGGCGGTTGTGCCGGAGCGGGTGCGGACGGCGTTGCACGAGGCGGCGGTGGCCGCCGGGCGCGCTGTCGACTACCTGGGCGCGGGCACTGTGGAGTTCCTGCTCGCCCCGGGCGGTGAGTTCTTCTTCCTGGAGATGAACACCCGCCTTCAGGTCGAGCACCCGGTCACCGAGTTGTGCACCGGGTTGGACCTGGTGGGTCTGCAACTGCTCGTCGCCGAGGGTGAGCCGCTGCCGGCGGCCCTGCCGGCGAGCACCGGGCACGCGATCGAGGTACGCCTCTGCGCGGAGGACGCGGCGGCGGGTTGGCGGCCGGCCACCGGGACCCTGCACCGGTTCAGCGTCGGAGATGTGGCGACCGAGTTCGGTGGGCTGGCCGGGCCGGGCCTGCGGCTCGACTCGGGTGTGCTGGCCGGCTCGGTGGTCGGGGTGCACTACGACTCGATGCTCGCGAAGCTGGTCGCCTGGGGTCGCACCCGCGCGGAGGCGACCCGGCTGCTGGCCAGCGCGTTGGCCCGGGCCGAGCTGCACGGGGTGAGCACCAACCGGGATCTGCTGGTCCGGGTGCTGCGCAGCCAAGCGTTCGCCGCCGTGGAGATCGACACGGGTTTCCTGGACCGGCACCCGGAGGTCTTCACCCCACTGCTCCCCGCCGACCAGCTGCCGATCGCCGCTCTCGCCGCGGCGCTGGCCGCGGCCGCCCAGCGCCGGGCGAGCGCACCGGTGCTCTCCGGGCTCCCCTCCGGCTGGCGCAACGTGCCCGCCGTCGCACAGACCACCCGCTTCGTCGGGCCGGACGGCGACGAGATCGAGATCCGCTACCGGCTGGACCGGGGCGGCCGGCTCGCCGACTGGTCCAGCACGTCGGCGGCCCACGAGCCGGCCGAGCGACCGACGGTGGCGCTGGTCGAGGCCACTGCGGACCGGGTGGTGCTCGACGTCGACGGGGTTCGCCGCGCGTACCGCGTACACCGGGTGGGGGAGGCTGTATTCGTGGACGGCCCGGACGGGGCGGCGAGCCTGGCCGAGTTGCCGCGTCTCCCGCTGCCCACCACGGCGGTGGCGGCCGGCTCACTGCTCGCGCCGCTGCCCGGCGTGGTGACCCGGGTGCACGTCGAGGTCGGCCAGCGGGTCGCGGCCGGCGATGCGCTGCTCACGCTGGAAGCGATGAAGCTGGAACATCCCGTGCTCGCCCCGATCGACGGCGTGGTCGCCGAGTTGCCGGTGCCAACCGGCGGTCAGGTGCAGACGGGCGCCGTGTTGGCCGTTGTCGACGAAAAGGACCCCCGATGACCTTCGACCTCACCCCCGAGCAGGACCAACTGCGCGACGCCGTGCGGGCGCTCGGCCGTCGGTACGGCCACTCCTACTTCGTCGAGAAGGCGAGGGCCGGAGAACACACCACCGAACTCTGGGCGGAGGCCGGGCGGCTCGGCTACCTGGGGGTCAACATCCCCACCGAGTACGGCGGCGGAGGCGGCGGCATCACCGAGCTGGCCATCGTCTGCGAGGAGTTGGCAGCGGCCGGTTGCCCTCTGCTGCTGCTGGTGGTCTCCCCCGCCATCGCGGCGACGGTGCTCAGTCGGCACGGCACCGAGGAGCAGCGCAAACGGCACCTGCCGGGCCTCGCCGACGGCTCCCAGAAGATCGTTTTCGCGATCACCGAGCCGGAGGCCGGTTCCAACTTCCACCGGCTCGGCACTGTGGCTCGCCGCGACGGCGACGGTTGGCTGCTCAACGGCCGCAAGTGCTACATCTCCGGGGTCGACGAGGCCGGTCACGTGCTGGTGGTGGCCCGTACCGAGGATTCGTCCACCGGCAAGTTGAAGCCGGCGCTGTTCCTGGTGCCGACCGACGCGGCCGGGCTGACCCGGTCCAAGCTGGACATGGAGATCGTGTCTCCGGAGAACCAGTTCCTGCTCTACCTGGACGACGTGCGGGTGCCCGCCGACGCGCTGCTCGGCGAGTCGTTGGACGCCGGGCTGCCGGCGCTCTTCGCCGGGCTCAACCCGGAGCGGATCACGGTGGCCGCGATGGGCGCCGGCACCGGTCGGTACGCGATCGAGCGGGCCAGCGAGTACACCGCCACCCGCAAGGTCTGGGGTGGTCGGAGCATCGGCTCGCACCAGGGGGTGTCGCATCCGCTGGCCCACGCGGCGGTGCAGGTGGAACTGGCCCGCCTCATGATCCAGAAGGCGGCCACCCTGTACGACGCCGGCCGCGACCTGGAGGCCGGGGTGTCCGGCAACATGGCCAAGTACGCGGCCGGGGAGGCTGCCGCGCTCGCCGTGGACACCGCCGTACAGGTGCTCGGCGGTGCCGGCATGACCACCGAGTACGGGGTGGCGACCCTGCTCGGCGCGGTCCGGGCCGGCCGGATCGCCCCGGTCAGCCGCGAGATGATCCTCAACTTCGTGGCCCAACACGTCCTCGGCCAGGAAAAGTCCTACTGACCCCGCGCCCGCCGCGCCCCGCCCGCGCCCGCAGCCACGCCCCACCCGCGCCGATCTTGCAGTTTCGGTTGTCGATACGCGCGGAATGCCCGCTACGCCGGGACAGTAACTGCAAGATCGCCGCGCCGGGGAGGGGGGTTCAGGCTGGGGTACGGCAGGCGGCGTCGATACGGTGGACCGGGCGGACCCGACGACCCATGCCCTCCAACAGTGAATCCTCGACGTGGAAGTCGTGAATGCGCAGTTGGTGGCGGGGCAACTCCTCCTCGCTCGGGCACAGCACCTGGGCGCGGACCAGACCGACCGGGACGTAGCGGACTCCGCCCCGTTCCTGGAGGATCACCATGTTGACGTCGTCGGTGGTGACCACGTGCCCGCGCACGTCCTCGGTGGGCCCACTCTCCGCGCCCACCGTGGTGACGGTCAGCGGCAACACCGGCGTGGTGATCACCGGCACCGCGGCCCAGACCAGGGTGGCGAGCACCGCCACCTCGGTCACCGACGACAGCGGCCGGATCACCAGACCCGGCAGCGGCCCCGCGACGAAGAGCGCCAGCAGCGGGGGCACCACGATGAGCGCCAGCACCAGCCACTCGTCGCCCTGCCGCATCGCGTCGCGCATCGTGGGCAGCATCAGCCAGCCGTACCCGGCGAGCAGCGCGCCGATCAGCAGCCACCGGGGCGCGACCCGCTCGTGCAGCCGCGCCGGGCTCAGTTGGAACGCGGCCACGAACGCCGGCAGCAGCAACGGCAGATAGAGCAACGGCCAGGTGATCAGGGCGAGCAGGAAGCTGGCCAGCACCACCCAGGCCGGGGTGATGTCGGCCCAGCGGGCGAAGAGCGGGCGGCGACGGGTGCCAGGCGGAAGCCGGTCCGCGCTGACGGCCAGCACCGCGCCGAGCGCGAAGACGGCGACCAGCCCGGTGGAGAGCAGCCGCGCCGCCGTGGTCAGGAAACCGGCCAGCAGGTTCACCGGCCCGACGTTGGCCACCAGCAGCAGCGTGGTCTGGAGCTCCCCGCCGGCCTCGACGCCGAGGCGGAGCACCGAGAAGATCGCCGGCACGCCCACCACCGCCGTCCAGAACGACTGGCTGGCGCGGGCCCGCCGCTCCGCCGGATCCCAGCGGACCCGCCCCGGCTCGACTGCGGCGACGACCGGCTCGGCCGGTTCGGCGACCGGCACTGCGGCCGGCCAGGCAACGCCACCTTCCGCGCCGAGCGGACGATCGACGGCCGGCGGCGCTGCGGCGGTACCGTCGATCGCCGACGCGTCGCCGCCGGGCGCTGACGTGCGGGGCGGCGGGACCGGCCCGTCGCCGCCGGTGGCGGTCGACGCCGCGCTCACTTCGCGGGCGCCTTGTCGTCGAAGTCGACCAGCTTCGGCACCTCCAGCGGCTGCGGCTGGCGCTTCTCGGCCTTCAGCCAGGGGCCCAGGGTCCGGTTGTACGCGGTCTGCCAGGGGCTGGCATCTCCGTCGCGGCCCTCCACGTAGCTCTTCTGCAGGAAGAACGCGACCAGGTCGCGCAGCGCGGGATCACCGATCGGCACGCCGATGCCCAGCAACTCGCTGGTGCCGAACGGCATGTCCACGATCTCGAACTCCTTCGGGAAGCTGGCCAGGAAGCCGGCGAGGATCGACTCGTCGGAGCTGACCGCGTCGTACCGCCCCTTCCGGATGCCGTCGACGCAGTCGCCGACGTCCTTGACCACGAACGTCTTGACCTGGTGCTTCTCCAACTCGGCCTCGGTCGTGGAGCCGCCGCTGGTGCAGACCTTGTACGCCGGATCGCGCAGATCCTCGATGGTGCGGATCCGGTCCTTGAGTCGGGTCGGCACCATCACCTCCTGCGTGGTGACGAAGTACGGCCCGGCGAAGCTGACCAGCTGCTTGCGGTCCTCCGTCATCGAGAAGCTGGACACGACCAGGTCGACGGTGCCACCTTGCAGCGCCGGGATGCGGTCCTCGGTGGCGACCGACACGAACTCCAGCCGCTGGTCCCCCTCGTAGCCGAGGGACGACGCGACGTACCGGGCGATCTCGACGTCGAACCCGACGTGCTGGCCGTTTCGCAGCTCGCCCATCAGCGGTTCGTTGGTGGCGACGCCGATCCGCAGCTTCGACTGACCGTAGATGTGCGTTTCGCGAATTTTTTCCTGCACGGAGGGCAGGTCCGGCTCCTCCCGGCTGTCGCAACCGGCCGCGGCGGCGAGCACGAGAGTGAGAGCGACCGCCAGCGTCGACGCGACCGAGCGGAGCCGGGACTGCGAACTGCCTGAGTTCATGGGCGACCTCGCTACCGAAAGGGCCTGCGGAACACCGAGAGTAGCGGTCTTTGTCCAATCCGTGTGCGCGCGGTGAACCCTGTCGAGTGGACGGCTCGGATCGACGTCGATCGGCGCGGCGGTCGGCTCTGCGGTTGACAGCCGGCCAGGTCTCGACATGCTGGACACGTGAGCCGATTGTCCAGACCCGATGCGCGCACGGTGGCGGTGCTCGCGGCGCTGGGAGCCCTCGCGCCGCTGGTCATGCTGGTCGTGTGGCGCCGACAGGACCTCCTCGGCGTGGTTCTCGCGCTGCTCTGCGTGCTAATGACCATGGTCGCCGGGGTCGCGGTCTCGGCCGCCCGTCAGGTCGACGATCCGGAGCCGACGGACCGGTCGGCAGCCATCGGGCCACCCGAGCTGATGCCGTACGGGATCGACGCGGACACCCTCGACGCCCTCGACCCCAGGGACGCGTTGCGTGCGGTGCGTGACCGCCGACGCGGGTCGGACGGACTCAGCGGCCGGTGAGCGTGGGTGCGGTGAGCGCGTCCACGCCCCGCCCCGCGAGACACCGGTAGGTCCGGTCAATGCTGCCGTCGATCGGCGGTAGCACCTCCAGGCGCCAGCCGGTCGCCTCGCCGATCCCAGTGGTCAACCGGAACGTCGCCACGCTGCACACCTGCCGCACCGGCTCAGCGGCGGTCACCTCTTCGTAGTCGGCGCCGACCAGCGACACCGGCAGGATGCCCTCGGCGTACGTCTCCCAGGTGTGTCGGCCGGCGCAGGACAGCCGAGCCGCCTCGGCGCGGCTGCCGCGGATCCGCATCGGGCCGAAGCACTCCAGCTCGGGCAGGCACCGGGCACCCTCGGGCAGGGCGGTGGGCGCACCGGTGCCGGTGGAGCAGCCGGGCAGCGGCCCGGTGGCCGGTGCGGCGATCTGGGTGGCCGACGGGTACGGGGTGGGTGGTGGTGCCCGGTCGGCGACCCATGCGCCGGCGGTCGCGGAGGCGGCGAGCGCGAGCACCCCGGCGCCACCGAAGAGCCAGCGCCGCCAACGCCGACCGGTGGGGCCCGCTCGCTGAGTGTCCTCGATGGGCGATCGGGGCCCCGGCTGGCTGGCGGCGTACGGGCCGGAGAGCGTCGCGGCACCGCTGACCGGAGCGCCGCTGACGGGTGCCGCCGGCGACCCGAGTGGCAGGTTGCTGAGCAGGTCGTGCAGTTCCAGGGCGGACGGACGCTCGCCCGGATCGTTGGCCATGCCGACACGCAGCACGTCGATCAGCTCGTCCGGCACCCCGGGCAGCGCGGGAAGCGGCTGGTTGAACATCTCCAGCACGGTGACCAGGCTCGGGTTGCGCTCGGACTGCCAGCGCGGCGGCCGCCCGTGCATCACCGCGTAGAGGGTGGCGCAGAGCGCGTACACGTCGACGGCCGGCGACGGCGGGCTGTGGCTGAACATCTCCGGCGGCGCGTACGCCGGGGTGAGCACCTCCAGGGTGACCGAGGCGTCCCGGTGCTCGGCGAGGACGGCGAGCCCGAAGTCGGCGAGCACCGCCGAGTTGAAGTGCGAGTGGAGGATGTTCGCCGGTTTGACGTCCCGGTGCAGCACCCCGGCGGCGTGCGAGTGGGCCAGCGCGTCCGCGATCTTGATGCCGAGGTCGCGGGCCTCCACCGGGCCGAGCGGTGAGGTGCGCATCCGTTCGGCGTACGAGCCGTCGCACAGCTCCATGATCAGGTAGGGGTGCTGATCGACTGTGACCCCGACGTCGAAGAGGTCCACCACGTGCGGGTGGGACGACATCCGCCCGGCGGCGCGCGCCTCGCGCAGGAAGCGGGCCTGATCGCGCTCGCTGTCCAGCGTCCGATTCTCCACTTTGACGGCGACCTCGCGACCCACGGAGATCTGGGTGGCCTGGTAGACGGTCGCGTACCCGCCCCGGGCAAAGACCCGCAAATCAGTCAGGCCGGGCACGATCGGCACTGGCATACCGCCGGTCGGGGTGTCGGTCACCGCTCGAAAATACCCAACCCGACCGATGGCTCAGCGCACCGCGTCCGCCGGAGCCGCACCGGCGGGACCGGTACCCTCCCCGGCGACCACGGTCGTCCCGACACCCTCGGACGATCCGACCCCGCCGGCCGGGAGGCCCCGCCGCGCGTCCAGACGCAGACCGACGGCGGTGGCCACCGCGCCCAGCCCTTCCCACGCCGCCACCCCGAAGAACCGGTCGGGAGCTATGTCGGCCAGCACCGCGATGGTGAACACGGTGAACGTGACCAGCCGGAAGACCACCGTGAACCGGTAGAACGCCCGCCACTCGGTCACCGTGGCCAGCAGGTAGTAGACGCCCATGTTGAAGGCCGCCATCGAGGACGCCAGCAGGAACGTCCCGGTGTGATCACCGACGGCCCGCGTCGCCGGCACCTCGAACCCGAGCATGCGCAGCTGCGCCTCCGGCCAGAGCAGCCCGACCGCGCCCATCACCAGCGCCAACACGCCGAAGACCGCGATGGTCCAGCCCGCGATGGATCGCGGCAGCTTCATGAAGGGCCTCCCCAGGCACGGCGACGGTCACCACTGTGGACCCGTACGCGGTGGTGACACGCTAGCCGCTCCCCCCGACCACCACATCCCCGGAACCGGCAGAACCCGGCAGCCCTCGGGGTCGCGTTGATCAAGAGCTTTGAGTCACCGGCAGCCCGGAAGCTGACCGAAACCTCTTGATCAACAGCAGTGGGCGGGGTCAGACCAGGGCGGACAGGCGGGTTTGCAGGGCGTCGGCGGCGGCTCGTTCGCTGCGCTGCTCGGTGGCGTACGCCAGGCGGACCGCCTCCTGCGCGCAGGACAGCGCCTCCGCCGGACGACCGCAGGCAGCCAACGCCTCGGCCAGCACACTCGCCGCGATCACCTGGCTACGCACGTCCTCGGCCGGCGCGGTGACCGCCCGACGAGCCCAGTCCAACGCCTGCTCCCGCTGGCCGTGAGCGAGCAGCGCCGCAGCGTACTGGGCCATCGTCTGACGGCGGGAGAAGAGCAGCGAGGGTGCGTTCGCGGCGGCCGTGGCCACCGGGGCGAGCAGCCCGACCGCGGTCGCCGAGTCGCCAGCGGCGAGACGGGCCGTCGCCAGCAACACCCGGGGCGCCACCTGCGCCGGGGCCTGCGGGTTGTGCGGCTCCACGGCGGTCAGCACCGCGCGGGCCACCCGCTCGGCCGTCTCGCAGTCCCCCATGTCCAACGCGACGAAGCCGCGCAGCGTGCCGGCCATGCCGGTGAGCAGCGGGTGCGAGGTGCGCTCCGCGTACGCCAGGGCGTCGGTGAGCAGGTCCGCCGCGTGCTCCGGCTCGCCCAGGCCGCGCGCCACCACCGCCCGCACCACCAGGGCGAAACCGCGCCCCCAGTCGTCGGACGCGGCGGCGAACTCCCGGTACGCCCGCCGGGCCTCCCGGTCCGCCTCGGCCAGGTCCCCCAGCTCGGCGGTGGCGAACGCCGCCACCGCCCGCAACGTGCCCACCGCCCACGCCTCGCCGACCCGCTCGCCGAACGGCAGGAACACCTGCGCCATCCGGCACGCCTCGCGCAGTCGGCCAGCCAGCAGCCGGGCGAACGCCGTGGTGCCGCGCAGCCAGGCACGCCCGTACGGGTCCTTCAGCTCGGCGAAGAGTCGGGCCGCCCGGCCGAGCACCGCGTCGGTCCCGGCGAAGTCACCCCGGGTGGTGGTCACCCAGGCCAGGTTCTGCAGGGACCACGCCTGCCCGCGTCGGTCCTGGGCACCGAGGCTGACCTGGTACGCGGCCGCCAACCGGCTACTCGCCTGACTCAGCCGCCCGGCCACGAAGTCGGCCATGCCGAGGCGGCGCATCGCCGTGGCACGCTGCGCGGGAAGCCGCCCCTCGGTGGCCACCTGCAACGCCTCCTGCCAGGCGGTCACCGCCCGGCCCTGATCGCCGAGGGTCTCCTGGGCCTGCCCCGCCAGCAGGAGAGCACCGACCCGGGTGACCTCGTCCCCCGCGTTCGCGGCGATCTTCTCGGCGTACGCCAACGCGTCGGAGACCCGGCCGACCTGGAGCAACGCCCGCGCGTGCACCACCCGGTCGGCTGCCGGAACCCCGTCGCGGGCCAGTTCGGTGGCGCGCTCGGCGTACTCGACGGCCATGGCCGGCTCACCGGCGGAGAGCGACCGGCGGGCGGCCCGCCCGAGCGCGGCCACGCCGAGCGGGACCACCGCACGGGCCGGCGCGTCCGGGCGCAGCTTGACCGCGTCGGCGAGCGTGGCGGCCCGCTCGACGTGCATCGCCACGAAGTCGTCCCGGGCCTCGTCGGTGAACCCGCCCACGGTGCTGGCCGTGGCCTCGTCCGGCGGCGCAGCCCAGCGGGCCAGCGCGGCGTGCCGCTCGGCCAACTCGGCCTTGCTCACCCCGGCGTACGCGGCCTCCCGCATGAGCGGCGTCGCGAACGAGTAGCCGGTACGCGAACGGTGCAGCATGCGGCGTTGCAGCAACTCCTCGACCGCCCGGTCGAGTTCGACGGCGACCACGGCCGACGGCCTGCCGTCACGGCCACCGCGCTGCTCCCGCATCGCCTCCAGCGCGCCGGTCGGCACCGTGTCACCGGTGACCGCCGCGTCGCGCAGCACCGACCGGGCGTCCGGCGGCAACGCGTCGATCCGGGCCGCGAGCACGGCGGCGAGGTCCCGGGAGAGCAGCCGGCTGCCCAGCGACCCCGGCACCAGCCGCCAGCCGTTCGCCCCACTCTGGTCCCGCTCGCCGGAGCCGGGCCGATCAGCGGCGGCACGAACCGATTCCGTGGTCAGCGCGCCCCGTTCGATGAGCAGGGTGACCAGCTCAGCCAGGTAGAACGGATTGCCCTGCGCGGTGGCGAGCAACCGATCGGTGTCGGCCTGCGGCAGCTTGCCGCCGCTGAGGTAACTCGTGAGCAGCCGGGCCGCGTCGGCACCGCGCAGCGGCGGCAGCGAGTGCACCTCGGCGTCCGCGACCCGGGTCAGCGCCCCAGCGGTACGCACCAGCTCGGGGCGGCCGAGCAGCAGCACCAGCACCGGGCCGGTGAGCTTGGACAGGGTCAACCCGAGGACACTGATCGTCTCGGCGGTGGCATCGTGCAGATCGTCCACCACGATCACCAGCGGGGCCTCGGAGGCGAGCCCACTGAGCAGGTCGGCGACCGCGTTCGGCACCACCTCGGCGTCCGCGGCCGGAGTGCCCGAGCCGCCCCATTCGCCGCTGTCGCCGCCGGTGTGCGCCGGGAGTTCGGCGTAGCCGAGCAGGGCCAGCAGTTGCTCCGTGGCGATCGGCGGTGTCTCCGCGCCGGAGCGGGCGAGTCGCTGCCCGAGCCGGCGCAGCCGCTCCTCGACCGCCGGGCGGGTCAACGCGGTGGACGCGTCGCTGGGCAGACCGACGGCGGCCCGCACCAGATCGGCCAGGGGCGCGAGCCGTCGCCGTTCCCCGAACGCGGCACAACGCACCGAGAGCACCCGGGCCCCGGTGTGCGCCGCGTACCGGCCGGCACCGACGTCGTAACCGGCGGCGAGGCGTTCCACCTCGGCGGCGAACCGGGACTTGCCGATGCCCGCCTCGGCGGTCATCAGCAGCACCCGCGGGTCGCCCTGGTCGATCACCTCGGCGAGCCGGCCGGCGACCCGGCCGATCTCCGTCTCCCGGCCGACGTACGGCGCCTCGTCGCCCAGCCCCGAGCGGGTGCCCGGCGCGTCCAGCAGACCCAGCAGCTCGTACGCCTCGACCGGCTCACGCTTGCCCTTGAGCCGCAGTGGGCGCAGCGCCCGCCAGGAGGAGACGTGCCGCGTGGCCGCAGCGGTGCGTCCACCGGCGTAGACGGCTCCGACGGCGGCGGCGTCGGCGAGCCGGGCCGCGGTGTTCACGGTGTCGCCGATGACCGTGTACTCGATCGCGGCCTGGATGCCCGCGATGACGTCGCCGGTGTTCAACCCGACCCGCAGCCCGAGCGGCGCGCCGCCGCCCCGCTCGTCGTCGAGCACCCGGCGGACGGCCCGTTGCATGGACAGGGCGGCCCGGACGGCACGTTCGGCGTCGTCCTCGTGCGCCACCGGGGCACCGAAGACCGCCATGATGCCGTCACCGGTCAGCTTGTCGACGTGCCCGCCGAAGGTTTTCACGGCACCGGCGAGGGCGGCCAGAACCCGGTCGGTGACGGCACCGACGCGTTCCGGGTCGAGATCCTCCGACCAGGAGGTGAACTCGGAGAGGTCACCGAAGAGCACCGTCACCACCCGGCGCTCGGCCGCCGGCAACGTGGCGGCGGCCGGCAGCGCGGCGCCACAGTTGTGGCAGAACCGCGCGCCGGGAACGGCAACGGTTCCACACACGGGGCAGGTCACATGTGCTCCAACCCACTGACCCCGGGCGCGGATTCCCCGGTGTCGACGCCCAGATACTCCAACTGGGCCCGGACCGACCAAACGGCTGCCCACCAGAGCGAGCGGTCCACGTCCGCGTAGACCGTCGCCACCACGTCGGCGGGGGTGTGGGCGCCGGCGGCGACCGCCGCCCGGACCTGGTCGAGCCGGGCCCGGCGGTGGGCGAGGTAGAAGTCGGCGGCGGCGGCGCAGTCGGCCAGCGCCGGGCCGTGTCCGGGCAGCGCCGCAATCCCCCGGTACGCGGACAGCAGCTCCAGGCTGCTCAGATAGTCCCCGAGGTGACCGTCGGGATGGGCGACCACGGTGGTGCCCCGACCGAGGATGGTGTCACCGGTGAGCACCACCCGCTCGTCGCCGTGCTCGACCAGGAAGCAGACCGAGTCGGCGGTGTGCCCCGGCGTGTGCAGTGGGCGGATCTCCAGGCCGAAGCCGCCGAGTTGCTCGCCCGGCTCGGTCAGCGGCTCACCGCCGATGGTGTGCGCCGGGTCGACGGCAAGCACGTGCACGCCGCCGAGCAGCTCACTCAGCCGGGCCGCGCCCTCGGTGTGGTCGGGGTGGCCGTGGGTGATCAGGATCAGCCCGACCGGGCCGTGCTCGGCGATCCGGGTCAGGTGCCCCTCGTCCGCCGGCCCCGGGTCGACCACGATGCCGGAATCGGCCGCCGGGGCGCGCAGCACCCAGGTGTTGGTGCCGTCGAGGGTCATCGGCCCCGGGTTCGGCGCACGCAGCAGTGAAACCCAGCGGGGCAACTCGTCGGCAAGCGCCGCCACCGCCCCCGTCACGTGCCCGCTCATGGCTGCGATCGTACGACCCCGCCCACCACACCCCGCGATCTTGCACTTGCTGCTGCTGATTCATGCCTTTTCACGGCTTTCGTCGCGACAGCAAGTGCAAGATCGCGGTTGGGTCAGGCGACCTCGACGATCAGCTCGATCTCCACCGGGGCGTCCAGGGGCAGTTCGGCCACGCCCACGGCGCTGCGTGCGTGCCGGCCGGCCTCCCCGAAGACGGTGCCGAAGAGGTCCGACGCACCGTTGATCACAGCGGGCTGACCGGTGAAGCCGGGCGCGGAGGCCACGAAACCGGTCACCTTGACCACCTTGACCACGTTTTCCAGGCCGACCAGCGAGTCGACAGCGGCCAGCGCGTTCAGCCCGCACCGCTGGGCCAGATCCTTCGCCTGCTCGGCGGAGATCCCGGCGCCGACCTTGCCGGTCGCCAGCAACTTGCCCTCGGCCATCGGCAACTGGCCGGAAACGTACACGTGCTGCCCGGACTGCACGGCCGGGACGTAACTGGCTACCGGCGGCACGACCTCGGGCAGTTCGAGGCCCAGCTCGGCGAGCTTCGCGTGCGGACCGTTGCTCACGCCTTGGGCCGCTTCAGGTAGGCGACCAGCTGGTCCGGGTTCGGGCCGGGGACCACGGCGACGAGCTCCCACCCGTCCTCGCCCCAGTTGTCGAGGATCTGCTTGGTCGCGTGGACCAGCAGCGGGACCGTGGAATATTCCCACTTCTGCATCGCTGAAGGGCTCCCTCTCGGTGCGGAATTGTTCGAGGGACAGCCTACGGTCCGCTGGCCGGACGAGGTACGGGACGCTGCTCCGGCGCGGCCGGCAGCTCCCCGCAGCACCCTTCGTGCTCGTACCCCTGGGGGCAGCGGGACCGGTCGGGCAGCAGCAGGTCACAGAAGACCCGGTGCCGGTTGTTCTGATCATCGGCGTTGGAGACGGTTGTCTCGCCGGCGTCCAACTCGGGCAGGAAGCCCAGGGACACCGCGACCCGGCCGGCCAGCACTGTCGCCGCCGCCAGATTCGGCACCCGGATCGGCAGGTGGATGACGAAGCCCGACTCGTCGTCCTCGCGGGTCCGCTCGGCGGGCTGGCTCGGCACCCGGGCCGTCTCCGCCTGCTCCGGCATCCGGCGGTACGACCGTTCGTTGATCGGCTGGCTGGAGACCTGCCCGCCGGCCTCGACCACGGACCCGGGCCGGCGGGGCCGGTCGTTCGTCGGGAACTGGGTGCGAGGGATGTTGTCCGCGTCGCGCATGCACTGCCTCCGGTCGTACCTCTCGGACCATGCTTCCGGCCCGGACCCATTCGTCCGTTCCGGCCCCCCGCACGGGGACGAAGGTAGGTCTGTGGCTGCGGTCCCGCCAGCAGGACGCGCACAAGAGGTCATCAACAGTCACATATGCGACACACCGCAGGTCGGAGGCCCGACACCGAAACCGGCGCGGGTACCGCTCACCGGATCACCGGCCCGCTCGACAGGCAGGGGCGACACCGATCCGGTCATCGACCGCTACCCTTCCGGTCGGACGGTCGCGCAGCGCCCGGCCGCCCGCTCGATCACGCTCGGCGCCAGGGGTGGCGGCGGGCGCCGTACCCCTGGGGGAACGACATGACCCACCCGCCCAGCGGCGACCAGGCCGGCACACCCGCTCACCCGCCGGCCCACCCGGATCCCGCCGGTCAGCCCGGCGCGCCGACCATCCCCAGCCAGCCGACCCCCGCTCCGCCCCCCGGGCAACTCGCCCTCCCCGCCTCCCCCGCCCAACCGGCACTCCCCGCCGCCCCCACCTCACCGGCCTTCCCCGGACAGCCCAGCGGCCAACCGACCTTCCCTGGGCAGCCCAGCGGCCAGCCGACCCTCCCCGGGCAGCTCGGCGGCCCGAGCCAGCCGGCCTTCCCCGGGCAGCCCGGTGGCCCGAGCCAGCCGGCCTTCCCCGGGCAACCGGGTGGCGGCGGGCAGCCGGGTGGCGGCGGGCAGCCGGGTGGCCCCTCCTCGGCGGCCGCGCCGACGCAGCCGGGTGCCCCGAACTCCTCGTCGATCCCCCCGGCCCCGCCGGCCTATCCGCCCTACCAGGGCACGGCCGCGCCGAAGAAGAAGCGCGGTCTACTGATCGCGGCGATCGCCCTGGCCGTGATCATGGTGCTCTGCGTGGGGGGTGGCGTGGTGGCCTTCCTGACCCTGCGCGATGCCGAGACCGGCGAGGGCGCCAAGGAGCCGGCGGTCGCCGTCGACGAATTCCTCACCGCGGTCTACAAGGATCGCGACGCGACGAAGGCGGCCGGGCGCGTCTGCGCCGCTGCCCGCGACGACGACAAGATCGCCGCGAAGGTGGCCGAGGTGGAGAAGTACGCCTCCACGTACCAGAACCCGCGCTTCCGGTGGACCACCCCGAAGGTGGACAACCAGACCGGGGAACGGGCCACCGTCTCCACCCGGCTCACCATGACCACCGCCGACGAGAAGGTGGCCGACCAGGAGTTGCGCTTCACCGTGGTGCAGAAGACGGGTTGGTGGGTCTGCGAGGTCGCCTGACCGCCCAGCCTGGATAGGCTCGACGGGTGTGTGCAGCTGAGCGTCCGATCGACCCGGCCGGTACCGGGTGGCCCGCCCGTCTCCACGTGGTGACCGGCAAGGGCGGCACCGGCAAGACCAGCGTGGCGGCGGCGCTGGCCATGGCGCTCGCCGCCGGCGGCCGGCGCACCCTGCTGGTCGAGGTCGAGGGGCGGCAGGGCATCGCCCAACTGTTCGGCATCGAGCCGCTGCCCTACGAGGAACGCCACCTCGCCGACGCGCCGGACGGCGGTGAGGTGCGCGCGCTCGCCGTCGACGCCGAGGAGGCGTTGCTCGAGTACCTGGACATGTTCTACAAGCTGGGCGCGGCGGGCCGGGCACTGCGCAAGCTCGGCGCCATCGACTTCGCCACCACCATCGCGCCCGGCCTGCGTGACGTCCTCCTCACCGGCAAGGTGAAGGAGGCCACCACCCGCACGACCGGGCAGCGACGCGCGTACGACGCGGTGGTGCTGGACGCGCCGCCGACCGGGCGGATCGGCCGGTTCCTCAACGTGACGGCGGAGACGGCCCGGCTGGCCAAGGTGGGCCCGATCAAGACCCAGAGCGAGGGAGTCGCCGCGTTGCTGCGGTCCCCGATGACAGCGGTGCACGTGGTCACGCTGCTGGAGGAGATGCCGATCCAGGAGACGGTCGACGCGATCGCCGACCTGACCGCCCTCGGCTTCGGCGTCGGGAACGTGCTCGTCAACGGAGTCCGACCGCCGCTGCCCACCGGAGCGGCGGTCACCGCCGCCGAGTTGAAGCGCGGGCTGGTCGCCGCCGGGCTGCCGGCCGATCGGGACATCGTGGCCGGGTTGCACGATGAGGCGCGCGACCAGCTCATCCGGCGCGAACTGGAAGATTCGCTCCGCGCCGACCTGGTGGAGCTGGGGCTGCCGATGATCGAGCTGCCGTTGCTGCCCGACGGGGTGGATCGGGCGGGGCTCGCCACGCTGGCCCGGGCTCTCGTCCGCGCCGAATGACTCACACCTGAGCGCAGCACGGGCGCGCGGACCCGCCGGCCCGATACGCTCGATTGGTGCCTTCCGAAGACGCGGCGCCGCAGCTGGACGTCGACCAGATCCTCGCCGACCCAGGCGTGCGGATCGTCGTGTGCTGCGGTGCGGGCGGAGTGGGAAAGACGACCACGGCCGCGGCGCTGGCGCTGCGGGCCGCCGAGCACCACGGCCGGCGCACTGTGGTGCTCACCATCGACCCGGCCCGCCGGCTGGCCCAGTCGCTGGGCCTGACCGAGCTGGACAACACCCCTCGCCAGGTCAAGGGCATCGACGTCGAGAGCAGCGGCGGCGAGTTGCACGCCATGATGCTGGACATGAAGCGCACCTTCGACGACGTGGTGTTGCAGCACACCGACCCGACGAAGGCCGCGGAAATCTTCGCGAACCCGTTCTACCAGGCGATGAGTTCGACCTTCGCCGGCACGCAGGAATACATGGCGATGGAGAAGCTGGGTCAGTTGCACGCCCGGGGCGAGTGGGACCTGATCGTGGTGGACACCCCACCGTCCCGCTCGGCACTGGACTTCCTGGACGCGCCGGCTCGACTCTCCCGTTTCCTCGACGGCCGGATGCTGCGACTGCTGCTGGCTCCGGCGCGCAGTGGTGGACGGAGCATGTTCAGCCTGGTCACGGCTTCGTTCGGGATATTCTCGAAGGTCGTCCAGAAGGTGCTCGGCGCGCAGCTGCTCACCGACCTGTCCGGCTTCGTGGCGGCACTGGATTCGATGTTCGGCGGATTCCGGCAGCGCGCCGAGCAGACGTACCGCATCCTGCAGGCGCGGGAGACGGCCTTTCTGCTGGTCGCGACCCCGGAGCCGGACGCGGTCCGGGAGGCCGCCTACTTCGCGGGCCGGCTGCGCGACGAGCGAATGCCGCTGGCTGGTCTGGTGCTCAACCGGGTGCACAGCCCCGCGGTCCCGGAGCTGGACGCCGAGCAGAGCCAGGCCGCCGCCGAGCGGCTGACCCAGCTGGGTGGGCATGAGGCCACCGCCGACGTGTTGCGGGCGCACGCGGCGTTGGCTCGCCAGGCGGTACGCGAGCGGCAGGTCGCCGCGCGCTTCACGGAGGCCTTCCCGGCCGTGCCGGCGGTTTCGGTCACGGCGCAGCCCGCCGACGTGCACGACGTCGACGGGCTACGGACGATCGGCGCGGCGATCAGCCGGTCGTGACCGGCGTCAGTTGGCCGCGCTGACGAGAATCTTGTCCTTGCCGGTCTTGTCCTTGCTGTTCTTCTTCATCGCGGCCTCGAACATCTTGCGCCAGCTCGTCACCTGGGGGTGACGACGCAGCAGCGCCCGCCGTTCGCGTTCGGTCATGCCGCCCCACACACCGAACTCGATCCGGTTGTCCAGCGCGTCGGCCAGGCACTCGTACCGAACAGGGCAGCTCCGGCAGATCCGCTTCGCCACGTTCTGTTCGGCGCCCTGTACGAACAACGCGTCCGGGTCCCCGTTCTGACATGCCGCCAGTGACGGCCAGTCAGTGATCATGCCCATGTGTACACGTCCCCCCTTGCAGTACCTACCGACCTCGTCGATGCACGTCAGCCGGCAATTCCCCCCGATCGCCCGGCCTGCCTTCCCCAAGGCGGCGCGGACGACATCTGGCGCTGTCGCCGCCCCCATCATGCTCTGTAGTCGACTGATTACGCAACGTTGTCGGCGAAATCCATCATTTCGGACAGTCCCGGCTTCCCGGGCCTTCGACCGCCGGTTACCCCGCCGAGGTCAGCGATAACGCTGCGCCGCCTCACTGGATCGGAGGAGACTCACGCCAGGTCACACGCAACCAAGTAACGGGGGTCGTGCGTTTAGCACAACGAGGGCAGCGCGCGCAGGAAATGGGGAAAGAACGCCCCAGCGCCCCTCGTTCCCTACTCGCGTACCCTGTCGAGGTGACCTGGATGCGGAAACGTGACCACAATGTGCTGACCAACGCCGCATCGCTACTCGTGTGTGGCCTGCTGGCCGGCGTGGTGGTCGCTGCGGCGGCCTTCCCCGCGGTAGCGATGTCCGGCCTGGCCGCGAAGGCCGGAGCCGAGACGTTCGGTGCCCTGCCCACGGAGCTGACGGTGGCCCGCGCGCCACAGATCAGCTACCTGCTGGCATCGGACGGCAAGACACCGCTCGCGACGATGTACGACGAGAACCGGCGAGACGTCAAGCTCGCCGACATCTCGCCGTTCATGCAGAAGGCCATCATCGCGGCCGAGGACCATGACTTCTACAAGCACAACGGCGTCGACATCAACGGTGTCGCCCGTGCGTTCGTCAACAACCAGAGCGAAGGCTCCGGCCGGCAGGGCGCCTCGACGCTGACCATGCAGTACGTCCGGCTGGCCATCGCCTACTCGGCCACCCACCCGGCGGACGTCGTCGCGGCGACCGAGGACACCAGCGCCCGCAAGCTGCGCGAGATGCGGTTGGCCCTCCAGGTCGACAAGGAATTCTCCAAGGACGAGATCCTCACCCGCTATCTCAACCTCGCCTCGTTCGGCAACGGCGCGTACGGCATCTACGCCGCGAGCCAGGTCTACTTCGGTAAGCCGCCGAGCAAGCTGAAGATCGAGGAATCGGCGTTGCTGGCCGGCATGGTCAAGGCACCCACGACGAACGACCCGACCACCGAACTCGGCTTCCCGCTCGCGCTGGACCGTCGCAACTACGTCATCCAGAACATGGTCGACATCAAGGCCATCACCCAGCAGGAGGCGGACGCCGCCAAGGCGACCAAGCTGGTGGTGAAGGACAAGCGCACCCCCAACGGCTGCGTCGCCGCCAACGTCAACGAGTGGGGCTTCTTCTGCGACTACTTCTACCGCTGGTGGATGGATCAGGAGACGTTCGGCTCGACCAGGTACGACCGGGAGCGCCGGCTCAAGAGCGGTGGCTACACCGTCGTGACCTCGATCGACGTCAAGGCGCAGCGCGCCGCGGACAAGGCGGTCCGTAAGGCCAAGAGCATCAACAGCAAGGAAGCCGCGATGGTCGCGGTCGTCGAGCCGGGCACCGGCCGGGTACGGGCGCTCGCGGTCAACCGGCAGTTCAAGCTCGACGACCCGAAGAACCCGAAGAACAAGATCTCCAGCGATCCGGCGAAGAGCAAGAAGAAGATTCGGGGCAACTACCCGGCGACGGTCAACCCGCTGCTCACCGGTGGTGACGGCATCACCGGCTACCAGGCCGGGTCGACGTTCAAGATATTCACCATCGTCGCGGCCCTGGAGAAGGGCATCCCGCTCAGCTACTCGATCAACGCACCCAAGCAGTTCAAGTCGGAATACATCATCCGCCCCGGTCCGGCAGCCTGCCCGGGGACCAGTTTCTACTGCCCCACCAACTCGACCGAGAGCATGGCCGGCCCTAACAACATGTGGACCGCGTTCGGCCGGTCGGTGAACACCTACTTCGTGCCGCTGCAACAGCAGGTCGGTGCCGAGAACGTGGTCAAGGCCGCCAAGCGGTTGGGCATCAACTTCCGCTCCGAGGAAGATCTGACGCTGGAGAAGGGCGCGCACCAGTGGGGCGCGTTCACCCTGGGCGTCTCGCAGACCACCCCGCTGGACCTGGCCAACGCCTACGCCACCCTGGCCGCGGACGGCAAGTACTGCGAGCCGATCCCGGTGCAGGAGATCCGCGACCCGGAGGGCAACAAGCTGGACATCGCCAACCCGCGCTGCGAGAAGCGGTTCAGCACCGAGGTGGCCCGCGCCGCCGTGGACGCGGCCCGGTGCCCGGTCGGTGACAAGTCGTCGTCTTCCCGGTGCGCGGGGGCGACCGCCGGCAACGTGCGCGGCGACGTCGGTTACCCGGTGGCCGGCAAGTCCGGCACCACCGACTCCGAGAAGACCGCCGCGCTGGTCGCAATGACCAAGCAGTACTCCGTCGCCGGCATCATGGCCGACCCGGACTGGCCGCAGACCAACGTGAAGATGAAGCACAAGGAGCAGGACGGCATCAACCCGCCGGTCTGGGAGACGCTGCGGGACGCCATGAAGGGCAAGCCGAAGATCGACTTTGAGGCGCCGGGTCAGAAGATCTCCCTTGGTGACCAGCGCAGCATCCCCGACGTGAAGTGCGTCTCGGTGGACACCGCGAAGTCCCGGCTCAAGGGTGCCGGCTTCGAGCCGGTCGTCTCCAGCACGAAGGTGCCGTCCTCCTGCAAGGCGGGCGACGCGGCCGGCACCAGCCCGGACGGACGCACGATCAAGGGTGGCGTGGTCACCATCGAGGTCAGCAGCGGTGGCGGCACGCCGAGTAACACCGATGGCAATCCGGGCGGTCAGCCCGGTGGCCCGCCCGGGGGACGACCCGGTGGTCGCCCCGGCGGCTGAACCGACGGGTAGGACGAAACGGGCGGGCACCCTCCTCGGGTGCCCGCCCGTTTCGTCTGTCCGGACCAGCGGCGGCTGCGCCAGGTCGTGCCGCCACTCTGAACCTGACGGTCAGAGACCGCGCGGTCCAACACCTCGCCCTCGGTGCTCTCCTCCGCGGCCGGCTCGGCAACCTCACGCCATCCGCGCACTGATCGACAGCGCCTCCCACCTCGGCAAACTGCGCAACACCCTGGGCGATACCAGCCACGAGCACCTCCGTCGAGCACGGGAAGCCTTGATTTGCCAAGCGCAGCGGAATAACCGCATCGATCCCTGACGCTTCCCACCCTTGCCAACAGTTCAGCGTGGCCGATAAGGTCTAAGCAGTTAATCGATCGGCCAGACGGGGAGTCATGCGATTCAGGCGCATTATTGGCACGGTGACAGCAAGTGCGGCGGCTGCGATTTTTGTTACGACTGCGACCGGATCACCGGCCAGCGCTGCAACGGGCTATGGATGCGGCTATCCGCAGGTCTGCTTCTACAAGACCGAGGCCAAATGGAATGCAAGGACGTGGACGGCCGCATACAAGGACATTACTAGCGGTTACCAGACGTTGGGTTCCGGAGGACTTGGCGCTTTCGCTGTTTACAACTCTCGCAACGACGACGGCGCTCTCCTGAAATTCTCCAACGGCCTCACGGATTGCATCCGTCCGAACGATTATGCGGTCAGCATTCCCACCTGGGCCGGTCAAGTGACGAGCATCAGGATCATGGACAGTCCTGACTGTTGACGGGTGGCGAGACCAGGGCTGGCACACTGGCCTGCGAAGCTTGTGCCGGCCCTGGTCGACGCTGGGGGTCAACATCCCCTGCACACTATTGCCGGTCGAGAAGAAGGTAGCTGTCAACCAGATCGGCAACAGGCCGCAGCGTGACACGTGCATCATCTCCGCTTCAGGTGACGCTCCCCGCTGCGGAGACCCATCTTCTCCAACGCAAATCAGCCTTCAGTCCAGTGCCAACAGCAACGCATTTACAGCCCAGAAGCACGAAGAAGACCTTAGGCGTCAAGCTGCAACGGACACCATTTCCGCCCGGGGCGACTCGTGGCCTCCCGCTGTCGCAACGACGACAACTGCCACCTTCACTGAAGATCGTTCCCATAATTGTTGTGCCGTGGATGCGAGACGCAGATACCGACAGGGCGACTGCCCTTCTCGCAAGGAGCTAGCAATTACGGTAGCGGTAGTTGACCAGCAATTACTGCCGCCATGGGCGAAGGGGCCAGGGTTAACCCTGTCAGGCGGCGATCAGAGAGCAAGAATCGTTCCTCAGGCCGCGCCGATTGGCGACTATGCCCCGAGACCGAGCTGTCGGCGTACCTCGGCGGCCACCCGGCCACCCTCGGCCTGGCCGGCCACCGCGGCCTGGGCCGCCTTCATCGCCGGGCCCATCTGCGACTTGCCGGTGAAGCCGCCCGCGGCGAGCGCCCCCGACACCAGCTCGGTCAGCTCGGCGTCGGAGAGCTGCTTGGGCAGGTAGCGGTCCAACACCTCACCCTCGGCGCTCTCCTTCGCGGCCTGCTCGGCGCGCCCGGCGTCGGCGAAGGCGGTGGCCGCCTCCCGACGCTTCTTGGCTTCCTTGGTCAGCACCGCGAGCACCTCGTCATCGGTGAGCTCGCGCTTGGCCTTGCCGGCGACCTCGGCGGTGCCGACGGCGGCCAGGGCCATCCGCAGCGTGGAGGTGGTCAGCTCGTCGCGCGCCTTGAGCGCGGTACGCATGTCGGCAGTGAGGCGGTCCTTCAGCGTGCTCATGGACGGTCAAACTACCCTGAACGCCATGCGAAAGCGCACACTATTCCGGCTCGCCGCCGGAACCGCCACGATCGGCGCGGCCACCCTCGCGTACGCGTCGCTCGTCGAGCGCAACATGTTCACCCTGCGGCGGTACGACGTGCCGGTGCTCCCGGCCGACGCGGAGCCGCTGCGCGTGCTGCACCTGTCCGACCTGCACATGATGCCCGACCAGGCGCGCAAGCAGCGCTGGGTGGCATCGCTGGCCGCCCTCGACCCCGACCTGGTGGTGGTCACCGGCGACAACATGGCCAACCCTGGCGCGGTGCCCGGGGTGCTGCGGGCCCTGCAACCACTGCTGGACTACCCGGGCGCGTTCGTGTTCGGCTCCAACGACTACACCGGGCCGGTGCTGAAGAACCCGTTCACCTACTTCCTGCCCGACCGGGAGTACACCGAGGGCGTCGAGCTGCCGTACGAGGAGTTGCGTCAGGTCTTCACCGGCGCCGGCTGGGCGGACCTCAACAACGCCCGGACCACGCTGAAGGCCGGCGGTCGACAGCTCGACCTGGTCGGCGTCGACGACCCGCACATCGACCGGGACGACTACCCCTCCGTCGCCGGCGCGGTGTCGTCCTCGGCGGACCTCTCCATCGCGGTGACGCACTCACCCGAGCCGCGGGTGCTCGACCAGATGGCGGCGGACGGCTTCGGGCTGCTGCTGGCCGGGCACACCCACGGTGGTCAGGTCTGCGTACCGGGCTACGGGGCGCTCGTGACCAACTGCGGCCTGCCCCGCTCCATGGCGCGCGGCCTGCACCGGTGGCCGGGCTCGGACTCCTGGCTGCACGTCTCCGCCGGTCTCGGCACCCACCCGACCGCCCCGATCCGCTTCGCCTGCCCCCCGGAGGCCAGCATCCTCACCCTCATCCCCCGCTGACCGCTGCACTGCCGGCCGCTTCGCCGCTTCGCCGCTTCCCCCGGTTGCCCGCTTCGCCGCTTCATGATTCGCGCACCATCAGGGATGTTGCTGCCTCGGCGCGTGGTGAGGCAGCAACATCGGGGAAGTTGTGCGGATCTTGGCCTCTGCGGGCAGGCTCGAAGCGGCAGGGGTACCGAGTTTGACCATCGGGGCGGGTGGGCTACTATTTGTCGGCACGCCTCGGGGTGTGGCGCAGCTTGGTAGCGCGCTTCGTTCGGGACGAAGAGGTCGTCGGTTCGAATCCGGCCACCCCGACCAGGTAAGAGGGCACATCCGATCCATGGATGTGCCCTCTCGTGCTTCCCGGGTGACCAACTGAGTGACTAGGACCCCTGGCGGGGTTGCACCGACAGCGAACGGCCCCCTGCGGTAACAGAGGGCCGTCCTGTCCGAGGTGCGCGCCTCACTCTCATGGCTCACATCTCGCTCCCGTCAACGAGACGGGACCTACTCTCGTGAGTAGCGCGTAGCAACTTACTCGTGAGTAACCACGGATTGAGTAAAGTAGAGATCTGCGCCCCTCGATATGCAAAGGGTATTTGCGCAGCTCAGAAGCCTTCCGACTCATTAGGTAGCGAGTCCCATCGACGGGACCCGTGGAACCGCGCATGAGGCCGATATCCGGCTCTACGCCCTTGCCTACTCAATCGACGTGACAACCTCTCAAACACCGTGACGCCTCCCTACTGTCGATCGTTTCCCGAGAAGAACGCCCCACGTCGCGCGTCCTGCTGGCGGTAACCGGCAGACGCTCACACGCGATGTGGAGCGACATGTCCGAGGTCACACGTGGGACGCCATGCCCGAGGTAAGTCGTTAGCAATCACTCTCAAGGAGACACGCGTGTCCAACAGCACCGCCAGAAGTAACCGCGACCTCAACGCCAGCCAGGACCGCTCGGCCGGGGTGCCTCAGCCACGGATTTCACAGGATCCGATCGGTGGTGAACACCGAATAGCGCTCGACGGGCACCGCTACCTCTTGACCGAACGCCACTTGTTGATCCTCGTGATCGCCTTCGTGGTCGGACTCCTGGCCGGTGTGGCCGCCGGGGTTAGCGTCGCCGTGCAGTCACAGGCGGCACTGGGCACCGGACCTTGCGTCTTGCTCGGCATCGCCAGTGGTCTTGTAACTATGACCATGGCCAGCTTGGCCGTAGCGAAAACCCTCCACAAGCTCCTGCGGTAGGACACGAGTGTGAGGTGTCCTGCCCTTGGGGCAGGGCAGGACACCCCTCCTACGTTCTGCCGGACCCTGAGAAGATCCGGTCCACGGCCCTTGCGCGAGGCTGGCCTGCTCGTGGTGACACCGGCAGCCGCCACCACGAGCGCGTCCTGCGCGACGGGCTGGAGGTGGCCAGGAGCGCCGTCAGCGGCTCCGGGACGGCCATGCAGGTGCCTGCCCCACCGCGGGCCTTGTCGTGGAGGCGCTCGGTGCGCTCAGTCCTGCCGTTCGGTGCGCTCGATCTCCGCGAACGCGGCGGCCAGGTAGTCGTCCAACGGCACGCTGGTCCCCGCCAACAGGTCGGCCACCAGCAGTGGGGCGTGTCGGGCCAGCGTCGACGCGTCCGGCGGTGACTCGTCGCTGTCGGGGTCGTACACGCCCAACGCGCCGGCCAGCAGGACGAGCACCACGTGCGGGTCGACTTCCGTTCGCCACCGCGTCGACTCCTGCACGCAGCGGGTCAACACCTGGCGGATGTCGTCGCCGGTCAACCCGTCCGGATGGCTCTCCTCCAGCAGCAACCGGACCACGGCGCCGAGCACCAGGCCGGAACGCTCGTCCGCGGCGAGACCGCCGACCGCCTCGTCGTACCTCTCACCGTCGCGTGCCTGGGCGGCGGCGACGGCCGTCGTCGCGGTCAACGCGATGGCGCGGGCGGTAGCGGGCAGATGTCGCCAGGGGCCGGTCATCGCGCCAGCATCGCAGACCCGACGGACACCGAACGACCGCGATCGCGGCGAGTGGATCAACGTGGGGTTGGTCACCGACCAGTCCCGGTGACCGCGAGTCGTGGCCAAAACGGTTCGCGCGGCGTCGGACCCACCGAAGAGAATGCCGGTCATGTTGCGTCGTGCCCTGCCCCACCGTTCGGAAGCTCGCCGGATCCTCCTCGGCACACTGCTGTCGGCGATCGGGCGGGGCCTGACCCTGCCGTTCCTTTTCATCTACCTGACCGACGTACGCGGGCTCACCGACACCCGCGCCGGGCTCGTCATCGGCTGGTACGGCGTGGTGACCCTGGCCCTGTCGCCGCTGGGCGGGACGCTGATCGACCGGGTCGGCGCCCGCTGGGTGGTGGTGCCCTGCCTGTTGATCGAGGCGATCGGCACCGGCTCGTTGGCGCTGGTCCACTCGACCGGCTCGGCCCTGCTGGTGATGACGGTGATCGCCATCGGCAGCTCGGCCATCTGGTCCGGGCAGAACACCATCCTCGCGTCGCTGACCGACGACGATGAACGGCAACGAGTCTTCGGGTTGAACTTCGCCCTGCTCAACCTCGGTATCGGCATCGGTGGCATGACCTCCGGCGCGATCGTCGACACCGCCCGGCCCGGCACCTTCCAGTCGATCTACCTGCTGGACGCGGTGACCTACCTGATGCCGGCGCTGATCCTGCTCACCCTGCCCGGGGTGGGCCACCGACTCGGCAAGCGTCGAGGCGTCGACGAACCGTCGCCCGGCGGCTACCTGACGGTGCTCCGCGACCACCCGTTCCGACGGCTGGTGATCTTCGGGCTGATCCTCACCACCTGCGGCTACGCGCAGGTGGAGGTGGGCTTCGCCGCGTACGCGGTGCGAGTGGCGGAGGTGAACCCCCGGGTCGTGGCCTGGGCGCTCGCGGCCAACACGGTGATGATCGTGCTCGCGCAACTGCTGGTCATCCGTCGGATCGAGGGGCGCAGCCGCACCCGGGCGTTGGCTGTGGTGGGTGCGGTGTTCGCCGCCGCCTGGTTGGTCCTCGGCGTGGCCGGCCTGGTCAGTGCCGAGAACGCCGTGCTGGCCGCCGTGTGCGTGGTGCTCTGCTCGGCGATCTTCGGCTTCGGCGAGACGATGCTGTCCCCGGTGATGCCCGCACTGACCAACGCGCTGGCCACCGACGAGCTACGTGGCCGGTACAACGCGATGAGTTCAATGATCTTCGGAATCAGCGGTGTGATCGGCCCAGTGACCGCCGGCCCACTCATCGGCGCCGCCAACGGCATGGTCTGGGTGGCGACGGTGGTCGGCGGCTGCCTGGTCGCCTCGCTGGTCGCGCTCTCCCTGCGTCGCCTGCTCACCAGGGAGCAGGACGGTCTCGCGAGGCCCACCCCGACATCCCCCATCCCCACCCCCACGCCCGCCTCCGCCTGACCCCCCTCTGCCCGCCCCGCCCTCACCAAGCACGCCGCTCCGCCCCGCCGTGCACCGCACCTTGCACCAAGATCCGCACAACTTCCCCGAAGTTGGTGCCTCGGGCGCGCGGGAGACAGCAACATCGGAGAAGTTGCGCGGATCTACCTGATTGAGCCCGCTAATGATCTTGTCGCGGACCAAGACCGCACTCGATCCTGGATGTAGTGGTATCCCGCCGGACCGATGCCACTACATCCATGTTCGAGGGCGATCTTGCCCAAAGGGGCGTGCCCGGGCAGCGCGGCGCGGGTGGGCAGCGCGACGCGAGCAGCGCGACGCGAGCACGATAAAGGGCAAGCACAAGCGCGGCCGGCGAGGGCTGGGACGGGTCGGGCCCCGGAGCATCAGCTCCGGGGCCCGATGTCGCGGAAGTCGTCCGTCAGGCGGCGGGGTCCTCGGCGGTGGTGCGGATCCGGTCCAGCGTCGGTGCGGAGACCGGCGACTGGGCGGTCAGGTAGTCGACGAAGGCGTCCAGGTCGATCTGACCGGTGACCAGGTTCGTGCCGCCGGTGAGGGCGCTGAAGCCGTCGCCTCCGCCGGCCAGGAAGTTGTTCACCGTCACCCGGTAGGTGGCGGCGGTGTCGACGGTGGTGCCGCCGAGGGTGAGGCTGCCCCGGACCACGCGGGTGCCGGCGCACGGGTCGGCGACCGTACCGGTGGTGCCGTTCGGGTCGACCACGTAGCTGACGGTGGCCGACGGGTACAGGGTCCGACCGACGACGAACTGCTGCTCCAGTACGCAGTAGAGCTGCGCGCCGGTGAGGTCCAGTGTCACCAGGTTGTTGGCGAACGGCTGCACCGTGAACGCCTCCTCGTAGGTGACCGGGCCGGCGTCGAGGTCGGCTCGGACCCCGCCCGGGTTCATGAAGGCGGCGACGGCGTTCTGTTCGTCGTCGGTGGCGGCGAGCTGCGCGTCGGCGATCAGGTTGCCCAGTGGCGATTCGCCCAGACTCGTACCGAAGAGGGTTTCCTGGCTGCGGGTGATCGCCGCGTTGGTCACGCCGACCTGGCGTCCGGCGACCGGGCCGAGCACTGTCTTGTAGCGGTTGATCAGCGCGGTCTGCCTCGGGTCCTTGGCGACGTCGCGGGTGACCACGACGTTGTTCGCGGCGGCGGAGATCACGTCCCCGCTCCGGCGGTCGATCTTCAGGTCGATGTCGGTGACCAGGCGACCGAACGAGCTGGCGCTGGTGACCAGCTTGCCGTTGATGTCGCAGTTGTACGCCTGGTGGGTGTGCCCGCTGACCACCACGTCGATCGACGGGTCCATCCGGTTGGTGATGTCCACGATGGGGCCGGTCATGCCGACGCAGTCGTTGATCCCGCCGGTCGCGGCCTGGGTGCCACCCTCGTGCAGCAGGACCACGATCGCCTGTACGCCCTTGCGGCGCAGCTCGCGGGCGTACCGGTTGGCGGTGTCCGCTTCGTCGGCGAAGCTGAGGCCGGCGACGCCCTGCTGGCTGACGATCTGCGGGGTGCCTTCCAGGGTCATGCCGATGAAGCCGACCTTGACGCCCTGCACCTTGTGGATCGCGTACGGGGCCATCAGCGGCTTGCCGGTGGCGGTCTTGAAGGCGTTCGCGGACAGGTACTGGAATCCGGCTCCCCGGTAGGGGGTGCCGTCGATGCAGCCGTCCACCGGGTGGCAGCCGCCGTTCTGGATCCGCAGGAGTTCGGCGGCGCCCTCGTCGAACTCGTGGTTGCCGACGCTGGCGTAGTCCAGCCCGGCCATGCTCAGCGCCTCGATGGTCGGCTCGTCGTGGAACGCGGCCGAGAGCAGCGGGGACGCACCGATCAGGTCGCCGGCGGCGACGGTGATGGTGTTCTTCTTCTTGGCTGCGGCGCGCAGCTCGGCAAGGTGGGTGGCCAGGAACTCGACACCACCAGCGGTCTGTCCGGCGATGGTGCCGCTGGACCCGCTCGGCGGTTCGAGGTTGCCGTGGAAGTCGTTGAGGGCCAGCAGGGTGACGTCGACCGGCTTCGGCCGCGCGTCGGCTTGCTCAGGGCTGGTGGCGACCGCGCCGAAAGCGGCCACCGCGAGCGCGATCAGGCCGACAGCGGCCCGACGCATCCCGGGTATGAACATGGATCTCCTCGTGAGAATCGGCGCGTACGGTGCCTGGCCTCTGGGTCGACCGGGGCCGCCGACGGACGCCGTCGAAAGGGTCGCGGATGGCGGTGGTTGAGCGTGACCCCCGCCCCGACAGCCTCTCATCCGGACGCCCAGTGGTCGACCCGGGCAGCGCATCGGAGCAGCGCGTACGCCGAGGCCGTTATCGATCATCGTTTAACGCGGTCTGCCGGACAACGTCGGAGCCAGGGTCTAGAAAGGACGGGGCAGCCTACGAGGAATGGGGGACGGCATCGTGAGCGGAACGACACCCGTGGCGGAGCAGGTGCGATCGGTCGACGGCACGCCCATCGCGTTCGAGCGGTCCGGCGCCGGGCCGGCGGTCGTCCTCGTCGGAGGCGCGTTCAGCGATCGCGGCGCGACCCGCGACCTGGGTGCCGCGCTGGCGCCGGATTTCACCGTCTTCAGCTATGACCGTCGCGGTCGGGGCTACAGCGGTGACACCGCGCCGTACGAGGTCGGCCGCGAGATCGACGACCTGGCCGCCCTGATCGCGGCGGCGGGTGGTTCCGCCGCCGTCCACGGCATCTCCTCCGGGGCCGTCCTGGCCGCCCTCGCGACCGCACAGGGCCTACCGGTGACCGGGTTGGTCATGTTCGAGCCACCGTTCCGGGTCGGTCCGCACGTGGGCGTCGGCAAGGACGTCACACCGCAGCTCATCGAGCTGATCGCCGCCGACGACCGGGACCGCGCGGTGGAGACCTTCCTCAGCGTCTCGGTGGGGCTACCGGCGGAGCAGATCAGCGGGATGCGCTCGCAACCGATGTGGGGTGGGTTGACGGCGCTCGCGCACACCCTGGTGTACGACGGGATCGTCACCGCCGGCGGGCGATTCCCCGCCGACCGGCTGGGGAGCATCACCGCGCCGACCCTCGCAGTGGACAGCACCGGCAGTCCACAGTGGTTGCGGGACGCCAGTCGGGCGGCGGCCGAGGCGGTGCCGGGCGGCCGGTCCGTGAGCCTCGACGGCGGCTACCACGACGTGCCCCCGGCAACGCTGGCTCCCGCGCTGCGCGAGTTCCTGCTGGGCTGACCGCGCCAGCGGCCGGAGGTGCGAGCCGGCGGGTCAGCCGTCGGCCAGCGCCCCGTCGACCAGGGCGGTGACGGCGTCCGCTGACCAGGCGCCCGCCACACCCGGCCGGGCGGCCAGGTAGGTGGCGATCCGCTCGGCGGGCCAGCCGTGCGACTCGCGCAGCCCTCGGCTGATCATGGCGAGGTAGATCGGCGCGGGAGGGCGGCACGGCACGGCCGACGCTCCCTCGGGGGCGGTGAAGGTGAGCATCGGAACACCGCCGCGGCTGCCCGGGCAGATCATCGTCTCGTACCGACCCGGGCCGAGCGTGGCCCGTCCGTTGGCGACGGCGTCGTCGACGGCCGCGCCGGTCGCCGCGATCAGCTCGGTCGTGTCGCCCGGGGGGCGATACATCTCCTGGGCAGCGATGTCGGTGAACTGCTCCAGGGTCACCAGGTAGGCGCGGGCCGCGGCCTCACCCGGCAGGTGCGGGTCGTAGAAGGCCATGCCGCCGGTCCAGGCGCCCGACTCGCCGGCGAAGTAGATGCCGCCGGGCAGCGACACGGGCGTCGACCGGCTGGGTGGACGCCGGTCACGGCAGCCCGGGTACGTCCGCTTTCCGCCGGGTGGGCAGCCGCCACCGATGTACCAGGCCAGCCGGGCGGCGTGCATGTTCGAGCCGTACGAGACGTACCAGACCAGCACGACGCAGCCCTTCAGAAGCCGCAGGTCTGCCCGGTGGAGTGGCTGACCTGCACCGTGTGGGTCACGCAGCCGCCAGCCTCGACCGAGTGCAGCAGGAAGGCGGTGGGCTCGTGGACCCAACCGATCTGCTCGTCGGCGCTCATGGTGAGCGTGCTCTGCTTCCAGGTGCTGGGGGCCACGGTGAGGACCGTGCCCGCGTACGCCGTGGTGACCGGGCGGTGCAGGTGGCCGGCGGCGACCCGGACGACGTGCCGGTGCCGGCCGACGACCTCGGCGAGGGCGTCACCGTCCGCGAGCCGGATGGCGTCGGCCGCCGGGATGCCGACCGCGACCGGTGGGTGGTGCAGGAAGAGCACGGCGGGCACCTCGGGCCGCCCGGCCAGCACCCCGTCGAGCCAGCTGAGCTGCTCCTCGCCGAGTTGGCCGCCGTCACTGCCGGGAACGAGCGAGTCGAGCACCACGAGGGACACCACTTCGTGGTCGACGTGGTAGTAGGCCGAGTAGCCGCCCCCGAGCCACGGCGTGCCCCCGAACGCGTCGAGCAGCGACTCCCGGTCGTCATGGTTACCCGTGGCCAGGTGCACCGGCAGCGGGAATGCGCCGATAACCTCGCGCAGCGCCGCGTACTCCTCGGGTTTGCCGTGGTCGGCCAGGTCTCCGGTGATCACCACGCACTCCGGTCGGGGCCGCAACGCCAGCACCCGGCCGAGCGCCCGGTGCAACCCGGCGGCGGGTTCCGCGGCGAGCAGGCCGGTGGTCAGGTGCGGGTCACTGAGCTGGGCGATGAGCACGGGCTCGCCTCCTCGGCACCGGGGTGCTTCAGGCTATCGCCGGGCGCGGCCTCCCGGGGGGCAGGCGTCCACAGGCCGTGTCCACAGCCTGTGGATAGCACATGTGTACGAAGGTCGCTGTCCCGCCACCGTGAGTACGCTTGATCGAGCGGTTCGGCGTCAGCCGGACCCCTCCCCTACCTGGAACGACGTGCGAGTGGATCATCAGCGAGTCATCCGTGACGTCACCGTCCGCCTGCCGATGGCGTCGAGCGCGCCGGAGGCGTGTCGGTGGACGGTCACCGCGCTGTCCCGCCACACCCCGGCGACAATCTCCGTACTCCTGGCGGCCCACGACCGTCTGCGCTGCGTCGCGGCGACCGGGGCCTGGCAGGTTTTCGCCACCGTTCCGGCGCGGACCGGCATCGTCGGCCGGGTGTACGCGACCGGCACCCCCGCCGTCGTCCCGGACGTCACAGTCGACCCGGACTACCTGCCGGTCCGCCCGGATGTGACCGCTGAGCTGTGCGTACCGGTGCTGGACCCGACGGGCCGGGCGATCGGCGTACTCGACCTGCAGTGGAGCGAGCCGACCGACCTGGAGCCGTGGCGGGAGACCGCGCAACGGCTGGCCGACGGGCTCGGCGCGCGGATCGCCGCCCTCGGCGGCCCACCGGTGGAGAGCCGCAGCGAGAAGCTGCTCCGGCACGCGTCCGCCCTCTCCTCCGCGCCGACCGAGGCAGAGGTGATGGGGGCTGCGGCCCGTGCCGCCCGGGAGGTCTCCACGCTCTCCACCGCACTGCTGTTGATCGGCGGCCAGCTCGGCCCGTCCCCGGCGACGCCGAGCGACCTGGAGACCCGGATCCGCGCCGAGTTGGCCGCGGCGGGTCCGGCCGCGCTGGACCGGATGGTCGAGCGGGCACACCGGTACGGCGCCGGGTACACGCTGGGCGAGGCCGGGCATCCCCCGACCGAGGACTACCGCCCGCTGACCCGGGCAGGGGTACGCACACTGGTCGCCGTGCCGGTCGGGTCCACGGACGCCGGTGGGGTGCTGCTGGTCGCCGACGAACGCGCGTTGCGCCCGGACCCGACCACGGTCAGCCTGATGGAGTTACTGGCCGGGCAGGCCTGGACGAGCGTGGACCGGCTGCGCACGCTGTCCCGGTTGCGGGAGCAGGCCAGCTCCGACCCGCTGACCGGGTTGCGGCACACCGGCCCGTTCGGGCAGCGGATCGCGGCGGCCACCCCCGGGCGTACGGCCCTGCTGGCGATCGACGTGGACGGCTTCAAGACCGTGAACGACACGTACGGCCACCAGGCCGGCGACCAGGTGCTGGTCGGATTGGCTCGCGCGCTGGAGGGGGCGCTGCGGCACGGCGACGAGTTGTACCGGATCGGCGGCGACGAGTTCGTCGCCGTGATCGAGGTGAGCCGCCCGGAGGAGGCGGTCCGGATCGCCGAACGGCTCACCGAGGCGGCCCGCCGCATCGGCCGCACGATCAGCGTGGGCGTCGCACTACCCCGTCCCGGCGAAACCCCCGACCGCACCTTGAAACGAGCCGACCAGGCCCTCTACGCGGTGAAACGCCAAGGCCGAGACGGCGTCCTCCTCTCCGCCGCCTAACCCCCACCCGAACATCCACGCACCACGCGCCCACGCGATCTTGCGCCACGCCCCACGCCCCACGCGATCTTGCGCCACGCGCCACGCCCCACGCCCCACGCCCCACGCGATCTTGCGCCACGCCCCACGCCCCACGCGCCGCGCGCCGCGCGCCGCGCGCCAAGCGATCTTGTGCCACGCGATCTTGTGCCACGCGATCTTGTGCCCACGCACCACGACCTCGCACCACGCGCGCCACGCGCCAGGCCTTACGCACCACGTATCAGGCGCCACACGCCACGCGCCAGCGGCCCACACCCCGGCGATCTTGCAGTTTCGGTTGCCGTTTCGCCGCTCTAATCCTTTATGTCGCAACAGAAACTGCAAGATCGCCGCAGCGGAGAGCCCTTGAGGCCAGAGATTCGCGTCGATCATGCACTTGGGGTGGGCGCTTTAGCCCCGGAAGGGGTGAACGCCCCCCACCACAAGTCCATGATCGACGGGATCAGGGGCAGGACCGCGGCAGGGGCACGGGCACGGCAGGGAGCCAGGAGCACGGCAGGGAGCCAGGAGCAGGGCAGGACGACGGCAGGGGCAGGGCAGGGAGCCCGGGGCAGGGCAGGGAGCCCGGCAGGAAGCCAGGGGCCAGGGCAGACCCAGGCAAGGGCAGGGGCAGCGAGCCAGGGCCGGGGCAGGACCGCGGCAGGGCAGGGGCAGCGAGCTAGGGGCGGGGCAGGACCGCGGAAGGGCAGGGGCAGCGGGCCAGGGCCCGGGCGGGACCGCGGCGGCAGGGAGATCAGGGGCGGCGCAGGAGGCCAGCGGAGAACGGGTTAGGGGGTGCGGAGTTCTTTGGCCAGGAGTTCGGCGATCTGGGCCGTATTGAGGGCCGCGCCCTTGCGGAGGTTGTCGCCGGTGACGAAGAAGTCGAGGGCGCGGGGGTCGTCCAGGGCGCGGCGGATCCGGCCGACCCAGGACGGGTCGGTGCCGACGGCGTCGATCGGCATCGGGAACTCGCCGGCCGCCGGGTCGTCGACCAGGATCACCCCGGGTGCGTTGCGCAGTGCCTCGCGGGCGCCCTCGGCGTCGACTTCGGTGGCGAAGACCGCGTGCACCGCTACCGAGTGGGCGGTGACCACCGGCACCCGTACGCAGGTGGCGGAGACCTTGAGGTCGGGGAGACCGAGAATCTTCCGTGACTCGTTGCGGATTTTCATCTCTTCCGACGACCAGCCGCTGTCCGCCGGGGAGCCGGCCCACGGGACCACGTTGAGCGCCATGGGTGCCGGGAACGGGCCCAGGTCGTCGCCGACCGCCTGGCGTACGTCGCCGGTGCGCGAGCCGAGCGCCCGATCGCCGGCGACCTTGCTGAGCTGGTCGTGCAGGATGTCGACGCCGGACTTGCCGGCCCCGGAGACCGCCTGGTAGGAGGCGAGCACCAGCTCGCGCAGGCCGTACTCGCGGTGCAGCGGCGCGACGGCGACGATCATCGCGAGGGTGGTGCAGTTGGCGTTGGCGATGATGCCCCGGGGCCGGTTGCGGACCTGCTCGGGGTTGATCTCCGGAACGACCAGCGGGACGTCGCGGTCCATCCGGAACGCGCCGGAGTTGTCGACAGCGATCGCGCCCCTGGAGACGGCGATCGGCGCCCACTCGGCGGAGACCTCGTCGGGCACGTCGAACATGGCCACCTGGACCCCGTCGAACGCCTCGGGGGTCAGCGCCTGGACGACGAGTTCCTCGCCCCGGCAGCGCACCCGGCGGCCGACCGAGCGCTCGGAGGCGAGCAGTCGGATCTCGCCCCACACGTTGCGTCGCCCGGTGAGCAGCTCACACATCACCGTGCCGACGGCACCTGTCGCTCCGACCACGGCGAGGGTGGGCAGCGCCGTCATCGGCGCTACCTACCCGTCCCTGCGTAGACCACGGCTTCGGTGTCGCCGCCCAGCTCGAACGCGTCGTGGATGGCGCGGACGGCGGCGTCGAGGTCGGTGTCCCGGCAGACCACGGAGACCCGGATCTCGGAGGTGGAGATCATCTCGATGTTGACCCCGGCCGCGCCGAGGGCGGCGAAGAAGCCGGCCGCGACCCCGGGGTGCGAGCGCATGCCCGCGCCGATCAGCGAGACCTTGCCGACGTGGTCGTCGTAGAGCAGGCCCTTGAACTTGACCGGCTCCTGGATCTTGCTGAGCGCGGCCATCGCGGTGGGGCCGTCGGCCTTGGGCAGGGTGAACGAGATGTCCGTCCGGCCGGTGCCCTCGGTGGAGACGTTCTGCACGATCATGTCGAGGTTGATCTCGGCACCGGCAACGGTGTCGAAGATCCGCGCGGCGGCGCCCGGCTCGTCGGGCACCCCGACGATGGTGATCTTGGCCTCGCTGCGGTCGTGCGCGACCCCGGTGATCAGTGCCTGCTCCACGGAAAGGTCCTCCATCGATCCGGTGACCATCGTGCCGGTGTTGGTCGAGTATGACGAACGGACGTGGATCGGCAACCCCGCCCGCCGGGCGTACTCCACGCTACGCAGGTGCAGCACCTTCGCGCCGCACGCGGCCAGCTCCAGCATCTCCTCGTAGGTGATCTGCTGGATGTGGCGGGCATTGGGCACGATCCGCGGGTCGGCGGTGAAGATGCCGTCCACGTCGGTGTAGATCTCGCAGACATCGGCGTGCAGGGCGGCGGCGAGCGCCACGGCGGTGGTGTCCGAACCACCGCGGCCCAGCGTGGTGACGTCCTTGGTGTCCTGCGAGACGCCCTGGAAGCCGGCCACGATGACCACCGAGCCCTCGTCGAGCGCTCCCTTGAGCCGCCCGGGGGTGACGTCGATGATCCGGGCGCGGCCGTGCACCGAGGTGGTGATGACGCCGGCCTGCGAACCGGTGAACGAGCGGGCTTCGTACCCCAGGTTGTGGATGGCCATGGCCAGTAGGGCCATGGAGATCCGCTCCCCGGCGGTGAGCAGCATGTCCAGCTCGCGGCCCGGCGGCAGCGGGCTGACCTGGTTGGCCAGGTCGAGCAGCTCGTCGGTGGTGTCACCCATCGCGGAGACCACCACCACCACGTCGTCGCCGGCCTTGCGGGCGGCGACGATGCGCTCGGCCACCCGCTTGATCCGCTCGGCGTTGGCGACGGAGGACCCGCCGTACTTCTGCACCACGAGTGCCACGACGGTGCACTCCCTCCCAGCGACCCTGAGCGTGCCGACGCCGCCGGAACCGGGGCCGGCGGCGCGTGTCAGACCTCATGAGGGTATCCGGCGGATAACGAAGCCGGGTCAGGTGATCCCACCATCCGGCCCGGCCGGGACCGGCCGGGGTGGTCCCACCAGGTCGGACGGGTACACCGGGACGCCCTCCCCGACACGCCGGGACGGGCCAGGTACGCGCCGGCACCCGCCGACCGTCCGCACCCACCAGAATGGGCCGGTGCCCGTCCTCATCCGCTCGGCCGGCCGCGTGATCGGGCCGCTCGTCCTCGCCCTGCCAGCCCTCCTGGTCGCCTGCACCAGCGAGCAGCCTCCGATCCCGCCGCCAGCCGACCCGGAGCCGGTCGAGGTGGAGGCCGCACGGGACGAGCTGGCCGCGCTGGCCGCGGCGGCTCAGGACCGTCACCTGGTGGCCCAGTACGTCTACAGCCAGCCGGGTCAATCGGATCGCACCATCGTCTTCACCAGCGCGAACGACGGCAGCTGGCGGGTGGACGTGCCGGGGGGCGCCCTGGGCGGCACCGCCGACGTCTCGATGGCCAGCACGGCCGACGGGCTGTTCCAGTGCGCCCTGCCGTCGGCCGGTCGGACCGAATCGGCGAGTTGCGTACGCCTGGGTGATCGCGACGATGCGGTTCCCCGCCGGTCGGACCCTCGGGTGCAGCACCTGCTCACCGACTGGTTGGACGTGCTCACCGACCGGCGCGCGCCCCTGGCCGTCGCCCCGGCCAAAATCCCCGACGGCCTCACCGGCACCTGCTACTCGGTGGATTCCACCTCGGCGTCGCTGAACGCCCCGCTGGATGTGGGCATCTACTGCTACGACCAGGACGGCACGCCCACCGGCGCCCAGACCTCGGCCGGGACGTTGAGGCTGGCCGCCGCACCCGGCCCGGCACCGGCCACCGTGCAGCTGGCCGGCCCGGTGGTGATCGACCGGGAGCCGCTCGACACCGCCGCGCCGCCGACCCCGGACCCGTCTGCGACTCCGGACCCGTCGGAGAGCCCGGACCCGTCGGAGAGTTCGGGCGCGGGAACGCCCTGATCTTCGTCCCGTTACGGGTGCTCTTGCCCACATTCAGTCACCCCGTCCTGAGGGGCGAATCACCCATACAGGACGATTCGGTGTATGGCCGATCTCACCCCGCTGCTCGCCTATCGCTGGAGTCCACGAGCCTTCGACCCGGGCGCCGAGCTGACCCCGGAGGAGTCCGCCTCGCTGCTTGAGGCCGCGCGCTGGGCCCCGTCGGCGGAGAACGGGCAGCCCTGGCGGTTCGCCCTCGGCCACCGCGACGACGAGACCTGGAAACGGATCCTGATCAGCCTCCCGGTCGACGACCAGATCTGGATCCGGCACGCCGCGACCCTGGTGGTCGGCGCCCACACCGGCCTGGACGCCGAGCAGGCCGCGTACGACCTGGGGCAGGCGATCGCCCACCTGACAGTGCAGGCCACAGCGCTCGGCCTGCACGTACACCAACTCACCCGGTTCGACCGGGTCGGCCTCGCCACCGAACTCGACCTGCCCGGCGGCGTCCGCCCGTTGGTGGTCGCCGCCGTCGGACGACTCGGCAACCCGTTCGACCTCCCGGCCGAGCTGCACGCCCGGGAGACCGGCCTGCGGCGTCGCCGCCCGGTCGCCGAGCTGCTGCTGCGGTGATCGGCACCGGGCTCACCCGCCGCGGCTGGCCCGGAGGAGAACCGCCGCGACATCGGTGTTGCGATAGCGCACGTGCCGGCCATCACGGGACCGGGACACCAGGCCGGCGCCGTGCAGGGCGGCCAGGTGCTGGGAGACGTTTCCGGCGGACATCCCGGTGAGCCGGGCCAGGTCGGTGGTGGTCAGCGCCGTCTCGAGCAGGTTCAGCAGCGTGGTCCGGCCCGGCCCGATCACCCGCGCCAGTGGGTCGCCCGGTGGCGACGCGCTCGTCTCCCAGAGCGTCCCGACGGCACGGACCGGGTACGCGCCGGCCGGCAGCGAATCCTCGAGCAGGTTCCACAGCACGTGCTGCTCGGTGAACACCGTCGGGTTCAGCGCCAGCCCACGACCGCGCAGGTCGAAGTCCCGCTCGAACGTGTCGTCGCTGATCACCCGATCGCCGTGCCAGCGCAGGCTCGGGTGGAGCTGCTCGAAGAACCGGCCCGCGCCGCTCTCGGCGAGCTGGGCGGCCCGATACGCCACGTCGGCGTCGAGCAGCGCCCGCATCCGCGGCCAGTCCGGGGCGATCGCCTCGTCGTGCCAGACCCGCACCGCGTCGACGACCTGCGGCAGCAGCCCGCCGGGGTCGGCCAGCAGCGCCTGCCCGAACGGGCTCAGCGGTTTCTGCCAGGTGGTCGCCAGCAGGTCCTGGACCACCACGGCCGGCGGCGTCTTGGCGATCTGGTCGAGCTGCTCGGCCAGCTCCACGTTCGGTCGGGCCGCAGGGGTGAGGAAGTCGGGCAGCCAGCGACCCGGCACGACCAACCCCACCAGGGGCCGGACCCGGTCGGCCACCTCGGGACGGCGCAACGTCACCCGGGCCCGGTCGATCCAGGGCAGGTGCACCGCGTAGCGGACCGGGTTGGCCAGCGCCCACATGCTCATGACCGTCTCGTTGGCCGGTGACACGGCGAGCCGCACTCCCGCCACGTCGGCCAGGCTGAACCGCAACTCGGACACACGCCCCCCAGGAGCAGGATTCGGTCCAGCCTAAAAGATTCGACCGAGGTCGTGGGGACCCGATTCACTCCCCGACCATGGGGGCCAGAGAAACCATCCGCACCGCCGTTCGAGACGTCGTACCGCCGGCCGGGCTGACCCGCGCCCTGGCCGTGCAGGCCATGGTCTACGCCGTCGGCAGCGGCCTGTTCCACGCCGGCAGCGCCGTCTTCTTCACCCGGGCGCTCGGGCTGAGCGCCGCCCAGGTGGGGTTGGGGCTCTCCGTCGCGGCGGGGGTGACGCTGCTGGGCACCGTGTCGCTGGGCGGGCTCACCGACCGGTACGGACCGCAGCGGGTCTGGGTGGTGGGGTCGGTGCTGAACGCGGCGCTGTTCGCGACGTACCCCTTCGTGGGTGGCTTCGCGGGGTTCCTCGCCGTGGTGGTGGCGCTGGCCGCCGTGGACGCCGCTGTCGGCGTGGCCCGGCAGGTCTACTCGATCAACGCGCTCCCGCCGGCCGAACGGGTCACGGCGATGGCGTACCAGCGCTCGTCGTTGAACGTCGGCTTCGGGCTCGGCGCGGTGATCAGCGGCCTGGTGCTGGCGGTGGACACGATCGAGGCGTACCGCGCGATGGTCTGGTTCATCTCGACGGTCTTCTTCGTGACGGCTCTCTTCGTGCGCCGACTGCCCCGGCTGCCGCAGGTGGCCAGGCCGGCGGAGCCGGTGGGTCGGCTCGCCGTGCTCCGGGACCGGCCGTTCATGGCGGTGTCCCTGCTGTCCGGGCTGCTCACCGCGCACGGGGTGCTCTACCTGACGGTGCTGCCGCTGTGGATCCTCACCCACACCGACGCCCCGAAGACGGTGATCGCCGCTCTGGTCCTGCTCAACACGGTCCTGATCGTGCTGCTCCAGGTGCGGGTCAGCCGGGGCGCGGACACCGCGGCGGGCGCGGCCCGGGCCTCCCGTCGGGGTGGACTGCTGATCGCCCTGTTCTGCCTGGTCCTGCCGATCTCCGGGTTCACCCGGGGCTGGCTCACCATCGTGGTGCTGGTGGCCGCCGCGTTGCTGCTGATCCTGGCCGAGCTGATCGAGTCGGCGGGCACCTGGGGGCTCACCGCCACCCTGCCGCCGCCCGACCAGCGCGGCGCGTACGTGGGAGCGCTCGAACTCGGCGTGCAGGTGCAGTACCTGATCGCGCCGGCCGGGCTGACCGCGCTCGGGGTGACCATTGGCGGGTGGGGTTGGTTACCGACGGCAGCGATCTTCGTGCTGGTCGCAGTAGCGATCGTGCCCGCCGTGGCCTGGACCGAACGAACGCCGAGGCTGGGTTCCCAGGCCCCGGAGCCGACGATGACATCGATCCCATAGTCCGGACCAGCCTTTGCACCCTTCGACCCATCACGTAGGGTGACCTGGTCATGTGGCAGGCGCTGCTCCTCCTTAGCCGCCGCGACGAGGCCTGACGGCCGGCACCTCGTCGCGGAGTCGCATCGCGCCGTCCAGCACATCCGATCTTCTTCTCGGCACCGCCGCGCACCGTCGCCCGGCATCTCGCCGACACCTTCCGATCTGCTGACGCCACATGTTCCAGGGAGCACTCTGAGATGGCTCAACCTGTCACCGACGCTGAAACCGATCCGATCGCCCGGCAACGCCCGAGCCGGATGCCGTACCACCGCTACCAGCCGTACGGGGAGCAGTTCCGGGTCGAACTTCCGGACCGCACCTGGCCCACCCGCACGGTCGAGGCCGCCCCCCGCTGGTGCGCCGTGGATCTCCGCGACGGCAACCAGGCACTGATCGACCCGATGTCGCCCGAGCGCAAGCGCCGGATGTTCCAGCTGCTGGTCCAGATGGGCTACAAGGAGATCGAGGTCGGTTTCCCGTCGGCCAGCCAGACCGACTTCGACTTCGTCCGGCAGCTCATCGAAGACGACATGATCCCGGACGACGTCACCATCCAGGTGCTCACGCAGTGCCGGGAGCACCTGATCGACCGGACGTTCGAGTCGCTGCGCGGCGCGAAGCGGGCCATCGTGCACTTCTACAACTCGACCTCCACCCTGCAGCGGCGGGTGGTCTTCGGCCTGGACAAGGACGGCATCGCCGACATCGCCACCACCGGGGCGCGGCTCTGCCAGAAGTACGCCGAGATCCACACCCCGGACACGGAGATCTTCTACGAGTACTCGCCGGAGTCGTACACGGGCACCGAGCTGGAGTACGCGCTGGAGGTCTGCTCCCGGGTGATCGACGTGATCGACCCGACCCCGGACCGGCCGCTGATCATCAACCTGCCGGCCACCGTCGAGATGGCCACCCCCAACGTGTACGCCGACTCGATCGAGTGGATGCACCGGCACCTGCCGCGCCGGGACAGCGTGGTGTTGAGCCTGCACCCGCACAACGACCGGGGTACCGGTGTGGCCGCCGCCGAGCTGGGCCTGCTGGCCGGCGCGGACCGCATCGAGGGCTGCCTGTTCGGCAACGGTGAGCGCACCGGCAACGTCGACCTGGTGACCCTGGGGCTCAACATCTTCTCGCAGGGCATCGACCCGATGATCGACTTCTCGAACATCGACGAGATCCGGCGCGCGGTCGAATACTGCAACCAACTGCCGGTGCACGAGCGCCACCCGTACGCGGGCGACCTGGTCTACACCGCCTTCTCCGGTTCCCACCAGGACGCGATCAAGAAGGGCTTCGACGCCCTCGCCGCCGACGCGAAAGCGGCCGGGGTGCCGGTGGACGAGCACACCTGGGCGGTGCCGTACCTGCCGATCGACCCGAAGGACCTGGGCCGCACCTACGAGGCGGTCATCCGGGTCAACTCGCAGTCCGGCAAGGGCGGCGTCGCGTACATCATGAAGAGCGAGCACCAACTGGACCTGCCGCGCCGGCTGCAGATCGAGTTTTCCGGGGTGGTGCAGCAGGTCACCGACCACGACGGCGGCGAGGTCGACCCGGCTGCCATGTGGGAGATCTTCGCGACGCACTACCTGCTCGACCACCAGCCCGACCCGGCGGTCCGGCTGGCCGGCTACACGATCGGCACGGTGGACGGCAAGGTCGAGATCGAGGCCCAGGTCGGCGTGGGCGGCGAGCAGCGGTCGCTCGCCGCGGTCGGCAACGGCCCGATCGACGCGTACGTCAACGCGCTCCAGTCGGTCGGGGTGGGCGTACGGGTGCTCGACTACCACGAGCACGCGCTCTCCTCCGGTGGGGACGCGCAGGCCGCCGCGTACGTGGAGTGTGAGGTGGACGGCCGGACGGTCTGGGGTGTCGGCACCGACGCCAACATCGTCACCGCGTCGATCAAGGCGGTCACCAGCGCCGTCAACCGCGCCCGCCGCTGACCTGGGCGCGACACCCCCGAGGTGGCTTCCTACTTCGGGGGTGTCGCGGCGGGCAGTGAGTGGCAGGGCTGGGACGGCGGGGCCTTCCGGGGCGGCCGGTGGACCAGCACGAGGGCCAGCAGCGCGCCGGCCACGAGCAGCCCCGCGCACCATTCCATCGCGCCTCGGAACGCGTCGGTCAGCTCGGCCTTCTGCTCGTACCCGCCGCCGGAGAGCCCGACCAGCAGCGGCAGCGCCGCCACCGCGAGCAGGCCGCCGGCGCGCGACGCGGCGTTGTTGAACCCGCTGGCCACCCCGGAGAACCGGTCCTGCACGGCGGCCAGCACCGACGCGGTGAGCGGTGCCACCACCAGGGTCAGCCCGATGCCGAAGAGCAGCACCCCGGGCAGCACGTCCCGCCAGTACGACGCGCCCGGCCCGACGCCGCGCAGCAGCAGCAGGCCGACCGCGGCGACCACCGGGCCCACGGCCAGCGGCAGCCGTGGGCCGATCCGGGCGGACAGCGCGCCGGCGCGCGCGGAGCCGACCAGCAGCAGCAGGGTCATCGGCAGCAACGCGATGCCGGTGCGGAAGGCTGACCAGCCGACCACGTTCTGCAGGTAGACGGCGAAGAAGAAGGTGAAGCCGCCGAGCGCCGCGTAGACGACGACGGTGAAGATGTTCAGCACCGAGAAGAGTCGGCTGCCGAACAGCCCGGTGGGCAGCATCGCGGCATCGCCACGCCGGCGTTCCAGCAGGACGAAGGCCACTGCGGAGAGCACCCCGACCAGGGCGGCGATCAGCACCTCGGCGGAGTCGAACCCGCGGGCCGGCGCGTCGATCAGGGCGTAGGTGACGCCGGCGAGCGCGAGCGCTCCGAGCAGGGCTCCGGCAACGTCGAACCGCCGTCGGGTCCGATTCGGCCCCTCGGTGCGGGAGGCGCTCTCGTCCCGGCTCTCCGGCACCCAGCGCAGGGCGGCCAGCACCACGAGCACGGCGATCGGCAGGTTGAGGAAGAAGATCCAGCGCCAGGAGAGCGCGTCGATCAGCCAGCCTCCGATGAACGGCCCCAGCGCGGTGGAGACCCCGGACAGCCCGGCCCACGCACCGATCGCCCGGCCCCGGTCGTCGGGATGGAAGCTCGCCTGGAGCACCGACAGCGACCCGGGCGTGAGCAGCGCGCCACCGGCGCCCTGGAGGAACCGGGCGGCGATCAGCATGCCGGTGTCCTGGGCCAGCCCGCAGAGCACGGAGGCGGCGGTGAACCAGAACACGCCGATGAGGAAGATGCGTCGCCGGCCGAAGCGGTCGCCCAGCGCGCCGCCGAGCAGCACGAACGCCGCCAGCATCAGCAGATAGCCGTTGATGGTCCATTGGAGATCGGCAACGTTCGCGCCAAGGTCCTGCCCGAGTTTCGGCAGTGCCACGTTGACGACGGTGCTGTCGAGGAAGACCATTCCAGAGGCGAGTACGGCGGCGAGCAGCGTGCCCCGGCCGGCGGTCGTGCCCATCCGGAGGGCGGTCGCCGGTACGGGTGCGGTCATCCCACCAATCTGCCTTGCATCATGTGGGAGACGCCACGAAACGCCGAAACCGTTCCCGGGTACTGTGCGCAATCGCCGGGAGCCCCCAAGCTGGAGAGGTGTCGTCTGTGCGTACCAGATCAGGACCGCGAGCGGCGGTGGCCGTGCTCACCGCGGCGCTGGCGCTCGGCGTGGGTGGTTGCGTCCCGCCGGATGAACCGACCACGCCGCCGTCGAGCGACGGCGGCAACGCCGCTGAGCAGTTGAGTCAGCTCAGCGTCGCTACCGCCGGCTCGATGAAGGGCTACAGCCGGGAGCGTTTCCCGCACTGGCGGGACACCGGCAAGAACTGCGATATCCGGGACAGCATCCTCCAGCGCGACGGCAAGGACGTGAAGCTCTCCGGCTGCAACGTGGTCGGTGGGCGCTGGGAGAGCGTGTACGACGGCCGCAGCTTCTCGGATCCCTCCGACGTGGACATCGACCACATGGTGCCGTTGGCCAACGCGTGGCGCTCGGGTGCCGACGAGTGGGACAACGCCAAGCGCGGCGATTTCGCCAACGACACCACCCGTCCGCAGCTTTTCGCGGTTTCCGCCTCGTCCAACCGGGCAAAGGGTGACCAGGACCCGTCGCAGTGGAAACCGGCAAACCGGTCTTACTGGTGTAAGTACGCCCAGGACTGGGTGACGGTCAAGCACTACTGGAAGCTGACGGTGACCAGCGCCGAGAAGTCCGCCCTGACCGACATGTTGGAGGGCTGTTGAGTGGGGAGCGATTCGTGACCGCCGCCGGGGAGAGCGGCCCGTCCGCCGCCGGTATGACCGCGGACGGTGCCGCCGAGACTCCCGCCGCCATGCCGGGCGCCGGCATGGTCGCGGATTCGAGCGGGGCTGCCGGCCCGCAGAACCGCACCACCGACATCGTGCCCGGCCCCGGCGGCGTGATGACCGACGAGGTCGGCGTCGTCACCGGTGACCTGACGCTGCGCACCGAGTACGCGGACGGCAAGGTCACCCTGCGGGTGCAGTACAAGGACGCGGACGAGTGGTACGCGGTGACCGGCACGTCGGTCACGCTGGCCGACCCGGCCGGGCTGGACGCGGTGCACGGCGTCGCGGTGGGGCTGCTGAACCGCCCCGAGGGCTGACGGAGGCCGGCACCGCGTCCAGTCTCAGACGTACGAGCCGGGCTCGGTGGGCGCGGAGACCACGCCCGGCGCGTCCCCCTCGCCCTCGGGTCGGACGATCTGCGCGCTGACCCCGTGCGGGCGCAGTTCGCCGCTGGCAATCTGCTCCGCGAAGTGGCAGGCCACCCGGCTGCCGCCGATGTCCCGCAGCACCGGTCGCTCGTCGGCGCAGCGGGTGGGCTGCGCCCACGGGCAGCGGGTGTGGAAGCGGCAGCCCGACGGCGGGTTGGCCGGCGACGGCAGGTCACCGGCGAGCAGGATCCGCTCCCGGCGGTCCTCCACGTCCGGGTCCGGCACCGGCACCGCCGACATCAGCGCCCGGGTGTACGGGTGCAGCGGCTCGGTGTAGAGCCGGTCGCTCGGCGCCTCCTCCACCAGCGCGCCCAGATACATCACGCCGACCGTGTCGGAGATGTGCCGGACCACGGCAAGGTCGTGCGCGATCACCAGGTAGGTGAGCCCCAGGCTGTCCTGGAGTTCGTCCAGCAGGTTGACCACCTGGGCCTGGATCGACACGTCGAGCGCCGAGACCGGCTCGTCGGCGACGATCAGCTCCGGCCCGAGCACCAGCGCGCGGGCGATGCCGATGCGCTGCCGCTGCCCGCCGGAGAACTCGTGCGGGTAGCGGGAGAGCGCCCAGCGCGGCAGCCCGACCGCGTCCAGGGTCTCGCCGATGATCCGTCGACGGTCGGTGCGGTCGGTGCCGATCCCGTGGGTCTGGAGGCCCTCGGTCAGGATCGACTCGACGTTCTGCCGAGGATCGAGGCTGGACATCGGGTCCTGGAAGATCATCTGCATCCGGCGACGCATACTGCGCAGCTTGCCCGACGGCAGCGTGGTCAGCTCGACGCCGTCGAAGCTGACCTCACCGGCGGTCGGCGGGGTGAGCTGGAGCAGCGCCCGGCCCAACGTGGACTTGCCGCAGCCGGACTCACCCACCAGGCCGTACGTCTTGCCGCGCGCGATGCTCAGGTCGACCCCGTCGACGGCCTTCACCTGGCCGACCACCCGGTCGAAGAGCACCCCCCGCTTGATCGGGAAGTGCACCTTCAGGTCGCGCACCTCGACGAGGATCTCGTCGTCACTCACGCTGTTTCCTCCTCGCGCGGGGCGGGCACCGTGCCCGGCAGCGGCTCCGGGTTGACGCACCGGTAGCTCCGTCCGTCGTGCGCGTGCACCAGCTCCGGCGGCTCACCCACACACTCGTCGAGCCGGCGGGCGCAGCGCGGGGCGAAGGCGCATCCGTCCGGCCACGGCAGCAGGTCGCGGACCGAACCGGGAATCGGGTTGAGCTTCTCGCCCCGCCCGGCGTCCAGGCGCGGCACCGAGCCGAGCAGACCCACCGTGTACGGGTGACGCGGCTGACGGAACAGCGGACGACGGCGGGCCGTCTCCACCACCCGGCCGCCGTAGAGCACGTTGACGGTGTCGCACATGCCGGCCACCACGCCCAGATCGTGCGTGATCATCAGCAGCGCGGTGCCGGAGTCCCGGACCAGCTCCTTGAGCAGCTCCAGGATCTGGGCCTGGATGGTGACGTCCAACGCGGTGGTCGGCTCGTCGGCGATCAGCAGCCGAGGCTGGCAGGCCACCGCCATCGCGATGAGCGCCCGCTGGCGCATCCCACCGGAGAGCTGGTGCGGGTACTCCTTGAGCCGCCGTTTCGGGTCGGGGATGCCGACCCGGTCCAGCAACGCCGCCGCCTCCTTCGCCGCGGCCTCGCCCTTCATCCCCCGGTGCCGGGTGAGCACCTCGGTCACCTGCAACCCGATCGGGATCACCGGGTTCAACGAGGAGAGCGGGTCCTGGAAGATCATCGCGACGTCCCGGCCGCGGATGTCCCGCCGCGACCGGTCGTCGAGCTGAAGCAGGTCGGTGCCGTCGAAGACGGCCTTGCCGCCGACCCGCAGGCCGGGCTGCTTGGGCAACAGGCCCATGATCGCGAGCGAGGTGACGCTCTTGCCGCAGCCGGACTCGCCGACCAGGCCGACGACCTCACCGGCGTCGACCGAGAAGGACACCCCGTCGACGGCGTGCACGGTCCGCTGGCCGCGGCGGGCGAACGTGACGGAGAGGTCTTCAACTTCGAGCAGTGCCATTACTGGGCCTACTTCCGCAGCTTCGGGTCGAGGGCCTCACGCATCGCCTCACCCAGCAGGGTGAAGCCGAGCGCGGTGATGATGATCGCGACGGCCGGGTAGATCGCCAGTGACGGCCGGATGCCGAGGTACTGCTGCGCGTCGGCGAGCATGACCCCCCACTCCGGTACGGCGGTGTCCGGGTTGCCGAGACCGAGGAAGGAGAGCGCAGCGGCCTCGATGATCGCGGTGGCCAGGGTCAACGTGGCCTGCACGATCACCGGGGCGAGCGAGTTGGGCACCACGTGGGTCAGGGCGATCTTGGACTTCTTGACGCCGAGCGAGGTCGCCGCCAGCACGTAGTCGCTGTTGGCCTGGGAGATCATCGAGCCGCGCAGCAGCCGGGCGAACACCGGCACCGAGACCACGCCGACCGCGATCATGACGGTGGTCAGGCTGGCCCCGAGCAGGGCGGCGATGCTCACCGCCAGCAGCAGGCTCGGCATCGCCAGCAGCATGTCGATGAAGCGCATCAGGGTGGTGTCGATCCACCGCCCCCACCGGCCACCGAGGCCGGCCGCGGCACCGGAGATGCCACCGATCAGCGCGCCGACCGCCAGACCGATCAGGGTGGAGACCACGCCGACCAGCAGGGTCTGGCGGGCGCCCACGATCATCCGGCTGAACTCGTCCCGGCCCTGGTGGTCGTAGCCGAACCAGTGGTCGCCGTTCGGGCCGGGGATGACACCCGGCTTGATCAGCCCCTCCCGGATGCCGATCGTGTCCGTCGCCGCGTACGGCACGAGGAACGGGCCGACCACCGCGACCAGTACGAAGATCGCCAGGATGACCGCGCCGACGATGGCGGCAGGGTTGCTGCGCAGTCGTCGGAACGCCTCCTGCCAGAGACTGACGCCCCGCTCGTCGTCACGGGCGGCCAGTTCGGAGAGCCGGTCGATCTTTTCGCGCTTCTTGCCCGGGCTGAGTGTCATCGCACCCTCACCCTCGGGTCGATGAAGCTGTAGGAGAGATCGACCAGGAGGTTCACCAGCACGTACACCACCGCGATGATCAGGATGAAGCCCATCAGCACCGGATAGTCGCGTTGGCCGATGGCCTCGGCGACGAACGCTCCGATGCCACTGAAGGCGAAGACGGTCTCGGTCAGCACGGCGCCGGAGAGCAGGCCGCCAGCGAGCAGACCGATCGAGGTGGCCACCGGCAGCATCGCGTTGCGCAGCACGTGCCGGCGACGGACCGTCTGCTGGGTCAGGCCCTTCGCCTCGGCGGTGCGTACGAAGTCCTCGTTGAGCACCTCCAGCACGCTCGCCCGGGTGATCCGGACGATGATCGCCAGCGGGATGCTCGCCAGCGCGATGGCCGGTAGCACCAGATGCCAGAGGGCGTCGGCGGCGGCGTCCCACTCACGGGTCATCAACCCGTCGAGGACGAAGAAGTTGGTGACCCGGGTCGCCCCGAGGGTCGGGTCCTGCCGGCCGCTGGACGGGAACCAGTGCAGGTTCTCCGAGAAGATCGCCTTGAGCACGTAGCCCAGGAAGAAGACCGGGATGCAGATGCCGATCAGCGAGCCGCCCACGGACGCGTGGTCCAGGAAACGGCCGCGACGGCGGGCGGCCAGGTAGCCCAGGGGGATGCCGACGCCGATCGCGATGATCATCGCGGTGATGGTCAGTTCGACGGTGCCGGGGAAGCGCTCGATGAACTCCGTGGTGACCGCCCGCTTGGTGGAGGTCGAGGTGCCCAGGTCGAGCTTGATCATCCGCCGTACGAAACGGCCGTACTGCACCAGGATGGGCTCGTCGAGCCCCATGTTGCGGCGGATCGCGGCCCGCATCTCGGGGGTGCCGCGCTCGCCGAGGATGGCGGTCTCGGGGCCGCCGGGAAGTCGGCGGAGCCAGATGAAGAGCAGGAGGGAGAGCCCGAACAGCGTGGGTATCAGCTGAAGCAGGCGCCTGACGATGAACCGGAACACGGCGGCCTCGAAGGGGTGCGGAGGGTTGCGGGCGGGCGCTGTGCGACAGCGCCCGCCCGCGTTCCTTGCTGCGTCAGATCAGGACTTACTTGAACTCGGCGGTGGAGAACCGCTCGTCGGTGAGCGGGCTCGCCTTGACGCCGGTCACGTCCTTGCCGAACACGATCGCCGGCGGCGAGTGCGAGATCGGCACACCCGGCAGGAAGTCCATGATGGACTTGTTCAGGGCCTTGTACTTCTCGGTCCGGGCCGCGATGTCGGCGGTGGTGTCCGCGTCCTTGAACTGGTCGAACAGGGCCTTGTTGTTGAAGCCCCACTCGTCCTTCGGCCGGTCGAAGAAGGTACCGATGAAGTTGTAGGCGTCGCCGTAGTCACCGGTCCAGCCCAGGAAGTGGATGTCGTGCTTGCTACCCGAGGTGGTGGCGTTCAGGTAGTCCGGGCTCCACTTCAGCGGGATCGCCTCGACGGTGATGCCAACGGCCTTCAGGTCCGCCGAGAGCAACTCGAAGATGTCCTTCGGGTTCGGCATGTACGGCCGGGTGACCTCGGTCGGGTAGTGGAACTTCAGCGTCAGGTTCGACGCGCCGGCCTCGGCCAGCAGCGCCTTCGCCTTGGCCGGGTCGTAGGTGTACTTGGTGACCTCACCGTTCCAGCCCTCGACGGTGTCCGGCATGAAGTTGTCGGCGACCTTGGCACCCGGCGGCAGCTTGGAGGTGACCAGCTGCTGACGGTTCAGGGCGTACGCGATGGCCTGCCGGACGCGGATGTCGGCGAGCTTCGGGTTGCCCTTCTGGTTGATCGCCAGGTAGAGCACGTTGAACGCCGGGCGGGTGAGCATGTTGAAGCCCTCGGACTTCAGCGGCTCGACGTCGGCCGGGCCGACCAGGTCGTAGCCCTGGATGTCACCGGAGCGCAGCGCCTGCTTGCGGGCGTTCTCGTCCGAGATCGTCTTGAAGATGAGGGTCTTCAGCTTGGCCTTGGCGCCCGAGTAGTCCTCGTTGCGCTCCAGGGTCAGCGTCTTGTTCGCGACGTCCCAGGCCTTGAACTTGAACGGGCCGGTGCCGGTCGGGTGCTCCGTCGCGTACGACGGGTACTTGATGTCCTCGGCGGTGCCGGCGACGTTGCTGGCGTCGAACTCCTGCAGCGCCTTCGGGCTGTGGATGGAGAACGACGGGAGCATCAGCGCGGCCGGGATCTTGCTGGAGACCCGGGTGAAGGCCAGGTCAACAGTGGTGGCGTCCTTGGCGGCGCAGGACTTGAAGAGGCTCGGCGGGAGATCCGCGTTCTCGTTCTTGGCGAAGCCGCCCATGACGTCCTGCCAGTACGCGGTCACGTCCGGGCTCTGCATGAGGCCCTTGGCGTTGTACCAGCGGTCGAAGTTGGCGCAGACGGCCTCGGCGTTGAAGTCGGTGCCGTCGTGGAACTTCACGCCCGAGCGGAGCTTGAAGGTCCAGGTGGTGCCGGCGGCGTCCGGGGTCCAAGACTCGGCCAGGCCGGGGGTGACCTTGGTGCCACCCTCCTCCGGTCGGACCAGGGTCTCGAAGACCTGACGCGCGACGCGCAGCGACTCACCGTCGCTGGCGAAGCTCGGGTCGAGCACCTTCGGGTCTCCGGCGACGCCGAAGACGAGGGTGTCCTTCTTGCTACCGCCGGATTTGTCGTCGCGGTTGCTCTCGGCGCAGCCTGCTACCGCGAGGGCCGCGACCGCGATGGCCGCGATCGCGGCCTTCGGCCTGGGTGCACGCATGTGTGCTTCACCTCGTCCTTGGGGGTACGGACAACGTGGTGACAGGGGTCACCGATGGCGGTGACCATAGCTCCCGATGCGTCCACCCGGAAACCGCTGAGTGGACGGTTGGTATCGGATCGTGCCTCAACCGCCGCTTGACATTCGATTCTTAGGTAAACAGCGGCAAAAACCGATCAATCAGCACCCGCGATGCCAAACTGTTACGTCGAACAGCCCCGATGAGGGCACAGGTGTCAGATCATTTCCGGGCAGAGACGCAGCGGTGGCCGGCACCCACACGGGTGCCGGCCACCGGCCGTACGTCAGGCGATCAGACCGCGCGGCGCCCCTCGAAGGCCCGGCCGAGGGTGATCTCGTCGGCGTACTCCAGATCGCCGCCGACCGGCAGCCCGCTGGCCAGCCGGGTCACCGAGATGCCCATCGGCTTCACCATCAACGCCAGGTAGGTGGCTGTCGCCTCGCCCTCGGTGTTCGGATCCGTGGCCAGGATCAGCTCCCGAACCCCGCCACCACCGAGCCGGATCATCAACTCCCGGATGCGCAGGTTGTCCGGGCCGATCCCCTCCAGCGGATTGATCGCCCCACCCAGCACGTGGTAGCGACCGCGGAACTCACCCGTCCGCTCGATGGCCACCACGTCCTTGGGCTCCTCCACCACGCACAGCACCTCTTCGGTGCGACGCTGGTCGCGGCAGATCCGGCACTGCTCGGACTCGGCCACGTTGTAGCAGGTAGTGCAGAAGCGCACCAGCTCCTTGACCTTGCGCAGCGCGCCGGCCAGCCGGTTGACGTCGGCCGGATCCGCCGAGAGGACGTGGAACGCGATCCGCTGAGCGCTCTTCGGACCCACGCCCGGCAGCCGACCCAGCTCGTCGATCAGATCCTGGATGGCACCTTCGTACATCTGCCGGCTCAGAAACCGGGCAGGCCGAGGCCGCCCATGCCGCCGGCAACCGGGCCCATCTTGCGCTCGGTCAGCTCCCGGGCCGCCTCGGCGGCGTTGTGCACGGCCGCGACGACCAGATCCTCCAGCGTCTCCACGTCGTCCGGGTCGACGGCCTTCGGGTCAATCTTGATGGCCTTGAGCTCACCGGAGCCGGAGACCGTCGCGGTGACCAGCCCGCCGCCGGCAGTGCCGGTCAACTCGGCCTCGGCCAACTCGGCCTGGGCGGCGGCGATCTGCTGCTGCATCTTCTGCGCCTGCTTCAGCATCTGCTGCATGTTCGGCTGTCCACCTGGGCGCACGGGATGGCTCCTTCTCGCACTCGTCTGCTCGACCGCCGCTCAGCCTATCCGCTGGGACCGACCTCGCCCCGCCCGGTGCGTCCGCCCACGCCGAGGCTTCGGGGTACGGCTACCCCTACCCCGAACCGGCCATCTGCTGGTAGTGCGCCCAGACCCGTCGCACTGGTCTGCTCAAGGCATGAACCTCAACCGCACCGGCCGGATCGGCGCACTGTGCTGGCTCGCGGCCGCGCCCGTCTTCCTCGTCGCCAGCCTGATCACCGGTCTACGGTGGCGGGAGCCGACCTACAGCTGGGCCATCCACAACATCAGCGACCTCGGCAACGCCCACTGCGGCGTCTGGGACACCACCCGCCCCCGCTACGTCTGCTCGCCGTGGCACCCACTGATGAACACCGCGACACTGGCCACCGCCGTCCTGCTCGCCGGCGGGCTCCTGCTGACCTGGCGGGTTCTCGGCCGCGGCCCGGTGGTGCGCACGGCCCAGACACTCCTACTGCTGGCCACCGGCGGATACGCCCTCGTGGGCCTCTACCCGGCCGACGTGGCCGAGAACCCGCACGTCCTCGGCGCAGTCCTGATCATGGGAATGGGCAACATGGGCCTGCTCCTCGCCGGCTTCGCACCAGGCAGCACGACGCTCGGCACATGGCGACGACTCACCCTCACCGCCGGGCTCATCGCGCTGGCCGGAACGACACTGTTCGCCGCCCAACAGGGCCTGGGGCTCGGAGTAGGCGGCATGGAACGAGTAGCAGTACTCCCGTTCCCCCTCTGGGCCTGCGCCCTGGGCGTCCTGCTAGCCGAAACCCACACCCCCCAACCACGCGATCTTGCACTTTCTGTCCCAACATAAGGGGCATTCCACACAAGACGACGACCGAAACTGCAAGATCGACGGCACGGGGGTTAGCGGGCGTCGATCTCGTTGATTTTTTCGGCGCCGAAGGTCTCTCTGAGGAGGCGTACCGCCTGCTCCTCGCTGGACTCCCGGGCGGTCTTCTCGTCGATGATCTCGTCCAACGGCTCGTCGCCCGGGTCGAACCCCTCGAAGGCCGGGGTCGCCGCCGGTGCCGCGCCGCCGGGCCGGCCGCCGGCCCGCGCCGGGCCGTCGAAGTCCGGGTCGTAGGGCGGCTCGCCGGCCCATTCGGCGTCCGCGACGGGCCGGGCTGCCGCTCCGGTACGCGCACCGCGCCCCGCCGCCGCCGCGCGAGCCGCGGCGATGGCGCTGCTCACCGGTGCGCCACCGGCTGTCGCCGGCTGCCGGGCCGCCGGTGTCGGGTTACCCCGCCCACCCGCGTTACCGCTCCCGGCCGCCGCCCCGGGCCCACCCGAACCACCGGGTCCGGCACCGTTCGGACCACCGCCGTTGGTGCCGCTGCCGTTCGGGCCGCTGCCGTTCGGGCCGCTGCCGTTGGTGCCGCTGCCTATTCCAGCGTTACCGCTTCCGGCACTCCCGTACCCGGTGCTGCCGTTCGCGCCGGTCGACGCCGGCGCGGAGTGCGGGCTCGACTCGTTTCCAGTCGACGCGCCGCCAGGTCGGGCGGCCTCCGGCCAGTCCTCGTCATCTGTAGCCTCGGCGGCGAGGCCGCCACCGCCGGGACGGGCCGCCTCCGGCCAGTCGCCGTCGTCGTCCGCCGCCGGGGCGGACGGCGCTGCACCGTGACCACCAGCGCCGTGACCGGTGGAACCCGCTCCGACATCGGCACGCGAAGCCGAACCGGCAGCGCCGCTCGGGTTCGCGGCGGTCGGCGAGGAGGCGCTCGTCGGACCGGCGGCGGTCGGGGCGTTGGGTCGCCCACCTCCAGGCACGGCGGAGTTCGCACCTGGCGATACGTCCGAGCCCGACCCGGTGGTCGGGCCGGACGCGGCGTTTGAGCCCGGTGCAGCGCCGAAGCCCGGCGCAGCGCTCGAACCTGGCGCAGCGGTCGAGCCAGATGTGTTCGACCCTGACGCCGCATTCGAGCCAGGTGCGGCGTTCGAGCCAGGCACGGGGTTCGAGCCAGGTGCGGCGCCCGAGCCGGGCGCGGGGTTCGAGCCAGGTGCGGCGCCCGAGCCGGGCGCGGGGTTCGAGCCAGGTGCGGCGCCCGAGCCGGGCGCGGGGTTCGAGCCAGGTGCGGCAGTCGAGCCCGGTCCGGCTGGCGGAGCGCTCGTCGGGCCTGCGGCAGTCGGGTTCGTCGCGGCGGGCGCGTCGGACGAGGGCGCGGCGGGGCGGGGCGGGGCGGTCTGCGGTGCGCGTGACGAGCCGGACAGCGACACGCCACCGCGCTCGCCGGCCACCTCGCACCGGATCTGCCAGCGCCCGCCCAACTCCTCGTAGAGCGCGTCGGTGAGCACGGCCGCGTGGTCGGCCATCATCTTGGCCAGCACCGTGGACTTCACCGTCAGCACCAGCATGTCGCCGTCGAGTTCGCGGACCACCGCGTCGCGCATCAGGGCGGCGATCCGCTTGTTGGTCCGGTTGACCTTGCCGACCACGTCGGGCCAGACGCGACGGACCGCTACCGCGTCCAGCGCGGCGGCCGGCGCTCCGGGTCGGGGCGGCGCGGGCGTGGCCGGGTCGGGGAGCACCGCCGACGGTGGCACCACGCGACGCGGGGCCGGGCCGGCGGGTGAGACGGGTACGGCCTGGTCAGCGGTTGCCGGACCGGCTGACGAGCCGGGGGACGCCGGGATCGGCGAGTCGGCCGGCGAGACGTACGAGGCCGGTGCGCCGGAGGTCGGGGTGGGTGCCTCGGTGACCGGGGCAGCCGGGGCGGGAGCGCCCTGGGCCGGGGACGCCGTTGGGTCGACGTCCCACGGCGGTGCCGAGGTAGGGGCGTTCGCGGGTGCTGGGGTGGCGGCAGCCGGGACCGGGGTGGCTGGCTGTGGGCGTACCCCTGGGTGGTTGGTTGGCGCGGCCGACGGCGCGTCGCCGCCGCCCAGGGTGAGCCGGCGTTCCATCCGCTCCAGGCGCTGGAGCAGGCCGCCGGTGGAGTCGTCCGCGCCGGGCAGCAGCATCCGGGCGCAGATCAGCTCCAGCAGCAGGCGGGGCGCTGTGGTGCCGCGCATCTCGACCAGGCCGTTGTGCACGATGTCGGCGCAGCGGGAGAGCGTGGCCGAGCCGAGCTGCGAAGCCTGGGCTGCCATCCGCTCGATCTGGTCGGCCGGGCCGTCGATCAGACCCTTCGCGGCGGCGTCCGGCACCTGCTGGATCACGATCAGGTCGCGCAGCCGTTCCAGCAGGTCGGAGGCGAACCGGCGCATGTCGTGCCCGGCCTCGGCGACCCGGTCGACGGTGGCGTACGCGGCCGCGCCGTCACCGGCGGCCAGCGCGTCGCACATCTCGTCGATCAGCGCCGAGTCGGTGACCCCGAGCAGCGCGACGGCTCGGGCGTAGCTGACCCCCTCCGCGCCCGCGCCGGCGATGAGCTGGTCGAGCACGGAGAGGCTGTCCCGCATGCTGCCGCCACCGGCGCGGACCACCAGCGGAAAGACCGCCGGCTCGACGGCGACGCCCTCGGCCTGGGTGAGCTGTTCCAGGTACGGGCGGACCACCTTCGGCGGAAACAGCCGGAACGGGTAGTGGTGGGTCCGCGACCGGATCGTGCCGAGGACCTTCTCCGGCTCGGTGGTGGCGAAGATGAACTTGACGTACTCCGGGGGCTCCTCGACCAGTTTGAGCAGGGCGTTGAAGCCCTGGGTCGAGACCATGTGCGCCTCGTCGATGATGTAGATCTTGAAGCGGCTGTTGGCCGGCGCGAAGAAGGCGCGCTCGCGCAGCTCACGGGCGTCGTCGACACCGCCGTGGCTGGCCGCGTCGATCTCGATCACGTCGATCGACCCGGCGCCGTCGGCCGCCAGCGAGCGGCAGGAGTCACACTTGCCGCACGGCTCGGGCGTGGGGCCCTGCTCACAGTTGAGCGAGCGGGCCATGATCCGGGCGCTGGTGGTCTTGCCGCAGCCACGGGGGCCGGAGAAGAGGTAGGCGTGGTTGAGCCGTCCGCTGCGCAGCGCCTGCGACAGCGGCTCGGTCACGTGCTCCTGACCGATGACCTCAGCGAAGGTACGCGGCCGGTACTTGCGGTAGAGCGCCAGCGTCACTCGTCCCGCCTCCTCTCGACCGAGCCATTCTGCGCCGGTCGGGCGCGGGTGACCACCCACCACCCCGGGGCGCCTGAGCCTTCAGCCTTGATCGACCGGGCCACCAGGGCTTGATCGACTCGGCTTCCTGGAAACCGCGGTGTCCGCATGGCCGGGACACCGCGACATCAGGGATGCCGAGTGGATCAACCGGCCCACAGACAAAAAGGCCTCCCGTGCACCCGGCAGAGCTCGCTTATCCTTGCTGCCTTCCGGCCCTGGGGAGGTTCACGAGATACCGCCGCACGGGAGGTGACGCCCAGCCTACCCGACCGCCTGTCGATCTTCAGGGGGTGGTGGGGTGGCCCGGCCGGGACGGGCCTGTATCCTGGCTCGCGGAGGATTCGCCTAGAGGCCTAGGGCGCACGCTTGGAAAGCGTGTTGGGTTTACACCCTCACGAGTTCGAATCTCGTATCCTCCGCTCGCTGAGCAGCACCAACGACAGGGCCGGCCCCACGGGGACCGGCCCTGAGTCGTCTCTGCGCCACCCTCGTATCAGTACCCCCGCTTCGACCCACGAGCCAGACTTGCTCCGCGGCCGCCAGCAAACTCTCCGCATACGCATAGGCCTCTGGTTGAGTGAGATCTTCTCACTGCGGAGCGACAAACTGGGTGATTCGTTGCGTTATTTACTGGAGGCCGTGGTCAGCCAAGCGCGGATTGCCTCCATCACCTCTCGCGGGCGAGGGGCTGCCCCGTACACGTGGAACTCCTGGTAACGAGGGTGGCAAACCCCTAGTGGTGGCAGGTCGTCCTCACGGAGCCGGACCACGTAGTAGCCGGCGGCGAGCAAGTCACGACTCTTGGAGGCATCGACAAGCACTTTCGCTTCCGGCCGGTGCCAGTAGGCGCCGTCGTACTCAATGATCAGGCGGCCGGCGGCGGTGTTCACGAGGACGTCCGCCGACCAGGTCTTGCGCGCGGTGAAGGCAGGGTCGCGGAGGATCCCACCGGACTGCGCAGCTCCAAAGACTTCTTTGGCTGCGGAATGGTAGTCGAGTTCGATCTGAGACTTTCCGGTCGGCCGGCATTCGGGACATTGTGCCCCGTTCGTGCGAGATGACAGTGGCATCTGCCAGATGTGGTCGGGGTTGATCGAGCAGACCCACTCTGGGACGAACGCGGTGCTCCCATGTGGCCGCACCTGCCAAGGTGTGGTCGGGTTGCCCGGACCCCACTCCGCGGCTAGGCCCGGATCACGCCACGCCAGGGATCCGAGGATGGTACGGCACGCCGGGCACCGCAGTCGCTGGTACTTGTCCCGGTCTATCACCCTCTCCTGCCACTCGTGGCCGCAGCAGTCCGCACGCCACCACGCCTTCCGCTTCGAGTCCCACACCACGTTGCCCGGCGTGTACTCGCCATTGCGGGTGGGGTGCCATTGGGCGGCGATCTCGGGGAGGACTTCGGCGAGCGCCTTAGGCTCGGCGCGAGTGGCCTGGGACTTGCAGGACGGGCAGCCGCGGGAGTGGTAGGTGTGCGGCGCGAGGCGGGGCCGGTGACCGTTTGGACAGCGGAATCGGTAGGCCTGGAGTGACCCGGCCACCATCACCTCGCGCGGGTCCGCTTCGTCGGCCCACGCCGCCAGAAGGTCGACGACGTCGGCGACGGGCGTGACTTTGAGCCGCTCGTATTCCGCCTTCCACTCTTTGGCCTCCCGCTGCCTGCACGCCGGGCAGCGGGGGTGCGCGGCCATCTCGTAGATCTTCTCCTCGAACCGCAGATCACAAGTGGGACAGCGCCAATGGGCGGTGCGTCGGGCCCGCAGCGTGGCCGTGGCCAGCGATTTCACGTCATTTGTGTCGTGGTCCCACCAGGCCAGCGCCTCGGAGTCCGAACCGGCCAGCAGGGTCTTCGGCTCTACTGGCTTGTCGGTGGGATGGTTGGAGCGCGTGTTGCCGGAACAGGGGCAGCCCCATCCGAAGTCGGCGACCCGGGCAACCCGGATGATGCGACACGAGCGGCACTTGCCCCGCACGGGATCGTCGTCCCCAGTGACCTCTGCAAGGGTGTCCAGGAACTCCCAGCCGGCAGCTTCAAGGCGCTGAATGATTTCCTGGCGGGAGTGCTGCTTTCGAAGCCCCAGCCAGTCACTGCCGCGCGCCTCACCTGACCAAGACCTCCAGAAGCAGGCGCGGCACGTTTTCTCGCCAGCCTCGTTCTTGTCCAAGGTGTAATGCAGCTTGTAGTGGGCCTCTACGCCGCAGGTGAGGCAGCGGGTGAGCCGGTAGGCGTTGGGCCCAGTAAAGAGTTCGGTGGCCTCGAGCCCGCCGATCCGCAGCATGGTGTCGATGCACCGCGTGCACCAGGCGGGCCGTGTTCTGGTCGTGAACGCTGCCTGACTCGTGCACCCGCCCGTCGAACACTCCTGGACCTTCACATCGCACCTCCGACAGCAGAGGTTAGAGACCAACTTGGTCGACAGATGAGGCGCGGTCCGGTTGTCGTCCAACAAATCAGGCAGCAGCCCGCAGCGGTCTAATCGGCGCAATGAGACGCAGTAGCCGACTCCACCTTGCCGTCCTACTCCGACCTTCGGAACCTGGCGTTTCTCGCTTCGCGATACGGGGGCGAGGTCAGGCGCGGGCGCGGGCCCAGGAGAGGAAGCGGTCGGTCAGCCGGGCCGGGTCGACGTCGGTGAGGTGTTCGCCGGCCTCTGCTTGAAGCGTCGCCAGGTAGACGGTCAACGCGAGCCGGTCGTGCCGGTACTCGCCCAGCAGCCGCAGCTTCGCCGCTGAGCAGGGCCAGGCGATGCCGCATGCGGCGCAGCGCCAGGTCGGTCGGGTCGGCAGGTGGTTCCGGTGGCGGCGGCGGGGCATGGGCGGATCTCCTTCGCGGTGGACGGAGGCCGCTCCGCCTCCCCGTCGGAGCGGCCTCCGGACTGACGCAGACCGCCGGGCTCCTGCACCTCCACCGGCCACGCCGTCTTCTATCGACCACCTTTGGGTGAGTTACCAGACAGGTACACCGCGTAGCGATATGGTGCCCGGATATTTAGGACATCCGATGGAGGGGCCGTGAACGATGCGCTAAGGGTGGCGCTCAGCGACACCGGGCACACCACCGAATCCCTCGCCGAGACCGTCGGCGTCGACCCGAAGACAGTGGGGCGCTGGTTGACCGAGGACCGCATCCCGCATCCACGCCACCGGCTGGCGGCAGCGGAGGCGTTGCACAAGGACGTGTCGGACATCTGGCCGGACACTTCAAGACGTCGTGATCCCATTTGGTTTCGTCCGTGGCAGGAGATCGAGCGCGAGGCGGTGTCGCTTCGCTGGTTCGAGTCGACAGTTCTGCCGGGGTTGCTCCAGACCGAGGCGTACGCCCGCGCGATGCTGGGCGGCGCGGGCCTGATCCCCCGGGGCGAGATCGAGCGGCATCTCACCGTCCGGCTCGGCCGGCAGGGCATCCTCAAGCGGGACGACCCGCCGCAGTTCACGGCGGTGGTGGACGAGGCGGTCATCCGCCGTCCGGTGGGCGGCCGGTCGACGATGCGCGAGCAGCTGCTGGCCGTGGCGGCGGCCTGCGTCGAGCCGCACATCCGGGTGCACGTGGTACCCAGCACGGTCGGTGCCTATGCCGGCCTCAACGGACCTTTCGTGATCGCGCACAGCCACGACCACCGGATCGCCGGCTACCTCGACAACCAACTTCAGGGACAAGTCGCTAGCGACCCCGAGGACATCGCTGCCATGATGGCGGCGTGGGAGAACGTGCGCGGCGAGGCGTTGTCCCACTGGCAGTCGGTCCAACTCATCCAGGAAGTGGCGGAGTCATGGAGCTGAACGGCGCCCGGTGGCGCAAGAGCAGCCGCAGCAGCGGCAACGGCGGCGCCTGCGTCGAGGTCGCCGACAACCTGCCCGGCGTCATCGGCGTACGGGATTCAAAGGACCCGACCGGCCCGGCGCTCGCCTTCGCGCCCACGGCCTGGCGCGCGTTCGTCAGCCAGCTCACCCGACGCACCTGATCTGCGCCTGGTCACACGCCCCACCGCGGCGAACAGGTCAGGAGCCGTCGCGGAGATCCCCCAGACGCTGCGCCCGGAACGTGATCTCGTCGAAGGTCACGCTGCACCCCTCACCGGTCGGGGACTGGCCCGCGAAGCCGATCCGATCGCGGGACGCGTCGGGGTCGAGGAGGAAGACGCGGATCAGCTGCCAGGTCTCGCCGTCGACCGAGGCGTGGTACGCGTAGACCCCGTCAACCCGGGAGACCCGCAGCCACACCGACCGGTCGGGTACGACGAAGGCGTTCGCGTCGTCGGCGACGCCTCGGCAGATGACCGACACGATCATCGGCTCGCCCGCCGGGGAGAACTCGAAGCACAGCTTGGCCCAGCGCCGCTCGTCGAGCCACAGCAGGAGCACACCGGCATCGAAGGTGGCGGCGAAGTCCACGCTGACCCGGGCGCTGAACTGGAAGTCCCCCGCCGGCAGGTCCCCGAGCAGCGTCGCGGCGTTGAGCGTCGACTCGGCGCTGACCGTGGTGGTCTCGGCCGCGTCAGCGGCGCCGGTGCTGGGGTCGATGAAGATGTCCGTGAGCGGTTGCGCCTTGACCGCCACGGTGCCGGCCGCCTCGTCGACCTTCCACAGCTCGGCGGACGAGGGCACGAGCGGGAACGGCGCACCGGGAATGCTCAGTTGACTGACCATGGCCAGGACCGTACAACGGTCGCCCTGCTCGCCGATGCCCACTGATAGAGCAGAGCCCGGCACGTCCACCCTCCGGCCGGTACCGTCCCAGGCACCGACGACGGGAGGCCCGTCGTACACATGTTCTATCCACAGGCTGTGGACGACCGGAGGTTCCATGGCTTACCAGCTCAGCGCGGTGGTCGCGGACGTCGAACTGCTCCGCGAGCAGACCGCCGAGCTGGATCACGCGGTCCTCGGCGGGCTGCGTCAGGACTTCGCGTTGCTGCCGGTCACCCCGCAGTTGGTGATCGAGCTGACCGGGTCGTTGCCGGATTTCGCCACTGACGACCGGAGCGCCGCGCGTCCGTTCGGCCTGGTGTTGTCGACGGCGCTGGTCGAGGTGCTGAGCCGCTGGTCACAGTCGGGGCCGGTGGCCTATGTGGAGGCGGAGTTCGGTGGCGGGGTCGGCTACCAGTCGGCGGCGGTGTGGTTGGGCGGGGCGCTGTCCTGGGGGCCGCACTTCGACGACGAGTTGGACACGTCGCGTGAACAGTGGCCGATCAACGGCGCGCTGGGTCAGCTCGGCGTGGAGCCCGGCACCTGGATCGACCCGTTCGCCGAACTGGGGTTGCACCTGGAGCGGAGCACCGAGGGTTGGCTGGCGCACGGGCGGCGTCGACTCAGCGCCGACTACTGGGACGAGCTGGTCGAACAGTGGGAAAACCAGTAATCCGGCGTTCGGCAGCAACCTGAACGCTCCCGTTCCGTTGGGGACTGGGGGATTCCATGAAATTGCGACAATTTGCGTTTATCGCCACGCTGTTGACGGCTGCCTCGATCGCGGGCAGCGGCGTACCGCCTACCAGGTCGATTCCGAACGGCCGGCCCGCCGGCAACGTGGAGATCATCGACCTGAACGGCCTCAGCAATATCGAGTTCGGCACCACCGAGGACGAGCTGACCCGACGCGGCATCCTGCGTACCAGCCTGGACGCCTGCGGGCCAATGCTTGCTGGCCACGACACGGTCAGCCCGGTCTTCGTGGAGGACAAACTCGTGCTGCTCTGGGTCGGCGACCCGATGCGGACACCGGAGGGCATATCGGCGGGCTCGCCCGTCAACGAGGTCTGGGACCGCTACCCGGAGGTCAGCCGACTACGTGCTCCACAGGGGACGCACCGGCTCGACGGGTTACTGGCCCGCAGCGGCGACCGCGCGTACCTGTTCCTGCACGACGGCCGCACGGTCCGAAAAACCATCGCCGGGTACGCGGACTGGGCCCGCCGCCTCTTCAACGAGGGAACGGGCCCGTGCTGAGCCGGGTCGACCCATCGCGGCACATCAGTCCATAACGGATCGTCGTGTCTCGACGGATCAGTCGTCGCTCAGACCGGGTCGGTGGCCTGCTCCGGCGGGCGCGCCCCGGACGCGGCGGCGAAACCGGCGAGCGCGATCTCAGCGGCCTGCCGCAGGGCCTCCCGGCTGACCCCGGCGGAGGCATGCACCGCCTGCCCCTCGGTGACGATCATGACGAAGCGGGCGAGCGCGACCGGGTCGGCCTGCGCGGGTAGGTCACCGTCGGCGACGGCGCGGGCGAGCCGGTCGGCGAGGGCGCCCTCACCGCCCAGGCGGCTGGCGGCGAGGAATTCGGCGATCGGCGCGTTCGCCGTGGAGCAACTGGTGCCTCCCTGGATCGACAGGCAACCGGCCGGTCGATCGGTCCGGGTCACGGCGATCGCGTTCTCGCGCAGCAGGGTGGCGACCACCTCGTACGCGGTCGGTTGGGCGAAGGCGTCCCGCGCGTACCCCATGTCCCTTTCGGCGTAGCGGGCCACGGCCTTGCGGAACAGCTCCTCCTTGCCGCCGTAGGCGGCGTACAGGCTGGGCTTGTTGATCCCCATGGCCGAGGCGCTGGGCTGGACGCGGCCGGAAGATCCGGGTCAACACCCTGGTGCCCGGCTCGACCGAGACCCCCGGGCTCGCCGGCCTCGCACCCAGCCCCGCCGAGGCCCCCGGGCTGCTGAAGACCATCACCTCGACCGTGCCCATGCAGCGCATGGCACACCCGGACGAGATCGCCAACGCCGCGCTCTTCCTCGCCTCAACCAGAGCAGCTTCATGACCGGCGGCGAGCTGTTCGTCGACGGCGGCGAGCAGCAGCTCCGACGCGAAAACGCCCGGCCGATCCTCGCGGATCGACCGGGCGTTTCGGCACTACAGAGCGGTGGCGGAGGGATGAGCAGGAGTTCGCCGAATCTGCGCCCGGGATCGTTCGGACCCAATACCAGAAGTCACAGGCATAAACTGTCGGATTCTTGTCAGACTCGTGGACCCGACGCCCCGTAGCCTTCAGCTATGCGGCGGCCCGCCGTGATGATTGAGCCGCGGAAGGATGGAGAATTGATTCCGCAGCGCAGCTTGTTTACGGTCTATTTCCTAGTATATGCGGTTGCAGCGGCAGCACACTATCAGCTTACGCGCGGCGTGCACCTGTCGATTGCACCCTCGAAGGTCATCGCATCCGCAAGCTTTGCAATCGGACCCGCTTTTCTGGTCGTGGTGGCGTTCAACAAGTGGCTCTGGCGACCAAGATTCGTCAGGAAGCTATTCGGAATCGACACTCCAGACGTCTCCGGGCGTTGGACTGGTCACCTTAGATCGACCTACACGAACCACCAGTTCGACCACTACATGGTGCTTGAAATCTGGCAGACTCTCACTTCAATCGATGTTTGGTACTATGACCAAAACGCCGTCACGCACAGCCTGGTGGCTGGATTCGTGCGGAACGGCACCGGTGGCCCGATGAGGCTCTACAGCCTCTACTTGAATCAACCGATCACCACACAATACCGTACGTTGCACACCCACAATGGGGTAATGGATCTAGTCGTCAATACTGAGGAGAACCAAATCACAGGAACTTACTTCAACAACCCGCACCAGCGGAAGACCTATGGCGAGATACGGGTTACAAAAGAAAGCAGGAAACGCTTGGGGTCGTTCGGTCCCCACGGGACGAATTTCCAGGAATATCCAAAGCGAGGGGGCGTCCGCAACGCTCCCTCTACTGATCCGAACGTAGGAGTTGCAGAAGATGGGTGAGCTTAGGGACTCTTTCCAGTTGGAAGATCTCCGACGTGGAGCATTTCACATAGAGACCGAGCTCGCGATCTATAGTCGACGCCTGACAAACGAGCCAATCCTTGGGTCCGGCCTCATCGTTCCGAAGCGGCATGCCAGAACGGTATTTGACCTGACGACAGACGAAGTAGCGGATATTCACAAGTTGCTGCTCGACGCCAAGGCGTACCTGGAAAGCGAATTCAAACCCGACGGATACACCGTAGGCTGGAACGTCGGAGTAGTCGCTGGGCAGACAGTTCAGCACGCTCATCTACACGTAATCCCACGGTTTGCCACTGATCCACAGAGCGGCCTGGGTATTCGCTACTGGGTGCGCCAACGACGAGAAGCCGATAGCACAGCCGAAGTAGACTGAGAACTCTCTGAGGTGGTGCCCGTTGAACATTCCCCTCCCGTCTTCCGACTGGCTGGTAGGCTCGGTCAACCTGGACGAGGACCTCCACTACTCGTCATACTTCCTCAGAGCAGCCACTGGAAGCTTCGGCGACCATGCCACGCGATACAGTCGCGTCATCTCCGTCTACCAAGGCACCAAGGAGATCTATTTTGTCGAAGACCATGAGGCAAAAAGATCCGCCTTCGCACTCATTGACCAATTGCGCGACGGCGACGTTGCCTCTGAAATAGTCACCAGCCTTGCGAACAAGATCACCAAGTTCGAGCGATATGCGCACAAGACGTCCTTGAGCCATCGTCGAGGATTCACCAAGCTTCCGACTGCCATGGACTTCTATGAGGCGCACGATCGGAAATTACGAAAGCTGTATTCTGTAGCTCGGATACCTGAGGTGCTCGACCGGGGTCGCCCTTGGTTCACGGATCATCTTAAATCGATTCTGGCTGATCGACTTGGGCAGGAGATCACGTCCGACGAGGTATCACGGGCTTTTGTCACTCTCACGCTCGGCGACCCGGGAAAACCGGCTCGTACCAACGTGCTGTCCAGCGCCGGCTACGTTCACCTCGTATGGCAGGTGTCCACGTCCGACCTGCCACCGACAGCGCTTGAGACCATGTCCGAGAACCCCGGCCTTGCTCATCAACTGCTTTCGCCTGACATCCTCTCGCGCCTGAAGCTCGAATTTGACAACAAGAGATTCCTCTCTTACCACGGATACGTGCGCCGTAGTCCACCCGCCTTCGACGATTTCCTTGCCAGGTTCGTGCGGGATGTCGACGTTGCCCGCAGCCGCACGAGTTCTCAACTGCCTGAAGGCAAAGTTGCTCCGTACAAGCTCAGCAGAGCGCTGGACATGGACGAGGACCTAGTTTCTCTGTTTCGGTTCTATAGAGCGGTCGGGCACCTCAAGCTGAGGCGGCGCATCGCCCAGCTCCGCCTGTTCCCCATCCTGGATGATTTCCTTCGCCTAGTTGCCGAGGTGACCGCCACAAGGGAATGGGATCTGCGCCGAATGATGCCCGAGGAGCTGGTCGAATACGTGACGAGCCGCGGACGGTCCCAGCCAGATATTGGGAGCCGGTCCACCGCATGTCTGGCTCTGTGGTCCGCTGACGGCGTCTGCATCAGCACCTCGCCCAGCCTCACCGAGGACTGGCTGGGTTTTTCAAACGATGCCGGGCCTGTACTGGCCGGCGACCTGAGTGGCGAACCGGTGTACCCCGGTGTTCGCCGGGGTCGCTGTATCGTGCTCGACCGCTCGATGTTTGACAGGTCTGCGGCGCTTCTGTCCGACGACTATGTGCTGGTTAGCGAAGCCACGGACCTGGACATGCTTGATTTGATGGTTTCAGCACAGGCGGTTGTCACATCCCGTGGTGGCGTCACCTCACATGCCGCAACCATTTGCAGAGAGTTGGCCATCACGTCGGTCGTCGGAGTCAGAAATGCCTCGCAAACCCTCCGAACCGGCATGTTTATCGAGGTTGACGGCAATCGTGGTGTCGTCAGAGTTCTCACATGACCGGTGGTGTGGACGCCGCCGTTGGGCCAGGTACAGCCCTGCCCATTGTCCAACTTTCGGAGGCCGATGATCCTTCAGCATACGGCGGAAAGGCCGTGAAGTTGGGGAGGTTGATTCAGCTGGGTTTTCCCGTGCCGCAGGGTGTAGCACTGTCGGCCAGCGCCGCCGCAGATATCGCCAGCAATCCGAAGGCCTTGCGGAATGAGACTGTCTCCCGCCTAATGGAATACCTACCGATTCGTGATCAGTCCAACCCTCTCGTCGTTAGGAGCTCGGCAGTCGGCGAGGATGGCGAGCGCACGAGCTGCGCCGGCATGTACGAGTCGGTCCTCGGGATCAATCGGGAGCACCAGAAACTGGCGACTGCGATCACCGATGTCGTTCGGTCCTATGGCGCCCCTCGCGCCGCACTATACCGTCGCCTTGCTAAAGTCAACTCCTCCGCCTCTGGCATGGCGATCGTAGTTCAGAACATGGTCCAAGCGCGATGGAGTGGCGTCGCTCATTCCTCGGCAATCTACAGAGGTGTGACGGCCATGATAATCGAGTTCGACCGAGGTTTAGGTGGTGGCGCATTAGACACCGCCGACAGCAACAGATATGTCATATTCCGAAATACCGCGCGACCTCGCGAGTTGGTGTCTGGAGATGAAGTAGCTCCCGTGGAACTGCTGAGATCCGTGGAAGCATTCGTTTCCGAGATCGAGAAGATCTTTGGCACAGCGCAGGACGTTGAGTGGGCTGCGGACGAAGACCAGTTGTGGGTGATCCAATCTCGTGGGCTAGTCAATTCGATCTGGTAGTTGAACTGGGCCTTCCAGAGGAGTCGCGTTGAGTTTCATCGTAACGTTCTTCGCGCACGGCACGACGTTGGACAACGAGGCCAATATCGCCACCGGCTGGATGCCAGGAGAGCTGTCCCGGCGAGGTCGGGGGGAATGTTCCCAGCTTCGCGATCAGATTGCGCCGATCACCTTCGACGGCGTGTTCGCCTCGGACCTCGCGCGATCAATCATGTCAGCACGAATCATATTCGAGCCCGCGTATCCGATCCAGACCGACTCCCGATTGCGCGAGTGTGACTACGGTGCGATGACGGGAGCGGCAGCCAGCGAAATCTTTTCTTGTATTCACAGGCATGTCGAGGAACCCTTTCCCGGCGGGGAGTCCCTGCTAGATGTTCAGGAACGCGTCGCAAGCTTCGTCGAGGGTCTCCGCAGGGGGGGTGTTCCTGGCTCCAACGTTGCGATTGTCGGCCATCAGGGCACACAGCTTGCGTTGGAGGTCCTGCTGAACGGAAAGTCTTGGGCGGAAGCCCTATCCGACGATTGGCGTGGCTCTGGGCGGTGGCGACCAGGTTGGCAGTATCACGTACCGGACGGGCCATAGCGCACCTGTGCGGACAGCGCGGGCTCAGCCACTAACGAAGACGCCCGGCCGATCCTCGCGGATCGACCGGGCGTTTCGGCACTACAGAGCGGTGGCGGAGGGATTTGAACCCTCGGAGGGCGTTAACCCTCACACGCTTTCGAGGCGTGCTCCTTAGGCCGCTCGGACACGCCACCGCCGACGAGGGTACAGGACCGCCGGTTCCGACGCCGAACCGGTATCGCCCGGGCCGGCCTGGCAGGATCTTTGCCATGAGTACGCACATCGGCGCGAAGCCGGGCGAGATCGCCGAGCGGGTCCTGATGCCGGGTGACCCCCTGCGGGCCAAGTGGATCGCGGAGACCTACCTCGAGGGCGCCACCTGCTACTCGACGGTTCGGGGCATGCTGGGCTTCACCGGCCGCTGGAACGGCGTCGAGGTTTCCGTCCAGGGCTCCGGCATGGGCATGCCGTCGGCCTCCATCTACGCCCACGAGCTGATCAACGAGTACGGCGTGAAGACGCTGATCCGCGTCGGCTCCTGCGGCGCCCTCAGCACCGACCTGCAACTGCGGGACGTGGTGGCCGCGATCGGATCGTCCACCGACTCGAACATGAACCGGATGCGCTTCGACGGGCTTATCGACTACGCCCCGGTGGCCGATTTCGGGCTGCTGCGTACGTCGGTCGAGGTGGCCGAGCGGCGCGGCATCACCATGCACGTGGGGCCGATCCTGGCGGCGGACGCCTTCTACACCGACCGGCCGGACCTGTACGACACCCTCGCCGACTACGGCGTGCTGGCGGTGGAAATGGAGTCGGCGGCGCTCTACACGATCGCCGCCCGGTTCAAGGCCCGCGCGCTGACCGTGCTGACCGTCAGCGACCACATCAAGACCGGTGAGAAGACCACCTCGGAGGAGCGCGAGCAGACCTTCAGCCAGATGGTCGAGATCGCCCTCGACACGATCATCGCCTGACCCGTTCGGACGGCAATGCCGCGAAGAGCGTGATGACTGTGAGTCATAGTGATGCCTCACAGTCATCACGCTCTTTCGCATCAGACCGCCGGGCCGCGGATAGTCAGACGGGTGCCAGCACGTCAGACGGCGGCCAGCACGGCAGACGGCCAGCACATCAGACGGCGGCCAGCACGTCAGACGGCGGCCAGCGCCTCGGTCGGCGCGAGGCGGGCGGCGCGCACCGCCGGGTAGAGGCCGGCGAATCCGCCGATGACCACCGTCGCGCCCACCCCGCCGAGCATCGCCCAGGCCGGCACCACTGTCGGCCAGCCCTGCGACAGCGCGTAGCCCGAGGTGACCACAATGCCCAGCACCACCCCACCGATCCCGCCGAGCGCGGAGAGCAGCAGCGACTCGGTGAGGAACTGGGCCCGTACCTGACCACGGGTGGCACCGAGTGACCGGCGCAGGCCGATCTCGGCTCGGCGTTCGAGCACCGAGATCACCATCGTGTTCGCCACACCGACCCCGCCGACCAGCAGGGCGACAGCGCCCAGGCCCAGCAACAGGCCGGTGAACGCGTCGTCGGTCGCCTCGGCGGCGGCCAGCGCGTCCGAGGGCCGGGACACCTCGACCTCGTTCGGCGCCTCCGGGTTGGTGGTCGCGCCGAGCACCGACCGGACCGCGTCGACCTGCGACTCCTGCGCCCGGGTGTAGACGGTGGTCGGGTGACCGTCGAAGCCCAGGTACTCGGCCGCCGCCGCCCAGCCGACCAACGCCGACGTGTCCAACTCCGGGGCGAGCGGTGCGGCGGCGAGGGTGCCGACCACGGTGAACGGTCGCCCACCCAACCACACCTGCACCTGCGGGTCCGCCGAGGTGATCCCGAGCCGCTGCGCGGCGGTGACGCCGAGCACGACCGCCGGGTAGCGGGCCGTCGCCTCGTTGAGCCAGGTGCCGGTGGTCACCTCGGCTCCCACGGTGCCGAGCAGGTCCAGTCGGGCCGCCCGGGTGGCGATGCCACCGGTCTCCGCCGCCGAAATCCGGTCCGAGCGGTACACCTTGGCGTCGGGCACCTGCCCGGTGGCGGACACCTCGGTCACCGGGCCGATCCGCCCGATCATCGCGATCGACTCCTCGGGCAGTTGCGCGTCCGCACCGAACAGGGTGGTGCCCGGCTCGACGGTGAGCATGTTGGTGCCGAGCGCGTCGAGCGCCCGGTCCAACTCGGCCCGGGACGACGAGGAGATGCCGACCACCGCGATCATCGCCGCGATGCCGATCGCGATGCCCAAGGCGGAGAGGAACGCCCGCAGCGGGCGGGTCCGCAGCCCCACCCCACCGACGCGCACGACGTCCATCGGCCGCAGTCGGGCCGGGGTCAGCGTCGCCATCAGTCGACCCTGCCCGACACGAGGGCCGAGTCGTGCCGCACCGCGCCGTCGCGCATCCGCACCTGCCGGGGCAGACTTCCCGCGATCTCCCGGTCATGAGTGATCACCACGACCGTGGTGCCGGCCCGGTGCAGGTCGTGCAGCAACTCCAACACCCCGGCACCGGAGTGCGAGTCCAGGTTGCCGGTCGGCTCGTCGGCCAGCAGCACCGCCGGCTCGCCGACCACCGCGCGGGCCACTGCCACCCGCTGCCGCTCCCCACCGGACAGCTCGTGCGGCCGGTGCCCCAACCGGTGGCCCAGGCCGACCCGGACCAACGCGGCCTCCGCCCGTTCGCGCCGCCGCCGCAGCGGTACGCCGGAGTAGAGCAACCCGTCGGCCACGTTGTCGACGACCGGAACGCCGGGGGCGAGGTGGAACTGCTGGAAGACGAAGCCGATCCGGGTGGCCCGCAGCGCGGACAGCTCCCGGTCGGTCAGCTTCGCCGCGTCGTACCCGTCGATGAGCACGCTGCCCGACGATGGCCGGTCCAGGGTGCCGATCAGGTGCAACATGGTCGACTTGCCCGATCCGGATGGACCGACGATCGCGACCAATTCGCCGGGACCGACCCGCAGCGACACCTCGTCCAACGCGACGACGCCACCGGCGTACCGCTTACTGACCCGGTCGAGCACGATCACCTCGCTGCTCACCTCGGCACCACCACCGTCGTGCCCTCGGTGAGGCTCGTCCCGGAGACCTCCACCCGCCCGTCGGCGAACAATCCGGTGGTCACCGCGAGGACCCGGCTCGCGTCGCCATCGACGACCTGAACGCCGTAGCCGCCCTCGGCCAGCGCCAACAGAGCCGCCACCGGCACGGTGAGCACGTCGCGGCGCTCCGAGACGGTGAACGTGACGTCCGTGCTGGCCTGGTCGAAGCCGGTGAGTGCCTTCGGGTCGGTCACCGCGACCGTCACCTCGATCGTCGTCTCGGCCTCGCCGGCCTGCCCGTTGGCGCCGGCCGCGCCGGCCTGGACGACCGTCTCGACAGTGCTGACCGTGCCCGGCACCGTCGCGCCGTCCGGCAACCGCACGGTGACCTTCGCGTCGCGCTTGGCCAACCGCTGGTCGTCCACGTCCAACTCGACGGTGACGACCCGACCGGTGCCGGTGTACGTCAGCACCGCCTTGCCGGGCTGGATGAGATCGCCGACGTCGACCTGGTGGCTCTCCACCCGGACCTCCCGGTCGGCGTACACGACCCGCCCCGACTCGACCCGACCGGTTTCGGTCAGGCCCAGGTCCTCCTGCCAGTCCCGGACCGCGTCGGCGGTGGCGCCGGTGTACTCGTCGTCGATGGTGAAGCCGGTGTAGCCCAGCGCGCCGAGGTTCCGTTCGAACTGCGCGACGTCGGGCCCCTCCACCCCCGGGGCGAGGGTCCGGTACGCGGGCAACCCGCCGTAGAGCAGCACCACCTCCTCGTTGTCGACCAGGTAGAGCGCCTTGCCCCGCCGTACCGTCGACCCGGTGGCCGCCAGCGCGGTGACGGTGCCGTTGAGCTTCGCCGTGGCGGTACGCGTCGCGCCGTACCCCAGCTCACCGTCGGCGGTCTCCGAGTCGGCGAGGGTCTGCCGGGTGACGGCGGCGGTGGCGGGTGGCACGCTGCCCGCCTGGGCCCGGCCCCCGTCGGTGCCGCCGCCGAAGCCCACCGCGGCGACCACGCCGACGGTGGCGACCAGCAGGACGACGCCGCCGGTGACGGCAGCGCGCAACCGTGAGCGTCGGATGGCGACGGTCACCGGCCACCCCCGAACTGCGGCGCGTGCTGCCGGCACTTCTCCATCGCGGCCTTCATGGCCGGGTCGCCGATGTTGATCGCATTGCCCTGCGTCCCGATGCGGACCCGCCCGTCGGCGTCCGGGTCCGGAAAGTCCGGCACCCCGTTCTCCCGCATGCACCTGGCCAACGTCCGCATCTGCTCGGCCTGCTCGGGGTTGAGCTGCGGTCCCTGCCCACCGTTCGGCAGTTTGTCCTGGCACTTCTCCAGGGCCGCCTGGGCCTTCTGCTGGTCCACGTCCGCGCCGAACTTGAAGTTGGGACGGCCGCCCGGCTCCGGGTCGGACATGTCCACCCCGTTCTCCCGCATGCACCGGGCGAAGGCGAGCTGCCGGTCCGCATCGCTGACCGGCACACCGCTCGCCGTGGCGCTTGTCGACGCCCCGCCGGCGGTCGCCACCCCGCCGCCGTCGTCGTCTCCCGCGCCACACCCGGCCAGCGCCAGGGCGAGCAGGACAGGTGTCGCGAGCAACAGTCGCCGCATGGTGTCCACCTCCGCTGAGGGTCCGACGCGACTCGTCGGACGTCGGCACCCAGTGCACGGCAGCGCGCGTATCCCCGGCGTTACCGTCGGCGGTTATGCCGCCGTTACCGCACCCCGAGCACCATGGAGGGGTGAGAGTGCTGGTGGTCGAGGACGAGACCGTGCTGGCGGACGCCATCGCCGAGTGGCTGCGTCGGGAGTCGTTCGCCGTCGACGTGGCGTACGACGGGGACGCCGCGTTGGAACGGCTCGGCGTCAACGAGTACGCCGTGGTGGTCCTGGACCGGGACCTGCCGGTGGTGCACGGCGACGACGTGTGCCGGGCGATCGTGGCCGCGGGCGGGGAGACCCGGGTCCTGATGCTGACCGCGGCGGCGGCGGTCCGGGAGCGGGTGGCGGGGTTGGCGCTCGGCGCCGACGACTACCTGACCAAGCCATTCGCGCTGGTGGAGTTGTCGGCGAGGGTGCACGCGCTGACCCGGCGAGCCCGCCCGGCGGCACCGCCGACGCTGCGCCGCGCCGGCATCCAGCTCGACGCGGCCCGGCACGAGGTACGCCGGGACGACCGGCACGTGGCGCTGTCCCGCAAGGAGTTCGCGGTGCTCGCCGAGTTGCTGCGCGCCGACGGTGCGGTGGTCTCCGCCGAGGACCTGCTGGAACGCGCCTGGGACGAGCACATCGATCCGTTCACCAACGTCGTTCGGGTGACCGTGATGAAGTTGCGCCGCAAGCTGGGCGACCCGCCGGTGATCGAGACGATCCCGGGGGCGGGGTACCAGATCCGATGAAACGCCTCACGATCCGCGCCCGGCTCACCCTCATCTACGGCGGGCTCTTCCTGCTGGCCGGCGTGGTCCTGCTGGCCGTCACGTACGTGCTCGTGGATCAGCGCATGCCGCAGCCGTTCGGGGTGAAACTGAGCGACCTGCCGAAGACCAGCCCCACGACGCCCAGCGGGCAGAACATCGACACTGTGCGCTCCCTGCTCCAGCAGGTCCAGGACGAGGCGAAGCGCAACGCGTTGGAGTCGCTGCTCACCCAGGGCGGCATCGCGTTGATCGTGGTGTCGACGGTGGCGATCGCGTTCGGCTGGCTGCTCGCCGGTCGGGCCCTGCAACCCCTGCTCCAGATCACCGGCACGGCCCGCCGGATCGCCGGCGCGGACACCGCCGGCCGTGGCCTGCACGAGCGGATCGCGCTCACCGGACCTCCCGACGAGGTACGCGAACTCGCCGACACCTTCGACGAGATGCTGGAACGGCTGGACCGCTCCTTCGACGGGCAGCGCCGGTTCGTGGCGAACGCCTCGCACGAGCTGCGCACGCCGCTGGCGCTCAACCGCGCCCTGGTGGAGCTGGCCATCACCCGCCCGGACGCCTCGGCGGAAACCCGTCGACTGGGCGAGTCGCTGCTGGCGGTCAACGAACGACACGAGCGGCTGATCGACGGTCTGCTGACCCTGGCCGACTCGGAGAACGAGCTGACCGAGCGTACGCCGGTCGACCTGGCCGAGGTCTGCGCGCACACGACCGACCAGGCCGGGAAGCAGATACCCGGCGTGCCGGTCCGGCGGGCCCTGGCCCCGGCGCCCACCAGCGGCGACCCGGTGCTGTTGGAGCGGCTCACGTTCAACCTGGTGGAGAACGCGTTGCGCCACAATCTGCCTGCCGACGGGTGGGTGGAGGTGCGCACCGGGTTGGTCTCCGGCCGACCCACCCTCACCGTGACCAACACCGGCCCGGTCGTCCCCGGCTACGACGTCGAGACGATGTTCCAGCCCTTCCGTCGGCTGTCGCGGGAGCGGGTCGTCGGCGCGCGGGGCTTCGGGTTGGGGCTGTCCATCGTCCGCGCGGTGGCCCGGGCGCACGGCGGCACCGCCGAGGCGCAGCCCCGACCGGACGGCGGTCTGGTCGTCACGGTCACCCTGCCGCCGGCCTGACCGGCGACCCGGCCTCAGCGGAAGAACGCGCGCAGGACGGTGGCGGTCTCGGCCTCCAGCACCCCGCCGTAGACCTCGGGGCGGTGGTTGAGCCGGCGGTCCCGCAGCACGTCCCAGAGTGATCCGGCCGCGCCGGTCTTGGGCTCCCAGGCACCGAACACGACAGTGGAGACCCGGGCCAGCACCAGCGCCCCGGCGCACATGGTGCACGGTTCGAGGGTGACCACCAGGGTGCAACCGTCCAGCCGCCACCGACCGGTGCGCTCGGCGGCCCGGCGCAGGGCCAGCACCTCGGCGTGGGCAGTGGGGTCGCCGGTCAGCTCGCGTTCGTTGCGTCCGGTGGCCAACTCGGTGCCGTCCGGCCCGTAGAGCACCGCCCCCACCGGCACGTCGTCGACGTCGGTGCTGACCGTGTCGTCGACGGGTGGACCGGCGACGGCCACCTCCAGGGCTCGGCGCATCCACAGCTCGTGCCGCTGTCGTCGGCCGACCTCACCCAGGTCGGCCAGGCCCTCGTGCGCGCCGGGCCCGGCGCGGCGCACCGCGCCGGGGGTCGGCTGGCCCGGTCGGATCGACTCCAGCGATGGATCGGTGGCGTCGGCCGGCTCAGACCTCACGCAGCTCCTCGACCTCGTCGGCGCAGCCGAGCACCTGGCAGATCTCGGCGGTGACGTCCGCCGGCATCATTCCCTCGTGGGTGCAGAGGGTCAGCAGCTTCTGCGCGGAGATGCCCAGGTTGGCCAGCAGGTCGGCGTCGCCGACCGGATCGGCCTCCGGGTCGACGACGGGCTGCTCGCTCTCCTCGTCGCCGGTGCTCACCGGGCGTGGCTCGTCGTCACCGTCGAGCCCCGTGACCGAGGTCTTCAGGTCACCGACCAGCAGCGACCCGAGCTGCGACTCCTCCGCGTACGCGGAGTCCGAACCGAAGACCCGCAGGTCCTCGCCCTCGTCCAGGCGCAGGATCACCAGGTACGCGTCGTCGGCCTCGACGAAGAGCAGCGACACGTCGGCCTCCTGGTCGACGTCACGCAGCCGGTCGGCAACCTCGTCGATGTCGGCGGCGCCACGCAGGCTGACCTCGGCGGCGGTCCAGCCACTGTCGTCGCGCACCACGGCCGCAGCGAAGTACGACACGGTCCCCCCAAATAGCCTCGACACAGCGTCGACTCGTTACGCGTGCACGTTAGCCGGTCGGGTCGGCGGGCGACCCGTCAACGCCCCGAAGGGCGGGTCATTCCTGACAAAGTCGAATCAGCCGACGACTCGACGGCGGGTGGCGATGAGCTGGCGCAGACGCTCGGTGCGCTGCCGCTGCGGTCGGCTGCGCTGGCGGACCGCCCGGGCGCCCGCCAACTCGGCCAGCAACTGCAGTCGACGGCGATTGCGATCGGGATCCTGCCGGGGAGTGGTCCAGGCCATAGTTGCGAGCGTGCCGAGTCTCGGCGGCCACGTCAAGACGGCGTTCGCTACGCATCCAACCGGGCACTCGGTGCAGTCATCGGGCGCCGTTTCGATGCCCGTCCGCGCCGGTCACCACAGCGGCCAGTCACCACTGGTGGCCCAGCGGACCGCCACCACCGCGGCGGCGATGCTCCAACCACCCGCCGTCACGATGGCGACCCCGGTGGCCACCCCTCGGTCGCCGAAACGGATCAGCACCAGGGCGGTGGCCCAGGCCAGCAGCCCGGCGAACACCGTCCACCAGGCGTAGCTGGCCACGTCGGTGCCGAGCAGGCCGAACAGCAGCAGCCAACCGGCCGCCACGCCGCCTCCGGCGGCGACACCACCGCCGGTGACCGGGTGCGGTTCGCGGTAGGTGGGCCGTGGTGGTGGCCCGGAGGGGAAGAGACCCGACGGGGCACGCGGAACCGGGCGGGCGGCGCCGAAATCGGGGCCAGGTTCGGGTCGGGCAATGGTCACCGTCGCTGCCCTCCCTCACGCGTGCCGCTCGTGCCCACGGTACCGGCTCTGCCAGGATGACCGGATGTCCTCGCCGACGATCAGCCGCCGCGCTCGTCCGGCGTACCCGATCCTGCTGTTGCTCGCCCCGGTGCTGGCCGCCGGCTGCGCGACCACCCGGCCGGGGGTGCCCGACGGCGCAGCGCCGACGCCACCTTCGGTCTGGGCGACCGCCGACCAGCCGGCGTCGCAGCCGCCGCCCATACCGGCGGCGACCGATCCGAGTTCCCCGGCGCCGTCGTCGGCCAGGCCGTCGGCGGCGGCACCCCGCACCGGGCTGAAGCATGTCTTTCCGGTACGCGCCGACGACGTCGACTACCACCCGACGCACGGGGCGTACCCGGCGACGGACCTCTTCGCCGACTGCGGTGAGCCGTTCGTGGCGGTGACCGACGGGACGGTGCTGGAGGTGAGCCGAGTGGACCGGTACCGCAAGCGTGGGCCGCAGGGCCCGGACAACGGCGGCCTGTCCGTCGCCCTGCTCGGGGACGACGGGGTGCGCTACTACGGCTCGCACCTGAGCGTCGTGACCGACGGGGTCGACGCCGGGGTGCGGGTCCGTGCCGGGCAGCAGCTCGGCAAGGTGGGCCGCACGGGCAACGCGAACAACGTGTGCCATGTGCACTTCGGCATCTCGCCGGCGTGCACGGGCAAGGACGGCTGGTGGATCCGGCGCGGGGTGATCTGGCCGGCGCGTTATCTGGACTCCTGGCGGCGCGGCGGCAACCGGGAGCCGGTCACCGAGGTCACCGCGTGGCAACGCCAGCACGGTTGCCCGAAGGCGCCCTGACATGGCTCACGCGAGAGATCCCATCGCCGACCTGCGCCGGATCGCCTTCCTGCTGGAACGGGCGAACGAGGCCACCTACCGGGTACGCGCGTTCCGGTCGGCGGCGAAGGCGCTGGCCGGCCTGCCTGCGGCTGAGCTGACCGAACGGGCCGGCAACGGCACGCTCACCGACCTGGCCGGGGTCGGTGACGTCACGGCCCGTTGCGTGGCGGAGTCCCTCGCCGGTGAGGAACCGGTCTATCTCCGCCGTCTGGTGGCGACCGAGGGCAGCGATCTGGACGCCGAGGCCACGGCGCTCCGCGCCGCCCTGCGCGGCGACTGTCACACCCACTCGGACTGGTCCGACGGCGGCTCACCCACCGAGGAGATGGCCTTGGCCGCGGTGGAGTTGGGCCACGAGTACCTGGTGCTGACCGACCACTCGCCCCGGCTGACGGTGGCCCGGGGGCTGACCGCGCAGCGGCTGCGCCGGCAGCTCGACCATGTGGCGCAGGTGAACGCGGCGCTGCCCGAGGGGTTCCGGATCCTCACCGGGATCGAGGTGGACATCCTCGCCGACGGTTCCCTGGACCAGGACGACGACCTGTTGGCGCGGCTCGACGTGGTGGTCGGCTCGGTGCACAGCGGCCTGAAGGACGAGCGGTCGAAGATGACCCGGCGCATGCTCAAGGCGGTCGCCAACCCGCACCTGGACATCCTCGGGCACGTCACCGGCCGGATGGTGTCGTCCCGCCCGGCCGGGGTGACCGGTCCGGGCGATCGGGGGCACCGCGCGCGGACCAGGGCGGAGAGCGACTTCGACGCGGACGCCGTCTTCGCCGCCTGCGTCGAGCACGACACCGCCGTCGAGATCAACTCTCGGCCCGAGCGGCAGGACCCGCCGAAGCGCCTGATTCGTCGGGCCCTGGAGGCCGGCTGCCGGTTCGCCATCAACACCGACGCGCACGCGCCCGGCCAACTCGACTGGCAACGGTTCGGCTGTGAGCGCGCCGCTCTCTGCGGCGTCCCCGCCGACCGCGTGATCAATACCTGGTCGGCGGAGCAACTGGTGGCCTGGACGCACAGCCGGACCTGATCCCCGCGCTGGTCGACACTGTGGTCAGTCAGCTGCGGGCGGGTTCGGCGGCGGGTGTGGCGGGAGCGCCGACGCCGACGACCGGGGTGCTCCGGCGACGACTGAACATTCCCTGCGAGACCGCGACCCCGAGCAGCACGATCAGCGCGCCGACCGGCTGGTGCCAGTTGAGTCGTTCGTCGAGCGCCAGCGCACCGATCAGCACCGCGAAGATCGGGACCAGGTACGTGACGGTGGACGCGGTGCTCGCGCCGGCCACCCGGATGTTGCGCATGTTGATCACGAACGCGAGCCCGGTGCCGAGCGCGCCGAGGATCAGCACACTTGCCACCACCCCCGCCGACAGCTCGGTGGGCAGCGGCGGCAGGCCGGCGACGAAGGGAGCGACGATGGCCAGCTGCGCGGCCGCGAGCAGCAGTTGCGCGGTGGAGAGCGACAAGCCTGAGTACGCGCTGTCGGCGACGAACCGCTTCTGGTACGGGATGGCCACGCCGTAACAGGCCGCCGCACCGAAGCACATGAGCTGCCCGGTGAAGTGCGCCCCGCCGATACCCTCCCAGACGCCGAGCACCACCAGCACCCCGACGAAGCCCAACCCGAGCCCGACCGCGCGGCGCACGGTGAGCCGCTCGGTGCGGAAGACCAGCACCGCCAGCGGCAGCACGATCAACGGCGTGGTCGCGTTCCAGATGCCGGCCAGCATCGACTCGACCCGTTGCTCGCCGTAGCCGAAGAGGGTGAACGGCACGGCCACGCCGAAGGCTGCGACGACGGTCAGGTGCGCCCAGACCCGGGGCTCGTGGGGCAGCCGGTCGCGCAGCACGGCGAGGACAACCAGCAGAGTCAACGCGCCGGCGACGACCCGGTAGAGGGTGAGGTGGATCGGGTGCAGCTCGGCCACCCCGACCTTGATGAAGAGAAAGCTGGAACCCCAGATCGCGGCGAGGGCGACAAAGCCGGGCAGCCAGGCGCGGACCGGAGCTTTGTCAGGAGTGGTATCGGTGGTCACCCCTGACACTCTGCCGCAAACGTCCGACAAAGTCGCGCGCCTTTCGGCGATCACGCCGTGCCTGAATCCGCAGCTCCAACACGGCAAACGTCCGCGACACGGGGGTGGGGTGGTCACGTAGGGTCGCAGCGTGGGACGAATTGATGAACTCGCCAACCGCTACGTGGCCGAGTGGGCGCCGTTGAGCCCCACCGGCGCGACCTTCGTCGGCATCGCCGGCCATGACGACCAGCTCGACGACCTCTCGCCCGACGGCTACGGGGCGCGCGCGGACCTCACCCGCCGGACCCTGGCCGAGCTGGAGGTGACCGAGCCGGAGACCGAATCGGAACGGACCGCCAAGGAGGCCATGCAGGAGCGACTCGGGCTGGACCTCGCCCGGTACGACGCCGGTGAGGTGACCAGCGAGGTCAGCGTGATCACCAGCGGGCTGCACGAGATCCGCATGGTGTTCGACCTGATGCCCACCACGACCAGCGACGACCAGGCCAACATCGCCGCCCGGCTCAACGGCTTCGGTGCCGCGCTGGAGGGCTACAAGACCACGCTGCGGGAGGCGCTCGCCGCCGGCGAGGTCAGCTCGAAGGTGCAGTTGGTGGAGGTGGCCAAGCAGTGTGACATCTGGGTCGACCCGACCGGTGACAACTTCTTCCACGGGCTGGTCGAGCGGCTCGGGGCGGAGGGCACGCTCGGCTCGGAACTGCGTCGGGGCGCGGCGGCGGCGACCGCGGCTACCGCCGAGTTCGGCCAGTTCCTGCGTACCGAGCTGGCCCCGCACGGGCGGGACAAGCAGGCCGCCGGCCGGGAGCGCTACGAGCTCGCCTCGCAGTACTTCCTCGGCGCGAAGGTCGACCTGGACGAGACGTACGCCTGGGGCTTCGCCGAACTGGCCCGCCTGGAGGAGGAGATGCGGGTCGTGGCGGGGCGCATCGCCGGCTCCGGTGCCACCGTCGACGAGGCAGTGACCAGGTTGGACGCCGACCCGGCCCGCACCATCCAGGGCAAGGAGGCATTCCGGGACTGGATGCAGGCGCTGGCCGACAAGGCGATCACCGAGCTGCACGGCACCCACTTCGACATCCCCGAGCAGGTCCGCCGCATCGAGTGCTGCCTCGCCCCGACCAGCGACGGCGCCATCTACTACACCGGCCCGAGTGAGGACTTCTCCCGCCCGGGTCGGATGTGGTGGGCGGTGCCGCAGGGCATCAGCGACTTCTCCACCTGGCGAGAGGTGACAACGGTCTACCACGAGGGCGTGCCGGGTCACCATCTCCAGGTGGCGCAGACCGCCGTCCGGGCCGACCTGCTCAATCGTTGGCAGCGGCTGCTCTGCTGGGTCTCCGGGCACGGTGAGGGCTGGGCGCTCTACTCGGAGCGGCTGATGGACGAGCTGGGCTACCTGGAGGATCCGGGCGACAAGCTGGGCATGCTCGACGGCCAGGCGATGCGCGCGGCACGGGTCATCGTTGACATCGGCATGCACCTGGAGCTGGAGATCCCGAAGGACAATCCGTTCGGGTTCCACCCGGGCGAACGGTGGACGCCCGAGCTGGGCTGGGAGTTCATGCGGGCGCACTGCCGGGTTCCGGACGAGAACCTGCGCTTCGAGCTGAACCGCTACCTGGGTTGGCCGGGGCAGGCTCCGTCGTACAAGGTGGGTGAGCGGATCTGGCTCCAGGCCCGCGAGGACGCCAAGGCCCGCAAGGGCGCCGATTTCGACCTGCGGGAGTTCCACCGGCAGGCGTTGGACCTGGGCGCCCTGGGTCTCGACCCGCTACGCCGGGCGCTGGCCCGGCTCTGACCGGGCGGTGGCTGCGCGCGCCGACGGTACGACGAGTCCGTCGCCGCGCGCGGCCACGCCGCGAGGCGAAACTGCTCGCCCTTCCCCCCGGGCGGAGGCGAGCGCGCTGCCGACGACCGACGGAGGGGTGGGGCGCGGGGGGGGGCCCCCCCCCCGCCGTCAACCGGGGGGACGCCCCGCCGCGCCGCGCCACCACCCCCCGCGCCGGCCCCGGGGGGGGGCCCCGCCGGGGCGGCCGCGTACCGTTTGGGG